>CAVXBN010000023.1:0-34778 GCA_963760045.1 uncultured Chitinophagaceae bacterium
CATTCATGTATATCAAAGCAATATTAATATTGATACAATAAGCATTGCACTTTTAGAAGATGATTTACTCTTAACCATCAGTCAAGGTTTAGCCGATACTTCTCAGTATTATAAAAATCCTTCTGGCTTTGATAGCTCTGTCCAAAGGGACATAGTCAGTCAATTTGTTCTTTCAGCCAACGATGATTATTTTCCGAACACATTCAATAATTATTTTGTTTTTCCTATTCCGCTATCCAACATAAATCTTTTGAATAAAACTTTGAATGTTTCCGCCAAAGTCAACGCTGGTTCTTTCAGTAAAGAAGTTGTATCAATAGCAGCAATCAAAGTTTTTTAATTTGGCAATTCAAGAATCTTCCTACATTTGTCTCGACTGTTCGTAGATAAAATGGAAAACTCAATAACAAATTTATTCAAGATAAGCCGGAGGGATAGAGCGGTAACGCCTATCGGCTTCTTCATGCACTCCATGATCTGCGACAGTCACCTCCGGTATTTTTTATTTTATAGACATGACTGTCGTAGTAAACAAAAAACAGTTTTCCGCTATCAGTGATAGTGGCGCAACTGCCAGTGGTTCAGGAAACGAACTTCTTCCATTCATCGAAAGAGATAACCAAATCTTCATTGATGCCCGCCTCCTTCACAAACGATTAGAATCAAAACAGCAATTCTCCCATTGGATTCAAGACAAAATTGAAGATTTTGACTTCGTAGAAAACAGGGACTTTCAGATAAATTTATCTAAAAGTTCGGGCGGCAGACGGTCAATCGACTACCTCCTTACCCTTGACATGGCCAAAGAACTTGCCATGCTCGAGCGCAGCAAAATTGGCAGCCAGGTGCGCCGCTATTTTATAGAAGTCGAAAAGCACCTTGTCAAAATCTTTCAGTTGCCCACCACAGAAGCCCTTTTCACCGGTATTCCCTCCCTCATTTCCGATGGCGTTCCTTTCTTCGATTACAAAGAAGTGCTCACCCGCTGCGGCTACAACCCAAAAACCGGCTATTCGCGCCGCAGGCGGTACCCAAAAGAGTTTATCCAGGAAGACAAATCCTGGTATGCATCCGAAAACTTTTCCGTCACCTGCACCAGCAAAAACCTAATGGAAAACCGGAAAGTTTTCGGTATTCTTGGCACTGCATACAACCAAATCTTCAAACCAAAACGACAAGATCCAATGACAACTACTAACAAACCAACGGTTTCCCTAAACGACCAGCAACTCGGGAAACTGTACAATGAACTCCATTATCTCAAAAAGAAATTTGACTACAAACCACACCCGGTACAGGCCGAACTGGTAACATTAATAATATGGGACTTCGATGCCAACGAAGACATCATGCAAAGCATAAATGGCAATATTGAAGTGGTACGTTGCTGGCAACGCAAATGCAGCAATCCGATGACGTTTTATTCGCCAGCAGTTGCACAACCTTCTCGAGCAGCAGATTAAACACCTACAGCTTTTTCTAAAAATAAAAGAGCACCCCACCGGTTGCTTCGAATAAAATTCAAAAGCCTCTGACTCACAGGGGCTTTTCTCACCTAGAACTCCCTGAATTTCACACTGTCCGCATCAATAAAATAAGCACCCAGCTGCCGGTTGTATTTGTCCGTCATAGCGCTGTGCTGTGCCGGTTCTGCATCTGCTGCCATTTCAGGTCAATGTGCCCTTGTTATTCTGCAGGTACAGATATTGCCGGTATGTTTTAGCGCATACATGCGTTTGTCAATTTCCAGTTTGTCTACCACCATTTTCGTCCATTGCTTCAGCGCCGTTTTCGGGCAGCGCTGTTCCGGTCCGGGCAGGTAGTCGTCTTTCGAAAACACAAAGAAATGCCCAGGGTATTGTTTGAGGTCTATCTCCTGCAGGTAGGCACGTAGCGGCTCCACAATCTGTACAAAGCCGCCCCGATGGTTTTTCGTGGTGCCCTTTTTAAACTTAATCCAGCCGCTCGCCAGGTCTATCTGGTTCACGCGCAGGCGGCATACCTCCACCGGTCGCGCCCAGGCATAGAGAATCACAGCCAGATAACGTATGAATGTCCGTTTGTCGCGCCCGATAGAGGCAAACACTTTCTGCAGCTCCTCATAGGTCAGCGGCTCAAATACGTCCTCATCGGCTTCCGACACGTTGATGTCGCGCTTCACACGCTCCACTAGGGCAAAAGGATCTGTCACCGTCAGGTTATATTTTATCGATTCTTTCCAGATTTTGGATAGGTGTGTTAAAGTAGAGTTCACCGTTTTTTTAGATAGCTTCTCTTCATTTTTCATCCAGCCGGTAAAGTCGTTGGCAAATGGCAGCGCAATGCTGCTGAAAGGAAGGAGTGTTAGCTCCCTGGCTTCGATATACCGTTTCAGGCGGTTAATCATCGAAATATAGGTATTGATGGTGGGTTTGCTTGCGTTGGCAGTCATCAGGGCAAAGAGGTAATCGAGCATATGCAAAAGCAGGGCGCCATCCTGCCTGATCGTGAGCCGTTCAAAGGGGTTGAAACCTGCCTTCAGCTTTTCGTCAATAAATTTGACAATTTCCTGTGCATAAATTTTCCGTTCGGTCTTGTTTTGAATGCGATTAACGTTGAAGTATTCTTTGAATCGCTCGAATTTTCCCGTTTGTGGGTTCTTAAAATGGTAGTAAATGTACCAATAAGACTTGCCGGTATAGACTTTTGCGGGCTTAAAAGGAGATAAAATGGACTGCATAACAGATTCATTTGAGGTTTTGAATTCTGTGTACAGTTCGCTTTTTTGTGGATGTCTTTTTGGACGTGTAAAAGATAAAGGCGCTGTTTTTCAGCGCTTTATTTGTAGAGCGTACGGGAATCGAACCCGTGATTCCTCCGTGAAAGGGAGGTGTCTTAACCCCTTGACCAACGCTCCGTTTTGTATTTGGGAGTGCAAAAGTAATTGTCAGCAGCTTATGCTGCAAATATTTTTTCCTTTATCTGAAGAAAATATTGGAAAAGGTTACTTTATGCAACTTCGGCCTCGTCTGCTGCACTACTTCGTTGAGACCGCAAACTGTATGCAGATCAGGTACAATCACCTGTTCGTAGCCTTTAAGCATTAGTTTCTTTTTAAAATCCTGCTGCACTTCGTTTTCTCCGTGCACAAGGTATATGCAGCTCACGGATGCTGCTTCCTGGCAGGAAAGATAGCGGCACAGGTCGTCGGCATCGCCATGGGCGCTCATGCTGCGCATTACTTCTATATCTGCATGCACGGCATATTCGCTACCGTGAATCTTTACCCTTCGTGCGCCGTTCATCAGTTGGCCGCCAAGCGAGTTGGGGTCGCAATAGCCCACCAGCAAGATGGTATTTTTTTCAAACTCAATATTGTTTTTGATGTGGTGACGGATGCGTCCTGCATCGGCCATGCCACTGGCAGAAATAATAATGCAGGGATCGTGCATATGCTCCAGTTGCTTGCTTTCTTCTACTACCTGCGTAAAACGAAGACCCGGAAAATCAAACGGGTCATCATCCACTTCCATCACTTTTTGAAGGCGCTCATTGAAAAGCGCCGGGTATTTTTTTACCACGAGTGTAGTTTCCTGGCTTAGCGGGCTGTCTACAATCACTGGAATGTTTGGCAATCGTTTTTCCAGGCTCAGCTGGTTGAAAAAATACAGCAGTTCCTGTGTGCGGCCCACGCTAAAGGCAGGAATGATGAGTTTGCCGCCTTTTTCCACACAGGTGTGTTTGATGTGCTTCATCAGCGTGTCGAGCGCGCGAAACTGTGCATCGTGAATGCTGTTGCCATACGTGCTTTCGAGAAGGATAAAATCTGACTGCGGAAAACATTGCGGTGCGCATAGAATCACGTCGCTGTATCTGCCCACATCGCCGCTAAAATGAATGGTTTTCGTTTGTTCGTTGTCTGTAATCCGGATAGTAATGCCGGCACTGCCGATAATGTGTCCTGTATTGTTATAATAAATGTCAACACCTTCTTCCAGCGTTATCCATTCTTCGAAGCCGATAGTTTTGAAAAGACTGTTTGTCTTTTCCACGTCTTCCATGCTGTAGAGCGGTTCAAGGGTTTCGTCGTTTTTGCGGCGGTGCGTGTTTTGCAGCTGCGTTTCATTTTTTTGAATGTCCGCACTGTCCTGCAGCAGAAGCATGGCAAGATCGCGCGTGGCGGCTGTGCAATAAATAGCGCCTTCAAAGCCTTCTTTTACCAGTTTGGGAATCAGCCCGCTGTGGTCGATATGTGCGTGAGACAGGAGTAAATACTTCACTTCCTTTGCATCAAATCCTAAACTGCTGTTCAGGTCGTCGGTAGCATCGCCCATGCCTTGAAACATTCCGCAATCGAGTAATATTTGTGTGCCGTTGTCTAATGTAAGTAAGTGTTTTGAGCCAGTAACCGTGCGAGCTGCGCCGTGAAAAGCAATCTTCATCAATCTGTTATTTTTGAAATTCTGTGTTTATTCTCTTCATTATTCCATATCATTTATCATACCATTTGCACCGCAGTTTCTGCCGCCTGAAACGGTCATCTGCCATTTGTGTAGAGAACATTTGGATGATGACGTAAACACGCTTATCTTTGCGCCGCAATTCTAAAGGATTACTACACGATGAACCGCGGCAAACTGCATTAACCCTTTATACAATATCTTCTGCAGAAGTAAACGAATTCGCTTTTTAACGAACGCTTGCTGTGATTAGTTTATGTTTTAAAAACAAAATGTATGAACAGCAATGTGACCAGCACTATCATTGAGATGGGTGCACAGGAATTTGAAATTTTGACGAAAGAAGTGAAAGAAACCGTGGCAAACACTAACTTTATCCTCACAAACAAAAAGAGTTTTGGCATCGCCGATTTATGGAACATTCAGCGTGTAAGAAAAACGCAGGAACTTTCTAAAAGAGCCATGTTTTCAAGAAGAAATACTATCTTATAATTTCTTGGGTTTCTAAACTATAAGTCGTGCCTGCACATCTGTGCAGGCATTTTTTTTCCCATGAAACTACAAATATCTATGTAGACTGCAAGGTTGTCTTTTCACATTTCCGTAAATATTAGTTTCTTGCCCTGTATATACTTTGCGTTGCAAACCATCGAAATACCTGCCTACCTTTGCCTTCCCAATTATTTTATTCCACTTAAACGATGTTCAATAATGCCAGATAAAATTCGCTGGGGCATATTAGGCTGTGGCCGTATTGCCCGCAAATTTGCATTAGACCTCAAACTTGTAGACGATGCCATATTGGTAGCTGCCGGTGCGCGCAGCATCGAATCGGCGAATGCGTTTGCCAAAGATTTTCCCGTAGCCTATACGCATGGCAGTTATGAAGAATTGGTGAAAATGAACATGTCGACGTTATTTATATAGCCACGCCGCACAGTGAACATTATCAAAAACACGATGCTTTGCCTCGATCTGGAAAAGCCGTACTGTGTGAAAAAGCATTTGCCGTAAATAGCAAAGAAGTGTCGGCAATGATCCAAAAGGCAAAAGAAAAAAAACTGTTTTTGATGGAAGCTTTGTGGAGCAAGTTTTTGCCCAACTACAGCAGCTTCAGAACCTGCTGGCAGAGCAAAAAGTGGGAGAGGTGAAATCGGTACTCATCAATTTTGGCTTTGCGCCTGTGCCGCCTGTAGCTCCCCGCATGTTCGATCCGGCACTGGCAGGCGGTTCGCTGCTCGATATCGGTATTTACAATGTGTTTATGGCTATGAGCGTATTGGGAAAACCCAAATAGTATCCAGGCAATGATGACACCTGCAGCTACCGGCGTAGACGAGCAGATTGCCATCTGGTTTGGGTATGAGAATGGCGCGATCGCGCAATTGTTTTCCACGTTTGCCTCCAACCTTGCAACCGAAGCTGATATCTGCGGTACCAACGGGCCGCATCCGCCTCACGCACCGGTTTTATTCTTCTGATGCTACCATTGAATTTTATCCCGGCGCGCCCGATACCAAACAAATTGTGCCGGTAGACCGCGGGCAAGGTCATGGTTACAATCATGAAGCACAGCATGTGTGCGAATGTCTGCGCAAAGGACTAACAGAAAGCCCTGTTATGACACATACCGACAGCCTCGAACTGATGCAGGTGCTTGACGAGATCAGGCGGCAGGCAGGCATTGTGTATAGTGCCGATAAGACTGACATTTACTAGATGACGCATAAATGTAATGTTTTAGGACTTTCCATTGGCAAAATAGCCATTGGTGCCTGCCCGATTGGTGTATGATTTACATTTGATGTTTGGCGGCTTCAATTTTTATTTTAAGTTTGTTAACCGCTGTTTTTTCTCTGCCATCATGCGGGTTTATTATTGACTATAAATACGATTGTTTGCCATGAACTCAATTAACCGAAATCAACTTTTCATTGCGTCCTGCGTTGCCCTGCTTGTTACGTCGTTGTCGTTTGGCATCCGCGCCGGTATCCTCGGCGACCTGGGTACACAGTTTCACTTAAGTGCATCGCAGCTTGCCATGATTGCCAGTACTGCCTTCTGGGGTTTTCCGCTGGCGATTATCATAGGTGGAATGCTGGTAGACATTATTGGTATGAAGCGCCTCCTGCTCATGGCTTGCTTTCTGCACCTGGCAGGCATTCTGCTCACTATTTTTGCGCAGGGTTTTGCCAGCCTGTTTATTTCTACTTTGTTTATTGGTTTGGGAAATGGCACGGTGGAAGCTGCCTGTAACCCCTTGGTAACGTCGCTGTATACCGACAACAAAACAACCAAGCTGAATCATTTTCACCTTTGGTTTCCCGGTGGCATTGTCATTGGGTCACTGCTGGTTTATTTTACAAAAGGAATCCACGTTGCCGGCATCGATATCTGGCAGTTGCAGGTAGGCATCATGTTTATACCAGCCATTATCTATGGTTACTTGTTTTCCAAACTGGAGTTTCCGGTTACCGAGCGCGTGGCTGCAGGCGTTTCTACCGGCGACATGTATCGCGCGCTGGCTAATCCGTTGTTTATCGTGATGATCATCCTGATGTTTGGTACCGCAATCACAGAACTGTTTACCGGTCAGTGGATAGATGTGTTGTTGAAAAACGTGTCGGATAATGCTATTCTCTTATTAGCTATCGAAACCGGAGTAATGGTTGTGGGTCGTGGCTTTGCCGGTCCTGTCGTGCACCGGCTTGCACCTCAGGGTGTGCTGCTCATGTCGGCGGTATTTGCCGCTTTGGGTTTGTATATGTTAGGACATTTTACGGGTGGAATGCTCTATGCCGGCGCGTTGGTGTTTGGTATCGGCGTTTGTTATTTCTGGCCGACGATGATTGGGTTTGTTTCTGAAAACCTGCCTAAAACCGGTGCTGTCGGGCTTAACCTGATGGGTGGCGCAGGCATGTTTGCCGTTTCGGTGTACATGATTTTTATGGGTGGATATTATGATGAGCTTCTGGCAAAAAAACTGCCTGCGGGCGCCGACCTTGAAGCGTATTCGGGAGCCAATGCCACATCTGAAATGACATCAGCCCTAAACAACGCGAAAGCTGCTGCCGGTCCTGAAATCATCAATGCGACATGCTACAATTCCCGGTACTGCTCATTGTTGCTTTCCTTATCCTTTATTTTTATATGCGTAAGCGCAAAAGTGCTGTACAACTGCACGAAGCCATGGCGTAAGCAAATATTGCCGTGGAGAATATTGCAGTTGCAGACAGCAGAAAGCGGCGCAAGTTTATTTTCCCCAGCGGTACGTGGCAATCTGCAAACCTGCCAGATCGAGAATGCGGTCTGCCACCGTAGCGGCTACTTCTTCTATTGTCTTTGGTTTGCTGTAGAAAGAAGGCGTTGCGGGGCAGATGATACCGCCGGCAAGCGTGACAGTTTCCATATTCCTGATGTGAATGAGGCTGTAAGGCGTATCGCGCACCATAAGGATCAGCTTTCGCCGCTCCTTCAGCATCACGTCTGCAGCTCTTGTCACCACATCGTCGCTGGTGCCGGCAGCTATACGACCCAGCGTTCCCATGCTGCAAGGGGCGGCTATCATTATATTGTACCTGGCAGAGCCGGAAGCAAATGGCGCCGAAAAGTCGAATTTGTCAAAATAACGAACCGGGATAGTCGTTGTAGCTTTCATTGTCCAGTTCTGTTTTCCAAATTTCCTTTGCGTTAGCGCTCATCACCACGCTTAATTCCTGCCATTGGTCAGGTATCTGCACAAGCTTGTCAAGCAATAGTTTTGCATACACAGATCCACTGGCTCCCGTAATTGCCAGTACAATTTTATTTGCCATAGTGTAAAGATAATGAGTTGTAGACTGCCCCGTTGCGATGGGTAGTTTTGTATAAATACATATAAAAAGAAGGAAATTTCCCGGTCCGGGAGGGTGTATCTTAGCTTGTCCTTTTTGGTAAAATTCCGTTCTACCAACTTAACGATTCCAATCCCGCGTCAATTGCTACCTTTGCCGCTCAAATTTTTTTTGAATTCAATGAAAGCGGATAAAAATACCATTATTGGTTTTGTGCTTCTGGGGGTTTTGTTCTTTGTTTATTTCTGGTATACCAATCAGCAACAGGCTGTGTTGCAGGCTGCTCAGCAGCGGGCGCAGGATTCGATTGCAAGGGTAGAGGCAACCAAAATAAAAACGGTAGATCCGGCGCAGGCATATAACGATTCTTTACACAACGACACTTTATCCAGATTGGCGCAGGCAGGCGCTTTTCAAAACGCAGGCATCGGCTCGGAAGAAGAAAAAGTTGTTGAAAATAACCTGATGAAAGTAACCTTTAGCAATAAAGGTGGACAGATCAAAAGTGTGCAGCTCAAGAATTTTAAATCTACAGACAGCCTTCCCGTTGTGCTGTCGGGCGGCAAAACCGACGCCATTGGTTACACCATTAATACCGGCAACAATCAAAGTGCGGAAACTTCAAACCTGTATTTTTCTTCGCCTACCATCAGCAAGGCAACCGATGGCAGCCAGGTAATATCTTATACTCTTACGTCGGGCAACGGGCAGAAAATTGTGCATCAATACACCATTCGCCCCGACAATTACATGATCGACTGGACCATTGGTATGAATGGCGCCAACCAGCTTTTAACCAATAATGTTCTTAATTTTCACTGGAATATTTCGGTAATGCAGCACCAGTATTCAGGTGCTTACGAAAAAGAACAGTCGCGTATTTGCTATTATACAGCAGAAGACGGGTTTGACTTCGAACGTGCCACCGGCGGTGCCAACCAGGAATTTGACGAACCTACCAACTGGTTTTCGTTTAAACAGCAGTTTTTCAATACCACAATTATTTCAAAAGACAAGTTTAAATCGGGCAAAGCCGAGATGAACTCTCAGCCCGACAGTTCCAAAATGCTGTACCTGGCAAATGCAGCCATGCAGATACAGGCACCTCCGGCTGCCAATGTTACCATTCCCCTGCAGTTGTATTATGGACCCAACGCCTACTATACGCTGAAAAGTACGACAATGGCATGGAAGAGATTGTAGATCTTGGCTCCGGTATTTACTCTTTTGTAAAATATATTAACCGCTGGATAATTATGCCGGTGTTCGATTTCCTCGCCACGTTCATCAAAAACTTCGGTTGGGTGATCGCACTGCTTACCTTATTCATCCGGCTGGTGACATCGCCTCTTACATACAGCAGCTATCTGAGCGGTGCAAAAATGAAAGTGTTGCGTCCCGAACTGGCAGAACTGAAGAAGAAACACGGCGACGATCAGCAGGCTTATGCCATGGACCAGATGAAGATATTCAGGGAAGCAGGTGTAAATCCGCTCGGAGGTTGTATACCCGCGCTATTGCAGATTCCGATCTTCTTTGCCTTGTATAGCTTTTTCAGCAGCAATATTTTGCTTCGCGGGCAAAGCTTTTTATGGGCAAACGATTTGTCGCGCTACGACATTATCGCTCATCTGCCGTTTAGCGTGCCTTTCAACTATGGCGACCACGTAAGCTTGTTTACACTCACGGCTGTGCTTACCAACTTTTTGATTGCCTTTTACAACATGAGCATGACGCCCGATCAGAGCAATCCTGCCATGAAGTATATGCCTTATATTTTCCCATTTGTGCTCTTGTTTATCTTCAACAGATTGCCTGCTGCACTTACGTGGTATTATACGGTGTCTAACGTCATTACACTGGGCTATTCAGTTTGTGATTCAGAACTATATCATCAACCACGATAAAATATTGGCTGAAATAGAAGTAAAACGAAAAACGCCAAAGCAGCAAAGCAAATGGCAGGAACGCTTTCAGCAAACCGTAGAAACACAGAAAAAACTGCAGGAACTGCGCGATAAAACAAAAAAGTAACGTTCTTCCTGGAAATCATGCATATAATAAAACCCTTCCCGCAAGAAGGGTTTTATTATATCTGAGCCAATCGTATTGACAGAGTTTGATTTTTATCATACATACATTATCAGCCATGACCATCCGTCTTTCGAATGCCGGGAAACGCTTCAACCGGGATTGGATTTTTAGAAATGTGGACGCACTGTTTACCGCCGGAACGGCTTATGCCATTACAGGACCTAATGGTAGTGGAAAAAGCACGCTGCTGCAGGTGCTGGCTGCCAACATCCAGGCAAATGAAGGCAAAGCAGAGTGGGCTGTAGTAAATAAAGGCAAAGAAAAAATGGTAGATGAAAACGACGTGTTTCAATACATTTCCATTTGTGCACCTTATCTTGAAGTGATAGAAGAAATGACCGCACACGAGTTTCTGGTATTTCATGCTTCATTCAAACCGTTGCTGCCGCAAATGCACATAGAAGAGATTATACGGGTTGTAGGATTGCGACAGGCCGCAGACAAGCAAATCCGGTATTACAGCAGTGGCATGAAGCAGCGCATCAAGCTGGCACAGGCCATATTTTCAGACGTACCGGTGCTGTTGCTCGATGAGCCCTGCACCAATCTTGACGCCTCAGGTTTTGACTTATACCATTATTTGATTGAAACCTATTGCCTGCACAAACTCATTGTTGTGAGCAGCAACGACAGAAATGAATACGATTTCTGCAAGGAAAAACTCAGTATACTGGATTTTAAATAGCGGAACGCGGTTGCACCGTTGCTTGTACATTGAGGAAATGCATAACTGCGCATAAGAATTGTAAAACCGACTATGAGTAAATCATCTTAAAATGCATTTCATTTGCAAAATGCGTGATTGATTTCCCGCCAATGTTTCCGTGCATTTCATAAAAATGCGAACAGTTCTGAAACGGAAATGTTTTTACTGTAATTTCACGGCTCATTTTTGTGAGCACAAAAGAGATAGAAAACTTGTTTATTTGCTAACGATTTCATCTTCAATAAATTAAAAAAAGCGAAAACTTACCTATATGGCTGAAGAGATTTTAATGCCGCGACTGAGCGATACCATGACTGAAGGTGTGATAGCCAGCTGGCACAAAAAAGTAGGCGACCCGGTGAAGAAAGGAGAGGTGCTTGCCGAAATAGAAACCGACAAGGCAACGATGGAACTGGAAAGTTACAAGGATGGAATTTTACTGCACGTAGGTGCGGGCGATGGTGGCAAACTGCAGGTAAACGACCTGCTGGCAATCATTGGTACAGAGGGCGAAGATGTCAGCAAAATCGTTTCTAAACACACCGGTGGTGGTGCCGAAAATGCTCCGCAGCCAGCTGCTGCCACGCAGGCTCCTCAGCCGCAGAACGAAGCTCCAAAAGCCGCCGCTTCTTCTGCTCCCGGCAAAGATTACAGCAAAATGGAAGAAGTGGTGCTTATGCCACGTCTCAGCGATACCATGACAGAAGGTGTGGTAGCCAGCTGGCAGAAAAATGTGGGTGAAGATGTAAAAAAAGGCGAAGTGCTTGCCGAAATAGAAACCGATAAAGCCACAATGGAACTGGAAAGTTACAAAGACGGTAAGCTCCTCTTCCAGGGTGCACAGCCCGGTGAAAAAATCCAGGTAAACGACCTTTTGGCTATCATTGGCAAAGAAGGATTGAACATAGATGAAATTGTAAACGGTTTGAAAGGCGGTGCGGCTGCCGGTGGCGATACACACGCCGGTGCAATGGACAGCACGCCTAAAACAGAAGCCGATACACAAAAAGCAGAAGGCAATGTAGCACCAGCTACCGCAGAAATAGAAGAGCAGAAGCAGGCTACCCAAACGCAGCCATCAGCTAACGGCAAAAGCAGTCAGCCACAGGAAGTGGTCAACGACGGACGCATCTTTGCTTCCCCGCTTGCCAAGAAATTAGCTGAAGAAAAAGGCATTGATCTTAAATATGTAAAAGGCAGCGGCGACAACGGCAGGATTACCAAAACAGATATTGAAAATTACAAACCGCAGGAACAGCCAGCCGCGCAACCTCGAGCCTGCAGCCGCAGCGCCTCAGCCTGCCAAGAGCCAGGCCGCAACAGCAGCTTCCACCGATTTTGAGGAAATACCTGTGAGCCAGATGCGCAAAACAATTGCGCGTCGCCTGAGCGAAAGCTTGTTTACCGCGCCGCATTTTTATGTTACTATGACGATTGATATGGATGCGGCTATCACAGCCCGCACTCGTATCAACGAACTGAGTAAAGTAAAAATCAGCTTTAACGATATCGTATTAAAAGCCGTAGCGGTTGCACTCACACAGCATCCGAAAGTAAACAGCAGCTGGCTGGGCGATAAAATCAGGATTAATCATCATGTAAATATTGGCGTAGCGGTAGCGGTAGACGAAGGTTTGCTGGTACCTGTGGTGCGCAATGCTGACAGCAAGCCGCTGAGCGCCATATCCAAAGAAGTAAAAGAATTTGCCCAGAAAGCAAAAGACAAAAAACTACAGCCATCCGACTGGGAAGGCAGCACGTTTACTATTTCTAACTTAGGTATGTTTGGTGTAGACGAGTTTACCGCGATCATCAATCCGCCGGATGCCTGCATCCTCGCCATTGGTGGTATCTCGCAGGTGCCCGTGGTGAAAAATGGTGCCGTAGTACCGGGAAATATCATGAAGGTTACGCTGAGCTGCGACCATCGCGTGGTAGATGGCGCCACCGGAGCCGCCTTCCTGCAAACTGTAAAAAGCCTGCTGGAAGAACCATTGAGAATGTTGGTATAATGAAATTTTATTCATAAAAAAATGCCTTACCGGAATAAACACTGGTAAGGCATTTTTATTTTAAAAGAAAAATGGAATGACCTATTTTTGGTCTATATCATTATTGGCATAAGAAACCTCCCAAAACTGGCGATGGGTGCAGACTACTCTAAATAAGCTTTTCTAAAATTTGTTTATCAGAATAAAAAAAGGTTATTTTACAACATCCAATTATGGGAGTCATTATCCTGTGAAAAATCTGAGCCTGTAGCAATACAGGCTTTTTTATTGTACACGCCTTATTAAAACCAGCCACCGGCAATATTGCGGAACGGCCACGGAATGGTAAATAAGATAATGAGCAGCGCAAGTGTGTAAAACAGCATGGTACGGTTGTGTTTTGCTTTATCCCCAATGGGTTTTCTTGCCTGTGCCTTTCCTATGTGCAGCAATATGATGGCGATGAGCATTCCTGTAATGTGTTCTACACCATAAAAGCGGGTTACAGGATCTTTCATCGCATTGCCCATGCCACCTGCGGCTACTATCAGGTTGTAACCTTTGGGTCCCCAATACCAGAGTGCAATACCTATCAGCAACATCAGGTCGGCAACAATGGTAAGAATGAGCCCGGTTCTGTTATCACTTTTTATAAAAGGGCGCTGACCGGCAACAAGACTGTTGAAGATAGCTATCAATAAGAGTAACAATAATATCCAGCGGCCAATGCTGTGCGCATGCAGAAGGATATTGTACAAATCTCCGGTCATTGTTTATCGTTTTGTTTCAACCAAAACTACACCTGCACACCCTACTTTTGCAGCATGAACAAAACTTTTTTTTTACTCATCGCTGTTTTCATTCTGTTTGTTCGGTGCAATAACAATGATAAGAATGGTGAAACAGACAGCGGCAGGAAAGAAAAACCAATGACGCCAAGAGTGGAAGCCATGCAGAAGCAACTGCAGCAATTTCCCGATAGCGCAGGGCTGCGGCTGAAACTGGCTATGGAACTCGATAGCCTGAATATGTATAAGCCGGCCATTGCGCAAATGGATTCGCTCGTAAAAAACGACAGCACCAATTATGGATTGTGGTATACCAAAGGGCAGGTGCACGAGCATGCCGGCGATACCTCGCAGGCAATTCTGGATTATATAGCTGCAGTGAAAATTTATCCATCGCCGGATGCACTGCTAAGTCTTGCCAACCTGTATGCCGAACAAAAAAATCCGCGCAGCATTCTTATCTGCAACCAGGTGAAAGAAATGGGATTGGGAAGAAGCTACGATGCGGCTTGCGATTTTATAGCCGGGGTGTATAATGCGAGAATAGGTGAAAAAAAACTAGCCATTAGTTTGTTTGATGCAAGCATCAGCAACGATTACACTTACATGCCGTCATACATTGAAAAAGGACTGGTATATTTCGACAGCGGGCAATACCAGCAGGCATTGGAGGTGTTTAGTTTTGCGGCTACTGTTAACCATTTGTACCCTGATGCGTATTACTACATGGGGCGCAGCTACGAAATGATGAAAAACAACGATAGCGCTGCCTTTTATTTCAAACAATCCTTGGCGCTCGACAAAGAATCGCCTGAAACAAAAGCCGCCCTGAAAAGGGTGCAATAGCACTGGTTTTGGTCAGATGCATAATGCATACAGTAACGAACACCTAATTTCCACCTTACTTTGCACTGCGATATACAATACACTTCACACAACATAAATATCCAACATGCCTATCATTGCGCCATCTTTTTTAGCATCTGATTTTCTGCATTTGCAACAGCAGGTAGAACTTGTGAATAATTCTGTTGCCGAATGGTGTCATTTGGATGTGATGGACGGCCGTTTTGTGCCCAACATCAGCTTTGGATTTCCCATTATTGAAGCGGTAAGAAGTGTAACCACCAAGCACTGCGATGTGCACCTGATGATAGAAGAACCGGAGAAATATGCAGAAGAATTTAAGAAAGCCGGTGCCGACAGCCTTACCGTGCACTACGAAGCCTGCAGACACCTGCACCGTAATATTGAACAGATAAAAAATCTGGGAATGATGGCGGGAGTAGCGCTCAATCCGCATACGCCGGTGAGCTTGCTGAAAGATGTGTTGCAATACATAGATGTGGTGCTTATCATGACCGTAAATCCGGGTTTTGGAGGTCAACAATTTATTGAACACAGTTACGAGAAAATAAAAGAACTGCGCCGGATGATAGACGAAAAAGGATATCATGCGCTGATAGAAGTTGACGGTGGCATTGCCCTGTCCAATGCAAAGGCGGTAGTTGACGCCGGTGCGGATGTATTGGTAGCCGGCAGCAGCGTTTTCAGGTCCGATGATGTGTTGGGAACAATAGCGAAACTGCATGCTGTGTAAGGATTGTTGAACAGCTTCGGCTTTGCAGTAATTGTAAAAGCGTTTGATTGCTAAACTGTTTATCTGTTTCATAGCGCGCAATTATCTTTCCCTGGTTCCAAACATGTGTATCTTCCCCAACCATAACAGGTATCTTTTGGCTAAGTATTTTACATTAATTTTTTGCTTTTTTGGGTTCACGTTATCTGCCCAGAAGAGTGCAACGGTATCCGGTACCGTTTTCAACGAAAACGACGAACGTTTTGCGGGTGTTGTTATTCGTTTGCTCAACAGTAATGGCGGCACTTCCAGCAATGATTCAGGATATTTTTCCATAAAACTTAGCAGCGGGAAACCAATCGCGCTTCTGTTTTCTTTTACCGGCTATAAAACAGTGCAGAAAAACCTGTTTCTCAATAGTGGGGAGGAAGAAAAGATCGTGGTAAAAATGGAGCGTTTTGTAGAAGAATTACAGAGCGTAACGGTGACTGATAGCCGGGAACGCGAACAGGCAGGTTTGATTTCTCTTGACCCAACCCGTGCACTTGTCAATCCCTCGCCATTGGGCAATATAGAAAGCCTGATTAAAGTATTTGTAGGCAGCAATAACGAGCTTACTTCGCAATACAGCGTGCGGGGCGGCAGCTACGACGAAAACCTGTTGTATGTAAATGATTTTGAAATTTTCAGACCTTATCTTGTGCGAAGCGGCCAGCAGGAAGGGTTGAGTTTTATCAATCCCGAACTCACAAGCGGCGTTAAGTTTTATAACGGCGGATTCCAGGCAAAATATGGCGATAAAATGAGCTCAGTGCTCGATATCACTTATAAAAAGCCAAAGCAGTTTGGCGGTTCGGCTTATGTGGGCTTGCTTGAGCAAGGTGTGCATCTTGAAGGAACGGCACAAAAAGGAAACGTTACATACCTGGTAGGTGCCCGCAACCGCAGCAACCGCAACCTGCTGAGCAGCCAGGAAACAAAGGGCAATTATATTCCTTCTTCATCTGACATTCAGGGATTGCTCACGTGGCAGGCATCAAAGAAATGGCAACTGGAAGCGTTGGGCAATTTTTCCAATACAAGGTTTACGCTTTTCCCAGAAGAAAGCAAACTGACAGCCAGTGTATTCTCTGCTTTGTATTCGCAGAATGTGGGTGTAAACATTGATTTTTCAGGCAGGGAAAAAGACGCGTACAATACCAATTTTATAGGACTGAGTGCCATTCACCAAACCAATAAATTCCTTCGGCTGAAGTGGATGCTGAGTTATTTTGAAGACAATGAAGCAGAAAATATGGATATCACCGGCGCTTACATTTTCGGCGCAAGGGACATCGATGAAAACAGCGCTTCCTTTGGCAATATTACCAACCCGCTTGGGCAAGGTATTTACCAGAATTTTTCGCGAAATACCCTGAATATTCGAGTATTTAATGCGCAGCACAAAGGTTATTGGAACCGTGGAAACCATTATCTGCAATGGGGTAGCAGTATAGAGCAGCAGCGTATCCGCGACCATCAGAACGAATGGCGTTATAATGATTCCGCAGGTTATTCATTACCCTACAATCCTCATGGCGATCTGCTTTTAAACGAAGTATTGAAAAATGATGCGGACTTTACCATCACACGCTTCAGCGGTTATGTGCAGGATAATATACAGTTTAAAGATTCGTCGCACTTTACGTTGCAGGCAGGCGTTCGGTACAACTACAATACACTCAACGGCGAGTTGCTTTTGTCACCCCGAATCGGGTTTTCAGTAAAACCAAATAACTGGAGCAAAGACATTGTACTTAAGGGTTCTGCCGGCATTTACAACCAACCTCCTTTTTACAGGGAAATGAGAAGATATGATGGTACGCTGAACAAAGACCTGAAAGCGCAGAAAAGCTGGCAGGCAACGGCAGGCTTCGACTACAATTTCAAGCTCTTCGACCGTGCCGCCCGCTTTACCACCGAGGCTTACTATAAGAATATGTGGGATGTAGATCCTTACGATATTGATAATGTGCGGGTGCGCTACTATGGCAACAACGATGCAAAAGCATATGCATATGGTATTGAAGGCAGGCTCTTTGGCGAAGTGGTAAAAGACGCTGAAAGCTGGATTAGCCTTGGAATTATGCGCACGCGTGAAAACCTTGCCTATGATTATTTTACCACGTACTACAATGCAGAAGGTGAAGTAATCACTGCCAAAACAGCGGACAAGCAAGTAGCCGACAGCAGCGTGAATCCTGTTGGCTGGCTTCGCAGACCTACAGACCGGCTGGTTACGTTCGGCATGTTTTTCCAGGACTACCTGAGCAATAATAAGAACATAAAAGTGTACCTCAATACACTGTTTGGTACCAATTTGCCTTATAATATTCCGGGAAGTGTTCGGTATAGAAATTCGCTCGAAATTCCTTCCTACATCCGCGTCGATATTGGCTTTAGCGCTTTGTTGCTGGATGCGGAAAAGCCGCGCCGCAGCCATTCGCCGTTTAGAGATTTTAAAAGTATCTGGGCTAGCCTCGAAGTGTTCAATCTTATTGATCGTCCGAATACCATTAGTTTTTTACTGATTAAAGATTACCAGAACAATACGTTTGCCCTGCCCAACCGGTTCACACCAAGACTGGTGAATTTTAAAGTGATGGTAAACTGGTAGTATTGCGGAAAGCGCGTATAAATTGCAGGTTTTAATGATTTATAGATTCTTTACCGCGCCTTCAAGCGGAGCTGTATGTGTGTAGTCGTTGGTTGTTTTCATAAATCAAATTGCTAACTGTTCTTTTACCGCAAACCAAACGATCATACCAAACCAAAAGCAAGCATCAGGTGATAAGGAAACATTGAAAAATCATGTAAGTAGAAAGCTAAGCCGGCGCCAAGGAGAAAATAAAATGGTTAAGACTATTTCCAACAGCAGCAAAGGTGTAATGCGCGCTGCTCCAGGCGCTTTATGTTGTGCCATTGCTGCATCGTACACATTGAATTTAGGTGTGCGTACAAATGCCGACCTGATGCCCAGCCAGCCTTCTGCCACCGCTATGGCGTTGCTGAAAGCCATGCCCATGCTGAATGAAAATAAAGTGGAAACGTACGGAAAAAATATCTGCCGGGAACTGTTGTCTGTAAAGCCAGTATATACAGTTGCCACAAAGTGAAACATGCCAAGGCAAAGCAGGCTGATAAGCGATAAGGAAGCAAACTGAAACCAGGTTTTCAATTGCGGAACATGCGACTTCAGCGGAGAAGAGGAATGCTGAGAAACGAAGCGGCAAACGCACTGATAAACACGAGTCCGACCATGAGGTGAAAAAATGCATGCAGTTTTGTGGTAAAAGGGATAGCTGAAGTAAGTACATTTTTCACATGCTTGCGGGCTGTTTCCGCATTGCCTTTTATCCAGCGAAACTGTTGCGCTTTCAGCGCACTCATAACCGGCGGCAGTTCGGCTGGCACACTATACGTCTTCCACATACCGAAACTGCCAGCCTTTTAGTTGCGCGCGGTAGCTGAGGTCAAAGTCTTCGGTTAGTGTATCGGCATGCCAGCCGCCGGCATCCAGCATGCAGGCTTTGCGCCATATGCCACCCGTTCCCGAAAAATTGATGAAACAACCCGCGCTGTTTCTGCCCACTGCTCTACCGAAAAATGGGCGTCGAGCAAAAATGCCTGGAAGTGCGTAAGCAGGGACGTGTTTTTGTTCAGGTGTGTCCAGCGGGTTTGCACCATTCCTGTTTTTTCGTTTGCAAAATAAGGAAGCGTGCGCAGCAGGAAGTCGGGTGGCGGCACAAAGTCGGCATCGAAGATGCAGATGAATTCACCTTTTGCCGACTTCAATCCATTTTCCAGTGCACCTGCTTTAAAGCCTTTCCGTTGTGCGGCGAATGTGTGTAATTTGCAAACCCTGCTCCTGGTATTGTTTTGTTTTAGCCACAATGATGGCTGTTGTTTCATCTGTAGAGTCATCGAGCATCTGTATTTCCCATCGGCCTTCCGGGTACTCAAATTTTGCCACTGCATCTATCAGCCGTTCTACCACAAGGCTTTCGTTGTACACCGGCAATTGTACCGTTACAAAAGGAGAAAATCTGTAAAGAACCGGGCGGCTGTTCCAGGAGTTTGTTTTCGGTTGGTTAGGTAAAAAAAGACAAGATGGATCTGAACAATGCTATAGCAAAATAAAAAAAGCAGAGCAGCTGAATAAACAATGAGTAACAGCTTTGTTACAAGCATGTAATTGAGGATCATTCCGGTGGTTTTCTGCCTTTTTCTATGGCACAAACTGCACCAGTTTTTGCCGGTCAGCCATTGTCTTTAAAGCCTGGATAGAGTGTCATTCCGCCATCTATAAAAATGGATGTGCCTGTAATATAATCGCTGTCGTCGCTGGCAAGCCATACTGCCAGTTTTCCTACATCTTCGGGTGTGCCTATGCGCTTGTAAGGTATCAGTGTCAGCAGGCTTTGCAAGGCGTCATCTGTATCCCATGCGGTTTTGTTGATCGGCGTTTGAATTGCGCCGGGACTGATACTGTTGATGCGGATTTTGTATCCTGCATATTCCTGCGCCATGCTTTTCATCAGCAGCATCACGCCGCCTTTCGAAGCCGCATAGTTGGCATGTCCTGCCCATGGTATCACTTCGTGCACACTGCTCATGCAAATGATTTTGCCAGCAGCCACAGAGCGGCTTGTATCTACGCCTCTGCGCAGAAACTCGCGGATGGCTTCGCGGGCACAGAGAAACTGCCCGGTCAGATTGATGCCAATCACCGTGTTCCACTGATCGAGTGTCATTTCGTGCAGCGATGCATCTTTTTGCACTCCTGAATTATTGACCAGAATATCTACCGTTCCAAATTCGCGGATGGTTTCGGAAAACAATCGCAGTACATCTTCTTCCTTGCTCACATCAGCCTTCACCACGATCGCTTTGCCACCACCTTCTACTATTTCGCTTTGTAGGGCTTCGGCTCTCTCTCTCGACGAATCGCGCGAGTGATTGATGACGACAGACGCGCCCGCCATGCTCAGCGCTTTCGCTACACCTACGCCTATGCCACTGCTGCTGCCGGTAACAATCGCCACCTGGTTTTGTAATTTATTTTCCATCATTTATATTGTATGTAGCGTTGCCCAAATACTATTCCAATTGAAATTGGCGGCATTGTGCTGTTTATGATTGGGTGCCACGAAAAGGTGACAAATAACCTTTTACCAAAGACATGAATAATGGCTGAAAGGCGAAGAATGAGTTGGATGAAGTGGCTCAAAATACGTGATGGAGCATACTGTTGCTACCTTGTTCACAAATGAAAAAAGGCTCAAAAGCTGAGGCTTTTTTCCGGATGTAAGTGTTTGCATATTCTGCTGCTTTTAAAGCATTATTTTGCAGGTGTATGGCAATCGAATTACAACACCTGTTACCAACACCATTAAAAGATACGTTTGCCCGGCGCAAATCGGAAGTGTGGAACCGGCAGGTAGTGTTTAGCGACAGTGAATGGATAAAAATAAAAGCGCCGAGCGGCACTGGAAAAACAACGCTCATTCATATCCTGTACAAACTACGGAGCGATTATGAAGGCGCTGTATTGTGGAATGGCAGCAAACCTGCAACAAGCAGCCAGCAGCCAGCTTGCGCACATCCGGCAGCAGGAAATGAGCATCATTTTCCAGGATCTGCGGCTGTTTCCGCAACTCACCGCCTGGGAAAATATAGAGCTAAACCGTGTATTGCAAACGCCTTTTTGCAAAGCAGAAAAAAATAGATAAGATGGCTGAAAAGCTGGGTATTGCATCTATTCTGCATCAGCGTGCAGGATTATGCAGCTATGGCGAGCAGCAGCGCATTGCCATTATTCGCGCGCTGGTGCAGCCTTTTAGCTGGCTGATGATGGATGAACCTTTTAGCCACCTCGATATTGCCAACACCAAAAAAGCGGCTGCGCTGATAGCGGAAGAATGCCGCAAAAGAAATGCCGGGTTCCTGCTCACCGACCTTGATGAGGACAACCATTTTACGTACACCAAACAATAGGAGTTGTAACTGTTATGCTGAATAATCTTTTGAAAAAATTAATTACCGGTGGCGCAGGGCGAAGCCGCTTTGTGATGGCTGTTGTGGGCTTGTCGGTAGCGATGGTTCTTATACTTTCTGCAGTGCAGTTGCAGGCAAATTATAATGATCTGCTGCATGGCAAAAGCAACCAGGATAGTATTGCAAATTTTTTGGTGGTGCACAAGCCCGTTACCGGTAAAAGTATGGATGGCGCTACGCTGAGCAAAGCCGATATAGAAGGATTGAAGCAGCAGTCTTTTACGCAGGCTATAGGCGTGCTCACGCCAAGCCGTTTTAAAGTATCGGCAAGTGGTGGCAACCAATTGCCTTTTTATACGGAACTGTTTTTTGAAAGTGTGCCCGATGAATTTATAGATGTAACGAGTGCCGACTGGAACTGGAACGAAAACTCGCAGTTTATCCCCATGATTGTGCCCAATATGTTTCTGGATATGTACAATTTTGGTTTTGCGGCTTCGCAAAGTTTGCCACAATTGTCGCAGACGCTGGTGATGAGTTTGCCCATACAAATAAACATAGCGGGTCCGCAGGGAGTGGTAAACTATTATGCAAAGGTGGTAGGCTTCAGCGACAGGATATCTACGGTGCTGGTGCCGCAGACATTTATGGATTGGGCAAATGCACAATTTGGTTCGGGCGCAGGCGGCAGCCCATCGCGCGTGGTGATAAAAACCGCGGATGCCGGCAATCCGGATCTGGTAGCTTACCTAAAGCAGCACAACTTGCAGACAGATGCTGATAAAACGCGCTTTAGCAAGTACCGGCAGGTGGTAGACATGGTGGTTAATATATCATGGATAACAGGCGCACTTATGCTTTTATTTGCGTTGCTCATTTTTACCTTGTTCATACAGCTTACCATTGCGTCGAGTAAAGAAGATATTGCGTTGCTCATCACGCTGGGCGCTGCTCCGGAACAGCTGTACCGTTTTCTGATAAAGCAGTTTTTTCCCGTTAACATTGTGATTACCTTTGTGGTGCTGATCATTGTTGCAGTATTACAACTGGTGATACAGCAAATGCTATCGGCGCAAAGCATTTACATCAGTTCTTTTGTTTCCCTTTATACAGTGGCAGCCGCCGTTTTGATTTTGATGGTGTTGTGGCTGGTAAACAGCAGAACTATCAGAAAATACATTGCGTAACAACGATTCGATTTTTATTTTGCCAATCACTCATTTCGCCACCGATCGGGCAAGCCGATGGTTTGCTTTTTCAATATTGATCTTATGCAGAATTCTACATCCATACAACCATCCTTTTATCCAAAGCTGATGGCGGCTGCAAATATTGTTGCCTATGCCGTGATGATTACTGCAAACCTGCTGTCTATCTTTTTGCCACTGAATGGAAAATCGCAGATGGAACTGAGTGCGCAGTATCCCAACCTGTTTACGCCGGCTGGTTTCACGTTTTCAATCTGGAGCGTGATTTATATGTTCCTATTGGGTTTTATTATTTACCAGGCCACGATTTTGCTGTCTGCGCGTCGCGCAAAACAGCCAACCCTTCTTTCTATTTCACCTTTGTTTATAAGTGTATGTCTCAGCAATGCGGGCTGGCTGTTTGCGTGGCACTACGAAATGGTGGTAGTCAGCGTATTGATTATGGTTGTTCATTTGTGGCTGCTTGTTTTGCTTCACGACCGGCTAAACCTGTCTTTTGCCTGGAAACCGCTGGCTCCCAAAGCTATGGCTTGAAATTCCATTTAGCGTGTACCTGGGTTGGATCTGCGTGGCTACGATCGCCAATGTAACTGCCCTGTTTGTAAGCCTTGGATGGACATTTGCCTATCTTACTTCCGCAAACGTGGACTATTATTCTTCTCTTGTCTGCCACTATGATAGGAATGTTTTATGTATTCACGCGCAACAACAAATTTGTAGCTTTAACCATTGCCTGGGCTTTTTACGGCATCATTAGCCGGCGGAATATGGAAGAAGATGCTGCGTCGCACACGGTAAGTTTTGCCGCAGGCTTGTGTATTGTATTTCTGCTGCTCATTGTTATTTTAAATCTTTTGCGTCGCCGGCTGCCGGAGTTGAATCCCAACATGTCGGCATGATTTTTTTAAAAAGTGTATTATGGAAAATAACCGTCAAGAAAATACGAACAAGCCAAAGAGCCGGTATGCAGATGACCTTACCGATTCTCCGCGGGACGAGGAAAGGCTGCAGCCGGAAAATACAGTAATCGATATGCCTGATGTAAAAGACATACCAGGACAGGAATTTGTGCATGTGCCTTCGCTGGGCGAAATGGCAGATACCACTATATCGAGTGCCGATGAAGAAGGCGACAGTATTTGGGATGATGGAATAGATCTTGATGACGACACCCTCGTGGCAGGAAACGATGAAGACGAGGTAACTGTACGCGAAAGGGATATATTGGAACGCACGGAAATGGACATGGCGGGAGAAGACAATACGAACCTGCGCAGTTCAGCGCTTGACGAATACGACTCAGAAGGCGTGCCGCTCAATGAAAGAAGCAGTGGCAGAGCTATATCGGGAAGCGATCTCGATACAACCATTGTGATGAATGACGACCGCATGGAAAACATAGGTGAAGAAGACGAGGAAAACAATACCTACAGTCTGGGTGGCGATGATATGGACAACCTCGAAGATTCGACAAACGGCTAAAATAATTCAATAGCAAAAAGCGCACAGGAACTTTTGCTTTCTGTGCGCTTTTTGCTTTTAGCCTCCGGCATTGCTGTATTGCCACATCTATATTTATTTTGAGAAACTTACATGCAACCTGCTTGTTTAGCCTGCTTACATTTTACAATTTTCAAAAAAAATTACTGCAACAAAAAAAGCGGGTGAAGAAAATCAGGCTTCACTTTTGATGGAAATTGTACTTCAATATTGCTTGCCAAAAATGTAATGTACCGCATACCAAGCTATCTGCATTTCTGCCGATGCTGAAAGTATTGTGTGCTTTTTGGATAAAACACATTGTATTTTATTTTAAACAAAGCAGCGATATATTATTTAACTTGTCTACATTTATAGGGAAAATTATTGCTTACGCATGAGTAATGAAGTGTTGATTTTAGGATGTCTGCAAAATGATCCTGCTGCGCAGCGCGAATTATATAACCGCTACAGCCCTAAAATGCTGTCGGTATGTTATCGCTTTGCACAAAGCCGGGAAGATGCAGAAGATATGTTGCAGGAAGGCTTTATAAAAATTTTTACACAAATACACACTTTTGAAAACAAAGGTGCTTTTGAAGGATGGGTGAGGCGTATCATTGTGCATACGTGTATCAATTTTCTGAAGAAAAACAAGAAGTTTAATGAAAATGTAGATCTCGCTCATGCCGGTGCGCTACATGTAAAAGAAGAAACCATGCCTTCGATTATGCAGGCAAAACAAGTGGTGGAATGCATCAGGCTGCTGCCAATCGGCTATCGCACTGTGCTGAACCTGTATGCGATAGAAGGTTATAGCCATAAGGAAATAGCAACCATGCTGGATATAGAGGAAAGTACCAGCCGAAGCCAATATACAAGGTCGAGGAACATGCTGGAAACGATATTGATCAAGAAAAGAATTCTAGAAAAACCAGGAGAAGAAGCCGGTTGGCTGGCTTCGCTCAATACCGCTACAAACTAACTGAAATGAGGACTCCGCTACATAATGACGAATTTGATGAATTTCTGCAAAACGGGGTAGAAGGTCACCGCATGTATCCTGCCGATCAGATCTGGCGAAATATCCAGAAAGAGATTCATGGAGATGGCAGATGGCCGGCTCTTACCTATATCTCTATTTTTATCATTTCTGCACTGGTGTTCAGTACTTTGATGGTGAAACCTGAAGACAGGCTGCACCAAAACCATTGCCGCCTATCCTGTATCTGAAGCAAAGGTGGAAGCCGAACAAGCCAGAGCACAGCAGATAACAGCTACCGAATCGGCTCCCGTATTGTCGGCTTATACCGATAACATTACCCAGCAAACCTTGCAAACAGTAAGTGAAAATATTACGCAGCATCATATGCAGATTGCATACTCTTTCGCAGGCTGCTGTACAGCTGGTATATTTCCCCGGTAAGCCTTCCTGAAAAACCAACGGACGCCGTGGCTTATACAAACGGCTTCCAGAGTTACGTAAAAACATCCGTTGCTGTGGCCTGCGGCTGAAGCAGAAGCAGTAAGGAAGCGCTTGTTTCTGCCAATACCATTCCGCCCATTACAAAGCCGGCATCAAGATATTTCAGCACGATCGGGCTCATGAATCTTATGATTTAAAGAAACCTGCTCCCGATGCACAGCATCGGGGTATAAAGTAATGATGATATCTGGAGAACATACCCGCTGCTGAGCACCAAGGATATTATCAAGAAAAAACTTGTCGAAGTTCAATTTCCAGTTTTATATTACTCCATCTATAAGCTACCGACGCCTGAATGATGGCAACGGTAAACAGGCGAAATCTTACACTGCATTTCCACGCACCAGCAACTATAAAATCGATATTAACCATATCGTAGAGCACGTCCGGCAGTAGGAGCTGAAGTAGGCTTTGCGCTTGGCTATCATCTTACCAATACGCTTACTGTAAAAGGCGGTTTGCAGTTTAATGTAAGACAATACAACATCAGGGCATACAGCATATCACAGCCTGAAGAATCGTTGCCGGTAGCTACTGAGAATATTATTGGTGTGAATACAAACACGCAGGTGCCACCGCTTACAGATGATTCATACCTTACTTCTGCAGATAACATGGCTGCTGAAAGCAAGCCAGTGGTGCTCAGCAACCGCTATTATGAAATTGCTGCACCTGTTGGCATTGATTGGCGCATCTTATCTACTGGTAATAACAGGTTGTCTGTTAATGTAGCTGCTGCTATGCAACCTACTTATACATTCGACAAAGAACCCTTTGTGATAACCACCAATTACAAAAGCTACACAGACGGAACGTCTATCATGCGCAACTGGAACCTCAATTCCAACATGGAAGCCTACGTGAGTTACCAGATTGGGCCATTCCGCTGGCAGGTGGGTCCGCAGTTCCGCTACCAGCATTTTTCTACATATTCCAACAACTATCCTATCCGCGAGCACCTGCTTGATTATGGTATTAAACTGGGCTTTACAAAGTCGCTTTACTAAACATTTATACAGGGAAAGTAGCACCCCAAAATGCTTGAATTTTGACCATATCGCTTCCTCTTCTTAAAGGAGTTGCGGGTTTGGTAAAAGCCTGCATTATGTATAGTGCAGCCTGTAACATCCGTGATTACAGAACCGGCAAAATTCTGTTAGCGCGACTTGGATTTCCTTCTTGTTGAGATAGAATGAATACAAAAACACATAGACCTCATCATCCTTTTGCAATCCTGTTTCTCCAATATTTTTAAGCGAATACGAAATAGTTAGCACAATGTGTTTTAATCATCCTTAAAAGATACTTGAAAAAAAACAGGGTGTAAAAAAGACTGTTTTTAACAATTATTGCCCCATTTTATCCAGCATCGGTAAGTACACTTAGATTTGCGGGGCATGAGCACTACGGCAAATTCATCTTTACAACTCCAAGTTTCTACAAGCTACCGCCATATTCTGAAACTGGCGATGCCCATAGCTGCCTCCATGCTGGTGCCGCAACTCAACTTTGTAACCAACAATATTTTCATCGGTCACTTTTTAAAAGCTGAATACCTCGGTGTGGCAGCCATAACCGGCGTGTATTATCTCATATTCGCATGCATTGGCCTGGGTTTCAACAATGGTTTGCAGGCCCTGATAGCACGCCGCGCCGGCGAAAACAGGCTTTCTGCGATAGGAACGCTATTCCAAAATGGTGTGCTCATATCTTTAGCAGCAAGCATTGTTTGTATTGCAACCACATACCTTGTAGCGCCGCCCTTGTTCCGGCTGGTGCTGGAAAAGCCAGAACATGCAGATATTGCCATCCGGTTTCTTCATGTAAGAATTTGGGGATTGCCATTTTTATACTTGTACCAAATGCGCAATGCATTGCTTGTGGGCACAAATAATAGCAAACTCCTTGTGATTGGTACATTGGCTGAAACGGTTACAAATATATTCTTTGATTATACCTTGATCAGCGGAGCCTGGGGCTTTCCCAAACTTGGTTTTACAGGAGCTGCTTTTGCATCTGTATTAGCCGAAATTAGCCGGGCTGCTAGCCATATTTGGCATTATGCAACTGCAAGGACTCAGCAAACAGTTGTTTTTGTTTAAAGACATCCGCTATAATAAGGAAGATGCGCGGCTTATTGTTGTTCAATCGGCTCCGCTTGTGGTACAGTTTGCCATCAGCCTTGCAAGCTGGGAATTTTTTTATATCCTGATCGAGCGAAACTGCACAGTCACAGACCTGGCGGTTTCTAACACCATGCGCAATGTATTTGGCTTGTTTGGCTGCTTTGGATGGTCGTTTGCGGCAGCAAGCAATGCAATGGTTAGCAATGTGATAGGCGCAAAACAAAACGGAGGAAGTAATTCCTTTGATCAAGCGCATCGTACGGCTTGGTGTGGCTGTGGCGCTGGTCTTATTTGTGCTTATCAACCTGGTGCCTTCTTTGTTTTTGTCGGTATATGGTCAGGGAGCTTTATTTATAGAACAAGGCATTCCGGTACTGAGGATTGTGTCGGTAGCTATGGTGTTGCAACCGGCTGCTTCTATCTGGCTCAATGCAGTGGTGGGAACCGGCAACAGCCGTAAAAACCTTCAGACTGAGCTGATAGCCATTGTTTTGTATATAGTGTATGTGTGGACGGTGCTCGAAGTTATGCAGCTTCCGGTGTCGGTAGGCTGGCTTTCCGAATGGATTTATTGGATCGTGTTGTTTACACCTTCGTTTTTGTATATGAAAAGTGGTAGGTGGAAGGGAAAGCGGATCTGACTATAAAAAAAGAAGGCCCGCCCTGGAAAGAGCTGGCCGTTGCTAACCTATGAAAAACACCGAGTTAAAATCTCTTTATAAAGTCAGGCAGCCGATTTAGGTTTTCTCAGCTGCTGAGCTGTTGGTTTATTATTTTTGTCACTGTCACCGTTGGGATGGCGGTTTCGCCATTCATTTCTCAGCATATTCCTAAACTCCACTTCTGCCGTAAACGCTTTATTTACCCTTTCGTCTGAACCAATGATTTTTTTAAAATCATTTTTATATTTCTTCCGGATATTTACCAGTTTTTCCTGCTGTGCTACTACATCGTCCGGATTTTCTTTCTGCGCTTTTTTTAGCTCTTGAATGTAGTTGTTGTATAAAGGCCAAAACTTTTGTGCTTCTTCAGGTGATAACTTAAGCTGGTTGGTGATGTAGGCTGTTCTCACGGCTTCTATCTGGTCTCTGTCATTATCCTCTTGTGCAATACAAAAATAGCCTTGCAGCAACAAAAAAATCAGGATAAATAGAGATTTACTCATATTTAATTTTATTTTAAATTCCTTTAATATCTTTTTCATTCCTATCGTCATTTTCTTTAAGATAATTCCTGATTTCATTGTCACTTACGTTGTTCAAAAGAAGCTTGAAAATGCTCTCTGTATGTGGAATAGCATTCTCCTGTGTGTTGGAAACCATATCGGCATCCGGTGATGGATTAGCAAGATAATCCTTGATTTCACTGTCCGATACTTTCATGAGTTCCTGCCTGTAATTGGTGCTGAACCGGCTTTGCTGCAGCGTAGGGTCCATTGTCATTTTGATTGAGCAAAACACCCATGGCGATAATACCTGTTACTACGGCTGCGGCTGCATAGGTAAGCCATGCTGCAGCGGGACGTTGGGCAGGCATACTGATCACCGGCGCTTTTGTTTCTGCCGGGCGGACTACCGTGAACGTTTCAAAATAACCTTCCGGAACTGAGTATACATTTGTCCGGGGAATAGCTGCCAGGAAGGGTTCTATATCCTCAAGTTCTTTCTCTATTTCCGAAGCAGAAGCGAAGGCATGTTCTGCTTTCAGTTTTCTCAGCACTGTATCGGAAAAAGTATCGAAATAGTTTACGGGAGGGGCGGTGAAAGGAACTTCGATGCCAGCCGGAACATGTATTTTACTCATGATATCCTCGGCGAGGGTTTCGAAGTATCCGGGGGGAATGGCATAGGTACCTGCCTGCCTGCAATGTGCCAGTTCTTCAGGTAAAAGGTTCTTATCCATATCGTTTTCTTCGTGCGAGTTCATTTTAACAACAATTTACGACATTAATCACAATGGGTGGTTTAATGGTTTTTTATGTATTCACTTATTTTTTTAGCTGCATGATGATAGCTGGCCTTCAATGCGCCTTCGCTTGTTTCCAGCACGCGGCTCATTTCTTCGTAAGGCATTTCGTCGTAATACCGAAGGTTGAAAACGGCTCTTTGTTTATCGGGCAGCGTTTGTATAGCTACCTGCAGTTTCCATTCCAGCTTATTGGCGTCGAATCCTGTATCTGCTTTAATCTTGTTTGCCAGCCCCGATTCCACATCGCTGAAGCTAACAGAAGACCGTTTTTTTTGCTGTTGCAAAAAAGTAAGCGATTCATTGGTGGCTATCCGGTACAGCCAGGTATATAGCTGGCTGTCTTCCCTGAAATTTCCCAATGCGTTCCATACTTTGATAAACATATTTTGCAGAACATCGTTGGCGTCGTCGTGCGTTACCACCATACGCCTGATATGCCAGTACAGTTTTTCCTGATATTTCTTAATAATTGCTTCAAACGCCCGTTCTTTTGTGTCATCTTGTTTGAACTGGCGTAATAACTCCTGATCATCTAATTGCATACAGGGGAATTTTAATACTCAATAAAAAACCCGTTTATAGGATAGGTAATTGACCTGAATGTTTAACGGGAAATACAAAACAGTTGGTTTTAGATTATCTTTTGCGAATGCAGTCTTTCCGGCATCTGCTATTATCCATATAAACATGCACTCTCCGAAACACCGCAATATAAAAAAGATAACCCAATCAGAGGAAGTGAAGTGGGCAAAGAACTGATTTCTGCGCCCGTTTTATTCCCAGTCACAGCGTTTGTCTCTTCTTGAGATGATCTGGCTTTCTTCATTTATTCCGTACAGTAGAATCACTTAAAATATTTATAACTAAGTTTGAACATCAGAAACAAGAACCGGACTTTTACAATGCATAAATTCTTTGCAGCTTTTTCAATTATCATTTGTTTATTCGTTACACGTATTCAGGCACAGGCTCCTGCCGATTATAACAGCGCCGATATATTTCTTCAGCTAAAAAAGCTGCAGGTGCTGGGCAGCGTGCTGTACATAGCCGCGCATCCCGACGATGAGAACACACGCCTGCTGGCTTATTTTGCCAAAGAAAAACAATACCGCACCGGCTATATGAGTCTTACGCGTGGCGACGGCGGTCAAAATCTCATAGGCGATGAGCAAGGCATAGAACTGGGTCTCATTCGCACACAGGAATTGCTGGCAGCACGCCGCATCGATGGTGCAGAGCAGTTTTTTGGCACTGCCTTCGATTTTGGGTTTAGTAAAAATGCTACTGAAGCGCTTCGTATCTGGGATCATGACAAGATGCTGAGCGATGTGGTGTGGGTAATCAGGAAGTTTCGCCCGGATGTGATCATTACCCGATTTCCTCCCGATGAGCGTGCCGGCCACGGGCACCATTGGGCGTCTTCGCTCCTGGCAGGTGAGGCTTTCACTGCCGCCGCCGACAGTACCCGCTTTCCTGAGCAACTTTCCAAAGGCGTATCTGTATGGCAGGCAAAGCGTATTTTCTGGAATACTTACAATTTTGGTGGCAATAATACCACTTCGCCCGATCAGCTTACACTGGACATCGGGGCATATAACCCGCTTTTGGGACAAGGTTATGGAGAAATAGCGGCAGAAAGCCGCAGCCAGCACAAAAGCCAGGGCTTTGGCGTGTCGAAGCAGCGTGGAAAATCGACGGAGTATTTTTCATTTACCAATGGCGCACCTGCTGCAAAAGATGTGATGGACGGCATAGACACAAGCTGGCAAAGAGTGGCAGGCGGAAACATGATTTCAGCTTCCATTCAGCGGGTTATTAACCATTACAATTTCGAACATCCGGAACAGAGTGTAGACAGTCTTGTGGCTGTGTATAAGAAAATTTCGGCATTGCCGGATAGCTATTGGCAGCAAAAGAAAAAAGAAGAGGTAAAAAACCTGATTGCCCAATGCAGCGGTTTATTTATAGAAGCCAATACCAGCAAGCAGTATGCAATCACCGGCGATACATTGCCCGTTAATTTTACAGTGGTTAAACGAAATGAAGGAAATGTGACACTTGAAAAAATTGCGCTCGATGAGTTTGATTCATCACTCCATCAGGAACTTATCAGCAATAATAACCTTGTGGTTCATACATCCCTGCCTGTAACGAAAGATAAAGAACTTTATCAACCGTATTGGCTCGCAAACGGAAGGTCGCAGGGTAGCTTCATCATTCAAAACGAGCAGTTGATTGGTAAGCCGGAAAATGACGCCGACTATTCGGCACACTTCAGCTTTATACTTGCAAAAGATACTTTTTCGCTATGAGGTTCCGGTTCGGTACAAATATACCGATGCCATCAAAGGCGAAATTTACGAACCTCTTGTTGTGATTCCTCCCTTTACAATCGGCGCCACTCCCGGCATTGCCCTGCTAAACGTAAAACCGGTGAATGATAAAGTGCCTTCTCCTGAATTGAAAATTATCGTAAAGTCTAATATCACTGCTGCACATTTACCGGTAACGGTAAAAGCAATGCTGCAGGACAAAAGCATTTATTCAAAAGATACCGTCATTGATGCCACTGAAGGGAAAGAATATATATTTTCAGCTTCCTTGCAGCCTGCTTTCAGCAAAGGTGCCGATAAGACAGTTGAGGTATCGGTGAGTATTGGAAAAGATCATGTAAAGTCTAATTACAAAGACTACCTGAGGATGATTCATTATGATCATATTCCAGACATAACCTATCATTTTGAAGACAAGGTGAAACTGGTGACGGAAGAAATAAAAACGATCGGCAAAAACATTGGATATATCACAGGCGCAGGCGATAAAGTGTCACAGGCTTTGCAGCAAATGGGATATACGGTAACGCTCCTGGGCGAAAACGAAATAACGCCATCCGGTTTGTCGCGGTTCGATGCTGTGATTGCCGGTATCGGGCCTACAATCTCCACCACTGGTTGCCTGCACGGTATGATATCCTGATGAATTATGTGAAACAGGGTGGCAATTACATAGTGCAATACAATCAGCAGGATGTGGTTACCCAAAATATCGGACCTTATCCGTTTTCGCTCAGCCGCACCCGCATAACAGATGAAACGGCCGAAGTGAAACAATTGCTTCCTAATAGCAGCGTATTTAATTATCCTAACAAGATTTCTGATTCAGATTTTGCAAACTGGGTGCAGGAGCGCAGTATTTACCATGCGCAAAATATCGACTCTCATTATATCACGCCTATTGGCATGCACGATCCTAATGAAGCCGAAAGCAATGGCAGCCTGATTATCGCTCCTTATGGAAAGGGGAATTTTGTGTATACGGGGATAGTATTTTCAGAGAATTGCCGGCAGGTGTGGCTGGAGCATACAGGTTGATGGCTAACCTGATTGCGTTGCCAAAAAACAAGGATTGATGAAAACGAGCAGGAGAGAAGTGAGTATCTGGTTCCTAGTGATACTGGGAGTAGCCATTGGCTTTGCCATTAAAAATGTGAAAGCTGGATTGCTGATAGGGCTGCTGATAGGTGTGGTAGCCGGAAGCCTTGCGGGCGGCAGAAAATGAATGGAACACAACAGTATTTTCTTAAAGAAAAAAGCCTGACCGCTCGGTAAGAGAGATCTGGAAAAGTCAATAAACTGGCTTTTATCTTCTTCATTGAGCGTAATTTTAACGGAGATTGCATCACAGACTGAAATACAATAAGTGACAAAAATATTCAAGTACGAAGAACTTTGACTTAATGAAAACACTCTGTTTTATTGCAACCATATTCACCCTACCTTTTGCCACTATCGATTCAGACGCACAAACCACGTCTGACAGTACAAGAGCTCTCAAAAGAAATATCAGGCTAAGGCCCCACCAACACAACCTTTCGGCGCTGAAGCATTTACACAATCAAGCAAGACAGTTATTCGATTGTTAGGTATGGCAGGACTTTTGTAAACAGCCGGGCACAACATTTATAATTGACCCGTTGCTGGAAGGTTATGATATGAGTTGCTAATGGATTTCCCCATTCAGCCAAAGCGTGTTCCGCGTCTTGATGCAGTGCTTGCAACATATAGCGATAACGACCATTACAGTGTTGAGATCTTTCATGACCTTGCAACTGTAACAAAAAATTCCATTCAACCGTTTATGTAGATTCCTTAATGAAAAATGAAAGCTTTCATTATTTCGGTCATTACATATGAGACATCTTCATTTTGGAAAAGTGACATGTAGATTAACCCTTGCAGACCATGACTGGCAAAATGATTTTCCAAAGCTCGGTCAGCGTTATTATTCACCGGGAGATGCATGTGAGTTTGGTTTAACACACCGGACGGTTCTATCTGGGCACCCGGTGATTCAAAATTTATGCCGGAACAACTGCATATGCCAACGCCTGATGCCATATTGCTTGACTATTCTGAAGATGCAGTCTACCATTCAGGTTTGGAAGGTGCTGTGAAAATTGCCAACGCCTATCCAAGCACGCCTATACTATTGGGTCATTGGGGGTTCGTTGATGCGCCGGATTTTGCACCTTTTAACGGCGACCCCAAACATTTGAAAGATAAAGTGATAAATCCTGAAAGAATCAAAGTATTAGCACCCGGAGAGCCTTTCGTTCTTAAATCCCTGAAAAAATAATTCATTTAAAATTTCAGTTGCCATGAAATACCTGTTAGCATTCTTAATTTTTACATTTAACAACGTTTCTGCTCAAACAAATGACATGATGATTCGTATTTCGGAAATTGAGATAGATTCAAACTATCTTAAAGAATATAATGCTATTCTTCAAGAAGAGTCAAGAGCATCCGTTCAATTAGAACCCGGCGTAATCGCAATCTATCCAATGTATCAAAAAGAAAATCCGACACAGATTCGCATACTAGAAATCTACGCCAATCAAGCAGCTTATGAGGCGCACTTAAAAACACCTCACTTTCAAAAGTATAAAACAACCACTCTTAACATGGTTAAGTCTCTGAAAAGTCTAGACATGAATAGTATAGACTCACCGACAATGGTTGAAATATTTCGGAAAATGCACAAAT
>CAVXBN010000024.1:0-662078 GCA_963760045.1 uncultured Chitinophagaceae bacterium
CGCCGCCTGCAATATGAAATGATTCCCTACTCGCCGGAAGAACTGGTGGCAATAGCAAATAAAGAGTTTGCATGGTGCGACAGGGAAATGCTGAAAGCCAGTCGTGATATGGGCTTTGGCGACAACTGGAAAGCTGCTCTTGAAAAGGTAAAAACCATGTATGTGTTGCCTGGTCAGCAGCCCACTGCCATGCTAAAGTTGTACACGGAATCAGTGGGTTTTTTAAAAGATCACGATCTCATTACCATTCCGCCAATGGCGGAAGAAACCTGGCGTATGAGCATGATGTCGCCTGAAAGACAACTGGTGAATCCTTTCTTCCTGGGTGGTGAAGAGTTTATTATCTCTTATCCAACCAACAGTATGAAGGAAGAAGATAAACTGATGAGTATGCGCGGCAACAATCCACATTTTTCGAGGGCTACCGTGCACCACGAATTGATAGCAGGTCATGGTCTTGAATTTTTTATGATGAACCGATATAAAACATACCGTCAGTTTGAAACTCCTTTCTGGATTGAAGGGCTGGTCTTTGTATTGGGAAATGTTACTGTGGGATATGGGTTTCCCGCAGTCGCCGGAAGATCGCATTGGTATGTTGTTTTGGCGCATGCACCGTTGTGCGCGCATTATTTTTTCGCTCAATTATCATACGGGCAAATGGACACCACAACAGTGCATAGACTTTTTAGTAGACAGGGTAGGACACGAGCGTGCCAATGCGGAAGGTGAAGTGCGCCGTTCATTTGTGGGCGGCTACGACCCCTTGTACCAGATAGCTTATATGATTGGAGGGTTGCAGATTATGGAGTTGAAAAGAGAACTTGTTGATACAAAAAAGATGACCTACAAACAATTTCACGATAGCTTTCTGCAACAAAATGCAATGCCGATTGAAATGGAACGTGCTATTCTTACCAATCAGCCACCTGCAAAAGACTTTGTTACCAACTGGAAGTTTTACGATTTCAAATAATCGCGTAATCTCAATTGTAAAAATATGTAAATGGGTAATGATATTCTTCAAATCATTACCCATTTACATTCACCGCGTAGAAAATTCAACTCAGGCTCCAGTCTATGACAGGCTTACTTTGCTTTGCCAGTAATTCATTGGTTTTGCTGAAATGACGGCATCCAAAAAAACCTTTGTCGGCGCTGAATGGGGATGGATGTGCCGCTTTCAGCACAAAATGTTTTGTTTCGTCAATCAACACCTGTTTATCCTGCGCAAACTTGCCCCACAACAAAAACACCACGCCATCTTTTTTATCAGAAATTACCTGGATGACTTTATTGGTAAATTCCTGCCAGCCTATTTTTTGGTGGGAAGCCGGTTCTTTAGCTCTTACCGTCAAGATGGCGTTTAGCAGAAATACACCTTGCGCTGCCCACGATGAAAGGTTGCCGGTTTTAGGTATGGGCATTCCTATATCGTTGTGCAGTTCTTTAAAAATATTATCAAGCGATGGCGGAGGTTTCACGCCGTCGGGAACAGAAAAACTCAGTCCCATCGCCTGGCCTGGTCCGTGATATGGATCCTGCCCAAGCAATACAACATTTACATTATCGAAAGGAGTACTGTTGAACGCATTAAAGATTTGCGAGCCGGGAGGATAAATGGTTGCGCCGGTAGCGCGTTCGGTTTTGAGATGTGCGGTGATCTGCTGAAAATAGGATTTATTGAATTCATCTTTCAAAACTTCCTTCCAGCTTTCTTCTATTTTTACATCCATGACAATTCCGTTTGGTTGCAAACTAATTAAAAATTAGCTTTGCCGCCATCAATTTAGGCCAGGTAGCTCAGCTGGATAGAGCAACTGCCTTCTAAGCAGTAGGTCATTGGTTCGAATCCAATCCCGGTCACTACAATATTTGAAAGCAGGTTTTTACAACCTGCTTTTTTATTTCCATCCATTATCATTTCGAATTCTACATTTCAGGTTTCAGTTAAAAAATTATTGTTTTGCGATTGAAAGAATGAATACATTCAACGGTACACGAAAAAAATGTTCAAACAGCAAACTGCGCAAACGATTACAATGCGCTGATTTCATTGTTGATTACAAAATAAAAAAAATGTTAAAGCAATAATGCAGACAATTCTGTAAATTGAGGTATAAAAAATCTGCTGTATGCATTTAGTTCTACAAGTTTTAACGCGTAAAGGCGCTCATGCTGTTTCTGTTTTACCGGATACTTCTGTTTATGATGCTTTAAAATTGATGGCAGATAAGAACATCGGTTCTGTGATTGTGATGCAAGACAACAAGTTCCTTGGAATTGTAACGGAACGCGACTATTCTAGAAAAGTGATACTCAAAAATAAACACTCGATCAGCACGCCCGTATCTGAAATTATGACCACTGATTTTCCCAATGTATCGCCGCACGATACCATTGATCATTGCATGGAACTGATGACGGGTAATAATATCCGCTACCTGCCTGTTTTCGAAAATCATCAGCTTGCGGGTATCATTTCGATGAGTGATGTGGTGAAAAGTACCATTCTGGCACAGCAACAAACCATCACGCATTTAAACCAGTATATCTACTCGTAGGTAAAGCATCTCAACACACGTTCATTAAACAGAAAAGGAACCATTGCTGCAGTGGCAGTATGATTGTTCCAGGCTTGTTTATGCACGTATCTCAATGATGAAACAACGCTTCCGTAATAAATCGTAATCACAAAGCTGGCGCCTCATTTAGATGTAGATTGCTTTTCAAATTTTGCCATTCACGAAGCAAAAAAACATAAATGTGAGTTTGTAAATGACTCACTAAATGTAATTGGGATGTGTGATTAATGTGGTTAGGAATGATGGGCAAAAGTCAACCATAACAAGGATTTCACGCGATAAATCAGTGTCTGTGAATCGTTGTCTCTTGATGCTTTGGTTGATGGTTTTAGATATTGCAAATCGTATACATTCCTTACTATAATGTAAGACGGCAAGTCACTGCTGTTTTGCATTTTCAAATGATGATTTCATAAGAAAATGGTGTATTGCTTATTTAAACATTTACAATGTTAACAAGCTTCTTTCATGAACAGGAAGGCATCTTTTACCGGATGCCTTCCTGTTATAAGCTATTTCTTAAAGTATTGAGATGCCATTGGTTGTTTGCCTGTCGTTGTGAGAATGAATGGGGAAATGTTAACCAACACACAACTTAGCCATGAGTGCACGAACCCATTTTCATTTCATTCATTCTGATTGCTTACAACAACTTTATTGGTGCTGCTGTATGTGTGCAAACATGTTCAGAAACTTTGCATAATGCTTGTATTTGCAATAACTGTTTACACGCAATGAAATAGTTCATTTATTGCCGTTAGCGCAACTTACCAGATCATCGTGCTTAGCACATGGCAAGCAATCAAAGGCATTATTTATTGATAATGATCTTATCTTCAAAAAAAGTAACCTGACCTGTGGCAATGTTATGCATGCCTCCAACTATTCCTATTTCGCCTTTTTCAACCATTTCTTTTAAAATAGGGCTGCGTTGCATGATAGCGTCTACCGTACGTTTTACGTTGATGGCAGACACGTTTTCCACAAATTCCGGATTTGATGCATTGCGGTTTTCCGTTGTGGTTGTTTCATCCTCTACTGCAGGTGTTATTTTAGTAAGCAACGTTGTAAGATTCCCCATTTCCACATGATCGCAGGCGCCTTTGATGGCTCCGCACTTGGTGTGACCTAATACCACGATGATTTTAGAACCTGCCACCTTACAGCCAAATTCCATGCTACCCAAAATATCTTCGTTGATAATATTGCCGGCTATGCGCACACTGAAAATGTCACCTAATCCCTGGTCAAAAATCAGTTCGGCAGAAGTGCGGCTGTCTATACAACTAAGGATAACTGCAAACGGATGCTGCCCGTCTGAAGTCTCATTGGCTTGCTGCAGCAGGTTGCGGTTTACTTTCAGGTTGTTCATAAAACGTTTGTTGCCATCCTGCAACAGTTCAAGTGCCATGGCAGGAGTAATAGCTGCCTGCATTTCTTTTGTAAGTGTCTTCATGTGTGTCGTATTGTTTTAAAGAAATTATAATAAATAAAAATCATTTGGTACCACCGGTTTTGGAACGTCTGTTTCGTTCAGCAACTGCTTGATATTAATTTCTATCGTTCTTGCAATGGCAGATACAGCAGTATCAGTTGGCCGGTTTTCGAACGGATCCTGCATGTGGGTCGCTGTCTTTTCGAGAAGGAAAAAGGCAGTGGATATCAGCAACAGCAAAGGCACTTCGTAATAAGCCGCAATCTCTTTGAGTGAAATGGAAAGTGTAATAACAAACAGGTAAATAATGTAGTGCAAAAACAACCGGTACGTAACCGGAAAAATAGTTGTTTTTATGCGTTCTGCTTTGCCTTGCGCATCGCAAAGCCGCACGATGGTATTATCAAATTGTATTTGTGCAAAAATGTCAAGCTGGTTAGTCTCTTTCAGCGTCTTTATATCCTGTCCATGTTGTTTCAGAATGGCGAGTGCCTTATTCGAGTGTCGTTGTAACTGTTGTAAATCGTCGGCATCCATATAATGTTCTAAACCTTCCGCGGGATTAGTGCCTCTCAGCGCCTGTCCAAGGCAATAGCACCATGCGATTTGCCGGAAGGCGATCTTTTTAATGATGCTTTCATTGCCGGGTGCTACGAGCGACTGCAACTGCAATACAAGACTACGCGAATCGTTTACAATGCTTCCCCACACTTTTCGTGCTTCCCACCACCTGTCGTAAGATTGGTTGAGCTTGAAAGAAAGTAAAATGGAAATGGCAGTACCAATAAATGTTGGTATGGTAAGTGGCATGTCGGGCAAGTCTACCCTGATGATGTCTGTAATGAAAAACACGATCATCGAAACAATCAGTACATAGATAAAGTCGTACTTCACTTTGTTGGCTATGAACCACGCCGGTATCCGATTGTTCAATAACATATTCTGCTCTTTTAAGATCGGAACAAAAATAGGGTTATTATTTCAAATGATAGTATTACTATCGTAAATAATTGTAAAACATTTATCCGTAGTTTTGTCATATTACCGGGTTGTATAAATAAGGACAGGAATGAAATTGCAGATACAGATAAAAATGAACGAGGAATTGTTTCTCCGCAATCCGGAACAAACGGAACTAGGTAGAAATATCATCAAACATAGTGTTCAACTGATTGCAGCACAGGGATTTGAAGCCTTTACCTTTCGGAAACTTGCTGAAGTGATCGGAACAACAGAAGCGGGCATTTACCGTTATTTTGAAAACAAACACCGGTTGCTTATTTACCTTTTAGCCTGGTATTGGAGCTGGCTCGAATATGAAATTGGCTATCAGACTAACAATTTATCTGACCCGGTTACAAAACTGAAAAGAGTAATAGCCCTGTTGGCAACCACAATACAGGACGATGAACAAAGAAGTTACGTGGATGAAAGCATCCTGCACCAGATCGTAATCTCTGAAGGGTCGAAAGCCTACCTGACGAAGCAGGTGGGCGAGGATAACAAACACCAGTTTTTCAAGCCGTACAAAGACCTTTGCGCTGTAGTCGGCAATCTAATATTTAGACTGCAACCCGGCTTATAAATACTCGAAATCCCTGGCTACCACCATTATTGAAACGGCACATTTTCAGAATTTTTTCATGCACAATCTTCCGTCTCTCACCGACTTTGGACAAACAAAAGATGAATCGGAAATCATAGCATTCCTCAACGATCTTGTATTTGCAAGTATAGGACGGGAGGGATAAAGGATTATTCGTTTCTGTGTGATAGCTTCAAAATCCCGCAGCATAATCTGTATGGTTACAATTTATTTTTTACTTCATCAGCATAATCGCCGCCATTGTCTCTATGCCATCAAACAAATTTTGCAGCCTTATGTTTTCGTTTTCCGCATGTTGGTTATTGTCGTGATTGGCAATAGGAACGGTGATGGTTTTTGCACCCAGGTATTTGTCAAAAAGAAAAAGCGGGAGGCTGCCTCCCGATGTTGGCTGCAACACCAATGGTTCGGTTACGGTCGTTTGTACTGCCCTGATTACCTGTTGTGCCACCGGCAAATCCATAGATGTGCGTTGCGCGTTATATCCATCTTCACCGGGCACAACCTTTATGATTTTCGCATACATCTGCCGTTCTTCATCAGTTGGTTCTTTGGCGGTTACAAAATATCCCTGCGCTTTTATGTGGTCTATCACTCTTTGCTGTTGTCTGTGCCAGTCATTACCCTGCACCAGTCTCAGGTCTATAACGGCGGTGGCATAGGTTGGAATCTGGTTGCTTGCCATCTTGCCCACGTTTCCACTTTGCATACCATTAATATTCAAGGAAGGCAGATTGATGGCTTCGCCAAGAGACGTGCCGGGCATTTCAGTAGCACTGATGCCCAACTCTTTTTTCATCATGTCATCCACAGAGGGCACTTGCTGCAAAGCTTTCTTTTCCGATGCACTGAGTGGTACTACATCATCATAAAATCCTTTAATGGTTACCCTGCCATCGTCATCTTTCATGGAGGCTAGCAGCTTTGCCATCATCATCGCAGGATTGGGCGCCCAGTTACCATAATGCCCGCTGTGCAAAGGACGTTTGGAAGCGTAAATGGTAAGGTCTACATGTGCATCGCCACGCACACCAAATACCACCTGTTTTTTTCCTGACTGATGTACCGGTCCATCACAAATAATCCAGAGATCAGACTGTAGCAAAGAAGCATGCTTTTCGAGTATTTCCCAAAGGTGTGGCGAGCCGGCTTCTTCTTCTCCTTCAAAAAAAAATTTGAGGTTCCATTTCGATAGGCAGGTTGCTCTTGCAGATGGCATCGTATGCATTGAGAATGGCGTCTACGCCTGCCTTATCATCGGATGCGCTGCGTGCATATATTCTCCATTGTTTGCTGAGGGAATCGCGTTGGTCAACAGGTATCGCCTCACCACCCTCATCTATCGACGAGGTGTATAGTTTTGGGGTAAATGGCTGTAAGTCTTTTGCCCATTGCGCAGCATTTACAGGCTGACCGTCGTAGTGTGCATAAAATACAAGCGTTTGTGTAGCACCGGGTGTTGTTACTTCTCCAAAGATTGCGGGCGGTACGCCCGATGTTTGCGCCCTTAGTAGCTGCACATTTGCAATTCCTCTTTTCTTCATCATCTGCATGATGAAGGTTGTATTTTTTTGGATGTTCAGCGTATCGGATGCAATGTTTGGTATGGATAACAACTGAACAAATTCATCTAACATCTGTCGTTCATTCTTCTGAACAAATTGTTTTACAATCTGAATGCTGGAAGGTTGTGCCAATGAGATTTGCATGTATAATATTGAGCACAGAAAAAGTCCCATTCTTTTCATGAGAACAATATAACGCAAATGACTTTACCAAGGTTATGTTGCAATTGTTTATGATCACATGCCTTGTTTTGTGTTATCGCTTTGAAATCAAAAAAAGCCATTTACAACTGGTGTAAATGGCTTTCCGCGTTATCGTTATAAAAAAATTCTATTGTCTCTGTTCTGCTTTCTGCATCGGGTTTTTGCCAACGGCTTGTCCGCGCGATGCCTGCCTGTCTTTATAAATCGAAAACTTTCCGGGTGCGCTCACTGTAGGCCAGTTGTTGTTGCTTTCGTCAATGTCTGCTGTTTCTTTCAGCGGGTCGAGATGAATGGCAGATACCTGTTTATTTAATAAAAATACCTTGCTGAAATGTTGCTCGTTTTTACGCCAGATTTGTGCTGCTATACGGGTAGTATCGCGAGTGCCGTCTGCATATACAAACTCAACAATTACGGGCATTACAAGTCCGCCTTTATTGCTGAAAGATACTTCATACAGATACTTGCCTTCGTATGATTTTTTGGCGCTGTCGCTGATGGGCGTAAATATGCCCGGCGTAACTGTGTATTTGTAAGAAGAGTCATAAGGTTCAATGCCGCGGTCATATTTCCAGTAGAAATCGCGAAGCGTTGTGTCTACATCATTCAGAAAACGAATGCTTTTGTCCTGCCTGTTTCTTATTTTGTTGATGTCTTCAAAACTGTTCAATAAAGGTTTGTCAATACCAACCGCTTTCGATGTTGTATCTATCGGCGCAGGTGCCATCGTGCCGTCATATTTCAAACCTTTCACGCTGTCGATCGCTATGTCGCAGGGCTGCGTGCCATAAAACCATCCGCGCCAAAACCAGTCAAGGTCTTCTGCGCTCGCATCTTCCATGGTACGAAACAAATCGGCCGGCGTAGGATGTTTGAATGCCCAGCGCTGCGCATACGTTTTAAATGCATAGTCAAACAGTTCTCTGCCCATAATGGTTTCGCGAAGAATGTTCAAACCAACAGAAGGTTTTCCATAGGCGTTGTTGCCAAACTGGATAATGTTTTCACTATTGGTCATTATAGGTTCCAGCATGTCTTTCGGCAATTTCATATAATCGGTGATGAGATAAGCCGGACCGCGTTTGGATGGAAATTTATTGTCGTATAATTCTTCTGTGAGATACTGGCAAAAGGAGTTTAATCCTTCGTCCATCCAGGTCCATTGGCGCTCATCGCTGTTCACAATCATCGGGAAAAAGTTGTGTCCTACTTCATGAATGATAACGCCAATCATTCCATTTTTTACAGCTTCCGAATAAGTGCCGTCGCTGTTGGTTCTGCCATAGTTAAAGCAGATCATCGGGTATTCCATTCCATTGGCAGCTTCCACGCTTTGCGCCACAGGATAAGGATAAGGAATGGTAAAATGAGAATAGGTGCGGATGGTGTGTGCCACCATTTTGGTAGAATATTTACTATACAATCCATAAGCTTCCTTGCCATAAAAACTCATGCACATAATCTTCTTGCCTTCTACTGTGGTGGGCATCGCGTCCCACACAAATTTGCGTGAGCTGGTCCATGCAAAATCACGAACCATATTCGCCTGGAAAATCCATGTCTTTGTTGCCTTGCTTTTGTGGTTTCTGCTTTTTTAGCTTCATCCAGCGTAAATATCTCCAGCGGTGAAGAAGCAGTTTGCGCTTTTTGCCAGCGTGCATAGTGTGTTGCATCGAGCACCTGCTGGTAGTTCTGGCATTCGCCTGTTGCGCCTACCACATGGTCTGCCGGAACCGTCATCTGCACTTTATAATTTCCAAAGGTTAAGTGCAAATTCGCCGCTGCCTGCAAACTGGTGGTTTTGCCAGCCCTGGAAATCGCTGTACACACAAAGACGCGGAAACCATTGTGTCATGGTAAAAGATAATTGCCTTCTTCGGGAAAATATTCATAACCGCCACGACCGCCTTGCTTCATGCGGTCTGAAATATTGATAATTCCAGTCTACGTTAAACACTATTTTTCTGCCTGGCTTTCAGTGTATCGCCAGGTCTATTCGCATCATCGTTTTGTTGATGGTAAAACGCATGGGCTTCCCGGCAGCATCAGTAAGTTTGGTGATCTTTTCACCAAAACCATTGTCCGTTTGGTTGCTGATCATGTTATCAATAGCACGTGAGCTAATCGCCGTTCCGTTAATAGAAGATGCCGCTTCATAACCCGAATTGTTTACTGAACTGTGTTCGTTTTCATCAAGCTGTAACCACAGGTAGGTAAGCGCGTCTGGCGAATTGTTGAAATACGTAATGGTTTCACTGCCGGTTAATACCTGTTTTTCTTCATCAAGACTGACAGGTAATGTTGTAATCGGCGCGTTGCTGCCAGTATTTGGGACCCGGTGCGCCGCTGGCTGTGCGGTATTCATTCGGCGTTGGCAAAAGTGTTCCTAACTGTTCAAACTTGTTGCCGTGGTTAGAGCCCGGATTGTTTTGAATATCCTGCGCCCAACCTGCCATTGTAAAAACACAGCCTGCGAGGGCTGCTGCCATTTTTTTCATGCGTATTGTTTTGTTTTTTTAAACCGGAAATCTGTTCAATTATCATTTCAATGGCAAGGGTGGCTATGCATCCGCTCACGAATACTATATATTCCCTGCGGCTAACCGTTAGCATGGTTACAAAAATAAAAGATATCATCAACACAATGGCAACAATAACGAGTTGACCTGACTTCAATTCCCAAGTTAAAAGTGAGCAACTGCCGAATAATGCTTGATATCTTTTCCCAGCATGCTTCTTAGCAGGCTGCTGAAGCCAAGCCCGTGTATCAATCCAAAAAACAACGCGTAACGCATAAATCAGCGGATACTTGCTATTAAAATCAAAGATTGCGGACAAACAGGTTGTTGATGGCAGTGAGTAAAATGGTAACGGCAATCAGGAGTTCGGTAGATGGGGGAACAGATATGATACTGAGAGTGCTGAGCGCAAGCGTAACCGAATGACCAATGGTGAAAGCCGTGATGAGCACCAGCAGTTTTTTCCAGTCGCTCCATTGATAACGCAGGCACAAGGCTGCAATGAACAGTATATGATCCGCAGCTTCAAGACTAAGAATATGCTGCATGCCCAATGAAAAATAAAGTACCACATCACTCATGAAAAAGCTTAACAAACGCATGGCAAAAGTAGCGGTGCAGAGCACTTTGCCGACTGGGATTATATTTGCCATCTTCAATGTAAATGGAATCAGGTTATGAGTGGAATGTTTTCGTTTTTGTACTGTCTGCCCTTTTTTCCTTGTTTCACCCGTTTTTTATTTCGATGACGGATGTCAATTTCAACACACAAAGTCATGAACTGGAAATCAGCATCCGTTTGTTTACCGATGATTTCGAAAAAACTCTGCGAAAAGTCACCCAGTGAAAAAATTGATATTGAGCATCCTGAAAACCAAGCAGCAAATGAACAGTTTTGTCAATGAATACATCCAGAAAAACTGATAGTTTAGAGTAAACGGAAAACCGGCGACGATGGGTTTTGCCGGGTATGAAAAAGAACAGGAAAGCACATGGACTTATTTTGAAATCAGGAACGTAATGCCGTGCAAAGTGTATCGGTAGTCAATACCCTGTTGCATCGAATACAACCAAAACCAGGTAAACCTGCATTCACATCAAAATAAATGGCAAAGAAGTAAACAACAAAGCTCGACTATCCCGACAGCAAAGCTGCATTTCGCTTTTGAAGAATTTGTAAAACGTAACAATCACAGCCCAACCTGCGACATAATGGATTGTAACTGAGGCTTCTATCGATTTGTAACTAAACGCGTTTTAATTATAAAGGACAATTTCTTTAACCGCAATAAGATTGGAACAGCAGCAAGACAGGAGTTGTTGCTTATCTTGATACATTTGCGCCATCTGACGACATACTTATAGTGAAATAAAATCAGCTGCATTATTCTTCTTTCCGGCTTTCTTCGTATTCTTCCTCACTTTGTCTGACAGCGTAATGAGCATTTTGTCAATGCGTTGACCATCCATGTCCATGATTTCAAAATTGAAGCCCCGGTAGTCCATTATTTCGCCGGTAACAGGTATGCTTTCCAGGTGATACAGGATAAAACCCGCCAGCGTATTGAACGATTCGTTTTCTTCTTCTTCCAGCCAGTGCGTGATATGAAATGAGACAGGAAATTGAAGTAACGGTATTTGTGCATCGCACAAAAAGCTGCCATCTTCGCGCTTTGATGATTTCATAGTCTTCTTCGTGCGGCTGCGCAATGTCGCCCACAATGGCTTCCAGAATATCATTCAGCGTAATCATGCCCTGCAGCGTTCCATATTCATCCACAATAAATGCGTAGTGAATTTTGGAGCTTTGAAATTTTTCCAGCACCTGGTATGCCGAATTGTTTTCCGGCACATACACAGCCGGCTGCATGATGCTTTCCAGATGCGTATCTACAGCGGCAACAAACAAATCTTTCAGGAAAATACACGCCTTTTATTTCGTCAATGGAGCCATCACACAAAGCGGGTACACGGAGTGAATGTCATAGTTGTTGCGCATCTGGTCAACCGTCGAGTCTTTATTGAGCCAAACCATATCGCTGCGGTGCGTCATAAGCGAAGTGATGTTGCGGTCGCCAAGCCGAAACACACGTTCAATGATTTGCTGTTCTGCTTCTTCAATGGTGCCGTGTTCGGTGCCTTCGCTGATGATGGCTTTGATTTCTTCTTCCGTTACCTGCGAATCTTTTGGTTTGATGCGCAAGGCTTGATCAGAAGATTGCTGCTGTTGCGACAACAACCAGATAAACGGATAGGTAATGCCCGTCAGAAATGAAACGCATGGGCGCGCTACCGATCTTGGCAATGCCTTCAGGGTTGCTGAGCCCTATGCGCTTTGGCACCAGCTCGCCAAACACAAGCGAGAAATAAGTGATGATAATAATGGCGCATACGGTAGAAAGATTTGCGCTGTAGGGGCGGATGAAGTCGAACTGGTTAAAGAAAGGAACAAATGCGTCTTCTATATTTTTACCCGAAAAAATACCGGTGATAAAAGTGATTAACGTAATGGCAAGTTGAACGGTAGAGATAAACGATTCGGGGTGATTTGCCAGTTCCAGGGCTTCTTTTGCTTTTTTATCGCCTTTCAATGCCTGGCTCTCTAATCTTGCTTTTCGCGCCGAAACAAGTGCAATCTCACTCATGGCAAAAAGCCATTCATGATAATAAGCCCAAAGAGTAGAATGATGATTCCAATCATAATGTAAAGCCGCAAAATTATGTATTGTAAAACAAATGCGGGGTGTGCATTGTCGCATAGTGGATGAAATATCTGTCCAGCATTTTTATCTTGCAAGGGAAAAGAGCATGATTTGCACCGACAGTGTTGGGGTGTATTTATGTTTAAATTGGTTGAATATCAGTTGATAATAAAATATTTACATATTTGAGTAGACTATAGATAATTTACTAAAATCTATAAATCATAATATTTGAAACATCTTGACAAGATGAGTCGTATTTGTAATTTTATCAATTATAATTCTCTGAAACATATGTAATAGTCATAACTTATTTTTGCCCCATGCCAGAGCTGAAAGATTTTTTTAATGATTTGCAGGATGAACTGTACGAGCGCCGTTCTTTCATCATCGACAATGGCCAGGAACCTATGCGTATAGACAAATGGCTGCATGCACGAATAGAAGGCATTACACGCAATAAGATGCAAAAAGGAATTGAAGCAGGTTTTGTAACGGTAAACAACAAAAACATCAAAAATAACTACCGTATAAAGCCCGGAGACGACATCACGATGATGATGGAAGTAAGCCCGGAAAGTGGCGAAGTGGTGCCGGAACCCATACCGCTGAACATCGTGTATGAAGACAATACGATGATGGTCATTAACAAGCCCGCCAATATGGTGGTGCATCCCGGTGTGGGCAACTATACCGGAACTTTGCTCAACGGAATTGCTTATCATTTGCAGGAGAACAATCCTGACCTCACGGAAGATGAATTGCCGCGTTACGGGTTGGTGCACCGCATCGATAAAAACACAACCGGGCTTATTGGTGGTGGCAAAAACAGATACAAGCTGCAGCGCATCTCGCCAAGCAGTTTTTCAAACACACTGTCGACCGGAAATACATAGCACTTGTGTGGGGCGATGTAAAAGAAGACTGCAGGAACTGTGAATGCCAACATTGCACGGCATCAGCGCTTTCGCAAACAATTTGATGCTTACCCCGATGGCGATCAGGGAAAATATGCGGTTACGCATTATCAGCGTGCTGGAACGTTTTCATTATGTGACACTCATCGAATGCGTGCTGGAAACAGGCAGCACGCACCAGATTCGCGTTCACATGAAGCACATTGGTCATACTTTGTTCAACGATTGGGAATATGGCGGCGATAAAATTTTGAAAGGGACCGTATTTTCACAAATACAAGCAGTTTGTGGATAATTGTTTTGAAATGTGCCCACGCATTGCCCTTCATGCACAAACACTTGGATTTCACCACCCGAAAACAGGCGACAGGCTCAATTTTTTTGCACCGCTGCCGGATGACATGAGCAACGTAATACAAAAATGGAGAGAATATATTTCACCTCATCACTCCTGATATGGCGACGCTACTTCATCATTTTTAGCAAAGCTTCATTGTTATTTTTTCAATCTTTGCGTCCCTTTTTTGCTGAGATACGCATGGAGGCAATGGGGGAAAAAATTGTATTTGTGTAAACAGAATTTCATGATGACATCCGACCGCATTTATCTGGACAATGCAGCCACTACGCCTTTAGATCCACGAAGTGCTGGATGCGATGATGCCTTATTTGACCACTCATTTTGGCAATCCTTCTTCGATATACAGCTATGGCAGGGAAACCCGCATGGCTATTGAAAAAGCGCAGGAAAACAGTTGCTAAAATTCTGAATGCACGCCCGGCCGAAATTTTCTTTACAAGTGGCGGAACGGAGAGCAGCAATACCGCCATCTGCGCAGCTGTCAACGATCTTGGTTGTACGCGCATCATCACATCTGCTATTGAGCACCATGCAACGTTGCACACAGTGCAGAACATACAGAAGGCTAAAGATATTAAGTTAGAATATGTAAAACTGCTCGCCGACGGTCATATCAATCTGGCTCATCTGGAACAACTGTTAGCCGGCAAGCACAGACAAAACGCTTGTTACGCTTATGCATGCCAACAATGAAATTGGCAACATGTCAGACATTCAGGCTATTGGCAATTTGTGCAAAACATATGGCGCTTTTTTTCACAGCGATACCGTGCAAACAGTCGGGCATTACCCGTTTGATCTGCGCAATACGCCGGTTCATTTCATTACCGGCGCTGCGCATAAGTTTAATGGTCCAAAAGGCGTTGGCATATTGTTCATCAATGAAAATATCAAGATTAACCCGTTCATCAATGGCGGATCGCAGGAGCGCAATATGCGTGCAGGAACCGAAAACCTGTATGGTATTGTTGGCTTTGCAAAAGCATTGCAACTCGCAACTGAGCAATTATGAACAGGATGCAAAAGCAATAAATGATTTGCGCTTGTATATGGCAGATTGTTTACGCGAAAGAGATACCCGGCATTGGCTTCAACGGCGATACATTTGGCAAGAGTTTATACACCATATTGAATGTGGCTTTTCCCCGAACTGATACAACAGACATGCTGTTGTTCAATCTTGATATTCACCACATCTGCGCATCGGGCGGCAGCGCCTGCAGCAGTGGCGCCAGCCTTGGCAGCCATGTGATTAGTGCTGTATATCCCGGCACCGACCAGGTGGCTGTGAGGTTTTCATTTGGTAAACACAATACAAAAGATGAAGTAGACAAAGTGCTGGATGTTTTGAAAAAGATTCTACAATCTTAAACTTCAAATTATCAACATCTTACAGGATGATCATTCTGCGTTAGTCGCGTATTGTTGTTTTGCAAAACTTTACTATCAATAAAACTTATTTGAATGCCCGCATATGTGATTGTAGATGTTACGGTTCAGGATACGGAAGCTTATGAAGAATATAAAAAGCTTACGCCTGCTTCCATTGCCGCTTATGACGGAAAGTTTATTGTACGTGGCGGGCAAGCAGAATCCCTGGAAGGCAACTGGAATCCGCAAAGGATTGTTATACTGGAATTTCCCAATGTGGCTCGGGCAAAAGAGTGGTGGCATTCAGAACAATATACGGCAGCAAAAGCAATCCGGCAAAAATGCTGCATTTACCAAAATGCTGGTGATAGAAGGTGCTTTTCCTCTTTAATACCAATTATCTTCAACTGAATCATGAATTGCATTAACAGGATTTGTAATACAATGAAGGTTGTTGTGTTTGTAATATTATTTTCCATAAAAAAGGTTGCCTCTTTGTTAGAAAAGGCACCTTTTATTTTGTATAGATATCTATTTTATCTGCTGTCTGCCATATCAGGAATAGCTTCTACTTTGTATTCACCGGCATCCAGCTTTTGCTTTGTTTCGGTAAATGCTTTGAGCGTAGCTTCAATATCTTCATCGGTATGTACCGCCGTTGGAATAATTCGGAAAATGATATGACCTTTTGGAATGACGGGATACGTAACAATGGAACAAAAAATGCTATAATTTTCTCGCAGGTCCATCACCATGGCAGTGGCTTCTTCCACGCCGCCTTTCATATACATTGGTGTACCGGGTGTGTTGGTTTTACCAATATCAAAACCACGTTCTTTCAATCCGTGATTGCAGTTTGATGCGCATTGCTCCACAATTTTTCTTTCAGTTCAGGTTTGCTGCGCAACAAATCCAGTCGTTTCAGGTTGCCGATCACAAAAGGCATAGGCAAACTTTTGGCAAAAATCTGCGAGCGGATGTTATAACGGATATAATCGATGATTGCCTTGTCGACCGGCAAAAAATGCCCCGATAGATGCCATCGATTTGGCGAAGGTAGAAAAATACAAGTCAATTTCATCCTGGCAACCTTGTTCTTCACCAGCGCCGGCACCGGTTTTGCCCAATGTGCCAAATCCATGTGCATCATCTACCAGCAAGCGGAAATCGTACATGCTTTTCAAGGCGCAAATTTCTTTCAGTTTACCCTGGTCGCCTGCCATGCCAAACACGCCTTCCGTAATCACCAAAATACCACCGGCATTTTGTTTTTCTATCAGTGCAGTTGAGCGTTCCAGTTGTTTTTTCAGGTCTTCAATATCATTGTGTTTGAACACATACCGATGACCGGGATGCAGGCGCAAACCATCGATAATGCAGGCATGGCTTTCAGCATCATACACAATGACATCGTGCCGGCCGCACAAGAGCATCAATGGTACTCATGATGCCCTGGTAGCCATAATTGAATAAGATAGCATCTTCTTTATTCTTCAAAGGCAGCCAGTTCGCGCTTCCAGTTGTTCATGCCAGTTGGTGTTTCCGCTCATCATGCGGGCGCCCATCGGTGCCGCCAGTCCAAAATGCGCAGATGCTTCCGCATCCACTTTTCTGATTTCGGGATGGTTGGCAAGCCCAAGATAATTGTTCAGGCTCCATACAATCACTTCTTTGCCGCGAAACTGTCATGCGGCTGCCTATTTCACCTTCCAGTTTTGGAAATGCAAAATAGCCATGCGCACGTTCGCGGTGCTGACCGAGCGGACCAGCATATTTTAATAAGCTTTTCAAAAATATCTGCCATAAATTGATGATTAATATAATTCAGATTTCAGAATGCGCGAAATTAACCATTAATTAAAACGAATCACAAGATTTTCTATATGTGTAACAATTTTTTAGAAGCTTACACAAATCGCAACATGGCGCACTTCGCTGCTTAGCGAAATTCAAGTGACTTTATAATCATTATAATCTTGTACGACTTGATTTACGGGTCAGTTCTTGTGAGGTAACCAATGGTGCCGGCTGCTGCCAGACCACCGGCAATATAGATCGTCATCGCCAGGTATTCTGTTGTTTTGGTGCGGCTGCTGTGTTCGGGATTCAGATGCAGTTTTTCGGGCAGTTGCACCGCGCCCATACCCGCGGCAATGCCCAGCATCGTGCCTTTCAGATCGGCAGCATTGCCGCCTGCAAGACTATAATACAGCGTATTGGCAACGATGTCACCGATAAACGTTTGCTTATACAATTCATCTTCTGGCAGTGGCGGAAGATCTATGCGGTTGCGCAGCCTGTGTCATGGCTTCCATGCCCAGCAAGTCCATGCGTGGTGCAATGGAAGGCACACGTGTATTTGAGCGCCTGGTGAAGAAGCGAAACGGTTCCGGCACCGGCTAAAGCCGCCGATTAAGGCAATTATTTTTTTCATAAAACAGTGTTTTTCATTACTACTGTTGCAACTGTTATTCCAGAAATATTTTGGCGAAATGAAATAGCGCCTGTTATCTTTGCGCCAGTTCTTTACACATTCTTATCAAGAAAGGCAGAGGGATATGGCCCTGTGAAGCCTTGGCAACCACACTTTGTGAAAGGTGCCAATTCCATCACGCAGGTATTGCGTGAGAGATAAGTAAGATTTTTGTTTGATTATACGTAGCCACTCGCTATATATTCTTCAGGCTCGTCTTACTTAGGCGGGCTTTTTTTATGCCCTTTATCAACCTGTTTTTTGTGGTAAGTAATCTGAAAGAGCAACCTGTAATCATTACTTACTACAATTATTCAATAACATGAGCACTTTCCATTTTGAAACACTTCAGTTGCATGCCGGGCAAGAAATTGATCCCACTACCAAAAGCCGCGCAGTACCTATTTACCAAACCACTTCATATGCTTTTGATAATGCCGCACACGCTGCCAACCTGTTTGGTCTGCGGCAGTTTGGCAACATTTATACCCGCATAATGAACCCGACCACCGATGTGTTTGAAAAACGCATCGCGGCGCTTGAAGGTGGTGTAGCGGCTGTAGCCACGGCAGCGGGCAGGCAGCGCAGTTCCTGGCGCTGAGCAATATTATGCAGGCGGGCGACAACTTTGTAAGCATCATCTTATCTCTATGGCGGCACCACAACCAGTTTAAAATATCGTTCAAACGGTTGGGTATTCGAAGCCCGCTTTGCCAATGGCGATGATGTGGAAAGTTTTAAACCCTTGATTGATGAAAAAACAAAAGCCATTTACCTTGAAACCATTGGCAATCCAAGATTCAATATTCCCGAGTTTGAAAAGTTTGCCGCACTGGCAAATGAATATGATATGCCGCTGATAGTAGACAATACGTTTCGGTGCCGGCGGATACCTGTTTCGTCCGCTGGAACACGGTGCCCATATCGTGGTAGAAAGCGCTACCAAATGGATAGGCGGTCACGGTACTTCCATTGGTGGTGTTATTATTGACGGTGGAACCTATAACTGGGGCAATGGTAAATTTCCCCTGTTTACCGAACCCTCCGAAGGGTATCACGGGTTGAAATTCTGGGAAGTGTTTGGAGAAGGCAACCCGCTGGGTTTACCCAATATTGCGTTTGCCATCCGCGCAAGAGTAGAAGGTTTGCGCGATTTTGGCGCGGCACTAAGCCCGTTCAATTCATTTCTATTGTTACAGGGACTGGAAACTTTATCGCTGCGGGTAGAAAGGCATTGCCAGAATGCATTGGCACTGGCGCAATGGCTCGAAGCACATCCACAGGTAGAATATGTATGGTACCCTGGTCTGGAAAGCAGCCCTTATCATCCAGCTTGCGAAGAAATACCTGCCCAATGGATTTGGCGGCGTATTGAACTTTGGTGTAAAAGGTGATAAAGCGATTGCGGCAAAATTTATTGATTCGTTGCAACTGGCAAGCCATCTGGCAAATGTGGGCGATGCAAAAACACTGGTTATCAACCCCGCTTCTACCACGCACGAACAATTGGGCGAAACAGAACAGGAAGCAGCCGGCGTATTGCCCAACCTCATTCGCGTAAGCGTTGGCATAGAGCATATCGAAGACATTAAAGCCGATTTTGCACAGGCTTTTGACAAAGTGTTTTCGTGAGAGAATTCATTAAGAAGAGAACGATTTTTTCAAATAACAGGGACAGAACTTGGAAACACAATTGTTTGAATATAAAGACAGTTTTTTGCATTGGAAAGCGGCGCTACCTTGCCGGGCTATCATTTGGCTTATTCCACGATTGGCAATAAACGCAGAAGAAAGCAACGTAGTGTGGATATTTCATGCGTTGACGGCCAACAGCAATCCTGCTGAATGGTGGCCGGGCATGGTGGGCGAAGGAGCATTTTTTGATCCCGAACTGATTTTTTTATTGTGTGTGTAAATATGCCGGGAAGTTGTTATGGCAGTATTGGTGCGCTCGATGTAAATCCGGATACCGGCGAGCCATTACTACCACAATTTTCCGCAATTTACCACGCGCGATATGATACGGGCTTACCAGCCGTTGCGAGAGCATCTGGGCATCGACAAAATTTACATTGGCATTGGCGGAAGCCTGGGCGGACAGCAATTGCTGGAATGGGCAATGGAAGAGCCGGAATTATTCAACTACATTATCCCATTGCTACCAATGCGCAACATTCGCCGTGGGGAATGGCTTTCAACGCCTCGCAGCGATGGTGTATAGAAAATGATTGCAGCTGGAAAAACAAATACGCCCGAAGCAGGAAGGGAAGGAATGAAAATAGCACGGTCTATTGCCTTGCTCTCTTACCGGCATTACGAAACCTATGGTGCCACGCAACATGGTTTTACCACAGATACAGAATTGATGACCGGTTGACAAACAGGTGACGAAAGCCGAAAGTTACCAGCGTTACCAGGGAGAAAAACTGGCGAAACGATTTACGGCTTACAGCTATCATTTCTTGTCGCAGGCCATGGATAAGCACAATCTCGGCAGGGGAAGAACGTCGGTGCAGGCAGCACTCAATGGCATAAAAGCCAAAGCATTGGTCATCGGCATTTCCACCGATATTTTATTTCCGCCATCGGAGCAGGAATTTTTGGCTGCCTACATTCCCGAATCACAATTGTCAGATCATCGATTCCAGCTATGGACACGATGGTTTTTTGCTGGAATGTGATACCCTCACCCGGTTGCTGGAAAATTTATATCAGGTAAAAATCGGTGACAGCTGGAAAACAAGTTTCAGCAATTTAGTAGCTCAGCAAACGATTATCTTAATACTAAATACAATATTACATCATACATAAACAATGAACGCACATAAACAGTTGACAATAGGTTTGTTTGGCTTTGGCGTAGTAGGCGAAGGGGTTATACAAAGTGTTACAACAAACGCCTTCGTTAAGGCGACCATCAAACGAGTTTGCATCAAGCATCCAGACAAAAAAAGAGACGCGCCTGCAGAATTATTCACTACGCAAAAAGATGCGTTGTTATTTGATAAAGACATCAATGTAATCGTTGAAGTGATTGATGATGCCGATGCTGCTTTTGAAGTGGTATCTACCGCGTTGCGAAATAAAAAAGCGGTGGTAAGCGCCAGCAAAAAAATGATTGCCGAACACCTGCCCGAACTGCTGCAACTGCAGCAACAAACCGACATGCCGTTTCTGTACGAAGCGGCTGCCTGCGCTTCTATCCCGGTTATCCGCAACCTCGAGGAATATTACGACAACGACCTGTTGCATTCCATAAAAGCCATTGCCAACGGCTCTACCAATTTTATTCTCACCAAAATGTTTGAGGAAAAGTTGCCGTTTCAGCGAAGCGTTGCTTCTGGCGCAGCAGCTTGGCTTTGCCGAAAGCAACCCCAAACTGGATATTGAAGGTTATGACGCGGTAAACAAATGGAGCTTTTTGCTCACACATGCGTATGGTATTGTAGAAAGCCCGCAGAATATTTTGTTTACCGGCATTCAGAATATTCAGCTGAGCGATGCGTGTTGCGGCAAAAGAAAAACATTATGATATCAAACTGGTGGCACAGGCAAAAAAGCTGAGCAATGGTAAAGTAGCGGCGTTTGTGTTGCCGCAGTTCGTGCCTACCGACGATCACCTGGCATTTGTGAAAAATGAATACAATGGCGTGGTGATAGAAAGCGGTTTTGCCGAAAAACAATTTTTTTATGGCAAAGGCGCCGGCAGTTTTCCTACGGCATCGGCCGTGCTGAGCGATATTTCCGCATTGCGATACAATTACCGGTACGAATATAAGAAACTGTATCATCATACTGCCGGCGAATTACCAATGATTTTTATCTGCGCACCTACATCAGCTATCACGATATGACAACATTCCCCGCCACGAATTTGAATGGATCGAAGAATACCACAGCGGGCAGGAAAGAAGCTGGTTTATTGGTGTTATTCATTTTAAAAAACTAAAAAACAACGATTGGTGGAAGCAACCGGGCATATCGCTGATCGTTGCGCCCGATGCTATTATCGAAGACATTGAACTGAAGAAAATAAAAAAGCGAAGCCTGGAACTGGCTGGGTTTATAAAATCAACGTGTCCGCACGTAACTTCTGTGGCAGTGTGTCTTATCTGCACGCGTCCCCGTACCTTTGCCACTCATAATTTTTCCGCTATGCGCGAACTTTCTGTTGTGATTACCGTGATGAATGAAGAAGATAATATTTACCCGCTGGTAAAAGCGATTCAGGGCGCATTGGCAGGGATCGATTATGAAATTGTGTTTGTAGACGATGGCTCGCAGGATGCAACACGAGAGCCCGCATTAAAGATGTGATTGACTGAACGCATTGTGCTGGTGGAACTTCGCAAAAATTATGGACAAAGCACAGCGATGGCGGCGGGTATCGATTACGCATCCGGCAAATACATCGCTCTGCTCGATGGGGATTTGCAAAACGACCCGACGGACATTCCTTTTATGCTGGAAAAGCTGATGAAAGAAGACTGGGACGTGGTAGCCGGCAACCGTGCCAACCGTAAAGACGGCGCTTTTCTGCGGAAAATTCCCAGCAATATTGCCAATGCTATCATCCGCAGCATGACAAAAGTGTACTTCAAAGATTATGGCTGCACGCTGAAAATTTTTCGCCACGAAATAGCGGAAGACCTTGGATTGTATGGTGAGCTTCACCGGTTTATCCCGGTGTTGGCAGCTATGCAGGGCGCAAGAATTACGCAGGTAGATGTAAAGCACCATGCACGGCAGTTTGGTCAAGTCGAAATATGGGCTTGGCAGAACCTTTCGTGTGATGAGCGACCTCGTAACCATGGTGTTTTTCCGAAAATACAGCCAGAAACCGATGCACTTGTTCGGCGACACTTGGCTTTATGCCAGTTTGTTCATTGGCATCCTCATCAATCTGTACCTGCTTATGTTGAAACTGATGGGTGATGATATATGGGGAAAACCAATGATTATACTTGGGATGATTTTTTTATTTGGCGGTATTCAGTTGATTACCATCGGCATTCTTGCAGAAGTCAGCATCCGCACTTATTATGAAAGCGGTAAACGAAAAACATACCAGGTGCGGAAAGTGTTCAACAATCTAAGACCGTATTGCAATAAACTCATGACTGCCCATGAACCCCAAGCTAAAACAATGGCTCATATTATTGGTAAAAATCATTGTGAGCGGCGGTCTGCCTCTGGTATGTTATTCATAAAATAGATTGGACAAAATCGTGGCAAACCATCCACAGCAGCAACTTGATTCTGGTTGTTGTGTGCCATTGTTCTTATCATTTCTTCCAAATTTACAGCTGCCTTTCGCCTCAATATTTATTTCAAAAACATAGAAGTCGATTTTTCACCGCAAGCATGAACATGAAGCTGTACTGGCTGGGCATGTATTACAATGTGTTTTTGCCCGGCGGGATTGGTGGCGATGCTTATAAAGTGGTGATGCTGAACCGCACATACGGACGACCCGCCAAATTGCTGACCGCTGCCGTTTTGCTCGACAGGGTGAGTGGCGTGGCAGGCATTGGGTTGCTTACTGCATTGTATTATTTTGGTGTGTTTGGCGGCGAAAATTATTCTTATTGGCTGCTGGCGTCTGCGCTGCCGGGGCTGCTTGTTTATTACTTTATTGTAAAACAATTTTTTCCATCGTTTATACGCAGTTTCTGGAGTACGTTTTGGCTGGGTTTACTGGTGCAGGGTTTGCAGGTAATTAGCATTTATTGCCTCATGAATGCGCTTCACATTTACGAGCATCATACCGAATACATTTTGATTTTCCTGCTGTCTTCACTGATCGCCGTGTTGCCTTTACCATTGGTGGTTTGGGTGCGCGCGAAATTGTTTTTATATGGGGCAGCCAGCAGTTTCTGCTCAATCAAAGCGAATCGGTGGTCATCAGTTTGTTGTTTTACCTTATTTCGGTGAGTATATCGTTGCCCGGTATTTATTGGGTGTACAACGATCCGTTGCCCAAAGCAGTAATCACCGATGCCTGATGCATATGAGAACAAGTTGGCAATCGTAAAAAAATCCCGCAATTGACGGGATTTTTTTATACTGCCAATATCGGCAAAAAACTGACAATTTTTACATGATTTCTGGATGGCATCCACCGAGTCTTTGTGCATTTTTATCACGGGTAATGTTTTGGAAGCAAAGCATTTTCACATTGCTGTCGTCGCATTTTTTGGCAGCCATTTCAAATTTATCGATGGTTGTTTTGTGGTCTTTGCCCATCATACTCATGTAAGCGGCATCAAAATTTTTGGCTGCCGTAGTGCGCAAGCTTTCCAGCATTTTGTGCTGTTCTGCTGTTACGGAATCGGGAAGCTCCACTGTTTTTCTCGAAGCAATGATTTCAGTTCATCGTTGGCTTTGCTGTGATCCTAATCATCATGTTGGCAAATGCTTTTACCCGTGGGTTGACTGCGCGCGTCGGCGGCAATCTTTGCAGCCAGAACTTCGGTGTTGCCGCCGGCAGCGGCTTCCATCATAAATTGCTTTGTCCATATCGCTGACAGGTCCGGTAGACACGGTATCCATCGAGTTCATGGTGTTGAGGCTATTACCGCTGTCGGTAACAATCGTGTGGATGAATCAGAATTCTGTTTCCTGGGCTGTTCCATCTGATCGTTCCGGAGTTGCAGGCAAATAGCGCAGTGGCAAGCACTAACGCTAACATGGTCTTTTTCATAGTGAAGTTATTTTAAGATGTATAGGATAAAATTTTGTGCCATTTGTTATCATTTAAGGCTAGAAATGCGCAATAAAAAAGGCTTTTCTATGACAGAAAAGCCTTTTCATTTACACATCTGCTCTAAGCGGATATTAGTTCATTTTGCTATCACGCAATGCTTTAATCATGTCGTGTGATTCCTGCAATTGCATTTCCTGGCGCTGAATCACGCTTCTCAGGTCTGAAGGAAGATTGTGTTTCGTCTTCCAGTGTGTCTTTGTACTTATGCAAAATCTGGTCTTCACCATATTCGCATGACTGAAGAATGGTGTGACTGTCTTTACCTGTAATGGCTTGTTTAATGTCTATCCATGCGCGGTGAATTTTGCTTCCTACAGAGGTATCATCTGCAGAATCGGCAATGTCTTCGCCTGAAGCAAAAGGCATCAGTTCATTTTTGAAATCATTGCTTTGTTTGCCCAATCTTGTAAAAAGATCTTTTAAAGATGAATCTTCCACATCTTCTGCCGATTTTACAAATCCGTTATATCGATCGTTATTAATTCTGATCAGGTCTTTCACAATTGAGGAGGTAGCTTCCATAGTTGCCATAAAAAATAAATTTTATTTTGTTAGTAATGCCAGATAAGATTAGAAAATCATGCCATTCACTGTTAAAATGCTTCTATGCGTTTGAAACTCAAAACTTTAAGGTAGAAGAGACTTCTTTTATCACATACTTAAGCTCTTCTGTTATAAGGCGTATTTAGATACGTTTCTGTGAAATTAATTCTACAATAATCGTATCGCGTACTGGCTGCTGGGCGATCCTTGAAACGGTACAATTCTTTCAGCCCCTCTGGTAAACAAAAACCTATGAATACAGAGAGGGAAAAAGATGAACAAACCGGAACGCCGGATGAGGCACCGAAGGAAGTGCCACCGCAAAAGCAGGAGTCCTTCCCGGCAGCGAAAAGGAGATGAATCCAAAACCGATTGTAGACAATCCTGACCGAAAAGGCAGCGGGCAATTACTTGATAAAGTGGCCATCATCACTGGTGGCGACAGCGGTATCGGCAAAGCCGTAGCCGTACTGTTTGCAAAAGAAGGTGCTGACGTAGCTATCGTTTATTTACCTGAAGAGGAAGAAGACGCTCGTGATACACAAGAAATGGTGGAAAAAAAATACGGACGGAAGTGCCTGTTGCAACCCGGAGATATCAGCCAGGAAGCGTTTTGCAAATCAGTCATCGACAACACCATTCAAACCTTCGGAAAACTCGATATATTGGTAAACAATGCATCGCAACAGGTAGTAGCCAAAAGCCTCGAAGAGCTCGAAACCAAAAATCTTGTGCACACGTTCGAAGTGAACATTTTCTCCATGTTCTGGATGTGCAAATATGCATTGCCACACCTGAAGGAAGGTGCGTCTATCATCAATACATCATCTATCACAGCTTATCGCGGAAGTCCGCAACTGCTCGATTATTCGGCAACCAAAGGCGCCATAGTCGCCTTTACGCGCAGCCTTTCCATGAACCTGGAAGAAAAAAAGATAAGGGTAAACGGAGTAGCGCCGGGTCCTATCTGGACACCGCTCATTCCTGCATCGTTTGATGAGGAAAGAACGGCTGAACATGGAGCCAAAGCACCCATGAAACGACCCGGTCAGCCGGTGGAAGTTGCACCTTCTTACCTGTTTCTGGCCAGTGACGATTCTTCCTATATCTCCGGGCAGTTTCTTCATCCCAACGGTGGAGAAGTGATTAATGGATAGATATCGCCACAAGCGAAATGGCAATATCTTAAAATTTTAAAATAAGCAGGATTCATTCCTGCTTTTTCATTCCGCCTATCCGATAACTGATCCAAAAGCAATGATGTGAAAGGATGATAATGTTGCGAAAAAAACAAATAATAGTGGTAAAATCAAACCGATGGTTCTGCCGTGGCAGTGAGCAGTTTTCCCTGTTTGCTGATGTAAAAAAACAGGCTGGCTGCCGACAAGCACAGCAGGAAAAAAGCCGCCAGCAAAAAAGTGGTCGCTAAGGAAAAGGAGCTAAGCAATGGAAAAAAAAGAACGGGAGAGATGAACTGCCCGAAAAACCAGAACGTGGTCAGCTTGCCAATTTCTTTTCCCCGGATAGCAGGTGGGGCAATTTTCATCACCCACATGTTTGTATTGGGTATCATCATCCCAATACCCAACCCTGTGAGCATCATAGCTAAAACCACCGGCCAATAGCTATGTGCCAGGTAAATGCAGGCAAAGCCAGCTGCCATCAGCAAATACCCGATTGAGAAGATAAACAGGAAATTAAAACGAGCTTTTATTTTAGTATAGGAAAAAGATGAAAGGGCTGAAAAACCGGTACTCATACCGATAGCGGCACCCACCAGCGAACTTTTTTCTACACCAATTCCCTTCAGGTAAAAGGGAATCTGCACAGGTATGAGAAAGAATAGAATCCACATAATCATGGTGTTGATAAACAACAGCCAGATGAATGAAGGCGACTTTGCTTGCGCGATTGTTTGCGAAGTATGATGCACCACGGCAGGTTCAAAAAGAAACAAGGTAGCCAACGGGAAAAGCAATAGCGAAAATGCGTAAATCAAAAATGGGTATCGCCAGCCGTAATCGGCTAAGATACCCCCAAGGCTAATAAACAATATACCACCTAACGACATGAACGCAATCTGGATTCCTACGAATTTTTGACGCTCGGCACCTTCAAAATAATCGGCAATGAGCGTAATGACAATGGGCATTGACATGCCAACGGAAACGCCCAGCATGGCGCGCGAAATCAGGATAGCATATAAGTCCTGGAGATAAAACCCGGCTGTGCCGGCGATGGCATACAGGAAAAGTGAAATTTTCAGCAGGGAAATTCTGCCATAACGGTCTATTAGTTTGCCTGTAATGGGCGACACCACGGCAATCATAAGCGCAGGAATGGTGAGCACCAATTTTACAAGAAAGGCAGCATTGGCTTCTGCGGAAAATGCCGCCGCCATTTGCGGCAACGATGGTGAAATGGTAATCACAGACATGATAGTAAGGCTGCTTACAAGCAGGAGTGTAAGCTTTAGTTTCCAGGAGGTATGGTCTGATGTTTTCATGGGGGATGATTGTAAGTTGAAGAGATTGGGGAGACTAAATAAAGACTATAAAATGGTGTAAGCGCTCCTGATATACCTTGTGCCGAAACATTGAGCAGCAGGTCATGTACATCGTCTGGAGTAAATATATTTATAATCTGCGATGCATGCTGCGTTGTGCGTAATAACCAGTTGTCTTTTTTTGTATTTGCGGACTGTTATAATCTGTGCTGCTACTGTCAATTCCATATCGAAGAAAATATGTTGGGAGAACCAGTTTGAACCAGGCGGCTTCCTGCTGATTATTATAAAGGTAAAATTCTTTCTCCTTGCTGTAACTTAGTAGATCCTATACGCTTTTGCTATTCGTTTCCACTCCTTGCTTCATACCCGTTGCCTATGAAAACATCTGTTCGAATTGCACACTTAATCCTGCTTTGTTGTCTTTTTCTATCTTGGAAAAAAGACACAGCAAAAACACGCCCCAATATTGTTCTGATTGTTGCAGATGACCTTGGTTATTCCGATCTCGGCTGCTTTGGCAGCGAGATAGCCACTCCAAACATTGATGCCCTGGCAGCACATGGCCAAATCTTTACCAGCTTTTATACAGCAGCTACCTGTTCACCTTCACGCGCTATGCTTTTGACGGGTACAGACAATCATGTAGCAGGCTTTGGAAATATGGCGGAACATACACCCGGCTTTCCCCAGCAGGTAGGACATCCCGGCTATGAAGGCTATCTTAATAATAGGGTTGTATGTGTAGCGCAATTGCTGAAAGACGCCGGCTATCATACATATATCAGCGGCAAATGGCATCTTGGACTGGCGCCGGCACCAAAGCCCCACTGCTCATGGCTTTGAAAGGTCCTTTTCGTTGCTTGATGGGTTTGCTTCGCATTTCAATCCCGATACCAGTGAACATCCTTTCTGGCAAGACGGGTCATTATTCAGGATATCCGGGCGGGCAATACTCATCGGATGTATACACAGATAAAATGCTCGGTTTTATTGCACAAAACAGAGCTGACAGGCAGCCTTTTTTTGCTTACCTCGCATATACAGCACCACACTGGCCCCTGCAGGCACCGCCGAGTTTACAGAACAATATAGCGGCGTTTACAATATTGGGTATGATAGTCTCAGGCAGTCTCGTTTCAGGGCTTTACAGCAAAAAGGTTTTGTGAAGCCGGACGTGGTACTGCCGCCGCTGCCGCCTGTGAAAGGCAGTCTTTACTACATTACCCGTGAACCATTGTTGCCTTGGAGTCAACTGGATGCTGAGGAACAACAGGTAGAAGCGAGGAAAATGGAAATTTATGCGGGCATGATCAGTAATATGGATTCCAACATCGGGAGGCTGGTACAGTACCTGAAAGACGCCGGCGAATATGAAAATACACTCTTCGTTTTTCTATCCGATAACGGCCCGGATGTGTTTGAATCTAACGGAACGCCCAATGCTGATGAACCCTTTACCATTTATGGGCACGGCACGTTCGTTTATTTCCTATGGACCCCAATGGGCACATGCCTGCAGTGCTGTAAACAGTTTATACAAAGGCTATAGCGCAGAGGGAGGCATTCACACGCCAATGATAGTAAAGCTGCCACATGCCGAGAAGGCAAAGCCATTTGCGGCTGTGTTTGCCACCATCATGGATCTTGCGCCAACATTCCTGGAGATGGCTGGTATACGACTTCCTTCTGTATACAAGGGGCGGCAGCTTGCTGCATACAAAGGCACATCTATGCTCTCATACTTAGAGGGCAAAACCGGCACTATTCACGATGAAGCATATGTAATGGGTTGGGAATTGTTTGGCAGATGCGCCATCAGGCAGGGAAAATGGAAAATCACCCAGATAGAACCACCGTTTGGCAGTAACGTGTTTGAATTATTTAACCTTGAAGAGGATCCTACGGAGTCGCACGATGTTGCTTCTTTGCATCCAGATCAATACCGTAAAATGCTGGATTACTGGCAAAAATATGTAGAAGAAAACGGAGTTATTTTGATGAACCCATAATGATGGGCTTCTTGCCAATGGCTGATTGTATTGGCTATGTTTTCGTTGCAAAACAAAGGACTTGTGTCATATAAGACATCATTCACAGTGATTACAAAATTGGCAGAATTTGTCTTCGAGCAAAGATTCAAATCACACCCGGAAATATTGATTCAGTGTAAATGCAAAATCAGTGATTACTTGTGGGAGAGCCGGGCAATATAAATGGTTTGGGTTGTGGTATAATAGGTGCCAGGTTTCTGTTTGCCAGCGCCGGATGGTCTGCCGGGATAAATGTAGACCGGAAATTCCAGTATGTCATGGGCACTGGATTGATAGGGTCGCCATTCAGTTTGTGTATGTCGCCCCGGTAAGGATTGAGGTAATCCCATATCTTTTTGCCGTCAGGTGTCACTTCAAAAAAACGTCCTTTGGCACCTTCGTTAATGAACGTATTACCGTTTGGCATCCGGTGAGCACCTGAGATAAAACTGCTGTGAAACGAAAATGTATCTGGCGCAACATAAGTCCACACGGCTTTTCGGGTGCATATGCTTTTCCATTTTCCAACGTGTAATTGCCGCTTTTATCTATAGGTGGTACCATTTCATAAATAGCTGAATAATTCAGGGTGTCAATTCCTTGATGTTCCCAATCTATATCGGAAGGCGGATGATTGTTGAATACGGTAATATTGCCTGCGCCTGGCTTTCCTTTTTTCAATCCATCGCACATCATGCTGTCCAAAAAGTTGCCGGTTTGTAGAATCACCTCTTCTGATAATTTTGGGGATTTCCCCAACGGTAAAGAAAATCACCGCCTTTGCCCATAACCCACCCTTATGGTCGCTGCTTCCTTTGGTAGCTGGTACTATGGTCAATGATAAAAATTTCACTCAACGTCGGTGAACTAAACACGACCTGATCCAGAGTCTGGATTGTATTTTATGGCATTGAAATGAAAAATATCCGCACCCCTGTTTTCCGTTGTTTCATTTCTTTCGGCTTGGTCGATTGCTATCAGCTTTTCAAGACTATCCTGTGATATTGCTGGAGGCAATGGATTGCCAGTGTTAAAATCCAGCAATTCCGGGTGATCCCGCACGTTTCCGTAATTGGATTTCTTCATATCGTTATCCTGTATTAGATGATCCCACAAGTGCCATTGCCAAACGATGTTTGCGCCTGATTTTCCTTCCGGCAATGAGTTCAATAATGCTTTCCAGCCAGGGTCCCGATGCTGGTGTTAATTCCCGGCTTTCTGCCGGCAGCGATGGCGTCGTTATACGTTTTTGCCTCGTAGGCAATTGCCAGCATATGCCCGTTTGGCATCACTGCAAAATCGTGGTGTAAGTATGTGGTCTTCATTCGCATATTCAAAGTCCCACAATATTTTACTATCCCAACTAATCTGCTGAATTCTTCCATAAGGTCCGCCAAATCCGAAAACGGGAAAATCCGGATCTACTACGCTTGCCATCAGTAGAGCCATCATCCAGAAGATAGGCACTCATCATGGGATAGTTGCTTTTCCACTGGTGCACTATTGCACCTGTCCGGTTCATGAGGTACATAAGAGGCGAGTTGGGAACAGTAAACATTATAAAGCCCTGGCTGAAATCTTCACAGTTGAGTTGTAAACCACGTGGGATGTGCAGCCCAAACATATTCCTGTTTTTGGGTGGTTGTCGACTGGCTGTGGTATCTTTATCCGGCAGGGGTGACTGGCTGAATAAAGTGAAGGGCAAAACAATCCACAGCAATGCAAGGAAAAGTGTCTGCAGGTGTTTCATAAGGGTGTTCTTTCATGTGTTATCAATAACCAACCCTGGCAGAAAATGCTTTCGCTTACTGCCTGGCAGAAGGTGATGAAGGCAAGGTATAGACCGCTGGCTGCGGGCTCATGGGGTCCAGTTTTTTCCTGCAAGTGCCGGGATGACCTGCCGGAATAAAATTGGAGCGGAACGTAATATAGGTAAGCGGTACGGGCGGAATAGGATCGCCATTTGGCATTCGTACATCGCCCCTGTAAGGATTGATGTATTCCCATACCTTTTTACCATCAGGTGTCACTTCAAAAAAACGTCCTTTGGCACCTTCATTTATAAACGTGTTGCCATTTGGCATCCGGTGAGCACCTGAAATGAAACTGCTGAAAAATGAAAGCGTGTCTGGTGCTATGTATTGCCACACAGGTTTTTCAGGACCATAAGTTAGAATCTTTTGATAACAGATAACGACCTTGCTTGTCGGTGGCAACTCGAGCTCGTATACGGCTGAATAGGGAACACCCTTCGCAATCAGGCACATCATTGTCAAATACTGGTTAAATGTCCTTCTCCCGGATAGCCTTTTTCAATCCACCGTACATCATGCTGACCAAACAACTGTTGATTGGAAGAATCGCCATGTCATAATTTTGCGGGTTGCCCCAGCGATATAGAAAGTCGCCGCCCTTTCCCCATCTCCCACCCTCATGACCCGCGGCTTCTTTGGTAGTGGTACTATGGTCAATGATAAATATTTCACTCAGGTGCGGTGAGCTAAACACAACCTGGTCCAGGTTGGGATTGTACTTTATGGCATTGATATGATAAATATCGGATCCAATATTTTCCGGTGTTTGGTTGTGCCACATGCATTCTCCCTGCTTTTTCAACACATCCATACTATCTGCTGAGATGAGGGTCGGCAATGTTTCGCCTACATTAAAATCCAATAATTCAGGATGGTCGGCAGGTTTGCCATAGTTAGCTTTTTTTGCGTCTGAAATCCTGTACCAGGTGATCCCAAATATGCCATTCCCACACTACATTGCCCACGCATTTTATCAACCGGTTCTATTTCTACAATTTTATCGGGCCACAATCCGGCTTTGGTATTATGCGTGGGTTTTCTGCCTGCGGCAAGTACTTCTTCTGTTGTATTTGCTTCCCAGGCAATAGCAAGAATATGCCCGTTGGGCATAACAGCAAAATCGTGGTGATGCAGGTATTGTTCTGTCGCATATTCAAAATCCCATGATATTTTATTATCCCAGGATATCTTTTCTATTCTGCCCGACTCGCCCCACCGGCAAACACCGGAAAGTCAGGATACTGCAACGTTATGAATAATGGAGCCGTCGTTTTGCAGGTAAGCAACCGGTGCAGGGCAGCCATAGTTACTTTTCCACTCATGTACCACTTCTCCTTTGCGGTTAAGCAGGTACACAGATGCAGAATTGGGAACGAGAAAAAAACATAGCCTTCTGCCAGTCCATCGGATCTCATAGTAAATCCACGTTGAATTCCAATCCCGAACATATTGCTGTCTTTAGGTGCAAGTGCGGATTTACTCTCGAAGAATCTGTAGCACGAGAGTGTTTTGAGAAAAACAGGAGAATGATTTGTGCAAATAAGAACGGCGATCAAAAGTGGGTTTTGTTTTCATGGTAGAGTGTTTGGGGTACATGATGGCTTTACTAAATTCGGCTATTAAAAACATATTCAGTCATTTATTTTTATGTAATGAACTTACAGTTATGCAGCATTGAATTAAATCTATGTTTAATTAGTATTTTGTCACACAAAACTTTTCGTCTATACTATTAAAACTCATTGGTGACTGTCCCGAATTTTTACAAACACACTAAAAGCATTTCTTCAAAAAAATGTACATGTAAAACGAAGCACATAAAGAATTGATTGAAAACGTAAAAGCTCACGTGCCTGCAGGCAAATTGCTGATTGATGATGTAAATGAAAGATGGCGCTTAAGTGCAATTTTCATGGCAAACCTGTGCCCTGGCGATCCGATGCCCTATACCAATAAAAACGAAGACTTCAGGGAAATGCACCGTGACCTGCTCAAGGCTGAAGTGGTACAAGGACATGCAGAATTCTGTTCTTTATTTACACCTGATATTTCATGCAATAAAATTACTGAAACGCCGTAGCTGCAGCGAAATGCCGTAACGCCTGTTGTAGTATATGCATGAGTATTTTAATGCTGATAAAGGCGATTTATCAACATTGCTTTTTACATGCGCTTGATCAGTCCCAATCAGTTGAACAATGAAGTTGTTTAATACAATACCACGCCCGCCTAGTTAATTGCAACAATGTATATTTGAACAAGCAATACAGCGAAAGCAACATGTACGATTGATGAAAACAAAGCCATCTTCGAAAAGTTTTGTTATGCTTGGTTGCTAAGTCACAATCAGCCATTGGATTTTAATAGTGCGAACTCATGAAAGGCGAACTTAACAGGAAAGAAATAAGCTGCTTACTTCAGTAGAAAAGCTGCTGGAATTGCCCATGATTATCATGGGTTTTGTATGGCTCTCCCTGCTTGTCATTGAGCTGGTATGGGGTTTGTCGAAGCCGCTGGAATACCTGAGTTATACCATCTGGGTTGTATTTATCATCGACTTTATACTCAAATTTATCCTTGCACCTGTAAAACTGAGTTTTTTAAACAAAACTGGTTAACTGCCATTTCCCTCGTTATCCCTGCACTGCGCGTGTTCCGCATTTTCAGGGTCGTGCGTTTATTGCGCGGCTTGCGTGGTATACGGTCGGTACGCCTTGTGTCTTCGCTGAACCGCAGTATGAAAGAGCCTTGCCGCTACCATGCAGCGCAGGGCATTTGGCTATGTGATGATCGCTACGTTCATTGTTACTTTGCGGTGCAGCAGGTATGTATGCTTTGGAAAAACCCAATCCCGGTTTTGATACCTATTCAATGGCACTGTGGTGGACGGCAATGCGCGTTATCACCGCTGGAAACGAATTTAACCCTGCTACGCCGGAAGGTCGCGGATTAGCCTTTCTGATTGCTATTTTCGGATACACCATTTTCGGTTATGTTACTGCCACATTTGCGTCATACTTCATCGGGCGTGATGCAAGAAGAAGATACGCCTGTGGCTGGCGCCAAAGAAATTGCAGAGTTGAAAGACAGCATTATGGCATTATCAAAGGATATACAGGAATTAAAAAGCAGAATCCCGTTTGTGTAGTGCCACCGTGCAGATGAAGCTTCCCTAGTGTATCGCTTCAATCTATAAAAATGTGCTTATGCATTCATTTTATCCTGTGGTCATTTGCGGAGCCGGACCCACCGGGCTCATGCTCGCCGCGCAGTTGCAACGCTTTGGCATAGATGCGCTGATAATTGATAAAAAACAAGCTCCTACCAAGGAATCGAGAGCCGTAGTGGTGCAGGCAAGAAGTATGGAGATTTATGAACAAATGGACCTGTCTGGCAGTATTGTAAAATCGGCAGAAAAAACAACGGGCATCTGCTTTTGGCGTGGTGGTAAAAAAGTTTCTGAAGCTTCTTTCTTCATTTCGGTACCGATATATCCCCTTTCGATTTTATTGTTATCTATGAGCAAAGTAAAAATGAAACCCTGCTGTATACATACCTGCAGCAGCATGGAAGAGAAGTGGCGTGGAATTCGGAATTTGTATCATTTGCAGAACAGGAAAACCTTATACACATCTGCATACGACAAAATGGAGAAGAAAGCACTATTCAAGCCCGCTTTCTGGTAGCCTGCGACGGTGCGGCAAGCCCTGTTCGCGCCTGTGCCCAAACTCCTTTTGCTGGCGGCACTTACCAACAGGTATTTTATGTAGCCGATACGCATACCGATGTGCCGGTTTGTACCAACGAAACTCAATTTCGTTTTATCTCATCAAAGCTTTCATTTGCTATTTCCTATGACAGGTGAACACCGGTTCAGGACAATCGGAGTGCTGCCTGAACGCTACTATCACCAGCCGCAAATCAGTTTTCGAGCAAGTGAGCAAAGAAGTAGAAGCAGATGCAAAACTTCCGCTGCAATTTTATGATACGCAGTGGTATTCTACCTACCGGTTGCACCATAAAAAAATTGCGCAGTTTAGAAAAGGAAATGTGTTTTTTTGTGGAGATGCGGCTCATGTCCATAGTCCTGCTGCAGGGCAGGGTATGAATACGGGGCTGCAGGATGCCTATAATCTTGCGTGGAAGCTGGCGCTCGTAATCCGGCAGCAGGCAAACGAAAGATTGCTCGACACTTATCACGAAGAACGGAATCCCGTTGCCGAAACACTATTGCATACTACGGACAGGCTATTTTCTATGTTCACCAATAAAAGCCTGCTGCTCAGAATTTTTCGCATGTACATTGTGCCATTTGTGGTGCCCGGCATTATGAAAAATAAACGTGTAAGAAGAGCTTTTTTTCGTTTCATATCACAAACTGCAATTGCCTACAGCAACTCTTCGTTGTCGAAAGGAAAAGCCGGAGCAATTTGTGCCGGTATGCGCTTGCCTTATGTGAAGCTGGCAGCCGGGCGTGAATGGATATCGTTGTACCAGATTGTTAAACAACATGCTGCGAAGCCCATGCTCCTGCTGCATTACAATGTGCCTGAACCACTTCCGCTACACAGTTCTGTGCTGTCTGTGGCAGCTTTAGAAAAAAATCATCTCAATGATATTATTTTGAAGAAAGCCGGCTTCACCACGTCTTTTGTGTTGTTGCTGCGTCCAGATTTGTACATTGGTTTTATATCAGGATATTACAACGTAAAGGAACTCAAAGAATACCTGGACATTTGGTATAACGAAAAACAGTAACGCAGTTTTCCGTTTTGCTTTTGTAGGTAATACTGTACACAACCAAACCAAAGCCAATAATGCCAGCTTGTATCCAGAAATCGCCATGTGCAACATTTGTATTTCTCCTATTTTCTATAAGTGGTAAGTATTCTTTTGTTTTGAATCTAATGTAGATATAAGCGTTGTTGCGGGGAACTACGACCTAGAAAGCAAATTTTGCTTGAGTTTCTGAAATAAGGTTTCAATAGTTTTCTAAGAAGCCTTGACCAAAAGATAAAAGCTTAAAAGATCTGCCTGTAAAGCATGCAATCGAAGAAACTCATTTCAGCTTTACACTGCAGGTCATGCAGCGTGTAGCGGTAGTAAAATGAATAAGTGTTAACGATGCTTTGTCCTGTGCTAAAGAATGTGGCAAATTCGCAAGGTACTTGTATACAATTCCATATTTACAGTGTTCCTCGGGAGATGGTTATTTGTCTGCTCAATTCAATTTCAAACTATCCGCACATTAAAAATATTTGTGCAATAAATCAAAAAACCTAAAAATAAATCTACCATAACTAAACTGTCTGAAGCATAAAATGAGTAATTTGTTACTTGTAAGCCATTTCATATGTGTTGATTGCTAGAAGTCTGGATATGAAAATAATATTCACAACCTTTATCCTCGTTTCATCTTTGCTGCTTGCTACTGTTTTAGCTGCTCAGCCACATCAGTTTACATTCAATACGGTGCCATTGTTTCCTGAAAATGTAAGGGGGTTTATCACAGGAATGGCGCAGGATGCCGATGGTTATATGTGGTTTACGGGTGTCAATCTTTACCGGTACGATGGCTATCATGTAACCACTTATAAAAATGATCCGCTTGATTCCACAACCATTTCACCATCAAGGTTAGAATCAATTTACATCGACCACAATGGCATTATCTGGATTGGCACCTTCGGTTCCGGTCTCGATCGTTTTGATCCTTCTACCGGAGTCTTCAGGCATTTTTTCAACGTAGCCGGCGATTCACTGAGCCTGAGTAACAATATCGTGACTTCAATAGCAGAAGATAACAACGGAGTGTTATGGGTGGGTACACATGGCGGGCTAAACAGGATGGACGGCAGTAAGGGAAATTTCAGCCATTACAAACACCGCGCGGACGATAGCTCCAGCCTGAGCAATGACCAGGTGCGTGTCGTTTACAAAGATAAGAAGGGTGCCATTTGGGTTGGCTGCGGAAGCCCTTTTGGCAATGAAACGCCCCAAGGTGAGGGCGGGTTAAACCGCCTGGATACAAACACCGGTACTTTCACCCGTTTTCTGCACAGTGATAACAATCCGCATACGTTATCAGATAATAAAGTTCGCGCTATCTGCGAAGACAGCCACGGCAATTTCTGGATTGGTACAGCAGGTGATGGTTTGCAGGTAATGGACCGGCAAACCGGTATAGTTACCCGTTTTCCGTACGATCCAAAGCACCCCGAAAAACTGAGTGCCCCGCCAAAAAAAGGTGAATTTCATCACGTAACCTTTATTCATGAAGACGTTGCCGGGGGTATTTGGATAGGATCCTTTCCCAGCGGACTTACCTATTACAATCCAACTTCTAAAGAAGTTATTCGCTATGAAGCGAGCCAGACTGAACCCGACATGCTGAAAGAAAATTCATTGTGGTTTGCCTTTAATTCAAGAGATGGCGTTCTATGGCTAAGTACACAGTTCTTTGTATACAGGGTAGACCCCCTGCGTAAGCATATCAAGCATGTGGATTTGTATAGCCGCGTGCATGCATTCCTGGAAGATGATTCAACAGCGCTATGGCTGGGTACAGATAAAGGGTTGCTGTATGCGACAACTACAGATACAATCTCTTTTGTACACCACGAAAACCAGGTGAACAGCCTCAGCAATGATACCGTGTTGACGTTATATAAAGACAGCCGGAATCGTTTGTGGGTAGGTACTGCCAATGGTTTAAATCTTTTTCATCAGGATACAAAATCGTTTACCAGATACATGCACATGCCAGATGACAATCGCAGTATCACACAAGGCAACGTGCTTTCGATCCTCGAAGATAAAAGCGGTGTGTTTTGGGTAGGTACAGATGGCGCTTTACATATCATGAATCAGCAAACGGGTCAATTTACATACTTCAGGCATAATGCGAACGACAGCAATAGTCTTAGCAACAATACAGTGAAAAGCATTTTACAAGACAGGTCAGGCAACCTGTGGGTAGGAGTGTGGAGCCGGGGAGGGCTCAACCTTGTGCACACAGAAACCGGGAGGTTCACGCGGTATATGGAAGGCAGCAATGTGGTAAATATGTATGAAGACCGGCAAGGTGTGCTTTGGGTAGCAACAGAATTTGGTTTATATCGCAGGAATAGCAATCAAACCAACTTTGAGCGCTTCACCGATGCCGGGTCTGAACTCTCTACTGCTAACATTGTGGGAATTTTGGAAGACAGCCTGCAAAACCTTTGGTTGGGTTCTATAGCAGGGATATACAAGTTGAATAAGCTAAGGAACAACGCAACTATTTACGGAAAAAAATATGGCGTAGCCGCCAACGGCTTGTCGGATATGGTAGCCTATCAAAAACATGACGGGGAAATGCTGTTTGGTGATGGCTCAGGCTATTACGGCTTTTTTGCAGGCAGCTTTCGGCGCAATGCAAGCGCACCGCAAATAAACATTTCCGATTTTAAAATTGCAGACCTGCCTGTGAAGCCTGGCTCTGGCAGCCCGCTGGCTCAACAAATTGAACATACAAACGAGATTACACTAACCTATAAACAAAATGTATTTTCTTTTGAATTTGCAGGAATCCATTATAGCAGTCCTGAAGACAACCAGCATTTGTTTAAACTCGATGGTTATGAGAAGCACTGGCGGAAAGCAGGATCTGAAAAAGCTGCTTATTACTTCAATGTGCCGCCCGGTAAATATGTATTTCGGGTGAAAGCGTCCAGCGACGATGGTATATGGGCAGAAAAATCAATCAACATTATTGTGCAGCCTCCGTGGTGGCGCACCTGGTGGGCTTACCTGCTATACGCCGTGATACTCATATCGGCTAATCTATGCCGTTCACAGGTTTCAAAAACAAAGAGTAATAGCCGCCGAGCGCGAGCGGTCGCGTGAAACAGAACTTGCACAGGCCAAAGAAATCGAAAAGGCTTACCTGGAACTGAAAACAATGCAAGCCCAACTGATACAAAGTGAAAAAATGGCTTCACTCGGATTGCTTACAGCCGGGATTGCGCACGAGATACAGAACCCATTGAACTTTGTAAACAATTTTTCTGATGTAACTGCCGAACTGATTGAAGAGTGGAGCGAAGAAATAAAAAATGGTAACGGAAAAGAGGCTGTATTGCTTGTTGATAATGTAAAAGAAAACCTGCGAATCATAGGCAAACATGGCAAACGTGCAGATGCTATTGTAAAAAGTATGTTGCAGCATTCACGCACCAGCACAGGTGTGAAAGAGTCTGCCCATATCAATGCTATCGTTGAAGAATGCCTGCAATTAAGCTATCATGGCATGAAGGCAAAAGACTCTTCTTTTTATACTCTTATCGATTCTGTATTTGATACCACTATCGGCAATATCTACGTGGTGACGCAGGATATCAGCCGCGTGTTTCTCAACCTGTTTAATAACGCGTTTTACGCCATTCAGCAAAGGCGGAAACAGGAAGGATCCAATTACGAACCAAGAGTAACGGTAAAAACGAAAAGGCTACCTGGTTCAATTGAAATTTATATACATGATAACGGCGGAGGAATATCAGCCGAAGTAGTTGACAAAATTTTTCAACCATTTTTCACCACGAAACCAGCAGGGGAAGGAACAGGATTGGGTTTGTCGTTGTGCTACGACATTGTAAAGGCGCATGGCGGCGAAATCAGGGTGACATCAACAGTGGGTGAATATTGTGAATTTATCGTTGAGTTGCCTGTATATGTAACTAAGGTATAAAGATTCATTCTGCCCGGTTTGGTGATGGGTTTGTGATTGTTGCCGTCGCATGTTTGCGGTTTCTCTTTTGCCTGCTATCATTATTGCCCGCCCTCAAACCTTCCTCTTTAATTTTCATCCACATTTTTTGACAGTGTTCCCGATTGGTGCAAAACTTGATTTTAATTTATTAAAATCTTCGTTATGCGATCTATATGGACAGGTGCTATCGGGTTTGGTCTTGTCAATATTCCCGTGAAGCTATATAGTGCCGTGCAAGGCAGCGAACTGGACCTCGATATGCTCGACAAAACCGATCAGTCGCATATTCATTTTAAGAGAGTGAATGAAGATACGGGCAAAGAAGTGGAGTGGGAAGATATTGTAAAAGCGTACAAATATGAAGGCAAATACGTGGTGCTCGATGATGCCGATTTTGAAAGCGCAAGCCCCGAAAAAACTAAACTGATCGAGATATTCCAGTTTGTTGAAGAATCTGAAATAGACAGTATTTACTACGAAAATCCTTATTTCATAGAGCCTGATGAAAATGGTGTAAAACCTTACGCGTTGCTGTACGAAGCACTCAGCAAATCGAAAAAAGTAGGCGTAGGGTCTTTTGTAATGCGCAACAAGGAACACCTCGTTGTCATGAAACCTTATAAGAACATCATCCTGCTCAGCACCATCCGTTTTGAAGAAGAAATTCGCAGCACCAAAGACATTGATGTGCCCGAAAAAAAATCTATCAAACAAACGGAACTTGAAAATGGCAATGACGCTCATAGATCAGTTGACAGAACCTTTCAATATATCGGAATACAAAGATTCCTACACCGAATCGCTGATGAAAGTGATAAAGGCAAAAGCCGGTGGTACAAAGCTGAAAAAGCCGAAAATGAAAGTGGTAAATACCGATAACTCAGATATCATGGCGCAATTAAAAGCCAGTCTTTCATCTACCAAAAAACGAAAAGCCTCATGAGTTTAAGAACTTACAATAAGAAAAGAAAATTCAATGATACGCCGGAGCCGGAAGGTAAAGCCGGCAAAAAAACAGAAAAGCTCATTTTTGTGGTGCAGCGCCACAAAGCGTCGCACCTGCACTACGATTTCAGGCTCGAAATGGATGGCGTATTAAAAAGCTGGGCGGTGCCAAAAGGTCCGTCTATGAACCCAAAAGACAAACGCCTTGCCATGATGGTAGAAGATCACCCGGTGAGCTACGCCACATTCAAAGGCACAATTCCCGAAGGCAATTATGGCGCCGGCATCGTGGAAATATGGGATAGCGGAACGTATGAATTGTCGCCCGAAAACAAAGGAACCGGCGCGGAAGCCATAGAGCAAGGCTCGCTGAAAATCACGCTAAAAGGCAAAAAACTAAAAGGAAATTTTGCGCTTGGTCAGGTTGAAAAAAGCATCGCTCAATTCCTGGTTGCTTATCAAGGAAAAAGATAAATATGCCAGTAGCAGTTCCCTACGACAGTGAAGAAGAAACGACTAAAGCATCTCCCATAAACAAAGCCCTGCAAAAAAGCAGCACTGAAGCCAGCCAAAAAATCAGCCGCACGAACCGGTAGAAAGAAACGGAAGGTAAAAAAAAACGAAAGTTGACAACGCCGTAACTCCCATGATGACCGGCGAATCGAAAGCACCTTTTTCTGATGACAACTGGCTTGTTCGAAATCAAGTGGGACGGATATCGCGCCATTGCCGACTGCCGGCGGCAGTCTTCCCAGCTTTACTCGCGCAATGCGATTTCGTTTGCAGAAAAATATCCCGTCCTGTATTCAATGCCGTTTCTGCTATTTCAACTCCCATGATACTCGATGGCGAAATAGTGGTGCTTGATGACGAAGGCAAACCGAATTTTCAAAAGCTGCAATTGTATTCGCAGGAAGATGGAGCTACACATCATGTTTTATGTGTTTGATCTCTTGCAGTACAATGGAGAAGACCTAACTGCAAAACACTTGTCGAACGAAAAGCATTGCTGAAAAAAGTATTGCCCGAAAGCAACATCATCAAATACTGCGACCATGTGGAAGACTGACGGAGAAGGCTTCTTCAACGTAATGCGCGAACGTAACATGGAAGGCATGATTGCAAAGAAAAAAGACAGCCGCTACTATCCCGGCGGGCGCAGCAGGGAATGGCTGAAAATTAAACACCAGCAGATAGATGAAGCGGTGATTGCCGGATTTACCGCACCCAAAGGTGGCCGAAAATATTTCGGTTCGCTTATTGTTGGGGCAATACAAAGACGGCAAGTTGATGTATGTCGGTCACACCGGTACCGGTTTTAACAGTGCTGCACTCGAAGACCTGCATCAGCAAATGGAGCCATTGATGACACATGCGAAAAACCGTTTGCAAACTAAAGTGCCGGTAAACAATACCGTTACGTGGGTAGCACCGCAATTGGTCGCCAACATTCATTATACCGAAATCACCAATATTGGAATCATGCGCCACCCAGTTTTCCATGGGTTGCGAATAGACAAAACCGTCAACGATATGAAAAAAGAAACATCCTGCCACAAAAAAATCGTACCGCTGCCGCAAAAGAACAAAGCACAGAAAGGATGACAACAAATACATTGCAGGTAGGTAAAGTGAAGCTGCAGCTTTCCAATCTGGACAAAGTGTTTCTGGCCGGAGGAAGGCATACACGCAAAGGCGATGTGATTATGTATTACAACAACATGTATCCGCACATCATTCCTTATCTGCGCAATCGCCCCCAATCGATGCGGCGAACACCCAACGGCATTGCCGACAATGGTTTTTTTCAGAAAGACGTTGGCAACGCTGTTCCCGACTGGGCAAAAACCGTTTCACTTTATTCGGAAAGCACTGACAAAGACATCGAATATTTGCTGTGCAACGACAGAGCAACATTGCTCTACATGGCAAACCTTGGCTGCATAGAGCTCAATCCGTGGAACTCGACAGTAAAAAACACTTGGACAATCCGGATTATACCATCCTCGACCTCGATCCTTCTGATAAAAACTCGTTTGAAGAGGTGGTAGAAACAGCGCTGGTGATAAAAGACATTCTCGACAAAGCCGGCGCGGCTTGTTATTGCAAAACATCCGGCGCAAGCGGGATGCACGTTTATATTCCGCTCGATGCAAAATACAGTTATGAAGAAAGCCGCATTTTTGCCGAACTGATTGCACAATCTCGCGGTTGAAAAAGCGCCCGAACTGGCAACCATCGAGCGAAGCATTGACAAGCGAAATGATAAACTGTATATCGACTACCTGCAAAACAAACGCGGGCAAACCTTAGCAGCAGCTTACAGCATGCGTCCCAAAGCCAGGAGCTACTGTATCGGCGCCGCTGGATTGGAAAGAAGTGAAAAAAGGGTTGCATCCTTCGCAGTTTACATTAAAGAATATGTTGGCGCGGATAGAAAAAAAAGGCGACTTGTTTGCGCCGGTTTTGGGCAAAGGCATTGATATGAAAACTGTTTACATAAAATAGACAAGCTGTAAATGTTTTCGCATGTCGAATGAAACATACAACCTGTCAGGATAAGGATCTTCACATGCGAGAAATATGAGATTGAATTCGATATTTAAAAAACTGTTAAAAATGTGGCGGTATCTGCTTAAAAAAAGCTTTACGCCCTTAAAACTGGCTTATAACTACTGATTTAGGGTGCGTTTTCAGGCGTTCCGGAGGAAGGTTGTATCAGCATTTTTTCATAATATTGCTACAATGTACACCAAAGCCACTGCCTGATGCTTTTTAACTCATTGCATTTTGTAGCATTTTTCATTTTTGTTACGACTTTATATTTTGCCTTCCTCACAAGTATCGGTGGCTGCTGTTATTGATAAGCAGTTTTTATTTTTACATGGCGTTTCTGCCGGTTTATGTATTTAATCCTGCTCATCACAATTGTAGTAGATTATTTTGCCGGCATTTATATTGCCAAAACCGAAGGGCCAAAGCGAAAGCTCTACCTTATTATCAGCCTGATAGCCAATATTGGGTTTTTTAGCTTTTTTAAATATTACGATTTTCTTAATCGGATCTTTAACGACCTTACTGCATGTGCACCTGCCGTTCATGAAAGATTTATGGCTGTCGTCGCGCATCATCGTGTGGAACAACTGGGTAAACAGCCGTCTCAATTTCTTGGGTACCGATCTGCCTATTCTCCGCAATGTGATTTTGCCTATCGGGCTTATCGTTTCATACGTTCCAGGCAATGAGCTATACCATAGAAGTGTATCGGAAGGCATCAGAAACCTGAACGCAATTTTGGGATTTATGCTTTGTATGTCATGTTTTACCCGCAATTGGTGGCAGGTCCTATTGAGCGTCCGCAAAACGTGATTCACCAGTTTTACGAAAAGCATTCTTTTGAATACGACCGGGTTGTAAGCGGGTTGCGTATGGTACTTTGGGGTCTGGTAAAAAAAGTGGTGATTGCCGACCGTTTGTCCATTTATGTAAACGCTGTATTTGGAAATCTTGAACATCATAGTGCCATGACGCATCTCATGGCGTACCATATTTGCCGCTGCGCAGGTGTACTGCGATTTTTCGGGCTATTCTGAAATTGCATTGGGTACAGCGCAGGTTATGGGCTTTGACCTGATGGTCAATTTCAGGCGACCATTTTTTTCCCGCAGTTTCCAGGAGTTGTGGCAACGCTGGCACATTTCGCTCACCACCTGGTTTCGCGATTATGTGTTTTTCCCTATGGGCGGCACTCGAAAAGGGAAAAGGAAGGGCTATTTTCAACTTGTTGTTTGTTTTTCTCATCAGCGGTTTGTGGCATGGCGCCAGCTGGACGTTTGTACTGTGGGGTTTTACGCAAGGAATGGTGCAGGTCATTGAGCGTCTCATCAAACCTTTTACCAGCAAAATTGTACGCACTGCTGGGCAGCGCTGCTACACTTGGTTTGTACTGTCACTACGTTTCTCGTTTTTTGCCTTGCAAACCCGATGTTTATTTGTAAAAACATGACCGATGTAGGGCATTATTACAACAACCTTGTTTACCTGGAAAGGCGGGCAATTTGTACAAAGGCGAGCCGCCAACTGCCATTCAATATTGCTTGCTGGTATTTGCATTTTTGTTTTTGGTAGAGTTTATACAGGAATATTATCCGGATATTAAAATTATCAGCAACAAAAGGGTAGTGGTGCGGTACAGCGCTTATGTGGGTTTGCTCACGATGCTGCTGACAATCGGTGTATTCAATGGCGGACAGTTTGTTTACTTTCAATTCTAATCGTATGAACAATCAATATATCAAATTTGGATATAAGCTGCTGATTTTGTTGGCCATCATGTTTGTAGTAGACAGGGTAGGAGGTGCAACCATGGCTTATTTTTTTGAAAAAGAACCTCTTGGCGATGCGGCTGCCTTTTCGCATGCTATAGAAAATCCGAAAGAAGATATTTTGTTTACGGCAGTTCCCGCGCGTTGCATACGTACGACCCCCGCGTGTTTCAGAAAATTACCGGACTTCAGTTGTTTAACTGTGGCCGCAATGCTTCTACCATCATTTATCATTCTGCAATCATCTCATCTGCATTAAACCAACCCGATCATAAGCCTAAAGCCATTATTCTTGACATCACACCCAAAGAATTGTCGTGGCGCAGCGGCGAAGATGGAAATGATATTCTGGCTACGCATGATATTGCCGTATGTAGAAAAAAACAAGCAGTTTGAAGCAATGGCAAAAGACCTGTTTCCGAAAGAACTGATTAAAGCGAAAGTGTCTAAGTTATATCCCTACAATTCGATGATCCTTTCCATCATCCGCAATTACAGCAAAAAAGGAAATGACAATTATTATGGCTATCAGCCACTGCCCGGCAGCAAGGTAGACGCTACGCCGCCCGCCATGGCCATGAACGCAGAGATTGACGACTATGCAAAGGAAAAATTTGAGTTCTTTGTCAAATCGGTTGTTGATCAGAACATTCCTTTGTTTGTAATCGAATCACCCATTTACCTGCAACCATTTCCTCAATCGAGATCGGAAGAAGCTACACTGCAGATTTTGAAAAAATACAATATTCCTTTGTGGGATTATAAGTTTGATACCACTTATGTAAAGCAATCCATGTTTTACGATGTGGTGCATATGAACACAAAAGGCGCAACACTGTTCAGCGATATGATAGCCAAACGCGTGGAAGCAGCGCTCAGCGTAACACCACCCACGCCATTCAGCCGCAAAACGGTATTGTCTGATACCACTGCCATGGTCCGTTCAGATATTTCCAGAGAACAAGCGCAGTAGCATAAGCTGTAAAGGGTACAAATTCTTCCTGCAAAACTTTCAATAAGCGTTGCGATTCGGCAGGTGTCACTTTGTTTTGCACAGTCACGTGCGGATACAGCTTTTGCTTGTCTTGCGGAATGAGAAACGATGACCATTCCTGCACCAGCATTTTGTGTATGGCTGCCAATTCTTTACTTTCTACCTTATATGCCACACCTTTTCCGATACTCACCGGTGCAGTTATAAATAAAGGAACAGGCTTTTGTGTTGCACAAGCAGCCTGGAGAGCAGCAGATACACGACTTTCATCCATCGGCAATTGATGAAACAACGTAAGGTGAGCGTCGATATAATTGATGTGAGGCGGAAAATACTGTTTTCGTTTTTCATTAAAATACCGTTGTGAGTTGTCGTCAAACGCTGCTGTTAGTATCAGGGGCGTGTTCATGTTCTGAATATTTTTCAAATACTTCTCCAAATAGTTCCTGATAACGTATGTAAAGGCAAAGCTTTCGTTATTATCTTTTTCTTCTTACAGAATGAACCGGCTTTCTTATTTTTATTTTTTATGAATAAACAGACGATTTCCTGCTTTGCCTTTGTGCTTTGCTTCCCTGTATTCCTGTTTGCACAATCCTTTGGCGGCACGCCCGCCGGGCTGCGATGGAAGCAAATAAAAACCGATACGGCACGGATTATTTACCCCATGGGCCAGGACTCGCTGGCGCAGCGCGTGGCAGCATTGGTACACTTTCAGCAGAGACAGGACAATGTCGCGTTAAACTGCCGGATTCACCGCATCAATATTGTACTGCGCAACGAGCTCACTTACTTTAACGGGTATGTAGGTTTAGGACCCTTTCGCAGTGAATATTACCTAACGCCGCCGCAGGATGCTTTTACATTGGGCGCAACAAGCGTTACGGACCTGCTCACGCTTCACGAATACCGCCATGTTGAGCAATACAACTATTTCCGTAAAGGGCTGGCAAAAGCAGCCTACCTGTTGTTTGGAGAAAACGGGCAGGCACTGGCAAACGATGCCGCAATTCCAAACTGGTTTTTTGAGGGTGACGCGGTGTATAACGAAACTCTGTTGTCGGAGCAGGGCAGAGGCCGGCTGCCCAATTTTTTTAATGGGTATAAATCGTTGTATTACGAAAGCAAAGAGTATAGCTACATGAAGCTGCGCAATGGATCTTACAAGCATTTTGTACCGGATCATTACCCGCTTGGCTATATGATGGTTGCTTATGGAAGAGAGAAATATGGTGATAATTTCTGGGACAAGGTTACCGACGGTGCCGCGCGATTCAAGCCCTTGATTTACCCGATGCAGGGCAGTGTAAAAAAGCAGTCAGGAATGCCTTTCCGCCACTTCCGGGACAGCGCTTTTGCCTATTATCAGCAACAATGGCAATCTCAAAAACAGGATAACGTAACTTGGATAACCGGCACAAAAAACAGGAATGTGGTCAGCTACCGGTATCCCTACAGTGATGGCAGCAATGGCACTATCGTGCTGAAGGAAAGCTATAAAACACTGCCGCGGTTTTACAGGATTACTGCTAACGGGCACGCCAAACACATTGCTCCGCAAAGCATTACCAACGACAATTATTTTTCGTACAACAACGGTAAAATTGTATACACCGCCTACCAGCCAACTTCAAGATGGGCTTACCGTGAATACAGCGTAATCAAACTGCTGGATGTGAATACGCAAAGAGAAAGAAGAATCACCAATAAAAGCCGCTATTTTTCTCCCGATGTCTCTCACGACGGAACGATGGTAGCAGCCGTTTCCGTATCGGTACAGCAACAGTCTGTGATAGATGTGATGAACATTCATGGCTTTAAATTATCACCATTCCTGCAAAGGATAATGAAATATATTCTTACCCGAAGTTTTCTGCCGATGACAAAAACCTCTACATGATGGTGCGCAAACCGTCGGGGGAAATGAGCCTGCAGCAATGGAATATTGCCACGAAAACAACTACAGTTCTATTGCCATTCGCCAATCGTATCATTGGCTTCCCGGTAGTGAAGGGCGACACCGTGCTGTATAGCTGTTCAAACAATGGCAAAGATGAAATATGGGCTTACGTAGGTTCGGCAAGGGAGCATTATCAGCTCGCCAGCTATCAGACAGGATTGTATGGCGCTACCATCGGTGGCAACGGACAATTGGTGGCTTCTGCCTTTACATCATCGGGTTACCGGCTGGGCACATTTGCTCCGCAATGGCAACGCATAGATATGGACCGCGATACTCTGGTGGGATTATATGTAGACAAACCCTTTGGTGCGATGGCAAACGGCACATTGCAAGTGGCACCGCAAAAAAGTCAATACGTGTCCCACCGATATGCGAAATTGAGTCATCCTTTCAATTTTCATAGCCTGCAGCCCGATTATTCCAATCCTATATTTTCGCTCACCCTGTATGGTGAAAATGTGTTGGGAACAGTGCAAAACCAGGTGTATTATAATTATAACCGGAACGAAGGTTACAGCCAGGTAGGATACAATATAACTTATGGCATTACCTACCTGCAACCGTTTATAGATGTATCGGAAGTATTTGGACAGAAACATTGTGGACAGGCAGCAAAACAAGTATACCTACAACGAATGGACAGGCATTGCGGGCTTGCGATTGCCACTCAACTTGTCGGGTGGCAAAGAGTATCGGTTCCTCACGATGCAGGCAGCCTATGGCTTCGACAACCCACAATTTACAGGTGCAGTCCAAAGAGCTTGCAGATAATTTCACAAATGGCTATATGGAAACGCAGGTGTCGTTTGTGAGCCAGCGACAGCGCGGCATTGCAGCATATATACCCGCACTGGGCACAGAGTATATTTGCCAGGTATCGGCAAGCTAACAGGCGAGAATACAGCGCAGACAGTTGCTGGTGCGCGGGTCAGTTTATCTTCCCGGGATTTTGCATTCGCACAGCCTTGTTTTGGATGGTGCCTATCAACGGCAGACCTATCAGAATTCCGGCAATTTGTTCAACTATTCGCTGAGTGATAATTTTCCTTATTCAAGGGATTATTCTACCTATAATTTTCCGACGATGTACAAGGGCGGGCTCAACTATCACCTGCCACTTGCGTACCCCGATTTTGGCGTGGCCAATATCGTGTATATCTCCGCGGATAAGAGCCAACCTGTTTTTTGATTATAACCGGATACAGGGAACGGTCAATAACCGATATTACAGCATTGATTTAAAATCAACAGGCGCCGAAATGTATTTTGATACCCGATGGTGGAATCAGCAATCCATTACACTTGGAGTGCGTTATAGCCGGTTGCTGGATTATAAAATGACAGGCGATCAGCCCAACCGATGGACGCTGATTTTGCCCGAGCAGCATTTTTCAATAATAACTTGAGGGTTCAAACTGCCAAAAACAGGCAGATCTGTATTCTGTTGAGCCAGTCTGCCTGTTTTCTGATTGATTTTTAGCAGTAGGAAGTTGTGATTTATTACTTTTTCTTCCAGCTATTGTTGCTTTCATCGGCATCCATGATATATGCCTCCTTCAAGTTTGCAGACTGTACGGTTTTGCCCGAAGGATGGTAATGGCTGCCGCTTTCTGATTGGTGCGCCAGATGTCTGCCGTTTGTCGCAGCATTTTCAACTGTGCCATCTGCGTAAGTCACTGCAACATCGAAGGGTGTGGCAAAACCGCCGATGTTCTGAACATAAACTGTAGTGTTTTTTTTGTTTTTTACCACGTTTTGCAAAGCAATATCTATGTAGCCATTTGAAAAAAACCAGTTATTCCAAAACCAGTTCAGGTTTTTCCCCGACACATTGTTGAATGTATAAAAGAAATCCCACGGGATGGGATGCTTGCTGTGCCAGCGATCCATGTATTCGAGCAGGCATTTTTTAAACAGGGTATCGCCCAGCATTTCTTTTACTGCCAGGTAACCCAGCGATGGTTTTACATAAGCGTTATTGCCATAGGCAATTCCGGTAAGCGCATTGGCAGGTGTGATAATGGGCAAATCTTCTTCGCTGGAATTGTCATTGATCCAGCCATTTACCCGAAACTGTTTGTAAAAGCTTGTCTGCGGTTTCTTTGCCCAGATCTTCTATACCTATGAGGTATTCAAAAGTGGTAGCCCAGCCTTCATCCATAAAGGCATAACGGCTTTCGTTGATGCCCATATAAAAAGGAAACCAGGTAGTGTGCAATTTCGTGTTCGGCTACAAACCGGCAAAAAACAGTTGATCGGTATGGCTGTCATTGATCATCATGGGATATTCCATATCGGCATAGCCCTGCACGGCAGTCATTTTTGGATAAGGATAAGGTTGTCCCGGCCAATTGTGCGACAGCCAGCCCAGTGCGTGCGTGCCAAAGTGAGTCATCGCGTGAAAATCGGCTGCCGTATCGTTGAAAGCTGATTGCATGCTTGTGCGCCGATGGGTAGCATCGTCTACCACAACGCTGGCACCATCCCACACATAATGATCGCTGATGGCAACTGTAACATCGGGGATGTCGGTTGCCGTCCACTGCCAGATATTGATGCCCTGTTTGGCAGTTACTTTATTGCTCTGCATGTCTTTCAGTGTAGCAATGTGTATTGTCGAATCTGACTTCATGGAAGCGGGAAACGTTTGGCAAATTCGGTTGCAATACTTCCCCGGGTTTTGCAAAGTACCTGTAGCCCACACTACAAAATTTTGAGGAACAGTGACGTTGAGCGTATAATCGTTGAAATCGCTGTAAAATTCCTGCTGATCGGTAAAGTTGTGTTTCATCCCAGCCATTGTAGTCATCATATACCGATATGCGGGGATAAAAATAAGCAAGGTAAAAAGTAGATGGATCAAGCATTCCTTCCCTTCCGCTTTCTTCAGACAAAGTCATAATGCCAGTCGATATGAGCCGACACAGAATCGTTCGGCAGTCAACGCTTGCAGTAATGGGATGGGATACCAGGTAAAATGATAGCCATCTTCCGCCAGTTCTTTGCTGAGTACCGTTAATGCTGAAAGCATCGATGGTAACGCCGTCTGTAAGGTATTCAGGACTTGCAGGAGATGCGCGTATCGCTCCCGGTTTGTGAATATTGGCGATGATGCGTAACGTAAGCGATTGCAAAGAGTCAGGGCTGTTGTTGGTATACACAATATCTTCGGTGCCCATAATGGTGCGGCCGGGTGGCATTGCCGACAATATGAATGTCATAACGGGCAGTGTTTTGCCAGTATCTTTTACCCGGTCTGCCATCGGCCGATCGTGTTTCGTTGGCATATGCCTGTTTGATATTTCGGGGCATATACAAATCCTGCGACATGCCTGGCAGGTAAGTGAGCATCACTAATAAAAAGAACAAAATCGTTTTCATTGAGTCGTATTCAGATTGCTAACATAAAACAATCGAACCGATGTTTGATGTTTTTGTGATGAGCAGCAGCTAAGGCTAAAAAAATGTGTGAATGACAAGCATTTTTTAAATTCTGAGGCAGGTTAGTGTTATATTTACAAAATACAGATATTGTGCGTTTGCTGATCGTGTTGTAATCCATTCCTTAATCCCCTTCATTTTAAGCCCGACCAACACATGAAAAAGGTATTACTTTATCTGATGTCGTGTATTTTACATACTGGCAGGTACCAGCCATTTTTTATTTACCGAAAAGTATGCTTCTATAATGCCTGATTGGGTGCCGTGGCATAATACCCTTATATATTGTCAGTGGCGTACTGGAAATACTTGTATGGCGTTCTGCTTATTATTCGGAGTTACGAGGCGGCTGGCGTCTATGCTCATCATCTCGCTGCTGATTGCGGTGTTTCCTGCCAATGTTCAGATGGCGATTGATTATTACCTTGATCAGAATCCTTATTTCATTTGTTGCGTTGCTGCGGTTGCCATTGCAAGTTTGTACTTATTTACTGGGCATATCTGTATGCAAAGGAAAATGATTATATCAAAAGGCATGATAACCTGGTTGATGAAGTTGCAATTTCATCAGGGGTTAACACGCATATCGGCTGCATTTTTTCAATTGCCTGCTTTGGCATATAATCTATTTCTGCTGTTTCGGGCTCTGCGCAACGGTATACACCGCCGCAATGTTTGATTCTCAAGCAAACCTTCCACCCCATCGGCATTAGCGCCCGATAACAAAATACCAATTATTTGTTTCTGAATGCTTCCGCTGCTGTTTCCATGCAAACATCAATACTTGGCCGGCTGAAATTTATTTTTTCAGATACATCGAGCGAAATGGAACCATCTTTTTCTACCAGTAAATGATAATCGGCAGGAGCTATATAAACTGCATCCGCGCTGTTATGGTTTCTTTTTCTTCCGCTTCTTTGATGGAAAGTGCAGAGCGAAAGGCAAAACACATCGGACAGCAATGTATGTAAGGAATTTTTGCGATGCAGCACAATGATGATGGCAGTACTGGTGAATGGCTGCAAACAGCGGAAAAACAGTAAACAAAACTTCAAAACTGCCGCTTGATCCACCGATGACAAAGAGTTTTTTTAGATCGATCTTTCTCCATATTTTTTCCTTTCCTTCAATTTGCCTGAAATGACTTTGGCCACTTCGGTAAAGCGTAGGGTTTCCTTTGTACCAAGCGCTAAGAAAACCCAGTTTTTCCAGGCTGTTGTCAAACAGCCGGATCACTTTATCCTGCAATTCCTTGTTGAAATAAATAAGCACATTTCGGCAAAGAATCAGTTGAAATTCATTGAAACGATCTGTCGGACACAAGGTTATGCATGGCAAATACCATTTTGCTTTTCAGCTCATCGTTCAGTCTTGCCCGGTCGTAAGATGCCGAGTAATAATTGCTGAAAGCGCTGGTGCCACCCGACTGAATATAATTTTCCGAATACAGCTGCATACTGTTGAGCGGCACAATACCTTGCCGCGCTCGTTCCAGCACTTCCTGGTTAATGTCGGTAGCATAAAGTAAAGATTTATGAAGCAGGTTTGCTTCTTTTAGCAAAATCGCCATCGAATACACTTCCTCGCCGGTAGAACAGCCGGCATGCCAGATGCGGATATACGGGTAGGTAGCCAGCTGCGGCAACACCACATTGCGAAGTGTAAGATAAAAAGTCGGATCTCGAAACATTTCCGTTACGTTTACACTCAGGGCTTCCACAAAACTGTTGAGGTATGATTTATCGTCGCGCAGGCGATACCGGAATTCGGCAAACGATGGAAACCGGTCGAGTTTGTAAAGCCGGTTGATGCGCCGTTTGATGGATGCCTTTGGAATAATCGTTAAAATCATATCCATAGAGTTCCAGCAGGTCTGTCAGCAAAGTCTGCACCTGTTCGTCATTGATCTGGTTTTCGTCCCCGGTTTCACTATATGCAGCCATTGATTCTGTCACTTGGTTTCATAAACTTTCGGTTACTGTTTCGAGACAGATTTTGATCTTTTATCTACGGTTTTCAGGTCAAATTAGTTTAAAATTAAAATTGCTTGGAAGGTAAATAAATTTCGTTTACTACTTTTGCGCGCTGAAAAAATGGTTCTTTCGTGAAACGTTTACGCCCGGAGTTTTATGATTTCACGATAAAAAAGGAACTTGATTCTCATCCGCATGCAAGGTGCACTTTTGCCGGAGCACCCCGTTTATGATCATCCGTATTTTCAAAATCAGTAAATCTTTCTCGTCCGGCACAGGAAACTATACCGATAACATCTAAATAAACATATGTCTCTTCAAGCAGGAATTGTAGGCTTACCCAACGTAGGAAAATCAACGCTGTTCAATGCGCTCAGCAACGCGAAAGCGCAGGCTGCCAATTTTCCCTTTTGTACTATAGAACCCAATATTGGTGTGATAACGGTTCCCGATGAGCGGCTGATTGCTCTTGAAAAGCTGGTGAAACCTCAAAAGGTGGTGCCTACTACAGTAGAGATTGTAGACATTGCGGGTTTGGTAAAAGGAGCCAGCAAAGGTGAAGGACTGGGCAACCAGTTCCTCGGCAATATCCGCAGCACCGATGCCATCATTCATGTTCTCCGCTGTTTTGATGACGACAACGTAATCCACGTAGATGGAAGCATCAACCCTGTGCGCGACAAAGAAATCATCGATACTGAACTGCAGCTGAAAGACTTGGATAGCGTAGATAAAAAAGCTGTCGCGGTCAGAAAAACAAGCACGCACGGGTGGCGATAAGGAAGCCTTGCGCGGACTTGAAATTCTTCAAAAATTAAAAGCACATCTTGAGCAGGGCAAAAACGCTCGTGGCTTTGAAGTATCGCCCGAAGACAAAGCTGCATTTGTAGACGATTTGTTTTTGCTCACCATCAAACCCGTGATTTACGTGTGTAATGTGGATGAAAAATCGGTGGTAAAAGGAAATAAACACACAGAGGCAGTAGCCGAAGCCATCAAAGGCGAAAGGCAGAAATGCTGCTTGTGAGTGCCGAGATAGAAAGCGAAATCGCGCTGATGGAAAGCTTTGAAGACAGGCAGATGTTTCTGGAAGATATGGGCTTGTCGGAAAGTGGCGTGGCACGTCTCATCAAATCGACTTACTCGCTTGTTGCACCTCGCTACTTATTTTACTGCCGGTGTGCAGGAAGTAAGAGCGTGGACTATTACCAAAGGAATGCTGGCGCCACAGGCTGCCGGTGTTATTCACTCCGATTTTGAAAAAGGATTTATTCGCGCGGAAGTTATTAAATATACCGATTTTGTGAAGACTTGGTTCCGAAGCTGCCTGCCGCGATGCCGGAAAACTGGCAGTGCAGGGCAAAGATTACCTTGTGGAAGATGGCGACATTATGCACTTCAGGTTCAATGTATAACCAGCTTTTTTGCCATAGCGGTAATCATTACCATAAAACGATACGATATGCAGTTGCAGCAACATGTTTCTCTGAAAGGGTATAATACGTTTGGTATCAATGCTTTCGCAAAATATTTTGCTGCTTTTGCATCTGTAGATGAGTTGAAGGAACTGCTTTCCCTGAATCAGCAACAGCCTTTGCTGGTGTTGGGTGGCGGCAGTAATGTATTACTTACAAAAGATTTTGATGGTCTTGTAGCGCGAAACGAGATGCGTGGCATCCGGTTGCTGCGTGAAGATGAAGACTATTATTATGTAGAGTCGGCTGCGGGTGAAAACTGGCATCAGCTGGTGATGCATTGCGTATCTCACGGATATGCAGGGCTCGAAAACCTGAGCCTTGATACCCGGAAGTGTTGGCGCAAGTCCAATTCAGAACATTGGAGCTTATGGCGTGGAGCTTCAGGATGTATTTCATGAGCTGGAAGCATATGATCTCCACGACCGTACGACTGTTACATTTTCGGCGTCAGATTGCCGGTTTGGCTATCGCGACAGTATTTTCAAAAAGGAATACAAAGGAAGGTTTGTCATTCTCTCCGTAACGTTCAGGCTGAGGAAGCGCCCGGAGTTTCATACGTCGTATGGTGCTATCACGCAGGAACTGGATGACATGAATGTCACCGACTTGTCCATTGCAGCTATCTCGCAGGCTGTTATCAATATCCGAAAAAGCAAACTTCCCGATCCCGCTGAACTGGGAAACGCCGGAAGCTTTTTTAAAAATCCAACCATTCCCAATGAGCAATACTATTTGATGAAAAATCAATACCCGGGCATGGCAGGTTATGCTTTCGATACGCATCATACAAAACTGGCTGCAGGCTGGCTGATAGAACACTGCGGATGGAAAGGGTACCGCTTGGGCGATGCCGGCTGTTACAGTAAGCAGGCGCTGGTGCTGGTAAATTATGGAAACGCAAGCGGCTCTGAGATTTACGATTTGTCTGCCCGCATTATTGAAAGTGTGAATGAGAAATTTTATGTGCAACTGGAGAGAGAAGTGAATATAATCTGATTTTGAAAACTAACGTTTGTACTTGAATGAAACCTTAAATAATAGCATATAGTTTCCATGAATGAGAGAAAAGATTTAATTTAGTGCCGTTAAAGCGTATTCATTTATTCATTATTTAATCTCCCGACTTGATCATCATTCTTATTGCATTTGTAGCTCATTGGTATTTGTCACTATTTACACAAACATTTTTTCTCCATCGTTATGCTGCCCACAAAGCTTTCACAATGAGCAAAAGCTGGGAGCGATTCTTCTTTATACTTACCTGGCTTACGCAGGGTTCTTCGTACCTGAGTGCTACCGGCTATGGTATTATGCACCGTATGCACCATGCCTTTACCGATACAGAAGAAGATCCGCATTCTCCCTATGTTCGACAAGCATTTTTTTGCAATGATGTGGAGAACCAAAAATATTTACACCGGCATTTTTTCGGGTGAAACTGAAGTAGAGCCACGTTTTAAAAAGAATGTTCCGCGATGGGATAGCTTTCGACAAGTTTGCACATTCTTACTTTTCCCGTTTGATGTGGGTAGGTTTATACATCGCTTTTTATGTAGCTTTTGCTCCATCAGCCTGGTGGTTTCTCCTGCTTGCCTATTCATATTACCATGGGACCTGTACATGGTGTGGTGATCAACTGGTTTGCCCATAAATATGGTCATGTAAACCACGAAACCGACAACACTTCTAAAAATCTGTTTAAGATTGACTGGCTGATGTTTGGTGAAGGTTATCACAACAATCACCACGTTTACCCGTCACGCAGCAATTTTGCATCTACCAAGAGGCGAATTTGATCCTTGTTACCCGATCATCAAAGCGTTGAATTACGTTGGTGTAATCAAGATGGTAAAACCTGAGAAGCAACTGTGCGACTGTAGTGGTTATGTCGGAAAGAAAGAAAGAATTGATGAGTTCTGAATTATAATAAAGCTTATACGCATATGTAAGAGTGCTGATGTTGTAAAAACATCAGCACTCTTTTTTTATGGAGTAATCGAGCAGTTTACCCAGTTTATACAGTGCAAAAAAGATAGTGGTCATGTGCATGCTTTGAATGATTTCGCCGCGCAAGAACCATTTTTATAAATTCCTGCATAGGAACGACGTGAGACTTCAATCTCTTCATGTTCATCAAACGATTGCTCGTGTGTGAGTTTGCCGCCGGTAATAGAAACATATGCATCCAGTTGGCATTGGTGCTTGGGTTTGGCGACGTGCGTCCCAAATATTCAACATGGCTAAACGTATAGCCTGTTTCTTCCATAAATTCACGGCGGATGGCGGCTTCATGATATTTGATCTTCGGCGTCAATGCAACCACCGGGAATTTCCATACACACCACCTGCAATGCATGCCGGTATTGCTTTACCAATACCACTTCGTTATTTTCGGTAATGCCAACGCCGGTTGCCCACTGCGGGTATTCAACCACATAATACGGATCTACAATATTGCCATCGGGCTTTTCGCAGCGGTCTTTACGTGCACGCAGCCACACGTCGTTAAACAAATATTCTGATGAAAGCGTTTTCCATTTCAGTTCATTTTCATCTGCGTGTAGTTTTACCATTGCATTCTTTCTCTTAATGATAAAATATGGTTTGTATGATGCCTGCCCATGCCAGGCATACATGCCAAGCAAAAACCAAAGCGTCATTTCTTTTTTATGTTCGGGATGAAAAACAGTTTTGTTCCATTCTTCTTCGCTAAGATTTTTAAGCGCTTCGTACCAACGTTCGTGCAAGGGCAAATAACAAAGTGACGGAAATATTTACCGGCAAAGTTTTTACATCATCCAGCTCAGCCCAAACAGCTTCATTATAGGGTTTAATAGCCGGATTATCTTCGGTCAACCCAAGTTTGAAACGGATGTAGGCATTCATGTGACTGTCGGCTATATGATGCACCAATTGATGAACCGTCCAGCCACCATCGCGGTAAGGCGTATGCAATTGGGCTTCATCGAGATTTTGAATGGCACCTTCAATATCGGAAGGCAGATATTGAATGTCGAGCAGCCATTTTCTTCTTTTGTTCTTCCGAAAAAGGTTGTGGTTCGAATTTGCCAATGGGATAGCGAAGATCGTTAGTCATGATGATTTAGTGATTGATGATTTATGAATTTACGCAGTAAATAGTATTACATAAATATTATTTATCATTGTATTTACACTAGTACAAATTTGCAACTAAACAATACATAATATACCAATACATAATACTTACTACATTCTCCATTACTCTTCTCTGATGGTTTTCCCGGTGAGATGAATAAATACATCTTCGAGGTTGGCGCGTTTCACCTGTTTGGGACGTTCAAAGCCGGAAGTCACCAACTCGTCGATCATCACGTCGGGCGATGCAATGGAAATAATTTTGCCTGCATCAATAATGGCAACACGGTCGCACAAAATTTCGGCTTCGTCCATATAATGTGTGGTAATAATAATGGTGGTACCTGTTTCCTGATATCGCTGATGAGATTCCACAAATTACGTCTTGCCTGTGGGTCTGAGCCCGGTAGTTGGTTCATCTAGAAAAATAATTTTCGGTTGGTTAATAAGCGTGATGGCTACAGAAAAGCGTTGTTTTTGACCGCCACTCAGTTGTTTGTATTTCGCTTTGGCTTTATCGCGAAGATTTACTGAATCGAGAACCGATAAGAGGAGCAATGTTTTTGTTGTACAATCCGGCAAACATATTGCAGTAATTCCACAAGGTTCAGGTTGGGATAATAGCCTGCTGCCTGTAGCTGAACGCCAATCATTTTTTTGATTTCTTCGGGATGCTTATCGAGGTTGAAACCATCTACAATAACGTCGCCGCTCGTTTTGGTTCGTAACGTTTCAATGATTTCAAGCGTGGTAGATTTACCGGCGCCGTTTGGACCCAGCAAACCAAAAATTTCACCTTCATACACATCGAAACTGATGCCTTTTACTGCCTGAAAATCTGCCGTAATTTTTGATAAGATTTTTTACAGAAATAATCGTTCTGTTCATGTGGGCAAGTTACTTCTTCAATACGAATATCTGGGTGAAATAAATGACGCCATCTTTGTTTTGCGCAACCCCGATTCCGGTAAGATTGTAGTCTCCTTCTATGTTTTGGCGATGCCCGGGGCTGTGCAGCCAGCCATCTACCACTTCTTCAGCACTCATTTGTCCGTAAGCTACATTTTCGGCCGCCGCATTGATAAAGCCAATTGCACTGCCGCACCGCATTGTGCCCGTTCTTCGAAACCATTGTGACCAAAAGCCGTTTTGCCATGTCATCATATTGCGGCTGTGCTGTGCTGCCTGTACAGAAGCAACATCGATCATTTGCAATGCATTTTTACCTAACGACTGGCGGTGTTTATTAACCAGTTGCAGAATTTCCTGTGTTCATAGCCGATAGATCTATATGAGCGGCAGGAGTAGCGGTGCTGTATACGTCTTTTGACTTGCGCACAGGCTGTAAACCCGCGGAAGCCAGCAAATGCAAACAGGAAGATGAATACATTGTTTCATCATGATAAATATGACGAACCTGGTACTGATTAGGTAAAACATGGCTGATGATTTTTATCAATGTCCACTGAATAGTTTTCGGGTTGCGTTCATGCTGCCGGCAAGCTATCTTTGTTTCATCTTATAACGTTGTGGAAGTAGTTTCATTTCAAACGATTTGTAAAGTTTTTACTAATACATGAAAGTTTTTAAGTTCGGTGGCGCAAGTGTAAGTTCGATAGAAAGAATAGAAAATACAGCAGGGATTATCAGGCGAATATAGCGGCGAAAAACTGGTGGTCGTATTGTCTGCCATGGGTAAAACGACCAATGCGTTGGAGAAAGTGGCGGAGGCTTTTTATGCTGGCAATAGAGACGGAAAGCCTGCAACTTTTTCATACTGTGAAACAACAACACCTGGCACGGCAAAATATTTGCTGGTAACACATTACAACAATGCCTTCAGCAGCTGACCGATTTTTTTACCGAAGTAGAATGGCTGCTGCACGACAAGCCTGTAAAGCCTTTCGATTATTATTACGACCAGATTGTGTGTGTGGGCGAACTGCTCAGCACTTCCATCATCAGTCATTACCTGAATGAAAAAGAAATACACAATACCTGGATTGATGTACGCGATGTATTACGAACCGATAACAATTTCCGCGATGCCAACATAGACTGGAACGTGACACAAATGCAAAGTAGATGATGCTATGAAACCTTTGTTTGACAGAGTACAACATTGTTGTTACGCAAGGCTTTATTGGCAGTACCGATGAAAACGAAAGCACAACTCTTGGGCGGGAAGGAAGCGACTTTACCGCCGCAATTTTTGCCAACCTGCTGGATGCTGAAAGCCTTACCATCTGGAAAGATGTGGAAGGCGTGATGAATGCCGATCCGCACCAGTTTGCCGATGCGCAACTGATCAGCGAACTGAGCTTTGATGAAGTGATAGAGATGGCTTATTACGGTGCACAGGTCATTCACCCGAAAACCATCAAGCCTTTGCAAAACAAAGGCATACCGCTACATGTAAAATGTTTTTTAGATACCAGCCTTCCCGGCACCATCATCACCAAAAAAGAGCATCCCGACAATTGCCACCCATTATTATTGTAAAGCAAAACCAGGCGCTGCTGCATGTTGCACAGCCAGGATTTTTCGTTTGTTGGCGGAGCGCCCATGAGCCGGTTTATGAAGTGTTTAAGCAGATATGAAGCTAAAGCCCAATCTCATACAAACCGGTGCCATAAGTCTGCAGCTTTGTATGGATGATAAAAGCGATAAAGTGAGCCAGCTTGCTGCCGACGCATCAGCCATTTTTGATGTGCAGGTAGAGCGTGAATTTGCCCTGCTCACCATCAGGCATTTTACAGATGCGGTTGTGGAAGATATGCTGCGCAACAAAACCATTTTATTGCGCCAGCAAACAAAAGAAACACTGCAGGTATTGTACCAATAAAAAAAGTTCCGTGCACTAAGCAGGAACTTCAACATGGATTTTGGATACTGCATATTACATTTTGGTAATCAATACATGATCAATCACGTGTATCACACCATTACTTTGATTCACATCAGCTATCGTCACCATTGCCTTTCCACCATTTTCATCCCATATCCAAATCATGTCCTTTATTATCTAATGATGCATACAGGTTTTCACCATTTACTGTTTTCAAAGTTGCTTTTCCATTGTTGTCTTTAATCATCTTTAGTCAGGTTCGGCTGCGCTCATTTTACCTGCTACCACATGATATTTCAGAATGCCTTGCAGTTTGCCTTTGTTGTCTGGTTTCAACAGGTTTTCAACGGTGCCTTTTGGCAACATGTCAAACGCTTCGTTGGTAGGTGCAAACACGGTAAATGGACCTGCGCTTTGCAATACATCTACAAGGTCGGCTGCTTTTACAGCAGCTACCAATGTGGTATGATCTTTAGAGTTCACAGCATTCTCTACAATGTTTTTTGCAGGATACATCAAAGCTCCGCCAACCATCTTGGTATCCTGTGCAAACGCACTAACGGAAAGGCCAATGAATACAACTGTCAATTGCTAATAACTTCTTCATAAAATAGGTTTCAATCACTTACGGTGAATGATGAGATGATGGTTTTAAAAAAATCTGTTTTTTGTAAATATTACCAAACAGTATGCATGAGTAAAGCCTGGAAAAGCTTGCGGCAAAGGGTTTCAGGCGGAAGATATATTTAATGAATAATCTTACAGCATACAGGAATTGTACAATTTTCACAAAACAACTTCTGTAATCGTTTGTATAATTTGCTGATTAAATCATGAAGATGACAGCCATGGAAACATACCTGAATACAGGCATAATAACAGATAATATAAACAGGGATGAAAACGATTGTTTGAATGAAATATACCTTTGGAAATCTCATCCATGCATGACATTCGCATTGGCATAACCGAAACCAGGAAGCTGCAAAATGAAGGGAAATATGTTAGAGAACAATGAAAACGAAAGAGTGAAAGGAGATAGGAATGTCTGATAAAAAAGAAACAAAAAAGGAGTGGGTTAACATTCTATATATAGCACAAGCATGCAGTAATTAATGTCTTGCTGAATTAGGAAGGTTTGCCCATTACATACATTTCGGAAAGGGTAGGTGTTTCGCTGCCGCCGGCTTTCTCAAGCGTAATAGCAAACGCATCTGCTTTTACAAATGCAGACATCTGCTCCGGTGTGTTTTTGGCTGTGAGCATGCCTGCACTTACGGGCTTTCCGTCTACAATAGCCCACAACTGGTATTGCTTTCCTTCGGGTGGTTTGGGTAGCGAAATATCGCTCGTATACACATAGTGTGTGCTCTTACTCCAGAAGAGTTGAACAAGTGCATCCGGCTTGCCATCCACATTGGTAAGATTGATTTTCAAATAGTCGGGATTCTGATAGAAGGCAAGGTTTTTTTCGTAGTTGGCTACCTGTGCTTCCTGAGCCGACATATTTGCCTTTAGCTGGTTTACCTGTGCTTGCAGATTGTCGGTATCATTGCGGTACCTGTTATTAGACGTTGCGAGATAGCCAATGATACCACAGACAAGCAAGCAATCCAATTACGGAAGCTGCGAGCCACTGATTATTTCGTTTCGGCTGATGTAAAGGAATGACTTTCGTTTCTTCTCTTTGCGAAGCCGAAGCCATTGAAGGTGCAACGGTAAATTCAGTATGCAGGTTTTCCGATTCCTGTAGTTTGAGTTGGTGAAGTTTTGCAAATAAATCTGTCTTTACAGATGCAGAAGGCACAGAGTTTGCATCAGCACTATCGTCCATATTGATTAACGATTGCTCTATTTCGTCTATCTCCCTTTTTATTTCAGGAAACATGTTGGCAAGCTGAGCGATTTTTTCGTTCTCTTCTTGCGAAAGCATGCCCAAAACATAAAGTTCAAGATCTCCGGACGATATGATACAACTGATATCCAACTAAATTTATTTGGTTTAATTTTCGTTCTTAAAAATGATAGCGCACTTCTCATACGAGTTTTCACAGTGCCTACCGGTATCTCCATGATTTTTGAAATTTCTTCCTGCGTGAAGCCTTTGAAATAAGCAAGGTCTATCAGCTTTGCGTTATCGCCTGGCAACGCGGTTAACACTTTTTTTAACCCGATATCAGAAATTCTATTCTCTTCAGAGTTGCCGGAAATATGTACGTTATCCTGTAAGAGTTGCAGTTTTACTTTGCTTATTAAATTCTTTTGAACGGGTTCGGTCTATTGATAAATTTCGGGCGATGCTGATCATCCAGGTATATAATCTTCCTTTGCTTACATCGTAAGATTGAATGTTTTGCCAGACTTTTACAAACACTTCCTGCAATACATCTTCTGCTACTTCCTGCTGGGAAATAATTTGCTTGATGATCAACAAACAACGATTTGGAATAGTTATCATACAGAAACTGAATGCCTGCTCATCATGTAGCTTCAGGCTGGTTAGCAATTCGTCTTCTGTATATTTCAAGTTTGGCAAAAAATGAGCTGGTTAATAGTCTAATTGTAATATTGTGGCAAATTACTGACTAATATTTTACATAATCACATATTCACCCTTTTTATTTGTGGCAATCGAGTGGAATAGTTTTATTTTCTTCAAAATAATCGTACACTTCTTTCAGTTTCACTGCAAATTTTTGCAAATCCTGGTTATCTTTTGTTATGCGGCTAAGGTACTGCATGCTTTTTCATTGCTGAACCGAACCGGGAAAATATGCACAGGAATAAAATCTTCGCCTGCACTTTTTGCCATAGCTGCCAGCAGGTACAATTCTTCGATCGGCGCATCAAAATAGGAATGCAGCCCACCGTAATGCAACTGCCATGAATATAAATACCACTGCCCGGCGATAAGGGAATCGCTCAGAATCCGGTCAGATTCGTTTGGATAATTGATGCCCAAGCGCAAGATGATAATTGCTGTTGGGATTAAACTGGTTGATGTAATAAAACCCTTCGGGCACCTGGTAATCGTCCTGTATGCGTTTGGGACCTAAAGCGCCTGCCATCGCGCAACTTTATAGGTTTTAAACAGTTTAAATTTTTCGTCATTGCTATTGCGTACCCACACTTCCAGCTGGCTGTCGTATTTAAAAGAGCGGATATAAATCTGCTTTAGCAGGCCAGGTCAGATTAGCGGCTGCAAACTGTTTGCGCAGCGTATCTTCTTTCCTTTTCAATGCAAAAGCCACGCGGGAAAATGTTTTCTGAAAATCTACAAACGAACTTTGCGCAGAAGCATGATACAGCAAGAAACAGAGAAAATAACAAAAAAGAAAAAGCGCTTCATAGCGTCAAAAATATTTCAATCGATGCACATAGTGATATTAAATAGCGGGTTAAAGGATAATATTTTTTAGGCAGAAAGCAAGCCGCTATCTTCGCAGTTTCATCTATTCATTATGAAAGTTGGCATTTTAGGTGGTGGTCAGTTAGGCAGAATGCTGTTGCAGGCAGCAGCAAACTATGTAGTGGAAACATATGTGCTTGAAAACGATGAAAACTGCCCTGCAGCGCATCTTTGCCATCATTTTATAAAAGGCGATATCAGAGATTTTGATACCGTTTACCGTTTTGGTAAAATGGTAGATGCCGTAACCATAGAAATAGAATCGGTAAATGTAGAAGCCCTGGAACAAGCTGGAAAAAGAAGGCGTTGCAAGTATTTCCGAAACCATCTGCTATCAGCATTATCCGAAATAAAATATTGCAGAAACAATTTTACACCGAAGAGCAAATCCTACTCGCTCCTTTTGTCATTACAAAAACATCAGCTGATATAAACAGTCAGCTTTCTTTTTTGCCCGCCGTACACAAACTGGCGCAAGGCGGATACGATGGCAAAGGAGTGCAGGTAATCAGCAGATAAAGACGAGCCTAGACAAAGGTTTTGATGCCCCGGCGGTACTGGAAAAAATGGTAATGCTGCAAAAGGAAATTGCCATCATCATTGCAATGAATGCACGTGGCGAAACAGCCATTTATCCACCGGTGGAAATGGTATTTAATCCGGCGTTAAATTTATTGGATTACCAGATAGCGCCGGCCCGGCTCACAAAAGATGTGTTGTGGAAAGCCGAAGCCATTGCACTTAAAGTGGTAAAACAATTGAAAAGCCCGGGCTTGTTTGCAATCGAGTTATTTGTAGATAGAAACAACGAAGTGTTTGTAAACGAAACAGCACCGCGTGTTCACAACAGCGGTCATCATACCATTGAAGCCAGCTATTGCAGCCAGTACGATATGCTGTGGCGCATTATGCTGCAATACCCGCTGGGCAATACCGCCAATATTAGCTGCTCTACCATTGTAAATGTAATTGGTGCAGAAGGTTTTACACGGCGATGCCAGGTATGAAGGGCTGGAAGAAGTGTTGAAAATGGAAGGTGCATTTGTACACTTGTATGGTAAAACAGCAAACCAAACCCGGCCGCAAAATGGGGCATGTAACCATTTTGTGCCGAGATATTACTGACATCAATTACAAAGCCAACCGCGATAAAGCAGTTGCTACGGGTGAAAGCCTGATATCATTGTGTTTTGCAGCAAAATTAATTTCTTGTTCCACATCACCACAGATTAGCATGCCACTATGGTATTTCGGATGTTTGTTGCCCAAATATGGATTGCTGATGGCGCTGTCGGCGGCTTAGCCAGTACGCCTGTTCATTTTCGCCAAAAGCCATCGGGCACATATCGTAATAAATAACATCGTGATCGTACCGAACCGTATTAATAAGACTATACAATTGATCGGACAACTCGTACTGAACGCACGGCGTTTGGCTTCTATGGTTGTTTGCTGTTGCCAATTTATTGCTCTTAGTGAGCTGATGGCGTCTGTAAAGTTATGAGCAGTGAGCACAAGGCTGCTATCAGCCTGCAAAGTGTTTACGGGAAGTTGTTCCGACAATTGCGCAAGCGATTTGGCTTCATTGCCGGCTGCCAAGCTATCCCAGTTTATCAATGCATTTTTCACCCGGTAATAGCTTTGCATAAGGCTATCAAAGGCGGTATTAAATGCTTCAGGATTTTTGCTGATATTCATGCGTGCCGGCTTTTCTTCTTTTTCATTCGTTGTTTTGTCGGCCTGCTTGTCAAGATCGAAACAGGAAACAAACACAACCGGAAGCATAGCAATCAAGACAACACAAGAAACCAACTTTTTCATAATCTCAGTTTTTACAAAAGTAAAGTGTTCGTTCTGCTAAACTTTTCTTTCTGTGGTTTATATAATGCGGACATGAGCCCCTTCATGACAATAAAAAGTTAATTTCAACCCAAACTGCTGCCTGCATCATATATGTAACGATGATCCTGTAGAAATGCTAATAGTGAATCAAATGGTTGCACGAAACGTTTAGTTGTTGGTGCATTACCAGTCAAAATTTGTCTTTACAAGACAATCATAACAATTACTATTTTTTATAAGAACACCTCAATGATTTGAAAAAATGAATCTTAATAAAAGCCTGCCATACGAAAAAACTGAAACCCTAAAATCACTTTCATGCGTTTGATAATCAGCTATTTCTTTTTTATAAATGGTAAAAAAGCACGTAAATAATTTTAGCGCATGTAGTGACTTATATTTTTGAAAGGTGTGAATTCTGTAGATGATGAATAGATGACGCGCGGTTAGTCATTTGCACCTCTTGCAATTGAAACACCGACATTATCATCAACACAGAAGGACGATATGCACCATTTAAATACATGATTCCGAACAGAATATTGTATATAACGACAACAATTGGTTGAATTAATATAGAAAGCTGTCAAAATCATCTTAGCAACAGATGGTGATAAGTTTACTCTTTCGGGTTATTTTTTTTACCTTTGCAAACATTTTTGAAAAATATCAGTAAAAGCAGGACAGCAGAATGTTAAAGAAACGAATTTTATTTATTGCCACTGAAATGTCGCCTTATCTCGAATTGACAGAGTTTGCAGAAGTGATAAATAAACTTGCTATAACCTGCAGTAACAATGGTTATGAAGTACGATGCATTATGCCTCGTTTTGGAGTGATCAATGAGCGCAGGCACCGTTTGCATGAAGTGGTAAGACTGTCCGGTATTAATGTTTCGGTAGATAACGATGATTATCCATTACAGATTAAAGTTGCTTCTTTACCTACGGCAAGGTTGCAGGTTTATTTTTTAGATAACGAAGACCTATTCAAACGCAAACAGGCATTTACAGACGAGAAAGACCAATGGTTTGATGACAACGCATTGCGAACCATCTTCTTTTGCAAGGGTGCTTTGGAAACGGTGAAGAAATTTGGTTGGCCGCCCGATGTCATTCATTGCAGCGGATGGATGACCGGGCTAATCCCTATGTTTATCAAAACTGCTTATAAGAAAGACGCGGTATTCAGCCAAAGCAAAATTGTATACACAGTAGGAGAAAATACGTTTGAAGACAATCTGGGAAAAGAGTTTTCCAAACTGGCACATATACATGCAAATATCAAGGACAAAGACCTTGAACCATTTAAAGATGCAGACAATACTGCCATGTTCAAAGGCGGCGCTACTTTCGCTGATGCCATAACATTTGGCTCTGACCTTGTAGACAAAAAACTGCTTACAGAATTTACCAAAATCAAAGGCAAAGAAGATACTCCCTTTTACAAGCTGGACGGGTGATTTAACACCGTATTTAGATTTGTATAACGAGCTTGCGGCGAAGTAAATTTATTCTTCTAGAACCTAAATATAACAGTGAAAATCAAGCACTTATTAGTTTCACTTACCTTTCTTTTTTTTGTATCTGCGTGTACTAAAATCACAGAAACAGATATTGGAACCGGACTGATTCCTTCGATAGACGGGGTGATAACAAAAGATACAAATATCTACATCGACGCTAAAAATCAGGGTACTGATACGCTCAATCTTACATTGTACGACGAGCATGCACTCGGCTACATTAATGATCGTTTATTTGGAACCACACTGGCTTCCATCAACGTGCAGATGCAGCCAACGGCTTTCCCAGTTAACTTCCCGGTTCAGGATGTAAACGACAGCCTCATGCTCGATTCTGTAGTGATGGCACTCTCTGTTCAGGGTGTGTGGGGCGATACTACACAGCAGCTTTCGCTTCATGTAAAAGAAATTGATAACAACCAAAGTTTTATATCCGATTCATCGCTTATCATTTATAATACTGCCAGCACTTTTTCTGCTACCAACGACATTACATACAATGGTTCTGCGCAGATCAATCCAAGGTTATTAAACGATTCGGTAAAAGTATTTGATGACACAACGGCTAACATGCTTCGCATTCGTTTAACAGATGAGTTTGGCAACCGGTTGTTGCACACCTACGATACTACCAATGCATACAAAAGCGATTCTGCTTTCAGGCAAAATTTTAAAGGCTTCCAGATTACTTCCGATCAGACAGGTAACAGTCTTGTTCGTATTGGTCTTGCCACAAATAGTACCTACACTGCATTGCCAAACACAAAAGTTGCTTTGTATTACAGTTACAAATCGCCTTTGAAGGCAGATTCCATTGTGAAAACCGTGAAGTATTTTACCATTAATACTTCTACCAGCGCACACTCCAACCACATAGAAAGAGACCTCAATATGGGGCTTGCCGGTAATTATTTTCCGCCGTCAAACGGATCGAAAAATGACGATTTCATTTACCTGCAAACCAGTCCTGGTACGTATGCAAACCTTACTGTAGACTCTGCAGCTGTGAGTCATTTGCCTAACCTCATTGTTCACCGTGCAGAAATTATTATGGAGCAGGCCCCTGATGAATCATTCAATATTTTTGATGGTTTGTCATCGCCTTTCCTGTTTCTTCTGGCAAAGCAAAACGATACCACGCGAATCAATATACCCGGCTTCGATTCTTCTCTACTGCTACGTCTGATGCTACTTTCAGCCAGGGGATCTTATCCAACTATGCGCAGTTTGGCGGTGTGCCATTTAAAACGACCAATAACTTAGGTAATACCGTTACCTATTATAGCTTTAATGTCACCAGGTATTTACAGGGAGTCATAACAAAGAAAAATCCACAGTATACTTTTGTGCTATATACGCCATTCAAAGAAGCTTTCCGCTTAATGAAAAATGTAGAATCTTACGGACGTGTTTCATCTACGCCATACAATAGTGCAGGCATTGGCCGAATCAGGTTGTACGGTGGCAGCGAAGATGTATCTAATACGCACCGCATGAGGCTTCATATTGTATATTCGGTGCCGCATTAGTTGTTTGATTTCTTTCTTTTATTTGATCATAACATTGTCATTCTAACTTAAATATTTATGCCTTATCTCTTTACTTCTGAGAGCGTATCGGAAGGTCATCCGGACAAAGTGGCCGACCAAATTTCAGATGCGCTGATAGATAATTTTTTAGCGTTCGATCCCGATAGTAAAGTGGCTTGCGAAACATTGGTGACCACAGGTCAGGTGATCCTTGCAGGCGAGGTGAAAAGCCGTGCTTATCTTGATGTTCAGGAAATAGCACGCGGCGTCATCAGGCGCATTGGCTATACCAAAAGCGAGTATATGTTTGAAGCCAATTCCTGTGGTGTGTTGTCTGCGATTCATGAGCAGTCAGCAGATATCAATCAGGGAGTAGATAAGGTGGATAAGGAAGCGCAGGGCGCCGGCGACCAGGGAATGATGTTTGGCTATGCTACCAATGAAACAGAAGACTTTATGCCACTTGCGCTCGACCTGGCGCATAAGCTGTTGCAGGAACTGGCAGAACTAAGAAGAGAAAATACAGAAATAACTTACCTGCGTCCCGATGCGAAAAGCCAGGTGACACTTGAGTACGACGATAACAATCAGCCGATTCGTATAGATGCGATTGTGGTTTCCACCCAGCACGACGATTTTGATGCAGAAGAAAATATGCTGGCTAAAATCAAGCATGATATCATCAACATTCTGATACCCCGCGTAAAAGAAAAATATATCAAGTTTGCCCACCTGTTTAATGAGGGTATCAAATATCACGTAAACCCGACAGGAAAGTTTGTGATTGGTGGTCCACATGGCGATACCGGGCTTACAGGCAGAAAAATAATTGTAGATACATACGGCGGTAAAGGTGCACACGGTGGTGGCGCGTTCAGCGGCAAAGATCCTAGCAAGGTAGACAGAAGCGCGGCATATGCTACACGACACATTGCCAAAAACCTCGTGGCTGCAGGCGTGGCAGATGAAGTGCTGGTGCAGGTATCCTACGCCATTGGTGTAGCCGAACCCATGGGCATCTATGTAAACACTTACAACAGCAGCAAAGTGAAACTTACCGACGGCGAAATTGCCAAAATCGTAAGTGAAGTGTTTGATATGCGTCCTTACTTCATAGAACAAAGATTAAAACTGCGCAACCCCATTTATAGCGAAACCGCAGCATATGGTCATATGGGCCGTCAGCCAAAAACAGTGGTGAAAGAATTTTATTCTCCAGAAGGAAAAAAAGTGACAAAGGAAGTTGAACTCTTTACCTGGGAAAAGCTTGATTACGTAAAAAAAGTAAAAGAAGCCTTTAACATACAATAAAGCATTTGCGGGAGCCGGTAGGCTTTACAACGTCTTATTTATTTGTACTTTTATCGCTGCATTTCAAAACAAAAAATTGAAGTGCAGCGATATTTTTTTAGTTGATAACTGTGGAGTTGCATGCACGAAATTGAACCATATTTTAACTGGCGACATCTATACACGGCCGAAGAAGACGAGCGTTCGCCATTTTATGGGCGCGAATACAGCGAGTTTGAATTTTCGCAAACCATTTATAACTATTATATACATCCGCAGTGGGACGATTTTGGCAGCCGTACGCTTTACATGAAAATACTCTATGCCGATTATGAGTTGCAATTTGTCATAATCGAACTGATAGGAGAGTGGAACGATGCTATCGAAAATGATATCATGACACTAAAGCGAGATGTGGTAGACAAACTTGAAGAAGAAGGGATTACCAAATTCCTGATTATTGGTGAAAATATTCTCAATTTTCACAGTGGCGACAAAGACTATTATACCGAATGGTTTGAGGAAGTAACAGATGAAAACGGATGGATTGTAATCCTGAATATGCCCGAAGCTACCCAATATGATTTTAAGAAAAGAAAGCTTACTTATTTTATCGAGCTGATGGATGTTCCCAACTGGCGTGCCTACAAGCCTGAACATCTCTTCACAAAAATCAATGATGTAATCTTGAGCCGACTCGACTAAACATTATACCAAACAGCCACAGAAATAAAGCAGATTCCTGTGTCTGTTTGTATTATATTTAGTTGCTGTATTCCTTCACCGTATTCACAAACGCTTTCGCGCCGGATACCGGTACATTGGGCAAAATGCCATGTCCGAGGTTCGCAATATGCCGGCTGCCTTCAAAATCGCGGAGCATTTGTTTTACTTCTTTTTCAATAACGGCTGTTGGAGACAGAAGTTTGGCAGGATCAAAATTTCCCTGCAAGGTTACATTGTCTCCGGCAAACTGCCGGGCGAGTTGCGGCGTGATGCACCAGTCAATTCCCAGACCCTGCGCACCGGTGTCCGCCATTTCTTTCAGAGAATGCCATGCACCTTTTGCAAAAATGATTACTGGCACTTCATCTTTCAATGCATTTACAATCTGCCTGATGTAATGAAGGGAAAGCGTTTCAAAATCGGCCGGGCTCAGCAGTCCGCCCCAGCTATCAAATACCTGCAGGATATCTGCACCTGCTTTCACCTGTTCTTTTAGATAGGCAATCGTGGTATCTGTTATCATCTGCAGCAGCGTATGTGCAAGTTCGGGCTGCGTGTAGCAAAAACCTTTCGCTTCATCAAACGTTTTGCTGCCTTTTCCCTGCACCATATAGCACAGGATAGTCCATGGCGCGCCCGCAAAACCAATGAGCGGCACACGATCATTCAATTCCTGTTTTGTAAGGCGGATGGCATCAAATACATAATGGAGATTGTCCTTAACGTCTGGAACAGAAATGCGTTTCAAATCGGCAATCGTCTTAATCGGATTTGGCAATACAGGACCCTTACTTTCTACCAGTTGCACTTCCAGTCCCATTGCCTGAGGTATTACAAGGATGTCAGAAAACAAAATGGCCGCATCTACGCCAATCTGGTCAATGGGTTGAAGCGTAATTTCAGTTGCGATTTCGGGCGTTTGCACGCGTTCGAAAAAAGAATACTTTTCCCTTAGTTTGATATAATCTGGCAGATACCTTCCTGCCTGTCTCATCATCCATACGGGCGTTCTTTCAGCCTTTTCGCCCCGCAACACTTTTAATATTAAATCGTTCATATGTTATTTAGTCAGCTTCGCCTGAAGCTGTTTTATAAAAATCCGACACCAGTTCCAGCAAGCTTTCCGTACCCGGCCATTCGCTGGTAACAATCTGGTTGGTGCAATAAGTTTGAATGGCAGAAGAAGTAGTGTGTCCTATGGAAAACAAAACAACATCTGTAGCAATCGTATTCATGGAAAAAAAACTATGTACCGCACTGGGACTAAAGAATAAAATTCCTTCGTAATTTTTTTCTATAAACACCGGCGTTTGAACCGTGGTATATACAATGATTTCCTGTGTTATTATATTGTGATTGGCCAGTTTTTCGGGTAAATCGTTCAGCCGCTGGTCTCCACAGAAAAACACAATTTTTGCAATCGGTTCAGCAGCGATAATGCGCTCTGCGAGAGTGCTGGCGTTTTTGGCAGATGCAACAATGGCATTTTCTCCAAAGAGCGCTAACACATGTTCCTTGGTTTTGCCGCCCGTACAAAAGATTTTCCAGTTTGGTGTTTTTTTCACTTGTTCTGCCACCGATACAACAGCATTAGTACTGGTGAAAACAACAACTTTGGATTCTGTACTCAATTGTTGCAATTCTTTTTGTAGCGCAGGAGTACACAAATGCTCAATATGGATAAAAGGAATGGTGTCTAACGCACAAAAACGAATCTGCCATTTTATCCATTATGGCATCATCGAGCGTGCGGGTGCAAAGTATGTGTGGTTTAGTGGATAGCATTGCGAAATTTTTCTATCATGTTGGCAGCACCTTTTTCCAGTATTTCCCTGGCTGCGATAACACCTAAATCAGTGGCTGCAGAAGAAAGGGGAACCTGTTTTTCAACATCCAGCTGTTGTCTTCCATCTGTTGAAAATATGTTTCCTCTGAAATGAATCGAATCGCCTTTCACTTCTGCCAGTGCGCCAATAGGCGTGGAACAGCCACCCTGCAGCGTTCTCAAAAAGTCCCGCTCTGCCTTCGTACACAGAGCAGTGAGCGCATGGTGAAGAGGCGCGCATTTGTCAGCCGTTTCCATATCGTCTTCGCGACACACAATCACAATGGCACCTTGCGCCGGTGCAGGTAACATCCAGTCGAGGTTCACGGAAGTTGTGGGACGAAGATGTATGCGCTCGAGACCTGCTGCAGCAAATATGGCACCCTGCCAGTTATTGATGCTTACTTTGTGCAGGCGGGTGTTTACGTTTCCCCTCAGGTTTTCGATGGTATGATTAGGATATTTGTGCAGCCATTGTGCAATTCGCCTTACACTGCTGGTGGCAACGGTAGCTACCGATTGTTCATCGTCTAAAAAGCAACAATCGTTTTTATATACAAAAATATCTTTTGGATTGGCCCTTGGCAATACCGCTGCCTGAGCAATACCTTTCGCCAGCCCCGTTGGCACATCCTTCATAGAATGAACAGCAATATCGATACGATTGTTGAGCAGGGCAGCATCCAGCGTTTTTGTAAAAATTCCCTGCACTCCAATTTCGTACAGTGGTGTTACCAGGTCTATGTCGCCTTCGCTTTTTATAAAAACCAGTTCGGAGGGAATGTGGAGTTTGGCGAGTTCGTTTTTCACGAGTGTTGCCTGCCAGACAGCTAATTGGCTGTCGCGGGTGCCAATGGTGATAGGTTTAGTCATAAAGCGGGCAATTAATTGGATGAATCGCCAATGTAATCATTGATCGCTTCAATATAGTTGCAGCCCGGCTGATTGATACAGCGCATCTTAACTGCCATGGTATTAATCACTTTTTGTATCGCGTCTATATTTACAGGCTGCGCTATAATCGTTGGCTGTGTTGTTTTGGCAGCCAGCAATAAATTGCATTCGTGCATATCAATAAGCTTTTGCTTCACAGCTTTCAGCAAGGGCACGTGCCTGCGGTTGATACACCATTGTTTCATTTCTGCGACAGATTCAGCAAGGATGGCATTCGCTTTCGGAAGTTCGGCTTTACGCTTTTGCAAGGTAGCGTCGTTTATTTTCGACAGGTCGTCTACGTTGATCAACTTTATATGAGATAGCTCGCTGATTGTAGTATCAATATTGTTTGGAATAGACAAGTCAATAAATAGTTGTTGCCTGCCAGATATTACGTGTTCTTTTCTCAAAACAGGCTCTGCAGAATTGGTAGATACTATCACAATATCAGCCTGTTGGCTTTCTGCAATCATATCTTCATAAGGAGCACACCGGATGCCAAGTTCGGCAGCAAGTTCCTGATGCTTTGTCCAGCGTACGATTGATGAGCGTCAGGTGACGGTTGCCCAAATAGTCAATAATGTTGCGGCAAGTGTTGCGGCCGATTTTGCCGGCACCAATGAGCAGAATTTTCTTGTTTTGGAAATGCGGAACGTTAGCTTTAATATATTGAATGACAGCAAATGAAACCGAAATGGTTCCGCCGCTGATCTGTGTCTGGCTTCTTACGGCTTTGGAAGCCTGTAATGCGCCATTGATTAATCGGTCGGTAAATGTGCCGACAAAACCACGCTCTTTGGCAAATTTTACCGCTAATTTTAGCTGTCCCACAATTTCGTAATCGCCCAATATCTGAGAATCGAGCCCGGCTGCTACCTGCCAGAGATGTTCTATAGCATCATAACCTTGTTTTACGTAAGCCAGTTGTTTGAAAGTAGCTTCATTGCCATTGGTTTCTGAACAAAGCAATTGAACGAGATGTTGCACGTCGTCCGTTACTCCATATATCTCTGTGCGGTTGCATGTGCTGATGACAAATAATTCCCGTAATCCTTTATGTGAGGCTGAACATAGAATTGACTCATAAACAGAATTGCTAACCGCATATTGACTTCTGATAGCTGCATCTGTTTTTTTATAATTGATTCCCGTTACAAAAAAATGATTTATATCCATGAATTTCAATCCTTAGTGATCCTTCCCTTTGTCTGGCCAAAGGTACTTGGCAGCATATTTTTAAGGGCATAAAATGCCATAGATTTTGTCATTTGTATGTCATGTTTAAAAAGGCATTGGGTAATCAGGTGATTTTAAAGCAGATGAACATTAGGTATTGTAACAGAATAGAAATAGCATGACCTGCAAAAAGACATTTGATGGATGCAAACATCTGCAGATTGAATGGAGAATGCCCGGTGTGTATTTGTAAGTCGATTGATCGTTCACCCGATTCGGTTAAGTTCAATGCTTGCTTTTTTATGCAAAAAGGGATTCTGTGCTAACATCTGTTTCATTTTATTAATAATACCAGATCAACGGGCGGTTGCGTTTTGAACTCGAAATATATGGAGAATTGATAATTTGGTATGGTTCTAAAATAGTCCGTACTTTTAGTATATCAATCTAAACCACCTAACAATCATGACATTAAAAAAAATCTTACATCTTGTTTAAACTTCTTTTGTTTTTTTTCGTCTCGTAACCTGCACTCTCTGATTCGCTAACAGGAAACACATAAGCACAGGATTCACATGCTAACTATTGAAAGAAACCCACGATGTGTTGTGGATATTTTTGGACCATTTTTGTAAAAGACAGCACGAAATTGTCAAAATGGGAATCAGAATAGCTGAAAAAGATTTACACATCAAGTAGCGAGTTGCGATTATTTTATTTCTGGAATTATATTCAGTCGATCTCATTTACGGTATAAAGGATTGTTTATGAATGGAGAAGAATCCGGGCGACGTTAATTTATTGCAGATAGTCAGGAAAATGAAGCTAATTTTGCCGTTGAAAACCAGTGTTTTTTTGAGGCAAATCAAGTTCTTACACACTAGGATTTAACTCATTTAAAAACAGGCATAGTTTTTACTGTATAGGTGCCGGAACTGTAAAAAGTTTTTTAAAATCCGGTACCACTGCTGCAACCAATATATTTCTATTATGTTATCGCTCGTATTAGCATATCATAGATACATGCTTATTAAATTATGAACAAAATCAATAAACCAATTTTTTACGTCTCTTTTTTTGTGTGCATTGCTTTTTTTTCCTGCGTTGATACTAAGAAAGCTGTTTATTTTAATACACAGGGTGACGCAAGTATTACGTCAAATGTCCAGATTCCGCAAACCAACATTCAGCCAAATGACATATTAGGAATCTCTGTCAGTAGTCTGAATCCCGATGCGTCAGCCATTTTCAATACACCCAATCTTTCTTATGCAACTGCAACGAGTGCTACAGGTGCAAGTATCCAGGCATCTGGCTACCTCGTAAATGCTGAAGGGTTTATCCAGTTTCCAATTCTTGGGAATGTAAAGGTCGCAGGTTTGTCTATGAATCAGTTGCGGGTGAATATTACAGATAGTTTGCTTCGCCGCCGGTTATTGGTCGATCCCATTGTGAGTGTCAGGATGTTGAACTTTAAAGTAACAGTGCTTGGAGAAGTATCTCATCCAACTGTGGTAAACGTTGTTAACGAAAAAATTACACTTCTTGAAGCACTAGGACTAGCAGGTGACATTACTATATATGGAAAAAAAGACCATGTTATGGTGATTCGTGAAGAGGATGGTATAAAGAATATTAAATATCTCGATCTTAATTCGAGCGAAATATTTATGTCGCCCTATTACTATTTGAAATCGAACGACATCGTTTATGTTGAGCCTACAAAGGCAAGAGTAAGCAGTTCAACGCGGTCGGCTCAGGTTATACCGATCGTTATTAGTGTGCTTTCGTTTGCCACCATCATCGTAGACCGACTATTAAGATAAAAAGAGCCAGATATACAATTGAAGATCGATTATAAATTGTTTATTTATCAGTATGAAGGCAATTGAGTTGTAAAAGATTGGGGCACAAATCATGCAGCATTTGTCAGACTGGAAATGTGCAAAACTGCAGCGCCCGATCCGGATTCAATGTGAGAGTTTATAAATAGGTAATCGCAAGATAGTTTTCAGAAACGACTGATTTAAAACAAGTTATAAACTGTAGATGTCATTTCTACGTATATTAAAGCCTGATTGTCAATTTGTTTTAAAATTTATTTTATGGAAAGCTCAAAACAATGGTATATCCTCTATACCAAAGCCGGGAAAGAACAAAAAGTGTGTGAGGCATTGCGTCGCAAAAAAATTGAGAGTTTTTATGCAATAAATAAAATCCTGAAAACTTCATCAGGAAAAGATAAAATAACTTCCAAACCTTTGATTGGAAAAATATGTGTTTACATACTTAAGCACCGATGAATTAAGTATTGTAAAAAATACTAATGGAATAGTAAGTTACGTTTACTGGTTGTCACAACCTGTTGTTATTAGTCAGGATGACATATATTTGCTAAAGCGTTTCTTTAATATGTATGCCGACATTCGTGTCGAAAAAACAAAAGTTATACTGAACCAACCTGCATCCATATCGAGCCTCTTTACAGACAATGGTGATGACCTTGTACAATTTTCCTTCCCGGCTTTGGGTTATGCAATGACTGCACAGGAAAATACAACACGTGTAAAAGTAATTAACGTGCCTGGTCTAGCCCCAAATTAAATTCTATAATCAAATATGCAGAAAGACAATAAGATCTACATCGCCGGTCACCGCGGGATGGTGGGCAGCGCCATTATGAGGCGGCTGCAACAAGATGGTTTCCACAATATCATTACCCGAACCTCTAAAGAACTCGATCTAAGAAGCCAGGAAGCTGTAGCAGACTTTTTTGCAGACGAACGACCTCAATACGTATTTCCTGGCTGCCGCAAAAGTAGGCGGCATCGTAGCCAACAATACATATCGGGCTGAATTTTTGTACGATAATCTGATGATAGAAGCAAATATCATCCATTCATCTTACAAAAGCGGTGTAAAAAAACTCATGTTTTTAGGGTCTTCCTGTATATATCCAAAGATGGCGCCACAGCCACTCACTGAAGATTATCTTCTTACCGGTCCTCTCGAAGAAACAAATGAGCCGTACGCCATTGCCAAAATTGCCGGTATTAAAATGTGTGATGCTTACCGCAGTCAATATGGTTGCAATTTTATATCAGTAATGCCTACAAATCTTTATGGTCCGAATGACAATTATGATTTGAAGAATTCTCACGTATTGCCTGCATTGATCCGCAAATTTTACGAAGCAAAGCAGAATGGCAACAGTGAAGTAGTGGTTTGGGGAACAGGAACACCAAAGCGCGAGTTTTTATATGCCGATGATTTAGCAGATGCCTGCGTTTTCCTCATGGAAACTTTTAATGAACCCGGATTGGTGAATATTGGAGTTGGTGATGATTTAAGTATAAAAGAATTTGCTCAAACGGTGAAAGAAGTAACTGGTTTTGAAGGTGATATTGTATTCGATACATCAAAGCCCGATGGCACTCCACGCAAGCTGATGGACGTTTCAAAACTACATTCGCTCGGATGGAAACACAAGGTGTCTTTGCAAGAAGGCATCGAATTGGCATTTGCCGATTTTTTGAAAAAACACCAACAAACACAATTAGTAACAGATTAAATAGAACTATTATGAAGACGGCTCTCATCACAGGTATTACCGGACAGGACGGCGCATACCTCGCAGAATTATTACTGGAAAAAGGGTATATGGTCCATGGTATCAAACGCCGTGCATCGCTGATCAATACCGATCGTATCGATCATCTGTACCAGGATCCGCATGAACAGAACGTACGATTCAAACTGCATTACGGCGATCTGACCGACAGCACGAATCTCATCCGCATTGTGCAGGAAGTGCAGCCCGACGAAATCTATAACCTGGCTGCCATGAGCCACGTAAAAGTGAGTTTTGACACCCCCGAATATACTGCCAATGCAGATGGTATCGGTACATTTCGTCTGCTGGAAGCCATCCGCATATTGAGACTGGAGAAAAAAACCAAATTGTACCAGGCATCTACTTCCGAATTGTATGGCCTGGTGCAGGAAGTTCCGCAAAAAGAAACAACTCCGTTTTATCCGCGCAGCCCTTATGCCGTGGCTAAATTATATGGTTACTGGATCATTGTCAATTACCGCGAAGCTTACAATATGTTTGCCTGCAATGGTATTTTGTTTAACCACGAAAGCCCGCTTCGTGGCGAAACTTTTGTTACCCGAAAAATTACCCGTGCTGTTTCTGCCATTGCTCTGGGTATGCAGGATAGCCTGTACCTGGGTAACCTGGATGCAAAACGCGACTGGGGACATGCACGCGATTATGTGCGTGCCATGTGGATGATTTTGCAGCAGGATGAAGCCGAAGATTTCGTCATTGCCACAGGCATTACCACCACCGTACGCGATTTTATTATCATGTCGTTTAGCGAAGTGGGTATTAAGCTCGAATTCAAAGGCGAAGGCATCAATGAAAAAGGTGTCGTTGCAGCCTGTACCAACGCTGAATACGATTTGCCGATCGGTAAAGAAGTGGTTTCTGTTGATCCACGCTATTTCCGTCCTACAGAAGTAGAACTGCTGATCGGAGATGCTACCAAAGCCCGCACCACACTGGGTTGGGAGCCTGAATACAGCCTCGAAATGCTGGTGAAAGACATGATGGATAAAGATCTTGAACTGTTCCGTTCTTATGGCGAAGGCTATATCTACAGTTCTGCAGAAAACATGCTTTAACATTTATATTTCACAATGAGTGAAGCCTCTTCATGCTAAAAAAAGTCAGCTTCACTATACTACATAAATTCAGTTTTACGAAAATGCTTTTACAACGTTGTTTGTAAAAGCATTTTCTGCATTATATCCATACTCAACACTAATTTGCAAAATTTATGTAGATAGTATCCAGCTTTACTCTCACCATACGATCTCCCACTTGCCATCATTGTCTTTTGTATAGGATAGCCCGTTGCTCATCTCATATACTTCTTTGCCGGTTTTAGAATTGTCAAGTGTTTTTTTTCATACACCCTTATGCCGTTGTTTTCCCTGCTCAGATACACTTGCAGCGCTTATAAGTGTTGGCGACACTTCATGCAGCCATTGTTCTTCGCTTTCTTTTACAAATGCCTGGCTCATATTTATGTTTTCAAACGTTAGAAAAAATCATGCCTTTTTACTGCTTCAGTATAATCGTGGCGCAATGATTAGGTGCAGATACTGGCAGGCTTTTAGGTAGCATAATTGGAACTAGAAACATTATCACTACATAATACTTAATATTATGCATTTACTATCTTTTTTACGCGGAATGGCATTTGGTGGTTTTCTTGTGTATCTATTTGCGCCCCGCAGTGGTGCAGAAACCCGCGAAATGCTTGCCCAGCGCGGCCACGACCTGAGGAAATTATTGGCAGATGATATACTTGACCTTACAGGGGAAGTCGGGCGCGATACGAACAGAGTAATATCAACTTCAGAAGAAACCGTAAACGGTTCTACCGGGCAATATTTACGATCCGGCAACACTAGAGACCGTTATAAGCCATCGCGATTTATAAAAATGCCTTCTGTGGTTGCAAAAGGCATTTTTGTTTAAGGTACAATTCTGTATTACCATCAGCTTCCGCGGCTTCCACCTGTTTTTACCGGTTTTTTTCCCGCACCGCCAGCTTTTGGCTTACTCATAAATTTTGACCCGCCGGTCCCATCTGGTTTTTTTGATTTTTACCGGCTCCTTTTCCTGCGTCTTTATTATTTGTAGGTAACGACATGGTAAAATTGTTTTTAAATGAAAAAATGAAACTGCGAAAGCAAATTACGACATTCTTCCCTCAATAACAAACTGTAAAAATTGTCGTTTATTCACTGTTTGCAATTCATTCCAATGGCAATTTACCAGCTTCTGCATTTCCGGGGATTGATAAATTTCAAATATGAGACTCCATAAACCTATAAAACATCCGATGCGTAGCTTTGATAAAGTTATCCTAACAATGTTCACAGCATTGCACTGACCTTGCTAACCCATCCTTGTGCGTTGTACCTTTGCCATCTCAAAAAAGTGAGTCATTAATCTCCTATTTGTATGAACTTATTTCAGCGGCAGGCTACTGAATTTCAAAGAAGGCATATCGGCACCACGAGCAGGAAGCCAAAGAAATGTTATCCGTCATCGGGGTAGAAAGCATTGAAGAACTGATTAGCAAAACGATTCCGCAAAACATCAGGCTCCAGCAGGAATTGTCAGTTGCCCGAAGCCAGCAGCGAACAGGAATACCTGGCTGAAATCAAACGGTTGCTGCCAAAAACAAAGTTTCAAAACCTATATCGGGCAAGGATATTACAATACCATTACACCCAGCGTTATTCTGCGCAACTTGTTCGAAAACCCGGGATGGTACACACAATACACGCCTTACCAGGCCGAAATTGCGCAGGGCAGGTTGGAAAGTTTGCTCAATTTTCAAACCATGGTAAGCGACCTCACCGGTTTGGAACTTGCCAATGCTTCCTTGCTCGACGAAGCTACAGCGGCAGCAGAAGCCATGGCAATGTTGTTTCATCATGTAAACAAAACAGACAAAATAGCCAAACCGAAATTTTTTGTTGACAATCCATATTTTTCCGCAAACCAAAGATGTACTGATTACCCGCGCACAGCCAATTGGCGTAGAGCTTGTGTTTGGCGATTTTGAGAAGGCACAATCTTGACGAAACTTATTTTGGTGCCTTTGTTCAATATCCTGATGACAACGGAGAAATCAAAGATTATCAAAGACTTTATAGAACAGCTGCACCATGCGGTGGATGCGTATGTGGTAATGGCGACCGATTTGCTGTGCATTACCCTGCTCACGTCGCCCGGCGAGTTGGGTGCGGATGTTGCCGTCGGTTCGGCACAACGTTTTGGCGTTCCCCTTGGTTATGGCGGTCCGCATGCGGCATTTTTTGCTACGAAAGACGAGTTCAAACGCGGCATTCCCGGGCGAATCATTGGTGTGAGTGTGGATATGCACAACAACCGCGCATTGCGCATGGCATTGCAAACCCGCGAGCAACACATCAAACGCGAAAAAGCAACTAGCAACATTTGTACGGCGCAGGCCTTACTGGCAAATATGGCGGCGATGTATGCCGTGTATCATGGTCCTGAAGGGTTGAACAAATATCGCGGAACGCGTACGCCGCTGCATGCAAAAACACTGGCTGAAACACTGTCGGGACTTGGTTTTGACAATCCAAATCAATTCTTATTTTGATACACTGAAAATAAAAGCCGATAAAGACCGGATTAAACCACTGGCAGAAAAAGCGGAAATCAATTTCCGGTATTTTGAAGATGGCACAATCGGCATTTCGCTTGATGAAACGACAACGCAAAAAGATGTTCTCGACATTGCTTATGTATTTGCACAGTTGAAAGGAATGCCGAACATTGCCAGTAGGTTTGATGCCGAAGAATATGTGTTGTCAAATATTCCCGTCATTTGCGCAAGAGAACATCTGACTTATCTTACACATCCGGTATTTAATATTCATCACAGCGAAAGCCAAATGATGCGTTATTTAAAACAGCTGGAAAACAAAGATTTATCTCTCAACCATAGCATGATCAGCTTGGGAAGCTGTACCATGAAGCTGAATGCCGCTACGGAAATGATACCCGTAAGCTGGCCGGCATTCAGCCACTTGCATCCATTTGTTCCTGCCGAGCAGGCGCAGGGATACCAGATGATGATTGATGAACTGAGCCGTTTTCTCTGCGAAATCACCGGTTTTGATGCTTGCAGCCTGCAACCCAACAGTGGCGCGCAGGGCGAATATGCCGGTTTACTCACCATCATGCAATACCACAAAGCACAGGGCAACGGACACCGCAATGTGGTGCTGATTCCGATTTCTGCACATGGTACCAATCCTGCCAGCGCGGTGATGACAGGTATGAAAGTAGTGGTGGTGAAAAGCGATGCAGAAGGGCATATTGATGTGGCCGATCTGAAAGCAAAAGCAGAACAATATAAAGATACGTTTGGCTGCCCTGATGGTGACTTATCCGTCTACGCATGGTGTTTTTGAAGAAGGTATACAGGAAATATGCAGCATCATACACGAAAATGGCGGGCAGGTGTATATGGATGGTGCCAATATGAATGCGCAGGTGGGCATTAACCTCTCCGGCAGCCATTGGCGCTGATGTATGCCATTTGAATCTGCACAAAACATTCGCCATTCCGCATGGCGGCGGCGGACCGGGCATGGGACCTATCTGCGCAAGAGAGCACCTGAAACCATATTTGCCGGGGCATGTATTTACAGCTGCTCATCAACCGGCTGCCACAAGCCAGCATGCCGTGAGCGCCGCTCCGTTTGGTTCTGCCAGCATTTTGCTCATCAGCTATGCGTATATCAAAATGCTGGGTAAAGATGGTGTGCGCAAGGCCACGGAATATGCTATTTTGAATGCCAATTACATGCGGGCAAGATTGCAGGATCATTACCCGATGTTATACAGTGGTAAAAACGGAACCTGTGCCCACGAATTCATCATTGATCTTGCGTCCTTTTAAAGCGAGCAGTGGGATAGAAGCGGAAGATGTGGCGAAACGGCTGATTGACTATGGATTTCATGCGCCGACAATGAGTTTCCCCGTGCCGGGAACGATCATGATAGAACCAACAGAAAGTGAAGATAAAGCTGAGCTTGACCGCTTTTGCGAAGCCATGATCAGCATCCGCGAAGAAATAAAGGCCATTGAGGAAGGAAGGTTGCACAAAACAGATAATATGCTGAAAAATGCTCCGCATACACAGGCAATCATTTGTGCAGATGAATGGAACTATTCCTATACTCGCAAGGAAGCCGCGTTTCCATTACATTATGTCACGCAAAATAAGTTCTGGCCATCGGTGTCGCGCATCAATAACACGTTTGGCGACAGAAACCTGATTTGCACCTGCGAGCCGGTATCGGCGTATGCCACTGAATAAAATAGCGAAGCAGGAAGCGGGATAACTCCTGTTTCCTGCTTTCCTGTATTTCCGTCGGCAAAGACTGAAACCGCGTGACATTTTTTATATACAATTACTGTAACTTGCAAGTGAAACTTCCACAATATGAAATGGAGCACAGCACCGGTCATTATCAGCGATACAGTACTCAAGTTGCTTAAAGCCGGGAAAATTAATGATATCATGCAGGCGATAGAAGCTGAGCGACAGAACAGCCATGCGTTTACCGGCGAATCGAAAAATGGGCAGATTGCCGTGGTACGCGTTGGCGGTTATAAAAAATAAATAGTGCCCGCTGCATGAACATCGCACTTGCAACCCTGTTTCTCCTTATTCTCCTTTATCCCGGTTTTATTTTCAGGCGGTTTTATTATACCGAAGAATTTTCAAAAGAATATTTCAAACAATCAATCACCGATCTGCTCGTTGCGGCTATTTTGCCCAGTGTTTTGCTGCACATTGCCGGATATTACCTCTTCATTCATCCACGATATTCTATCCACATCACTACTATCGGCACCTTGTTGAGCGGCACAAGCGACGGCACAAAAGTGACCGATGCATTTGAAGGTATTTATGCGCAGGCACGCAGCATCGTTATTTATTTTATTGGTGTGAGTTTACTGGCTGCTATTGCTGGTCTTGGTGCAAAGTATATTGTTCGTAGTGCAAAGCTCGACAGGAAACTAAAGCTGTTTCGTTTTCAGAATGAATGGCATTACATTTTTAGTGGTGAAATTCTCGATTTTCCGCGTGTTCCGGGAAATCCGGACGATATCTCTATCCGATACATCGATGCATTGGTGAAAAGTGATTCAGGAACCATCATTTATACAGGCATTCTTGCTGATTACGTGCTCTCGAAAGATGGAGGAATCGACAGAATTTATCTTACCAATGTAAAGAGGAGATATCTAAAAGACGATAAACCGGTCATTTCTAAAGAGGTGAAAAGGAAGATCGGTATTATCACTTGCCCGGTCAGTTTTTTATACTTCCATATACACAAATCATCAACCTGCATATTACTTATTACAAAATAGAAATTACAGATAAAACGCTCACAGATGAACTGGAGCAAATATCCTGCTGAATGAAGTACTGTCTCAATCGCTGAATTTACTTTTTGTTTTCGGTACAAGCAAGAAGGCTTTTGCGCAGCGTTTGCTTCAGATGAATTTTTACCAGTTGCCCCATGGTTTTCGATTTTAGATACAATGGCTGGCTAAAATGCTGGGTGAGTTCATTTTTGAGCTGAACAATTTTTTCATCTTTCGAAATGTCGTCTTCCGTCATGATGTCGAGCAGTTCTTTCACCCGGTAGCGCGACGATACGAGGCGAAACGTCATCATGGTTCGTTCTTCTGCCTGGTATTGTTTGATGGAAGAAAGGTCGAGGTGCTTTTGCGCAAGCTCCACAAACTTGTTGTTCTCTTTGAAAAATTGTGGCAGGTACAGGTTTTTTCTTCCTTCATAACTCTGCTGGTCAAAGTCGATTGCCCGTATGCGATATTGAATATCTTCAATATCTGGCGTCATGTTCACAATGAAATTATAGCTGCGCATATCGCCCAGCAACCGCACAAAACAACGTTCATTAAACTTCACAAATTCTTTTGCCAGCCTCACGATATTGGTGGTAGGATTGTCCAGGTATTGTTCTAAAAAAATATCGCCCGGCACGCCGGCAATGTGTTCTTCCACCAGCGTATTGTTGTTGGTAAAAAACGTGATACGGTCGGGAGATAACAAATGCTCAAGCTCCAGCCCATACATGCGGCTGGCATCGGCAAATTTTATGTAATAATGATCATAGTTGTCGTTGAATTTGTTGACGATGCGAATGCGGAATGGCTGGCTGTTGCCAAAACTGCAGAAGTCTATACGCTTCACGTCAAGGTGATCTGTGAAGCTCAGATCACCTTCCGTTTTCAGGATCGCATAGGTTTTTACAAGCGCGTCCCGCAGGTATTGCCATTGGTGCAGATCGTAAGTCACGGTATCCCAGAAACGTATCGTTGCCAAACTTATCTTTCAGCGGCATCGAATAGGTAAAGCGGCACAAGTCCTGGTACGAAACCGGCACTTTGGTTTCGCGTCCATATTTCGCCAGGTAGTTGCGCATAGCATCCCTCACAGGAAACATCGGCTTTTTACGCGATGGTCTTATGGCAGCTTTCGAATCGTCGTGTGCTTCAAACATAGTTTAGTCTACAGCTAATAAATATTCTTCTTCCAGCAAGGTTCAGGTTCATCGCGTCGGTGCCGGCTATGCCTTCTACAGAACCTTTGATGTGGGACGAATTCAGCAGGATTTTTTCAAGCTGTTTTTCCCGTCGATTTCCACAATTTTTCCATCATGTCGCGTTCCCGTTGAATGCTCATTTTCAGGCTCATAAATCCTTCTCTCATTGCTTTCCACTGCTCGCCGAATTCTGTGCCGGTAAGGTAATCATAAAGCATATACATTTTATCGCCTTTATTTTCCTGGCTTTTGGTGGCAGTATATATTTTTACAATGCCGGCACGAAGCACGGCTGCCAGGCTTTTTACTTCCAGGAAAGTGCAGATGTACACGCCATCACGTTCGCCAAAGCGTTCCATATCTTTCGGCAATACCTGCGTAACAATGATGGCAATATCGGCACCCAGAGCGCGCATATCGGCTTTCAGTTTTTCTACCCAGTCTGCTGAAAAGCTTAGCGTGCGTTTGCTTTCATAAATGATTTTTCCGCATTCCTGCCCAAAGTTGTTGCATACGGTTTGTATGCAATCGGCTCCGCGAACGCCTTTGCCTACAGGCTCTATGCGGTCGAATACAAAAAAGCTGCGCAAAATTTCTTCCAGCAGCAATTCCTGCACTTCGCCCTGCAACTGCATGCTGCCTTGCTCTGCTTTGCGGCGCATTTCTTCTGCCAGCCGTTTCTGATCTTCCAGCTGCTTTTCTTTTTCTGCGAGTTTCAACGAAAATTCAAGCTGCATTTGCTGAAAACGTTGGTCTTCTATCTGCCGGATTTCGTGAGACATTTTTGATCTTTCGTTCATAATCCGTTGTTGAATTTCAAGTCTCGAGTTCGGCTTCCTTAATTTTCAGCGCCTGTTCTTTTTGCATAAAATCAAGTTCTTTCCGTCGTGCAGTTTTTAGTTTTTCTTCTGTTTCAGTAGCAGTTTTCCTGCAACATGCGAACCTGGTTTTCAAAATCGTCTGCGATGGTTTTGCGTAGCGATGTTTCCAGTTTTTCAGTAAAGAGTTTTTTTTCTTTTTCTATTTTTTGCAAAGCTTCTTCTTCTGCCTGCTGCAGTTGTTTTTGCAGAGGCAGTTTCTTTCAGCCTGAATTCTTCGTCTTTTCTTTTTTGCCAGTCTCTGGCTTTGATATTGAGCTCGCGCTGCACTTCTTCACGAATGGCATCATTGGGTTCAAATGAATGACCGCATCCGGGACATTTTAGTTCTGTTGGCATAGTAAAAAATTTCGTGATTCAATATTACGAAAGCTTTGTTTACTAAAAGCATTAGCAATTCCATTTTCTTTATCCACAAACAAATGGTAACGCTGTGTATATCAGTTGCTATGTATTGCTAAACAATGAAATATATATTTAAATTTCAATGTTTTCAAAGTTTATGATTTCGTGGTAGAAAATTAAAAGACTGAGTTAACATATAAATAATTTGGATGATTGCGTTGTCAGGTCTATTTTTGCGCTGTGAAAATTTACGCGCACATACATCATCATACTCATCGCAATGCTGCGTAGGTCTGGTGTTTTGTGTGCATAATCATATAACATATAGGCTTACTGAACAGTAAGCCTTTTTTATTGTTTGACATAAAATGAATATTACTGTGAACAAAACAAACCTGTCGGAAAGCAATGCCACGCTTAAAATCGCTATTCAGAAATCAGGACGGCTACACGACGATTCTATGCGCCTGCTGAAAGAATGCGGTATTGAAATCAGCAACGGCGTAAACAAACTGAAAAGTGAAGCTTCCAATTTTCCGATAGAAGTGTTCTTTTTGCGCGACGACGATATTCCGCAATACGTGGAAGATGCAGTGGCAGATATTGGGTTTGTAGGTGAAAATGTAGTCTACGAAAAGAATAAAGAAGTGATTGTACACGACAAGTTGGGTTTTGGCAAATGCAGGCTCTCCATTGCGGTCGACAAAAATGCAGAATATCACGATGCACAGTTTCTGCAGGGCATGCGCATCGCTACAAGCTACCCGGTTTTACTCCAGAACTTTTTGGATCAGCAGAAAATAGTGGCTGACATACACGAAATCAGCGGAAGTGTGGAAATTGCTCCGGGAATCGGGCTCGCAAATGCCATTTGCGACCTTGTGAGCAGCGGGTCTACTTTGTTTATGAATGGACTGAAAGAAGCAGAAATTATTCTGCAGTCGCAGGCAGTGCTTATCAAAACCAAAGATTTGCCACTTGAAAAAGAAACGATTCTCAGCCGGCTGATGTTTCGCATACAGGCAGTAAAAAAAGCACGAAACAACAAATACATTTTGCTGAATGCGCCCGATGATAAGCTCGATGAAATTGTAGCTTTATTACCCGGCATGAAAAGCCCGACCATTGTGCCATTGGCTGAAAAAGGCTGGCACAGCGTGCACAGCGTTTTGAACGAAAACGATTTCTGGGGAATCATTGAACAATTGAAAGACAAAGGTGCGCAGGGTATACTGGTGATTCCTATTGAAAAGATGATTATTTAGGTTAGCAACGGTCAATGCTAAGTGTTTTAAAACTGACCATTTCTCATTCACTTTTTTACCAATTACAGATGCAAATTATAGATGCGAAGGATTTGGAAACGTTGCCACCAGGCGGTTGGGAAACCTTGTTGAAACGCCCAGCCATAGAAGTTGCTTCCCTCACAGGGAAAGTAACAGCCATCCTTGATGAAATAAAGGAACATGGTGATAAAGCTGTTTTGCGCTTTACCAAAATGTTTGATGGAGTAACGCTTGCAACAGTAGCTGCCAGCGATGCAGAAAAAGCGGAAGCCTATCCATCTTCTCAGCAATGAGCTGAAGGCAGCCATTCAAGCAGCAGCAAACAATATCAGGCTGTTTCACCAGGCGCAGGTAAGCCAGCCACAGATTATAGAAACAGCGCCCGGCATTCAGTGCTGGCGCAAATCGGTGGGTATTGATAAAGTCGGGTTGTACATTCCCGGTGGCACCGCGCCATTGTTTTCTACCATACTAATGCTGGGCATTCCTGCTCAGCATTGCCGGGTGCCGCGAAATCATTTTGTGTTCGCCTCCGGGCAAAGATGGAAAATTGCATCCTGCCATACTCTATGCCGCAGAAGTTGCAGGCATTACAAATATTTACAAAATAGGCGGCGTGCAGGCAATAGGCGCGATGGCTTATGGCACTGAAACGGTGCCTGCCGTATATAAAATATTTGGTCCCGGCAATCAGTATGTAACCAGTGCAAAGCAACTGGTGCAGCAGCAAGGCGTGGCGATTGATATGCCGGCAGGCCCGAGTGAAGTGTGTGTGCTGGCAGACGAAACTGCCAATGCTGCTTTTGTTGCGGCAGATCTGCTTTCACAGGCTGAGCATGGCGCAGACAGCCAGGTGGTATTGGTAACCACACAGTGAAGAACTGGCGCAGGCAGTAATTCGCGAAACTGGCAAACAACTCGAAGCATTGAGCCGCAAAGTTATTGCGGTGCAATCGCTCGAGCATAGCCGGATAGTGCTGGTAAAAGATATAGATGATGCGATAGACATGACAAACGCTTATGCGCCGGAGCACCTTATTATCTGCTGTCAGAATGAAGAGGAAGTGGCAGAAAGAATTACGAACGCCGGATCTGTTTTCATTGGCAGTTATTCGCCGGAGAGTGTCGGCGATTATGCCAGCGGCACCAATCATACTTTGCCTACTAATGGTTTTGCAAGAACTTACAGTGGTGTCAGCGTAGATAGTTTTGTAAAAAAGATCACGTTTCAGAAATTGACAAAAAGCGGTTTGCAACAGATCGCTGCAACAGTACAGGAAATGGCAATGGCGGAAGGCTTGCAGGCACATGCGCGTGCAGTGAGCATCCGGATAGAATAGGAGGTAGGAGAAATTGATTACAAATGTCTGTTCATTGCTGTCTGCTCTAAACGGTACATTAGCAAGGAGCATGCAACCTTGAATATTTACTTCAGTAGCTTTGTCATACATCATCTCACGATGTGATGATACAATCGGGTGCAGATGAACAACAAGTTGACCAGATGTAGATTGTTGATTCTGGTATTTTAAGCTGCTAAAATTGGGGTAAACTTTTAAAGCAATTATTCATTCATTTGTTTGGCTGTCATCGTAATCACGATGTTTACCTTTTGCACGAGTTCGGTCAGGCTATTGAGCTGTACCTGTTTTTTGGCATTTGATTCAATAGTGCGGATATCGTCTTTAATAGAAACAATTTTCAGAATATCGATACTTGATTTCAGTTTGTGTGCAAGAAAGCTTACCTGCGCCCAGTCGCCCGCATGACAGGCATTGAGCATTTTGGTAGCATCGGATGGCGTATGATTGATAAACGCGTCCTTGATGATACGGATAAAGGTTTCATCATTCTGGTGTATTTCTCTTAAACCAGATAAATCGTAAAGCTGATCGAAGTTGTACATAGGTATTGGATTAGTTCTGTTAGTATACTTTTTCAGGAACATTCAATTCTTTATTTTTTATTAACCGGTACAGTGTTGATTTTCCCACGTTCAATACCTGCGCCACTTTCAGCACATCGTATTCATATTTTTCCAGGTAATCCTGCAACAGTTGCAAGCGTGAAACGCCGGAGTGTTACGGGCTCCTGCAAGGATGAAATGGATGACGGGGCAGATGTGCTGAGACTCTGAATATGCGTCAGTTCAATTTCTTCTCCATCACACATTACGCAACTGAGATCAATAATGGATTTCAGTTCGCGGATATTGCCCGGAAACTGGTAATTCAGCAATTGCTTTTTGGCTTCCAGCGAAAGATATTTTTTCGGCTGGTTGTTTTCTTCGCAAAACTGATCGATGAAATACTTTGCAATAAGCAAAATATCGTTGTCCCTGTTTCGCAATGGTGGCAGATGAATGGGCAAACCCAAGCAGACGATAATATAAATCTTCCCGGAACGTACCTTTCTTCACTTCAGCCAGCAGGTTTCGGTGTGTGGCCACAATGATGCGCACATCTACCGGAACTATTTTATTGCTGCCTACCCTCGTAATTTCTTTTTCCTGCAATACCCGAAGCAGTTTTGCCTGCAGGCTTACATCCATTTCGCCTATTTCATCCAAAAACAGAGTGCCTTTGTGCGCTTCTTCAAATTTTCCGATACGTTGCGTGATGGCACCTGTAAAAGCGCCTTTTTCGTGACCAAACAAGCTCGCTTTCCATCAGCTCAGATGGAATAGCTGCAACGTTCACAGGAACAAATGGTCTGCTTTTGCGCAGCGAATTGTAGTGAATAGCCTTTGCTACAAGATCTTTACCGGTTCCGGTTTCGCCCGTTACCGATACGGTGATGTTGGTTTGCGAAGCTTTTTCTATCAGCGAAAACACCTGCTTCATCGGTACACTGTTGCCAATGATCGCTTTCTGAAAATTGTATTTTCTCGAAACTTCATTTTGCAGCGTTGCAATTTCTTTTTTCAGAGATAATTTTTCTTTGCAGTTCTTTACCGCAATCCAGAGCCGTTCCTGCGTATCGCCGTCTTTTACTATATAGTCGTCTGCTCCCTTTTTCAAAAGGTCAATCGCTGTCTTTATATCCTGCTGTGCCGACACAACAATGATGCGTACATCAGGCAATGATTCGCGAATCTGTTTCAGCATCTGATCGGCATTGCCATCAGGTAAAGAATAATCGAGCGTAACTAAATCGGGCTTTTCAAAAAGGGATTTCATAAATGATGCTCCCGTTGAAAATGACTTCACCTCATGTTCCGGGTTTAAGCCTAAAAAATGCGACAGAACAGAGTTGTATAGTTTATCGTCCTCGAGTATGTGTATCAAAAAACTTTTCTCTTTCATAAGATATTGGTATCCGTCCTTGGAAGTATAAATGTCGGACTAAATTTTCAATATGGGAAAGTTTACGGCATTAAACCTGCTTTAAAAAAACATGAAAATTGTTTAATATTATTAAAATCATTTTTATTTCACTACTTCAATATCAGGTTGCAGAAGTACTTATTTTCAGCCTTATGAATTTCAAATCCTGCATGTCCTTTACATATCAAACACTTTGCCTGTTCCCCAATTATACAGTTGAAATTTATGTCAGTGACTGCTATGGCTTTGGTAATATTGTTGCAACTAGAAGTAAATATGTTTGGTGTAACGATTTTAGGAAATAATTCAGCTTTGCCTGCCCACGACCGGCATCCGACTTCGCAGGTCGTTACGCTCAACGAAAGGCTGTTTTTGCTCGATTGTGGCGAAGGAACACAGATGCAGATGAACCGGTATAAAATCAGGAAAAGCCGCATCAATCATATTTTTATCTCGCATCTTCATGGAGATCATTATTTCGGGCTGGCAGGATTGCTAACGAGCATGAGCCTGGGCGACCGTAAAGCACCATTGCACGTATTTGGTCCGCCCGATCTGCAAAAAATCATCGAATTGCAGGTGATGGCTTCGGGCACACAACTGCCCTTTCAGTTTTTCATTTTCAGCCGCTTGAGCAAGAAGGCGTGTTGGTGGATGAACCTCAGTTCCGGATTTGTTGTTTCAAAGTGTATCACCGCATACAAACCTGGGGATTTTTGATCAGTGAGAAAAAGAAACCACGCAAAATAGATGGAGATAAAATAAGAGAGTATCCACACATTCCTACCTCTTTTTATGAACGGCTTCAATATGGCGATGACTATACGGATGCGGATGGACATTAGTAAAAAATGAAGAAGTAACGATTGCCAACACCGCACCAAAAAGCTATGCTTATTGTGCCGATACAATTTATACACCATCGATCGCCGCCAATTTGCAGGTGTTACAATGGTATATCACGAAACAACTTATCTGAAAGAGTTGAGTGATAGAGCAGCGAGCCGCTACCATTCTACTACCGAACACGCCGCACTCATAGCTAAGCTTGCAGGCGCGCAAAAATTACTGATCGGGCATTTCAGCAGCCAGTATGAAAACGAACGACTGAACCTGTTTGAAGAAGAAGCGCGTGCTATTTTTCCCAATGTGCAACTGGCGATAGAAGGTGTTACATATGAGGTCTAAGTTTACGCTACCCGTAACTTCAATGGCATAATGCAGTAAGAGTATCAAAAAGAAGGGAAAATGCCATCGACATTTTCCCTTTTCTTTTTGATAAATAATAACGGTTATAAAGTCTTCAGATAGTCTTCTACTTTTTTTGTACAGTCCGTCGCTCAGTGGCACCAACGGCAAGCGAAGGTAATTCTGAATTATACCCTGTTGTGCCAAAAAAGCTTTCACACCTGCAGGATTGTTTTCAGCAAACAACAGGCTGATACGCCAGCAGCATCGGATCGTTCAGTTTTTTTGCTTTTGCAAAATCTGAACGATAAACCAGCCCGCACCATTTTACTAAACTGTTCGGGTAGACAGTTGGCTGCTACACTTATCACACCATCTATACCGCAGGCAAGCTGTGGCAAAACCAGATCATCGTCGCCGCTTACAACGAGGAAATGGTCGGGACGGGCTGCCAGAATTTGCATTACCTGCACCATATTATTGGCTGCTTCCTTGATGCCGGCAATATTATCAACTTCGCTGGCTAGTCGCAGTGTGGTTTCTGCTTCCATATTCCTGCCTGTGCGCCCGGGCACATTATAGAGAATGAGAGGTTTTGGCGAAGCAGCAGCAAGTGCTTTGTAATGCTGAAAAATGCCTTCCTGCGAAGGTTTGTTATAATAGGGCGATGCGCTAAGCACAGCTGCTGCTTTGTCTAACGGAAACGTTTCGAGGTCGCGGATAAGCTCGCGGGTATTGTTTCCACCAATGCCAACGACAACAGGGACGCGGTTGTTGACTTTTTCAACTGTAAAAGAGACAAGTTCTTTTTTTTCTTCTTTCGAAAGGTAGGCGTTTCGCCGGTGGTACCCAGCGTTACTACATATTCAACCCCGTTTGTTATGACGGAATCAATTACTTTTTCGAGAGCGTCAAAGTCTATTTCGCCAGTTGCATCGAATGGCGTAACAAGGGCTACACCGGTTCCTCTTAACTGCGTTCTCAGGTTAGACATAATGTGTCTTTTTTTTGAGGTGCAGAATTACGAAATTTTACGGCCAATACACTGCTCTTTCTTCCTATATGATAAAATATGTCAAATGAATGTTTGCTGTGAAATTTACATGACTTGTTTTTAGTCTTCACTTTGAACCTATTTCGCTTTATGCGTCCGCAATTCTGATCGCGCTAATGATTGACAGATAAGTTGACAACTAATGCTTTAACAACTTTTTCATAACATATTTGCCGCGACTTACGTTTTACTTTTTGTTTGCAAAAACACCAGACTATGAAACCATTACTCATTGCCCTGACGTTCTTATTTATTCACCAGATTATTTCTGCACAAACAATCTTCCACCTACAGCCGTGCCATTGGCATAAAATTGCCCGGAGGCTTTGCAGTTTCTTACAAGCAATTTTTAACCGATTATCATAATGTGGAAGCAGAAGCCATGTTCTGGAATCATGGTTTCAGGCTTGTGGGATTGTACGAATTCAATTTTGACATTCCGGGCATTGAAGGTTTGCGTTGGTATGTAGGACCCGGTGCGCACATTGGATTTTGGGATAATGATTACAGCAAACACAGCAACAACAGCAGAGCAGGTTTGGGCATTGATGGCGTGCTGGGGCTGGATTATAAAGTAGCCACTTTGCCACTCAATATCAGTCTCGACTGGCAGCCGGCAGTTGATCTTATTGGTTCTACAGGTTATGGTGCTGCTTATGGCGGTTTGGGTATCCGTTATACCTTTTGAATCATATTGATTTTCGGCAATTTTGTGCGTATGAAATCAGGAACACTGATGTGTATAATTGACGAATAATAATATATATATCAATATAAGGAACCTTATACAATTCGCCCAATACATTCTATCTTGCAACAATGGCAAAAGCATCGAAAAAGAAAAGCAAACCCAAAGGAAGAGAAAAAATAATTCTCATCACCAATGATGATGGCATTACTTCGCCCGGTATCGCGGCTCTGGTAGAATCTGTAAGAGGCCTGGCGTAAAATAGTCGTGGTGGCGCCAGACAAGCCGCAGAGTGGCATGGGACATGCCATTACCATTGGGTTTCCGCTGCGGATGGTAAAAGTGAAGTTGTTTGAGGATGTGGAAGCCTGGAGTTGCAGCGGAACACCGGTAGACTGTGTGAAACTGGCCGTAGACAAAGTGCTGCATCGCAAACCCGATATGTGCCTCAGCGGTGTGAACCATGGCGCCAATCATTCAATCAATGTCATTTATTCGGGTACAATGTCGGCAGCACTCGAAGCCGCTATTGAAGGCATTCCGAGTATTGGGTTTAGCTTGCTGGATCATAGCATGGAAGCCGACTTTACAGGTGCTATACATTATGCCAGGCACCTCGTAGAGCAAGTGCTGGGGAAAGAAATAGACAAACATTTGTGCCTGAATGTGAATTTTCCTGCTGTTCCGCTGGCATTTTTAAGAGGCTTGAAAGTGTGCAGGCAGGCGTATGCAAAATATGAAGAAGAATTTGCGGAGCGAAAAGACCCGACAGGAAAAAATTATTATTGGCTTACCGGCGAGTTTATGAATTTTGATACGGGTACCGATACCGATGTGTGGGCATTGGAAAATAATTATGCGAGCGTAGTGCCGGTTCAGTTTGACCTTACGCATTACGAATTGAAAAAGAAACTTGAAAAAAGTCATTATCACCTTGATATTGCAAAAAGATAATTTACGGCTTGGTCTGGTATTGGGCATCATCGCGCCGTTCTTTGGAATGATTGGCTATTATCTGTGGAAATTTTATCCTATGTTTTCGCTTAGGCGATTTCTTCCAGTGTGCTCACGCATTCAAAAGACACTGATTACGGCACTCATCAGCTTTTCGCTATTTGCCAACGCTGTCATTTTTACCCTTTACATCAATACCCGGCGTGATCGCACCGCTAAAGGCATATTCATCATCACCTGCATTTATGCCATCACCGCCATTTTACTAAAAATGGTGCTGAAATAAGATTAACGTCATCCGGTTTATCAACCAATTTTACCTGTCTGGTAGTTACTTATCTGATGTACTGGAAGAGTTTCAGAAAATAATTTTTACTTCCTTTTATCAACTTCATTTGATCATAAACCACAATGCTGTAAGGCTGGAGCATCAATGGCTTCCTGCCTATTCGTTGCAGGTTGTGGATTGTGCTTCTTCATCGAACATCCATTGTTCTTCTTTTGAATCCAGCATCTTGTACCAGTTTGTTGCATAAGGTGGCAATGAAAATTCATCGGTTCTTCACTGAAGTTGAAGCAGCAAACAATTGCTCCCTGCCATCATCGGTTTGCCGGTGAATAATGAGCGCTTTTTCGCCAATCGCAAAAGCCTTTACATTCGACTTATTGAAATTGTGCAGAATGCTGTGTTGCGACGCAGGCGAATCAACCATTTGTTCCACTGCAGCAGAATATTGTGTTTGCCTTCGTTGCGCTATATGTCCATTGCAGCTTGCAATTGTTGAAAGTATCATCGGCTCCCGGGTCAGGAAAGTATTCATCTTCCTTCAGTCCAAATTTGGCAAATTCTGTTTCCGTCGCCTTCCTGCACGGCTTTTACCTTTTGCTTATCGTGGTGACTGATAAAAAAATAAAATGGTGTGTCTTCTCCATATTCTTCGCCCATAAACAGCAACGGAACATAGGGTGACAGCATTAAGGCCGCAGCAGCCAGTTTTTGTCTTTCGAAACTTACAAGCATGCTCAGCCGTTCGCCTTTGATGCGGTTGCCCACCTGGTCGTGATTCATGTTGAAAGCAACAAACTGGTAGCCGGGCACGCCGGACGACGATGCGCCATGCGTTCGTTTTCTGAAATCCACATATTCGCCGCTGTGCACAAACCCATCTGTATAAACTTTGGCAAGCTGTTCCATTTTATTGAAATCGCCATACCGGTTCTGCCCTCGAGGGTCGATGAAACACATATAGAATGTGGTGAAAATCGTCGAGCCATTGGGCGTCGAAGCCCATGCCACCGGCATCGGGGTGCTTGGTTACTTTCGGGCTGTTAAAATCACTTTCCGCCATGATGTACAACCGGCGCCCACTTTTTGCTCAAGCAGCCTTATTTTTTCGTACAATAGTTGCCAGAAATTGATGCGCATTCCGGTCGTAAATTTCGTGTACGGCATCTAATCGTAGCCCGTCTATATGAAATGTTATCGAACCAATAAACGGCATTTTCGGAAAAAAACTCCCTCACCCCATCGCAATATTCATCATCAAAATTGATGGCTGTGCCCCAGGGAACTTTGTATCGGGTGCTGAAATAAGGAGCATAGGTTTCAAAGTTATTTCCTTCGGGACCAATGTGATTGTACACCACATCGAGAAACACAGCAATGCCGCGCTGATGGCAGGCATCTACCAGTTTTTTCAATCCATTGGGTCCGCCATAGGAATGCTGCACTGCATAAGGATACGTGCCATCATAACCCCAGTTGCGGCTGCCCGAAAACTGGGCGACCGGCATGAGTTCAATCGCGTTGATTCCCGTATCTGCAATATCATCGAGGAAAGGAATGATGCCTTCAAAGTGCCTTCGGGGCTAAAGGTTCCCACATGCAGTTCGTAGAATATCATATCGTGCTGCGCCACGCCTTTCCATTTGTCATCGTTCCATTTATAAGTGGCGTGGTCCACAATTTCAGAAGGTCCAAGTGTGTCTTCCGGCTGATATTGAGATGCCACATCAGGTACGTCTTTTTCATCGTTGGGTCTGAAATAATAGCGCCAGCCGGGTTGTCGCATCTTTCACTTCAGTTGTAAAGTATCCCTTCTCATCTTTTACCATTGGATAGCTTTCTTTCTTCGGGATGCACGATGTGCAGATACATGGTATCTTTTTGCGGCGCCCACACGGTAAAATGGGTGGTGTCATTTGCATAGTTGGCTCCAATCATAATTAATAGTAGTAACAAGTTGTGAATCGGACTTAATACTTATTAAAAACAATACCAAAAAAATCAGGTCTATTTGCTATCAGCGCCCTTAACCGTACAAACTAAAAGGCACCTGTGATGAATAAATCACATTCAAACGCAAATCAATCCTGTTGGTGAGAAATTTCACAAACAATTGCCATTGATATAAAATTCACAATCCATCCTGTTCAATTCTTCTATTTTTGTTTTATGACAGTCACCACCGAAATGATTGATAATCTTGCAAAACTTGCAAGACTGCAATTTTCCGGCGAAGAAAAAGAAGGATTGAAGCATGACCTGGAACAAATGATTGGTTTTATAGACAAACTGAACGAGCTGGATACCGAAAACGTAGAGCCCTTGCTGCACATGAGTCCGCGTATGAATGTGCTGCGCGAAGATGTGGTGCAGGGATCTGTGAGCCGCGAAGAAGCCTTGCTAAATGCTCCTGAAAAGAATGAAGCTTTTTTCCTTGTTCCAAAAGTTATCAAAAAATAAGTTTCCCTTATGGAGTCGATTATTCATCTGAACCATATTCAGAAAAGCTACTTCATGGGTACGCAGGCTATTCCTGTGTTAAAAGGTATTTCCCTTGACATTTTTAAAAATGAATATGTGGCTCTGATGGGTCCTTCGGGAAGTGGTAAAAGCACGCTGATGAACATTTTGGGTTGCCTTGATACACCCACAGGCGGCAGTTACATTCTCAACGGAAAAGACGTAAGTAAAATGTCAGACGATGAATTGGCTGATATCCGCAACGTAGAAATTGGGTTTGTATTTCAGCAGTTTAATTTGTTGCCGCGGCTTAACGGCTGCCGAAAATGTTGCTCTTCCATTGGTATATGCCGGCGTGAATAAAAAAGACCGCACAGAACGCGCAATAGAAGCGTTGCGCAAAGTGGGACTGGCAGACAGAAGCCATCATAAAAGCAATGAAATGAGTGGTGGTCAAATACAGCGCGTGGCCATTGCGCGGGCCATTGTAAACAATCCTTCCATCCTGTTGGCGGATGAACCTACCGGCAACCTGGATAGTAAAACCGGCATTGAAGTAATGGAGATTTTTGGTGATATACAGGCTGCCGGAAATACCGTTGTATTGGTGACACACGAAGAAGACATTGCTGCCTATGCGAAACGTGTTATCCGCCTTAGAGACGGGCATATAGAAACAGATACCCTGAACACGATGCTTAAGCACGAAACGACCGTTGGATAAGATGCAAATTTGCCTCTTATGCCAAGCAAGCATGATGGTCAGGCATTTTGATAAAAGTGTAGGAATGATACGGTGAATGTGCCATTCTAATTTTGTTTCCGCGCTACGTTTCTAATTTCATTATTGTTGTTATCTTCAACATTCAATAAAAAAGGGGCTTTGCTGGCTTGCTAGTTTGTTTGATACAAAACATTGCACCTTGCTCTTTTCGATGATTGCTGTAAATGACCCATAAACCATTGTGAAACCATAATTTCCTTACCCAAAGAACTTATCCATTGGCAACAAAAATTTATACAAAAACCGGCGATACAGGATTGACCGGTTTGATAGGTGGCAACAGAACATTCAAGAGTGATGCCCGCATAGACAGTTATGGAAATGTGGATGAACTGAACTCGCACATCGGGTTGTTGGGAGATTATATTACAGATAGGGATATACAGGTTGTGCTTCGGCAAATTCAGAATAAACTTTTTGTAATTGGTTCGCAACTTGCCTGCGACGAAAGTAAAGTTAGCCGTATGCAGTTGCCAGAACTGACTGAAGAAGATGTGACAGTGCTGGAAACAGAGATTGATAGCATGAATGACATGCTTCCCGATCTCACGCATTTTATTTTGCCCGGTGGTCATGTATTGGTTTCGTGTATTCATATTGCGCGCAGCGTGTGCCGCCGCACGGAAAGAAGTTGTGTGAGTCTGAAGGAGAATGAAATTTACGTGGCTCCCCTTGTATTGCAATACCTGAACCGCCTGAGCGATTACCTGTTTGTATTGGCAAGGTACACGGGCAAACAATTGGATATTAAAGAAGTGATCTGGAAAGGATAAGCGGTCGTTGAAGAGAAACTTTGTTGATGCTTTATCGCATTTAGCTAATTGTACTTTATTGAATGCTTACCATAAAAGAAGAGCCATGACGAACAATCGCCATGGCTCTTTTGCATACATGCGTGTATTGAAATTATTTTACTTCAACGTCAGCGCCTGCTTCTTTCAGTTTAGCCACTAAATCATCAGCTTCGCCTTTGGAAACACCTTCTTTGATAGGTTTTGGAGCGCCGTCAACTAATTCTTTAGCTTCTTTCAAACCTAAGCCAGTCAAGTCTTTTACGATCTTAACAACCTGGAGTTTGTTAGCACCACCGCTTTTCAGAATAACATCAAAAGATGTTTTTTCTTCAGGAGCAGCAGCTGCGCCACCAGCAGCAGGACCTGCAACAGCTACTGCAGCAGCAGCTGGCTCGATACCATACTCGTCTTTCAAAATCTTAGCTAATTCGTTAACTTCTTTTACTGTCAAGTTAACCAGTTGGTCTGCGAATGCTTTTAAATCTGCCATATGTTTCAAATTTTTGCCGCCTTCATTGCCTGTGCTCCGGCGGAGTGTTTAAAAAAATTTGTTTGATATTACCTCTCAGGCTTGAGGCAATTATTTGAAATGCCCGGGTGAACTGCCATTCAAACATTGACCGGTCATCAATCATTAATAATTATTCTGCTACAACCGCTTCCCGGTCTTCCAGCGCTTTGATGATGCCGGCCAGTTTGGCGCCAGCGTTCAAGCCGCTGATAACGTTCTTGGCAGGTGATTGCAACAAGCCAATGATTTCGCCGATAAGGTCGTTTTTGCTTTTCAGCGATTTCAACGCATCCAGCTGGTCGTTTCCTACATATACATCGCTGTCAATGTAAGCCGCTTTCAACAATGGTTTGTCAGTATTCGCGCTTTTGCGGAAATCTGAGATGATCATTGCAGGTTCTTTCGCGTTTTCGCTGAACATCAGGGCGGTTACGCCGTTCAGGCTTTCGTATACGCCATTGAAACGTTCTGCATCAATCTGCTCAAGAGCTTTGCGGATGAGGGTATTTTTGGCTACGGTTACTTCCACTTGTTTGTCGAAGCACACGCGGCGCAGTTTGCTTACCTGGGCTACGGTTAAAGATTCCGTATTGGTAATATAAAAGTTATTGTATTGACTGAACTTCTCTTTCAGAACCTCAATCGCTTCGTTTTTTTGTTCTTTAGTCATAACGCTTTGTTTGTGCTTCTGAACGATAAATCATTCCTAAGCGTTTTGATGAATTTAGCTTTGTACAGATTTGGTGTCGATAGATATGCCGGGGCTCATAGAGCTTGCCATGCTTACACCTTTCAGGTAAATACCTTTGGCTGTTGTAGGCTTCAGTTTCATTAAAGCGTTAATCAGCTCCTGGCTGTTGGCAGCTAGTTTTTCCGGTGTAAAAGATACACGTCCTACAGATGCGTGTACGATACCGGTTTTGTCTACTTTGAATGCGATTTTACCGCCCTTTACTTCATTTACCGCTTCAGCAACGTTGTTGGTTACGGTACCGGTTTTCGGGTTTGGCATCAGGTTACGGGGACCTAATATTTTACCCAGACGACCAATTTTCGGCATCACAGACGGAGTAGCTACGATAACGTCGATATCTGTCCAGCCGCCTTCTATTTTGGTAATAAATTCATCCAGACCAACAAAGTCAGCACCGGCGCTTCTTGCATCAGCTTCTTTGTCGGGCGTGCAAAGAACCAATACACGCTTGGTTTTACCAGTGCCATGTGGAAGTGTTACCGTACCACGAACCTGTTGGTCTGCTTTTTTAGGATCTACACCCAGGCGAACGTGAAGGTCTACCGAGCTGTCAAATTTTGTTGTGTTTATTTCTTTCACCAGTGATGAAGCGGCTTCCAGAGAATAATCTTTGGTTTTGTCCACTTTCGCGTCAGCCAGCTTTCTTTTTTTAGTAATTGCCATGTTGCAAAAAGTTGTAAAGAGTTAGTAAATTAAGATTGCCACGGAGCGTTTCCTTCTACAGTCAGTCCCATGCTGCGCGCTGTACCGGCTACCATTTTCATGGCGCTTTCGAGTGTAAAGCAGTTCAGATCCGGCATTTTGTCTTTGGCGATTGCCTCAACTTGCGGCCAGGTTACTTTGCCTACTTTAGAGCGATTACTTTCTTTAGAACCTTTTTGAATTTTGGCAGCTTCCATAAGCTGGATAGGTGCAGGAGCCGTTTTGATTACAAAGTCGAAAGACTTGTCGGTATATACGGTGATGAGTACAGGAACTACTTTTCCTGATTTGTCCTGGGTTCTTGCATTGAACTGCTTGCAGAACTCCATAATGTTTACGCCCTTAGAACCAAGAGCGGGACCTACGGGAGGTGCCGGGTTGGCTGCGCCACCCTTAACCTGCAACTTTACGTAGGTTGCGATTTCTTTAGCCATGAATAAAATTTTTTTTGGTAATAACGTTGCGTCAATATGATCGCAACTCCCATTTTCTTACACAAAGAACTTTTTGGGAGCGCAAAGGTAAGCGAATTGAATGAAATAAATTTAATATAATGAGACTTATTTTGAGAAACAATAACGCGTTTTTAAATCGGGCAACAGGTTAGGTTTTGATTATGTGAAACTCGATTTTGCAGCTACTTATATAATATGGTATACCTGTTCCAGAAACTCGTTATCCGCAAAAGAAGGGAAACTGGCTAAATACAAGCAAATTCACTTAAAACTTATAACCAAATGCGATGCCTGCATAATATGGAACAAAATAGCCATTGCCAAAAACCGGAACAATGGCTGCGCGGAACAAGAATCCTCCATTTGCGGGCTGAAGCCGATACCCAAAACTTACATGTCCAAAAGATGAAGAAGAAGTAGAGTTATCATCGCTAAAAAATATGTCTCCTTTTGTTTGCACGTAGGTAAAGCCAGCGCCCAATTCAAAATAGTTCCGCTTGTCTTTACCTATTAAATAGTTAAGCCCACAGGTAAAGTCAATGCACTATAGCCAATTGAAACAAACCCACCGATGCCCACACGTCCGCCCAAACCATCTTCGGTTTTCGAAAAGCGTGTGTCATAGTTTACAGAAGCGATTCCGGGACCACCTATTTCTGCATATATACTTTTCGCAGATTTTTGTGCATGGCTTGACTGCCATACTCAGAAGAAATAAAAGAATAAAGACAATAGACTTTTTCATGAAATTGGTTTTGGGTAATAATTGAAAGTAAATATATGTTTTTTGAAGGGCTAAGACGTATGCAATTTATAAAGTTTTTGTCCTTAGCTATTTTCAGCTTTTATACATTTTTTTATAGGATGTAGTGTGAAGTGGGTAGTTGTTGAGAACAGAAATGTATACAAGATTTTGGTGTAATAAAAAAGTTTGTATTCGTTTGAAGAATTTGTGTTTATTGCGCATCATATTCAGAATGGTTGATGATTTATTTTGCCACAGTTTCCGGTCTTATTAATCGTTTTTTATGTTTGCATTTACTCATGTGATCAATCGTTTAAAAAGCCTTAATTGCAAATAGAAGTCATCAGAAATTTAACAGCTTTGGAAGTTATAAGTGAATAATTGCACTGATGTATAGTGATTCTTTGTTATTCATTATCAACACATTGCAATTGAATGTACTATTAAGACAGTGTGCATTTCTTAACATTTATTTTTGCCAATTGTTTTTGTCAACATCAAACCTTTGTTGAAAAGATTTATCAGAGAATAATAATTTATCACGTTGGCACAGAAGTATTTTTTATTTACAATAAATGTATCAAGTTGTGCATTATTTCTATGCTGACTAAAAATACTACTTATATGCTATACCGCTTGCTTCGCAACAATAAAGAAAGTGGTCCCTACACCGCTTTGCAATTGAAGGAAATGGGCTTGAAACCCTACGACTTGTTATGGGCAGAAGGCAGAGGCGCCGCCTGGCAATATGCTTCTGAACTGGCAGAATTAAAATCATTTGCACCATCGGTGGAAGAACAGCCATTCGACCGTTTTTATAAAAAGAAAGAAATCAATCCTGCTGATGCCGCAGCAGCAGGTAGCCGATAAAAAAGTAAAGCCACGATTCCGCATTTCCGGCGATAAGGTGATCATGGTGGAAGCCGGAAATATGGAAGTGGCCACCAATGGTGTGATACAAGAAACAACGCCGCAACTACGCCAGTGCAAAAGAGCAAACATTGCTGCTAAAACATCATTGGCAAATACCAGGTTGATAAGAACTGGAATGAATCTTACACAGAATGGCAACCGCAGCCCGAAGACCAGACAACAGAAAGAAGAACCGGTAGAAATAGAAACCAAATATTCCGAATCGCTGGATGTACTGAAACAGCGATACGCCGAAAAAGTGCTGAGCGAAAAAGCAAAAAGCGCTAAACCTGCCATGTCTTCCGCTTCGCTAAAACAAAATTTGACTGCCGGCATTGCCGTGCTTGTATTGGCTTTGGGCGGCTATCTCGGGTATAAGCTTAAACAAAAAGATGAATCTTCGGCTATCGCACAGCAGCCTGCAGTGGAGCGCGCCGATGTAACGGGCGATCTTGGTGCAACAATGCAAGACGAAGACAATGCTGACTATACGAGTGGTGACAATACGGCTCAAACTGACGCAACAACCGGAACAAAAATCCTGCTGTAAACAATCTGGAGAATGCGAATAGCAAAAAGACGGCGATACCGCCCTCTTCAGCCACTGCAAGTGAACCAAACACTGCAGAACCCGGAAGTAAAAAGAAGATAACTGCCGGTTACAAAAACGGATAAACTTCGGCTTACTGCACGGCAACAAAAACGCCTGCTGCCGAAGAAAAAAAGAAGGCAGATAGCTAAGCCTGCCGGAACGTCGGATGCAACAAAAACTAGTCCTCAACAACAATGCTGCCTGCAGCCAGTTTCTACACCCATTGCTGCACTAGCAGAAACTGTTACTCCACCAAAACAGGCGAAACCAAAAAGCATCGACAATTTCGTGACAGTAAAAAAAATCGGTGGCATGCGCAGGACAGGTGCAAAACGTAAGGTTACTGGTGCAGAATGTTGCCGATTTTCCGATTGACCTTGCTGTGATCGACATTCAGTATTATGACAGCAAAGGCAAGCTCCAGAAAGGCGAAACCATGTATGTAAAAAACATCAATGGTGGCAACAATGTAGAGATTCGCGTGCCTGATAATGAAAAATCCAGTTCTATCAAATACAAAGTGTCGATGGTAAGTTCAGAGCAGAAAACGCTCTATATGGTAGCCGATTAATTTTATATCGCCAGTGCGCATTTTCTACTGTAAATTTAGCGGTATGAAATGCATTGTACTCTTTGGTGCAGGTAAGTCATCATCTGCATTGATCGCTTATTTAAAAAAGTCTCAGAAGCAACATCCTCTCGAGGTGTTGGTTGCCGATGCATGACTATGATGCTGCGTTGCAAAAAACCGGTGATCATCCTTCATGTAAAGCCAGTGCAGGCAGATGTGTAAATGATGAATCAGCAAGATCGTCTTTAATAGAAAGCCGATATTGTCATTTCGCTTTTGCCACCCTCCCTTCACATGCTTGTTGCCAAAGATTGCCTGCATTTTTCCAAGCATCTTCTTACTGCATCTTACATCGATGAGCCAATTAAAGTTATTAGCCGATGAGTAAAATGAAAAAGGCTTGCTTGTTTCTATGCGAAATGGGTCTCGATCCCGGCATTGATCACATGAGCGCCATGCAACTCATACACCAGATACAGCAAGAGGGTGGCAGGATCACTTCATTCAAATCGCATTGTGGCGGACTTGTGGCGCCGGAAAGCGACGATAATCCATGGCATTACAAAATCAGCTGGAACCCGCGCAATATTATCATGGCTGGCAAGGCGGGCGCGCGTTATAAAGAGAATAACAAGGAAGTTTCGATCAGCTATGAACAACTGTTCGACTCCATGCTCTGCAGTGTAACCATTCCCGGATTGGGTGTTTATAGCTGGTATCCCAATCGCGATTCGCTGCGCTATGCTGCGCTGTATCGGTCTAGAAGCGTAGAAACCTTTATCCGCACCACTTTGCGGCATCCTGAATTTTGTTTTGGCTGGAAAAATCTGATTGAATTAAAACTACAGACGAACACCGTTTTTTATGACACCGATAACATGACTATTCATGATTTTTTCAATGAACATTTTGAAAAATATGGTTTTGGCGAATGGCTAAATGAAATGCTCACAAGCCGGCTCACATTTGCAAAGCAAATTATGGAAAACCTGACGCAACTGCAACAGGCAGAAGACATGATCAAGAAGCCGGCTATAGAAGAGCCCGAAGAAATGATGATGGTGGGCAGCGATGGCGAACTTGCTGCCATGGATGTGGAAGCTGAAAAAAGCAAGGCTGCCGAAGTGGTGGCCGCTCAAAATGCACGAGGCCAATCTTACTTTAAACCAGTTGTTTTGTCTCGGTCTTGATGAGAAACCCTCATCAACAAAGGTGTATGCAGTGCTGCCGATATTCTGCAGTTTGTTCTGGAACGAAACCTGGCATTGCAACCGGAAGATAAAGACATGGTGGTGATGCTTCACGAAATAGAGTATCGTAAAAGGCAAGAAATCTGAAAAAGTAAGCAGCCACTTAATTGTAAAGGGAGACAACAGCACGCGATACTGCAATGTCAAAAACAGTGGGTTTGCCATTGGGCATAGCTGCAAAGTTACTGATCGAAGGTAAATTCACCGAAACCGGCTTGCACATTCCCGTTATTCCCTCTATTTACGAACCCGTGTTTGCTGAACTTGCAAAAGAAGGCATTCAGTTTTACAGGAACGTGATCATCATGATTAACATTCACGTATTTTATTACTGAAAACAATTAATTTCGTTATTGTGTGAAATTTCTTTATCGGATTGACTCAACTTTTAGTAAACCGTCTAAGTTCTTTCACGCCTTCTGTTGCGGGTTTTTCAATCGCTGTGATATTGGGAATGCACGGTCACTTCCGGGATGTGTTTATCAATAATGAATTTTGGTATAAAACGTGGTGCATAATTCACCAGCCCGGCAGCAGGATAAACGACCAGAGAGGTACCGACCACAACAAAAATATCTGCTTCATTGGCAATGTCTGCGGCTACTACTAATCATGGGTACTTCTTCTTCAAACCATACATATCGCGGGCGTAACAATGCGCCATCTTCCGCCACTTCGCCTTGTATCATATCTTTCCTGATATCATAAACAAGATGCTCATTTCTTTCACTGCGCATCTTGAAAATTTCGCCATGAAGGTGCATCACTTTGGTGCTGCCAGCCCGTTCGTGAAGGTCATCAATATTTTGAGTAATGATGGTGACATTAAAATCTTTTTCCAGTTCCGCAAAACCTTGGTGAGCCGCATTGGGAGTGGCTTTCGCCACATCGGCACGCCGCTGGTTGTAAAAGTCAAGCACCAGTTGCGGATTTTTTTTCCATGCACGCGGCGTAGCCACTTCCCGTACATCATAGCCTTCCCACAAGCCATCGCTGTCGCGAAATGTTCTTAAACCGCTTTCTGCGCTCATACCTGCGCCTGTTAATACCACCACATGTTTTTTCATAAAATTTCTGCTTGATGTTGGCTAAGATAGGGCGATTTTGCTCATCAAACTACAGGGACAAATTTCATGTAAAACATTCTTTTTACCATGCAAAATACACATGACGCAGGGCAGTTTCCCTGTGAATGATAAAATCTGAAAACAATGATTAATTGCATAAAAATGTTTGATTTCTACGTCAATATTTTAATGCTAACAATCGCCTGCGATGTTGAAAATAGATGAGACATATAAATTACAGTTGCACTTAGGCCGGCTGTGATTGGGTTGATTGTGTTTCTTTAAACCTGTAGATGATGCGTGAAATTTATTCTTGTCGTGAAGCAGTATATGGCTGCTAATTTTTATACGCCTCTTTCCACAGGCATAAGTATACAGTGCAGTGAGTCATTAGGCTAAACTTAAATATGTAAAACTGGTATTTTACCTCTCATTTATTGTTTCTTTGTGCCCTTGCATACACTATTCTGGAAAACTGAAATACCATGATCAAAGCCGGCTACATTTTATTCATCCATTTATATCCGTTTGGAGCTTATATGTTTTCATTTTTCAATAAAAAAGCAGCACTCTGGATCGCCGGTCGCAAGAATGTATTCGAGATCTGGAAACATTTTTTGAAAGAAACATCGCACCCGTTATCTGGTTTCATTGTGCTTCGCTTGGCGAGTTTGAACAGGGCAAACCGGTAGTGGAAAAACTTAAGGAATTTTATCCGCAATCATAAAGTGTTGATTACTTTTTTTTCACCCTCGGGATACGAAATCAGGAAGAACTATCAGGGCGCCGATTTTGTTTGTTACCTGCCGATGGATAGTGCCGGCAATGCAAAGCGGTTTTCTCGAAATTGTGAAACCTTCGCTCGTGGTATTCGTGAAATATGAGTTTTGGTATTATTATCTTAACAGAGATTCAAAACCAAAAAATTCCACTGCTACTGATATCTGCATTGTTCCGCGAAAACCAGGCTTTTTTTCAATGGTACGGCATTTTCACCGAAGCATGTTGCAGATGTTTCACACACATTTTTGTACAAAATAAAGAATCACTGCGCCTGTTGCAATCTATGCAGGTAAACAATGCGGAAGTAAGTGGCGATACCCGGTTTGACCGGGTGCTGCAAACAGCTAGCCAATTTTAAAAAATTACCATTGATCGAAAAATTTTGCGGAGACAAAAAGGTACTCGTTGCCGGAAGCACATGGACTGAAGATGATGAAGAACTGGATCATTTTGTAATTACTCATCCCGAAATGCGGTTTATCATTGCCCCGCACGACATCAGTGAGGAAAGACTGGCGGAATGCGAAACGCTGTACAAACATACCATCCGCTATTCGCAACTTGCCACTACAGAATTAGCGCCCGATACCAATACATTGATTATCGATAACATTGGCATGCTGAGCCGCATTTATCAATATGCCAATATCGCTTACATAGGCGGGGCTTTTGGCGGCGATGGCATTCACAACATACTGGAAGCAGCCGTGTTTGCGAAACCGGTTGTATTTGGTCCCGCGCACGATAATTTTCCCGAAACATTTGATTTAATTGAAGCAGGTGGCGCCTTCAGCATCGAAAACGCGCTGCAGCTGGAAGAACTTTGAACAAACTGTTAACCGACCCGAGTTTTATACCAGAGGCCTGTGCTGCCTCCAGCATCTTTTGTAAAAAAAAATGCCGGTGCACGCAACAGGTAGTCGACTTATATTCAGGCAAACCGCCTTTTGACAAGCTGATAAAAAGCTTGTACCGTGGGGTTGTTATCGTCCCAACCTAGTTTGTACTTCATTTCGCGCTGAATCCAGTATTCTGCTTCCTGTAGAATATTAAAAGAATTGATGGTTTTGATGGATCGTTCATAAGCCGTTTCATCGTTGCGAAACAGTTCTCTCACAAAAAGATATTTATCGTTTATCCCAATGGCTTTTCTTAGATCTTTGATAGGTTCGCTCTGCAATTTGGATGCGTGTTTCAATTGCCTGCTTTTAAGTTTATCGTTGATGCTTGGTTCTTCGTGGCTGCGCGTTTCATTCAATTCAAAAACACTTTCGGTTCCTGCTGTGCAAGCGTAGGCACCTGTTCCAGCACTTCGTTGTATTTTTCTTCGGCTAAATTATTAGCAGCCGGTGTTGGAGCGCTCAGGTTATTCGGCAGGTCAATTTCTTTTCTTTCCTAGGTGCATCTGTCATATGGCTTCTGCTTTCTTACAGGTTCTTCAGGTTCTGCAGGCATCACTTGTCTTCTGCCACCGGTTCATTGGTAGTTCTTCCTGCCGGCTAACCCTGTCCAGTTCTTTCTGTATACAGTTGTGTATAACAGCTGTTTCAAAAGGTTTATACGGCATAATCACACTCACCTTGCCGGTAGTGCAGTGTGCGTCCTCATGTTTTGTTGCAGTTCGGTAACCAGCAACAAAGCTGTGTTCAGCAGCCGGTGCCTCTGCCTGCTGATTATGTTGTTGTTGTAAGCGGCTAATTAAAGCACCTACTTTTTCCATGTGTGCGATAATTTTTACAGATCCAAAGAAAGCTAAGGTAATAAGGATTTTATTTGCAGCTATTAATTTTAAAAATGTTTATAGAACCAGCTATTGAAGGTAGCGGGTGGATAGAAGTGATTTGCGGCAGCATGTTCAGCGGCAAAACAGAAGAACTGATTCGCCGCCTCAACCGCGTTAAAATTGCAAACCGAAGGGCGGAAATATTTAAGCCTTCACTGTGATACACGTTACCATGCCGTTAACGTGGTAAGCCACAATACAACTGAAATTGCCAGTACGCCGGTTGATAATTCGCAAACTATCTTTTGCTGGCTGGCGAAGTGGATGTGATTGGAATAGATGAAGCCCAGTTTTTTGATTCGGAAATTGTAACAGTGTGCGAAACGTTGGCTGCACAAAGGCATTCGGGTGATAGTAGCCGGGTTGGATAAGGATTTTTCGGGCAAACCATTCGGACCCATTCCGCAACTATTCGCCATTGCCGATTATATCACAAAACTGCATGCAATTTGTGTGCGATGTGGCAGCATCGCTTCTTTTTCATACCGCACAAGGGCAGGGCAAAATCAAATTTTGCTGGGTGAAAAAGAAGCGTATGAACCCCGCTGCCGGAAATGTTATTACGAACGGTAAATCGTTTAATTCTAAAAAAATTTTTGAGTCAACAATCTTCTTCTCATATCATTATCACTTAATTAAGAAAGACATATTGCTCGAAATACGCCAGCAGTATACATTTTATGGCATTGCCTTATATGTTGCTTCTACCATTTTTGTTGTGTTTCTTACCCTCGATACTCCGGAAGACAAAGTTTGGAACAGTTTGTTTTGGGTCATCCAGTTATTTGTGTGTGTAAATGCGGTGGCAAAAAGTTTTCTGCAGGAAAACAAAGGGCGGCTGTTTTATTTTTATTCCATTGCCGGCGCTTCGCAATTTATATTGGCAAAGCTTGTTGTTCAATGCCATTTTTGATGGTGGTAATGACAATTGTTTAGTCTGGTCATCTTCACCCTTTTTCTTGGCAATCCGCTGCATAATTTCTGGCAGTTTATGGGCATCAGTTGTCTGGGTGGGGTGGGGTTGGGGCTTACGTTTACCTTCCTGGCAGCTATTGCGGCCAAAGCACAGCAACAGGCTGCATTAATGGCGATCATGGGTTTTCCGATCATCACGCCCCAGTTGCTGTTGCTTAAATAAGGTTGCGACCATTGCGTTTTCTCCATTGTTCAATCGGGCTTGTGGCAAATGGCCTTCCTGCTCGTTGCCTTTGATGTTCTTGATTGTCATTCTCGCGGTTATTCTGTTTCCGTTTTCTATGGAAAGATTAAAGCCGCCGTACAGAAGGTTAAATTATAAGTTAGCACCATTAAAAATATACTAACAAGTGTTTGTATAAGCCGTTTGCTATACATTTGCTGCCGCAAAATGATTATGCGATTGTTGTTTTGCAGCTAAATAGATTATATGCTTTATAAGCGCGTGGTGGAAAATTTTATCGTTTGTACTTGTTACTCTATACCTGTACTGCCGGATTTTTTGTAAAAATTCCTTACCTCGACGACAGGATGCAGCAAAGCATCCGCAACCTGTTTTTTCATGTGCCCATGTGGATGGCAATGATGGTTTATTTTATTGTGTCGGTGGTGTATGCCATCCGCTATTTGCGCACGCAAAACCCGATATACGATTTTTATTCGGTAGAATATGCACGCACCGGTGCCATTTACAGCACATTTGGGTTTTGTAACCGGTATGGTTTGGGCAAATTACCAATGGGGCGCACCGCTTAAATGGCGATCCGAAACAGATTTATACCATCATCGGTATTCTGATTTACTATGCGTATTTCATCTTGCGCGGGTCGATGATAGATATTGACAAACGCGGTAAAGTAAGTGCTGTATATAATGTGTTTGCGTTTGCCATGACTATTCCACTGTTTTTTATTTTACCACGATTAAAAGAATCGTTGCATCCCGGCGGGCAAGGTGTGGAAGGCAATCCCGGCTTGAATCCTAAAGATCTGGATGCCAATATGCGCATTGTATTTTACCCGGCTATCATTGGCTGGACATTGTTGGGCACATGGATCACAACGCTTCGTATCCGTTACCGTATTTACCAGGAAAAAAATGTCAATATGAACAAGCTTAATATATCTTATTCTCCTTATTATCATTCTTTTTTGTTCTTTCCGCCTCGTCGCAAAAGTGGCAGCCGGTGGTATTACACAGCAGAGAGGAACCTACCGATTTTATGCGTAGCAATGGTAAAATATATGTTGTGGTAGCTGTTATTGTGATTATACTATCGGGTTTGTTTATTTACCTGTACAACCTGGATAAAAAGATCACTGTCCCTGGAAAAGAGCACTCACAAACCAATATAGCAGCATTGCCATTCCTCATGCAATAAGCATTGCTGCCGGATATGTTTAACTTCAATTCATCATATATTTTCTAACGATTACTAAATTAGATTTCAATGTCATCAACAGTATAGTTTTTTCGACAATGTAAACAAGAGTTTTTCAAAAGCAGCCAGTTTTACCAAATGGGAAGCCGGATTGCTGGAACAAATCAAAGCTTGTAACTGCGGTTTACCAGATGCGTTTTCCCATTCGCCGCGATAATGGCAATATTGAAGTGATAGAAGCTTACCGCGTGCAGCATTCTCACCACAAAACACCCTGCAAAGGCGGCATCCGTTTTAGCAAGGAAGTAAACCAGGATGAAGTGATGGCGCTGGCTGCTCTAATGACCTATAAATGCGCTATTGTAAACGTGCCGTTTGGTGGTGGTAAAGGCGGAATAAAAATAGACCCCAAAAAATACAGTGAATTTGAGCTGCAGAAAATTACCCGCCGGTATACAACCGAATTGGTAAAGAAAAATTTTATTGGTCCCGGTACCGATGTTCCTGCGCCCGATTATGGCACCGGTGAAAAAGAAATGGCGTGGATATTAGATACCTATACAACCCTGCATCCCGGCGAAGTAGAAGCAATGGGTTGTGTAACCGGTAAACCCGTAACGCAGGGTGGTGTACGTGGCAGAAAAGAAGCAACAGGCTTGGGTGTATTTTTTGGCGTGCGCGAAGTGTGTAATATGCCAGATATTATGGAGCGCTTAGGGTATGCCAACCGGTGTAGAAGGCAAGCGCGTGGTGGTGCAGGGATTGGGTAATGTTGGATATCATACAGCAAAATTTTTCAGGGAAAATGGCGCAAAAGTGATTGCCATTGCTGAATACGAAGGTGCTGTTTTCAACCAGAATGGTTTGCATGAAGAAGAAGTGTTTCAGTACCGTCGAAAGAACGGTTCTATCTTCAATTTTCCCGGTGCTACCAACGTAGTGAACAGCGGTGATGCGCTGGAACTGGATTGTGATATTTTGATACCTGCTGCACTTGAAAATGTTATTACAGCTGAAAATGCCCCACGCATAAAAGCAAAAATGATTGGCGAAGCGGCAAACGGACCAACCTCGCCGGAAGCCGATGAGATTTTGACTGCAAAAGGCATCTATTGTTATTCCGGATATGTACCTGAATGCAGGTGGTGTTACGGTTTCTTATTTTGAATGGCTGAAAAATTTAAGTCATGTGAGATATGGACGCATGGAAAAACGCTTTACCGAAAACATGAATAAACATATTTTATCGCAGATTGAAAGTTTAACGGGTAAAGAAGTGAACGACATGGAAAAGAAGTTTATTGAACATGGCGCTTCGGAAGAGGATCTTGTGCACAGCGGGCTGGAAGAAACCATGGTAGAAGCTACGCACGAAATTATGAATTGCTGGCGCGGCAATCCACAACATACCCGATATGCGCACTGCGGCTTATGTTGTTGCCATTAATAAAGTAGGAACATCGTATGCCGAGCTTGGCATTTTCCCATAAAGGAGAAACAGCGAGTTATAAAAAGTCTTACTTACTATAACAAAAAGCCTTTTTTTTTAAAAGGAAAGCATGTTGTTTATGTAATGATAATTTGAGTTGAATTATAGTGCTAGTTACCATTTGTCTACTTCTTCAGCATCTGATGATGACAGAAACTGGTGCTGAAGGCACTACCGTAACTTCCGTGTATTTCTTCCTGGCTATCCATAACCATCGATTCTTCGTTGTTAATGCCTTCTTCGAAATCATACCATCTTCAGCGCATGTTTCAGGGTATTCATGGTTAAACGCATCAAAATTAAAGTCGGGCATCAGATCGGTTTTTACATAATCAACCGCTTCGATCAATGCCTTTGATAAACTTATTAAAATCTTCTTTGTAAAGAAATATTTTATGCCTGTCGTAACCATTATCGTTAAAACGTTTGCGGCTTTCAGTAATTGTAAGGTAATAATCATTGCCGCGGGTGGCTCTAACATCAAAAAAATAAGTTCTTCTCTTTCCTGCTCTGATGCGTTTGCTATAAACGCTTTCCATTTTTTTCTCGTTGTTTTCGTAAGCCACAGATGATTATTTTTGGTTTCAATAAGTTTTGCCTTACAAATATAGTATTGTTTTTATACTGCCAAAATTTTGACAAACTTTTATTGCATTTCTATTTCCGCCGATGTCTTTTTGCTGACTGATTCATCTGCGTTTGATACAATTCGGCATACTCTCCTTTTAGCGCCATCAATTGTTCATGTGTGCCGCGTTCTTTGATTTTTCCGTCTTCCAATACGATAATTTGATCAAAGTGAAAAGCCGTGAGAATGCGGTGCGAAATAATGATAGCTGTTTTGTTGGTAAGGTATTGTTGAAGGTTGTTTACAATTTCGTGTTCGGTCTTGGAATCCACGGCACTCAGGCAATCATCAAACACCATCACATTAGCATCCTTTCATCAAAGCACGTGCAATGGATATGCGTTGTTTTTGCCCGCCGCTCAGCGTAACGCCACGTTCGCCCACCAAGGTGTCGTACCTTGTGGCAAGCTGCTGATTTCGTTGTGAATGCTGGCAAATTGCAGCCACCTTTTCAATTTGCTGCAGATGTTGTTGCTTTCATTGTCTGGCAAGCCAAAACCAATGTTGTGGCTGATGTTATCACTAAACAAAAACACATCCTGCGGTACATAACTGATGTTTTCGCGCAGGTATTTCAACGATAGGTTTTTTATGTTTTCATTCATTCATTAATATTTGCCCGGTATCGGCATCGTAGGTACGCAACAGCAATTGGGCTACGGTCGATTTTCCGCTGCCGGTTCTGCCCATGATCAGTACTTTTTCGCCCTGTTTGATGTGTAACGAAAAATGAGTAATGGCTTGTGATGCCGGTATGCGGATAAGTGAATGAAACATTGTCGAAAACAATATTGCCCGTGATGTACGGGCTCTTTTGCGTTTTGCGGTGAAACGATGGAAGGTTCCGATTTTAAAAATTCATTGATGCGTTTTTGCGATGCCGATGCACGTTGAATCATACTCGCCGTCCAGCCAATGGCGCTTACAGGGAAGGTCAGTTTGTTGATGTACAATACAAACTCTACAATGATGCCGGGCATGGTGCCGTGCAATACCTGTAGCGCACCTACCAATATGGAGATCAGCGTACTTAACCCAATCATAAGCGTCATGCTTGGAAAATATACCGCTTCCAGCTTTGAAAGGCTCACCGCGTTTTTTCGGTATTCTTCACTGTTTTTTTTGAAAAAATGAAGCATGTTTTTTTCCTGTACAAACGATTTAATAACCCGGATGCCCGAATACGATTCCTGCGCATTGGTAGTGAGGTCGGAAAGCGAAGCCTGCACTTTTTCGCTTTTTTTATGAATAATGGTATTTACGACATAAATGGTAATGGCCAATAAAGGCAGTGGCGACAGCGCCAGCCAGGTAAGATGCGCATCCTGCTTAAACATGTAATACAGGCAAAAAATAATGGTGGCTGCCAGGTTGATAAAATACATGATGGCCGGACCTGCATACATGCGCACACGGCTTACATCTTCCGCAATGCGGTTCATCAGATCGCCGGTACTGTGGGTTTTAAAAAAGTCGGTATTTAGCTTTTGATAATGCTGGTAAATTTCATTTTTCTGGTCATACTCGATGTGCCGGCTCATGACAATGATAGTTTGCCGCATGAGGAACATAAAAAAGCCGCGTAACAACGCCATCAGCAAGCAACACAACGCCGGCAAGGATGATGACGTTTGCATAGGAAAACTGGTTGTTGTTTATCCAGTTGATAAACCCCTGCACTATAAAATTGTAATTACGCGAGCTGTTGAATTGAACCGATGATGTGAATGCTGTTGGTTTTGCTTGATGGCCTGCTGAACCATATTGATGACATAACCGGAAATCTGTGGGCTTAAGATATCGAAGAAGTTAGACAAAACTACAAACACAATTCCCCACAATAACCGCGACCGGTATTTCCACAAATATTTATTCAGCGCCGAAAGATGCTTCAAATGACAATGATTATTTCTGCAAAAGTAAACCATTGCAGCGGTGCTTACGCCGCAATATGGTGTAATGCATGTTGGAATACAAAAAAAAATTCCGGACGATAAGCGCCCGGAATTAAAATTTTTCGTGCAAAAGTGTTAGGCTTCTACATTTCCGCTTGGCGGCAGAATTGTTTGGCTCTACTCTTTTTACAGCAGGCGTTTGCTTGCGGGCACGTTGAGTTTTGCGGTGTTCATCCGCACGTTTGCGCAACAAGCATTTCATGCTCTTCATGCCACGCCTGGAATTTTACCATCGCTTGGGTTTCATCAAACAAACCTAATTTAACACCTCTTAACAAGTGCTTCAGATACAGCACGCCTTTGAAAGACAAAATACGGCGAACCGTATCGGTAGGTTGTGCACCTTTGTGCAGCCATTCCAATGCTTTCTGTCGGTCTAACTGAATTGTTGCGGGAACTGTTAAAGGGTTGTAAGTTCCAATTTTCTGAATGAACTTACCATCGCGAGGTGCACGGGCATCGGCCACTACAATAAAGTAGAAAGGGCGTTTTTTGCTCCCGTGCCTCTGTAGTCTTAATTTGACTGCCATGTTTAAATAGACATTTAAAGGCTAAAAGAATAAGGTTTCGAAATCCTAAACCGCAAATGTAGAAGGTTTGTGTAAAATGCAAACAATGTGAAATAAAAATTTTACGTAATACTTTTTTTCCTGCCTTCTAAAAATCGGCTGCGCCGTATCTCCTGCACCGGTACACCCTAAATCTTACTTTCCAGCCAGGCAATAATATCCAGATACATAAATGAGCGGGTTTCCAGCGGATTGCCGGTGTGTTGTTCCAGTTTTTGCTTTAATTGGCGAAAAGCAGGGGTCATTTGTGCTGGTAAAAGCGAAAATGAGTCTTTAAGAAAGGAAAAAATATCTTCTTCCACCACGCTTAGATTTTTCATTTTGCCCATAAACCGGTATACCGATTTGATGAGATATTCCAATAAGTTAAAATTGCCCAGCTCGTAATGCGCAATGAGGTGCAGCAGCCGTGCGTAAGCACTGCAAATCGGTTCGGAGGTCAACTTTCCAGTTTATGATTTTGTTCAGGTAATCGATGGCTTTGTTATTATCGCCACTGCCAAAATACAGCGAAGCAATTTTGTAATAAAATACAAGTATGCGGTGCCGGTCGAGATGCAGCCGGTATTCTTCCAGTTTTTCTTCAATGTACGGCACCAGCTGCAATCCTTCCGTAAAAGTGCCTTCCAGAAAATGCTTGTTGATTTTAGCGATGTGCAGGTAAACAAAGGTTTGAATAACTGAATTGGTGGTAGCATGGGCAGCCGGCGAAGCTGCAAACTCTTCAAACTGCTGAAGCGTTTCGTTGAATTTTTGATAATTGTTCAGGTCGAAATGTGCGCTTAGCAGGTTGTGCATGCCCTTTAATATACTGTCCTGTTTCAACGGCTATCATATCCGGGTTACCCGTAAAAAGCCAAACCCATTTTTGTGTGTAGCGGTAATACATCAGCAAATCCTGCAGAATAAAATTGTACCAGCAATACGATTGGTAGAGGTACAGCTTCTCATAAAAGCTGCAGGTGCTCTTCCCTGTAAGTGGGCAAATGATGCTGTAAAAAATGAAGTAAAGCCTGTACATCTGTGCTCATCCCTCGCATGCCCCGATTTAATGTACAGGCTGTACAGCTGCAGCGAAAGGTTGGACAATGGTTTATCAAGTCAATATGCAGGATGCATTTCTTCCGACTCCTGCGACAAGCGTTTCTGCCCGGTTTTCCATACTTCGCGTAATGTGCAGCGCTTCAATTTTTTTTTCAAAAAACACAGCCTGCATAGCAAACGTAAGCTGGTGATTTGCTTTTGCCAGTTGCTTGCATTTGTCCAGTACCTTCAGGCTTTGGTGATACAAGCCTTTGTTGTACAAAATACTGGCGTAAGCCATTTGCTCGTTCAGCAGCATATCAATGTTGCTATCATCTTTATATGGTAAATGCGATGCCGTTAAGATTTGTTTGTACAACGAAGCTTTTACATTTGATAGTTGTTGCTTCCTGATGCTTGAATTTCTCTTTAGCAGCAATGGCTTCATCATATTCGTCCATTTTATCGAGGGCATCAAAAAGTATAATGGTTTTCAAATCGCTGTTGCCGTCGGCCCGTTTCATGAACAGTCTTAAAATTCCGCTTTTCGGTCTTTGTCAAGCGATTTTATCAGTTGAAAAAGCTCATCGGTACTTCTGTTAGGCATTGTATTTTAACTTATGTAAAATCCTTTGTTAGCAAGGGTTTTGCTACTTTTACCATTGGTTACAAGCGTAAAAGTCAGCATATTTTGTTTTTGTTTGCCATCCTCACCATTTATATTTTTACCGATGCAGATCGGTCAAGAATATTTTGGCAGGCAATCAGGTAACTTTATTCGGTCTGCATATTTTATAAATGTTGTCTATGGCAGAACAAAAAATTTATATTTTCGATACCACACTCCGCGATGGCGAACAAGTGCCTGGCTGCAAGTTAAACACAGAGGAGAAGGTGAAGCTGGCCCTGGCACTGGAAGATTTAGGCGTTGATATTATTGAAGCTGGTTTTCCTATTTCAAGCCCCGGCGATTTTGCCTCGGTGGAAGCCATTGCCAAAGTAATAAAAAATGCGACCGTTTGCGGCTTAACCCGCGCCGTGCAAAAAGATATTGAATGTGCTGCCGATGCACTGAAAAATGCCGTTCGCCCACGCATTCATACCGGTATCGGTTCTTCCGATATTCACATCAGCCACAAATTCAATACTTCGCGGGAAGAAATATTGGAGCGTGCTCAAAAAGCTACCAAACTTGCCCGCAACCTGGTAGATGATGTAGAGTTTTTTTGCGAAGATGCAGGCCGCGCCGATAACGAATTTTTGGCCCGGCTTGGTTGAAACGGTAATTGCTGCCGGCGCAACGGTTGTAAATATTCCCGATACCACCGGTTATTGCCTGCCGCATCAGTATGGCGAAAAAATCAAATATCTGAAAAATAATGTTCCGAATATTGACAAAGCGATTCTAAGTTGCCATTGCCACAACGATTTGGGCTTGGCAACTGCCAATTCCATTGCCGGTGCCGTAAATGGTGCTAGGCAAATAGAATGTACCATCAATGGCATTGGTGAACGTGCCGGTAATACTTCGCTTGGAAGAAGTGGTCATGATTATTCAGCAGCATAGCATCGCTTGGCTTGTACACCAGATATCAAAGCACAAAAACTGAATCCTATCAGTCATCTGGTTTCCGATACCATGCGTATGCCGGTGCAGCCCAATAAAGCCATTGTTGGTGCAAATGCATTTTCGCATTCATCCGGCATTCACCAGGATGGATTTTTAAAACAATCCAACACCTATGAAATCATCAATCCCGAAGATGTGGGTGCCGATGGCAGCAAAATTGTGCTTACTGCGCGCAGCGGCCGAAGTGCACTGGCGCACCGTTTTCAGAAGCTGGGTTATCAGTTTAACAGAAATGAAATTGATGTGTTGTACCAGCAATTTTTAAACGTAGCCGACAGAAAAAAAGAAGTGGAAGACGCCGATTTGAAAGAAATGGCAGATGAGTACGAAGGTCATCATGTTGTATAACGATAGATATAAGCCATGCGCAGAGATGCATTAGAAGTGCAAGGTTAGAATAGCTACACATTTGTTGCTTGTTCCTGCCAAAAATAGAACTGTCAACCGGTTAGCATTTCATTTCAGAAGTCGTATTTAAAGAAACAGATATTGCTAACATTCCTCGCTTGAAAAACACGAATATAAAAGAGATACATCTACTCATATGAGTAAAACATTATTTGATAAAATCTGGGAAACACATGTGGTAAAAAATATTGAAGGCGGACCTTCTGTGTTGTATATCGACAAGCATTTTATTCATGAAGTAACCAGCCCGCAGGCTTTTAAAGGGTTGGAAAAAAGAGGGCTTACCTGTGTTTCGTCCGCAGCAGGTAGTAGCTACTGCCGATCATAATGTGCCTACGCTCAACCAGCATTTACCCATACAGGAAGAATTGTCGAGATACAGGTGCAAACCTTAAAAGATAACTGCGACAAAATTTGGTATTGAATTATATGGCTTAGGTCATCCATTCCAGGGCATTGTACATATCATTGGTCCTGAACTTGGCATTACGCAGCCAGGTATGACCATTGTTTGCGGCGATAGCCATACTTCCACACACGGCGCTTTTGGTGCTATTGCATTTGGCATTGGTACCAGCGAAGTGGAAATGGTTTTGGCAACGCAATGCCTGATGCAAAGCAAGCCAAAACTGATGCGCATAAACGTAGATGGTGAGCTGAATAAAGGCGTGGTTTCAAAAGATATTATTCTATACATCATCTCGCAGATTTCAGCCAGCGGCGCCACCGGTTATTTTGTTGAATATGCCGGTTCTGCTATCCGCAACTTATCGATGGAAGCACGCATGACCATTTGCAACATGAGTATTGAAATGGGCGCACGCGGTGGCATGATTGCACCTGACGAAACCACTTTCAAATATATGAAAGGACGCTTGTTTGCACCAAAAGGCGAAGAATGGGATAAAAATCTGGCCTATTGGAAAACATTGTACACCGATGAAGATGCGGTGTTTGACAGAGAACTGAACATCAATGCAGAAGATATTGAGCCGATGATTACCTATGGTACCAACCCGGGTATGGGCATTGGCATCAGTGGTCATGTGCCCGAATCTGAATGAGATAGCAGAAAAAGCATCTTTCGAAAAATCGCTTCACTACATGGGCTTGCAACCCGGCGAAGTGTTGAAAGGACATAAAGTGGATTATGTATTTATAGGCAGCTGCACCAATGCACGCATCGAAGATTTGCGCATGGTAGCTTCGTTTATGAAAGGAAAAAAGAAAGCTGATAATGTGGAAGTTTGGGTGGTGCCCGGCAGCAAGCAGGTAGAAAAGCAGGCAATGGAAGAAGGCATACATACAATATTTGAAGAAGCTGGTTTTGTGCTTCGTCAGCCCGGCTGCTCCGCATGTTTGGGTATGAATGAAGATAAAATTCCTGCCGGCAAATATTGCATCAGCACCAGCAACCGCAATTTTGAAGGCAGGCAGGGTCCCAATGCACGAACCATGCTGGCAAGCCCGCTAACGGCAGCGGCAGCAGCAGTTACCGGCGTGGTTACCGATGTAAGAGAAATGTTGTAACCATTGAGCAAGCAGTTATCATCATCCGGTAGAGGGTTAACTTGTTTAGAGCTTTTTTGAGGGTGAACATGGAAGATGAAAATCAAATGGAATAAATAAGCATGTTAGCATATATCAGTTATATCAGGCAGGTAAATCACACATTTGTGAAGCTCATGGATGAGCTTTCAATCGCCGGGCTGAATGATATACCTGAAGGGTTTAGCAACAACATCATTTGGAACTTTGCACATTTGTTGTCTGTTCAGCAGTCTGTGTTTTATTCTCTGTCGGGTTTATTGCCAAGAGTGGATGCATCATTCATTACACAATATCGCAGGGGTACAAAGCCGGAAAAACAATTGAATGAAAATGAGGTAGATAATCTGAAAGATATTTTTTCGAAAGCGATCAACACCTTCGAAGAAGACTATAAAAACGGATTGTTTACCTCCTACAAAACTTATGAAACAAGCGTAGGCATTACACTCAGGAATATTGATGATGCTATCTTTTTTTCAACGGTTCACGATGGCTTGCATCTAGGATATGCAAGAGCATTGAAAAGATTTGTAGGCGCGCATCAGATTCATAAATCATAATTCAACATTGAAAAATGAGCAAAAGCATCAACATAATAACATCTACTGTTGTACCGATCGATATTCAAAACGTGGATACCGACCAGATTATCCCTGCGCGCTTTTTAAAAGCGACAAGCCGGGATGGCTTTGGCAAAAATCTGTTTCGCGACTGGCGTTACGAAAACAATGATGAAACATCACCAAAGGCCGACTTTGTCTTGAACAATCCCACATATAGCGGAAAAATTTTGGTTGCAGCCAAAAATTTTGGTTGCGGAAGCAGCCGCGAACATGCTGCATGGGCAATCAAGGATTATGGTTTTGATGTGGTGATCAGCAGCTTTTTTGCAGATATTTTTAAGAACAATGCGCTCAACAATTTCCTGTTGCCGGTAACGGTAAGCGATGCATTTTTAGAGAAATTATTTGCTGCTGTAAATGAAGATCATACATGTGGAAATAGAAGTGAACCTGCCGGAGCAATTTATAAAAATCGTATCAACAGGCGAGAAGGAACATTTTGATATCAACGGGTATAAAAAAACCTGCTTGCTGAATGGCTACGATGATATCGATTATTTGTTGAGCATGAAAGAAGAAATCACTTTGTTTGAAATAAACCAACCTGCATTATAAGCAGACATGAAAGGCGCATCTATCATAGTAAATAATGTATCAGCAACCTTTGGCGGCAACGATGTACTGAAGAATGTTTCCTTTGCACTCCAGTGCCAGTGAACACCTGGCAGTGATGGGTGCTTCGGGCAGTGGCAAAACGACGCTGGCAAAGCATTCTTGCTGGCACAATTGTTTGCAAAAGGTTTTGTTGCAATACAGTATGATGAACCATCGTCATTGCATAAAAAAGTAGTGCTTACAGAACAGCGTTACCAGTTCAAAAACCTTTCTCACACCACCGATTTTTACTACCAGCAGCGGTATAATAGTTTTGATAACAACGATGCGCACACCGTGTTGCAGGAATTGGCTGTGCATATCAGGTAAAGAAAATGCAGGATGCGGTAGAATCCTTGCTGCAACAATTTGGATTGTATCATCGCCGCCATGCGCCATTGATGCAGTTGTCGAGCGGAGAACATAAGAAATTTCAACTGATTAAAGCGCTTGTTTCCCGTCCGCAGGTATTGATATTGGATACGCCATTTACAGGTCTTGATGCAACCGCACGCAGGAATCACCATAACAATACATAAACAGGCTGGCAGAAGGCGGCACAAAAATCATTCTGATAACAGATAGCAGCAGATGCCGGACTGCATCACGCATGTGGCTGTGCTGGAAGGCGGTTAAATATTCGTTTTTACCAAAAGAACTGCAGAAGCATTGATGCCATCAGACTGTTTATTCTTATCAGCTCATCCGTTTGGTGAACTGTATTCCCTGCCTGTTTCGGAAAATGCAGATGAGCCGGAAGAAATGATACACATGCAGAACGTATCGGTTAGATATAGTGGCAAAACAGTTTTAACCAACATTAATGGACCATAAAAAAGGCGAAAAATGGTTGTTGAAAGGTGCAAATGGTGCAGGAAAATCACCTTGTCAGCCTGATCACCGGCGATAACCCACAGGCATATAAAAACAAATATTCCTGTTTGACAAGCGTCGCGGCACCGGCGAAAGCATCTGGGATATCAAGCAAAAAATAGGTTATGTATCTCCCGAATTGCATGCGTTTTACGACCGGCAAACCACTTGTACGCACGCCATTGCTTCCGGTTTTTTCGATACCATCGGTTTGTTCAGAAACTATCAGCCGTGCACAGCAGGAGATTGTAGACAATGGCTCCGTTTTCTCAACTTGGAAGAAGTACAAACACAAACCTTTCTCAATTTGTCTTTTGGTACGCAACGGCTGGTGTTGCTGGCACGGGCAATGGTGAAAAATCCGCCACTGCTTATCCTGGATGAGCCTTGCCAGGGGCTTGGACGATGAGCAGAAAAACGGCTTTGTACAGTTGGTAAACGATTTGTGTGAAGAGTTTGGCAAAACACTTATTTATATCAGTCATTATGAAGAAGAAATTCCGGCATGTATCGGCAAAGTGTTTGAGTTACAGAATGGCATGCAACAAGTGTATGTGACAAGAGCAGTCATGCCGGACAGCAATACGCAGAATAAATTATACAATTATTGATAAAGAGCCTTCAGAAGAGTAAGAAGATGAAAAAAAATATTACAGTTATATTAGGCGATGGCATTGGACCGGAAGTAACGCAGCAATCCATCAAAGTGTTGAATGCAATTGCAGCGCAGTACAATCACGAGTTTACGCTATGTCATATCATCTGATGGGTGCCGACGCCATTGACAAAACCGGCAATCCGCTGCCCGATGCCACCATAGAATCTTGCTTGAAAACAGATGCCGTTTTGTTTGGTGCCATCGGTCATCCAAAATACGACAACGATCCAACCGCAAAAGTGCGCCCTGAACAGGGATTGCTAAAATTGCGCAAGTCGATTGCAACTGTTTGCCAACATTCGCCCCATCACCGTTTATCCTTCCCTGCATCATTTTCGCCTCTCAAAAGCAAAGCCTGGAAGAAGTGGATTTTGTCATTTACCGCGAGCTGACCGGTGGTATTTACTTCGGCAAAAAAGAATTGAATGAAGAAGGCACACAAGCCTCTGACGACTGTGTGTACACTACGATGAAATTGAACGCATTGCACATCTCGCTTTTAAAAGCGCGCAACAACGAAGAAAAAAACTGACGCTGGTAGATAAAGCCAATGTGCTGGAAACCTCGCGCCTGTGGCGCAAAGTGGTGCAGCAAATGGCTACGCAATACAGCGATGTAGCAGTAGATTATATGTTTGTGGATAATGCGGCCATGCAGATTATTTTCAATCCAAAACAGTTTGATGTAATACTTACTGAAAACATGTTTGGTGATATCATCAGCGATGAAGCGAGTGTGCTCAGCGGTTCATTGGGACTTGTCGCCATCTGCATCTGTGGGCAAAGGCACTGCATTGTTTGAGCCTATACATGGCAGTTATCCGCAGGCAGCCGGTAAAGACATTGCCAACCCCGTTGGTTCTATTTTATCTGCCGCCATGATGCTGGACTATTTTGAAATTGCACCAAGAAGCTGAGCATGTGCGCAACGCCGTTGCATGGACATTGCAAAGTGGTTTTGTAACGAAAGATATAGATCCCGTCAACAATTATTCAACCTCCACCATTGGCGATTTGATAAAAGATTTTATCGAAAACAAATTGCCTTCGGATGTGAACAAACAAAATATGGCGCTGAGCAAAAGCACCATTATTATAAATGATAGGCAATGTAAGTCACAAAGGTTACTTAATGAAGCAAGGAATACGTTAAGACAGCATAAAGTAATAACCCAATAATTGCACACGGTCACTCGGAAGTAAAGTTAAACATGAATACAACAGATAAACCATGACAGAAACAGAAATAAATAATGCACCAACAGTAGATGAACAGGCTGCAATTGCCAATCGGCAATGCATTAAACAAATATTCCAGAATATTAACGCAGGATGTAACACAGCCTGCTGCGCAGGCAATGTATTATGCCATTGGTTTTACAGAAGAAGATTTTAAAAAAGCGCAGGTAGGCATTGCCAGCATGGGCTGGGATGGCAATCCCTGCAATATGCACTTGAACGACCTTGCTACGACTGTGCGCAAAAGTGTAAATAAAGCAGAAGGTTTGCTGGGACTTGCGCTTTTATACCATTGGCGTAAGCGATGGCATAAGCATGGGCACCGATGGTATGCGCTACAGCCTGGTGAGCCGCGATGTGATTGCCGATAGCATTGAAACCAATGCCGGCGCACAATATTACGATGGATTGATCACCATTCCCGGATGCGATAAAAATATGCCCGGTTCGCTCATGGCAATGGGCAGGCTAAACCGTCCTTCCATTATGTTATATGGCGGCACCATTGCCCCGGGACATTATAAAGGACAGGATAACTTGAACATTGTTTCTGCTTTTGAAGCCTTGGGACAAAAAATTGCCGGCAATCTTGATGAAGCCGATTTTAAAGGCATCGTTCGTCATGCATGCCCCGGTGCAGGCGCCTGTGGCGGCATGTACACAGCAAATACAATGGCAAGTGCTATTGAAGCATTGGGAATGAGTTTGCCAAATTCTTCGTCAAACCCGGCACTTAAGCGAAGAAAAACAAAAAGAATGTGAAGCAGTAGGCAAAGCCATTAAAATATTACTGGAAAAAGATATCAAGCCAAAAGATATCATGACCCGCAAGGCATTTGAAAATGCCATTACCGTAGTAATGGTACTAGGCGGAAGTACCAATGCGGTATTGCACCTGATAGCCATGGCAAAAAGTGTGGATGTGCCGCTTACACAGGATGATTTCCAGGCAATCAGCGACCGGGTTCCGGTACTGGCAGATTTTAAACCAAGCGGCAAATACATGATGGAAGATCTGCACAACATGGTGGTGTACCTGCCGTAATGAAATATTTGTTGAGCAAAGGCTTGCTGCATGGCGATTGCTTAACCGTAACCGGCAAAACCGTGGCTGAAAATCTTGGCTGATGCACCCGATCTGGATTTTGAAAAACAGGATATTATTTATCCGCTGGAAAATCCATTAAAGCAACCGGGCATTTACAAATCTTATATGGCAACCTCGCCGAAGGTGGAAGCGTAGCCAAAATCAGTGGCAAGGAAGGTGAACGCTTTGAAGGCACTGCCCGCGTATTTGATGGCGAACATCACCTGATAGAAGGCATTGCAAAGTGGAAAAGTACACGCCGGCGATGTGGTGGTCATCCGCAACATTGGTCCGAAAGGGGCACCCGGTATGCCCGAAATGCTGAAGCCAACTGGCGCCATTATTGGTGCAGGTTTAGGCAAATCAGTAGCCTTGATAACCGATGGCAGGTTTAGCGGCGGCACGCATGGTTTTGTAGTGGGTCATATCACACCGGAAGCTTTGACGGCGGATTGATCGGATTGGTAGAAGATAATGATATCATTGAAATTGATGCGGTAAACAATACACTTAACGTTAAAGGTAAGTGAAGAAGAAATTGCAAAGCGCAAAGCAGCATGGAAACAGCCAGCATTAAAAGCAACAAAAGGCATTTTGTATAAATATGCAAAATGTGTGAAGACTGCAGCGGAAGGTTGTGTAACCGATGAAGATTAAGAGAATGTACTTATCTCAATAGTCAATTGTTAACATATACAAAAAGAAACCTTGCAGGTAGCAACATTGGTTTCAATCATAATAATACCTATTTAACATATAAATACTGAGTTTATGGAAACTCTTACAATACAAAAAGAAGTAACAGAACAAGTGCAAAGCATACCCGATTCGCAGTACTACGACCTTAACTGGTTCGCAGGCAGTACTGGAAGCATTTATTGCCGAAGGTGTGGAAACCATTTTTGGTTATCCCGGCGGTGCCATCATGCCTATCTACGATGCGTTGTACGATTACAATGACAAGCTGAAAGCACATACTGGTTCGCCACGAGCAGGGCGGCATTCATGCGGCACAGGGATATGCCCGCGCATCCGGCAAAGTGGGTGTGGTGTTTGCCACCAGCGGTCCCGGCGCAACCAACCTCGTTACCGGTCTGGCAGATGCGCAGATAGACAGCACTCCCTTGTATGCGTTACCGGGCAGGTATTTGCACACCTGCTGGGCACCGATGCTTTCCAGGAAACAGATGTGATCAACATTACCACGCCGGTTACCAAATGGAATTACCAGGTAACCGATGCCACTGAAATTCCTGCAGTGATGGCAAAGGCATTTCACATTGCCAAAACAGGCAGACCGGGTCCGGTGTTAATTGATATTACAAAAAATGCACAGCTGCAAAAATTTGATTATCAACGGGTATACACAAAATGAATCATATCCGCAGCTATCGCCCCAAACCCATTGTACGCAAAGAATATATTGAAGAGGCTGCGAACCTGATCAAGCGGCAAAAAAGCCATTTGTGATTTGGGGACAGGGCGTAATTCTGGGCAGTGCCGAAAAAGAATTTGCAGCATTTATTGAAAAAACAGGCATTCCTGCTGCATGGACAATCCTTGGCGAAAGTGCCATTCCTACCGATCATCCGCTGAATGTGGGAATGCTGGGTATGCATGGCAATTATGGTCCCAATGTATTGACCAATGAATGCGATGTACTCATTGCCATCGGTATGCGCTTCGACGACCGCGTAACCGGCAGGCTGGATAAATATGCAAAACAGGCGCAAGATCATTCACCTGGATATTGATCCGGCCGAGATAGATAAAAATGTAAAAGCAACTGTTCCGGTTTGGGGCGATTGCAAAGAAACATTGCCTTTGCTAACCGAACTGGTTGAGCAAAAGAACACACAGAATGGCTGCAGACAATTTAAAGAACTGGAGCAAAAAGAAATAGAAGCTGTCATCTTTGATGAGCAAAATCCATCCACCGAGATATACTGACGATGGGCGAAGTGATCAAGGTAATTGAATGAACTTACCAGGTGGCGATGCTATCATTGTAACCGATGTGGGTCAGCACCAGATGGTGGCCTGCCGCTATGCAAAATTCAACCAAACCCGCAGCAATATTACATCCGGCGGTTTGGGTACGATGGGCTTTGCCTTGCCGGCAGCTATCGGCGCAAAGTTTGGCGCGCCCGACAGAACGGTAGTTGCCATTACCGGCGATGGTGGTATCCAGATGACCATCCAGGAATTGGGTACCATTATGCAAAGCGAAGTGAATGTAAAAATCCTGATCCTCAACAACCAGTTTTTAGGAATGGTGCGCCAATGGCAGCAACTGTTTCACGACAAGCGCTATTCATTTGTGGATATTGCGAGTCCCGATTATGTGATGGTTGCAAAAGGTTATGGCATTGAAGGCAAAAGCATTGACAAGCGCGAAGAATTGAAAGAAGCACTTGCGACGATGCTGAACCACGATGGACCTTATCTTGTTGGAAGTGATGGTGGGTAAAGAAAACAACGTATTCCCGATGGTGCCGCAGGGTTGCAGCGTAAGCGAGATCAGGCTGAAGTAAAGACTGAAATTTAAGATTGAAGATCAACAGGCATATTTTTCGCAGAAGGCAATAGAAATACTTACAACATAATACATCGGGCATTCACTTTTGCAAAAGATATTGTGATGTTGCGGACATCAGTAAGTTTTCGAGAAAATATACTTTTCAGGTTTCAATCAGTTCCTCCTTAGTACAACATCAATAGGTGCAAAACTGGAAGTAGCAATGGTTGTCGCATCTTAAAAAAGACTTTATAACATACTATACGATAGCATCACAATCAGCACGTAAAACCAAATAAGGGCTTTGTTTGTTGAAGGACATAAAGCTGGTTCACTATATTATCCTTGATCGGGTATATAAAGGAAGCCAACGAAATTTTGAAATTGTAACTGCTAACATCAAACACGAAGAAGTAACAATTGTTTGCTGTTTAATTCTCACTTTTTATTCATAACGATGAAACAGGAATATACCATCACGATCTATACAGAAAACCAGATTGGTTTGCTGAACCGGATTGCCATTATTTTTTCAAGAAGAAAAATTAATATTGACAGCCTCAACACTTCGCCTTCAGAAGTAGAAAGCGTTCACCGTTTTTGCATTGTGATTACCGAAACGGAAGAAGTAGTGCAGAAGCTGTGCCGCCAGATAGAAAAACAGGTGGAAGTACTGAAAGCCTATTACAATACACCCGATGAAGTGATCTGGCAGGAACTGGCATTGTATAAAGTGCCTACCGATCTGATTGCCGAAAAAGCATTGGTAGAAAGATTACTTCGAAAATATGGCGCGCGTGCTGTCGTGATCCGTAAAGATTATACGGTGTTTGAAACATCCGGTCACCGTGAAGAAACCGAGGGATTGATAAAAGCACTCGAGCCTTATGGTTTGATAGAATTTGTGCGCAGCGCTCGCGTGGCCATCATTAAAGAGAGCAGCGGTTTTCACAAAAAACTGAAAGAGTTTGAACAGCGTGAGCCAGGCGAAGAAGTTGCCGAAAACACCTACCTCAACCAGAGAGGAAATGTGTTTACCATGTAAAGTTCATGGTTGCACAACACTGTAGCATGCACGATCGTCAAAGCGATACCCATACTCCGAATATTCGATTACAAAAAGCGATTGAATTTCATACTCGACTGGCATGGCTTTGCGATATCTGGGAAGCCATTTGAAGAAGGCATGCCCTATAGATTGAATTTGAAAAAGGTGGTTTGCCGCTGCATATAAGAAACATCGTGGTGATGAAAAACGATGCAGAAAGTATTTATATAGTGATAAACGGAGACAGCTTGAATTATGACAGATCAGCAGCAAAAAAATATTGGTTAACGAAACCGGATCTCGATGTCACATTTTATCATATGTACTTCCATGAAAGTAACCGATCCTTTGCATAACCGGATTTCATTCAATGAAACAATTAATGACACAACAATCAACACAATAATTAGTTTTTAATTTTTAATTTATAAATACAAACATGGCAAAATTAAACTTCGGCGGCGTAGAAGAAAACGTAGTTACACGCGAAGAATTTCCGCTTAGCAAAGCACAGGAAATCTTAAAGGGAGAAACTGTTGCAGTCATCGGCTATGGCGTGCAGGGTCCCGGACAGGCACTCAACCAGCGCGACAATGGCATTAACGTAATTGTAGGGCAGCGGAAAAACAGCAAAACCTGGGATAAAGCAATCAGCGATGGCTTTGTTCCCGGCGAAACCTTGTTCGAAATAGAAGAAGCATTGGAGCGTGGTACCATTATTTGCTACCTGCTTAGCGATGCTGCCCAGATAGAATTGTGGCCAACCGTACAAAAACATCTGACTCCCGGCAAAGCGCTTTATTTCTCTCATGGCTTTGGCATTACGTTCAATGAGCAAACCGGCATTATTCCACCTAAAGATGTAGATGTATTTCTCGTGGCTCCCAAAGGTTCCGGCACTTCATTGCGCCGGATGTTTTTGCAGGGCAGAGGTCTCAACAGCAGCTATGCCATCTTCCAGGATGCTACCGGCAAAGCCAAAGACCGCGTAATTGCACTTGGCATTGCAGTAGGTAGCGGTTACCTGTTTGAAACCGATTTTAGAAAAGAAGTATTCAGCGATCTTACCGGCGAGCGTGGCACTTTGATGGGCGCAATCCAAGGAATTTTTGCTGCGCAATATGAAGTACTCCGCAGCAAAGGTCATACGCCATCTGAAGCTTTAACGAAACGGTGGAAGAGCTTACGCAAAGCCTGATGCCACTGGTAGCCGAAAACGGAATGGACTGGATGTATGCCAACTGCAGCACAACCGCACAGCGCGGTGCGCTCGACTGGTGGAAAAAATTTAAAGAAGCTACACAGCCCGTTTTCAATGAACTTGTACGAGAGCGTTGCCACTGGCAAAGAATCTCAGCGTTCTATTGATTCAGAACAGCCAGGCAGACTATCGCGAAAAACTAAATGAAGAACTGCGTGAACTGCGTGAAAGCGAAATGTGGCAGGCTGGTAAAACAGTAAGAAGCCTTCGTCCGGAAAATCAGCCATAATCTCTCATTCAGATAGAGCAATGAACAAAGGCTGCACGCATTCAGGGCAGCCTTTGTTTATCCTGAGCCTCACAGCCGGTTGACCAAAGGGTAAAACACTATCAATTAGAAAGATTCTATATAGTTCATGAGTTTCAATCAACATCTTACTGCTGATGAATGCCAGTTTTTCTTTCAAAAAATGTTTGGAGGTATCTGGCATCAGGAAGCGCTGAAACGTATTGTTTTTTCTGGAGAATATGGCGATAATGCTGCATATGAAACGTTTATGAAAAAGAGCACAGGCTATCTGAAGAAAACGAAACGGAATTGCATTTCTTGTCCCGGTACTTTGGCGATAGCTGGTGGGAAGTATTGAGCAACAATCATACAGTCTATCGAATATTTGAAAACAAAAAGTTTTCTATAGGAAGCTGGCGTGATACAGGCGATTACTTGCCGGTTTCATAGAGGCGCAAAACAAAGAACTGCTCTTCGTTTATATATCGTCTTATATGGGACATTATGTTGCAGGATGCCGACGCTGTCAATAGTTTCCGTTATATATTTCAACAGCTGAAGAAGAACAGTTTTGATTGGATGTATGCGTATCCGCATATCGGCGTCATCAGCATTGGACAGAAAGCAAACGATTAATCTACTGCCAATGGTAACCATGATGATTAACAGGAAAAGGGTAAACATAAACTGTTGAACATGTTTGCAGCGTTCAATCCAAAATGAATAGCTAATCTGCATTCTTCACCGGTTCCGGCCATTATACAGGCATATCATTCTGTATACGGCAGCTATCGAAAAACATGGAATGGGGAAGTGTAAAAATGCATTGCTTGCAGCTGAGAAACTTTCGTGTTAAGCATTCTACAATTGTACTTTTTGCCCTACGGATTTGCAGAACAGGTTGTATTATCGCAAAGAATTAGAGGATATTTGTACCTTTTCACAGACTACCATCTCCCGGCTTTTTGTATGTATCGAACATAAGAAAACCGAAATTTTATAAAGACAATTACCGCCATCATTTTTCAGTAATGACTACTTTACAAAAACAGCAAACACTCGATTTTTCAGCCGCCGCCGATCGCCTCAAAGGCATTGTGGTGAGAACGCCGCTGATACTAAGCCACAATTTGTCGCGCAGGTACAAGGCGAACATTTACCTGAAACGCGAAGATTTGCAGATTGTGCGCAGCTATAAAATCCGTGGCGCCTATAACATGATCAGCGGTCTGCCGCAGGAGCAACTGGAAAAAGGTGTGGTTTGTGCAAGTGCCGGCAATCATGCGCAGGGCTTTGCGTATAGTTGTAAAAAACTGGGAATTAAAGGTGTTGTATTCATGCCTGGCATTACACCGAAACAAAAGGTAACACAAACCAAAATGTTTGGTGAACACTTTATCGAAGTAAGGCTCGTTGGCGATACATTCGATGATTGTGCCGTGGCTGCTATGGAGTATACAAAAGAGCACAACATGACGTTTATTCCGCCTTTTGAAGACTGCAGAATTATAGAAGGACAAGGCACGGTAGGGTTAGAAATTTTGCAGGACCAAGCACAGATCGATTACCTGTTTGTTCCCATTGGCGGAGGCGGTCTTGCATCTGGCGTAGGCACGTATTTCCAAATGTTTTCCCCGCAAACAAAAGTGATAGGCGTAGAACCGGAAGGCGCGCCGAGTATGCTTGCTGCATTCAAAGCCGGGCACCCGGTCACACTTCCGTCTATTGACCGCTTTGTAGATGGCGCAGCTGTGAAGCGTGTGGGCGATCTTACCTATTCATCTGTAAAGAAGTATTGCACGATGTGCAAACAGTTCCCGAAGGAAAAATTTGCTCTGTGATACTAAAACTGTACAACGAAGAAGCGATGGTGGTGGAGCCTGCCGGCGCTATGACGATCACCGCGCTTGATAATGTGGCAGCTGAAATAGCAGGTAAAAATGTGGTGTGCGTGGTGAGTGGCAGCAACAACGACATCGACCGCATGCCCGAAATAAAAGAACGCTCGCTTCAGTATGAAGGGTTGAAACATTATTTCCTTATCCGCTTTGCACAACGCCCCGGCGCACTTCGCGAATTTCTCAATTTTGTGTTAGGTCCCACAGACGATATTACCCGGTTTGAGTACATGCAAAAAACAAATAAGGAAACCGGTCCTGCCCTTGTTGGCATTGAGTTGCAGCATCGTAACGACTATGCGCAACTCGTTGAAAAAATGCATCAGTACCATGTTGATTTTACCGAATTAAACAAAAACGACAAGCTGTTTGCTTACATTGTTTAATACATTATCTATGCGAAAAAGAGAAGCTCCGGAACTTCTCTTTTTTTATGTATTGTACAGCCGGATGATGCTTCGCTAAAAGCTCGCAACTCCTTCGCCATTGCGCTGTTGCTGCATATCATTGCCTTTTCTTTGACCTTCATCCAGGTTGAGTTCTTTGGTATTGCCTTTACGCACATGGTTGATTTTATACGTAAAGGTCAGCATGAAATAACGCTGCAAAACATTGGTTTGCACATCTTCAATATATGACTCCGTTACATTGCGCTGAATGCTTTGGTTTTGTTTCAGAATATCAAACACACTCAGCCGCAAATCGCCGCGCTGGTTCTTCAAGAAACTTCTTTCCTGCGCTTGCATTCCACAAGGTAAAATTGTGGTTGAAACCGCCCGACAATCCTGAATAATTTTGATTGTTGAGATCGGTATGCAACACCCATCCGTTTTTGCTAAGCAAATTGATGCTTGCCGATGCCGATCCTGAGTAATAATTGTTGTTCAGGTTAGGTTGCAGAGTGTTTTTTACCACGTTATATGATGGGTTATAGCTAATGTTAAAATCGATGTATTCACTGATATTACTGGCTAATACAATCCCGCTTTGTATTGCATATTCCTGGATAGGTTGTTTTGGTTGTTGATAAAGCCCGGCTGCTTTGTATAATTGATCCCGGCATTCAAATTGACATTTGTTTTAAGGGCTTTTAGCGGAAAGCTAAATGTGGCAAAGGTGCGGTAGCTCTTGTATCCGTCCAGGTTCACGGGTTTGCTCAGTTGCGCGCCCTGTTTCAGTATGAGTGTGTTTGTTAATGCAGAATCGCGTGTCGCCGTGTACAAGGCATTGGTAATATAATTATTGTTTTGCTGCGCAAAAGCATTCAGGAAAAAAGATGTTTGTTTTGCCGTGTTGGTATAGGTAAGCCGTGCCGACAAGATATTGTTGTAGGATTGTTTCAGATCGGGATTGCCGGTGGTGACAAACAAAGGATTGTTATCGTTGTATACGTTTTGTAGTTGCGTAACTGATGGCGTTTGTGTAGACGCACGGTAAAACAGCCGCATGCTGATTTTGGGTGAAAATTTTTTATTAAACATCAGGTTCGGCAACACATTGTTGAACGATCTTATGAATGCGTAAGTTCTATCGGGTAAGTTTGTTCGCTGTTCATTCCTGTATACTGATAGCTGAGACCTACCATAAAGTTGTTGTTGCGGTCTCCGATGCGGTAATTGTGCCTGCGTTTTGTTTTACAATATCGTTGTTAAACAGATTGCTCAGGCTGGTATCGAGTTCATTGTATTTTTCGGCTGTCGTGTTATAGTAATATCTCATTTGCCGTGAAGTACTGTTTTGAAACGATGGCGAATAGGTGAGTTGAACCCTTGCTTTTTTGCCTACAGGTTCTGTGTAAGCAACATTGCCCGATACGGATTTTGTATGCGAATTATTGTCGCGGTACGAAGCGAATCAAGGCTTGTTTGGTTATCAAAAATATCCTGGTAGGTTTCGCCGGTATTGTCGGATAGTGAAGGTGTAATGCCAAACGAAATAGACTTCTGCCGCGTTTTTGAAAAAGAATGCCTGTATACTAGGTTGGCGGAGAAATTATAACCTGACGATTGTTTGTCGGTTGTGTTAAAAATATCACTCAGTGTTTTGCCCGATTCCAATGTATTGGTGCACTGCAAAAAGCTGTTGGACTTGTTGTTTTGAAAGCTGAGAGCAGGTGTAAAAGTAATCTGGTTTGCACTGTCTATTTTATATTCCATCCGCAGGTTTATGCGATGGTTGAAATTATTGTTGGTGCTGTTTTGAGATTCTGTATAAAAGATACTGCTGTCGCCGCTGCTTATGTATTCGCGGTTGGTATATTTTCCCGTTGTGTTTTTGCTGTTATTAAAAAAATAACTTCCGGTTACATTCAGGTTTTTTGCCCAGGTATCACTGTAATTAATGCCAAATGAATGGGTGGAATTGATACCGTTCGCATTTCCCGTCAGGAAGTTGTTTTGCGAAGCGCCACTGCCACCGCGTCCGCCACCACGTCCGGTGTTGCCACTGCTCATTACTCCCAAAATATCCTGCTGCGAAAAGTTTTGCTGGTTGGTATTGTTAGTGAGACCAATGAGCGCAATGCGCCTGTTTCCGTTAAAAAAATTTACGCTGCCTCCTGCTATATACCTGTCGTTGGTGCCATAACCGGCATATACTTTTCCAAACTGGCTCGCATTCAGTCCGGCTTTGGTAACGATATTCATAGTTCGTTGCGAGTTGCCATCATCAAACCCTGTCAATTGAGCGGCATCACTCAGTTTGTCAAACACCTGTATTTTATCTATGATATCTGCCGGCAGGTTACGAAGTGTAGCCGTTGCATCGTCTCCAAAATATTCCCTTCCATCTACCAGCACTTTTCTCACCTGCTCACCATGTGCCGTTACCATACCATCTGCACCGACAGTTACGCCCGGCATTTTCTTTATCAGGTCTTCGCTGCTTGCATCCGGGTTCACTTTGTATTGTCCTGCATTGTACTGAACGGTATCGCCTTTTTGCGTTACCGGTGGCACTGTTGCTGTTACCGTTACACCGGCGAGGTTGCCTGTAGATTTGGAAAGGATGATATCAGGCAATGTACGGTTGCCTGCTCCACTCACTTCTACGGATTGCGAAGATGTGCCGAAGCCTATAAAAGAAGTAATGAGTATGTACTGTCCACTGTCCACATTGATGAGTGTAAAATTGCCAAGACTATCTGTCACCGTTTCCTTCGTTACGATGCTTCCAGTTGTTTTGCTAAGTTTCACTACAGCGGCGGGTAACGGTTGATCCAGGCTGTCAGCTACCTTTCCGTGCAGTGTGGTTTGCGCCTGCAGTCGCAGGCAAAAAAGGAGTGAAAGAATTAAAAGAAAATATTTCATAATGATATGGTTGAAATCTGTTGTGAACCGAATACAATGTGTGTTGCAATTGACACGTTTGTCAGTTCCCTTACGTTCGCTTTCTCTGCGTGTTGTATCGTTTTACCAATAGGAGCGATGAAACTCCTTTTCAAATTTGCCAGTATTTCTGCCTGTGCGAATAAATCAATTTTACTTCCCAACGAAACGTGTTGACGTTTGTTCCCTTCATTCGTGACAGGAACAAAGGCAAAGGCTGGCATTTATTCGGTAGATGAAAACAAGTCGGGCTGTGTATATTTCAGGTAAGATTTTTAACTAACGCTTGTTCTGCTGTTGGGTGCGGTTATCTTCGCTTTCATCTCCTTATGATGGAACCAGTAATACATACTGCACCTATACAAATACAAGCCTTCCGCGTGGTAGCTGCCATTACGATTATTACAACCCTTTAACGGGTTGCACATCGTCATATTACCACCGGGCTGTTCGCTGTTTTTCCAACAGTCAGACTATTGTTACCGAAGCGTAGCCTTTTTTACAAAATCTCAAGAAGCCCATATTTTAAAATACATTTGAACAAAATCTTTCCTCAACTTATGAAAGTTGTCAAGTTTGGCGGTACATCCGTTGCCAATGCAACCAATATACAAAAGGCGGTACAACATTGTAAAGAAAAGCGGCGAACCGCAAATTGTGGTGGTATCTGCACTCAGCGGCGTTACCGATTGCTGATCAAAACCGGAACGCTTGCCGAAGAAAACGATGAACAGTTATCTCGCAGATATTAAAAGAACTTGAAAACAAGCATCTTGATGACCACGCGCGAATTGTTGCCCGTCACCACGCAAAGCAGTTGTCTCAGCATGGTAAAGCAACATTTTAATGAACTGGAAGATATTTGCGAAGGCGTATTGCGCCTGCAGGAATTGTCGCTCCGCACAAAAGACCGCATCATCAGTTTTGGGAACTGCTTGTCTTCCAAAATTATTTCTGCTTATATGCTGTCGCTCGATCTGACGCATGAGTGGATCGATTCGAGAGAAGTGATCAAAACCAACAGCCAGTTTGGATTTGCCGCTGTCAATTTCCCAGAAACCAACCAGCTGCATTGCCGATGCCATTCAACCAGTCGGGAAAACGTTGTTTATTGCGCCGGGCTTTATTGCCAGCGAATGCACAATGTTATACCACTACACTTGGCAGGGGCGGTTCCGATTATACCGCAGCTATTTTTGCCGCTGCCATCAATGCGTCTTCGCTTGAAATATGGACCGATGTAACGGGCATGATGACTGCCGATCCGCGCTGGGTTCCCAATGCCAAAACCATCGACAGCACCAGTTACCAGGCTGCCATGGAACTTTCGCATTTTGGCGCAAAAGTCATTTATCCGCCAACCATTCAGCCGGTAATGCAAAAAAATATCCCGACCTGGGTAAAAAATACATTTGCAGCCCGAGGAAGCCGGAACTGTCATTGAAAATGCGTCTGATACCGAACAGCGAAATCATCACCGGTATTTCCAGCATCAACAGCATTGCATTGCTTAGTCTTGAAGGCAGTGGCATGATTGGCATTCCCGGCTTTTCCAAACGGTTGTTCGAAGCACTGGCAAGCGAAAAAGTAAATGTGATTCTCATTACGCAAAGTTCATCTGAACATTCCATTTGCGTAGCGGTAAATATTGCCGATGCGCAAAAAGCAAAAGAAGCTGTGGATCGGGCTTTTGAAACAGAAATAGCCAACGGCAGAGTAGAAGCGTTGAAAGTAGAAACGGAACTTGTCCGTCATTGCTGTGGTGGGCGATAAAATGAAAAGCCATCCCGGTATCAGCGGTGGCATGTTTGGCGCCTTGGGCAGAAATGGCATCAACGTGCGGGCCATTGCGCAAGGCTCATCGGAGCGCAATATTTCTGCGGTGATTTCAACTGCACGATGTAAAAAAAGCAGTGAATGTATTGCACGAAGCGTTTTTTGAATCCACTACTTACAAGCAGCTAAATGTGTTTATCGTGGGCATCGGCAATGTGGGCAGCAAACTGATAGCGCAATTGCAGCAGCAACAGCAGTTTTTGCTGGAACATTTCAATATACAGGTGCGTATAGCCGGCATTGCCAACAGCCGCAAAATGTTGTTTGGCGATAATGGAAATGCCATCAATCTCGATAACTGGCAGGACAGATCTGCAGACATGCAGAGCAGATGAACCTTGAGCAATATCTGTAGACACTGTAATTCAAGAAAAATTTCCGCAATTCTGTGTTTGTAGATGTTACTGCAAATGACGCAGTTGCCGATACATATGTGCAATTGCTGGAAAAAAGTATTTCGGTTGTTGCATGCAACAAAGTAGCAGCTTCATCGCGCTACAGCAACTACCAAAAACTGAAATATACGGCCAAGGAATTCAATACATTATACCTGTTTGAAACCAATGTGGGCGCAGGTTTGCCGGTTATTGGCACGCTGAACGACCTGAGAAAAAGCGGCGATATTGTACATAAAATACAGGCTGTACTCAGCGGCACATTCAATTTTGTATTCAATCATTACGATGGCACCACGCCATTTGCACAAATTGTGAAGCAGGCGCAGGCAGAAGGTTATACAGAACCAGATCCGCGGCTTGACCTTGGCGGAACAGATGTGATGCGCAAGATCCTGATACTTGCGCGTGAAGCGGGCGAGCCAATGGAGATGGAAGACATTACCAACAATGGCTTTTTGCCAGCCTCTTGCTTTGAAGGCAGCGTAGAAGATTTTTATGCAGGAAATGGAAAAGCAGGAACCCCATTTTAAAGCCTTGTACGAAGAAGCTAAAAGCAAAAACTGCAAACTGAAATTTGTGGCGCAATACGAAAATGGAAAAGCCTCAGTTGGGTTGCAGCACATTCCTGCCGATTCCGATTTTTATCATTTGTATGGAAAGGATAATATTGTATTGTTTTATACACAGCGATATCCCGAACAGCCATTGGTAGTAAAAGGCGCCGGTGCCGGTGCCGATGTAACAGCAAGCGGCGTTTTTGCAGACATTATTCGTGTTGCCCGATAAACCAAAATCTGACAAGTAAACTAAATGAAAAAAGTTGATAGTCCATAGTCCGGCAACCGTTGCCAACCTGGTTTGCGGCTTTGATGTGTTGGGCTTATGCCTGCACGAACCATACGATGTAATGGATGTAACGCTGCTGGATGAACGAAAAATTATTGTGCGCAGTGCCGATGGTTATCCTTTGCCCGAAGATCCGGCGCAAAATACAGCCGGTGCGCCCCTCATAGAAATGCTGAACGAACTGGATGAAAATATTGGTTTTGAAGTGCTGATCCATAAGCGCATAAAACCGGGAAGCGGCGTAGGCAGCAGTGCAGCAAGTGCAGCCGGCGCGGTAGTGGCAGCCAATCATTTACTCGACAACCGTTTTAGCAAAGAACAGCTGATACAGTTTGCCATGTTTGGCGAAAAAGTGGCAAGCGGTGTAAAGCATGCCGATAATATTGCGCCCTGCATTTATGGCGGTGTTACGCTTATCCGTTCTATTTTTCCGTTGGATATTATTCCCCTTTCGGCGCCTGCAACTTATATGTAACCGTTGTGCATCCGCAGATAGAAGTAAGAACAGCCGATGCCCGTGCTATTTTAAAACAAAATGTATTGCTTAAAAATGCCATTAAACAATGGGGCAATGTAGGTGGACTGGTGGCTGGTTTTTTAAAAATGATTATGAATTGATCGGGCGCTCGCTGGAAGATTTTATCATTGAACCGGTGCGCAGCATGCTCATTCCGGGTTTTGACGAAATGAAAAAAAAATGCAAAGCAGCAGGTGCATTGGGTGGCGGCATATCGGGCAGCGGACCTTCGGTTTTTATGCTGAGCAAGGAAGAAAATACGGCACTGGAGGTGGAGACAATCATGAAACGGTATTTGGCAGCCTGAACATCGACTATCATACATATGTTACCAAAATAAATCAACAAGGAGTAATAGTTGTTCCATCATAAAACGAACAATTCCTGACTTTCGCATAGCCGCAAAAAAACCGTTAACCGCCATTTGTTTGTAATGGGCAGTTAACGGTTTTTGTTTTGAAACTTACTATTTCAGAATTCCTTCAATCTTGTCGAGCTCTTCGGCGCTGAAAGTGGTATTGTCGATAGCACGCAGGCAATCCTGCAACTGCTGCATTTTACTTACACCAATCAATACGGACGTAACACGCGGATCTTTCAATATCCAGGCAAGTGCCATTTGCGCCAGTGTTTGTCCACGCTCTTCTGCCATCTAATTTAGCTGTTGTGCTTTGGCAACGGCAGCTTCTGTCACCTGGCCTTCCTGCAGGAAACCGGAGCTTTTGTGGGCACGTGAATCTTCAGGAATGCCTTTCAGATATTTGGTGGTGAGCAATCCCTGTGCGAGCGGCGAAAAAGGAATACAACCTACACCGTTTTCCTCGAGTACATCCATCAATCCATCTTCTACCCAACGGTCGAACATGCTGTAGCGTGGCTGGTGAATGAGGCATGGCGTGCCCAGTTGTTTCAGGATCGCAAAGGCTTCGGCAGACTGCTCGGCCGTATAGCTGGATATACCAACATACAAAGCTTTTCCCTGACGTACAATGAGGTCGAGCGCCATCATGGTTTCTTCCAGCGGCGTGTTGGGATCAAAACGGTGACTGTAAAAAATATCTACATAATCGAGACCCATCCGTTTCAGGCTTTGGTCGAGCGAAGCAACGAGGTATTTTTTGGAACCCCATTCGCCATATGGACCCGGCCACATAAGATAACCCGCTTTTGTGCTGATGATGAGCTCATCGCGGTAAGGTAGAAAATCCTGTTTAAATATTTGCCCGAAATTAGACTCTGCAGAGCCCGGAGGAGGTCCGTAGTTGTTGGCTAAATCGAAATGGGTGATACCGGCATCAAAAGCTGCATGCAGGATGGCTCTGTAGTTTTCATAAACATCCACACCACCGAAGTTGTGCCAGAGTCCCAGTGATATTTCCGGGAGCTGTAAACCGCTTTTTCCGCAGCGGCGGTATTTCATTTGATCGTAACGATCCGGACTAGCTGTGTAAGGCATATTCGTTATTGTTGATTGATAAATTCCATAAATTGATAAAAACGATTCACGGTCTACAGCCCGTTTACTATTTCACCCAGTTCCTTGTCTATTTGCCCGTATTTGCCATACTCCACTATACGCGCCACTTCTTTTCCCTCTTTCATCACAATAAACGTGGGCACATTGATAATGTTGAACGCTTCGCTCAGATGGTCGAGCGTTTTTTTGTCGCGGTCCACACCAATCAGCGTTATGTGGGATGCAGGAAAAGAGGAACTATCGGCAAGCCGGTAAAATTGTGGCAACAGGTTTTGCGTGTCTTCACACCATGTTCCGCCAAAAATGACCATCTGGATATCTGAACCATTCTTTTTAAATGCAGAAACAGCCGCAGCATCTACCCGGCCGAGTGCATAGTTGGCGCCAAACCATGAGAATGTACTATCGCTTTCTATATCGGCGCGTGTGAGAAGACCTTTCAATGTTTTTTCAGAACCCTGCTGTGTTGTAATATATGCGTGGTGTGCCGAATCTATTCCCTTGTGCTGTGCTCTGCCGGCGGTTGACAATCAACAGCAACACGGCACCTGTTATCCATACTTTCATCCTGCGATTGCTTTCAGTTCTAATAAAAATTGTTTGATTTTGTTCAGCGAGTCTACCAGTTGCAATTTCGTTTGAAGGCTTTGTCGGTTTTCGGAAATGTATTGTTTAGCACCCTGCACCGTAAATTTCCTGCGACGGATAAGGTGGTAAATCAATTGCAGGTTTTTCACATCTTCGGGCCGGAACCACCTGTCGCCTTTATTGTTTTTTTTGGGCTGTAAAATGTCAAATTCCGTTTCCCACACCCGGAGCTGCGAATTTGTGATGCCTAGCCAGCCTGCCACCACACGTGTTGGATAATATTGTTTTTGAAACAATATCTCATCCGCTGGAATATCAACGAGAATAGCCTCTTCGTCCATGTCTTTAAATGACTTGCGGCCTCTCTTGTGGCTGGCGTGAGCAGCAGGTTATCTATCTTATCCTGTTGTTCCGCTGCCAGCGCTGCAAAGCGGTCTTTAGCACTTTTATCGCCGGCACTATTGGCGCCACCCGGTGTTGAAAAATCGATTACTTCAATTTCTTCATTCGCCAGTGTATGCTTATCTTCAGATTGTGGTTCACGGGACGCAGGTATTGGTTTACCGTTATCCTGTGGCTGCAAATCATCAAATAATAATACTTGCTGTGGCATGATTGTAAAAATATGAATTGAAAAGTTTGAATGAGTAAAAAGATTAATTGAGTATTACAATTAGATGATATAAGCCGTTAGGGTACGTGGTAAATCGGGAACGGCGACTTTAAAAAATTTTAATTCTATAAATTTAGTAGGAATTAGAAATTATCCTTTATTTTTGGTTTACTCAAACAATTCAATTACATCAAAAACTCAGCTTCATGGTCTCTAAACTCAACTCCGCAGAAGTTCTGCATTTTCTTCTGATCGTAAGTCTGGTTCTTGTTTTCGCCCGTGTATTAGGCGAGCTCTGCCGCAAGTTTAAACAGCCTGTGGTTGTTGGCGAAATCATGGCCGGCATCATCATCGGTCCTTCTTTGTTGGGCTCGGTATTTCCCAATGCGTTCAACGATATCTTCATCAGCGAAGCCCGTGCTTATGGGGCTTTTGATGGCCTGGCAAACATTGGCGTAATACTCCTGATGTTTGTAGCCGGCAATGAAGTGGATTTAAAACAAATTCGCAGCCAAGGAAAACAGGCAGCTTCTATCAGCATTATGGGAATTGCATTCCCCTTTGCTTTAGGTTTTGCAGCTATCTGGTTTTTTCACGATTATATTTTTCCGGTTGCGTCTACCGATCGCCTCATACCTGCCTTGTTTTTCGGTACTGCACTTTCCATCACTGCGCTGGCTGTCATAGTGAAAGTGTTGCTGGATCTTGATATCATCAAAACCAAAGTAGGTGGGCTGGTACTTACAGCTGCCATGGTTGACGACTTTTTGGGCTGGGTGTTATTTTCTGTCATCATCAAAATGATGGACAATTCCAAAAGCGATGGTTCGACCGCTTCTGTACTGGTAGTACTGGCATTTGCATTGTTTATGGTGACGGGTGGCCGCTGGATTGTAAACAAACTGCTTGGCTTTACCAAAAGATATGTTCCGGGTGCAGGTGGCATCATTACCATTAGCTGTATACTTTGTTTCATTGGTGCTGTGTTCACGGAATACCTGGGTATCCGCGGCGTATTTGGCGCGTTTCTCATGGGCATTGCTGTGGGAGATTCCAAGCACTTTACCGATTCTACACAAAATGTATTGCAGCAGTTTGTGGTGTTTATTATAGCCCCTCTGTTTTTTGCATCGGTAGGGTTGCGTGTAAATTTTGTAACCAATTTCGATTTCACAATTGTTGCTATTATCCTGGGTATTGCTTGTATTGCAAAAATTGTAGGTGCTGGTTTGGGTGCGAGAATGAGTGGAATGAAGAAAAATGAATCACTGGCAATTGCATTTGGGATGAATGCACGGGGTTCTCAGGAAATTGTGTTGGGCATGGTTGCATTGCAGGCAAAAATTATTGATGAAAAAATCTTCGTAGGTCTCGTAGTGATGACAATGGTGACCATTGTAGCAGCAGGCCCGCTGATGAAGCTGTTCCTCAACAAACATATTGCTGAACATGAAACTCCGCAGGAAGTAGACGTTGTGCCGGTAACGGCAACGATACTCGAACACCCGCAAACCGGTGCTTCAACTACTGTGGTGTCGGTGCCAGGATAGCAGGTTCATTTCCTGTTTATTATAGGTTTTGAATAAGCTTATATAAATGCACTAAACTAAACAAAAAAAGCAGGCACAAATGCCTGCTTTTTTTGTTGAAATCAACGTTCTTTTATAGATAAAATATTTGGAAAAAATAGCTCTACGCAACAGCACTATAAAGGTGTTGTTGCAAATGAGAAGCAATCTTTTGACCTGGAACATACAATGTAAAACCTGCAATCTAGTATACCATCGTTCTTAAATGCATTCACTTACATACATACAAAAGGCTTTGCCATGCAGGCGCATGGTAAAGCCTTTTACTTATAAACAATGTGAAGTTAGATTACATCAGATTCAGAGCCTTACTAAAGTAAGTAACGGTTCCGGGCAATGCCAGCCAGAAAAATTTACGTGTGAAACCTCCAATGTCAAAAATCATGATAATCATGATCGTCAGCCATATGAAGAACCACATCCAGTATTTAGCATTAGAAGTTCTTGTTTCCATTTTGGTAATTGATTTAAACAAAAATATATCTGAAACACGTAAGCAAAAAGATTATTTATAAAATAACCGGCAGGCTTACCGTTGTGCGCAATAGCTCAATTTGCGAAAGAGCCGTGTAGATTATTTTTTATCTAAAAAAGTGGTTTTATACAACGCCATGGCATCGCTGACAATTTGCATTGCTTTTTTGCTGATCGCCAAATTCTTCTACTTTCACGCTTTTGTTTTCCAGCGTTTTGTATTCTTCAAAAAAGTGGCGCATTTCACTAAAAAAGTGTTTGGGCAGTTCTTCGATATTGTTATAATAATTGATGGAAGGATCGTTGGCAGCTACGGCAATAATTTTGTCATCGGCTTCGCCACCATCCATCATCTGCATTACACCAATCACTTTGGCTTCTACCAGACACATGGGTTGAATGCTGATGAGCGACAATACCAAGATATCCAGCGGATCTTTGTCGTCGCCATAAGTGCGTGGAATAAAACCATAATTCGCAGGGTAATAAAACGAAGAATAAATAACACGATCCAACTTCAGCAAACCGGATGGTTTGTCAATTTCATATTTGGCGCGGGAGCCGTGCGGAATTTCGATGACAGCATTTACAATTTCGGGGGCTTTTTCTCCGATAGTCAACACCATGCCACGGATGAACTACATTCGTTAGTAATCACGTTTTATTGATTTTTAAAGATGATATATATGATATTGCCAGTTATCTAGAATGCTGTTTTTCAATGCGCAAAGGTAAGGATACGATTATAAAGACCGACTCCTTTTATAAATTTCCGTCAAAGGTGTAGACAAGGTCTACCAGCCAGCCATCTTTTGTATCCACCACTTTCACTTTTCGCGCGATATTGTCAAATGAATTTTTATAGTTGATGATGTGCACTGAATCGCTGACTGTTCTTTCTTCCAGGATATTGATGGATGCCTGGCGGTATTGTTCTTTGTTCATCACTGCTTTTGCGCCGGTAAATCGCTGATGAGCTTTTGATCTGTTGGTCGTTGGCATCGTTGTGCAGCATGTAAAATCGGGCTTTGTCAAAATCTCCTTTCAGACTGGCGTCAATAAATTCGCGTCCGGCATCAAAAGCATTTTCGGCTTTTGGTATATTCGTTGCAGGCAGTTAAAGCAGAGAATCAATGCCATCAGCCAGGCCAGAAAGGGCTTTTTCATGCGGTGAAAATAGCAAGAATTGAAACTGGGACTATGGTATTGGCTTAACCGCCCGATAGTATGTTGATGGATTGATTTTATGTATTATTGCTTCTCAATGTTTCCCTTCACTTCCTTTCTTTTATTCATTAAATTGTGGCAAATGATTGTAGTGCTAAAGATTGCCAGCATTCGCTGAATCACTTTTCTTATAATGATTCTAAAATGCCATTTTGTAATTTTCAACTTGATTTCATTCAAAATGGTATTAGCCTCTTTTGGTAAGCATCGAGATTCTTTTGCTATAAAAATTTATGACCTGCAATGTTCCTAAAAGCTAAAAATTGCAACATGCTAATTGCAGCAAATGCATTTTCAAGACAGTAAACATTCAAGTAAACGAATGCGTTTGCTTTATCCATTCTTTACGGCATTACCTGGCAACCCTTCGTAAAAATGTGGTTAGTCTTCTTTTTTATTGCTAAGCAGTCCAAGTGCTGAAAACCGGATGCCGCTTGTATTGTTGCCCTGCGGATTGTAGGATTGCACAAAATCGAACCGGAAAATTTTGAAAATATTTTCTATCAGAAAGAAAGTATTCTGCGTATTGCCTGTTTTTCCAGAACAGCGCATTGCTACCCACAACAAAAAACCAGTTCCATCTTTTCAACAGCGGTATTTTATTGGTAAGAAAACCATTCAGATGATATTCCACATGTGCTTCTGTATAAAAACCTGAAGTATTGCTGAGTTCATAAAACCCGGCAAGCTGAAAACTGTTCAGGTAGTCTGTTGCCAGGAGGTTCCGGTTGCCATAAAAGTGTTGAAAGTCGGGCGTGTATAGTTTATTTTTGTTTAAAAACCCACCCGTCGAAATGTTGTAATTCAGCTTTCCCGCCAGTTTCAAATCCAGCATTTCCCTGCAAGTTGCTGTCCATTTGCTATAGTCCATATCGCTGCCTGCCAAGCCTTTGATGCCTTGCGTAAACGTCGCGTTGAAATGTAGGATAAGAAGATCCGATATTCACAATGCGGTCAGGAAATTCGATATACTGGGCGCCAGGTTGCCAATTGACGCCCACCGATGCGATGGTTGCCTGGTGCCGGGCAAAATTGTAGTCCGTAATCTGGTTGCGGGTAATTGGGACGCAAAGCTTCTGCCATTGGTTTCGAAAAAACCCAATCGGTGGTATTGTTTAGCGGCATGCCGGTCCTGGTATTCTGCCGATACACTCAGTGAAATGCCGCGCGCCAATGCCTTTGGTTAACTGACAATCTGCCAAACGGCGCTTCATAAATTTTCATATAATTCTCGTTAAACAACAAAGTGCTCGTAGCATTGCTGAAAGCCGTGATGGGCTGGTCGTTGTTTACCTGGAATACCCGTTTGCCGCCCGAAGCATATAGGGAGGTTACATACTTTTTGCCATAGGTATAAATGCCCGTAAGGTGCGCATGTTGAAATGCTGGTTGTGAAAGCCATACCGCAGGGTAGGGACTTACAAACAAAGACTGCCTGCCTTTGGCCCATCGCTTTGTGATGTCGGGTGAAAAAATGATGTTGGCGCCTTCCACCGTGTTGTAAGAAACCACATTGATCAGAGGATCAAAAAAGTATTCTGTTTTTCGTTTTGTATTCGGTAAAGGTTTGCCCCAAAAGATAGCAAGGGCACCAGCTTTCGGTTTGTTGCTGATGCGGTCTACAGAGTCAAGATAGCGGGCGCTTTGCCTGATTTTTCAAGGCTGTCTTTTCGATGATAATCGGCTATTTCCAATGGTTGCAGCGGTACGGGGCGCGTACTGTCCCAATAGCATCTGTTTTTTTAGTAGCACTGTCGGGGTATTTGATAATGACATTGTTGAAAAAGTTTTTGGGAAACTGTGGCTGCAGGTTAAAGTTGCTGTACACCTGTACAAAATTTCCATAGCCTGCAAAGCCAAAGATATTGGCTGTAGGGTAAATCACCTGTTGTTTTACCAGCCACACATCTATCTACCGGCACATACATCTGCTCAATTTGCAGCAGGTCAAGATATTGCATCTGCTGATCTTTGCGCACCGATCAAGTCTACGCTGTAAATGCGCCAGCTTCCTTCCACAATATTGATATACCCGGCAAATACAGGTTCGTACCTTCGTTTCGGAATTACGCGCACATGGTTGATGAGCAATCCATTGTCGTAAAATGTTCCATCAAGTTTATAGTCGTAAAAATTGAGCGCGTTGTCGGCGATGGGGGATACAAAACCGCGCGGGTTCAGGTTTTCGCCAATCTTAATGTTGTTGTTGTAAAACGAAATGATCTGCGGATAGCTGAGACCATAACCATTGCTGTTGCCACTTACCCTTGTAGACAACACTTCTATTTTTTCTTTTGCGGGGTCATCTACCGACCAGCGGGCAACGGTTTCCGACAAAAACAGCGTTTGGTTTTGTGCCGTATCAAGTCCCGGCAGTTCTACTTTTTGTCCCAGCATATTATCGGGATAGCTTTGTAATTGCAGCCTGCCTTTGATATAAACATCGCATTGCAGCCTCTGTACTTCTTGCATGTACAGGGTGCGTTTTTCGATCTGCTTTGCGGATGATGTCGAACGCCGGGTTTTCGCCTCCGGCCGTAACCGTTATGCCCCTCAAATCGTATTGCTGAATCGGCAGGTTAAAATTGATGGTGACATCCGTATTGGTGACAGTCACTGTTATTTCGCTGGAAAAATAACCGATGTGCTGCGCCACGAGCGTATATTGTCCCGGGTGCAACATCAATGGAATAAATCCGTCGGCATTGGCAGAAACGCCCTCGGCCAGTTCCTTTGATGAGGATGGAAGAAAAAGCAGCGACTGCTGGAATTCACCGGTAATCCGCCCGCTGATGGTTTGCGACAAACGTCAGAACAGGAAATACAGGAAAAACACACCAAACAAAGCCACCGGAAAGCATTTTCATTCATGAGAATTACCGCATGTGATCAATCGGATGTTGTGCGCTGCGCTAAAATGCACAGAAACGAAAATTTCGTATACAAAGGACTTAGCCGCCGTTTCCTCGCAGCAGGTAGAACTGCCCGTGAGCGCTGCCATGCCGGAAATGAGACCGCCGATGATGGCCGTAGTCAGCAGGAGCGAGTAACGGAACCATTGAAAGGCAATACAATGCCACTTTGCCCGACAGCAGCGAATCGTTTGCCGCATCGATGATGGCTGCATGGATTCCCCACAACAGGGCAATGCCAGTAAAGCCTGCCAGGAAGGATTTGCGGGGTGTTAATTTTATGATGAGTGCAACAACAAAGGCGGCAACGGCAAAGCTCCACCACCACAAATACAGCGGTAGGGCAAAGCCAAGCAAAGCAGTTAATAAAATGGCGATTAAAAATTTCATGAAAAGGATTAGTTGTTGTGAAACGTAATTTTTCCTTTGTTGTATGCGTCTGCAAATTTGTCTTTGCCGCAACATCTGCAGTTTGTAATATTTGCCTGCAACCCATGTTTCAACCGCATTGTCGAGTAGGGCTGCCGGGATTGCCGCTTTGCCCGCCGGGATAATACGCCCCACGCATTGATCGTGTCTGTGAGTTCTACAATCATGCGCCAGCCGGGACCGTGCGCTGTTTCTTTCGTATAGGCATTGATAATGTGAATGCCACCGCCCGCATAAATATCGGTCCGGCTGAAGGCAGGAATTTTTAAAAGGTGATAAAAGCCGCCGCTTCTGAAATTGCCCCAGTCCAATGTGTGTTTTCTGTTTGCTCGTCAAACTACGGCATTGCTTTGCGCAAATGCCTGGAGCACCACATCGGCAAGAGTTTCTTTTTCCGGCGTGCTGATGTTATCGGCAAATTCGTATGCTGTGTCTTTCAGCAGCGCTTCCAGCATGGTGCTTTCGTTCATGTTGGGCATGGGCAGGCGGCTTCTCGAAAATTCATCCTTGTACATGGTTACTTCCAGGCTGTCCCACCAGGCTGTAAATACAGAAGGTCCTGCTTCATGCTGCATCATTGCGCAGGTTCCAGTAGCGCAAGCGTATCCACATAATTTTTTTCATCGTCGTTCAGTTTCGGCTTTACTGATATATTTCAGCAATAATATGGGCGTGCCATTTCTGCAAATACATTGTAGTTGTTGGTTTGCAGCGTTTTCATGTTGTCTGCAGTAATGTTGTTCATCCGTTTCAGCTCGCGGTTGATCATGAAGCCACGATACATTTCAAGCGAACCGCCGATATAATACGGGATACGACGTATCGTAAGCATATTGGTTGGCACTGCTCACAAAGCCACGTGCCGGATTGTGCATCACGAGGTTTTCATTGTCGGGAATCATGCCCGTCCATTTAAAGCGGTCGTCGCTGCCTTCCATTACAAAATCGCCCTGCCGGCGCCATTTGGCAGGAAATGCACCCTGCTGTCGGATGGCGATATCACCCTGCTTGCTAGCAAACACAAAATTTTGTCCCGGCGTTTCGTAAACACTGATGGCTTCCACATAATCGTCATACGATTGGGCTTTATCGAGCAGCAGAAATGTTTTGGCATCGTTGCTGCCGTTGTGTGCTGTCCAGTGCAGCGCATAGGATTTGTTATCGTGCAGTTTGTTGCTGTAATGGCTGTCGTACACCACGGGTCCCCAAACCGTAATGGCGATATTTTCAATGTGGTCTGGCTTTCCTTTTATGCTGATCACTTCTTTGCGGTAGGTAACCGGCTGCCAGTTGCCATTGTACCAGTATTCTGCCATGGTAGAATCCCTGAATTTGATTTCGTAATAATCTTTTACATCGCGCGAAGCATTGGTTACGCCCCAGGCAATGCTATCGTTGAACCCAATGATAACAGCCGGGGCGCCGGGAAGACTTGCGCCATACACATTGCCCGAAGGTGTGCTCAACTGTATTTCAAACCACAGGGAAGGCAGGTTAAGCCCAGGTGCGGATCGTTGCAAAGAATGGGGCGTCCGCTTGCGGTTTTGGAGCCAGTCGACCGCCCAGTTGTTGCTGCCATTGTTTTTGTTGGGAAATAATTTCCTATCGGTTCGGCGCAGCGTATCTTTTAAAAAATTAAAATAAATAGAATCGGCATCGGCAGGCGGTCGCAGGTTTGGATGTTGGTTTGGCAAATGCCTTCGCTTTTCGGGATCACCGGGTCGAGCGAATCCTGACCATAAGGAAACAGTTTTTCAAACTGTTTTTTGGTGAAATAATTTTTTGCATTGGTCATTTCAAAATCCTGATCGTTGCCGGTGAGATCGTAAGACATAAATTTGAGAAACAATGCAACTTTCAGGTTTGTCCACGGTTCGGGTTTGTAATTGAGCAATTTGTATTCTATCGGGTATTCGTTTTCCTGCAGGCTGTTGATGTAGCTGTTGACGCCTGCGGTATATGCGTCCATCGCGCTTTGGTCAGTGTATCGGCTTCCATGGTAGCAAGGCTGTTTTCTGCGGCATACACCATCCCGATGCGCCGGAAATACTGGTCAATGTTTCAGAAAAGTTGGTGCCTGCTGCTGAATCGCCCATGATTTCGCTCAGCCTGCCTGCAGCGGCATAAGTTTGAAATTCCATTTGCCACAGCCTGAACTTGGCATGCAGATAGCCTTCGGCAAAATAAAGCATCTGTTTCATTGTCGGCATAACACGTGTGGTACAAGACGGTCATCGAGATACACATCCGTTTTGCCATCCAGCCCGTTTGCCTGAATGTCTGCACAGTAAATCGCATCAGCAGATTCGGCATTTTGCCAAAAGCCTTTTTGTGGAGATAAAAAAAAGCCAAGTCTTGGTGTTTTGCTTTTCCTGCCGGCAATTGTATATCGAGTACAACGATGAGAGCGATGGTAGTGACGGCAGAAATAAGGAAAGGAACAATTCTCATTGCAGCTTATAAATTGAGGTGGTAAAGTAAACAAATTTTATGGAGAAACAGCGATTTTTTCTGCACCTTCTAGTAATTCGCTAATACGGAAGAATTTTCATTTTTGCGTCTTTGCCGCTGCATGAATACTTTTACCCCATTATCAACGCCCACATGCATGGAAACTAATCTTTCGATCAAACCAGCATTTACCATCCGTTCTCCCTTGCGCTATCCCGGCGGAAAAACCCGTGGCGTATCGCATTTATCACGCCTATTTTCCGCAAAAACTGACACCATGTTGTCGCCTTTTTTTGGTGGCGGATCGGTAGAGTTGTATATGGCAGCGCAAGGCGTGAAGGTAATCGGGTACGATGTGTTTGCATTCCCTTGCCGAGTTCTGGCAATGCCTGCAAGAATCACCCCATCAACTTGTCATCGGAAATCGAACAATATTACCCGCTGCAAAAGATAAATTTTATCATTTACAAACGGTGCAAACATCTTTCAACACGCCGATGCAGCGTGCTGCTGTGTATTATGTGCTCAACCGGTCTTCGTTTTCCGGCTCTACCTTATCTGGCGGCATGTCGCCGCAGCATCCGCGGTTTACACCAACTTCCATTGAGCGCATCAGGCAATTTTACAACCCAAATTTTTCTGTTGACAAGCTGCATCGTTCGAACAGTCGCTGTACCAACATCCCGGATGTGTTTTGCTATCTCGACCCGCCTTATCTCATCAAAAGTTCGCTGTATGGAAAGAAGGGTAACGCACACAAAGATTTTGATCACGAAGCGCTGGCAGCCATCCTTCTGAAAAGAAAAAACTGGGTGCTTTCGTACAATGATAGTGAAGAAATCCGGGATTTGTACAAAGGATTTCGCATCATTATCCCCGAATGGAAATATGGCATGTCGAGCAACAAGATGTCAAAAGAAATTCTGATCTTCAGCCAGGTACAATGACTTTCGCTATTGTAGAACAGCGGTTTCAATTTTTCAAAATGTTGTTTCGCAACTCAAATTCTGTTTTCGGCAAAATCGAATGCAGAATTGCATTGTTTATTTTTTTTCTAAAAATATCTCCGCCATCATACACCGCACGCTGCCGCCACCAACGGTTTCAATGGTGTTGATATCTACCGGCAACAATTGGGTATATCTATCCAATAGTTGTTTTTGATCGCTGGTTAACGATTGAAAAGCCTGCTGGCTGAGTATAGTGTAATACAATTGTCCATCTTTGCTTGTTACCTGCAGCATATTGCCGGCATAGTGGTGCACCTGTTCCATGGTGATATCAATGATGTGATGCCCGGTGGTAGGAAAGTGATTCATGACACTGTTTGCCGTTCTTCCTCATCGCGGATAGAAGACAGGCAAATGACCGCATAATCTTTCCCCATATGCATGATCACGTTGGTATGATATACATCGGTTCCATTGTCATCTTTGGAATAAAAAGTGACGGTTGTATAATTGTGTGCATCGGCAAACTGCTTCAGCAATGCTGCATTGGTTCGCGGGCGACAAACAGGCATAAATAATTTTGTGTTCATGATCGATAATCATGCTGCCGGTACCTTCAAGGAAAAGATTGTCAGTTTCATACGTTGTCCAGTCTTCTGTATCTGGTTACCATAAATTTGTCTTTCAGCGTTTGTATCAGGTCGCTCCGCACTTCGATGCGGCGGTTGGCGGCATACATGGGAAACGTGGCAACGGTGCCATCCTGCAGGGTGCAAAACCAGTTGTTGGGAAAAACAGCATCGGGCTTTACCGGCTGCTGGCGTATCTTCTATCACCAGCACATCGATGCGATGCGCGCGCAAGCTTGTTTACAAACTCGTCAAATTCTTTCACGGCCTCCTTTTGTACTTCCTGTTCGCTTAAGCGATACTGTTCCCTGGAATACATTGTTGGCTGCTGTTTCAGCATTGAAACCAAAAGCTCGCAGGGCGTATCATCAATATGGTGCTGGCTACCTGTTTCATTTTAGTTGACTGGTTTTCTCAACAATGGCAAGCTCATGCAATGTGCGCCGCCGCGTGCCCGCGACAGTTCATTGCTTGGTAAAATGATGATGGTATCTTTTACATCATCAGGCGTAAGTTCGCCGCTCTCAAAACGGGTAAATAAGTCGTTGGTTTTAATAACGGTAAACCCATTTTCGCGAAACCCATTCAGCGTTTCTTCATTGCGGTCGTAGGCAATGGCTACACCATTTTTCAGCGCCAGCAAATTGCAGGAATCGGTCCATTGTTCGCGCTCATCGTATGGGAAAATATTATTGCCGCTGTAAATGATTTTTACATCGTTTCGGGAACGCCAAAATCTTTAATGCTGATGTTGCGTAGCAGATCTTCAAGCCCTTTGAAAATAATGTCCTGCCGGTAATCGGCAGCGGGATTGATAAGCTTCGTTCTCTGGCTTTATAAAACCTGAAAATTTCTACGCCTTCAAACGTTTCATCGCTATAAGCCATATCGCTGTAGTAAGAAAACTTTCGTTGGTTGCGTTCGTGAATCAGTTCTTCGCTAAAGCGTCCAAACAATACCCAAACGTCTTTGCGTACATGGGTAAACACAGTATCAATGTGCATGATGGCGCGCTGGCTGGGGATTTTAATGACCGATATTTTCTCGATGCCCGGTTTTGTTTTTGAAACAGAGCGTGGATAATTTTATTGATGGCGCTGATGGTGGTGCGTTCACTGCAGCCAACGAGTAAATGGTTGGGGGCAATCATCATGATGTCGCCACCTTCCAGCGATGTTTTGCGTTCGTTTTTGTGCGCGTCGTCGAGCAGGAAAAAATCGCTCGATTCGTTGATTTCAATCACGTTTTCCTGCTGGTCGGTAAACAGTTCGTGAAATACGATGTAGCGCATGAGCAACGATTCTCTTTCCCTTGCTTCCGTTGCCGCTTTGCTCAACAACAAATGATCGTTGATCACAATGCTGATGTCTCTTGTAAAGATGAGATTGGGCAACGGCTGAAAGATAAATTGTACATTTTGCTGGTTGCTTTGTGGCAGCGTACCGGTTATGAGTACTTTGGCAAGCTGGTGTTCATTGCTGATGTTGCGCAAGTTGTTTTTCAATTTCGTAGCTGCAACCTTCGGTAGCGCAGACCGCTGCAATGATGCGTTCGCGCACATCTTTATTTTTCAATACTTTGGCAAGCAAAAATTCAACATCCAGCACTTTATCGCTGTTGAAATAATCGGGATGACCCGGCTTGAAACAATCGAGTTGTTCAATGCCCGTCCCACTGCTTGCGCAGGCGTTGACTGTTCCATTTTTTCGGGATCAAGAAAATACAGCAGCAGTTTTACATACTCGTTGTACTCTCTGCGCATTTGTTTCAGGTAACGGTATCATCGTACAGCCAGTCTTTAAATTTGCTGGGTACAATTTTGCCGATGCCGCCATCAGGACTGTGAATGATGATGCGTTGCAATGTCCCGATTTCCGAACTTACCTGTATTGTTTGCTCTGCTGCCATGTAATGAAGATTATGTTTACAAAAGAAGAGAAAAGAATTTAAAGCTGAGAAGCGAATGCGAAGGCTACTTGCTATAGTTGAAAGCATTTCATGAGCCAATTGGAATGAAATATGACATAACTTTATATAACCCAAAAAAACCATTATGGAATCACTGATCGAAGAAAATATTTCACTCGAAAACAGCAGTGATTGATCTCTATACACAGGAAAATATCAACCATTATTATCACAACAAGAACCATATCGATAACCGGTTACAGCAACTGGAAGCGGAAATGGATATCGAAAAGATTTTCGGGTTGCAGGATGCTGCAAATGTTACATCTTCGGTGTGAATTGCATTGAATTTTTTTACCGGCAAAAAAAATGGCTGCTGTTGCCATTGCTATTCTGCATTATCCAGGTTCGTCCACGCATTCAGCGGGCTGCCGCTTTGGAACCTGGCTGTTGCAAAGAATGGCTTCAGAACAAGGGAAGAGATTGACAAAGAAAAATATGCGCTGAAAGCCTTGCGCGGCGATTTTCATCTGTGCTGGATGTACCCAATGCAGTATGGGATGCTGTAAACAAATAATGCTGGTTACAATGCTCCGAAGCGATTGTGTTTATTCACCTGATTACAAGATTAATAAAGATGATCTGCTTTCACCATTGACGGATATAGCTTTTTGAAATGCTTGATTTCAGGAATACTCACATGTTGCACATAGCCACCTTGGGGTTGTGTTCTATATAATTTTGATGATAACCTTCGGCTTCCCAGAATGTAGATAGTGGCATTACCTGTGCTGCCATGGGCGCTCTGATAATTGGGTTGCAATTGTTTGATATAGTTTTCGATTTCCGCTTTTTCGTTATCGTTGCGGTAAAAAGCAATGGAGCGGTACTGTGTTCCGTGATCAGTGTCCCTGACCATTTACCTGCGTCGGATTTTGCCCGGCAAAATAAACTGTCAGCAAATCGTGGAAACGATATCTGCGGTAGAATCGTAATACACATTCACCGTTTCGGCATGCCCGGTGGCGCCGGTTTCAATGCTTCCATAAGATGGATTTTTAGCTGTTTCCGCCGGCATAGCCCGACACAGCTTCTTTCACTCCTTTTACACTTTCAAAAAAGCTTCTTCGTGCCAGAAACAACCCGCTGCAAAGGTTGCCTGGCTGTACTTTTCCAAGTCTTTGTTGCCGGATGATTGCTTTTGGGCACAGCATGGCGCAGTTTGTCCGCAGGCAGTGTAGTAGCCGATACAAGCACGTAAATAATAAAGAAGATAAGTGAGTTTTCATAACGTAGTTTATCTGTATAAACTTACGAAGAATGCAGACTACGAGATGTTAATAAAAGCAGACTTCTTTTTCCCTGAGTTGACCATCAATTTTAGCCACAAGTAAGGTTGGATGAAAAGGAAAATATTTTTGACAATTGATTATGCATCAGATGAAAATGTTACAAATCTGTATCAGTTCACTTCGAGCTCATCTTTTGATGGCAGTTTTGAAAACGGGTGGTGCGGTTCTGTCTGGTACCAAAAAGCACCGATGCAATGTCATCCTGCAGGGGCAGGTACCTGCCGCCACTGCGCCAGCCCAAGTGCCTGTATGGTAACTTTCAAATCTTTTTGAAAACGGACAGGATCGGTAATATGCCAGCGATACAAACCAAAACGTTGCTGCACATCATACAAGTCCATCGCCGGTTATAACCTGCGGCAGTCCGCTGTAAGGCGTGCAGAAAGGAGTGTAGTGCCGCTTTTCAACACCTGCATTCATTGGTGGTTCTTGTTTCAAAATTGTAGGAGCCGCAAAAATAATCTTCCGTGCCGGTGCCGCAGATGGTAGGAAATTTGGTATCGCCATCCATAAAAAATTTAATTTCCCCTTCGCCCCACCAGCCGTTACTGTTGGCGCCATACGCCATATAAGTGCCGATATACTGACCCTTGCCCCGAATGCTGTCTACAATCACATAATCCGTTTTGTATGGCAACGGATTTACCCGCCTGAATTGTGCATGAAAATAAGCCGCATCATCAGGTACGGAAGTCAAGCGTATAATCTACCTGGTAATACAATACCATGTCTTCTTCATCGATGTTTTCCATGGTAATGCGGCAATGTTTTCGAAACGGCATTGTCCAGTAACAATTGAATGCGCTGCCCGGATTCACCGCTACGGCGAGCGATTGCAAGGGCGCATATTTCGTCCATCCCATACAAAAAAAATCACCGACAGGCGCTTCTACCGACGGTTCTTTTTCATCATCCCAATAAATGCGGAGAATGGAAAAGCGCCAGTTGCCGGTGGGCGTCATCCAGATATGTTGAATGGCTCCGGACCCATCAATGTCTGCAATGGTAAAAGTCGTCTTTTTTTTGATCACTACGCTTGGGCTCACTTTCCAGGTTTGCCCCAGCTCGCGCGAAGGACCTGCGCCGGTACCCGTGGTAGCCATGCCGCCTTTTCCTTTTTCGCCCGTAAAATTTTCCGGGCTGATTGAACGGCTTTTGGCATCGCTCAGGCGATACAGGTTGCCCAGGTTATTTTCAATACCATTAAAAGGTTGCTGCGCAATACAAAAAACAGAATGAAACAGAAGTGCGGCAATGACAAAAGAGGTTTTCATAGACAGGCGTTGAACGGCAAATATACTTTAGCGCAAATTGTGATGTATCATCATCCGGGAGTAAAAGGGTAACCATGCGGAAATGAATTCAATAAATTTCCGCGAGTGAAATATTTTTTTTAATCCCTTTTTAATCTTATTTCAGCTAAACTTAAGGTGCGTGCGTGTGCAGGCTGCTGATATTTGTCAGAACGAATCAAACACCCGGAATCACAATATTTGATGCCTGCTATTGATTGGTTGTCAGCGCATTGGAATAACTGCAAAACCATTTGAATTTTAGAAGGAGACTATCCTCTATCTGCAATATCACTCATAGAAAAACAAAACGAGCAGACATGATAAGTGCCTGCTCGTTTTGTTTACTAAAATATATTGTATCCTATGCGGCTGTAGTGTCCGGTGTTTTTGGATTTTTGAAAATGGCATACACTTCAATCATCAAACCTAATAAGATAAGTATAGGTGCAACGGTTATGCGCATCGTGCTATACACAACATTGTAATCGAATGTATTGGGATCTTCATTTTTTCCACCTGCCATTACAATCATTCCAAGAATAACAACGGCTGCTCCAATGAGCATCCAGACGTAATTGTCTTTCGTAAACAACGAAGTAAGGGGCTGTTTCACCACAACTGCTTTTTTGGCTGCCGTGGTTTTGCCGGGTTGGTAATGTCTTTTTATTTCTGCCATGATCTGATTATAAGTGTGCAAAGTAAGGAAAAACTGAAAAGTAAAAAGCCAAATGCTCTTGGCCGGCGAGCTGTGCTACCGGCGTTGACCAGCGCCAAACTTTTTAATACAAATCGTCAAGTTTCATTTTCAGGTATTTCACTACGCTGCGGTGTGTGCTGAACATCGATATGCCAACTCCCAAAAGTATCATTCCGCCAAATAGGTAAAAGTTGAGTTTGAGGTCGCGAATGGCTTTCAGTTGTGGAATCCAGTTTTCAGCCCATTGAATTAAAATAAACAATAAAAGTATGGCGATGCCTGAGCTTATCAAACCATTTACCAACGCCCTTATTTCCATGGGGCGCGTAATAAATTGCCGCGTGGCTCCTACCATTTGCATTGTTTTAATAAAAAAGCGGTTGCTGAACATGGCGAGCCTTATGGTATTGTCGATACTTATGATAACAATGACACAGAGAATCACTGCCATCACCAGCAGGGCAATACCAAAAACCCTGGTTTTTTCATTCAGCGTATTCACCAGCGAGGTGGGGAACGTGATGTCTGCAATCTGGTCGGGAAAAGCAGTGGTCAGCCGTTTGCTGATATTGAGAGGCTGTCTTTGTCTACATAATTTGCAGCTACATAAAAGTCAATGCTTTCGGGTAGCGGGTTATAATCAAGAATTTTATCCCAGTCTTCGTTGCCTTCTTTGTTCCAGGCAGTCTTTTGCTTTTTCTTTATCAATGTATTGAACATTTCTTGCATAAGGCTGTGCCGTAAGATAAGTTTGAATCTGGTTAATGGTATCTTTGTTCAGTGTGCGCAGGTAGGCGCTGATGCGGATGTCTTCTTTAAACGAATTTCCCACCTGGCGGAAATTCAAAAATATCCAGCCCATCAGTCCCAGAATAAACAGGATCAGCGACACGCCAATAATGCTGTATACATAACTTGCCTTGCTGCGTTTAGAGGAACTTTTGCCAAATTGCGCCATAACATGTTTGGTTTTAGTGAAGCGGGGAACAAATTTAGGGGTTTCACCTACATTTGCACCCATTGTTTAACGCAGCTTTAGCATGCTTATTATGAAGTGGAAAGTTTTGTGTGCTGTGCTTATTTATTCAGGTTCAGCCTTGCTAGTTTGTTTTGTGTGTCAGCAGCCATAGCATTGTGCTTAAGCAGATAGAGTGAAAACAAAAGTATTACCTGTTGCCAGGGAGCATTATTCATCACTTTAAAATCATTGTGTTTTTACAGCCGTTGTGGCTATATATTATAATACAAAATGGAATATCAATTCAGGGAAATAGAGAAGAAGTGGCAGCAACATTGGCGCGACACCGGTGCCTACCAGGTAAGCAACGACAGCCCAAAGCCAAAGTATTATGTGCTGGATATGTTTCCTTATCCCAGCGGTGCAGGTTTGCACGTAGGGCACCCGCTTGGCTATATCGCCAGCGATATTTTTGCCCGGTTCAAAAGATTGAAAGGTTTTAATGTGTTGCACCCGATGGGCTACGATGCTTTTGGATTGCCTGCCGAGCAATATGCCATAGAACACGGCGTGCATCCGGCAGATTCTACCGAAAAAAACATTGAAAACTTTCGCAGCCAGCTGGATAAAATCGGCTTTTCGTTCGACTGGAGCCGCGAGGTGAATACCAGCGATCCGACCTATTACAAATGGACACAGTGGATATTTCTGCAGCTGTTCAAAAGCTGGTACAATAAAGAAACGGAGAAAGCCGAACCGATAGAAACACTCATTGCAAAGTTTGCAAAAAATGGCACTTCAGACATTCAGCTTCCCATCATGCAGTTGCTTCCTTCACGCAAGCTGAATGGAACGGTTTTACTGAAAAACAGCAGCAGGATATTTTAATGCAGTTACCGCTTGTGCTATTGCGGTTATGGTGAAGTAAACTGGTGCGAGGCGCTGGGAACTGTGCTGGCAAATGATGAAGTGATCAATGGCGTGAGCGAACGTGGCGGATTTCCGGTGGTGAAAAAGAAATTGCGCCAGTGGTACCTGCGCATTACTGAATATGCCGACCGGTTGCTGAAGGGCCTGGATACCGTAGACTTCAGCGATGCCATGAAGGAAATGCAAAGCAACTGGATTGGTAAAAGTTATGGAGCAGAAATCGACTTTCCTTTCCGCAGCGATAAGTTTGCTACCGTTGAAGACAAAGAAGGGCGCAAACTAAAAGTATATACCACGCGACCCGATACCATTTTTGGTGTCGACTTTATGGTGGTGGCGCCTGAGCACGAACTGCATAGACCTGATGACGACTGACGAGCAACGACCTGCCGTAGATGAATACCTCGCCTATGTAAAAAGCCGCAGCGAGCGCGAGCGCATGGCAGAGAAAAAGATCAGCGGCGTATTTACCGGTGCTTATGCCATCAACCAATTAAACAATCAGCATATTCCCATCTGGATTTCAGAATATGTGCTGGCTGGCTATGGCACCGGCGCCATCATGGCCGTGCCTTGCGGCGATGAGCGCGATTTTAAATTTGCAAAGCATTTCAATATTCCCATCACCAATATCATTGGCGATCATTTTAATGGTGAAGAAGCCAATCCTACCAAAGACGCGGCGCTTACCAACAGCGATTTTCTCACCGGCATGCTGATGCGCGATGCGACAGAAGTGATCATGACCAACCTTGAAGGGTTGGGCACCGGCAAACGAAAAGTAAATTACAAAATGCGCGATGCGGCATTTAGCCGGCAGCGATATTGGGGCGAGCCATTTCCCATTATTTGGAAAAATGGCATTGCTGTACCCGATGGATGAAAGCGAGTTGCCGCTTGGAATTGCCACATGTAGAAAAATATGGTCCCGGCCCGGAAGGCGAAGGTCCGCTTGTCGAATATTCCTGAATGGACAGCACGTGGACCTGGAAACCAACACCATGCCCGGTTATGCAGGTTCTTCCTGGTATTTCCTGCGGTATATGGATCCGCATAACGACGAAACGTTTTGCAGTCGCAGCGCCTCCGATTACTGGAACCAGGTAGATGTATATGTTGGCGGAACCGAACACGCCGTTGGTCATTTGTTGTATAGCCGCATGTGGACGAAAGTGCTCTGTATGATCTCGGTTATATTTCTTTTGATGAGCCTTTTAAAAAATTGTTGAACCAGGGAATGATACAAGGCAGCAGCCGGTTTGTGTATCGCGTAAGCAGGAACCAACCAGTTTGTATCGGCAGGCTTGAAGAGATGAATATGATCACCGACACACTTCACGTGGATGTAAACATGGTGAATGGTCTGGACTTGATACCGAAGCTTTCAGAAAATGGCGAAACGGCGAATATGCCGATGCAGAATTTGTATTGGAAGATGGAAAATACATTTGCGGTGTGGAACTAGAGAAAATGTCGCAAATCCAAATTCAATACGGTTAATCCTGACGATCTGTGTAAACTATGGTGCCGATACTTTCCGCATGTACGAAATGTTTCTAGGCCCGGTAGAGCAAAGCAAACCCTGGGATACAAAAGGCATTGAAGGCGTTCACCGGTTTCTGAAAAAATTGTGGCGGTTGTTTTTCGATGAAGTAAAAGGACAAAGTGTGGAACGAAGAAACACCTAACGCCTGCCGAATTGAAAATACTGCACAAAGCCATCAAGAAAATTGAAGAAGATACCGAGCGTTTCAGTTTCAATACTGCCGTAAGTGCATTTATGGTTTGCGTAAACGAACTGAGCGAAGTAAAATGCTACAAGCGTGCTATTCTTGAGCCATTGCTCATTTTGCTCACGCCATATGCGCCGCATATTGCCGAAGAATTGTGGCGTCAGCTGGGGAATACAGGTTCTGTTTTGGATGCTTCGTTCCCTCAGCTGGAAGCAAAATACCTCGTTGAATCCACAAAAGAATACCCGGTAAGCATCAATGGAAAACTACGTACCACCATTGTCTTGCCATCCGACATTTCGCAGGCAGATGCGGAAATACAGGTATTGCAAAATGATTCGGTGGTAAAATACACAGCCGAAAAAGGAGTGAAAAAATTCATATTTGTCAAAGGAAAAATGATCAATCTCGTAGTATAATTTATTTATATAAAATCAAATATCAACAGCCGCCCGGATTAAAACAGGCGGCTGTTGTTTTTCTACACGCTGCAGCTCTATTTGTTGCATTTCAGCTCCGTTACTTTTGATCGTCCATTTCAGGCAGGATATTCGCTTTTGATTGTAAAACCGTTTTGCCTTGCTTATAGAATTTACAGACAAAGGATTGTATTGCCGGGAAGGCAATTTTTATATTGATCCGTGGAAGCCGGTCGACCGCTGCATCATCACGCATGCGCACAGCGACCATGCACGAAGCGGCAGCCGGTATTATCTCTGTCATCATTTTTCCAAGCCCATCCTGCAGGCGCGGTTGGGCGATCATTATTATGAAAGTATTGGCTGGAATGAAACGGTCTCCATGAATGGTGTGCAGGTTTCGCTGCATCCTGCCGGGCATATCATCGGGTCATCGCAAATAAGGGTGGAATACAAAGGCGAAGTGTGGGTTGTGAGCGGTGATTATAAAACAAAAGATGATGGCATCAGCGGCGCTTTTGAGCCGGTAAAGTGCCATACGTTTTATTACCGAATCTACATTTGGTTTGCCCATTTACAAATGGAAACCGCAGCAGCAAATTTATGCTGATATTCAGCAGTGGATTCTGAAAAACAAAGCCGCCGGCATCAACAGCGTATTCATTGCCTACAGCCTGGGCAAAGCACAGCGCATCCTGCAGCCGGTAAGCGAGGTGACTGACGTGATTTATGCGCATGGCGCCATTGCCAATATGCAAAACACTTGAAAGCAGCGGGCTGGCAATTTCCCAAAGTAGAGCGGATAACACCTGATATGCCAAAAAGCAAATTTTCGGGGAGCGTCATTATTGCGCCGCCCAGTGCAGATGGCACGCCATGGATGAAAAAATTTTCGCCTTATTCGGTAGGCGTTTGCAGCGGCTGGATGCAGGTGCGTGGCAGCATCCGCAGGCGCAATGCCGATGCCGGCTTTTCGCTCAGCGATCATGCCGACTGGGATGGATTATTATCTGCCATACATGCCACAGGTGCAGAAAAAGTGTATGCGACGCATGGCTTTCAAAGTGCGCATGAGCCGGTATCTGAACGAACAGGGCATAGAAGCCGCGGAAGTAAAAACGGAATATGGCAATGATGAAGACGAAGCCGGTATTCCCGCACCTTATGAAACGGTGCCTGAAGAAACAACAACCATCACAGCGACTGACTTGTAAACTGAAAATAATGAGTGAAGAGACAAAAGCTTTAGAACATAATACAGGAAGAGCAGGCGCTGGATGCGGCTACTGACGAATTGCCGCGATGTCCGCGTGAAGATGGCATGGCAGCTTTTGCCGGCCTTGTGCAGGTGCTGGGAACATCTACCAAAACAGCTGATAAATTAGCTGCTTTGTCGCACTATTTTGCAGTAGCAGATGATAAAGATAAAGTATGGGTGATTGCCATTTTTAGCGGCAGGCGGCCGCGCCGTGCGGTTAGCGGCACATGCTGCAAAACTGGTGTGTAGAAATCGCGGATCTGCCCGAATGGTTGTTTGCCGAATGTTATCATACAGTTGGCGACATGGCAGAAACCATTTCCTTATTGTTGCCCGATAGCGATCAAATCGCGCGATCAGCAAAACAGTCTTATCATTTTATATAGAAGAACTTGGCGAGGCTGGAAAAAGGAAACGAAGCTGTGAAAAAAGAATTTGTCATCAGTGCCTGGCAAAGCATGACAGGCGCTGAACGGTTTGTCTTCAACAAACTCATTACCGGTGGCGTTCCGGATAGGAGTATCGCAAAAAGTAATGGTGAATGCGCTGGCAAAAACAATTCAGCTCGATGCTTCGGTGATTGCGCATCGCATCAGTGGCAACTGGGATCCTTCGACACCACATTTTGCTGATCTGCTGAGTGAGCATACACGTTACTATGGATTATTCCAAACCATACCCGTTTTACCTTGCTTATGCGCTGGATGGCGCGCCCGAAACGTTGGGCAATCCCGCCGACTGGCAGGCAGAATGGAAATGGGACGGCATTCGCGGGCAAATGATCAAGCGAAACAGCGAATTGTTTATCTGGAGCCGCGGTGAAGATCTGATGACTGAAAAGTTTCCCGAATATGCCGTTTTGAAAGACAAATTGCCGGACGGCACGGTGCTCGATGGCGAAATCATTCCGGCAAAAGAAGGACAGCCTTTGCCTTTTGCGCTGCTTCAAACCCGCATTGGCAGAAAAAACATTACAAAAAAACAATTGCAGGAAGCGCCGATCGCGTTTTTTGCGTATGAATTACTTGAATATAATGGCGAAGACTGGCGGGAAAGACCGTTAGCGCGAAAGAAGAGCAAGCACTGGAAACTGATTGTCAAAACGAGTCGATCATCCAACATTGTTATTATCGGATGTGATTGAATTTGACATCGTGGGAAGAACTGGCGCAGATTCGCGAAGGCTCGCGCGATGCCGGAGCAGAAGGATTGATGCTCAAAGAACATACATTCGGCGTATAAAGTAGGCCGGAAAGTAGGCGATTGGTGGAAATGGAAAATAGAACCGCTCACCATTGATGCCGTAATGATTTATGCGCAAAAAGGAGCGGGCAGAAGAAGCAATTTGTATACGGATTATACTTTTGCCGTTCGCGATGGCGAGAAACTGGTGCCGTTTACTAAAGCTTATTCAGGTCTTACCGATAAGGAATTTAACGAAGTAGACGATTTTGTAAAACGGAATTCACTCGAAAAATTTGGACCGGTACGCACAGTGAAACCGCTGCTTGTTTTCGAACTTGCTTTTGAAGGCATTGCCGCCAGCAACCGGCATAAAAGTGGCGTGGCGCTTCGTTTTCCCCGTATGTTGAGGTGGAGAAAAGATAAGCCCGTTACAGAAATTAATACCCTCGACGACTTAAAACAAATGTTAGCAGTATATGGCAAATCGCAATAGTTTCAATGGAATTTTAAAGACAATCCTTACTTTATATAGCTTCCTGATAATGGGTGTTTTCTTTGCTTGCAGCAACCCTGCCAATACCAAACAGGAAACTGAACAAGTAAAAGCAGATTCCATACGGAATTTACCCGCAGATACTGCCAGCATGTCTATAGAAAATGATGCAACCAACTGTTTTGCCTATACAAAAAACCGTGATACCGTCATCATGACGCTTGTGCTCAATGATACTGATGCCACGGGTAAACTCACTTACAATCTCTTTGAAAAAGATAAAAATACAGGTACCTTTCACGGTGTGCTGAAGGGAGATACCTTGCTAGCCAATTATTCTTACCTTTCGGAAGGCAGCCGGTCATTGCGGCAGGTGATTTTCCTGAGAAAAGGAAATATGTTTCAGGAAGGTGTGGGCAGCATGAAAGAACAGAACGGCAGACTGATGTTTTCCAACAAAAAAGATATAGATTTCAACAGTATTATCCTGTTGGAAGCAGTGGACTGCAGCACTTTTTAGTAACCAAAACTGTTTTCCGGTTTAGAAAAAAAGTTCCTACTAACTTTTTAAACCATTTGTGCATTACTGGATGCCAGCCTGAAACCCGGCGATGATCGTTATTTCACCTGCAAAAAGCACCTGGTTTTTCGACAATTTTTTTGCTGCAGGCAGCATTTTGCTGTTTGCTTACCTCTATTCAATATACTACAGGAAACCACAACAGAAATAAATATTGGGTGACGGAAGAAGACATCATTAAAGGTTGTATTCAAAACAACGCTGCTTGTCAGCATATGTTGTTTCACACATATGCCGGCAAGATGATGAGCGTATGCTTCCGCTATGCCGGTAACCAGCACGATGCGGAAGATATATTGCAGGAAGCCTTCATAAAAGTGTTCAGTCATATTCACCAGTTTAAATTCGAAGGTTCTTTTGAAGGCTGGCTTCGCCGGATTGTGGTAAATACAGCGCTTAAATCATTGCAAAAAAAGAAATTGCACTTTTCGGAGGTGTCAGAATCGGCTTCCAGTTTGCACGTTGCCCCCCATTCAGAATCGGCACTTCAAACAGAACAATTGATGAAATTATTGCAAATGCTGCCCGATGGTTACCGCACAGTTTTTAACTTATATGCAATAGAAGGATATGACCATGAAGAAATAGGCAAAATGCTCAACATTCAACCTGCTACCAGTCGCAGCCAGTTGGTAAAAGCACGGAAAATGCTGCAGCAACATATTCAAAACTTAAATAAAATAGCTATCTAATCCTATGACCGATCAGGAACTAGACGATTTATTCAAACAGCAGTTTGCCAGCCACCAGTTGCCGGTTCCGGACAATATGTGGTCGCGCGTGCAGCCTCAGCCGGATCGGAAGCGTAGGGGCGCCATCTGGTGGTGGTCTGCCATTGGTATGCTCGCGGTACTTGCACTGATTGGCACTTTGTCCACAACGCATTTCTCACCAAAAAGCGGGATAGAAAAAAAACAACACAGCACTTCTGTTCAGCAATCCGGTGACAGGCAGAAGACAGACAAGACCCATTTATCAACCCAAAGAAAACAAAAGGATTTGTTGCCTGCAGACGACATGAGTCAGGAAAAAAATAAACATCACCATAAAGAGTTAAGATCTGTTTTTGCGAATCAACAACAGCAACCTAGATACGCATTAATTGACCAGAAAACGAGCCGCGTAAGGTCGAACACTAATGAAGCGATAGCAGAAGAAAAAACAGCGCAACTCCGTTCCGACACTTTTCCCATTCCTTACAAAACATCAGCGACAATCGGGAACTGGCAGCATCAACAAGGATATTTATCGATGAATAATCAGCCCAGTGTGAATGACAGTGTAGATGGTGTGCAGGTGCCGTTGACTGACAGCAATGTAATCACCATTCAAAATAACGAGGATAGAAATGATACAACGACGAAAACGGTTGCATCAATACCTGTAGTGATTAAAAAGGCGGACACCCGGCGTGCCTTGAGTCTCGCAGTGAGTGCAGCAGGTTATCGTGGCAGCCGCAGGGTGTATGATATTGATAAAAGTAATTCTACGGGTTTGCCTGTTGCACAATTCGACCCTAAAGAATCCCACATTCTGCAGGGTTACGGTTTGCAGGTTCAAATTGATAAACCTATCAGCTCGCACCTGTCGCTCATCTCAGGAATCCGGTTTTTGCACATGCAGCAAAGCATAACTTACCTCCGGCAAACGGTGCGTGAATACTCTGAAATCAATTCGCTTGGTTTTAATACAGATACTGCGTTTTATGCGCAAATCAGCTATGAAAGACCCGCACTGCGTAGTGCGTACAATTCGGTGAACATACCCCTGTTGGTAAGCTATCATAAGCAAAACGAAAAGATAGAATTGGGTGCCACGGCAGGCGTTTTGATAAATGCCTTTAGCTGGTACAACGGAGAAGTGCCGGGTTACGATTACCGCGACATTCTGGAGGCTGAAAACATCTATAAAACAAGGATGGGTACTGCATTGTATGCAGGTATAAATGCGAGTAAGCGTGTTGGAAACTGGCAGTTATTTGCCGAGCCTCATGTGCAGTCAGCATTGTCAAATATTACGAAACCTACAGCGCATTTCAAACAGAAGTTCACTACCTATGGACTTGGTGTGGGCATTCGCAAAAGCCTGTGACGTACAGTAATACACGGAAGATTCTTAAGCGTTATGGTTTGTAATTCCTGTGCAAATGGAGAATCTACTTCGTGAGGATATAAGAATTTTGTAAAAAAACTTTGCATTCGTGTTACGAAAAACAGCCGGTACATATCCTTATTTACCGGCTGTTTTTATGTTCAGCTTTATAGTAAAAATTGATTCTACAACTCATAAATTATGTGTGCCTGGTTCATCTTCAACAGATGATTTCTTGTACTTAGAAACAACGAAAACCATAGGCTTGGATAGAAAGGAAATACAATTTTGCTATTTGCGCCGCAACTTTCAAATATCCATGTGTTCATAAATGGCTTTTGCTATCTTTCCTTCTTATTTCATTGTTCTCAATTCTTGCATATGAAAGATCAGGTACTACGAAGCCAGGGTTGGTTTGGCCGAAAGGGAAAAGATGGATTTATCTACAGAGCCTGGATGAAAAAACAAGGCGTTGCTTCCCACCTTTTCGACGGAAGACCGGTGATTGGCATTTGCAATACATGGTCGGAACTTACACCGTGCAATTCTCATTTCAGAGACCTTGCCGAGCATGTGAAGCGGGGTGTGTATGAAGCAGGTGGTTTCCCGGTTGAGTTTCCTGTCATGTCGCTTGGCGAAACGCTGATGAAGCCTACTGCCATGCTATACCGCAATCTTGCATCTATGGATGTGGAAGAAAGCATTCGGGCAAATCCGCTTGATGGCGTGGTGCTGCTTTGTGGTTGCGATAAAACTACGCCTTCCCTGGTGATGGGCGCCTGCAGTGTGAACCTGCCAACGATTGTGGTTTCCGGCGGTCCTATGCTTACCGGCAAACACCGTGGCAAAAGTATCAGCACGTCAGACATCTGGCGCTTTAGCGAAGCCAACCGTGCTGGGCTGATGGATGATATGGAAATGACGCTGGCCGAAGCCGGCATGTGCAGAAGCGATGGACATTGTGCCGTGATGGGAACGGCATCTACAATGGCTTGTATGGTAGAATCACTCGGGCTGTCGCTTCCCGGCAATGCGGCGATTCCAGCACCCGATGCCGCCCGGAAAATCATTGCACACATGTCAGGTTTACAAATCGTAACAATGGTGAAAGAAGACCGGAAATTGTCTGATATCCTGACCAGGAAAGCGTTTGAAAATGCGATTATGGTGAATGCCGCCATTGGAGGGTCTACCAACTTTGTCATTCACCTGCTGGCTATTGCAGGACGCATCGGCATTCCTTTAACGCTTGATGATTTTGATACATTTTCCTCGCACATTCCCCTCATTGCCAACCTCCAACCATCGGGCAGCTTCTTTATGGAAGACCTGTATTATGCAGGCGGTCTTCCGGTTGTTATAAAAGAATTATTACCGCATCTGCATAATGACTGCCTAACTGTAAATGGAAAAACAATCGGGGAAAATGTAAGCAATGCAGAGTGCTTCGATAACAACATCATCTCTTCTATTGATAAGCCATTCAATACCTTGTCGGGCGTTGTAATTCTCAAAGGAAATTTGTGTGAACATGGTGCCGTGATCAAACCTTCTGCTGCTACTGCACCCCTAATGCAGCATACCGGGAAAGCCATTGTATTTGAAAATATTGATGATTACAAACATCGTATTGACGACAGCACATTGCCTGTGGATGAAAACAGCATTTTGGTGCTGAAGAATGTAGGTCCAAAAGGCTATCCCGGTATGCCTGAAGTGGGCAACATGGGACTGCCGCCTGCTATGCTGGCAAAAGGTGTTACAGATATGATTCGCATCTCTGATGGCCGTATGAGCGGAACGGGCTTTGGTACAGTCGTGCTGCATGTGTCCCCGGAAGCAGCAGATGGCGGCACGCTCGGTATCGTGGAAGATGGAGATGAAATAACGCTCGATGTAAAAAATCGCTCTTTGCACCTCCACTTGCCTGATGAAGAAATAGAAAGAAGAAAAAAAGAAAAACAACCCGTTGCTACCATTGCTGAAAGAGGCTATGTGCAACTTTATCAGCAGCATGTTGAAGGCGCGCACCTGGGAGCAGATTTAGACTTTCTTAGGGGCAGTTCGGGTAGCGAGGTAACAAAAGACTCTCATTGAACAATCATCTTCGCTCCCAATGCTTCAAAAACCATTTTACCGGAAGTTTTATCTAACGCATTTACCATATGAATCTACACCAAAAAGTTGCCATTGTTACCGGTGCCGGGCAGGGAATAGGACTGGAAATTTGCAAAAAGCTTATAGGTGCAGGGGCTAAAGTTATATTGAATGACATGGATGCTGTACTGGCGGAAAAGGCGGCTTCTACACTAAATGAAAAAGAAGAATGCTGCGTTGTGGTGCCCGGAGATGCAGGTGATCTGTCAGTCATTCGGCAATTAGTTCAAACGGCAGTTGCACGATTCGGCCGGCTGGATATTGTGGTTGCCAATGCCGGCATTACTTTATTTGGCAATTTTTTTACTTATACCCCCGAAGCTTTTGCAAAGGTGATGCAGGTAAATATAGCTGGCACTTTCTTTCTTGCGCAGGCAGCGGCATGGCAAATGAAAGAGCAAAAGACAGGTGGCACTTTGTTGTTTATGTCGTCGGTTACCGGGCACCAGGCGCATAAAAACCTGGCGGCTTATGCCATGAGTAAAGCAGCCATTGAAATGCTTGCCAAGAATCTGGTAATTGAGCTTTCCCCATTCCGGATTACGGTAAATGCCATTGCGCCGGGCGCTACAGCCACAGAAAGAACGCTGGAAGATGCAGGGTACCAACAAACCTGGTCGAGCATTACACCCATGGGACGCCCTGCCGGTGTTGAAGACATCGCCAACGCTGCTTTGTTTCTAATCTCGGATGAAGCAAGGCATATCACCGGGCAAACATTGATTATTGATGGTGGCTGGACAAGCATCAGTCCTTCACCATACTGATAGGAAGCTTTGGAAAACGGTACATTTTGGCAACAAAAAAGCCTGCAAACATGATCGTTTACAGGCTTTTGTTTGTATCTGAAACAGATAGTGTCGGGATGACAAGATTCGAACTTGCGACCCCACGCCCCCCAGACGTGTGCGCTACCGGGCTGCGCTACATCCCGAAACTCTTTTTTCCGTGGAAGGGCTGCAAATGTAAAAGGGTTTTTATTAAATTCCATTTATCTTGCGGCAAATTTTGCGGTTTCGCATGAATATTCTGCTAAAAAAAGTAATTGTAGCTGATCCACTCATCCGTTTTCAATGGTACGGTATACAGATATTTTCATCTCCGACGGTGTCATAGTCGATGATTGCCGAGATCCATTCCAGCAGAAGCAGATTCTACATTGAAGGCGATGGCAAAATGTTGTGTCGCCCGGGCTGGACAGATCTGTTTTCTCATTTTGCCGACCCGGGATTTGAACATAAGGAAACACTGCATACCGGTGCTGCTTCTGCTGTAGCAGGCGGTTACACGCAGGTATATGTATTACCCAATACCAACCCGCCGGTCTACAATAAAACAGGCGTGGAATACATCGTTCAAAAATCGAAAGATGCTGCCGGTTAGCATGTCGGCCGCTGGGCGCCGTTTCAAAAAATTGCTGAAGGAAAAGAGCTGTCTGAAATGTACGACATGTACAGCAGCGGCGCCGTTGCGTTTACCGATGGTTTGCAGCCGGTGCAATCTGCGGAAATCATGCTAAAAGCTTTGCAGTATGTAAAAACATTTGACGGCGTCATCATCCAGGTGCCGGTTGACAAAAGCATTCACGCAGGCGGGCTGATGCACGAAGGCATCATGTCTACCAGACTGGGTTTGCCCGGCATACCTGCAATCGGTGAAGAGCTGATGATCAAGCGCGATATTGCCCTGCTGCAACTATACCGGCAGCCGGCTGCATATTACGGGTATTTCCACTGCAAAAGGTATTGAACTAATCCGCGAAGCCAAACAAAAAGGGCTGCGATATTACCTGCAGTGTGACGCCTTATCATCTATATTTTTGCGATGAAGATTTGCCGGACTACGATACCAACCTGAAAGTAAATCCGCCATTGCGCAGCGCTGCCGATCAGGGAAGCATTGCGGGCATGCTGTTCTCGATGGCACAGTGGATTGCATTGCTTCTCACCACATACCGCAACATTGGGACGATAAAACCTGCGAATTTGAATATGCCAAAAATGGAATGATCGGATTTGCAAACCTCGTTTTGCCGTCGTAAATACCGTTTTTCCTGAGCTTGACGATTGACAGGCTGGTAGCAATTATTTTCAGATCAACGCACGGACGTTGTTCATTTGCCCGCAGGCAAGTAGAAGAAGGTAAGCAATGGCGGAATTCACATTGTTTAGCCGTGGATGAGCAAAGCCGGCTAACAAAAGATGTCTGCAAAAGCAAATCTGCCAATACGCCTTTTTTAGAAATGACGCTACAGGGGCAAGTGATTGGTACCATTTCAAAAGGAACATTCAATACCATCACTTATGGAAAATAAACCCGTTACCCCGCTGGCTGCCGGTCTTAGTCATTGGTATTACTTCCGTCATTTTATTCCTTGCCTATTACTTTACCGGGTTGATTTTTCGAACGCGACTGGATGGCTGGATTCCAGCGGTTATCTATATAGTGCTCATCATTGTTTTTATCAGTATGTGGAGCAATGCCAACAACAATTACGTAACGTTTGGCAGTTGCTTTGGGTTTGGTTTTAAAACCATTTCCATTGCCACGCTCATTGTATTTTTATTTACGTTTATTGTTTATTTACATCTCTCCCGATTACAAAGTGCAGATGATGCAGATGATAAAGAACGAGATGCGGGAAAACAAACAAATGACCGATGAGCAGGTAGAAAAAGGCATGGAGATGGTTTCCGACAATTTTTACGATCAGTACGCTTAGGTGGCAGGGTTGTTTGCCAACCTGCTTATGGGCACTATTGGCTCGCTTGATTGGCGCGGCCATTGCAAAGAAAAAACCATTTGATCCGTTTACACAAATTAATCAAACCGGCGATACACAATCATGAATATTTCTGTAGTTATCCCGCTTTTAAATGAAGAAGAATCGTTGCCTGAACTGTGCGACTGGATAGCGCGTGTGATGGCTGCCAACCAGTTTTCCTACGAAGTAATTATGGTAGATGATGGCAGCACCGATGACAGCTGGCAGGTGATAGCAAAAATTGCTGCAAAAAACGATTGTTTTAAAGGCATAAAATTTCAGCGCAACTATGGCAAATCGGCTGCGCTAAACGAAGCATTCCGCGCCGCCAAAGGCAGATGTGGTAATTACAATGGATGCCGATATGCAGGATTCGCCCGACGAAATTCCTGCATTGTACAATATGATGATTAATGACCGCTACGATCTGGTGAGCGGCTGGAAAAAGAAGCGGTACGATAATGCCTTAACCAAAAACCTGCCTTCCAAATTTTTTAATGGCGTGAGCCGGAAAGTTACCGGCATAAAGCTTCACGATTTTAATTGCGGCTTAAAAGCATACCGCAATAAGGTAGTAAAAGGCATTGAAGTATATGGCGAAATGCACCGTTACATACCGGTAATTGCAAAATGGTCGGGGTTTAAAAAAATAGGCGAGAAGGTGGTTGAACATCGCCCGCGCAAATATGGTGTTACCAAGTTTGGATTGGAACGTTTTGTCAATGGTTTTCTCGATCTTGGCTACCATCATGTTTGTAAGCCGCTTCAGCAAAAAGCCAATGCACTTTTTTGGTTTGTATGGTACGCTTTGTTTTTTTATCGGTTTCATCATGGTAGTTTATTTGCTGATTGCCAAACTGTCGGTTTCCGATTTTGCACTTAACCAACCGTCCTTCTTTTTACATCGCTCTTGCTGCCATGATTATTGGTATGCAAATGTTTCTTATCGGGGTTTGTGGCCGAACTGATTTCGCGCAACTCTGCCGACCGTAATAATTATATGGTTGAAGACTACGAATCGGTATCCGCTAATTATTTCAATACCTGGACTATGAACCAGTCTATTGTTATTCTCGGTCCTGCATATCCGTTACGTGGTGGTGGCATGGCGACGTTTAATGAACGGCTGGCAAGGCAATTTCAGCAGGAAGGCAATGAAGTTATTATTTATACTTTTTCGCTTACAATACCCTTCTTTTCTATTTCCCGGAACCTCGCAGTATTCAGACTGAAACAGCCGCCGGCTGACATCGATATCCGGGTACAATCAATTCCGTCAATCCTCTCAACTGGATTACGGTTGGCAACGAAATCAAAAATCGAAGCCCGATCTGCTGATTGTGCGTTACTGGCTGCCTTTTATGGGACCTTGCCTCGGCACCATTTTACGAAGGGTAAAAAAAAACAGGCACACAAAAATAATCTGTATTGCCGATAACATCATTCCGCACGAGCACCGCGTTCGGCGATAAACAGTTCACCAGATATTTTTTGAAGCCCGTAGACGCCTTTGTAACGATGAGTAGAAGGTGATGACGGATTTAAAAACATTTACCCGCAAACCGGCTGTATCAAACGGTTCACCCGCTGTATGATAATTTTGGCGAAGCGGTTGGCAAAGAGGAGGCGCGCGCGCACTTTGGCTTCCGGCAGATGAAAAAATCATTTTGTTTTTTGGCTTTATCCGCAAATACAAAGGGCTTGATCTGTTGCTGGAAGCGATGCAGTTTTACAAATCCAAGGGAATCGCAAAATAAGGCTGCTGGTAGCCGGCGAGTTTTATGAAGATCAAAAAAGATATGAACAGCAGATAGACATGCTGGGCATTCGGGAACATGCTGATACCTGCGTACCGATTTCATTGCTGACAGTGAGGTGAAATATTACCTGAGCGCTGCCGATTTCGTCATACAGCCTTATCGCAATGCTACGCAAAGCGGCGTGACGCCGCTGGCTTATCATTTTGAAAAACCAATGCTGGTGACCAATGTGGGCGGGCTTTCCGGCGATGGTGCCGCACCAGAAAGCTGGGCTTGGTGGCAAAGCCCGACGCCGAGGATATTGCGGATAAAATAGTCGAACTGTACGAGTTGGGCGAAGATCATTTTTTGCCATACCTGCGAGCAGAAAAGAAGAAGTATAGCTGGCAGACATTTACACAAGCGCATTGAACAATTGGAGCTTCGACGTCAACAAAAATTAATAAATAATACGGTAAGGGCTAAATAAGTTTGGAAATATCCTGTATTTGGCTACCTTTGCCGTCCGAAAAAAATTACTGTCATGGCAAGAGTATGTCTGGTTACAGGTAAGAAGCCGATGGTTGGTAATAGCGTATCGCATTCGAATATTAAAACCAAACGTCGTTTTTTACCAAATTTACAAACAAAGCGTTTTTACTTTGCAGAAGAAGACCGCTGGATCACGATGAAAGTTTCCGCTGATGCAATCAGAACCATCAACAAAAATGGTTTGGCTGTCTGTAGTAAAGGAACTAAGAGCGAAAGGAACAAAAATTTAAATTATCACCGTTTTAAATTGCTTATATAATGGCAAAGAAAGGAAACCGCGTTCAGGTGATATTAGAGTGCACTGAGCAGAAAACGACTAATGTACCTGGTACAAGCCGTTACATTACCACCAAGAACAAGAAAGAATACGCCAGAGCGTATTGAACTGAAAAAGTACAACGCTAATCTGAAAAAAGTTACTGTTCATAAAGAAATTAAATAATCATGGCAAAAGCAGCTTCAAAGACCGCGAAGGATAAAAGACTAAAAGCAGCCGCTGAGGCAAAGAACTGGACGAAAGTCATTAAGGCTGTACGCAGCCCTAAGAGTGGTGCCTATACGTTTAAGGAAGCAATCATTCACAAAGACAAGATCAAAGATTATCTGAGCAGAAAAATAATTGCTTTTTCACCTTATTAGAAAGCTTTCACGCCAAAATGTGAAGGCTTTTGTTGTTTATGTTTAGCAGTCATGATACACTCCGTAAAAAGTTTGCGGTAGCATTTATTACATTCGTTTCAGCGTTTGGTTTTTGGGTATTCTGAAAAGGCAATTATGCCATCACACACACCATTTGCAAGGCATGCAAGCCCAGCATTTCGTTTCCTTTCATCCTGACCCTCGGTAGCGCCTCATCGGCAGACAATCCCTTTGTAAAGAGTTTCCATGCGTCTTCCGGCGCTATGGTGATGGTAGTAGATGCATTTGTTGGAAAAGGTGCGAACTGCCAGCCCGTCTCTCTTTTTTCAATGCTCCATTCACCACCCGATTCCGTATCGATTAGCCATGTTACAGTAGTGCCTGTATCTGCCTTTACATCTTTGAAATGATGAGGAAATGCGACTAGCAGTGTACTGATAAACGGATGGTATAAGGACTTTGTGAGAAGATCTTCTTCGCGCCTTACGGCATGCCTTATTTGCAGCTGGTGATGAAACTGCTCGGTATATTCCCTCGCTATGTGAAACCAATTGTCCGAGACTTCTTGTCCTGCCCACGATACAGGGAAAATTGCCTTCCCGAAAGGTGGCAGCGTTTCCAGATGCTGCGCATACCGTTTGCCAGCCACGTCCAGCAATTCCAGCAGCACATCAGTACTGAAACGCTGTGCAGCTGTAATCCATTCATTATTCATCTTATTGAGAAAGGATACAAGGTCACGGTATGATTCAATAGGCGAAGATGGATTTGCAAAATAATGATCTCTGGAGGAGGACAAACCTCTCAGGTAACCATCCAAAATATGTGAAGCCACATCTTTTACTGTCCATTCCGTTGCCAGTGTTGGTAAAGACCATTCATCCTGTGTAAGAGAGCTGACAGCGTTCATCAGCATACTGTGCAATGGCGGAAACAGGTGAACCGTAGAGATTGGGATTTTAGTATCTGCGAACATAGCCAGCTACGTTATGAATGATGAAAGGGAAAAATGCAATTGGATAAAAGGGGTGAATAAGACGAACCGTCATGGAACGAATCAAGTCTTATGTAACAAAACACTTAAAGAATAGAAATGTTCAGGCTCCCCAAAAAATGCTTGCAACAAGGTTGAGAATAAAAAGGGAGGAACCACTAAAAAGCGTTCCATCCCTGCGCTGTAAGGTCGTAGGTGTTGCCACCTTTCGTAATAAATTTTTTTCCTTCTTCCAAAGGAGCCATATAGCCTATTACACTGATGTCTTCATTCAATACAATTTTGTCATAATCGTTTTGCGACATGGTAAACAGCAATTCATAATCTTCTCCGCCATTGAGTGCACAAACCGTTGGATCTAACCCAAACTTATAAGCAGCCTGCCTTGCCAGCTCGTGAATGGGAAGTTTTTCTTCGTAAACCCTGCACCCAGTGCCGCTTTGCTGGCATATATGCAGTACTTCGCTGCTGATGCCGTCGCTCACATCCATCATTGCTGTAGGGATGATGTCGTTTTGTTCAAAAAAGGCCACCATATCCTGTCTTGCTTCCGGTTTCAGCAGTCGGCCAACGATGTAATCTTCACCTTCAAGATCAGGCTGAATTTTTGGATTTTCAAGGTAAATTTGCTTTTCCCTTTCCAGCAACGTAAGACCGCAGAAACGCACCGCCGGCAAACCCCGTTACACAAATGAGATCCCCGTTCTGTGCGGTGCTGCGTTTCACAAACTTATTGGGAGCCACTTCGCCAATGGCAGTAACAGAAATGATAAATCCTTTTTGAGAAGCAGAAGTATCGCCACCAATCAGGTCTACATTATAACGCTCGCAAGCTGCATACACGCCTTCGTAAAATTCGTCGAGCGCTTCTACGCTAAAGCGGTTGCTGAATGCAATGCTCATGGTAATATGCGTGGGCACAGCATTCATTGCATAGATATCGCTCAGGTTTACAATTACACTTTTGTAGCCCAAGTGTTTCAATGGTGTATACATCAGGTCGAAGTGAATGCCTTCTACCAAGCATATCGGTGGTAGATGACCGTTTGCTTGCCAAAATGATCAATCACAGCGGCGTCATCGCCCACGCTCACAATGGTGGATGCATTTTGAATTTCGAAGTTTTTGGTCAGGTGTTCAATCAGTCCAAATTCGCCTAATGTGGCTATTTCCGTGCGTGTTTCCATATCTGAATTGTTAAAATGATATAAGCTTACTCAGCAGCCGGTACATGCGCCCAGTTTTCTCCTTTTTTTATCCTGGCTATCTGTGTTTCTGTTACCTTGAATTGTCTCGACAACTGGCGCATGGTTCTGCCTTCCAGCAATCGCTTTTTTATGAGCATCACGCGCGTTACCGTAAGTTTATAATTGCCTGCTGTGCGTTTGGCAATGTTTTTCCTGTTTTCTTTTTCTGCTATCACATGCGGACTGTATTGCTGGTGCGCAATGTTTTCTTCCATCGTTGCCCATTGCAGATTTTCCCAGTGATTGTTAAGCTTATTAAAGTCTTTGTGGATCACAGATTCATGCTGTTCGGAAGGCTTGTTGCAAAAGAAATCTGCCACGAGCCGGTGCACAAGTAATCCCTGGTTGATCGTTCGTTTTTTTCGGTCGGCGTCTGCCTGCGCGTTGAATCTTTTTTTAAAGTCTTTTACCAGTTTGTTCTTTTCTGCGAGTTGTTCACCTATCAAATTTGCGAGGTCGGCAATCAGCGTATTCAAGTCTTTTTTTAAAAATTCCAATCTTTTTTTTACCGAATCTTCCTGTGGTAAAAACAACTTTCTGCGAATGATCGCGTAACCTTCCTGTCGTGATCCCTGCAGTAACCGCCCATGCACGCCGGTTTTCCGGTCTATGCTTCGCACTCGCCCGTAATTGGAAACCTGGAGATCTGTTTTATTGGTGTAGTCTCCTTCAAAGGAAACCGTTACCCAAACTTCATTATAAAATGATGTTTGTAGTGTCAGCCATAAGTTGCTTATTTAAATTTCGTTATTAACCCATCGTGTCAGTTCATCATGAATTTTACCATTTGTGGCAATAATGCCAGGTTGGTATGGGTTATAGGTATTGCCTTGCAGATCGGTGACTTTTCCGCCTGCTTCTTCTACTATCAGGTAGCCTGCTGCGCTATCCCAGGCATTCAGTTTGTGTTCGTAAAAACCATCGAACCTGCCGGCAGCTACCCAACAAAGATCGATAGCCGCACTGCCCAGCCGTCTTACGGGAATACCTTGCGGATAAGCCGTTCAAACACCTGCACAGGTCCGTTGGCCGCATCGAGATAACTATATGGAAAGCCAGTAACAAGGCAACTTGTGGCGACTTCAGTTTTTAAGCTCACAAACAATTGCTTGTCGTTGAGCGTGGCTCCGTAGGTTTTTTCTGCAAAGAAAAACTCACCCATGATCGGGTTATACACCGCGCCCATGATTATTTTACCATCTTTTTCCAGTCCAATAGAAACAGCGCAGATTGGAATGCCGTTGGCAAAATTAACCGTGCCATCAATGGGATCAATAATCCATTTGTATGAGGAGTCCTGCACTATTTCGCCCGCTTCTTCACTGAGCAGGTAATGATCAGGAAAGTTTTCCCTTATAACTTTAAAGATGGCGTCTTTCCGCAGCATGATCAGCTTCTGTAACCAGGTTGTTGATTCCTTCCTTATTGGAAACTTTGAAACTCACCATTAAAGAATTGTTTTAATACGGCCGCTCCTGCTTCAGTGGCTTTCAGCAAAGTTTGTTTTAACATGGGGCAAAGATAATGTACTTATGTTCAAGGCATTGGTGCCGAGTCTTTACATGTTTGTTATAATCCTGCCATTGCGCTACCTTGTCGTGTTAATAAAATGAATATTTACGATTTTAAGAAACATCTGATTATGCAGGAAAAAGAAAATCCCTGGACAATACTGTCTGAAGAAGAGAAATATAGCAACCCGTGGATAGAAATCACTGAATTCAAGGTTCTGAACCCTTCCGGAAACAAAGGTATTTATGGCAAAGTGCATTTCAAAAATCATGCGATTGGCATTGTTCCGCTCGATGAAGAAATGAACACTTATCTCGTGGGTCAATACCGCTTTCCACTCAATGCATACAGTTGGGAAATACCTGAAGGTGGATGCCCGCTTGATGAAGAACGGCTGGTGGCAGCGCAACGCGAATTACTGGAAGAAACGGGTTTGAAAGCAAAGCATTGGCAGCGTATCCTTGATGTGCACCTGTCCAATTCCGTGAGCGATGAAGCAGGTACCATTTATATAGCAACAGGATTATCGCAACACGATCCGATACCGGAAGAAACAGAACAACTGGTGGTGAAAAAACTTCCTTTTAGTGAAGCTTACGAGATGGTATTGAATGGGCTCATCACGGACTCGATATCGGTGTCGGCTATTTTGCAAACCAAATTACTGTTGCTAAATGGTGATATGCAGGTACACTATCAGTCTGTGGAATAAGCAAATAATTTTGTTGGTACAATGGACTTACAACAAAGAAGGTAAAAAAATGCCTCCCTGGGAACAGGGAGGCCGATATTTACTAACCCATCCATGTACAAAGCTGTGAGTGCATGGATAATTTTTGCTGCTTAGCAATATTCTTCAAAAGCAGCCATAAGATTACGTGCGATTACTTGTGCAGGACGTCCTTCTATCTGGTGACGCTCTACCATATGCACAAGTTGCCCATCTTTAAATAATGCAATAGCCGGTGAAGACGGCGGATAAGGCAAGAGATGTTCGCGCACTTTATTTACTGCAGCTACATCAAAGCCTGCAAAAACTGTCTTTAAATTATCAGGACGTTTGGTGCTGTTGTGCACCGCCATTAGCACGCCCGGACGCGCTGCGCCGGCAGCACAGCCGCATACAGAGTTTACCATCACTAGGGTGGTGCCTTCTGCAGTAAGACTATTGTCTACATCGCCTGCTGTGTTCATTTCTTCAAAACCATTGTCGGTCAATTCTGCCTTCATGGGAAAAACTATTTCCGCTGGATACATTACTTTTCTTGTTTTTGCAAAAATACGTAAATCTTAAAAACAAGAAGCAAAACTACGATTTTCGGACAATTTGGCTTTTTTTAAACATTTAAGAGGACAAAATGACGTGAATTATGTATAATTTTGCTATTATAACAGGAGAATTTCCGATGGTATGAGGTTTGAAATATAGGTGTCATCAATCAATAAAATTTAAATTTTAATAGTTATGACACTTGTAAAGCACAACTACCGCACTGTGAACAACATCTTCGACGAGTTGCTACAATCAACAACTCCCGCTTGGAACAAAAGCTTGCAACTACCACCGGTTAATATTCACGAAAATGAAGAAGGATTCCATATCGAACTTCAGGCTCCCGGCTTGCAGAAAGAGGATTTTAAGATTCATGTAGAAAAAGGACTTATCACCATCAGCTACGAACAGAAACCTGACAAGGACGATAAGAAATACAAGACACTTCGCAGGGAATTTTCCGCTATGGGATTTAAAAGAAGCTTTACGTTGGACAATCAGATAAATGCTGATGAAATAAAAGCAAAGTACGATACCGGCGTTCTCACTGTATTTCTTCCTAAAAAAGAAGAAGTGAAAGTGTCGCCCAAGCAAATAGAAATTCAGTAATTTTTTTTCATAAGAGTTGGTTTTTGGTTTATAAACCCTGTGTATCTACACAGGGTTTTTTTATGTAGTTACTCCCTGATTATTTTACATTTTTTATTTCTTTCAGGATGGTTTCGGCTACCAGCCTGTTGCCTGTTTCGTTCAGGTGCACACCATCAGTTGTCAGCACACCTTTGTCTGCATCGTTGGTGTTATTTTGCTGTTCATAATCTTCAAACAAAGTTCTCAGATCGCACACGGGAAGTCCATTTGTTTTGGCAAGGTTTCTAATGATAGCAGAATACTTATTCAGGTCACCATCCTGCTGATTTACATATCCCTTTTTTTCTCCAATTACGGCAGGCGTACACAGGATAACTTTCGCGTTGGCAGCCTGCAATTTGCTGATAATGCCCTGGTAAAATTTTTCAAACTTATCTGCATCAGTTCCGGTGCCATAGGAAGCTTTGTGCCACACGTCATTTACACCAACGTATATCACAACAATATCAGGCGACTTGCTGAGTACATCGTTCTCCAGACGCAGGTACAGGTCGTAAACTTTGTTGCCGCCTATGCCGGCGCCCACCAGTTCATAACCCGTGTTGCCTTCTTTCTGCAGCATGTCTTGCATCTGCGTAATATAGCCACCGGGCTGCACGCCAGCCTGCGTAATGGAATCACCAAAGAAAACCACCTTTTTGGTTTTATCTCTTTTAAATGAAAACAAGAATAACAAACCGAAAAAAACAAAAACCAGCAACAGTTTATTTGTCATAGTGTAGAGAGTATTTAATAGGTGAAAATAGATATACAATCGTTATGCGAGCAAATGTGGCTTTTCGCGGTATACTTTCCAAACAAATTCTCCAAACAAAGTATTCGCCCAGGCAAACCATTTGCGCGAGAAATTGGCTGGATCGTCTTTATGAAAAGATTCGTGCATGAACCCGGTGCCGGCATGAGACTGCTGAAGTGTATGCAGGCAATTCCTGATTTCGTTATCGTTGTCCGATGTTAATCCCCGCATAATGATACTCATCGGCCAAATCATATCTAATCCCACGTGCGGACCCCCAATGCCTTCGCCTGCCTTACCGGAAAAGAAAAAAGGATTTGCATGAGACAACACATAGTTGCGGGTGTTTTTGTACAGTTCCTCGTTTTTATTCACTGCACCTAAATAAGGCAGCGACAAGAGTGACGGCACGTTTGCATCATCCATCAGGTTGTGGCTTCCAAATCCGTTTATTTCGTAGGCGTAAATATTGCCAAATTTTGGATGATTGACTATATGAAAATTTTGCTTCAGAGCAGACGACAACGAAGTCAGCAATGGTTTTGTATCTATTAGTGAATTGTTGCCTTTAAAAAGATGCTTATTGATTTCTTCAAGCTGCTGCAAAGACGTTTGTGCAAATAAATTGCTTGGAACCAGGTAAGGAAAAATGGTCGCATCATCACTCGGGCGAAACATCGAAGAAATCAGTCCATTGGGCTTTGCAGGATAGCCATAGCCATTCATGGGTACGCCATCTGTTGCAAATTCTGTTTTTCGCTGAAAATGATAAGGACCCTTGTTATTCATTCGCTGCTGTTCGGTAAAGGTTTGCACAACGAGTTGCATCGCTTTCACCCATTCGCCGTCGAAAGGCGATGTGTCGCCTGTTTGTTTCCAGTAGCCATACGAAAGCCGGATAGGGTAGCAGAGGCTGTCTATTTCCCATTTGCGCTCATGAATGCCTGGCTTCATGTCTGTGATGTCCGAATGTTTCCATTCGCTCACTTTATTTTCATCTTTATAGAAAGCATTGGCATAAGGATCTATCTGAATGCACTTTACCTGCCTGTTGATTACGCCTTTAATGAGCTGTTGCAGCTCCTTATCCTCTTTGCACAGCGGAATGTAAGGCCATACCTGCGCACTGCTGTCACGAAGCCACATGGCGTCAATATCGCCTGTTATTACATAGGTGTCCGGCTTGCCGTTGATCATTTCAAAATCTACAGTTGTGTCCAGCGTATTGGGGAAACTGTTTTCGAACATCCAGCCCAGTTCTTTATTTCCAATTTTCGATTTCACTTCCAGGATCAGTTTTTCAACTGCCGCACTTGTAAACTTTCTTTTTGATGGTTCCGTTCTTACAGTCTGGAAATCTACGCGGGAACCGGCTGAGGCAAAATGAGAAAGGCTGATGGCTGCACCTGTGAAGGCAGTCTGCCTGATGAAGTGTCTTCTTTTCATATACTAACAAAGTCGTTTGCTACAAATGTATACGCGAATCCAGAAACAGCCGCAAACAAACGAACTGTTGCAGCCACGAAAAGCCAAAATTAAAAATGCAGGCTAACGTCTGGCGTATATTCGTTACTTTTGCAGCCTTTTTAAAATTATCATGCCGTAACATGACACTAGCCCGGTGACAAAGGGCGAAATGGAATGTTGCTTTTAAATTATTAGCAGCACACATGAAACTCAGCCAGTTTAAGTTTGATCTTCCTCTCAATCTCATTGCTCAAAATCCAGCCAAGCGCCGCGAAGACAGCCGCCTCATGGTGGTTCACCGCAAGACAGGCAATATTGAAAACAAGCACTTCAGGGACATTCTCGACTACTACGACGACAAAGACGTATTTGTGGTAAACAACACCAAAGTTTTTCCTGCCCGTATGTATGGACGCAAGGAAAAAACAGGTGCAAAGATCGAAGTATTTTTGCTGCGCGAACTGAACAAGCCCAACAGGCTTTGGGATGTAATTGTAGATCCTGCACGTAAGATACGCGTGGGTAATAAATTGTATTTTGGTGAAAACGATGAGTTGGTTGCTGAAGTAATTGACAATACCACCAGCCGTGGCAGAACCATTCGTTTTCTATGGGACAGCGATGAAGAAAGCTTTAAAAAAATGCTGGAATTTCTGGGCGAAACACCGCTGCCAAAATACATCAAGCGCAAGCCCGATGAAGAAGACAGGGAACGCTTCCAGACCGTATATGCCAAGCACGAAGGAGCTGTAGCGCCGCCTACTGCCGGATTGCATTTCAGCCGCGAGCTAATAAAGCGTTGCGAGATAAAAGGTATTCGCTTTGGCGAGGTAACTCTGCATACCGGTTTAGGCACTTTCCGCCCGATAGAGGTGGAAGACCTGAGCAAACACAAAATGGACGCTGAATATTACCGCATAGAAGAAGAAGCCTGCGCTATAGTAAACAAAGCTAAAGAGAATCGGGTCACCGCATCTGCTCCATTGGTACCACAACCATGCGTGCTATGGAAACCAGCTTTACGGCTCAGAAGCTTTTAAAGCCAAGCGACGGCTGGACAAATATATTTATACACCCGCCTTACAATTTCAACATTGCCGATAGCCTGATCACCAATCTTCACCTGCCTAAAACAAGCCTGCTCATTATGGTGTGCGCGTTTGCTGGGTATGATCTTACTATGGAAGCTTACAAGAAAGCCATCAAAGACAAATACCGCTTCTTTAGCTATGGAGATGCCATGCTGGTTATCTGACACAACGACATTCAACAACATAATTCCAATAAGAAAGCCGGTTCAAAGACCGGCTTTTGTCGTATAGCAAAGAATCGTTTGAGGAAAATAAAAAACGTCCCGCTGGCAAAAAGCCCCGGGACGGAAAATAATTTTAGAAAATTAAGCTGTTTTCATAGTTGTCTTCTTAGCCAGCTTGCTCTTCAGATTGTTGGCTTTGTTCTTATGAATCACACCTTTTTTCGCCAGTTTATCAATCATAGAGATTGTAAGAGGCAATTTGTCATTGTACGCAGTATCGTCACTGGTAGCACGTATATCACGAATGGCATTACGAGTCGTTTTACCGTAATAACGGTTTCTGTCTCTGCGTTTTGCCGCCTGGCGCACATCTTTCTTTGTTGCTTTATGGTTTGCCATAAATATTGTATTAAACCTGAAATTTTTTGGGATTGCAAAAGTAAGTGTAAAACTTTAGTATTGGAAATTTATTTTATTATTGTGGAACAAAACATCAGGCTTCATCGTTTTGTACATACAGAACGAAAATAGTTTTATGTTTATTTGGACAAAAATAACAGCTTTGCTGCCGTCATAATTACCGTTTCTTGGTTTTTATTCAACGATATTTGTGCGCACTAAACAGATGCTTTGCCCTGCGTATTTACATTTTTATATAACACGTAACAGATAATTTCATGAAGGATTTTTCATACATCACCAATTCACATCCTGCTTTCATTGAAAATTTATATAACGATTATGTTGCCAATCCCGATAGCGTAGAGCCTGAAATGAAGAAGTTCTTCGAAGGCTTCGATTTTGCAGTCTCTTCAGGAAAAGAAGCCAATGGCTCCGCAAATGGAAACGGCGCAGCTGCCGCCCCTGCCAAAGGTGCAGCTGCTGCAACCACCGACAACTGGAAACAGGAGATAAAAGTATACCGCCTGATCCTTGGCTATCGCAACAAAGGACATCTCATTGCGAAAACCAACCCCATCCGCGAACGCAAAGACAGGGGTGCCAACCTCGACCTTGGCTTCTTCGGACTCAGTGAAGACGATCTTGATAAAACATATGGCGCCGGCGAAATCATTGGGATGGGCGGCAGCACGCTGCGCACCATTTTGCAGCACCTGCAAAGCTGTTATGCGTCGAATGTGGGCATTGAATTTAAATACATCAGCGACCAGGTAAAGGTAGACTGGCTTACCAACGAAATGGAGCGCAATTTTACCAAACCACTATCGCTCGATAAGCGCAAAAGAATTCTGCAAAAGCTGAATGAAGGTGTGATATTCGAAAAGTTTCTTCATACCAAATATGTAGGTCAAAAGCGTTTCTCGCTCGAAGGTGGCGAAACTACTATTGCAGCGCTCGATACCATCATCAATACTTCAGCCGATAACGGCGTGCAGGAAGTGGTAATAGGAATGGCACACCGCGGACGGCTGAACGTGCTGGCTAATACACTTGGGAAAAACTTACGAACAAATCTTCAGCGAGTTTGAAGGCACCGCCCGTATGGATCAGACCATGGGCAGCGGCGACGTGAAATATCATCTTGGGTTTGGCAGCGAAATAAAAACCGATACCGGCAAAAACATACATGTGAAGCTTATGCCCAATCCATCGCACCTGGAAGCGGTAGACCCCGTGGTAATTGGATTTGCACGTGCCAAAGCTGATGTGCTTTACGATAAAGATTACGATAAAATATTGCCGATACTTATTCATGGCGATGCTTCTGTAGCAGGCCAGGGAATTGTATACGAAGTTCTGCAAATGAGCAACCTTGAAGGTTATTCTACCGGCGGCACCATTCATTTTGTTATCAACAACCAGATAGGTTTTACTACAGATTTTGATGATGCAAGAAGCTCTAATTATTGCACATCCATCGCTTCTATTGTGCAGGCTCCGGTGCTGCATGTAAATGGCGACGATCCGGAAGCTGTGGTGAAATGTGCTGATATTGCTGCCCGCTACCGCAAGGAGTTTAACGGCGATATTTTTATTGATATGGTTTGTTACCGCCGTCATGGTCATAACGAAGGCGACGATCCTAAATATACGCAGCCGCATTTGTACGAGCTGATTGAAAAGCATCCTAATCCCCGTGAAGTGTATATCAGCTATCTGAAAGCGCATGGCGAAACAGACGCGCAGGACCTGGCAAAGCAAATGGAACAACAATTCTGGGGCGATTTGCAGGAAAGGCTTGATGAAGTAAAGCAACATCCGTTGCCCTACAAATTTCAGCAGCCCGAAAAATGGTGGCTCAATCTGCGCAAAGCAACAGCCGCCGATTTTGAAAAGTCACCTGATACTTCAGTGAGCGAAGAAAGGTTTAAAGAATTATTTACCGGTATCATGTACTTGCCGGATAACTTCAAGCCGCTTCGCAAAGTAGAAAAGCTGTTGCAGGACAAAATAAAATTGTTTGACACAGAACAAAAAGCCGATTGGGCAACCGGTGAGCTGATGGCATATGCATCGCTCCTCACACAGGGAGTGAGTGTGCGTATGAGCGGACAGGATGTAAGGCGCGGCACTTTTAGCCATCGCCATGCAGTACTACGCGACGAGAATACAGCACAGTCTTACAATCGCCTCAACCAGGTAGCAGAAGGGCAGAAGCAGTTTGACATTTACAACTCTTTGCTGAGCGAATATGGCGTTTTGGGGTTTGAATATGGCTATGCTTTAGCCAATCCAAACGCATTGGTTATATGGGAAGCGCAGTTTGGCGATTTTGCCAACGGCGCACAAACCATGATTGACCAGTTTATCTCTGCCGGTGAGCAAAAGTGGAGCCGTATGAACGGTGTTACCATGCTACTCCCACATGGTTATGAAGGGCAGGGGCCCGAACACAGCAGCGCACGTCTTGAGCGCTTTTTACAAATGTGTGCCGAGCTTAACATGATAGTAACCAATGTTACTACATCGGCTAACTTTTTCCACCTGCTCAGAAGGCAGGTTACCTGGGCGTTCCGTAAACCGCTGATCAATTTTGCACCAAAAGCATACCTGCGCTATCCCGGAAGTTATAGCCACATCAGCGAGTTTACATCCGGCGGTTTTAAAGAAGTGATTGACGATGCTTTTGTGCAGGAAAATATAAGCGCGGTAAGCAAAGTGTTGTTTTGCAGCGGTAAAGCTCTATTTCGAAATGGCAGAAAAACAAGCGAAGGAAAACCGGAAAGACATTGCCATTATACGTGTGGAACAACTGTACCCGCTACCAGAAAAGCAACTGCAGCAGTTGAACAAAAAATACAACAGAGCCATCTGGTTCTGGGTTCAGGAAGAACCGCTGAATATGGGTGCCGCTTCGTTTTTGCAGATGCATCTGAAGAGTATCAATTATGGAGTCATCAGCCGTAACATGAGTGCTGCTACGGCATCCGGTTATTCAAAAGTGCATGCATCTGAACAATCCGAAATTATAGATACTGCCTTCAACATTTAAGTAAGCAGGGGTAAGAGTAAAGAAATTGGATATAACTTTTGGAAGTGCGTAAAGAAGGCAGAATAGTTATGCATGCGGGTAATATTTGTTACATCATATCTGCAAATCACATTAGTTTTGTAAGCCTCTTTTGCCAGCCATAGATAGCGGAAAGAAGAAACATAAAAGAAAGAAGTCTTAATAATATCTGACATGATTGATATAAAAGTTCCGACAGTAGGTGAGTCTATCAATGAAGTAACATTGTTGAAATGGGTAAAGAAAGATGGCGACTATGTAAACCGGGACGAAGTGATTGCCGAACTCGAAAGCGAAAAAGCAACGTTTGAAGTGAATGCTGAGCAAGCCGGCATCCTGAAAACAATGGCTCAGGAAGGTGATACACTTACCATTGGTGAAACACTGGCGAGCATCAACGAAAATGGCCAGGCACCTGTTTCTGCGCCTGCAGCAAGCGGAAGCTGCGCCAGTATCTTCCCAGCCAACGCAGCCTGAAGCGGCAGCAGCTGAAGCGCCAAAACCGGTTGCAGCAGGCAAAGGCAATATTGAAATGAAAGTGCCTGCTGTAGGAGAATCAATCAACGAAGTAACCTTGCTAAAATGGGTGAAAAAAGACGGTCAGTTTGTATACCGCGATGAAGTGATTGCTGAACTCGAAAGCGAGAAAGCCACATTTGAAGTGAATGCGGAAGAGCAGGGAGAACTAAAAACAGAAGCCAAAGAAGGCGATGTTCTGAAAATAGGCGATGTGATTGCCATCATCAACTCAGATGTAGCCGCACCGGCAGCAGAAAAAGCAGCCGTGCAGCATGCTGCAAAGCCCGAATCGGCAGTGGCAGTACAAGCGCCTGCCGCACCGCAAAAACAGCAGTCTGCCGGCGGTGTGGTGGCAAATATGCCTGCCGATGTAAAAGCATCACCCCTTGCTACAGCCATGATTGCCGATAAAAAAGTAAATCCTTCTTCCATAACACCATCGGGTGCCAATGGAAAGATTATGAAGCATGATGTGCTTGAAGCCCTGCAAAACCCCGGCAAGCAAGCCTTCAACGGCCAGGAATTAAACAGCCGTACTGAACGCAAGGAAAAAATGACCAGTCTTCGCCGCACCATTAGCCGCAGGCTGGTAGAATCGAAAAATACAACCGCGATGCTCACCACTTTCAACGAAGTGGATATGACCCGCATCATGGACATTCGCAAGCAATACAAAGACAAGTTCAAAGAACTACATGGTGTGAACCTCGGTTTTATGAGCTTCTTTGGAAAAGCGAGCGCTATCGCTTTGGGCGAATGGCCGGCTGTAAACGCCTATATCGACAGCGAATCTATTATTTACCACGACTATGCAGATATCAGTATTGCTGTAAGCACACCGCGAGGATTGACGGTGCCAGTGATGCGCAATGTAGAAAGTATGAGCATGGCAGATGTGGAAAGAAAAGTAGTGGAACTGGCAACGAAAGCGAGAGATGGAAAACTAACCATGGATGAGCTACAGGGTGGTACATTCACAATAACAAACGGCGGTGTATTTGGCAGTCTGATGAGCACGCCGATCATCAACCTTCCGCAAAGTGCCATACTGGGCATGCACAAAATTCAGGATCGCCCGATGGCAATCAACGGGCAGGTGGTAATACGTCCTATGATGTATGTAGCCCTCAGCTACGACCACCGTATAGTGGATGGACGCGAAAGCGTAAGCTTCCTGGTAAGAGTAAAAGAGTTGCTCGAAAATCCGGAACTATTATTGTTTGGTAAAGATCCGGTAAAGACATTACTGGAAATTTAGCAAACAATTTAAAATCCAACTCTTTAAAATCCAATCATGAATAAGCATTTACTATTAGCAGGTAGTATTACCATATGTGCGGCCCTGCTGTTTTCGTGCCAGAAAGAATTGCCATATGATCTAAATGAAGATGGCACTGTGGCAGAGGTTCCACAAATTGATTCTACGATTATCGATTCCGATACATCTACACTGGCGATTTCTGAAAATAATATTTTGAGAGTTGTGCAGGGCCAAGGAAACGCAAACGACACCGTGTACCTGCTTGCCTACAACAATTATAACAAAGTGAAGTCAGTTGTAGATTCTCTTCACCGCGATAGCCTCATCGGGTATTATGAAGCCGACTCAACACTTCAAAAAATTGATCTTTATACTTCGTATGGTGCATCTTCGCCTATCGAAAATTATGTGCTGAGTTATGACAACAACCAAAGGATTACGGAAGTAGAATATACGGTTTCAGGTCAGCACAACCGCCTGGTGTATCTATACGCCAATGGCGCTACAAGATTGCCTTCTCAAAAAGACCTGTATACCGATTTCGGACAAAATACAGATCCTGAGCTGTGGAAATCATTTACCTATGAATTTACAAATGGCAACATTACTAAAATGATTGAGTATAACGATGCCGGCGCGCCCACAGGACTGGTGGTAACGTATGACTATACAAAAGTGCGCAACATCTTTAAAAATCTTGCTTTCTTCAATTTGGGTAATTATCTGGGGCTTGAAGAAATCATCAACAATGAATCCTTCTTTAACAGGCACCTGATCAGGAGCTACACAATTACTGCACCTGGTGCAGCAAGCCTGACTATTCAGAATACATACGATATCAACAGTAAAGATGAACTGGCAGCCGCAACAAGCCGTATGATTTCTGCCTCGGGCGATACCACCAACATTTATACACGACGCTTTTTTTATTAGACCTAGCAGCATGCACTTTTTCGAAAAGCATATAGCTGTTGCACTCACACTCATTGAAGCATACAACGCTTCTGTGCCACTGTCTGTGTACCTGAAAAAGCATTTTGCGCAGCATAAAAAATATGGTTCGAAAGACAGAAAGCAGATTGCTCATATCTGCTATTGTTACTACCGGCTGGGGTTTGCGTTAGCAGAGTTATTGCCCAAAGAACGTGCGATGGCGGCGGTCTATCTCTGCACTTCCGAAGCCGGCGACTGGCTTCTTTCATATGATGATGAATGGCGAAATGCGTTTGCAAACGAATTGGAAAAACGGTTGCTGTTTGTACAGTCAAAACATCCGTTTGTAACCAGCGACATCTTTCACTTTACAAGCTGGCTAAGCAGGGACATCCATGTGCAGGAATTTTGTGTATCGCATCTCATACAACCCGATTTGTTTCTGCGAGTCCGGCCGGGATATACAAAAAGCGTTACTAGCAAACTCTCAGGCAATCACATAGCTTTTCGGGAGATCAGTGAGCATTGTATAGCACTCAGCAATGCTACCAAAATAGAACCCATTTTATCTTTGAATAAAGAAGTTGTGGTGCAGGATGCTTCATCGCAAAACATAGCTACATTCTTCACGCAGCTGGCAATGCCCGCACAACCTGCTGTATGGGATTGCTGTGCAGCAAGCGGTGGTAAGTCCATTTTAGCTTTCGATCATCTACCCAAAATCAGCCTTACTGTATCTGATATCCGGAGTTCTATTATTCACAATCTTCAGCAGCGGTTTTTGCAGGCAGGGATAAAGGGATTCCGGACGTTTGTCGCCGATGTTTCTACTCCCGGATACACCCATCATCAGCAGTATGACCTTGTGATATGCGATGTGCCCTGCAGTGGATCGGGCACCTGGAGCCGATCGCCTGAGCAACTGCCTTTTTTTACCGAAAGCAAACTCGCTCATTACACAGCATTGCAAGCAAAGATTACGGCAAACACGGTGAAAGCGGTGAAGCCGGGCGGATATTTTTTATACATTACCTGTTCGGTGTTCAGGCAGGAGAATGAAGAGATTGCAGCTTCTGTCGCTGCTGTAAAAGGAATGAAGCTACTGAAAGCAGAAGTGCTGAAAGGCTACAATAAAAGAGCAGACACGATGTATGCCGCCCTGTTTAGAAAAGAAGCGTAAGCCTCCTGTTAATTATGATCGATGAGGCTGAGCCTGATGCCGTAGCTGCCGTCTTCATAGTGAGCAGGCGGAGGGTCTGTCTGCCATGTCCAGTGAAGAAAATCTTTATAAATAAGACCTATATCTTTTGCATAAACTTCCACAGAATAGTTTCGCTGCTGGTAAAACTGCGGATCAAAATCGCCTTCCGGAAATGTATTATCCTGTTGCAATACAGTAATGGTATTTTCGAATGTAGCATCCAATAGCTGGTACGGCATTCCTACGTTTTGATACACATATTCCCAGTTGTACAGGTACTGCACTGCCGATGCGTCTGACCTTGTATCAAGGTAAGAATTCCCTTTCCATGTATAGCCTTCAGTTATGGGTTCTGCCAGTTTGATAAAGCGAAAATTGTTATCATCCACCACTTCCGCAGAGTGAGCGGTTGGTGTGATGTAGTACGCCGATTTGTATTGCCATGGAGATTGCTGCAGCGTGTCGGTGGTATAGCGATATACGGTATAGGAAGTTCGCCCGGTATTGTCGGCAAACGTAGACACAATGCTGTCTTTGGCTAAGTAGCTGATCACCCGTGAAGCGCTGCCAAACGATAAGTAAACAGTAGAATCGAGACGGTAAATAAAGCGTTTACCGGTTTGCAGGGGCAGGTAGCTTGCGGCAGAAGAGAGAGGTAAAGTATCAGTTTGTTTTTTACATCCAAACAATGTGCTGATACAGACAATGCCTGTGAAAAGGAAGGAAAGCCGCATACATTTTATTTCTCTTACACTAACGGGCAAAACAAAGCATTATTGCAGGTAAAAAAAGGGATTACGCAATGCAGCAATCCCTTTTATGTATACTTAAAATTTCTTTGTAGCTACACCGTCTTCGATAGCCTGCATTGCTTTAGCTTCGCTCAAGATCGCTGCCATCTTATTGCCTTTGCCATCGTGTCCGTTGGCAATATAACCGCCTTTGGCTGTTTTTGTAATTACCGCATCTTCCATCGGTACATTTTTTTCTTTTGTTTTAAGACAATATGCCTTAATCATTTTTGAAGTGTCCATAATATGTATTGTTTGAGGTTAGTAAAATAACAGATTATATAATCTGAAAAAATGACTTTACAGTTCAATAATCGCACTTTTTTTCATAACTGGATAAAAAATTTATGGCAGGCTTCTTGGTTTGAGGCAAGTGCTGATTTCTATAAACATGAAAATTAAAGGCTGACAGGAAATCCCTATCTCTCTCTTTCTCGTAGATTATCTAATACAGCAAGTAATAAAGCAAGCTAATATTTTAAACATTTTTAAAAACAATTGCATGGAACAAACAATCGTTTCCCATAAGGAAGATACGTCTTCTACAGGAATGCACCGGAGAAAATTTTTTGGTATTTTAGGAGGAACAGCATCTGTAGTCGCTGTTGCCGCAGCCTGTAACAACGACGATAAGGATAACAGCATGCCATATGATGGCTCTGTAATAGAAGCTGATGGAACAGTGAACCTGGGCAGGGGAGATGTGGGCATCCTGAATTATGCCTATGCACTCGAACAACTGGAAGCTGCATTCTACACACAGGTTATACAAACTCCGTATTCCGGTATCGATGATTCTGAAATGTCGTTGCTCACAGATATCAGAGACCACGAAGTTGCGCACCGCGAATTTTTGAAAGCCGCCCTGAGCACCAAAGCTATCCCGGCACTCGAAGTAAACTTTTCCACTATCGATTTCAGCAGCAGAACCAGCGTATTGCAGACTGCACAAGCATTTGAAGATCTTGGTGTATCTGCCTACAATGGTGCAGGAAAACTGATTGTAAGTCCTGATTATCTTTTATTAGCCGGTAAGATTGTTTCGGTAGAAGCACGTCATGCTGCCTTTATCAGGGATATGAATTTCTATGGCACTTTCGGAGCTTCCGATGTGGTAGATGCTTCGGGTCTTGATGTCATCAGCGATCCGTCTTCTGTACTCGATGTAGCTTCCAATTACCTTACCACCAAAGTGTCTGGCAGCAATTTGCCCACCTCTTAATCTTATCTCTTTATTAATCAGGAAAAACAACTACAATGAACTTACAACATATCTTAACAGAAATAGAAAAGGTAGACCCGGAAGTATACGATAGACTGGATACCCGCCGCGCTTCCCTCCGCAGCTTCTCCGGCATAGGAAAAAAGCTGGCACTCACCGCCATTCCTTTGGCCCTCGGCGGATTGTTTAAAAAATCTTATGCGCAAACAGGCACTACGGCATCCGTAGTCGACATTCTGAACTATGCGCTTACGCTTGAGTTTCTGGAATCGGAGTTTTACAAAATGGGTGTAGATGCTTCTGGTCTTATTACAGACGCTACTGCCCGTGGTGCTTTCACTACCATCCGCGATCATGAAGTGGCGCACGTAGCAGCCTTGCAGGCTACCATTACGTCGCTTGGCGGCACACCGGTAGCGCAGCCTACATTCGACTTTACTGCCGGCAATACCTTTGCCGATGTATTTACCAACTACGATACTTTTCTGGCTGTTTCGCAAACGTTTGAAGACACCGGCGTAAGGGCTTATAAAGGGCAGGCAAACAATGCCAACCTGATGGCAAACAATGATGTGCTGGATGCTGCATTGCGTATCCATTCGGTAGAAGCGCGCCATGCATCGCACGTGCGTTACATGCGTCGCAAGCGCTATTCCGATATGTCTATCAAAGGCTGGATTACCGGCAATACACCGGCTGTAGCAGGTGTGGAAGCTAGCTATGCAGGTGAAGACAATACCAACCAGGCAGGTGTGATGATTACTTCATTGCCACTGGGCGCCGGTACCATTAGCAGCAGCGCTGCTACTGAAGCATTTGACGAACCATTGACGATGGATGCGGTTCTGACAATTGTAGGTCCGTTTATCGTTTCATAATTTTCTTAGTATATCGTGTATGTTTTAGTTAGTATACCGTCTATGCTGTGAGTGCGCCCTTCGGGGCGCATTTTTTTTTATGCATATGGAAAACAAAACTCTGGCGGCTGGCTTCTGCCTTTATCAAAAATGCTGCTTACTGCTGCGGCAGCCGGGTTTTGTTTCCCCATTCTTACTTATCCACGATTCGTTCAGTTATCCACAAAACTTGGTTTCAATGAAAGTTTAGCACTAACATTGCTAATATTTTTAGTATTATGGAGCGCCTTACTTACTACCAATTAAAACACAAGGCTCCCATCATCCCGATTACTATGCTCGGTGGATCTGTGCAGGCAGGCTTTCCATCGCCGGCATTGGACTATATGGAAGATGAAATAAGCCTTGACGAAACGCTTATCAAGAATAAGCTTTCCACTTACCTGATGGCTGTAGCCGGAGACAGCATGATAGATGCGCACATTCCGCCCGGTGCGTGGATTGTTGTCGACCGTTCGGTAACGCCTAAAAACATGGACATCATAGTCGCCATTCTCGATGCCGATCTTACAGTTAAATATTTTAAACGGGAAAATGATAAATGTTGGCTGATACCTGCCAACAAAAAATACAGCCCTATTGAAGTAAAAGACGAAATGCGCTTCGAAGTATGGGGTGTGGTGCTGCATGTGATTCACAGTTTTAAACCCACCGCTTATGTACGCCTTAATGGACTGTAATAATTTTTATGTTTCGTGCGAGCGGCTTATGCGTCCCGACTGGGATTTTAAACCCGTGATCGTGCTAAGCAACAACGACGGATGTGCCATTGCGCGCAGCGAAGAAGCCAAAGAGTTAGGGATAGAAATGGGAGCACCCGAGTTTATGCTGCGCGATATGATACAGAAGCATGGCATCATTGTGCGCAGCAGCAACTACACATTGTATGGCAGCATGAGCAACCGCGTAATGAAAACGGCCGGCGAATTTGTGCCCCGCATGGAATTGTATAGTATCGACGAAGCTTTTTTGGATATGCACAATATGCAACACCACGATCTTTTTGCGCTGGGCAAAACCATTAAGCGAACCGTTACACAGCATACCGGCATCCCTGTTTCCATTGGCATTGCACCCACCAAAACGCTGGCGAAAATGGCCAACCGCTACGCAAAAAAAAAGCTGCGAGAAGTGGGGGTGTTTTATCCGCGTACGGCAGATGAAATGCAGGCAATGCTGCAGGCTACACAGGTAGAACATATATGGGGCGTGGGCAGGCAATATGCAACGCTGCTCCACAAGTACAACTTTCATACGGCGTACGACCTGGCAAATGCGCCCGACGACTGGGTGCGCGAACACATGACTGTGGTAGGCGAACGGTTGCTGAACGAACTGCGCGGCATTCCCGCTATTGCGTGGGAGTTTGAACAGCCGGCGAAGAAAAATATTTGCACCAGCAGATCCTTTGGTAAGCTTCTTACCGAAAAGAAAGACATCAGTCTTGCCCTGTTTACCTATACCGCCCGCTGCGCCGAAAAACTAAGGCGGCAAAAAAGCTGTGCGGGCACACTGCAGGTATTTATGCATACCAATGAGCACCGGCAGCAGGATAAGCAATATACCATTGCCATGAATGTAAAACTGGCGCGCGCTTCCAACGATACCTCCACACTGGTGAAGTATGCCGGCAAAGCGCTCGACCGTATTTACAAACCCGGCTATAACTATGTAAAATGTGGCTGTATCGCCATGGATTTGGTGCCGGCAAATGCAGTGCAGAACACGCTGTTTGGTAACAACGATACCCAAAAAGGCGACAAGCTGATGACTGTAATGGACAAAATAAATTTTGGTATGGGTACCCGCGATATGGTGCGCACCGCGGCGCAGGGTTTCACCAAACCATTTGCTCTTCGCTGCGATCATCTTTCCAAACGATACACCACCAATATCAGCGAAATCAGGGTGCTGGTGTAAGGTAGAAAATATGAAGTCTATACACTTTCCGGTGCTTTAGTTCCATGAATTGCCTCACACTGCCAACTCTTCAATAGCTGTTATCTCATCGTTCCATTCGCCCCAGTCTTCTTTGTCGAGCACGGCTTCGCCGGCTTTGGCTTTCTTTCCCGTAAGTGGCGCAACGGGCCACGCTCTCAGGCGTTTGGCATCTATCCGGTAGTCCAGTATTTCCTGCACTACTTTGTCGGGTGTGCCGGGGTTTAGCCAGTCTTCTTCCATGTCCTTGTCTATTACGAGTGGCATGCGGTGCGAGTTTTCGCCACCATTGTGAATAGCAGCCAGCAGTGGGTTGGCTTCGGTGGTAAACATGGTGTAACTCGTAAAACCCTCTTCCTTTTTATTGTCTTTCCAGTAAATGGTGTACAAGCCGGGTATAGCAAACAACGGGCGATGATCTGCTTTTACAGCAAAAGGAACTTTTACTTTTCCATTCTGAAAATGATGATGCTCGTAATAATAAGAGCAGGGGATAAGGCAGCGCTGCTTATGCTTTAAGAGCGGCGCATACAAGCGGCTGTCGTGCACCGTTTCTGCCCTAGCATTTACATATTTAAAAGACGTTTTCTTACCTTCTTCCAGCGATTTTGAGAAAAAGGGAACCAATCCCCAGTGCGCATCATTTGAGATGTTTCTGCCTTCTACCGTATCGCGCACAATGATGGGCAATCCTGCTGAAGCGGCTACCTGCATATAAGATGTCGCATAAAAATTATCCGGCGTGTCTTCAAGGCTCCAGCGTTCAAGATGCACTTTTTTTTCGGGCGTATAACCTTTGTGTCGGCACATGGGAAAATGAATAAAAAGTGAAAGAAAAGAGTAAAGATAAACAGGAATGAATGTTCTGTGAGATAAGCAGAAGGATAAAATCATTTTTAAAAAAGCACTGCCTGAGATGTCGGGGATAACATTATCATTTTAGTAAACATTTGCGCAATGTGCAGAAAATGATAAATGAACCATACAATCGGTAAATAAATTCGCCACCTAGAAATCATCCATCCAAAAGTCTATTTTCTTTTGAGCAGGCAGTTGCACATCTGCAGCACATAGGCTGTATATATTGAAATGTGCATCTTTTCGGCACGATAGTTTATTCTTTCATTAATAATTTACAAACTACTTTTGAACTAAAATTATTAGTTTTTTTACATCGCAAATTTGTTTGCAATCTAACTTATGGCAAAAGCAAAACTGGCGCAGCAGGCAGACGACAACGAAATGATAGAGGTAATTGGCGCCCGCGAGCATAACCTGAAAAATATTGATATCAGCATTCCCAAAAACAAACTGGTGGTTTTTACCGGCGTTAGCGGCAGCGGCAAATCTTCGCTTGCGTTCGATACCATTTACAACGAAGGTCAGCGCCGGTATATGGAAAGCTTCAGTGCTTATGCACGGCAGTTTATTGGTGATATGGAGCGCCCTGATGTAGATAAAATTGTAGGTCTTGAGCCCTGTTATTTCCATTGAACAAAAAACTACCAGTAAAAACCCGCGCTCAACCGTGGGCACCATTACAGAAATTTATGATTTTCTGCGTTTGCTGTTTGCCCGCATTGGCGAAGCGTACAGCTACAACACGGGGAAAAAAATGGTGAAGTTTAGTGAAGAGGAAATTGTTCAAAATATTTACGAGAAATTTAACGACAAAAAAATAACGCCTGCTGGCACCGCTGGTACGTGGACGCAAAGGTCATTACCGTGAACTGTTTGAAGACATCCGCAAAAAAGGATTTTTGAAAGTGCGGGTGGATGGCGAAGTAAAAGACATTACTTCGAAAATGCAGGTAGACCGCTACAAAATTCATGATATAGAAGTGGTGATAGACCGCCTGCAGGTGACCGATGATATGAAAGTGCGCGTAAGCCAGAGCGTGCAGCAAACCCTTGCGTACGGGTAAAGACCTGATGTTTCTGCTGATCAACGATAAGCGACAAAGTGGTGCAGTATTCCAAACAGCTGATGTGTGAAGATACCGGCATCAGCTACGAAGAACCATCGCCCAATGCGTTCTCTTTCAATTCGCCATATGGTGCGTGCCCTACCTGCAAAGGCTTGGGTGCTGTGTATAGCGTGAGTCTGGATGCGGTGATGCCCGATAAAACCAAAAGTATAAAAGAAGGTGGCATTGCGCCCCTTGGCGAAGAGCGGGAAGCATATGTATACCGCAATGTGGCGCAGCTTGCCAGAAAAAACAAAATCAGTCTAGACAAACCTGTGAAAGATATTCCCGAAAAAGGCATCAACTTCCTGCTGTATGGCAACGAAGAAGGCACCGTGAATGAAGAGTACAGATTACAGCCAGCCATACGATATGTATTCCGGCGAGTTTGAAGGCATTATTCCGATGCTCAACCGTTGGTTTAATTCAACTACGAGCACAGAAAACATGCGCGAATGGGTAGAGAAATTTATGGAGCTGAAAACCTGCCCAACCTGTTTGGGAACAAGGCTGAAACAGGAAAGTGTATGGTTTAAAATAGATGAACAAAACATATGCGCAACTAAGCGATAAAAATCTGGATAAACTGCATGCCTGGTTTAACGGTATTGAAAGCCGGCTCAGCAAAAAACAAAACCTCATTGCCAAAGATATTATCAAAGAAATAAGGGAACGCCTGCAGTTCCTGCTGGATGTGGGCTTACCTATCTAACTCTAAACCGTCCTCGCGTACATTGAGCGGTGGCGAAGCGCAGCGCATACGGCTGGCTACGCAGATAGGCTCGCAGTTGCAGGGCATCACGTACATATTGGATGAGCCTTCTATTGGGTCTGCACCAGCGGGATAACCAACGGCTGATAACTGCCCTGCAAAACCTGCGCGACATTGGTAACAGCGTGCTGGTGGTGGAGCATGATAAAGACATCATGCTGGCTGCCGATCACCTGGTAGATATTGGTCCGCGGGCCGGCAAACATGGAGGCTCAATAGTTGCGGCAGGCACACCCAAAGCAGGTGTTGAAATCCGGCTCGGATACCGCCAATTATCTGAATGGTAAAAAATCAATTGCCATTCCTGCCGAGCGCAGAAAAGGCAATGGAAAATTGCTGGAGACTAAAAGGCGCCGATGGTAATAATCTGAAAAACGTAAGTGTAAAATTTCCGCTTGGGAAATTTATTGTGGTGTCGGGCGTAAGTGGCAGCGGAAAGTCAACACTTATCAATGAAACACTGTATCCGTTATTATCACAGTATTGCTACAATTCGCAAAACAGCAGCCCTGGCTTATAAAGAGATAAAAGGGCTGGAGCATATTGATAAAGTAATAGAAATAGACCAATCGCCCATTGGCAGAACACCTCGCAGCAATCCGGCTACTTATTGCGGCTTTTTTACCGATATCCGCACAGTTGTTTGCTGCTGGTGCCCGAAGCAAAAATCCGTGGCTATACAGCCGGACGATTTTCTTTTAACGTAAAGGGCGGACGCTGCGATGTATGTGAAGGCGGCGGCATGCGCGTGATAGAAATGAACTTTTTGCCCGATGTATATGTGCATTGTGAAAAGTGCAATGGCAAACGCTACAACCGCGAAACATTGGAGATACGGTACAAAGGAAAATCGATTTCCGATGTGCTGAATATGACCGTGGATGAAGCGGTAGAATTTTTTCAGCCGATACCTTATATCTACCGCAAAATAAAAGTGCTGCAGGATGTTGGTCTTGGTTATATCACGCTTGGACAATCGGCTGTAACCCTGAGCGGGGGCGAAGCACAGCGTGTGAAGCTGGCTACGGAGCTGGCAAAAAAAGATACGGGTAAAACATTTTATATTTTAGATGAACCAACAACCGGTTTGCATTTTCAGGATATACAGCACTTGCTGGATGTATTGAACAAACTGGTAGACAGGGGCAACACGGTATTGGTGATTGAACACAATCTTGATGTAATAAAAGTAGCTGATTATATTATTGATTTGGGACCGGAAGGCGGCGATGGCGGCGGCAGAATTTTGTTTACCGGACACGCCGGAAGAAATGGTGGGCAATAAGGAAAGCCATACGGCAAGGTTTGTAAAAGCTGAGTTGGGTTTATAATAACGGCATTGGCGCAAATAAAAAGAAAGGCTGTCTTGTACAAGACAGCCTTTCTTTTTATCAATTTATAAATCAATAGAGGTTTGTATGCCTGCGCCTGTATGGCTTCACTTTTATTACCCTGTCGCTGATGTACTGTTCCCCTTTTTTACCCAAATTATAGCTGAACGAAAAGAACAAACTGGTATACGAATCCGCTCTTTCGGAATAAGCCCTTGGCTTGCCAGGTTTGGGCAATGCCGGGTTGTTGCCGCGGTAATACAACTGTGTAGCCAATAGCGCGTATTCTTTGGGTAAATAGGTATTGAACAATGCCGGATCGATATACACCTTACTTACATCATCGAGATAGTCGGTAAAGGTTTTGCGGAACGTGGTGCTAAATGCTACAGACATCTGGTCGTCCAGCCGGTATTTAAAGCCAAACGTAAGCGGGATATAAAACTGAACGAGGCTATAGGGTTTGCTTTGCGGATATTCGGTAAAGCCCTGCCCTTCAAGACGCAGTGGTTTCAGCGCCACCCATTGTCCGTTCAGTTCGGCTTTCGGGTTAAAATGAAAAATACCTATGCCCGTTCCTACAAAAGGTTTCAGTAAGGTTTCGCGATGTGTTTTGTTGATGATTTGTATTGGGTAAATTTCGCCCGTAACAGAAAATTCCTCCACCCGAGAACGAAAGCTAAGATTACGCATATAACGCCCGTACGATTGGGCAACTTTTGTTTTGATCACGCTGTCGGCGCCGGTGATCGTTGTGTAGTTGGCAGTTGCCATTACTTTCAGCCACTTTTTAGGATATATGCCGTAAGAAATACCCATGTGAGGACGAAAGCTGATGCCATTGAGATCTTTGGAAAAAGGCTGACCTTTTCCACGTGTGCCACCGAGATCGCCTAGAAAAGAAGTAAGACCCGCATGAAAGCTGAATTCTCTTGTGCCTTCCCATGAACTGTATTCCGGTTTCGGCCATCGGTTGATGTACTTAATTTGGGCAAATGAGCTAAATGATGCAAGTAGCAGCAGGAATGTGATAATGGATTTTGTTGTCATAATATGTACGGTTCACTTTTGTAAGAATGGCGAAAAACAATGTGCGGCCGGGAATCCGTAATTGTTTAATTCTATCGCTTATTCATGTAAAATAAAACAGTACAAAGGTTTTGATTATTTGGCTGAAATCAAATTAAGAAGTTTTAATCCGGTTTAATTTTTTTGGTTGGTTTTTTAAGAAGCCGCTAAGCGGAATGCTGCAGTTCCATATGTACGTGAAGAATGCCGTCTTCGAGATATACATCTCCCGATGGCACAAAACCAAGACTACCGTAAAACCTTTTCAAATAAAGCTGCGCGCCTATTTTTACGGGCACTGAAGGGTATAGCCGGCGGCACAGCTCAATTGCTTTTTGCATCATGATTTTGCCAATGCCGCTGCCTCTTACAGACGCTGCGTTTACCACGCGGCCAATGGAAGATTTGCCTGCATAACTTACGCCGGCATCCATTACGCGGCAGCAAGCCACGAGGTCATTTTCCTGATAGCAAAATAAATGATGGCATTGTTTATCAATGCCATCTATATCTAAAAACACACAGTTTTGCTCTACTACAAATATGGCGCTGCGCAACTGCAGCATGTCGTATAACTCTGTTATCGTTAGTTCAGAAAAGTGCTTACAATGCCACGTTATTCCCTGGTTGTTCATATACCCGCTGCTTACTTTTTGCAAACATAAGGCAGCTATATTTTTTCATAAACAATATATTGCCAGTGTTCCATTTCAAAAGAAAGCGTTTTGCTGAAATCGAATTGCAACAGCGAAAATATGTTTTGAAACCTGCCTTCCAGCTCTTCGTGAGAGATGGTGAAACGCACGCGGTCGGCATCGGAAAAATTGAACAGCATCAGAGCTTTGTGATCGCCATCTTTGCAGATGTAAGCCACAATATTGTGATCGTGACCGGTATCTAATTTAATAAAATCGGCTCCGCAATGAAACACGCGGCACCTTTTTCTAAACTCAAACAATGTTTTATAAAAGTCGTGAAGCAGCGGCTTGTTATCGGTCCATTCAATCTCGTCTTTGTCAAAAAACTGAAGCCGTTTATAGTTAGGCAATTCCTGCCCGCTATAGATAAGGGGAATGCCGCGCCATGTGTTGGTAAACACGGCAAAAGCCCGGGCTGCGTCGCCATATTTTTCATATTCCGTACCATTCCAGCTGTTCTCGTCGTGGTTGCTGGTAAACATGAGTTTTTGCGAATGATCGCTGCATTGATTCACGTATTTCATCAATACACTCATCATTTTTTCGGTGGTCATTCGGTGCTTCACCAGTGCGGCGCTGTCCATCATCCATTCCCATGCATACGATGCATCAAACACCTGCAGGTATTCTTCCGTATCGGTTTCTGCAAGCCAGTACAAAGGTTTAAGTTGGTCACATGCTGTGCGGGCTTCTATCCAGAAATCGAGCGGCACAAGGTGTGCCATATCGCAACGAAAACCATCAATTTCTGCTTCTGTAATCCAGAATTTCATAGCGGCTATCATAGCCGCACGCATGTCTTTGCTGTTATAGTCGAGGTCTATTACATCTACCCAGCCATTGGCTTCCGTAAAATTGTTATGTTCATCTTTTTTATACCATTCGGGGTGTTTTTTCATCCACATATTGATCTTTCCCGGTATGATTGGCTACCCAGTCTATAATCACTTTCATGTTCATGGAGTGAGCTTGCTGAACGATGTTTTTGAAATCTTCCAGCGTACCATATTCATCGTTGACGCCTGTATAATCGGCAACAGCGTAATAGCTGCCCAGCCTGCCCTGCCGCGCGTCGCTGCTGATGGGAGTAATGGGCATAAACCATAAAATTTCAACACCCATGTCCTGCAAGCGGGGAAGATGGCGGGCAAAAGCATTGAAGGTGCCTTCCTTTGTGTACTGCCGTGTGTTTACTTCGTAAACATTAGCACCGTGAGCCCAATCCAATTGTTTAAACAAAGCACTCATAGGATATAAAAATTTTGGCGTAAGATGCACTATTATTGTGCCGTTTACATATCTTTTTCGTATGAGCAACCGTAATGTGCATAAATCAATAAGTCTGCTGCAGGCTACTGCCATTAATATGACCGATATGGTAGGTATTGGTCCCTTTGTGGTGCTTAGTACGGTAGCCGGAATTATGAATGGACCGTGGTTTCTGTATGCATGGATAGCGGGTGCTGTTACTGTCGTTTACCGATGCGGCTATCTGGAGCGAACTGGGTGCTGCCTATCCGCTGGCAGGCGGAAGCTACAATTTTTTGAAAGCGGGCTATGGAAAACACTGGGGCAGGCTTGCCAGCTTTTTGTTTGTATGGCAAACCATGATACAGGCTCCGCTTGTGCTTACTTCGGCATCGCTGGGCTTTGCCAAGTATTTTTCTTTTATCGTTCCGTTGTCTCTAGTGGAGAGCAAAATGGTGAGCGGCGGCCTCATTATTCTGATAATTTTATTGCTTTACAGGAAAATAGAAACCATTGGTAAAATAACAGTTACACTTTGGGTGGGCGTGCTTGCTACCATTGCCATTATTATTGCAGGCGGTGTGGCGCATGGCAACTTTTTGGCGCCAGTTGCACACATGAATACGATGGACTTTCACTCGACTTCGCATTTGCCGTTGCGCTTAGCAGCGCCAGTGTGCAAACAGTATATAGTTATCTGGGTTATTACAACGTGTGCCATCTGGGCGGCGATATTCAGAACCCGCAGCGCAACATACCGCGCAGCATGTTTATTTCCATTGCCGGTATTGCGGTGTTGTACCTGCTGATGAACATCAGCGTTGCTTCCGTGTTGCCATTTGATGTGGTGAAGAACAGCTCATTTGTGGTGAGTGATTTTATTAAAGAACTTGCTGGACCAACGGCTGCTACCGTAGTTACGGTAATGATATTATGGGTAGCGTTTGCTTCCGTGTTTTCAGCTACGCTTGGCTATAGCCGCATTCCGTTTGCTGCTGCCAGCGATGGTGCTTTTTTTAAAGTATTTGCGAAGGTGCATCCCACCAAAGACTTTCCTTATGTATCGCTGCTGGTTTTGGGCTGCATCGCCTTTGTGTTCAGTATTGTGTTCGACAATCTTAAAGATGTAATCCAGGCCATTCTTGCCATGCGCATTCTTGTGCAGTTTATCAGTCAGGCCATCGGGCTTATGCTGCTGAGCAAACGAAAAGGGCGTGCTTTCTTTCCATGGCGCATGCCGCTGTATCCTGTTCCTGTGATTCTTGCCATCCTCATCTGGATCAGCATTTTTCAGTCGACAGGTATCAAAATGCTGTATGGAGTTTTATTCGCCTTGTTGGGTCTCGTTGTGTTTTTTATTAAATCGTTTGTTACAAAAGAATGGCCTTTCGGCGATAAAAACGCTGATGACAATCAGGGAAGTTTAATCGCTGATAATCCAGAGGTAAACGACAACCAGTAACAGCAAGATTTCGAGAGTCCACATCCAGCCACGGCTGAGATGCAGAACAAATTTGAACAGAATATCCAAAGCCAGCACACACACAACAGCCGCCAGCAGCCGCAGCAGTAACCAGCTTTTGATTTCAGTCGGTTGATGGCTGATTCCCACTATTATCATTACGGCAGCCAGAATTATAGCGAGCAATGTAAACAATGAAAGTGTGGCAAAATATTTTTTGAGCATGTCCATTCTGTTACGCGTAAAGGTAGTGCCGGCGGGCTTTTACACAAGTATCTGTCTCGTTATGTCAATCGCTGTATAACTTTTTAAGTTACAGTTTTTTACAATGGCACAAAAATTGGCAAACGTGTGTAAACATCTTATATGAAATTACTTCGTGCCTCTATATGGATTCTTGCTTTTAGCATGCTGATGACGTTTATCTCCTGCAGCAATATGAACAAAACCCAGAAAGGTGCCGTGCTTGGTGCAGGCGGTGGTGCTGTAGTGGGTGGCGTGATTGGTAAAGTAGCAGGCAACACTGCATTGGGCTCTATTATTGGCGCTGCAGTTGGCGGATCGGCTGGAGCTATCATTGGTAAAAATATGGACAAGCAGGCTGATGATATTAAAAACACGGTTCCATCTGCGAAAGTAGAACGTGTGGGAGAAGGCATCACGGTAGAGTTTAGCAACAATGTACTCTATGCTTTCAACAGCGCAGAACTGAATGAGGGCGCTAATTCTACACTCAATGATCTCATTACGGTATTGAATAAATATCCCGAAACAAATATTGAAGTGCAGGGTCATACCGATAGCACCGGCACTAATGAATATAACCAGACTTTATCGGAAAAAAGAGCTGCTTCAGTTGCCGATTACCTGAAGGCACATGGTATTGAGTCTTCGAGAATTACCACGAAAGGTTTTGGTAAAACATGCACCTAAATATCCAAACTCAACCGCAGAAGGAAGAGCCGCCAACAGGAGAGCAGAGTTCCTGATTACGGCTAACGACAAAATGAAACAGGAAGCTGAAAAAGAAGTGAATCAATAATTTGCTACCGCATTTATAAACAACAATGCCATATATCCAAAAGATATGTGGCATTGTTGTTTATACTTCACAAGTGTCATTCTTCCCCTTGGTGAGGTTTGTTTCTTATCAGATCAGCATGATTGTTGAGACAAACTTTGCACTTTGTGCAATGGTTGCTATTATTGTAATGGTTTTAATATTTGCGAATGACACAAACTATACTTGTTGCTGATGATGAAGAATCAATCGTAGAAGTAATTTCTCTTTTTCTTCAGTATAATGGATTTAAGACGCTCGAGGCTTTTGATGCACAAACTGCCGTAGAACTGGTAAATGAAAAACCTGATCTCATCATTCTTGATGTGTGGTTTGGTGCAGTGGACGGTACTACACTGTGTCGGAATTTTAAACAACAGGAAGCCACAAAGGATATCCCAATCCTCATGTTTAGCGCTGCACGCGATCTGCGCAATTATACACTCGAAGCTGGTGCTGATGGCTATATCGAAAAACCTTTTGATATTACTGAACTGCTGAAGCACGTAAAAAGTTTGCTCGCCAGGCAGTAACCTGTCTGAAAGCTTACTACTTCGGGTAAAGCAAGCCTCAATACAATCATCCGGAAAGGTAAAAAACAGCAACTCCATTATTTAAGATACATTTGCTGTTCACCTATTTTGCAACTAATCTCGTTGCAGATGGATGGTGATTCTTTTGTTTTATCACTTTTAAGCATTTCCATGAAAGCGGGTTTTGTAAATATTTTTGGTAAACCCAATGCTGGCAAAAGCACGCTGCTAAATGCCTTGCTGGGCGAGAAACTGGCTATTGTATCGGGCAAGGTGCAAACCACGCGTCACCGCATCAAAGGATTTTTGACAAAAGCTGATGAATACCAGGTTATTTTTTCTGATACGCCCGGAATCATAGAACCCAAATACAAGCTGCACGAAAAAATGATGCAGGGCGTGAAAAGCGCGTTGGAAGATGCCGATGTTGCTATCCTGCTGGTAGACGTGAAAGAACCGGTGGAAGAAAGTCACGACATTTTTTCTGCGGCTGAAATTAAAAGTGCCTGCTATTGTGGTGCTCAATAAAATGGACACGGCAAAAGCAGCAGTGACGGAAGCCGCAGCAGGATTTTTTTCACAACAGCCTTATTGCAAACAACTCGTAAAGCTCTCTGCCAAAAAAGTGCTGAATCTTCCCGAACTGCTCGATGCCATTGTGGCTTTGTTGCCCGAAGGCGAACCTTTCTATAATGAAGACGATCTTACCGATCTGCCAACCAAGTTTTTTGTAAGTGAAATGATACGCGAAAAAGTCTACGATTTGTTTACTGATGAAATTCCTTATCACACGGCGGTGATGATCAATGAATTTAAAGAAAAACAGACGCTTATCAAAATACAGGCAGACATAATTGTGCAGCGCGAAACGCAAAAAGCAATCCTGCTGGGCGAAGGAGGCAGAATGATAAAAAAACTGGGAACGCTTGCCCGCACTGATATTGAAGCCTTTCTGCAACAAAAAGTATTTCTGCAATTGTTTGTGAAGGTGCGGCCCAAGTGGCGCGACAATGATCTGCAGTTGAAGGAATATGGCTATCATTAAGTCTTTTCTGGTTTGCCAAAATGATTGAAATGGTTTGCTTGCCAGCAAAGATTTGAAATACAAAAGTGTTTTAAAATCCGCCTGTTTGTCTCAGCCTTTTTATACTGCCTTATAATACTTAATATATAATTCCTTTTATAACTTATCTCCTAGAACTTATCACCTATTTTTGCAGGCTATGAGTTTCACACTTGCTATTGTAGGCAGACCCAACGTGGGCAAGAGCACATTTTTCAACCGTATGCTCGAACAGCGTAAAGCGATTGTAGACGATATCAGCGGCGTAACCCGTGACCGGCAATATGGCATTGCCGAATGGAATGGTAAATCATTCAACGTAATTGATACCGGCGGTTTTGTACCCGATAGCCGAAGATGTATTTGAAAAAGAAATCCGCAAGCAGGTTCGTATTGCCATCGATGAAGCCAGATGCAATTGTGTTTATGACAGATGCCGCTACCGGCATTACCGACCTGGATGAAGCGATGGCAGATTTGCTGCGCCGCACTACCAAGCCGGTTTTTCTTACGGTAAATAAAGTTGATAACAACAACAGGCTGCTGGATGCTTCTGAATTTTACAGTTTAGGGTTTGAAAATATATTTTTCTTTAAGCAGCATGAGCGGGTACCGGCACCGGCGAATTGCTGGATGCCGTAGCAGAACTAATGCCCCCGGAAGAAAAAGAAGAAAGCGATGAAGAAGATGCCGAAAAACCGGTTCCAAAATTTGCCATTATCGGCCAGCCTAACGTGGGCAAATCTTCACTTGCTGAATGCCTTGATAGGTGAGGAGCGTACCATTGTAAGCGACTATTGCCGGCACTACGCGCGATACCATTCATACGCATTACAATTTGTTTCAAAAAGAGTTTATACTCATTGATACAGCTGGTATCCGGCAAAAAAAATAAAGTAAAAGAAGACCTGGAATTTTACTCTGTCATCCGCGCCATTAAAGCGATGGATGAAGCAGATGTTTGCCTGCTGTTGCTGGATGCAGAAAAAGGCATTACGGCGCAGGATCTAAACATTTTTCGCTTGCTGCAAAAAAAGGAAAAGGCATTGTGGTGCTGGTAAATAAATGGGACCTTGTAGCAAAAGGAAACCAACACTGCCCGCGATTATGAAAAACGCTTGAAAGATAAGCTCGCGCCTTTTACTGATGTGCCTGTTTTGTTTATTTCGGTTACGGAAAAGACCCGCATTTTTAAAGCCATGGAAATAGCCCTGGAAGTGTATCGAAAACAAAACACGCAAAGTAACCACCAGCAAGCTGAACGATGTAATGCTGAAAGCGATTGAAGCTTATCATGCGCCGGTGGTTCGCGGCAATTCCATCAAAATAAAATATGTAACGCAGTTGCCTACACATGTGCCTTCGTTTGCATTTTTTGCCAATTATCCCGATGATATCAAAACGCCTTACCGCAATTATCTCGAAAATCAACTGCGGCAGAATTTCAATTTTAAAGGTGTTCCCATCCGTATATTTTTCCGCAAAAAATAAATAAAAGATTAAAATACAGGGCTTTCAGTTGCTTATTGGGCTTCAAAATTAAAATCAGTTTAAACCTTTGGCTTTCAGTTATGTTGCTTCGGTATTGTGAGCATATTTGCGAGGTTATTTGTTGTGTCCATTACAAACTACCTCCATGCAACATTCACTATCCAAAGAAGAAATTAATAGACTGAAAGAACTGTACCGGTTGCAAATTCTGGATACTCCTGCCGAAAAAGATTTTGATGATATTTCCAAACTTGCCTCGCAGGTTTGTAATATGCCCATTTCCTACATCAGCCTGATAGATGCAGACCGCCAATGGATGAAATCTACACTTAACATTTCGATAGAAGGCGATGTGTCAAGATCGGTAGCTATTTGTGGTAAAACGATAGAGCAGGACAAAGTATTGGAGATATCGGACTGTACCACAGACGACCGGTATTCCGATTTACCTTTTGTGAGAAATCATCCCAACATCAGGTATTATGCAGGCGCACCATTAACTACTTCCAATGGATATAACATAGGCACGCTTTGCGTGTGCGATGTAGTGCCCCGCAAGCTTTCCAAAGAGCAGATAGAAGCGTTGGAAGTGCTGTCGCGCCACGTGATAAACCTAATGGAACTAAGGGTGAAAAATCAGCAGTTGATTCACATGTCCGAAACGCAAAACCGCATCATCTCTATCATCGGGCACGATATCAGGAACCCGCTTTCCTCCTTTCGGGTGATGCTGAATATGCAGCAGGATCCGTCTACCGCTTTTGAAGAAGATGAATTGCAGGAAATGAACGGGCTGCTGATTAACCAGCTCGACAATACGCTCGAATTGCTCAACAACCTGGTTCAATGGGGTAAACTGCAGATGAAAATAAAAGACAACCAGCCACAGCAGGTAAATTTTGAACTGATTGCCACAAGGAGTCTTCGCGATATACAGGTTGCGGCGTCTATGAAAGGGAATATTCTGCACAAAGAACTAAAAGGCGATACAATTATAGAGGGTGATGACGCAGCTATTGAATTTATTTTAAGAAACCTCCTGTCCAACGCCAATAAGTTTACGGAAAATGGTAAAATCGTGGTGAGTTGCGATGTAGAAAACGCAAGACCGCGCATCAGCGTCACCGACAGTGGAATTGGTATGACTGATACTGAAATTTATAAGGTGCTGAACGAAACCGGAACTTTGATTTCTTCAGGAACACAGAATGAGCGTGGCAGTGGTATCGGTTTATCGCTGGTTCGGGAATTCCTGGCAAAGTGCAACAGCCAGCTTTGTATAGAAAGCCAGCCGGGAGAAGGCACTACGGTTTCTTTTCAATTATAATAGCCGGTAGTTTCCACAAACTGCATTCGCACAAATTGATAAATAGAAAAACAGCCGGAGGTAAATTTCCGGCTGTTTTTCATTATTGTTCAATTGAGATTAGTAGCCAGTGCTGCCATCGCGGGTTCTTACTTTTTTCTTGCCGCTATATTTTTTTTCGTAATCTTTCACTTCTGCGGGTTTCAATGCTTTTCGTGCTGCTGCCAGGCTATCACTATTCAATGCCTGCTGAGCCAGTTGTTGTTTGTTCAGGGGCGATTGCAGTTTGTCCAGCACATATTCTTCTGTTTTGGTAATAGTGCCGAACGAAGGATCGTAATATGTCCAGCGCCCGTGCCTGTAACTCGAGCCTTCTACTTTCACAATCCGCTGGGTTATTTTGTTTGGGTCCTTCAGGTCATACACTTCCACTGTATCGTAAGGATATTCCGGATTTACGGCGCGCCAGCTTTCTTCTCTCAGGATGCCTGCCAATCCAAAATACTGGCTTTTGCCATTTTTAAAACCATACTTGTAGCTTTCCTTCGCCAGCAGATCGCCTTGCAGGCTGTAGCGGTTCCAGGTGCCTTCGCGTTTTCCGTCTACAAACACACCTTCTTCCTCAAATCCTTTTTCGCCCCGGAGATCCGGTGTGTGAATAATCCATTTTCCCTGCTGCAAACCTGCATAATCTGTACAGTTGAGCGTATCACCTTTTACGCCGCGCATATAGGTTTTGCATTGCCCGAAGCCCGCTAAAGCACAAGCATATGAAAAGTACAACAAAGCTGAATTTGAACATAATGACAAGTTATATAACCATAAAACGAACATTCATCCCTAAATATTTTTTACCGGAGTTTCACTATTCTTCATCTCCTTCGTAGTACGATGCGTCTTCGCTGCTGTTATAGACATTCAGCCACTGCTGTGCTACTTCATCAGTAAGACATTCTATAATGTCGAAAATAAAATCAGATTTTTTAACCCACTGCATTTCAGTCGTTTCATTGTATTTCAGTACATACATACACGTATCAGCCATTACCCTTACCTGCACCAGCGTGAGCGGATCATTTTCCTTTAACTGAACTATATAATAACAATCTTTTTCTAATAATTCGTATGAATACATATTCCTTCCCTTCTTTTCTTTTCAAAAAAAATAATAATGTAAAACAGCTTTTAATTGGGGTAGTAAATAAAACCAGTGAAGTGGTTGGAAGTGCAAAAGTATTCAAATTAGCTGTGGAAAACAAAGCCCTAGCAAAAAGGCAGTTACTAACAGCTTTAGTAAAATTTCAGAAATATAGAAAAGGGTGTATGTACAAACAACTGAATAGCAAGCATAAATATTCGTATGTGCAATATTTATTCTCATTGAGCTATTCAGTTGTGAGAGTTTGTTGCATAGCGAAGTATTCGTTAAAAATACCAGGAGCCTAAATGAGTTCGTTGTTGAAAAATGAATAGATGAAAATTGAACAAAGCTTACGCGATAACTGCCAGTTTTTTCATCAGTGTCATTTCTCTCAGTTCTTCTGAAATGGGGAGCAAATGTTCTGATAAAGGCTTGTCAGACAATCTTTTACAAATGAAAAAGTAAAAGCACGCGCATGATCTGTGATAGAAGAGTAGGTAGAAAGCATGTATACCACCAAGATTTGTTTTACTTTCTTTGGCAGTTTGTCAAGCTTTGCCAATACTTCCCAGCCAGAGGTGCCAGGCATATTGATGTCGAGAAAGACCACAGTTTTGGCATCTGTGCCCGACACATTTTCTTTTACATAACGGATGCCTTCGCACGCGTTGGTAAAACCCACAATGTTAATGTTGATTGGTTTGAATGCATTTTTCAGAGATAATGCACAAATGATGTTGTGACAGGAGTCATCATCGATGATCACAAAGTTGTTGAATTGCATGGACATTGGATATTGGTTTATAGTCAGTTTTTGGCATTTCGTATTCATCATTTTTCTTACAAATATTCGTTTGTGGATATTTAAAAGGACAAAATGTTAAAGTAAAATTTCTGTGGATAAAATTAGCTAAAAAATCAAGTGTTCAGATAACATTTGATTAAATAAAGATTAATTGAACATTAAAAGAAGTGTAAAAGTTACGCATAAAGCCACTGGAATGTAGAATTAATGTAATAAGCTAATAATCAGGAAGGAAGAGGTAGTAAAAAAAATGAATATTTGTAGTATTCACACTACAGATTTTCATTTTTTAATCTCTTTAGTAATAAAATCACTCGAAAAATAAAACACGAAAAATAGGTGTACAAAACAATGTTAATCCAGCTTTGCACGGGCAGCAAGTAGTGTATTGCAAAAGCCCAGTGCTGCGATAAGCGCAAACGACCAGCGCAAGCTCGAAGCCTGTGCGATAAAACCAATTGAAGGAGGTCCAACCAGGAAACCCATAAACCCAATAGTGGAAACCGCTGCCAGTGCCACACCCGCATTCATTGTTTTGCTGCGCCCGGCTGCGCCATACACAAGTGGCACAATGGAGGAAACACCCAGCCCGACAAGCAGAAATCCAAACGTAGCCGGTATAAGTGCAGGAAACAGCACTGCAATGAGCAGACCGGTAGCAATGAGGATACCGCTGACCTGCAAAATTGTTTTTTTGCCAAACCGGTTTGCCAGCCAGTCCCCGGCAAAGCGGCCAGCAGCCATAGCACCCACAGATGTCACGTACCCCAGCGTTACCCATTGCCTTGGTGCTTCTACCACCGATTTAAAATAAACGCCGCTCCAGTCAAACATAACGCCTTCTGCAACCATGCTGCAAAATGCTATAAGCCCAAGTTTCAGCAAAGCACTGTCGGGTTTGGCAAAAAGTGGCTGCGAGGCGGATGTTTCATCCTGCGGTAAGAGATTTTTGAAAAACAATCCTACCAACAGCAGCGCACAAACACTGATGATACAAAAATGCGTAAACGGCGAAATGCTGAGAGAAATTAGCGCAGTGCCCACCACCGCGCCTGTAAAGCTCGCAAGACTCCACAACCCGTGAAACGAAGCCATGATTGAACGTCCATACATAGCTTCTACGCCTACAGCCTGTGTATTTACAGCAATGTTGAACATATTGCCCCAAAGCCCAAATACAAACAGCACCGCTGCCAGTTGCAGCGAAGTAGACACAAGACCAATGCACACCAGCATCACCGGGTAAAAAAGAGATGACAGCAATATTGCCGTTCTGCTGCCATATTTGCTTACCAGCCATCCCGAAAGAGGGAGGCTCGTCATGAGGCCTGCAGGCAACGCAAACAGCACACTTCCGAGCTGCCCATCAGATAAATGAAGCATTGTTTTGATGTCGGGTATGCGGCTTGCCCAGCTTGAAAAACACAAGCCCTGCATAAAAAAGAATACACTTACAGAGATACGGTAGATACGCTGAGATGGTAAATTGAGCTCGAGTCTGATTGCCATTTATATAGATATATGTTTTGGATATGGCAGGCGCTGTTAAAATTTGGGCAAAAATAGCGAATTCAAGGCGAGGAAAGAAGCTCAGGAAGAAGTTCGCACCATTTCTTAACCCAAACGTAATTTTAAATTCAAAAGAAAGCATTCAAGCTGTGTGGGATAGGAAATTTGGGCATCAGCAAATGATCAATTGCGATAGCCAAAGGATAGCAGAATTATATTGCAGGAAAATAGATGTTACACAACCATATCGGGATCACCGGATAAAAATTGATGCGTGATCGAGTGAAATGCAATTGCCGTATACTTTCCTGCTCTTCCGTCTTCTCGCAGGTAAGCGCCGCTTAAATTGAGCAGGCGTTGCAGTTCAAATATTTTTCCCAAACTTCTGTTGGGCATAAACTGCACTTCACTGCCCAGCCTGATGATTTCCTTCAACCGAGCATTATAATCTATTTCTATAGGAATGAGATGTTTCTCTGCCATGCGTCGCAGTAAAATTGCACCTCCGCATTTCAGAATGGTATCGGTTGCTTTGGGCGTATAGTGATTGGAGTAGCACCACAATCTCGAAAATTCAATTTCCTGGTCGTTGTGGCTGTTACCGTTTATCGATTCGAGAATGAACAACATGCCGGGAATACTCCAGTCGCTCCATTTGTCCAGCCGGTAAAACAGTAACAGGTCTTCGGCGCTTTGCTCCCACGTAAAGGGCGGTCTGCCTTTCTTTGGATATCCGGTTGGGATATTTACCGTTCTTCCGTTTAGCGGATCGCCATTGTGCAGATGCACTTTAAAATCGCAGTCGCACGACATGGAATGAATGATGCCCGTAAGATACCAGGGCAAACTGAAAGGTTCGGATACCGCCTCGTAGCGGGCTTTGCCTTTCACAATCTGTTTAATGCAATAGTCTACTTCAGAATATTTTTCTTCTGAAATAATGCAGGTGTCAAACATCCGCTGCAGCTTACTCCTTGTGGTAGTGGTGTAGGAAATAGCCATAATATTTGTTTGATTTCCGGATGAAATATAGTAATAAAAAAACTTTTTTAAATATAAGTCTGTGATTTTTAGGTCTATTTGGTGCTTTCCGCATATGTGAGTGTCCGGTGTTCAAAGGTTGCAGATGGCTGATTCCTGTCTTCTTTGTCTGAATAGGTCAATAGGCTGCTCAAAAAATTATAGCTCGAAACCAGATATGGTTTCTTCTGTTGATAATCATTTCATTTTGCTATAATTGCATACAATTTGATATTACTTGCCATCAAAAACCAATTAAATTATCATTATGGACGCTGCTATAGAACAAAAAGTAAATACATGGCTTGCCGGAAACTACGATGAGCAAACCAAAGACACACTCAAAAAACTACAACAGGACAATCCTGATGAACTCACAGAATCGTTTTACCGCAACCTTGAATTTGGTACCGGCGGTCTGCGCGGCATTATGGGCGTGGGCACCAACCGGGTAAATAAATATACGATAGGAATGGCAACACAGGGCTTTGCCAATTACTTAAAAAAAACGTATGGTAATGAGGAAGTAAAAGTGGTGGTGGGTCACGATAGCCGCAACAACAGCCGCTTTTTTGCCGAAACAACAGCCAATGTATTTGCTGCCAACGGCATCAAAGTATTTTTGTTTGAAGCACTGCGCCCCACCCCCGAAATATCATTTGCCATCCGCCATCTTGGGCTGCCAGGGCGGTGTTATCAATACAGCTTCGCACAATCCAAAAGAATACAATGGTTATAAAGCTTACTGGAACGATGGCGGACAATTGGTGCCTCCGCACGATAAAAATGTAATCACTGAAGTAGAAGCCATCAGCAGTGTGGATGAAGTGAAATGGAGCGGCGGAGAAAGCAATATTACGATCATCGGCAAGGATGTGGACGAAGCATACATCAACATGGTGAAAAGCCTGAGCGTGAATCCGAAAGTGATAGAAAAAGCAACACGATCTCAAAATTGTATATACTCCTATTCACGGCAGCGGTATCACGCTGGTGCCGCAGGTGCTCGAAGCATTTGGTTTCGACAACGTAACCATTGTAGAAGAACAGGCTACACCCGATGGCAATTTCCCAACAGTTGTATATCCCAATCCTGAAGAAAGCGAAGCCATGAGCATTGGCTTGCAAAAAGCCGAAACCATGAACGCCGACATTCTTCTTGGCACAGATCCTGATGCTGACCGTGTAGGAATTGGTGTGAAAAATCACTATGGGCAAATGGGTGCTGATGAATGGCAACCAGACGGCAGTGCTTGCCTGCGCTTACATGATAGAAGCACGCAAGGCAAACGGACTGGCAAAACCAAACGACATGGTGATCAAAACCATTGTAACCACAGAACTGATTGACCAGATAGCAACGCAAAACGGCGTAGCCTGTTACAATGTGCTCACTGGTTTTAAATGGATAGCCGAACTCATTAAAGAAAAAGAAGGAAAAGAAAATTATATCATCGGCGGGGAAGAAAGTTTTGGGCTGATGGTAGGCGATCAGTTGCGCGATAAAGATGCGATTTCTGCCGTTGCCTTTTTGTGCGAAATGGCAGCTTACCTAAAGAACAAAGGTCTCACACTTTTCGATAAGCTCATCGAGCTGTACAAGCAATATGGTTTCTATCTCGAAAGCCTTATCAGCATCACCAAAAAAGGCATGCGTGGACAGGAAGAAATTGCTGAAATGATGCAAAGCGTACCGCGATAATCCGCCAAAAGAAATCAATGGATCGCCGGTGCTGCAACTGCTCGATTATCAATTGCAAAAAGGTAAAAACCTCGTAACAGGTGAGGAGTGGACTATACAATTACCAAAGAGCAATGTGTTGCAGTTTATACTCGCTGATGGCACAAAAATATCTGCCCGTCCATCGGGTACAGAACCTAAGATTAAGTTTTACTTCAGTGTGCATACCATTCTTGAAAAAGAAGAAGAATACGATGCTACACGCACCAAACTTGAAGACAGGATTAAAGCTATTATTGCTGATATGAAGCTGAAATAATTGTCTTTTTTTTATCAGCTTTATTTTGAAATGCATCGTTGTAAAACGATGCATTTTTATTTTTATGGATGGATGTAAATGAAACGTCACTGGTTTTTGTTAGCTGATTGATACAGATCATTCAAGATAACTTCCCTTACTTTGCCGCGAATTTTCGATTCAGAAAACCTGATTCAATGCATCACACATCCTTATTTTAATTATTACAAAATACAACCAAAGAATATGAAAGACCTCATTCTGGAAGCCTGGAATAACCGGGAATTGCTGAAAGAAACAAAGTATACCGATGCCGTAAAAGCCGTGATAGAAGAAGTAGACAAAGGCAGGCTGCGTACGGCATCGCCTTCCGATGATGGATGGGTGGTAAACGAGTGGGTGAAGCAGGCAATTCTTCTTTATTTTGGTATACAGCAAATGCAAACCTTCACGCTGCCACCCTTTGAGTTTTACGATAAAATGATGCTGAAAAGCAACTATAAAGAGCTGGGTGTTCGTGCTGTGCCGCACGCTGTTGCACGCTACGGCGCATACCTTGCAAGAAATGTTGTGCTTATGCCAAGCTATGTGAATATTGGCGCATTTGTAGACGAAGGCACAATGGTAGATACCTGGGCTACCGTAGGCAGTTGCGCGCAGATTGGTAAGGGCGTTCACCTGAGCGGTGGTGTTGGCATTGGCGGAGTGTTGGAACCTTTGCAGGCAAGTCCGGTAATCATCGAAGATGGATGTTTTCTCGGCAGCCGGTCAATTGTGGTAGAAGGTGTGATTGTAGAAAAAGAAGCGGTGCTGGGCGCCAACGTGGTGCTCACGCAATCTACCAAAATCATTGATGTAAGCGGCAGTGAGCCGGTGGAGTATCGCGGAAAAGTGCCTGCTCGCAGCGTGGTGATACCGGGCACATACAATAAGGATTTTCCGGCAGGTAGTTTTGGTGTGAGTTGTGCGCTTATCATCGGTAAACGTAAACCAAGTACTGATCTGAAAACAAGCCTGAACGACGCATTGAGAGATTTCAATGTAAGCGTATAACGTTCCTATTAGTTACAATTGAAATGCCGGTGAAAAATTTTCACCGGCATTTGTATGCACTTTACCGGCGCTCAGCTATACGATTGCCTATTTGTACTTTATACAGGCTTTCTAACTGTTTAGTTTTGTGTATTCAATCGAATGATTATGGAAGACAGAAATTATACAGTACGAAACGATAACATGAATCCCGACGGACGGTTTTGGATAGGTGTATTCCTCGTGGCTGCGGGTGCCATTATACTTGCGTCAAAAATGGGCTTCCCGGTTCCTCACTGGCTCCCCAGTTGGGAAACATTTTTGATTGCTTTGGGTATCTTAATCGGCATCAAAAGCAAATTCAGAAACCCGGCTTCATTTATTTTGATTTTTATCGGTTTTGCTTCACTGATAGACGATTATTATCCCGTCTATGAATCTTAGAAATTTCATTTGGCCCGGCATTATTATTCTTGTAGGTCTCACGTTTATTTTAAGACCCAAACGAAGCAATGGGAGTGAAGTTTCTGCGCAAAACGATTTTCCGACGCCTGCTCACAATGTAACAGCAGGATACGAGGAAACGGCTCGACATAACTGCCATCTTTGGTGGTGTAAAAAAAAGAATTCTTACCAAGAATTTCGTGGGCGGTAGCATCGTACGCTTTTATGGGTGGCGCCGAAATAGACCTCACTGCTGCCGATATACAAAACAGGGCTGTGCTTGATGTCTCGGCTGTATTTGGAGGAGTAAAGCTGGTTGTGCCATCCGACTGGGATGTGCAGAATAAAGCAACCGCTATTTTCGGCGGTGTGGAAGACAAGCGTACTGCTTTGTCTGCCTTTCACAGCAAAGTGCTGGTGATAGATGGCGCTGCAGTATTTGGTGGCGTGGAAATCAAAAGTTATTAGTGCATTTATTCTGTCAATATTGTCTACACGTTCAACCTTCACATATGAACTGTTATATAGCCAAGCTTGTGTACCGCATTATCTACGGCAATGAAATGGTAAGCACGCAATTCAGTGAACAACTAAGGCTTGTGTTTGCTTCCGATCCATTGCATGCCTTTACAAAAGCACAGCAACTTGGGCATAAGGAAGAGCAGTTATTTTCCAGAAATAACATCCTCTCGTGCAATGGCGGTTTATAGATGTATGCGAACTTATATTGGTAAACGATACCGCAGACGGTGCAGAAATCATGTCGCAGATAACAGAACCACCGGACGCAAAAGCAGTATGCAAAACAGATTCGCAGGTTGTCTGCACAACTGCTGGCAGATAGCTGCAATAAATGTTTTCAAACAAAACTAACCATATTGTCTACGCATTCATTTTTCAATAAAAAGACGACCGCTGGCTTTGCAGGCTGGTCGGTGCTGTGGATTGCTTTATACACGTTGATATTACATAGCTATACACCGGCAATGATAGCTTCGTTCATTGATGCGTCGTTGACAGTGGCGTTTATTTCTACTGTATGCATTCTTGTCATCAATAATTACAGGTATTACCTGCCAGGGCAGCATCAGTTCTGGTATATCACAGGCATCAGCTTTGCGCTTGGTCTGTTATCCACAGGCTTGTCTACTTTTTTACTACATCTTATTTTTTGGAACAACGCTCGCTACAATGCATTAATCAGCCAATCCTGGCTGTTGCGTTTCGCACTCGCCATCCTGCTGATAGCAGGCTCGGCAATCATTGGTTTGCTGTGGTATTCGCTTCAGGATCAGAAAGAAACAGAAACGAGAAACAATCATGCAGAGCAAATGCTGAAAGAAGCAGAACTGTTCAAACTCAGGCAGCAGTTGCAGCCTCACTTTTTGTTCAATAGTTTAAATTCCATCAGTGCGCTCACCATCAGCAACACACACGAAGCCCGGCATATGATACAGCAATTGTCAGATTTTTTGCGCAGCACCTTGCAAAGAAATGAGCGGCAACTCATTCCGCTGCAGGAAGAACTTGACCAGCTAAGCCTGTACCTTCAGATTGAAAAAGTGAGATTTGGCAACAGGCTGCAAACCCATGTAGAAGTGACTGATGAAGCTATTATGTGGCAACTTCCCGCGTTACTGTTGCAACCGGCTGTAGAAAATGCAATTAAATTTGGGTTATACGATACCCTTGATGATAGTAACCATTCAGATTGTGGCAACAATAAAAGCTGAACATTTACTCATCGTCATCAGCAATCCTTTTGATGGCGATACTGGGCAGGTGCCGCAGGGCACCGGCTTCGGGCTGCAATCTATTAAGCGCGGCTGTACCTGATGTATGCGCGCCAGGATCTGGTGCACACGCAGCAACACGAAAACATGTTCACCACCACTATCACCATACCTAAATCACATCAACAAAATAGCTTATGACAGCCATCATTATAGACGACGAATTACTGGCAAGAAGCATCGTGAAAGAATATCTGAAAGATGAAGAGGATATACATGTGGTGCAGGAATGCAACAACGGGTTTGAAGGCGTGAAAGCCATCAGCGAATGGAAACCCGATCTTATATTTTTAGATATTCAAATGCCTAAAATCAACGGGTTTGAAATGCTTGAATTGATAGACAACCCGCCGCCCGTCATTTTTACCACCGCTTTTGATGAATATGCCATCAAAGCGTTTGAAACACACGCCATAGATTACCTGCTGAAACCTTTTGACAAAGAGCGTTTTCATAAAGCTATTCAGAAGTTCAAATCGCAATAAGGCGCAGCTGCGAAAGTATCCGCAGCACAGGCATTGCTCGAATCGGCTGCCGACAGTCCGCAGCAGAGCAACCGCGTGGTGGTGAAAGACGGAAGCAATATTAAAATTATTGCTGTTCAGCAAATACAATACATAGAAGCCGCCGACGATTATGTAAAAATCAATACTAAAGAAGGCAGTTATTTCAAAAACAAAACCATGGCTTTTTATGAAAAATTGCTTGCGCCTTTGCAGTTTGTCCGGATACACCGATCGTATATCGTAAACAGCGTATTGATAACGCGCATAGATCCATATGAAAAAGACGGTCACCTCGTAAAGCTTAGTACGGAACGTAGCTTGCCCGTAAGCAAATCAGGCTATGCAAAGCTCAGGCAGACATTGGGTATTTAAGCGAGAGGAAAAGAGTCGGCTTGGCAAACGTTGTGCGAACAAGTGGAAAAGAATAGTATGAAAACAATACGCTTCTCGCGGCTGTATTTATTTTTAGTATACCCGCATTTTCGCAGGATAGCGCTCAAAACCAGACAATGAGCGGTGATACCATGCACCAGCATCACATGATGATGCACAAAATGAAAGATTGTGTAATGATGAAAACGGCAAAGCAATGCTGATGAAGAACGGGAAAATCGGTGAAATGGCACACCGGTAACATTGCCTGATGGTACAGTGATAACATCAGACGGATCTGTAAAAATGGCGACGAAATCATATAATTTAAAATGGGGAATACATGAAAAGGCAACACCAGGAAAAATGTTGGTGAAAGGCAAAATGATGATGAAAAGAGACAGCATGATGTAATTCGGTCACAATTTTCGGTGATAAAATAAGCAGCTTTAGCGGGCAGCCTATTTTATGCTTAGTTTTGACTCATTAAACATGAGCCAGAATTCACACAATACCTTTACACACGCCTCAATCGGTGTATTCGATTCGGGCTATGGCGGTCTCACCGTTTTGAAATCTATCGTACAGAAATTGCCGCAATACAACTATATGTATTTTGGCGATAATGCGCGCTCGCCTTATGGCAACCGCTCATATCAAACCGTTTATCAGTATACACGCGGAGTGCGTGCAGTGGCTGTTCGACAAAGGTTGCCCGCTTGTGATACTCGCCTGCAATACGGCTTCTGCAAAAGCTATTCGCAGCATTCAGCAAAACGATCTTCCCAATCTCGATCCTACCAAAAGAGTGTTGGGCGTCATTCGTCCTACTTCCGAGGTGGTAGGCAAGTTTACGCGTAATAAAGTGATTGGCGTGTTGGCTACCCGCGGCACTGTGCAGTCGCAATCTTATGCCATCGAAATCAGTAAGTCGTTTCCCAATGTACAGGTAGTGCAGGAAGCTTGTCCTATGTGGGTGCCGCTTGTAGAAAACAATGAGTACGAAAGCAGTGGTGCAGATTATTTTATAAAAAAGCACATAGATGCACTGGTAAAAAAGAACAAGAAACTCGATACTGTTTTACTTGCCTGTACGCATTATCCTTTGCTGTTAAAAAAGATAAGGGAATATATGCCAGTCGATATCCGTATCGTGTCGCAGGGCGCTATTGTTGCCAATAGCCTCGAAGATTATTTATCCGGCATCCGGAAATAGAGGAAAGTAGTTGGGAAATTTGGCGGGCGAACTTTTTATACCACTGACGATGCATCGAATTTCAACATACAGGCAGAAAAATTTTTTGGTGAACCGCTGCAATCCGGAGTCGGTAGAACTGAAAGCCGGTTTGCGATATAAGCAGGAGCATAGCGGATTATGCTAAAAAAACGGAAAAAATACGAAATTGGATTTCAAAAATAGAATTTAGAAAAGAATTTTTTTATACATTTGCAGCCCTTTCACCGGGACGGCAGTGATGGTGACTGTTGCCTGATTGATAAAAATAATATTTTAAGGCTTAGTAAAGAGTAAAAGCATTTTATGAAACGTACATTCCAACCGCATAATCGTCGTCGCAAATCAGTACATGGTTTTCGTAAACGCATGCAATCTGCCAATGGCCGCAAGGTATTAGCTAGCCGCCGTGCAAAAGGTCGTCACAAACTGACGGTTTCCGACGAAAGAAAATTAAAATAATATGTCGCCGCTTTTTCTTTGAAAAAGCCAATTGATATTTTTAAGCCTCCACTGCGAGGCTTTTTGTTTTGGCTGTCATGAAGAAGCAATACTCCTATACAAAAAACGAAAAGCTAAAAAGCCGCAAGCAATTGTCGGCTTTGTTTGCCGGCAGGCAATCGTTCCTGGTATATCCCATAAAAGTGTTTTACATGATGTTTCCCAACGTAAATGAAAGCCTGGTAAAGCAGGTGTAGGTGCAAGCAGCCGCCACTTTAAAAAAGCTGTAGATCGCAACCGCATCAAGCGCCTGCTCCGCGAAGCATACCGGTTAAATAAAATTCCCCTTCACCAATTTCTGGAAAAACAAGATCTTCATATCATTGTGTTTTTCTTGTTTGTAGATAAAACGCTTCCGGCTTCTCCTTTGCTGGCTTCTAAAATGCCTGTTGTTATTCGTGAACTGATAAAAAGACTGGATGAAAACAATTCTCAGCATTCTTAGTTATCCTTTTATCTTTCCTGATAAGAGCTTATCAGATCATCATTTCCCCTATACTTGGCCCAAAATGCCGGTTCACACCATCGTGTTCGCATTATTCGTTAGCTGCTTTTCGTAAATACGGTTTGTTCAAAGGTTTTTGGCTCACAATAAAACGCATAAGCCGCTGCCATCCATGGGGTGGCAGCGGCTTCGATCCGGTTCCGTGATAAGAGGAACCAATTATATTGTTAATGCTTACTTCTAAAATTAGGATCAGTAACATTGCCTTTATTTTCTCATTTCATTTCCATACTTCATTTCATCAATTGCGGATTATTAACCCTGTAGAAATAATCAACTACTGATTGGGAGATGGTGGCGCTATAGTAAGACTTTCAAGATGTGAAATGGTTTCCCTGATGTCGTTCGTGGTAAAAAATTTATAGACTTCAGGCTGTTTGTCGCCGGTTTGTTCCAGCGTAGTAAGTGAGTTAAACGGTCCTACCATTGTTGCATCGAGGTTGTCGGTTATTTTCTCCGCATGACCGGGCATGATGAGGAAATTGCGGTTGGCAGCACTCACATTGGTCCCTGCAAGTAATTGGTGCAGGCTGTCTATGCGCTGTTTAAGGTCTTCCAGTGTTATAGAAGAACCTTCTGCTTTGGGTGCGCTGTAGTTTTGATAACTGCCTACAATTGTATCGGTTTTTGCGTTCAGCAAATAGAACCCATCGCCCGGAATGTCAATGCTTTGATTACTGCCATTGGCGGTTACCTGCAAATTCAGGCTGCCATCGCCGGAAAATTCTACCGTTTGTTCTTCATGGCTGCTGCCGGGTTGAACAACAATGGTTTTCGCTTCTTTGTTTACCGAAGCTTTTCCTTTAGACATAACAAGAATTTTCTTAGCGCCGCCGCTGCCGCACGAACTGAGGAAAGCAATGCTGAGGAAACAATAGATGGCTGTTTTCATAGGATAACAATAAAAAGCCACCGGCAAAGCGCCGGTGGCAGGTGAAATAATTCGGTTATTTTTTAGCAGAAGCAAAAAGCTCGGCCACTTTAGCCCAGTTAATCACGTTCCAGAAAGCGCCGAGGTATTCGGCACGGCGGTTCTGGTATTTCAGGTAGTAAGCATGTTCCCATACATCTACGCCTAGTATTGGTGTGCCTTTCACTTCAGCCACATCCATCAGCGGATTGTCCTGGTTGGGAGTAGAAGTTACTTCCAGTTTGCCATCTTTTACAATCAGCCATGCCCAGCCGCTACCAAAACGGGTAGTAGCTGCCGCATTGAATTTTTCTTTAAACCATCCAATGAACCAAATGCGCTGCTGATTGCGTCGGCAAGTTCGCCGGTTGGTGCGCTGCCGCCATTCACGGCTAATATTTCCCAGAAAAATGAGTGATTCCAGTGACCGCCGCCATTGTTGCGTACCGCAGGTGAAATGCTGCCAGCCATCTTTACAATCTCTTCCAGGCTTTTGTTTTCGTTGTCGGTGCCTGCAAGAGCTTTATTCAGGTTGTCTACGTAAGCCTGGTGGTGCTTATCGTGGTGTATGGTCATGGTTTGTGCATCAATGTAAGGCTCCAATGCATCGGGTGCATAAGGCAAGGCCGGTAGTGTAAATGCCATAATAATCGGTGTTTTTTAATTTTTAAAAATATAGAAGTGCAAATTTAGCAAATTGAGGTTGAACAGATTATCTCGTAACTCAGATTCTTCCTTTTTGCGAAAATACTTTCTTTGTTGTTCTGCTGTACATTTCTATGATAAGACAGCCATCTGTCGATTTTCTGCTTATTCGCTGTTTGCATGCATATCCTGGCGAGAAACTCATGTAATCCCCGGCAGAAATGGAAACAACGTAATGACGTTTAGCAGATAAGTTAGCCGATATGAACGATATTCGCTTTTTTGTTCTGCAGCGCTGATGGTATGTTTTGTGCAGCGAAAGGCGCATCGTATACGGCAGGCTGCTTCTTAATAACCTAATCGCATGAAACCACAGAGTTACACCAACCACACCAGGTATTTTGCACCTCACCATTTTGTTTTGTTGCCATTGTTGCTTGTTGCAATCAGTGCCAGCGTTTACAATATTTTTCATTCGCCTTTTCAGCAGGTATTTTACATATGGATCACCATTGTGCTCATCTTTATGTTTTATATCGCTGTTATATTGCGCCAGCATTATGCGCTGGGCAATCAAAACCGCATAGTTCGGCTTGAAATGCGGCTGCGGTATTTTCAGCTTACCGGTAACCGGTTTGAGCCTCTGGAGCAGTCGCTGACTTTCAGACAAATTGCAGCACTGCGGTTTGCTTCGGATGAAGAACTGCCTGGGCTTACACATCGTGCATCTACAGAAAACTTATCTCCCGATCACATTAAAAAATCGATTCAGCAATGGCAACCCGATTATATGCGTGTGTAACCTTCATGGTTTTGCTATGGCGAAATTCTACTCGACTTTTTTCCAGCATCAGCTGAATGGTTGTATTCACAACATGAGTGGTGTATCATTGAATCGATGTTTATTAAAGCTCACATTTTCATACGTTGTTTTTTTATTTTCACTCCATAAATTTTTGCATGAAAAAACTGTTATTGTCTGTTCTGTTTGCAACGATATGTTCTGTGGGTTTTTCGCAACTTTTATCGCCTGCTGCGTATATGGGCTACGAGATTGGCACCCAATACACGCCAAATTATAAAGTAGATGAATATTTCAGAGCGGTTGCCGCAGCCAAACCCGCTATGGTAAAAGTGGAAACCTATGGCAAAACAAATGAAGGCAGGGACCTGATACTGGCATATATCGCGCTTCCAGAGAATATGCAGCGGCTCGATGAAATCAGGAAAAACAACCTGCGCCTGTCGGGTTCGTTGCAGGATGGCACCGCTGCAAAGACAGAAGGCGCACCGGCAATTGTATGGCTCAGTTACAATGTTCATGGAAATGAAACTTCGTCATCAGAAGCAGCCATGCTCACACTGTATGCCTTGGTGAGCGATACAAACAGGCAGGCAAAACAATGGTTGCAAAACACTGTTGTGATTATGGACCCCATCATCAATCCCGATGGCCGCGACCGCTATATCAACTGGTACAAATCGGTGAAAGGCGAAACTTACAATCCCGATCCTCAATCGAGAGAACACCGCGAGCCTTGGCCGGGCGGAAGATCCAATCATTACAACTTTGATTTGAACCGCGACTGGGCCTGGCAAACACAGGTAGAAACGCAGCAACGCATGGTGAAATATAACGACTGGCTGCCACAGGTACACGTTGACTATCACGAGCAGGGACCCAATGCGCCTTACTATTTTGCACCTGCAGCAGAACCTTACCACGAGGCAATTACACCTTGGCAGCGCGAATTTCAGGTGACGATTGGTAAAAACAACGCGAAGTATTTTGATAGTAACGGATGGTTGTATTTTACCAAACAGGTATTCGATTTATTTTACCCCTCATATGGCGATACATATCCTATTTACAATGGTGCTATCGGAATGACGTTTGAGCAGGGTGGCGGACCGGCTGGTGGTTTGGGAATCCTCAAACACGATGGCGATACACTCACACTGGTAGACCGCGCTATGCATCATTTCACTACGGGGATGTCTACTATTGAAGCGGCATCGGCAAATGCCGGAAGACTTGTTTCCGAATACAAGCAGTTTTTCAGCAATGCTGCCAATGGTGTAAACGCTCCTTACAAAACTTATATTCTGACCGCGAAAGATAAAAATCAACTGGCGGGAATTGAAACTCTGCTGTCGAGAAATAAAATTGAGTACGGCATTACGTCATCAAAAAATTTCAGGGGATTCAACTACCAATCGGGAAAAGAAGAAGATTTTAAAGATGAAGGTTATCAGCTTGCTGTGTCGGCATTTCAGCCGCGGGGCACACTTGTGAGAGTATTGTTTGAACCCAAAAGTTCGCTGAAAGATTCAAGCACCTATGATATCACGGCCTGGTCGTTGCCATACGTTTACAATGTAAACGCTTATGGCGTGAAGGACAAATTGCCAATCACCAATACCGTGCAGCCAATGGTAGTTTCAGCTGTAAAAAGCAACTATGGTATTTTGATTCCATACACTTCATTTAATTCCGGTAAAGTGCTGGCTTACCTGCTATCGCACAAAGTAAAAGTTCGTTTTGCTGAAAAGTCATTTACCTATGGCAATAAAAAATACGATGCCGGTACATTGATCGTATTGAAAGGCAGTAATGCTGAAAACTGGGATGTATTGACCAATGAAGCCTGTACTAAATTCAATGTAAAGGCAGATGCTGTAGAAACAGGTTTTGTGGAAAAAGGCTCTGATTTTGGATCTCAGGATGTTCACTTTATTCATGCGCCAAACGTTGCTCTGATTACGGGTAATCAAACTTCATCGCTGGGAGCAGGAGAAGTATGGCACTTTTTTGATAAAGGTCTCAATTATCCTGTCACACTGATTAATGCCGATGATTTACCTCGTACAGATTTGCACGACTACAACGTACTTATCTTTCCTGATGGAAGGTATACAGTCTTCAACGACAAAGCCGTTTCTGAACAACTGAAAACATTTGTGCGTGGTGGTGGCAATCTCATTGCTATTCAGGACGCCTTGTCGGCCATGGCTGATGCAGACTGGTATATAAAGTCTAAAGACGAAAAGAATGATGCACCTAAAGACAGTGTATATGCTGCTCTTCACAAGTATGGGATGCGGCAGGAAGAAGAGCTGACCACCAATATTCCGGGCTCTATCTATAAGCTCGAGATGGATAACTCTCATCCTCTGGCGTATGGCTATCCCGATTACTATTACTCACTGAAACAGGATACGCAGGTTTATAGCTTCCTTGAAAACGGCTGGAATGTAGGAATCATGCGTAAAAACAATTACGTATCGGGATTTGTGGGCAGTAAGGCAAAACCGGATATTAAAGACGGGCTTGTGTTTGGAGTGCAAAATGCAGGACGAGGAAACATCGTGTTTATGGCAGATGATCCATTGTTCAGAGAGTTTTGGGAAGGTGGAAAACTGTTGTTTACCAACGCGATCTTTATGGTGGGTCAATAAAACTCCAAAGTATAATTGTGCATACCTGAAAAAAGAGAATCCTGTGTAATGCAATGCTACACAGGATTCTCTTTATCTGAAATTTCCATATTAAAATTAAGCGGATACGGTCTTGCTTATCGTGTCCCAGTTGTTTTACCAGTTTGTTGTAAATTCCCAGCAATAAAAAAGGAGCTGCCCATTGTCCTACAAACAGGCTTTCTTTTTTGTGAGAAGTAAACTGTAAAATTGCTGAAGCGCCAATGGATGCAAAGGCTGCCCAAAGAAATACATCAGAAGGAAGTTTTGAGGTTTGGTGTTCAATGGCTGATGCAACTTTGCCTTCTTTGTGTTCAAGATTAAAATCTGTGTTCATAATATCTGTTTCGGTACTGTAATCCAAGATTCTTGCCAAACAAATACAATAATTAATTGCATACAGCCAATTGATCTTCAGAAGCTTTGCATAAGAACGCAGACTTTTACTTTCGCATACGGCTTTTCGAACAACCCACTTATACTTTTATAATAAACGAACGAATACCAATACTTTTGAAATATGCAGTACAGTTTCACATACAATAAAGGCAAAGTACTTCAGGGCTTGCGTTATCATTTCCTGACAAGGCAGGAAATAAGAGTACTCATCATCCTGGTAAATGTGTTTGCTATAGTGGCAGCTGTTTTGTTTTATACCAAAAAAATCCGCCCCGGAGCCTTTTTGCTGAGCAGTGTATTGTGGTTGTTTCTGATGATTAGTTTCTGGTATTTGTTGCCGTATGCCATATACAGGCGCTCCACCACGTTCAAAGAATCCTTTACGATCTTCTTTTTCGACAAACAGATCAGGCTGCAGAATGAGCGCGGATTTGTGGAATGGAGCTGGAAAGAATTCAGTCATTTTTTTGAAAGTCCGCACTACTTTCACCTGTACTTTACTTCACGGTCGTTTTTTCTGTTGCCCAAGCAGAATCTGAGCGAGGAAATGATTATATCAGTCCGCACTATTCTCAGCAAACATATCCCGAAGAAATAGGAGAGCAAAGATGTGTTATGGGGATAAATGGCAAACGCAGCAGGCAACTGCATTCCATCGGTTTTTTTGAAAAAGGAGGGTTTTATAAATCTTTTTCCATTTTATAATGTGGCAGCGATACTTCTTCAAACTCTTCACCTACTTTTTCATAACCCAGCTTTTCATAAAAACCCATCGCCGTTTTGCGGGCGTGCATGCATATTTTTTTAAAGCCGCGGTCGCGGGCTATGTTTTCTGCAAACTGCATGAGTGCTCTACCCAATCCGTGCCGCTGTAATCCCCAGATAACAGCCATTTGGCGAAGCCTTACTTCTGTAGGGTCCGATTGTGTAAGCAGGCAGCAACCTTCAAGCTGGTTGTCATCATAATAGCAGATCAGAATATCATCTTTTTCTTTTTCCAGCTCTTCCGGTGAAAAGTCGAGACCCAAGGGTTTGCGCAGCATGTTGTAGCGCAACTTCACCATATCATTGTATTCAGGTGTGCCGTGATCAATGAGTTTTAAAGCCATAGCCGGTGATTTTGGCTTACAAAATAAAGAACATTTCCATAGCAACAGCAAGAATATTACGAATTGCTGCTCATGCTCTTATGCCTGTGTCGCGTTTGCATATGAGTGAACTGATATCGGGATGCGAAGTGTACATATTGCAAAGCAATTGAGCAGTTGATTGAAGGTAAATTTAAGCTTGTAAAACATGGCGACAAGACGAGTATATGACGATATGCTGCTGTTGATGGTCGCAAAGCCAGTAATGAGTACCTTTACTACAGGATGCTTTTTCTGCTGATTTGACAAACAAAACAACTACACAGATAATACACGTGAATGCATTGAATATTTCATCTGCACACTATATGCAAAAGATGAGCAAAGCAATAGCTGTGCTGCGTTACAATCTATGTCCCTTTGTTTTATGATCCTTACAAACGCAATGCGCGAACAACGCTGAATACATACAAATAGGATAGGCTTTCTGAACGGCAACAAAACCAATATATTGGAACCTTTTTAAAAAAAGAACGCAGTTCATTGTTGATTGAACAAAAAGTATATTTTTGCGGCTGTAACTAAAATCTTTTACAATGTCAGACATCGCCACAAGAGTTAAAAAAATCATCGTTGACAAACTAGGAGTTGATGAAGCAGAAGTAACTAACGAAGCTTCTTTCACAAACGACTTAGGCGCCGATTCATTAGATACCGTAGAATTGATCATGGAATTTGAAAAAGAATTCAACATTTCCATTCCTGACGAACAGGCAGAAACAATTACTACTGTGGGACAGGCTGTTACTTACCTGGAGGAGCATGCCAAGTAAGTTCTGACAGTATTTTAATTTCTACATATCAAATCCGCCTTTGGCGCTGCCCTTCATACAAGCGTGCAAAAGGCGGATTTATCACTTCAATAAAAACAGGCTTGCACATGCAATTAAAAAGAGTAGTCGTTACCGGACTAGGTGCGCTGACGCCACTTGGCAATACAGTTAACGAGTACTGGAACAGTTTGCTAAACGGCGTAACCGGTGCGATTATATTACCCTATTTGATGCCACGAAATTCAAAACCCGCTTTGCCTGCGAGGTAAAGAATTTTGAACCTACCCAGTTTCTGGAGAGAAAAGAAGCCCGTAAGGTAGACCGCTTTACACAATTAGCACTGGCTGCAAGCGACATGGCAATGGCAGACGCAGGCTTGCACAAAGATACCATCGATCCCGACAGGGTAGGTGTGGTCTTCGGCAGCGGTATTGGCGGTTTAATCACCTTCCAGCAGGAAGTGGTAGACTTTGCCAAAGGCGACGGCACACCGCGTTTCAATCCTTTTTTTATTCCGAAGATGATACTTGATATTGCCGCCGGGCAGATTTCAATGCGGCACAACCTGCGCGGTCCCAACTTTGCCGTTGTGAGCGCCTGTGCCAGCAGCACCAATGCCATCATCGACGCGTTTAACCTCATTCGTCTTGGCAAGGCCGACATCATTCTTACCGGTGGCAGCGAAGCTGTGATCAGTGAAGCGGGTGTAGGTGGCTTTAATGCCATGAAAGCCATGAGCGAACGCAATGATGATCCTAAAACAGCCAGCCGTCCTTACGATAAGGACCGCGATGGCTTTGTAATGGGTGAAGCCGCTGCTGTCATTGTTGTGGAATCGCTTGAACATGCACTCGCCCGCGGTGCCAAAATTTATTGCGAGATAGCCGGTGGCGGCGCTACTGCCGATGCGCACCATATCACCGCTCCTCACCCCGAAGGTTTGGGCGCACGCAACGTGATGCTCGCTGCACTCAGCGATGCCGGTATGCTGCCCGAAGAAATAGATTACATCAATACACACGGCACATCCACACCGCTGGGTGATGGCGCTGAAGTAAAAGCCATCCTTCACGTGTTTGGCGATCATGCCTACGAACTGAATATCAGTGCTACCAAATCGATGACCGGTCATTGCCTGGGTGCTGCCGGAGCCATTGAAGCCATTGCTTGTATCATGAGCCGTACAAGAGGATATTGTTCCTCCTACCATCAACCATTTTACTGACGATCCGGAATTGGATCCGCAACTGAATTTTACTTTCAATAAAGCGCAAAAACGTACAGTCAATGCGGCATTGAGCAATACTTTTGGTTTTGGTGGCCACAATGCAGCTGTAATTGTCAAGAAATTTGTAGCTTAACGCAGTGCAATATTTACAGAAGCTTTTACGAACATTTATCAAGCCGAAAAAACCTGGCTTCAATGAACAATTGCGTAATGTTCTTGGCATTAAGCCCGGCAAGTTGTTCCTGTACCAAACTGCTCTCAGCCACCGTTCGGTAAAAGAAGGCGCTGATGAAAACAACGAGCGCCTTGAATATCTGGGCGACGCAGTGCTTAGTACCATTGTGGCCGACTACCTGTTTAAACGCTATCCGTATAAAGGCGAAGGCTTTCTGACAGAAATGCGCAGCAAAATGGTGAACCGTCAGAAGATGAACGATGTAGCCATTAAAATGGGCATCAAGAAAATCACGTTTTACAACAAGTTTGATAATGCCTTGAAAGGCAGCCAGATTTTTGGCAATACCCTGGAAGCCCTCGTCGGCGCTATCTATCTCGATAAAGGTTACATAGAAACGAAAAACTGGGTGTTGAAACGTATGGTGATTCCTCACCTGTATGTAGATGACCTTGAACTGATTGACATCAACCTTAAAAACAAACTCATTGGCTGGGCTACCAAAAATGGCAAAAACCTCGAATTTGAAACAGTAGAAGAACGGCTTGAAAACGGCCGGCGTGTGTTTACCATCGCTGCGGTTTTAGACGGTGAAAACGTAGCGCAGGGCAAAGGATTCAATAAAAAAGATGCGAGCCAGATCGCTGCTCAGCTCGCTATTGAACGACTAAAGCTGTAGCTGCTTTTTCAAAATTTATCTTCGCAATTCAAGCCATCTGTTTTCAATTTATAATACCAAGGGTTAAGTTTCGTATCATGAATATCATGAAGGTTTCTGCGAGTAACCGAGAAACCTTCACTTTGTGCTTTGCAGATATTACTAAATGCGCCAGTTTTTACTTTTGCCTATCTTAAACTTTATTTACTTTTCTATTGCCTTGTACACAGTATTCAGCATATTTCTACGCACTTCCAGTTTGCTGAGCAATCCATTTGAGCCACCGTCGGGCGTTACCCGGTTTGACAGAAAGATAAACAAGAGATTCTTTTTGGGATCAGCCCATACGCATGTGCCCGTATAGCCTGTATGTCCGAATGTTTGCTGCGAACAATAAATGGAAGGATATGGATCGCCATTGGTCGTATTGTTTTTCTCAGGCTTGTCGAAGCCGTAGCCCCGCCGGCTTACATTGCTTTGATAAGCGGTAAACAAATCAATGGTTTGTTTGTCAAGGTAATGTTTACCATTCCACCTGCCGCCGTTCAGGAGCATGAGGTACAATTTAGAAAGATCATAAGCATTGCTAAACAATCCTGCATGGCCTGCCACGCCACCAAACATGGCCGCGCCGGGGTCGTGCACATCGCCGCGCAGCAACTGCAGCCGGAAATATTTTTCTTTTTCCGAAGGTGCGATCTCGTTCAAAGGGGTAAAGTTTTCCTTTGGTTTAAACATCGTAGTGTACATACCAAGTGGTTTGTAAAACTGGTAGTCTACGTATTTGTCCAATGTTTGCCCGGTAAGTTGCTCTACCACTTTTCCGAGGAAGATGAAATCGTTGTCGCTGTACACATACCTGCGACCGGGCAATAGCTTGCTTTGCAAAATGCGATTGTAAATGGTGTCAAGCCAGTCGCGACGCAAATACATGTTGTCGGCAACGCGAATCGAATAAAAGCTGTCAGGAATACTATGGTAAAACCCAGGTTTGGGCAAGCCGGTAAGTGAATCAATTGTTTCTTTATAAAATGGAATGAATGCCGTGAGTCCGGCTTCATGTAGTAGAATGCTTTCTATTTTCAAACCTGCTTTGTCGGTGCCTCTCACGAGCGGCAGGTAAGTGCCAAGTGTTTCGTTCAGGTTTATCTTGTTTTCCTCATACAGCTTCATAATTGCCATGGTAGTGGCAGATACTTTGGTAACGGACGCAAGATCGTATACAGTGCCTTCTTTTACAGGTTCGAGATTATCATAGTTTAAAAAGCCAAACGTTTTGTAGTACACCACGCGTCCATTCCGCGCTACCAGCACCTGGCATCCGGGAAATGCATGTGCATTGATCGCGCTGTCTGCAATGGTGGCTATTTCATCCAGCTTCATACTACTGAGTCCTTCTGACTCAGGACTATCTACCACAAATCGATTAGGGTATTTGAGGTGGTTGGGCAGCTGCACAAAATCCACAACACAACACCCAAAACAGCATACACATTCTCATATCAAACTCCTGTCTTAAATAATAATTTCAATGTTCTTACCGGAACCGTGCTAATATAAGGTACGATCACAAACTCACCTGCACGCCTGCATAATAATTTCGTTTTGGTGCCGGATTATAATATCTTTTGCCAAAGGCATTGATGTCGTTGCCCAGACTATATTGTTCATTCAGCAGGTTATCTGCGCCGGCAAAGAAATGATACTGCAGATTTTTTTTCAGCGTTTGCCAACCTAATTTTGCCTGCAATAAATGATACGGTTTTGCAGTCTCCGTTTCAGCATCATTCAATGATAGGGAAGAAGTATTGTTGAGTATGAGATTGGCATACATGCCCGATTTACTTGCTGCTCCTATAGTGGTAACCTGAACTGTGCGCGGAACGCCGGTAATAGGATTCCCACTGTAATCTGACTGGTTAATGATGTAGGAATCAAAACGGTAAGGCTGGTATGAAAAACTGTTGCTGATGGCTAAATTACTGACAAAGCCATCGCCATTGCTGATGACAAAGCCTTTAAGCCATGCTTCAACACCCTGCTGCTTTGTTTTTCCGGCATTTACATAAAACTCCTGTACAGTGGCCGAGCTTCTTTTTACAATAGCATCTCTCAGTCCAAACGAATAAGCGGAGACATCAAACCAGAGTCTTTTGCAGAGCAGGCTACCTTTGAATCCCAGTTCATAATTCCAACCATATTCAGCGCGCAGGTCGCGGTTGAAACTTCCATTGGAAGGGTGCAACTCTGCGAGCGAAGGAGTGGAAAAACCTTTGGCTGCCACGACATAGATGTGCACATCTTTCGCCAGCGTATACAAAGCGCTTAGGCGAGGTGCCGCGAGACTGCGGGCATTGCTTTTCTGATACTGGTGCAATGCGGAATCGGCGGGGCGGCGATACTGAATGGTTTGCTCATTGAAGCTGATGCCTGCCTGAACTGTAAAGCGCTGGTTGAGCTGCAAATTTGCCTGCGAAAAAAACGAAGATTGTATTGCCTTCAATTGATCTTTAAACTGCACATTTCCCTTTACACCTGCATTGTTGTCATAGTTGTCTATTTGTGACTGGTTGTGCAGCCATTCAGCACCTGCCAACCACTGAAAAGCAAGTGTTTGCGTAGATGTATGGTAGCTGAATACCGACCTTGCGCCAGTGTTCAATTCGTCCCGGATTTCGTAGTTGGTGGTAAACGGATTTTTGAACAATGTATGATTTGCCGTAAGCGTTGTTACGTTGTCGAAGTGTTGTGAAAAGTCGGAATGCAAACTCAAGCCGCCGAATACAGTCGTATTATACACGCCATTGTGCTGCTCTACTGCACGCGGATAGGCAGTGGTGTCTGTATGTAACTGGCTGCTGGTAAGTCCACCCGGCGTTTGGTAGTGCAGGTTGGAATAAAAGGCAAGAAAAGATAATTTTTCTCTTGAAGAAATCTGCCAGCTGCCATCCCATTTCACAGCGTCTCTGCGCATTGCCGAATGATCGCGGTAGCCGTCGCTCTGCTGGTGAACCTGCTGAACGCCCGATTCAAAATTACGATTTGCATATGTCCATTTCACCTGTTGGTTGAATAAACCATAGGAACCTCCGGTAACAGTACCCGAAAGGTGATGTTTCGGTAAATAGCTGCCGGAATACAGAAGGACTGCACCACCGGTATTGGCACCATACAAGCTGCTTGCAGGTCCCTTGATAATTTCTACAGACTGCAATTGGCTTACATCTACAATGTTAAGGTACGTGTTGCCACCGGCATCAGTCAGCGGAATGTCGTTCCAATACATTTTCACATTGCGCACGCCGAAGGGTGAGCGTAACAGGCTGCCACGAATGGAAAGCCGGTAACTGCCGGGGCTTCGTTCTTCCATCCGCACACCAGCAACGGTGTTGAAAGCCGGAACCATGGAAACGGGGCTTACAAGCTGCAGTTGTTTTTCGCCCAGCACGGCGATTGCTGCCGGAATCTGCTGCCAGCGCGATTGCAGGCTGAAAGCGGTGATGCTCACTTCTTCCAGGGTGTTAACAGCTGCACTATCGTTTGAAAATTGCAGAGCTGAAGTGTCTGTCTCCTGGGCGAAAACTCGAAATTGTACTAATAAAAGGAAGAAAAAAAAGAGTACGAAATGCTGTTTCATTGTTGCTGTCTAACCAGTTTTTGAAATATCGACAGGTAAATGTACCTGTTGTTTTCTGAAGCGTAATAGGCTTCAATTATACTAAGATTGTGGAGACCCACTTCTTCGTAAAAAGATTTGTTGTCCGCAATTTTCTTTAAACATGCTGTCCATCCGTCTGTAGTATGAGCAAACAAATTTCCGCCGTTTCGGTTTATTTTCACATTCGCTTCCATAGGCGTAGAAACAGTAGGCAAACCGCAAGCCATATATTGAATAAGTTTAAAGCCACACTTTCCATAATTGAATGCCTCGTTGGTAAGCGGCATAATGCCAGCATCGCAGGTTTTCAGCAATGCAATCTCGGTATCTTCATCCCAGTCGTAAATCACGTAATGCAAACCAAATAAATGTTCTTCCAGTCTTCTGTCGAAGCCAATGAGAACCAGCAGGGTGCTAACCTGGTGCTGAAGCTGCAGCAGGCTGTCTTTGATACTCAGTACAAATCTACTGGTGGTAGCCGAACCAATCCACCCGATGCGGAAAGCTTGCTTCTGGTAACCGGGCAACGCGGCAGCAGGTGTAGACAGGTATTTTTGAAGGCTTACACTTGTTGGAATTTCCACTACATGTTTAGCGAATGGCGACAGCGTTTTTGTGAGGTAAGGACTACCTGTAATGACAACACTGGCTAGTGATACAAGCCTGTAAATTTTATTGCCACAAAGTTTTTTTACAATCTTGTATTCGCTTTGATCGTAATTGTGAAATATGGCGTCATCATAGTCCAGTACAATCCTGAACCGTGTGCGGAGGAATAATTTTTCGAACCAGAAAGGCAGGTAGGGAAATAGTTCGTATTCTATAAAAACAACATCATACCGGGCTAAAAATAATACCTGCCAAAGCCGGCGCAGATAAGCGAGTAATACAGTGAAAATAGGTTTCCTGCCCGTGTTATAAAATGTTTGCAGGTACGATGCTGGAAACAGGGGATATACGGTAACCTGCATTCCGTTTTCTTCCAGAAACGGATGATACGCATAACTGCGATGACGGCTGCTTGGCCCCGCTGAAGTATGTTTGGTAAAATAAACAATACCCGCTTTATGCATAAACCCCTGCTGGTTTGGTTAGTAAAATAAGCCATTGGCAATGTAATCATTACTGACCGCTTATTAGCCGGTTTCTCCCACAAAATGGCAGGAATTTCGGTACGAAATGCTTTTTTATCTTTTTCAGCGGATGCGCTATTTACATCCCGTATTTGTGGAAAAGAAATCCCGGTGGCAAGGCACCGGGATTTGGAAATATGGGTGGTAAAACTAGCAAATTCAATTTGCTACGATTCCTTATTTTATCAGGTACATCACTTCTTTCACCAGCTTCACTGTGCGGGGAACATCCGGTATGTAAGCAGCAGCGAGGTTGGGAGCGTAGTGCATTGGAGCATCGGCACACGTGATGCGGCGGATAGGAGCGTCGAGGTAATCAAAACCTTCTTTCTGAATGCGGTATGCAATTTCAGATGATACAGAACACATTGGCCATTGTTCTTCAACAATCACCAGGCGGTTGGTTTTTTTCACGCTCTCAAGAATGGTATGCCAGTCGAGCGGACGAATCGTACGAAGGTCTACCACTTCCGCACTGATGCCTTCTTTTTCCAGTTCAGCAGCTGCACCCAAAGCCACTTTCATCATTTTGCTATACGATACGATGGTAACGTCTTTTCCTTCACGTTTTACATCGGCTTTGCCAAGCGGGATGTAATATTCTTCATCAGGTATTTCGCTTTTATCACCATACGATACTTCACTTTCCATAAACATCACGGGATCTTCTTCGTAGCGGATCGACTGTTTCATCAATCCCTTTGCATCATAGCCCGTAGAAGGTGATACCACTTTCAAACCTGGTATGTTGGCAAAATAGCTTTCGTATGCAGTGGAGTGCTGTGCACCCAATTGACCTGCACTTCCGTTGGGTCCGCGAAACACAATGGGACAGCCGATTTGTCCGCCACTCATTGCCAGCATTTTTGAGGCAGTGTTGATAATCTGGTCGAGTGCCAGAACGGCAAAGTTCCAGGTCATAAACTCTACAATGGGGCGCAATCCGTTCTGAGCTGCACCTACCGCTACGGCTGCAAAACCGAGTTCGGTAATCGGAGTGTCGATCACACGTTTTTCACCAAACTCTGCCAGCATTCCCTGGCTTACTTTGTAGGCGCCGTTATACTCGGCTACCTCTTCACCCATCAGGAACACGCGGCTATCACGTCTCATTTCCTCATTCATGGCTTCGCGCAGCGCTTCACGGAAAGCAATTTGTCGCATAATTATATAGTATTGTTATGTGCTGTTAAAAGACGGACAAAAATAGAGGTTTCTCTCATATAAAAATCAGGTTCTTAAATGTGACGTAACGGAAGGGTAGAATGGATAAAATAATACAGTCATGAGCACCGAATACAGTTATTTTACAGTGATGATAGCGAACAACCTGCTGTTATGGATGCTGATTCCCGGCGCCGCAGCGCTCGCGGTTGCCCAACGAAAGCTGACACCCGCTGCGGCTGTTACAGGCGCTGTTTGCAGCTATATGATCTATGCAGGCGCAGGTTTGGGCGGCGTTTTGATCATGGGTGTTTTCTTTATACTTGGCACAGCCGCAACGTCGTGGCACATGACAGGCAAATCGAAACTTTCCATTGCAGAAGGGGATAGCGGCAGGCGCAATGCCGGGCAGGTACTGGCCAATGCCGGTATACCTGCACTTCTTGGACTAATGGCATTTTTGTGGCAAGATTATCATTTCTTGTTCACCCTCATGATCGCGTCAGCGTTTTCATCAGCTACAGCAGATACTTTATCTTCGGAATTGGGAAACGTATATGGCAAACGTTTTTATAATATTCTTAGTTTTAAAAAAGATATACGCGGCAGCAATGGCGTGATTAGTTTAGAAGGTACTGCAGCAGGTGTAGCCGGAAGTTTGCTGATAGCTCTTATGTATGGACTTACCTACAAAGCAAATGTTGGCTACATGATGATAGTAGTCTTTGCAGGCACAGCAGGCAACCTGTGCGATTCTGTTCTTGGTGCTTCGCTGGAACGCCGGCGATATATTGGTAACAATGCCGTAAATTTTTTAAATACACTTGCCGCTGCACTTGTGGCGCTCTTTGTTTATTATTTGTTTTAATCAAGCTCGTTAATCGGCGATATAATAATTGCTACACAAATACCTGTTTTAAAAGCCACAAATTGGAAAGGCTGGTGAGCATGCTTTACGAAAGGTTTTTGTTTTGGCTTATTTTTAACCACCTGCTATACCAATTCGTTTATTTTTGCCCGCCATCTTTTATTTACAGGCAAACACTTACATGAATAACTGCATAACAAAAGTTCTCCTTTCTACCGTACTTCTATTTACGGTCGCTACTTCCTTTGCACAGCAAGACGACAGCACTGCGACAAGTTCGAAAACCCTTTTGAACAAAATTGATTTCAGCAATCGCCCAAATGATCATTTTATGTTGCAATATGGTGCCGACAGCTGGGGTTCTGTTCCCGACAGCGTAAGCCCATCTGGCTTCTCCCGCCATTTTAATGTGTACATTATGCTCGACAAACCTTTGAAGTCGAGCCAGCACATGAGTGTTGGTCTGGGTATCGGTATTGGCAGCAGCAATATGTTTTTTGATAACAAATACGTAAATATAAAAGCAACACCGGCTACACTTCCCTTTACGGATGTAACCAACAGTGCGGAAAACCATTTCAGCAAGTTTAAGCTCACCACCATTTTTGCCGAGTTGCCCGTAGAACTTCGCTATGCTGGCAATCCTGTAACGCCTGACAAGGGTTTTAAAGCTGCACTGGGTTTGAAAATAGGCACATTGCTAAACCAGCATATCAAAGGCAAAGATGCCCTGAATGCTACCGGCTCATCGCTGTATGGTTCTAAATACATTATGAAAGAAAGCAACAAGCGTTTTGTGAATACAACGCGCGTTGCCGCTACTGCAAGGGTAGGTTTTGGTAATATTTCTATCGATGGATCTTACCAGTTTACCAACTTCCTGAAATCCGGAGTAGGACCAGATATTAAGCCAATGACAATCGGTATTACCCTGAGCGGATTGTAATAATTTATCTTCGAATTGATAGGAAAAGGAAATGAGAACAACAGGTTACTCATTTCCTTTTTTTGCTTTATCCATTTGTTTATTAAGCTATAAAAAAAGCAGATTCTTATCGTTTTGTGATGGGAAAAGATGGGCGAAGATTCAGGTATCAAATAGTATATGCTCTTTAAAAACGTATTATTCTTTCGGTCTTACTCTATGTTTATTTCCAACCATTTCTGTTGAAATACAAGGAAGTCAATAAAATGATACCTATACATCGGAATGCCGAACCTTACAGGTATATGTGTATGTCGTGCTGAGCATAATTCGGGATTTTTATTTCTTCCGGCTTATTGTTGTATCCAATGAGATCGGTTGTTTTTTACTTTTATACAGGTCTGAAAATTTCTGAAAATCTCTTGTGTAGCTAAGACTTACACCTTGCCTGTTGCGCCTGCCTAAAGCAGATGTGCTGCCGGCTTCCACATTAAGGCTGCTGCGGTTGAAAATAACGGCCCGTAGCTTTCTGTCTTTCGACAAAATGATCTGCACCGACACATCCGGCAACCATTGAAAATTGCTTGTTTGCGAAGCGGCTGCACTGCTGCTGATACCAAAATCGAAGTCGCCGCCAAACGTTATGATCACTTTGCCATCGAGAAGGCTTTTATTGATTTTCAGGTTTACCTGTTGCCGGTCCAAGTTGCCATTATAAGCTCCAAAATAGCTGGAACTGCTATAAGTAGAAGCGCCGATGTCGAGCTGAAGATTTTTATCGCCGGTAATCTGAAACAGCAGATTACCAACAATCCTGTTGATTTCGGATGTCAGCTTTTGCGAAAGCGTATTAAGCCCAAGTGAATAGGCGCTGGTAGAAGTGCTGGCTTCACCATACGGCGCAAAAGACCCAAATACGATAAGGTAGGTAACCTGCTTCAGCATTTCGGCATCATCGCTTTGCAACCGTGCAAGAAAGAGGTTAAAATCATTATTGTTTTTAATCGCACTGCCCTGCGGAAAATCGAGGCGGAACGTGATTTTTGGCTGCATCAGTTTGTCGCGCAATTGCGCTATCACAAATACATCTCCCCGATAGCCTGCAATGTCTTTGAAACTGCTTGCCCGTGCTTTGGTTGCTCACAAGATCATTGATACTTACATGCTCGGCAGTGTATTGTGCATCTATATGAATATCGGCATTGTAAGGATCGCCATTCCATTCTATATAGCCTTCGGGCAGGAACTCAAAGGGCCGGCGCAGAAAAGACTGGAAATTAAAATCGTAACTTCCGCGTTCAATATTGTACCTGCCTTTCATGCTAATGTTGCCCGTTGCAGGCACTTTAATTTGCATTCTTCCGTTGCCGGTAGCTTTTATAATATCACCTGTAACCGGATCGAGAATCACATCTATTTGTGCCTGGTTATTGGCGGTAAGATCAAGATCAATACTTAGATTACTTTCATCAGAACTTATCGTGCATCCTGCTGAATGCCATATTGTTTAAACACCACAAAATCGGCTTCCGTAGGTTTTGCTGCTGTTGCTGGTAGGTATAAAAATATGAGTGGTATCGTTTACAAATCCCACGATATTCATTTTCATGTTTTCCTGTGGCCTTTTAAAGTGAGGATCGCTTTGCCAATTGCATAGCCGTAAAATTGCTGGTTGTCTTTTGCCGTAGTATTCAGTAACAACAATTTTCTGTCGAAATATCAAAATCGTACTGCATGTTTTTGAAACCCTGCTCAATCAGTTTGCCTTTTACGGTACCGGTGCGGTTGCTGTTATCTTTAATCGTAAAAGTTCCAAAGTCGATGCCATTGGGGCTAAATACAAAATGTGCTTTGTCTATGGTATAATGAACCTGTGTATAATTAACCGTGATGCCTGCATTTTCAACCGTTACAGCTCCGGCTAGGTTTAAACCAACTGTGTTACTAACAATGGAAAGATCGCCGGTTGCCAGCCCCGTAATATCGCTGAATAAATCGACTCAAAAACATATTCACCAAACCAATTTTGGTTTTGTTCAGGTGCATGGCAACATTAACGCCTGCACCGGTAGTATCCTTAATATTCAGGCCGCCGTTAACATCAAAGTTATAAGCAGGATTGTACGATTTTGCTGAAAAATCGATGTTGCCGTTTTCATAGTTATAAGCTGCGTTGGCATTCACAATGCCAATTGAATCGTTGTTGAGGCGTAACTGGTGCGGCACTGAATTTCGGCTTCTGCCCGGAAGTTTCCATAAAAATCACTCAGATACACTTCGCCGTTGGCAATTCCTTCTATCCGCGGCTCTTTTGTAAATATGGGTGTAAAATCGCCGATGTTCATGCTTTTTAAACGTATTACAAGGCTATTACCTTCGCTGCCCGCGGTAGCATCGGGTTCTATCGTAATTTCCTGGAAGCCCTGTACAAATTTTACATTGGTAGCGGTGGCAAATTGTTTTCGTACTATAATTTCCCCTTCTTTTTCCAAATCCCATTTTTTCTCATTGATCATAAATGAAGAAGGCTGAAAATCAACTCGCACGCCATCGGGTAACGTATACACATCAGCATTTAGTTGCGCATCATTTAAGGTATTGTTGGCACTGGTTTGCATGTGTACAACCGAGTGATCGTTTTCGGATTGAATACTGAGTTTCGAATTGGGAAAATAGGTGCTGTCGCTGATTTGCATACGGGCTACATTGCCGCTCAGATTCAGAGAAACAAAATTGCCGGTGCCATGAAAAGCGGCATTTTCCAGCCTGAAACTTGTCATATCCAAAATCAGGTACATAGGCGGCAATTTCAAACGTTCCTGAGTCGGATGTATTGATACTTCCTGTAAGCTGTACATTATTCAACCCATGCAATTTTGAATCGATCACCTGTGCGTAATTATTAAATTCCCTTGTGTTTATTGAAACAAAAAAGTTCTGGTTTTTAGGAGTTTCCTTTGGTTTGTTGATGTAAGAAGGATAGTAATGATTTAGAAAAGACTGGAAGCTGTTGGGTAAATCAAGAATATTATATTGCCCGGATACCATCACATCAAATTCGTTGCTTTGCGCATACAATACCCGTTGTTAATACTATCGTAATACGAAGAAACAGAAAGTGAATCGAAGCTCAGGCGCGTGGAATCGTGCAGTAAAACAGCATTTAATATTTTTGCGCTTCCCCTGAATTCATCAATATTTCTACCCTGGAAGTTAAGGTCAAAAAGACCGGTTAACTGGAAATTTTCGTTTGCAAAATGAAGTGCTTTGAGGTTTGAAGTAGCAAGATCGCCAAGCACGTTAAACTTTGGCTGCGCTGCGTGAAATCAATTTCCACATTGGATGTAAAATCAAAATTGGGATCGTTTACTTTTAAATCCCCATTAAAGAATTTGTTTTTGATATTCCCGTTGAAAGTGATGTTGGTGTAATTGTAATTATTAAAAGTAAATTGGCTGAAAGTGCCGTTTATCCTTGTTTTAATTTTATCAATATTAAAGCTGCTGCCCGATATGGTACCGTTAAAACTGACAAGCCCGATGGATGGCGTATTTAAAAATTTACCAAGGTCAAACTGCCGGCTCACAATTTTGCTCGCTATACTGTGGCTCGCCCTTGTCGGGTAGCCTCATAGATAAGATTGGCCGTAAATTCCACCGATTGCTGTGCTGATAGTTCCGTTCAGTTTGAAATTCTCAAAGGTACCGGTAAAATTGCCGTTGTATCTAAACTTGCCCAAGGCTGCAATATTCGGGCTGTTGATTTTTTTGATGGAAGGAACAATCGTAATAAGGTCGTTGTACGTCATTTGCACCGTTCCATTGTTGCGGTATCATGTCTGTTTTGTTGATGTCGGGCAATCCTTTCATGCTTAGGCTTCCCGAAACATACATGTCGCTGCCACTGCGAATAAACAGATTGGGAATGTGAAAGTCGGTCACCGTGCCATAAGAAATGACCGTTGATGTTTGCCGTCCGTTTCCAGTTGGCCAACGAGGGTGCAAAGAAGGCAATGTCGTCGCTGCTAACGGTCGAATTTTTAAAATTAGCATCCATTACCACGCTGTCTACATACGCATTCATGTCTTTATTAAAGTCGTCAAACTTCATTGCGTAATAGTTGCCCAGCCGGCTTTTGGGCGTTCGCAGGTCCAGTTGCTTTAGCTCCAAAATCTGCGGCGTAAGGGTAAGCAGTGTTTTCAGTTTTTTGATTTCGAAACCACTGCGTTCCAACGCCGAAATGTCGATGTCTGCCCTGATGGTGTCTTGTATAAAACTGAGATTCTGAATGCTGCCGTTCAACTTGCTCACCTTGATGTGCTTGCCATCAAAATAAGAATTGACAGGAAGCGTATCCTGCCGTTCGCTGATAAAAGCACCATTGGTAATCGAGATTTTTTTTACCAATAATTCCAAACCGCTTGCATTAAAATACATGCCTGTATCTACCGGTTTCGGCTTCAGGCTATCGGGGCGAAAGCCGGTAAAATCAGTGAGTGAAAACAAGGGTTTGTCAATTTCGAGAGTGCCAATTACAAAGCGCTTGTGTGGCAGATCTACGGAGTCTGCCTGTAACAACAGGCTGCCCAATTTTACCTGCATTCGTTGCCCGCGCCACTCATCGTTCTGAATAAAATTGACATTTTTGAAATCTACTTTTTCAAGCCCAAATGCTATCTTTTTTTTCTTCGTTGCAGACGTATCGGATGATGAAAAATAGTCGGCGATAAAGTGATAATTCCAGACAGAATCTTTCCGGTGAAGGTTGATAACCGTGTTTTCAAGACCGGCATATTTCAGAACAATTTTATCTTTTACAAAAAACCAATCGGTGATGCGCACCTTGATTGCGCCTGCATAAAGCAACGTATCTTTTTGCTGATCTTTAACCAGTGTTCCTTCGAGGTTTACCTTATTAAAAAAAGCAAGACTGATATTCTTGATACTTACTTCAGTGTTCAGGTCTTTCGATAATCGTTTGGTTACTTTATCTATAAGAAAATTTTGAACTGGCGATGTCTGTAGCAGCAGCCAAACAAGCAGCAGCAAGGCAAATATTGCCAGCAGCACCTTCCCCGTAATGTTCAGAATCTTCTTAGCTATGTTCATTTAAGGCAATAAAAATAAGTATATCCTGCAAAGCACGCTGTCCGGCTTTAAAATTATATGCTGTTGATGGGAAATGTTTGTTAAAGGCATGGCAATGAACATGATGCAAAAGTAATAAAAGCCGGAACTGTCGCATTGTTTTTCAATGGTTTTCACATTCAGTCATACAGCTGTTTCTTTACCTTATCCTGTACTGTGATTGGCTTTTACTTTTCTACTACGGTGGTATCGCGGCGTACATACGGATGAATATGAAGTTTTATGTTTATAAATTCTACATTAGCGGGCAGTTTCGAACAATGTGTAATCAACACATTCAAAACAGATTATACAAATGGCATTACCAAATATTTTCAGCAAAGAAGTGTCCGGTCAACTCATTCAACGGATCAATTCTCTCACTCCTGCTACACGTCCGCAATGGGGAAAAATGAATGCTGCGCAAATGATGGCGCACATCAACGTATCATATGAAATGGTGTTTGAAGATCAACATGCAAAACCGAATTTCCTCATGAAAATGATTCTGCGTCTTTTTGTCAAAAAAATGGTAACCAATGAAGTGCCTTACAAACGCAATTCGAAGACGGCGCCTGCCATGGTGATTGCCGATGAAAAAGATTTCGAGCAGGAAAAATCGCGGCTTGTTACTTACATAAATGAAACAGTGAAGTTGGGCGAAGGTTATTTCGACAATAAAGTATCGCACTCTTTTGGCAAAATGACAATAGTAGAATGGAACAATATGTTTTACAAACACCTGAACCATCACCTTGTTCAGTTTGGTGTATAAACAAGGTTGAACAGGTGTAAGATTCATTTCACATTTGTCTTTCACGCTACGCTTACATCTAATTTAAGTAGAACAGTTATGTATAGCTTCCAGAGCTTACCAAATAACAAAAGCGACGACCAGCTGAAATGCCGGTCGTCGCTTTTACATATTGTGGAGCTGTTTCAAAACTCTATAAAGCTCTAACGCTGCCTATCCAACTTATTTTTTGGTAAAATCCATTACCACGTAAGCGGTGTTATTTCCTATCATGGTAGGTTCGCGAAGTGTAAAGCCTGTTTTGGTAACATTGCTCAGCTCAAGGCGATAACCATCGGCTACTTTGCGGGCTTTGGCTTCGTCAATATGCTTCAACTGAAAATATTGCACACTATTATCCTTCTTAACGCTCCAGTGAATGGGTCGCACACCAGCAACGCAATCAGCACTTTCTGCAATGGAATAAGTTGCATTGCCGCTTTCAGTTAAAAACCATTCGCTGCCGGCAAGGCAACTGCTGCTCACATCATCAAACATGGTAATTTTATAATCGCCGGGATTATTCACGCCTTCGAGCCGCATATCCGATACCATCCATTTACCATTAAGATTCACGCCCTCTGATTTGTGGCGTACGCAGGAAGAAAGAATACAAACGAGTGCTATACTAACGATTGACATCCACTGTTTCATAAACAAATTATTTTTGCCATAAGTGCAATACAGATGCCAAACTCATTGTGCTACCATTCTGCACGTGCCGATGGAGAAACTTCGAGCCCCGCAAACTGCGATGCATGGTATTTGTAATATCCCGTTATGGCAATCATCGCAGCATTATCTGTACAATATTCAAATGCGGGAATAAATGTTTGCCATCCGTATTGTTTACCTGCGGTTTCCAAGGCACTTCGCAAACCACTGTTCGCACTTACGCCACCGGCAACACATACCCGGTTGATGCCTGTTTGCTGCACCGCTTTTTTCAGCTTTTTAATCAGGACGGTTACAATCGTTTTTTGAACAGATGCGCACAGGTCAGCGAGGTTTTCGGGTATAAAGCTGGGATTGGCAGCCGTTTCTTTTTGCAGAAAATATAATACTGAAGTTTTGAGACCGCTAAAGCTAAAATTGAGTTCTGGTATTTGTGGCTCGGCAAATTTAAACTTTGTGGCATCTCCTTCTTTTGCATATTTATCTATTAGCGGTCCACCGGGATAAGGCAGTCCCAGCAGTTTAGCCGATTTGTCGAATGCTTCACCCGCGGCATCATCGATAGTTTCGCCAAGAATCCGGAGATCAAGCGGCGATTTTGCCAGCACAATTTGTGTGTGTCCGCCACTTACGGTGAGGCATAAAAAAGGGAAGGCAGGTTTAGGATCATCTATGCAGTTTGCCAGCACATGCGCCTGCATGTGATGGACGGCTATAAGTGGTTTTTGCAATACAAGCGATAGCGACTTTGCAAATTGGGCGCCTACCAGCAAACTGCCAATAAGCCCGGGCGCCTGTGTATAGGCAATGGCGTCTACCTGCTGCAACGTGCAACCGGCAGTAGACAGCGCAATGTCGACAACAGGCACGATGTTTTGCATGTGAGCACGGCTGGCCAACTCGGGCACTACACCGCCATATTGTTCATGTATTTTTTGTGTAGCGATATGGTTAGAAGCCATGCGCCCGTCTATACAGATGGCTGCGGCTGTATCGTCGCACGACGATTCGATGGCCAGGATAGTGATACTCAAATTTTTATTGCTGTTTGAACGCGCAAAGGTAAAAGGAAAACATGATGAAAACCGACAATCGAAACATTCAAATGAATGCGCGGAGTGTAAGCTTATCTTTGCGTGAAATTGTATCAGCATGGAAGGTTTGCCCGCATCAGAAAGTTTTACGGTGATGAATGAAATTGTTTTGCCCAACGATACCAATACCTATGGTCACCTGATGGGTGGACGGCTGATGTACTGGATGGACATTGCCGCAGCTATGGCGGCGGGTAAGCATTGCAAAGGTCCGAGTATGACGGCGAGTGTAGACAATATCAGTTTTAAGACACCCATAAAACTGGGCAATGTGGTGCATATAGAAGCTAAACTAACGCGTGCATTCAATACGTCGATGGAGATCAATATCCGGGTGTGGGGACAGGATTATGAAAGCTATTACGAAAGCAATGAAGCTTTTTTCACTTTTGTGGCGCTGGATGCCAATAAAAAACCACGACCTGTGCCGCCCGTAATTCCCGAGACAAAAGAAGAACAGGTTTTGTATGAAAGTGCACTTCGCCGCAGGCAGGTGAGACTCATTTTAGGAGGGAAAATGAAACCGGATGATGCGATAGAACTGAAGGCTTTATTTATGTCGCAAACGCCGGTAGTATCATAGAATTACAATCAGGTTGTATTGTCAAAAAACATGTATTGATTGTGACCATCCAACCTGACTTATTACATATCGCAGAAATATTCGGAGGTGCGTGATAATGTTGATTGGCGATTAGTAACGTCTAGTTGTATTTGTATTCAACGCGTCCAACCAGTTGCTTTTGCTTATTGAACAACAGTTCTCTTTCTTTCAATCCGTTGCTGTTGTATACATACTTCCAGATCATATAGTCGCTGCTGCCGTTGGGTATTTGCGTCATTTGAACAACGCGGTTTTCACTGTCGTATTCAAAGAGAAAATCCGGCAACATTTTATTTACCCGCATATTCATTCTTACAATGTCGGTAAGCTGGTTGTTGTCGTTGTAATAAAAATAATAGCTTTCTGTCACACGTCCTTTGTGTTTCCATGTTTCGCCGGCTACATTGTTATTGTCATATGTAAAAGAAACATAGGTGGTATCCGAATTGTTTTTAACAGCCAGCATCTTTTCAGGCAGGTTGCCATTATAAGTCCAGATATGTTTTTCTTCTGAATGGCTGTTCATAAACGCATCATCGGTAACCGTAGAAATCAGTGTAATATTTCCCGAACCATCGTAGGTGTAGCGGGTGATGGATTTTAGGTTGGCAGTGCTGTCGCGTGTCATTACAAGCCTGCCATTATCGTAAGTGTTTACAATCGTGTTTGTGCCGCTTGATGCATCTGATGAAGTCATGATGATCGTACGGCCATCGGCAGAAATGCGCTGTTCAAGCGAAAAATCTTCTGCCGGCTGGTTGCCGTTGAAGCTAATAGCCGTTACCAATCTTGTTTTGCTGTTTTGCAACGCTGCATATTGCTGTTGCGCGCCCTTCATGGCAACGATGTCGGTATAATAATATTGACTGTGTGCATGTAGAAAGCAACCCAGAAAGAGGAAAGAAAGAATACCGTATATGAACTTCATTTTGCAAATGTGTGATGCCGCAAAGTAACAACGAAACAAACAGTGTTACAATCTTGTTGTATTCATGGCGTTAGGCTTGAAGAATATTAGGTTCTTTCCGGGTTTAATCTCTTTCGGAATTGACTTGCAGAACGTAAATCCAAGTTTTACGATTAAGAAATACCGCCTCCTGTTTCGCCGGATTTAGAATTGCAGTGTAAAGGTTGTGCCTTCACCAACAGCAGTTTGTACTGCTACGGAGCCTTTGTGTAACTGCATGATTTGTTTGCAAAGGCTGAGCCCGATGCCACTGCCCGATTTTTTGGTGGTGAAAAAAGGAACAAAAATTTTATCCAGCACATCTTTTTCCATTCCGGTTCCATTGTCAGATACTTTGATGATCACTTTTTTCTGCGAATTGAGCGTTCCCGATAGCGAAATCACCGGGTGGGTTTTGTGCTTTACTGCATCAATTGCGTTAATAACCAGGTTGATGAGCATTTGCTCCACAAGGTTGATGTCGGCTTCCAATTGCAGGGCAGTATCTTTTAAAATAATATCCAGTTCTATGTGTTTTGCTTCAAGCGTTGGCTCCATCAGCTGGTAGAGGTTTTCAAATAAATCTCTTACATAAACGGTGGTGAGCGTAAGCGTTTGTATCTTATTGAGATTGCGGTAGGTATCTACAAATTTCAGCAGGTTTTCACTTCTTCTGCGTATTGTATCAATGCCTGTGTAAAGATCATCGATAGATCCATTACTGTCGGTAAGCAACGCTGCAGATGCATGCAGCCTTTCTTTCAGCGTGCCTGCCAGTGAAGAAATAGGCGCAACCGAATTCATAATTTCATGAGTGAGCACACGCAGCAATTTTTGCCACGCATTGTTTTCCGTTTCGTCGAGCGCGTCGTTTATATTTTGAAAAGCAATGAGCTTGTAGGTTTTGCCTTCTGTTTCAAAAGCGGTAGCCGATAGCAGTATTTTTACCGTGGATTTGTCGGGATGCGCTTCTGTAATAAGTGTTTCTCCCGGCTTCAGATCCAGGATTTGTGCCGTGAGCGCAGGTTCACGCTTGTCGAGAGACGTAATCACACGCAGGTAAGGAATCTGCAACAGATTTTTCAGAGCTTCGTTCATCCAAATTACATTTCCATCTTCTACATCAAACGAAAGAATGCCAGTGTTGACCAGCTCCAGCAATTTCTGAAGATATTGATACTGCGTTTCTTTTTCGCGGGCTATTTCCTTAAAAGCAAGATTGATTTCGTTGAACCCGTTTCTCAAAGGCTGCAAACCTGCCGGTGCCATGCTTACATTGAAGTGACGCGAAAAATCGCGGTAGTGAATGGCTTCTACAAACTCTTCTACCTCGCGCTGCGCCCGTTTATGAAACAGATAAAAATTTACCACCTGCATAATGACAAAAGGAGAGAGTATAACGGCATACAAATACCGGCTGCTCACCAGAAAATATGCTTCGCCGCACAAGACAGCAAACATGATGAGGACTCTTGCCAATATACTAAGCTCGTACTTTTTATATGTCATATTTACTGAGTCTTCTGTACAGGGCTGTGCGTGTCAATCCCAGTTCTTTGGCAGCTTTTGTAATGTTGCCGCTGTGTTTTTCTATCACCCGCAGGATGGTGTTTTTCTCCAGGTGTTCCAGGTTGCTGTCGCTATCCCCAACGATAGCTGGCGCAGGCGCCGATTCGATGGGTGAGAAGATGAGATCTTTGCCAAGCAGCACATTCCCTTCGCTCATAATTACCGCACGTTCAATGGTGTACTGCAGTTCCCGCACATTGCCGGGATAATGATACGACTGAAGTTTGTCGGCAGCCAGCTTATCAAATTCCATGGACGACTTCATGTATTTCTGTGCATAAATATTGGCAAAATGATTTGCCAGCATCATTATGTCTTCTTTCCGTTTGCGGAGTGGCGGCACTGTAATTTCAACTGTATTGATCCGGTAAATCAAATCTTTGCGGAAACGGCTTTCGTTTGCCAGTTCGGACAGCGTAACATTGGTGGCGCAAATGAGCCTGATGTCGATTGGTACCGGTTGGTTGGTGCCCAGCTTCGTTACCATCCGGTTTTGCAAAACGGTCAATAGTTTTGCCTGCTGTGTCAGTGTAATATTTCCTATTTCATCGAGAAACAATGTTCCGGTATTAGCCGATTCAAACCTGCCTTCGCGGTCTTCACGGGCGTCTGTAAATGCACCTTTTTTGTGACCAAACAATTCGCTTTCAAACAAGCTGTCCGTGAGTGCGCCGACATCTACTTTTACAAATGGCTTTTTGGCTCGCAGCGATTTCTGGTGAATGGCTTTGGCGATAAGGTCTTTACCTGTACCGTTTTCTCCCAGTATCAGTATATTGGCATCTGTGGGTGCAATTTTGGAAATTTTGTAAAATATATCCTGCATTATTTCGCTTTCTCCCAGCAATTCAGTTCCGATTATGCTGTCTTTTCCTCCGCGCGATTCAGCTTTTTGCAGTTTGTTGTTTTTGTCCAGCGCCTCCTGGATGGTGCTCATCAGTTTTTCGTTGTGCCAGGGTTTCACCATAAAATCGAACGCACCTTCTTTCAGCGAGCGAACTGCCAGGTCAATATCGGCATACGCTGTAATCATTACTACCTGCATGGTTGGCTTCAGCGTTTTCACACGGTTAAGCCAATACAAACCTTCATTGCCGGTATTGATGCTGGATTTAAAATTCATATCCAGCAGCAACAGGTCAAAGTGTTCCTCCTTAAGAAGAGAAGGAATATTTTCAGGATTTTTTTCTACAACTATTTTCTGCACTTCATTCTTTAGCAGCATCCGTACCGCAATCAATACATCCGGATCGTCATCTACTGCCAGTACCGAACATTTTTTAAGACTCATAAGGATAAGGTTAACACTAAGATTTACAGTTAATTGCAGCGTATAACGCGCAAACTTACTGAAAGGTTACAAAACTTTGGCTGTTTGCAATGAACGGCAGATAAACGGGTTCACACGATGAGAAGGGCGGATGGATGGCGCTGTGAACACTAACAAATCTCACATACAGCCAAACCGTTATTTGCAAGGTATTGCATAATTTTACCGCCATTTGTATCAACCGGTGGTTATCTTTAACCCGTCTATTTTTCATTACTAAAATGCTTCCTGTGGACAAAGACCAAGTATTTAAAGATATTTCTAAACCTTCAGATTTCAAGTTTAATACAACTGTTGTAAATGTGTTTGACGACATGGTCAACAGGTCTGTTCCCTTTTATGATGAAATGCAACGCATGATTGGCGAACTTTCCGGTTCGCACGCGCAGGACAACACCAACATTTACGACCTGGGTTGCTCTACCGGCGCTACTTTTCTGTCAATAGATCCCCATGTATCGCCCCAGGTTTCATTTGTAGGTATCGACGATTCGGACGAAATGCTCGCCAAGTGCGAAATGAAGCTGCATTCAGCAGGCGTCACGCGCCCGTTTCAACTGAAACATGCAGATTTGTCTCAACCGCTGCAGATAGAAAATGCAAGCGTGGTAGTGCTTTGCCTTACACTGCAGTTTGTGCGTCCGCTGTTTCGTGAGCGCCTTTTGAAAAATATTTATGACGGTTTGCAACCGGGTGGCGTGTTGATATTAGTTGAAAAAATACTGGCAGAAGAAAGCCTGTTCAATCGTCATTTTATTGAGTATTACTATGAAATGAAGCGCCGCCATCAATACAGCGAAATTGAAATTTCGCAAAAGCGTGAAGCGCTGGAAAATGTACTCATTCCTTACAAAATGAGCGAGAATATATTGCTGCTGAAAGAAGCCGGTTTCGGTCATCACGAAATATTTTTCAAGTGGTACAACTTTGCTGGTATTATTGCAAAAAAATAAGAGAATGATAGAAATAGGTAACTTCTTTTTTAAGAACCGTAATTTTTTGTTCATTTTCCTATACCTCTTGCTGTTTATTCCTTCTCCGCCCTTATTCAGTCCTGAATATTTTGGTGAACATTACTGGCTTTGGCCGGTGATTATCGGTTTGATTGTCACTTTCTCAGGGCAGCTTATCCGCGGAATGACAATTGGTCTCGTATACATTATCCGCGGTGGAAAAAACCGGAACATCTATGCAGAAAACCTCGTAACTGAAGGTATTTTCAGCCATTGCCGCAACCCGCTCTATGTGGGAAATGTGCTGATGCTCCTTGGCGTTGGTATATTGTCTAATTCGCTGATCTATGTAGGCATTGTTATGCCTTTTTTCTTTTTTATCTATCATGCCATTGTGCTGGCCGAAGAAAATTTTCTGCGCAATAAATTTGGCGAAGCCTTTAACCAATATTGCAGTCATGTAAACAGGTGGATTCCGAATTTTACAGGATTGTCGCAAACATTGAGCGGATTTTCCTTTAACTGGCGCCGTTGGTTGCTGAAGGAATACAATACGCAGTTTGTTTGGCTTACAGGTATCGCGCTCATTTTGTTTTTCAAATATCCGCAAATTACCGGTGGCAATGATGAGCTTCGCAATATGCTGTTTGGATTGACAATGCTGATTCTCATTGGATATTATTTTACGATCAGGTACCTCAAGAAGTCTAAGAAAATGACTGAATAAAAACCAGGTTTATTTATACCTGCAGAAAAAGAGTGAAAATGATTCTTGTTTACGCGTACCACAACAAGATTCTTTTCACTCTTTTTTTATGAAATTTGATGAAGCATTTTGCTTTGTGGCTTACCTGCAGTTAACGGTTTCGAATTTTATTGTACCATTGGTGTTCGCTTCCAATAATCTTGTACTGAAACCTGATATATTAATTGCAAAATCTACCTGTATCAAAACCGGACACATCATGTGCTAAAGCGAACAGTAAAAGTTGAAATATCATTAAATAATCCATTGATTATCAGTTGACTATCTTGTTGGCATTATGCTTTCATTATCCCGTACGGTTTTGATGATGAGAAAATAAACGATGATTGGGAAACGGGGAATTATCAAACTTAAAAAACAACAACTTATGTGGAAAATCTTTAAAATAATCGCCCTTAATATCACTGCATTTGCAGTTTTGTTCTTCCTGTCGCGATTGGAACTGAAGACTTCATCGGCAACCAACAACAGCGAATCTGCCTGTAGTTTACCCGAGTTTCCCAAACCCGACAATTTTAGTATCGTGAATATCCTGTCGCTCAGGTTCAGATAATCATCAGCGTAGAGCATTCTAAATTGCAAGTATCGTGGACAGAATATTGGAAAAGAAGAAATGGACAACAAAAAAGATTCTCACCATTGCAGGAGTAGCTGCCATCGTGCTGCTGATAGCAGGTAGTTATTTTTTTACGAATGGTGGTGCCAAGCTGAACGTAGATACAGAGCGCATCAGCATCAGTGAGGTGAGTAAAGGACCATTCCAGGTAACCATTCCTGTAAATGGCGTTGTGCTTCCTATTTCCACTATTTATCTCGATGCAATGGAAGGTGGCAGGGTAGAAGAGAAATATGTGGAAGATGGTGCTGTTATGAGAAAAGGTCAGCCGATTATGCGACTTTCCAATACAGATCTTGAACTAAGCCTCGTGAACCAGGAAACATCGGTGTACAACCTGCTTACACAAATGCAGATTGCCCGCAATGCGGCATTACAAAACACCACTACAAAGCTGAACCAGATGACTGATGTGGAGAGTGACTTGAAAGAAGCAGAACGGAAATACAACCTGAATAAAACTCTTTATGACAAAAAAGCCATCGGGTCGCAGGAATACCAGGAGTCGGAGAATCGCTACAATTATTTGCAGGCAAAAAAACGGCTGACAGAGACAACTGCTTGCACAGGATAGTTCGTCTACCAAACAGCAACTTGCGCAAGCCGAACAATCGTACAGGGGATCGCAAAATGCGCTCGCCGTGATGCGTCAAAAAGTGGGCGACCTGATCGTTCGTGCACCGGTAGATGGACAACTCACGTCGCTCGATGCCGAAATCGGGCAAAGTAAAAACAAAGGCGAAAGGCTGGGACAAATAGATGTACTCAGCGGCTTTAAAGTGCGGGCGGATATTGATGAACATTATATATCGCAGGTATATACAGGCTTGAGTGGAACATTCAGTTTTGCCAACAAAGCATATCTGCTCACCATCAAAAAAGTTTATACCCAGGTTACCAACGGTCGTTTCCAGGTAGACCTTGAATTTGAAGGCGATGTGCCACAGGGTATCCGCCGTGGGCAAACATTGCAGATACTTTTAGCCCTTAGCGATGAAACGGAGGCGGTGTTGGTGCCCAAAGGCGGATTTTACCAACAGACAGGCGGCAACTGGATATTTAAGGTGAGTGAGGATGGCAAAATGGCATGTACGTAAAGATATACAATTGGGCAGGCAAAACACAGATTTTTACGAAGTGCTCGGCGGCTTGCAACCGGGTGATAAAGTGGTCACGAGCAGCTACGACAATTATGAAAAAATGCAGGAATTAGTCCTGCAAAACAAGTGATACGTACAAAATGTTTGATGCAGATGCAGGCCCAGATAAACACTCACATTCAAACCTCATTGGTTCGTGTTACCAGCATTGATGCAATATTATCAACGACAACAATAATTACGACAAACCTATTTGCAGCCTAAAATTCTCCTACCATGATAAAGATAACGGAACTGGAAAAAGTATACCGCACGGAAGAAGTAGAAACCGTGGCTTTGAATAAACTGACCATCGAAGTAAAGGAAGGAGAGTTTGTTGCCATTATGGGTCCATCGGGATGTGGTAAATCTACGCTGCTCAATATCCTCGGCTTGCTGGATGATCCTGATAAAGGGAGCTTCATTTTCAATGGCATTGAAGTAGCTCATTTCAATGAGCGCAAACGTGCCGATCTGCGAAAGCACAATATCGGCTTTGTGTTTCAAAGCTTCAACCTCATAGATGAACTCACAGTGTATGAGAATGTGGAACTACCCCTGATCTATACAGGCGTAAAAGCTGCCGAGCGTAAAAAACGCGTGGAATATGTACTCGATAAGGTGCAGATTATGCACCGGCGCAATCACTACCCGCAGCAATTGTCGGGCGGACAGCAGCAGCGTGTAGCCGTAGCGCGTGCCGTCGTCAACAGTCCGAAGCTGATACTCGCAGATGAACCTACCGGTAATCTTGATAGTAATAATGGCAATGAAGTAATGGAACTGCTCACCGAACTGAATGAGCAAGGCACTACCATCATTATGGTGACACACAGTGAACACGACGCGCGTTACAGTCATCGCATCATCCGCATGCTAGACGGGCAAACGGTGACACAAAATATACTTGTGTAACAAGAAGTTCATATAAAAACTCACACTCAGTATCATGATACTGCTGCTGGAAAAATCGTTTATCTTAAGAAATGAGAGTGTAAGTATTTTTTCTGATTATCGATAAGAAGCGGGGCGTTTACCCTTCACGCTGTTTGTAGCTACAGGAAGTTGATTTCTCTTTTTATTGAACATCCACAGCCCCGCTGTGACACCTGCAAACAACAAACCCGCAATCCTAAGCCGGTTCTTCCTGATTTCTGCATCAGCACTCGAATTCCACCCACCATAAATACTGGTTCCATATTCAACAGGTTCAAACACATTGCCGCTCGTTGCAGGCGATTCATCAGCTTCATTGAAGTAGGTTTTCATAAACAAAGCTGTAAGATTACGCGTTAGTTTAGGTGACACAAAATGCGCCAGTCGTAATAGGGTAGCCACACTTCCAATCGTGGTTCCGTCTTTTGGATGCAATGACAATTTTACCATTGCACGGGCCACACTTTGCGGATCATAAACCGGCGGAGCTGGCCGCAGCACTACGCCTGTATAGTTTCCGGCATGTTGCGTGCCCGGCGTGTCGAGAAAGGCGGGAAACAAGTCGCACACATGGATGTTTGTATATCTGGCAAGCTCGCCACGCAAAGCTTCTGAAAAGCCGCGAATGCCATATTTACTGGCAGAATATCCCACACCAAATGGCACAGGAACCCAGCCACCTACAGAAATATTATTGATCAAGATGCCTTCATTCTGCTGTATGAAATAGGGCAATGCTGCATGAGCTCCGTGCACATAACCGATAAGATTCGTTTCTATCACCTGAGTATGCACCTGCACAGGTGTTTGGGTAAAGTCGCCCGCTGCCAGCACGGCAGCATTGTTGATCCAAACATCAATTTTGCCGGTCGCTTCTACGGCAGTTTTGGCAAGTTCTCTCACTGCGTGCGCATCTGTTACATCTGTAACGACCGCAATTGCTTTGGCTCCCCATTCCTTACATTCTTCGGCTGCAGCATACAATGCTTTTTCGCCACGGGCTGCCAGCACCACGGTTGCTTTGTGCTTGGCAAATTCAAGTGCCGCCGCTCGCCCTACACCGCTCGAAGCACCGGTGATTACTATGGTTTTGTTTTCTAAATCGTTGGAGGTATTGATTCTATTAAGCATGGCAAAAGATTAAGGCATGTATAAGCGCAAGATTTAAGCCATAGAGATGAATGTCTCACATTCATTAGTATTCAAATTCTCTGACAGGCAACAGTCAAAAGCGGCGGGCGCAACGGTGCAGGATTGTTTTGTTATTCAATCCAAAAAAGAAACAAAATTTACGAGTTTGATATGCAAGTGTTGCAGTATCAATGTTACTCACTTTTTAGTGCAAACCCATTTTATTTAAATAAAACAATGGAAGTCTACGATGGCATAGAACAATCGATCAAAACCTGGAACAAATTTTTGCTTACGAAATGCAAACAAGAGGACGTTATACAATCTTATCTTTCAATGCCTTTGCTACTGCCTCGCTTTTGGAGTTTACATGCAGCTTGTCATAAATATTCCTGATGTGGCTGCGAACCGTATCGATGGATATGTGCATTTCAGAGGCAACCATCTTATAACTGTTGCCATCTACCAGCAACTGCAACACCTGTTTTTCGCGCTCTGAAAGATTGTAATTAGTACCCGAAGGTGAAGGCAAGCTAGCAAACATTTTCAGAACCTGTGTAGCAATGGAGGCATTCATGGGAGCGCCGCCATCATACGCATCACGGATATACTGTATCAGCTTGTCAGGCGATGTTTTTTTTAGTGTATAGCCATTGGCACCCGCCCTGATGGCTTCAAAAATATTTTTATTATCGTCAAATACGGTTTGCATCAGGATTTTGACATCCCCATTTACTCTCCTGATATCTTTTACTCCTTCAATGCCTGAACATCCGGGCATATCTATATCCATGAGTATCACATCGGGCTGCAGAACAGACAAATCGGTTGGTGCAGTTTCACAGTTGTCAAATGCACCCACTACTTCCATACCTTCTGCATTGCCCAGCAGCAATTCCAGTGTTTCGCGGAGTTCAGTGATATCTTCATAGATGAGAATCTTAATCATTTCGGGGTTGTTTTACCTGCAAAAATATTTCTCAGCTTTCATGATACGTATCGCATAAGTATGCGATAAACCGAAATAAACTGAACATTTTTGCAAAAGGGATATGAAAAAAGCCTTACTCTAAATTACTTAAAAAATGATGGTTGTCATAATGCATTAGTTCAGTTAAAAAAGCATTTGATAAAAATGTTAAAGACAGGACATTTCCTGTTAACTGCAAATTTTCTATTATCCAGGTTATTCTATAACATACAAAAAGCCGCATTGCGGCTTTTTGTATGTTATAGAATAAGATTATTTAAAACCCGCTCATATTTAGCCTCCCACCTGAAGTGCAATTCCCTGAAAGGGAAGGTGTGGCTATCACGCGCGAAAGAATGGCCGATTTGATGGCTGCTGCATTTGCGCCGGAATGCCGGGAAGCCCATAAAGCTGCGGCGCCCGTTACATGCGGTGTTGCCATAGATGTGCCGCTATAAGATCCATATACTGAGGTGTTTCCGGAACCGGGCAATGTGGAATAAATATCAGACCCCGGAGCTCCGATATCTACAGAAGTAGATCCGTAATTGGAAAAGTAGCTCAACTCACCTGTACTGGTGATAGAAGCTACGCTGATTATGTTGGGGCTTGTATAACTGCTTGGATAAAACGGTGAGGTTTCATTATTACTGGCATTGTTGCCGGCTGCAGCAATGAATAGAATATCGGCTGCGCCAGCCCTGTCTATTGCATCTTTCAGAGCCTGAGAATACCCGGTGCCGCCCCACGAATTATTGGTAGCCACAAGTCTTATGTTGTGGAGTTGTTTAAAGTTTGTAAAATAGTCTACAGCGAGCACTGCATCGGCTGTGCTTCCCCCGTTGGGACCTAAGAATTTTGCTGAGTAAAGTGTAATGTTCCAGTTCACGCCGGCTACTCCGGCGCCGTTTCCACCTTTGGCTCCAATGGTGCCCGCTACGTGTGTGCCGTGATCGTCTGTGGTGCCATCAAATGTGCTGTTGTTGTTTTCGAAGAAATCCCAGCCGTGGTAGTCATCAATAAACCCGTTGCCATCATTGTCTATGCCATCTACCGGGTCAAATGTATTGACCCTGAAATTGGCTTTCAGGTCTTTGTGATTAAACATTGCTCCCTCATCTATAATGCCCACTGAAATGGAGGAAGAACCTGTATGGTTTCTGCCCCAGGCTTCGGCTGCCTGGCTGCCAAAGTTGTTAGCCGGAGACGAAAGGTCGCCATACATACCCCACAAATTGCCACCGGTGAAATAAGGATCATTCGATGTACTGGTGTGATGGTAAATGAAATTGGGTTCGGCATAAACCAAGTCTTTCACTCCTTTTAGTTTTTCAACCGCTTCAGGTACTTTGCCGGGAATTGTCAAAACATAAACACCTTCCTTATCGCCTGCACGCACCATTGCCTGGCTCAGGAGGTGACGCGATACAGTGCCACTAACGAGAGACATAATATTGTTGCGTGCAGCTTGTGAAAGCCCGGTTTTGAATTTTACCAGGATTTCATTTTTTTTAAACTCATAACCTTCGGCTGAAACGGCAGTTGCAATTTTTTCAGAACTGTTGTCCTGTGTTATACTTTCCTGTTCAGTCAGGTCTTTTTTACAGGAATTGAAAAAAATGAGCAGGCTGCTGCCAGCATAGAGAGGTGGTGTGTTTTCATGATGTATTGTTTTTAAAGGTTAAAGAAGACAAGGGGAATATGGAAAGATGGTGGAAATGAATAACAAGCTGGTTCGGATTATGACAGGCTGGGTAGAACTTACACGTGATAAAGCTAAAAAAATTTTACAAATAAAAAATTAAATTATCTGTTTTGGATTATCAGTTTCCTATTTGAAATTTAAATTAAGCATCAATCAATTATACCATTTGAAACCAATAAATTCACCTTCTTTGTTGCGTGCATCGAAGCGGTCAGTATAATCTCACAGCCAATTTTGAGCAAGAAATCAGTCGTTAGTCGGGAAATGAGAAGAACAGGAAACAGCTAATACCATTCTATTTCTACTAACAATCTGTCACAAATCGAGTTAATCATCGGAAAGGTATACATGGTGCTTTGCGTAGATTTTCCAACGCTTATATTATAGAGTGAAAATTCCTGTTTTTAACCAACCGAAAAATATGCACCTGCATAATTGTGTATTTATTTACAGGGAAGAGTGAAATTCTTCGTTAATTGGAAAAGGCGATATTTATTTTTCCAAATCCATTTGCTCAGGCTCGAACAAGGATTTGTAAACCCGCAGTAAATGAAAAGTAATTATCGCATGCACTACAATTGCGATGCTCAGTATCAGAAAATAAGTAACTGCGTTGATGGTTGCAGATTTTAGTTCTTCCATACTAACGCCCGGCGGCGTGCCACCCTGCGCCTCCATTTGATTCATTGCATCGTTTAGCAAGGAGGGCTGCATTTTGATAGCTACAAACATGAACGTGACCAGCAGGTAAAACACCAGCGAGATAATACCGTTGATACGAATCCAGTCGCGTAATACAGGTTTGCAGGGTTGGTTGTTATCAATTCCTTTTGTAAAAAACATGAAACTGGCAATGATATAAATAACCAGGCAGGCATTTAAAAATACACTGATCAGCAGGGTAGGATTGCCAAGCGCTGTAATCAAGCTCAGGAGGCAAAGAATTCCAAAAAGCGCCGCAACCGGCAATAATAAAAACGATAAGAATTTTATAAGCAATCAATTCAGCTTTCATAGAGGGCAAATATAGAATTTACCAGTTACCAAACTTGCGCACTTTCAGATATACCCACGTAAGCTCAGCTCATGTGAGAAAAGCTTTCATCCTCTGCCCATGAATAATACACCCTCAGTTTATTGTTGGGCTGAAAATCCTTCCGGCACAAAATCTTCCATATCGCCGGGAGTTTGTTCGCTAGCGGCACATTGTTAATTTCTTCAAATGTTTGCCCGTCTTCATAGCTTACAGACACATATACACTGAATTTTTGTTTGGCCGATCCTTTAAAAGTTCCTTTCACGGGGCTGCAGTCTTTAAAATCTCTGCCTACGGCCAGCTTTACGTGGCGGTTGGTCACCCATACATTATTGGTGGGGTCGATGCCTGCCCAGCCATGATGGGCAGCCACGCTTCTACCCATGCATGGGTAGCGCCTTCGCCACGCATCCCATTTTTGTTGGGGCAAATATAGCCGCTCACATACCTGCCGGGAATATTGAGCGTGCGCAGTATCTGCAGCATCACATGCGCAAAATCCTGGCAAACACCCGCTTGTGTTTCGAGAATTTCATTCACTGTAGTTTGCACATTGGTGATGCCTTTTACATATTTAAAATTTTCAAAAATGTAGTTGGAACATTGTTCAACCGTTTGTGCTACAGGATTTACCGGGTCGTGAATTTGCTGAATAATATTGTCAATCGCATTTTCATTTACAATAAAATCGGGCGTTGCCAGTTCCAGCAATTGCAGATTTTCATCCGTTTCATAGCTTCAAATCACCAAAAGTTCCAAATTTATCGATTGTCACTTCGTTTGTACCCAACGTGCGCACTACAAGCTTGCTTTCTATCACCAAAAGATTATGTGGCGGCAGCAAGACTGAATACACCAACTTTATTACCCCAATAGTCATAAAAAGTTTGAACGCTCGGGTTGTTGGTAATCGTTAAATCGTGTTGCAATACTTCCTGCCCGCTAAACTGGTAGGGATAAATTTTTATTTCGTTATGACTTTCCTTTACAGGTCTGTTGTATTCGTAACGGGTAGTATGATATATTTTGAAAACCGACATTTTACATTATTAATGATAAGAGAAGAAGTACTGAGCAAGTAACGTGCTAAAGAGAGACAGATCGTTTTGTACATCTGTAAGAAATGCTGTAAGTTGTCACCTGTCAAGGCTTTCCGGCTCTTTATATTTTACCCTACTGTACAGCCTGCCAAAGCTGTTGATGATCACTTTGTTTTCTTCGGCACATCGCTTGCAGCGGCATCACTTTTTTCAGATAAATATCAATGCGGCTGAACGAGTACACGATCGAGCGTGTAAAGTTTTCGTTCAATATTACCTGGTGCAACAGGTTATGTGTGGTTATTGTTGGTATATGTTTTCAAATGCAGTTCATACCCCGATAAGGCCAGCAACAGATATCGCCATTGCAAAAAATCGGTATGCATTTTCCACATCATAATCTATCAGCTCCAATTGGTTTTGTAACACACGAATGGTATGAAAACATCGTTCGATATACTTGCCAAAACTCATAAAATTCCAGCCTGTACCACGCGGCATCGTTAGCTCAATAATACCTGCAAACAAAACCGAATGTTTGCGCCAAGTTCTTCCATAATTTCCAATGATTGGTTGTTGCTCAGTTTGGCAGTCAGCACCGGCTGATTAATGTAATGATAAATCTGGTTTACTTCTTCCCATGTTTCTTTTGTGATATGATCCTGCGCGCCTCGTGCATTTTCGCGGGCGCGATGCACAATTACTTTTAATGAGTTTGATTTTCGGTATCGAAAATAATTTTATGCAGCACAGCCGCCATATTGTTTTCAATTTTGGCTATTTCTTCTTCCGATCAAATAAGTTGCGATTTCGTAGTACCGATCTCCAGTTTTGCGGAGCATTCACTCCTTTATCAAGCGAGAGAATATAATGGATAGATCACAGTCGCAACAGGCTGTCGGTGCGTTCCATGTAGCGGTTTAGCCAAAACAACGAATCGGCAATGCGGCTTAGCATGTTCATGATGTGTAGAAACTGATTGATTATATGCTTTTAGCATAAAACAGTCAGCGTTCAGTTAGTAAAATTTTAAGTATTCGTGGCATTTTTCCCAATAAAGAAGATGTAAAGACGTTAAAAGGTCTAATCAATCACCCAGGTATCTTTACTGCCGCCACCCTGCGATGAGTTCACAACCAGCGAACCTTCGCGCAGGGCTACCCTGGTTAAACCACCCGGAACAATTTTAATCCCATCGGCACCAAACAAAGCATAGGGTCGCAAATCTACATGGCGGGGTTGCAATTTTCCATTGATAAAGCAAGGCACAGTTGATAATTTAATAATGGGCTGCGCAATAAAGCTGCGCGGGTCTTTTTCAATCTCTTCTTTTGCTGCTTCCCATTCCTGTTCTTCCACACTGTTGCCCATAATCATTCCATACCCACCACTTTGGTTGGTACGTTTAATCACCATGTTGTTAATGTTCGCTAAACACATGTTCGCGTTCTTCTTTATTTTCCATCTGGTAAGTAGGAACATTATTTAAAATGGGTTCTTCGTTCAGGTAATATTTTATCATAGCCGGCACATATGCATAAATGGCTTTATCGTCTGCCACGCCATTGCCTACTGCATTGGCAATAGCTACATTGCCTTTTCGGTAAGCATCCATCAATCCGGGAACACCCAGAACGCTGGTAGGATGAAAAATAAGCGGATCGAGATATTCATCATCGATACGCCGGTAAATAACATGCACCTGCGCTAACCCTGCGTTGTTTTCATAAACACATTGTGATGATCTACCACCAAATCGCGCCCTTCTACCAACGGAATACCCATTTGCCGAGCAAGAAAAGTATGCTCGTAATAAGCGGAATTATAAACGCCTGGAGTTAACAATACCACGCGTGGATTTAGAATTTGCGGGGCGCCAGCGATAACAGCAACTGGTGCAGCAAGATGGGATAATTGTTGATAAGCCGTACCGAATTGCTAGCAAACATATCAGGGAAAATACGTTTGGTTACTTCGCGGTTTTCCAGCATGTACGATACGCCCGATGGCGTGCGCAGATTATCTTCCAGAATATAAAATTTACCATCTTCACCACGAATCAGGTCAATGCCGGATATATGTACATAAATATCATGCGGCACAGGTATGCCATGAACTTCGCGGGTGTAGTGTGGGCAGGAAGCAATTAGCTTGGCAGGAATGACACGGTCTTTCAGAATCTGCTGGTCATTATAAATGTCTTTTAAAAACATATTGAGCGCAATCAGCCTTTGCTTAATGCCATCTTCAATATGCTTCCATTCGTTGCCGGTAATAATGCGAGGAATAATATCAAAGGGAAAGATCCGTTCGATGCCTGCATTATCGGCATAAACAGTAAACGTAATGCCTTGGTTCATAAACAGTTCGCCTGCAAGTTTATCTTTGTTTTGCATGGCAGACAAATCGACCTGCTGCAAGTGCCGATACAATTTTCGCATACGGCTCGCGGATGTCCTGGGCATTCCACATTTCATCGTAGAATCCATGTTTTACTGAATATTCATTTAATTAATGTTGCCAAACTCATAAGTTGCTGGTTAAAGACATGTAAAATACATGATTAGCTTTTATATGGCGAAACTTATCGCGGTAGGTTGGAAAAGTAAGTAAAAATGACTTACGGTGTTGCTTTTCAAAAAAGAATAGATGGAAAAACAGGGATATGTTCTGATAAAAATCATGACATATAAAATTCGTGTCAAGTGATGATTTGCTGTTGTCGATATCTGTTTTGGTATTATTTAGATAAAGTATGTTTCTCTCGAATCAATTTTATCTAACTCATTTGATACTATGAACATGCAAGTAAATATTTGATCAAATGAAAATTCCTGAAAAAAGAATTGAAAGATATGCAAGATTCAATAGCATACTATCTCTGATGAATAATAAACAGTTGCTAACAAACAAAAGCGTGCTTTGTTTGGCAACAAAGCACGCTAGGGATTTATGAAACTCTGTGAGAACTATCCTTTCAAATCGGTTTTAATCTGAAGTTCCTGCATTTGCTTTTCATCAATGGCAGAAGGTGCATCCAGCATCACATCTCTGCCCGAATTGTTTTTAGGAAAGGCAATAAAGTCGCGGATACTTTCGCTGCCGCCCAATATAGCACACAGCCTGTCGAAGCCAAAAGCAATGCCGCCATGCGGTGGTGCGCCATATTCAAAAGCACCCAGCAAAAAGCCAAATTTGTGCTGCGATTCTTCTTTCGTCATGCCCAGTGCGGCAAACATTTTTTCCTGCAATTCCCGCTGAAAAATACGGATAGAACCGCCGCCAATTTCGTTGCCGTTCAGCACCATATCATATGCGTTGGCTTTGATATTGGCATACGGATGTTCCAGGTATTTAGCCAGCATCTTCAATTGCCGGGTTGTTGTTGATCATCACTTCAATATCTGACGGTTTTGGCGATGTAAACGGGTGATGGCGCGCTACCCAACGGTTTTCTTCTTCCGCATATTCAAACAAGGGGAAATCGAGTACCCACAACAGTTTAAATTCATTTTCCTTGCGCAAGCCCAAGGCGTTTGCCCATTTCAAGGCGCAGTTCGCTCATGGCTTTGCGTGTGCGCTCTTCGGCACCGGCAAGCAGCAACACCAGGTCGCCTTTTTGCGCATCGGCAGCTATCGGCAATGGCACGCAGCTTGTCTTCACTGTAAAATTTATCAAAACTGCTTTTGTATGTTCCATCCGCATTCACTTTGATAAAAGCAAGACCTTTCATCCCGATTTGCGGACGTTTTACCCATTCTATCAGTTCGTCTGTTTGCTTGCGGCTGTATTCGCTGCAACCCGGAACAGCAATGGCCAACACCGTTTCGGCTTCATCAAATACTTTAAAATCGGCACCGTTAATCAATGTCCGCATTATCTTGTTTGGAAACATATACCGAAGATGGTTTTTTCAGGTTCGAAATCTTCATTCCAAAGCGGATATCCGGTTTGTCGATTCCATAATTCCACATGGCATCTTCCCAACTCATGCGTTCTACTTTATCGGTATAATCAATTCCTTTTACTTCTTTAAAAATGAATTTGATCAAGTCCTTCAAACATATTCAGGATATCTTCCTGCTCCACAAATGCCATTTCGCAGTCAATCTGCGTAAACTCAGGCTGCCGGTCGGCACGCAGGTCTTCATCCCGAAAACATTTTACAACCTGGTAATACCGATCGTAGCCACTCACCATCAGCAATTGTTTAAAGGTTTGCGGACTTTGCGGCAAGGCATAAAATTGTCCGGGATTCATGCGTGATGGCACCACAAAATCGCGTGCACCTTCAGGTGTAGATTTAATAAGAAACGGGGTTTCAATATCCATAAAAACCGTTCTGGTGCAGGTAGTTGCGGGCAGCGCGGTTCACGGCATAGCGCAGTTCTAAATTTTTCTTCACTGCATTGCGGCGCAGATCGAGATAGCGGTATTTCATGCGCAGGTCGTCGCCACCATCGGTATCATCCTGTATGGTGAAAGGCGGAACTGCCGATTTGTTTAGATATTGTAAGATGGCTACACCTGTATTTCAACTTCGCCGGTTGGAATGTTTTTGTTTTTATTGCTGCGTTCGCGCACGTTGCCTGTTACCTGCAAAACAAACTCGCGACCCAATGGGTGTTTCGTCAAGCAAGGCATTCAGTTCTTCACCAAACAACAACTGTGTAATGCCATACCTGTCGCGCAGATCAACAAACGTGATTGCGCCAAATTTGCGAACGGTTTGCACCCAGCCCGGCAAGCGTAACTTCGGTGTTCCGATATTGTTGATTCTTAATTCGCCACAGGTATGAGTTCTAAACATGATTAATTGCCTTTTTTGGAGGCGCAAATATAATGAGTTGCTGGTTGGCAGAAGGAAGTTGATATGCGCAGCGAGTACCGAAACAACTTATTTGTGACGATGTATTAGGGGCAAAAAAAATGCCTTGCCGAGGCAAAGCATTTTGATGAAAAGTTTTGTAAAAAATTACTGATTGTCTGATAACTTCAACACCGGGATGCGCTTTTGCATCGAATATAAATTTGCTGTCGGGGATGGTGGCATTTGTATTGACTTTGCTCAGTGCAAATTCGATGGTGTTGTCAGCTTTATCGAGTACCTGCGCTTTTGTTACTAGGTTTTGGATTTTATCAACAAATACCGTTACCTGTTTAAAGTTTTTGCGTTTGTCAACCGGCGTCAGTGCAATCTGGTATAGTTGTTACCAGCAGAAGACAACAAGTTGTAAGTAAAATCTTTATCGTAGAAATTGCTCAAAAACTTGGCGGGCGAAAAAGCCTGGTTGTTTTCGTCAACATCGGTGATGGTCACTTCGTTGTCGCCGGTATTGTAGTTCCAGTTTTTAGTGCCGTCGCTGATACACTTCTGTGTTGCCTTGTTTCAGATAATACTTTTGACCTTTTACCAGAATTTCATCCGCTTTTAGAGCCGCGCTGTACATTTTTTTTATCTTTTGTGGTATAGGTAAAATTGGCTGAAATGCCTTTGTAACTTTTTAGTTTGTCGCTCACTTTATCAAGAATGGACTTTGCATCTGCTGTGCAAAGAAGAAACAACAATGCTAAGAAATACCAACAAAGCAAACAAGAAGAATGATTTTTTCATTCACATAAAATTTTGGGTGACAAAAATAATTGATTATCAACGAGTAGCTGAGATGCAAATGGTAAACAATCGTTTAATGTCAGGAATCTTGTATTCCAATTAAAACAGATGATATGCCATCAATTCTTTATGTTTTAATTAACCTTAAACAACGTAAAAGCGCACGAATGATCTTTATTATTGCCGCTGTAAAAAGTAATTTTGCACACTCTATGAAATTTGTAGTTCAGATACTTTTTGGCTTCTTCTTTTTTCTGTCCTGTGCTTCTAAATTTTGGCAAAGTGCTGAAAAGCAAAGACAACGAGTACAAGTATAAAATGGCCGAGCAGTATTACGCGCAAAAAAAATGGGACAAAGCGTCGCAATTGTTTGAAGGTTTGTTTCCCTATGTAAAAGGAACTGCCCGCTTTGAGGATATGTATTACAAGTATGCCTATTGTGCCTACAATCAGAAAGACTATCTGAACGCTGAAAACCTGTTTAAAAATTACATCGAAAGTTTTCCCAACGGGCAGCGAACCGAAGAATGCGAATATATGCGTGCATACTGTTTTTTCAAGCAATCGCCAAAGGTAGATCTGGACCAAACCAATACTTCCAAAACCATTGCTTTGATGCAGGCGTTTATCAATACGCACACCGGCAGCGAACGAAATAAAGAAGCTGAAAACATTATTGGGCAGCTTCGTGAAAAGCAGGAGCTGAAAGAATACAAATCGGCAAAGCTTATATTTCGATCTCAACTATTTTAAATCGGCTGCTGTTGCTTTCAACTACCCTGATGGATGACTATCCGGATTCTGAAAAAAGCGATGAATACAAACTGGAAGTAGTGAAAGCCTATTACAGATATGCAGAAATGAGCGTTGCCGACAAACAGCAGGAACGCTACGAAAAAGTACTGCGAAGAAATATCAGATTTTGAAGATCGCTTTCCGAAGAGTAACTTGCGCCCGCAGATAGAAGAATACAAATCACTTTCGTCCAATCATATAAAAACATTACAAGATGAGCAAGCTAAGGCGACAACTCGGTAATAATATTACCAACGTTGTTGAAACAAAAAGCCTGATTGATATAAAAGGCAAAACCGGCAATCTGTATGAATCTATTGCGGTGATAGCAAAAAGAGCCAACCAGATCAACATTGCCATAAAAGATGAACTGCATTCCAAGCTCGAAGAATTTGCTACGCATACCGACAGCCTTGAAGAAGTGCATGAAAACAAAGAGCAGATTGAAATATCACGCGCTTACGAAAAAATGCCCAACGCAGCTATCCTGGCTACGCAGGAATTTATGGAAGACAAGATCTACTATCGTAAAAACGATGATGATCTGTTCAGATAAACATACTTTGATGATGTAAACAAAACGGCAGCTTTTTAAAGTTGCCGTTTTTGTATTATTTTGGAGCAGGATTGTCCTAAAGCAATTATTCCAAATGAAAAACCCCGCTACCGGGTAGCGGGGCTTTGTTTTATAATTTGATTTCTTCGTCGTTACTGTCGAAAAAATGAAATTCGGTAAAGTAGTAATCGTTGTTTTTCGTGAATGATCAATTTTGGTTTTGTACTTGCGGCTCCATTGGTGCCTGATGGAGTTGAAAAACAATCCTTTGGTAAGGTGCGAATGCAAAATGGGATGCACCGAAATGTAAGGTTCGTGATGCTGGTGCGTAACCAGGTAATGCAATCGTTTTTCTATTTCTTCTACCAGCAAAACGGTAGGCGTTATTTTGCCGGTGCCATTGCAGCACGGGCAAATTTCAGAAGTGTTGATGTTCACTTCGGGGCGCATGCGCTGGCGGGTAAGCTGCATGATGCCAAATTTTGAAATGGGCAAGCACGGCATGTTTTGCCCGGTCGGGGCGCATAAATTCTTCCATCGCATCCTGCACTCTTTTCTTGTTGTCAGGGTGCTTCATGTCTATAAAATCCACCACGATAATGCCGCCAATATCGCGCAGCCGTAGCTGCCGCGCTATTTCTTCTGCAGCTTCCAGGTTGGTTTGCAGCGCATTTTCTTCCTGGCTGTTGCCTACACTTTTGTAGCCGCTGTTTACATCTATTACGTGCAGTGCTTCGGTGTGTTCAATAATCAGATAAGCACCACTTGGCAGGTTTACCGTTTTGCCAAAAGAAGATTTGATTTGTTTGTTTACGCCAAACTGATCGTAAATGGGAACCCGTTGTTGTAATAAGTCACGATATCAGCTTTGTCGGGCGCAAATTTTTCGAATGTAACTTTTGGTGTCGTTGTAAATGTTTTTGTCGTTGGTCACAATCCGGTTAAAGTCTTCGTTCAGCAAGTCGCGCAGGATAGTGGTGGTTTTGTCCTGCTCGCTCAGAATTTTGCAGGGAGCTTCGGCGCCGCGCAGGCTTTTCTGAATATTTGTCCAGGTTTCTACCAGCATCAGCACATCTTCGTGCAGTTCGGCGGCTTTTTTACCTTCGGCAGCGGTGCGTACAATCACACCAAAGTTTTTTGGTTTGATGGATTCTACAATCTTCTGCAGTCGTTTTCTTTCTTCGGAAGAATGAATTTTTTTGGAAACGGCTACCACATCGTTAAAAGGAGTAACCACAATATACCTGCCTGGCAGCGAAAATTCGCAGCTAAGGCGCGGACCTTTGGCGGCAATAGGTTCTTTTAATATCTGAACCAGTACATTGGGTTTTCCACCCAGCACTTCATTTATTTTCCCGGTTTTTATAATTTCGGGTTCAATCTGAAAATTTAGAAAAATCGAAGCCGTTTTCGCTTTTATCGGTAATGGCAATCTGCGTAAATTTCAGAAGCGAACTTGCATAAGGACTTAAATCGGTATAGTGTAAGAAAAGCATCTTTCTCAAACCCTACATCTATAAAAGCGGCATTTAAGCCCGGGAATCAGTTTTTTTACTTTGCCTAAATACAAATCGCCTACGGCAAAACTGGCATCTGCTTTTTCGTTGTGCAGCTCTACCAGTTTTTTATCTTCCAACAGTGCAATTTCAACACCGGTAGGCGCTGCGTTAATGATTAAATCTTTGTTCACAAATGAAGCAACTTTAAAATTTTTAATGAAAAATAACTGGAAGCAGCATAATTACAGCTTGTTTCGTTTCAAAGGTGAGACCCCGTGAAAAGAACAGGCGCATAACATTATCTTACGTGATTTTTGCTGCCGTTTAAGGTGGTAGATAAGGAGAAGGTAAAGTTGCGTACAAAAAACCGAAGCAATAAAATCAGAAAGAAAACCGGAATATTTCTATTCCGGTATCATCAAAAATGTAAGAAAGAAACTACTTGTTTTTCTTCTTATGGCGATTTTTTCTAAGTCTTTTTTTGCGTTTGTGAGTGGCAATCTTATGACGTTTTCTTTTTTTTCCGCAAGGCATACTTGAAATAAGTTTTTATAATTGAGTAAAAATATATGTTATTGTAAAGTCTTTATCCGTTCTTCTATGGCTTGCTTTCGCCTGTGGTATTGCAATTTTGTTCTGCGCTTCTTTATACCATTTTACCGCATTGGCTTTATCGCCTTTGCGTTCATAGGTTTCTGCCAGGTATAAAATGGCTTCTACATTCTCCGGTCTGTTTGCTGTACTACGATCCTAAACCGCTCAATTGCCCTGTCGTACTGACCACTGCGAATGCCACCTAAGCCAAGCATCATTTGCCCATACAGATTGTCGGGATTTTTTTCTACAACCTGCCTGATACCCATAATGCCCTCCATCGGATTGTCGGAAATATTTCCAAACATGTAGCAGGCACCAATACCAATTTTTGCAGAGTCATTTGCCGGATTCAGTTCCAGACTTTTTTCAAAAAGCGATTTCGCGTTTGTTGCTACCCAGTGCTGATAGGCAGGATTTTCTTCTTCTATCAGGTCCTCTAACATCAAACGGGCTGCAAAGTTGAGCTTTTTTTCAGAATTTTCCAACTTTGCTGCTTCGCCGGTATAATATGCGCCCAAAAGATGGTGATGAAGGGTATCGTCCCAGAAGCTGGCAAGCTGATCGTATACTTTTATTTGCTGTGCTTTTACATCGCCACGCACCACGCTGTTTTCCAAGTTGGGCAACCATCTCTGACTGTTGCGGCGATAAGCTTGCTTTTGCTTGCGCCAGTACTGTTTCGGTAGTAATTGCTTCGTGGTTGTGCTGTGCAGAGTCTTCATTGTGAAGAGTAGACAATACCGGTTCCTTTTTTACCGGGATGGTAATGCCAAAAAAGAACAGGCAGGCAAATAGGATTATGCCGCCTGTCACTACAATCATTTGTTTGTTTTTCACCATGCTTTTGCCGCGAAGTTACTTACTCGGCTTGCTATGCATCTCTTTTACTTCGTTAATAAATTCTTTAGAAGGTTTAAATGCAGGAATAAAATGCTCGGGAATTTCAACGGCAACATTCTTTCTTAATGTTTCTTCCAATCTTGGCTGCCCTTTTTTTCGTAATAAAGCTTCCAAAGCCGCGGATATAAATATTCTCGCCTTTGGCTAAACTTTCTTTAATCTCTTTGAGCATTGTTTCCAAGGATACTAAAACATCTACTTTAGCAATTCCCGTCTTATCTGAAATGTTGGTTATCAGGTCCGACTTTCTCATGGTTATGGATATCTTTTTAGTAATAGAATCGAGTTTAAAAAATAAAAGTACATTATAGACTACTCATTGAAAATTAATAAGTAATGAGTGATAACATAGATTAGCTGAATGGAAAAACTGCAATTTACTTGCCAATTAGCGAAATGGCATAAAACAGTAAATAAAAGGCTCTTGCCATGGAAGTATGAGCCGGATGCTTATAAAATCTGGCTGAGCGAAATTATACTCCAACAAACGCGTGCAGCCATGGGCATACCGTTATTATGAAGCGTTTGTAAAAGCCTATCCAACCATCACCGATCTGGCGAATGCACCCGATGAAGAAGTATACAAATTATGGGAAGGTCTTGGCTATTATTCGCGTTGCCGCAACCTGCTGGCTACTGCACGCTTTGTTGCCGATGCGTATGATGGCGTGTTTCCGCGCCGCTTATGAAGATATCCTCAACCTCAAAGGGGTAGGGCCTTATACGGCTGCAGCCATAGCATCCTTTGCCTATAACCTCCCCTATGCGGTGCTCGATGGAAATGTGTTTCGCGTATTGTCGCGCTGCTTTGGTATCTCTACGCCAATCGATAGCACAACGGGTAAAAAGGAGTTTGCACTTTTGGCTAATGAAGTGCTCGACAAAGAAAACCCGGCACAGCACAACCAGGCGATCATGGATTTTGGCGCTACTGTTTGCAAGCCCGCCAACCCCTTGTGCGCGGAATGCCCGATGCAAGAGGGATGTGATGCCTATGCAGCCAAGCTAACGAATGTATTGCCTGTAAAAGAAAAGAAAATGAAGATTACTACAAGATGGTTTACCTATTTTGTATTCACAGCAAATGGCGAAACGCTTGTGCGAAAGCGTACGGCTAATGATATGTGGCAGGAACTTTATGAGTTTTATCTGGTGGAAACCGACAGCGAAAAATTGTGGTCACAAGCAGATGTTCAGCAATATCTTCAACATCATATTTCCATGGAAGAACCGCGCAATATTTACATCTCGCCTATGTTATCGCAGCAGTTAACTCATCAAACTATCAATGCTGTTTTTATTAAAATAAAACTGGAGCAGAAGCCGCAAAATCTGACAGATGAATTATGGGTAAACCAACAGCAACTGCAACAACTGCCTTTTCCAAAAATCATCAATGCTTTTTTGAACAGCACTTCCTTTCCTGCCAGTTTGTTTTGATACAAGCATTAAACATTGTGAGTATAACGAGGATGTTGTGAGTTTAGAAATCAAACATCACGGATTGCTTTCGTTGCTTCTTGACATCGTTTTATAGCAACAGTTTAAGCGCCAGCCCGGCGAGTGCTGCCACTAAAATGATCAATAGGCTCTTTTACTTTCTTAAACTGCATTAAAATGACAATGGTGATCATCGCCATGATAGCCGTTGGAATGTCTTGAATGGTGCGGATAGCAATAACAATCACCGAACCAGCCAGCGCGCCTACAACAGCAGCCGTAATGCCGTCTACAAAGGCTTTGATGCTTGGCAGCCTTCCGTATTTTTTAAAATAAGGCGCAGGTAGAATGGTGAACAGGTAACAAGGTAAAAAAGTGGACAGTGCAGCCACTGACGCACCTGCAAATCCTGCTACGAGATACCCGATAAAACCAACCGTTATAACTACCGGTCCCGGGCGTAATCATGGCCACAGCCACCGCATCTAAAAACTCATGTTCATTCAGCCAATGAAAATCATTCACAACGCCACTGTGCAGAAAAGGAACAATGGCTAAACCGCTTCCAAACACAAACGCTCCTGCTTTGGTAAAAAACCAGGCGATCTGTGACAGCGATCCGTTTTCAAATTGCCAGGTTGCTATTCCCAGCAGGATAACAGCTTTAGATACCAGCTGTTTTTTTTGCCCATGCCGGCGGCGCTTTTAAAAACATATAAATAGTGCCGGCAGCTATAAACAACCAGATTATTTCCTGCTCCGTAGCAATAGTGATAGCGGCTGAAATGCAGAAAAACAACCATAAAATCCATTTATCTGCCATCGCAGCCAGGTTGAATTTGCTGATTGATTTTTCGGTAAGTTTATAACTGCTGATACTGATAATACCTACCACGGCAGCGCCCACGCCATAAAAAATAGCCTGCATCCAGGGCAGTCCATCAAACATTTTATAAGCCATACCTATGAGCACGACCATGATGAACGAAGGAATAACAAAGGCAACGCCACACAACGTGGCTCCGAGAATGCGGTAATGTACATAGCCAAGGTAAATGCCCAATTGTGCAGCCAGCGGACCAGGCAATAATTGCGCAAGTGCCAAACCATCTTTGTATTCTTCCTCAGATATCCATTGCCTGTTTGCAACAAGGTCGCGGTGCATATATCCTACCAAAGCCACTGGTCCACCAAATCCCATGCAGCCAAGCCCAAGGAAATAGTAAACCAATTGGCGCAGTGTATAAGCAGGTGCTGACATTGTCATCTGAAGTATTCATAAAACCATTGATTAGCCTGTCGCAAACATACTGAATCGGGAAACCCGAAAAATAGAATGAAAATTACTATTTGTACGTCAATTACTTTTTCTTAAGTTGTTTTTTAAATACAGAAGGACTTACGCCTGCATATTGCTTGAAGATTCTTGTAAAATGACTTTGATCGGAAAAGCCTGTCAGATAAGCGATTTGCGTTAATGTAAGCTGCTCATTATTCATTAATTGGATGGCTTTCTCTATGCGCAGTTTGCGGATATATTCTCCAAAAGAAAGATCGTCGAAATGCTTTGAAAATTCGCGTGATAAATAAGAGGGATGAATTGACAAACTTCTTGATAGATCGGTAAGGCTGATACTGGTATCAATCTGGTCCTGAATCAGTTGCTTCAATTCTTTTACCCATTGAGGTGTTTTCTTTTGCACAGCCTGCTGCCTGATAAACTGGTCGAATACCTGTATGAAAACATTATCAACGGCGTTTTGCGTGTGCTTCACATGCTGAAGATGTTTTGCCCAGGTATAAAGCGCATCGTAGAGCAGCATGCCCTTGCTGAGCAGTTCATAATCGTCTGAAATGTTATACGCCATTCCTGCCGATATTGCCCACAAGCCGGCAGCCTGTGCGGCAAGGTCGTGCCTGTCTGTGTCTGCACCTCTCACTACCATCGCCATTGTATGTAGGGCCGGATCGGTAAGGTGGTGTTTTTCGAGAATAAAATCGAAAGTGCATTTGTCCTGGTAGTGCGTGTATTCGGTATCAGGAACATCAAATGGAATAGCTCCCCATTCAGCAGCCTGCCGATGTACCAAGTCTGCCTGTGTATAGATAAATTCTGCATCTGCGTCCACAAAGTTTTTGATAAGCCACGGGCATGCAATGCGGTCTATTTTGGGTCGTTCTCGCGTAATCCATTTCATGGTGGGTGTCTTATCTATGACTGGTAAAGTATGTTGGTTCTAAGACGCTTCCCAAAGTTAGCGCATCCGCTCAACGGAAGGTTTTTTCTATGAAGTTTATTGATTATGCTTTATATTGTTGATAGTAGCAGGTTAGTTATGTTATGTGTAAGGCATTCCATTGCAAATAAAGCAGTCAATATTATCGCAGTTGATGACTTGAATTTCTCCCTGTTTCGTTTTCTAAACTTTACTTTCTAAAACAATATGGCACAATCAGATATACCCGGGGCAAAGGAAAACCTTTCGTACGTGAAAAAAGTATGGATTGCCGGAGGCATTTTAGCTTTGATAGTCATTGTTCTTTTGTTGTTTAAAACCTTATTCAGCCTTGTTTTGCTTATTCTTGCCGGTGTGCTCATGGCTGTTTATTTGTATGGTTTTGCAGGACTAATGGAACAATACCTGCGTTTTTCTCCCCGCCTCAGCATTATTCTTTCCGTCATCATCAATGTGCTGTTGCTGGCTGGCTTTTTATGGTTTGTTGGCGCAAGATTGCAGCAGCAGATTTCAGAATTGTCCGACACATTGCCAAAGACAATCGAATCTGCAAAAGCAAAGCTCCACAGCACAACGCTTGGCAGCAAAGCGTTAAATTATTTGCATACTTCGGGCAATTCGCAGAAAACAAAAAATGCCATCAGGAGTTTTTTTTCATCAAGCTTTGGAATACTCAGCGATATCTATATTGTTGTGCTGCTGGGATTGTTTTTTACAGCCAGTCCTTCGGTGTATAAAAAAGGAATGGTGCACCTGATGCCTTCCGGTGCAAAAGACAAGGGTGATGCGCTTATCAACGAAATCAGCCGGCTGTTGAGGAAATGGATTAAAGGCCAGATTTTTGGTTTTTTCTTTATTGCCGTTCTCTCTGGATTGGGTTTATGGATTATTGGTATGCCATTGATACTCACACTTGCACTTATTGCCGGGTTGCTCAATCTCATACCCAATTTTGGTCCAATCATCGCTTTGATTCCGGCAGTGTTGCTGGCGCTGATGCAGGGACCTTCAACAGCCATTATTGTTGCGTGTATGTATACAGGAATACAAGTGATTCAAAGCGCGGTAACACAACCACTGATTCAAAAAAAGATGATTAGCATTCCACCTGCTCTTATTATTATCGGTCAGGTAGCTATGGGTGCTTTGGGTGGATTTTGGGGCGTGCTTTTGGCAACACCCATTATGGCGATTTTGATAAAATTAACCAACGAATTATACGTGAAACCGCAGCCTTATCACAAATATGAAGTAGAGTCTGCAGATTAGCAACGATGGTAAGTGCAGTACGTTACAAGCGATTTGCTGATTGCAGGTCAGCATAATTGCTGACGTTTTGTAGAGTAGTAGCGTTTTGCAATTGCATTTGGGAAATAACAATCAGATCGCCCGTTGTCTCCAGTACAATAGCATCTACATCTTTGAGGTCAGAAATACCTTTTTTTCGCACCGCAGCATAGATCTCATCAAGCGTAATGCGTTCTTTTTTCATTACATTTTTTAGTAGTTCGCCTTTGTAGAGCAGTAAGCTTGGCTGGCTTGTTACTAAGCTATTGACGCTGCTGCTGCGTACAGATATCCATGTCAGGAGGTATTGCATCAGGATAAGCAAGTAAGAATACCGATGCGCCATCAGCAAGCGCTACATCCTTGCTTAAAGCAACAGTTGCAAGAGACGATCCAAGTGCGATTGTAACAATAAAATCGAAAGCATTCATCTTGGCAAGCGTTCTTTTGCCCGATATTCTGAGCATAATGATCATTGCTATATAAGCAAGTGCTGTACTGATCAATGTGCGTGATATGCTTTGCCAGTTCTGGAAAAAAATATTGTTGAGTGTATCGAGTTCTATATGCATGCCGTTAGTTATTTGATGAAATAAATTGGAAGTCATTCTTCCTACTCATCAAATACTATACTATTCAATTTTTATGTGTCTTCAATAAAGGGTTAGGTGAATAGAAAATAAGAATGAATAATGACAACAACGGCACACGATAACAAGTCCTTCTTCCGCCCCATATAAGCTAACTAGGCAGTTGCTTTCGCGCGATAAAACGGCAGAGCAATGAGGAGTAGTTTTAAAGATAACTCTCCTTGGCTGAACAGCACATTTCAGTAAGACAAGTCCAATCCTTAAAATATAAACAAAAGTCGGACTTGGGATAAACTGAATGATCAGCTATGAAATTCGAAGTGCAGTTGTGTAAGCTTTTCCGATATTTCCCATAGCTGTTGCGCTACGCTTGTATCGTAAGAATAATCATTCGATTTCACGAGAGTTGGTTTTCCATGCCATTCACTAAAACCATCCGGACCAATGTATTCGCCGCCTTGCAATTCTGAGGATAAAGCAGCATAAATCAATGGCTGAGCACCCGATTCCGGAGTTTGACCCAGCAATGGGCTAAGCCATTGTAAAAAGGACGGCATATGCCGGGCTAAACTGGTGTCGGATAATCCTGGGTGCGCAGCTATAGAAATTGTTTTTGCCCCGGCTTTTTTCAACCTTCTGTCCAGTTCGTATGCAAACATGAGACAAGCTAATTTGCTTTGTCCGTAAGCTTTTCGCTTACTGTAACCTTTCTGGAAATTCAGATCATTAAATTGTATGTTGGACCAGCGGTGGGCCAGGCTGCTCACAGAAATTACACGCGAATTTACTGTATTTAATAGAAGCGGAAGTAACAAGCCCGTTAAGGTAAAATGACCTAAATAATTGGTAGCAAGCTGACTTTCAAAACCATCTTCTGTTAGCTGGTAAGGCGGCATCATCACGCCTGCGTTGTTTATGAGCAAATCAAGATTTCGAAACCTCAGTATAAACCTCGAGGCAAAGCTTTCAACAGAAGACATTTTGCTCAAATCTACCTGCATTACATCTATCACCGCATCCGGTAATTTTTCCAAAACTTTCAGTTTGGCAGCTTCGCCTTTTTCCGGGTTCCGGCACGCCATTATCACCCGTATACCTTTTGCTGCAAGGGCAAATGTTGTTTCAAATCCCAATCCGACATTGGCACCTGTTATAATTGCGATCTTGTTATCTGTCGTCTGTATATGCTTGTCCATTTATTTACAGGAAGACCTGCTTGTTTTTATGCAATCTTTTGTAGAATGAATTGTTGCTGAGTACTTACCCTGCTACCACGCACAATATGGTCTTGAAGTGCTTTGCAATCGCATGGCATCAGTAGCTGCTTTTTATCTGTCTTAATCGTTATTTCCGAGCGTTATCCTGTCTTTCCTGTTTCGCTGCTGACAGTGCAAAGATGCATTACATATTTACAGGGGCTTTGTAGTATTTATACTAATCGTTTGTGTGGGCGCGGCACGGTGGTAAAGGAAGGCAAAGCATTGTATGTCAATCAAATGCCTGTTCGCACCGTGCAAAACCCAACCAATGTTTTGCATAAGGTGAAAACAGGCATCAGAAAGAACTGCATCATGCCGGTGAAGAAAATCGGGCAAACAAGGAATCTGCTATAAAAATTTTTTGACATGATCGCCAAGGTCGAGAACAGGTGTAACACCAGCCAAAGCAGAATCGATGAGCGAACTGGCTGCTGCGCTGCGATAACCACCTGCACAATGCACCACTACCGGCTTATGCGTAGGTATTTCCTGAATCCTGTTTCTTATTTCCGCCAGCGGAATATGCAGGCTGTTTTTGAAAGGTTTGCTTTCTTTCGTTTCCGAAGCATTTCTAACGTCGATAATGGTGTATTCGTCGATATGTTTTTCAAACCTTTCAATGTCGAGTGAATGTTGCGAAGCATTGCCATAGGACAGAACAAACGATTCTTTTACTTGCTGTTCGTAACCGATGGCTGCGGTTCGTTCTATCAATTTTCTGAGCTGACCGGTGCTTTCTGCCGCGAGGTAAAACGCTTCGTGTGGCTTGATTATGCTGCCAAGCCATGTATCGAATTTAGCGCCATCCATCAGGTTGATGGAATGAGGCAAATGGCTTTTTTTAAAATCGGCTTCATTCCTTGCGTCAATAATCCACACATGGGCATCGAGTTGTCTTGCTTCTTCTTCCAGCGATATTTCCGGGCGTATTGTTACAGCTTCAATGCTGTCATCGAAAGATGGTGCACCTTTTTTATTCAGGGCTACATCAAATGGAAAATAAGCCGGAATGAAAGGCTGATCGCTCAAAAGCGATGTTACAAATTCTTCTTCTGTCATTTCCTGCAGCGACCAATTCGTCTTTTTTTCTTTTCCCAGGGTGCTGCTGCTTTCTTTGCTGAGGTTTTTACCACACAATGTGCCGGCACCGTGCCCGGGGTACAGCGTCACTTCATCCGGGAGAGGTATCATTTTTTCACGTAAAGAAGCATACATCTGTTTCGCCAGATCGTGTCTTGCACAGCCTGCATTGCCACCACTTTCTCTTAAATCTGGTCTGCCGCAATCGCCTATAAATAGTGTATCGCCGCTAAACAAAGCTTTTGGCTGGTCTTGATGATATAATACGAGGCTGATGCTGTCAGGAGAATGGCCGGGCGTGTTCAATGCTGTTAACCTGATGTTCCCGAATGTTATACTATCAACTTCGTCGAAGGTTTTGTGTTCATATTCAGCCTCTACGAGCTGGCTTACATAAATGGCTGCGCCGGTTAATTGCCTGATTTCCAGGTGGCTGCTCACAAAGTCGGCGTGAGGATGCGTTTCTATTATTGCCGTTATTGTAAGGTCGTTTTCTTTTGCAAATTGCAGGTAAGGGTGGGGATTACGCGCCGGATCAATCAGAACCATTTCTTTTTTACAATCACTTACCACGCCGTAACTATACTGTGCGAGGTTTTTATCTTCCCATTGTTTTATCTGCATAATTCCTGTATTTAAAATTTTAAACTTCTTCCATCCAACTCTTCCTGCTGTCAGGTGGCATCGCAGAGAATATGGGTATTGTATTTGTATTCACACAAGAAAGTCATTGTATGAAACTGGAAAAAAATATGGGTATCGCCGACCGTATCATTCGTCCTGCAATTGCCGCTTCTGTAATTGCCGCATTTGCAACCGGAAAAATTAAATCGACACCTGGCATACTGTTACTGGTCATGTCAGGCTTTTTTATACTCACGAGTGCCGTAGGTTCCTGTCCTGTATACCAGGCACTGAATATTGATACACTGGAAGAAAGCCAGCCTTCATCATAATAACTCGGGGTCATTTTTTGACCCTTTTTTGTGTACGTTAGTGCGGCAGTCGTTCCCTGAAATAACCATACACCCATGTGCCGGCCACAGCACTCAGCAGCACGACCAATATAACCGAGAACCCTGCACCAATTTGTGCGAACAACGGACCTGGACAAGCGCCTGTCATCGCCCAGCCTAATCCAAAAATGAGTCCACCGTATATTTGACCTTTATTGAAAATTTTTGGTGTAAATGTTATCGGTTCACCCTGTATTGTTTTTATGCGGAACTTCTTTATCAGCGCTACGGATATCATACCCACAACAACGGCAGTACCTATTACGCCATACATGTGAAAGCTTTGCAGGCGAAACATTTCCTGGATGCGAAACCACGATATCACTTCTGCTTTTACGAATACGATTCCGAATACAATTCCTACCAAAGCATACTTGAGGTTGTGCCACATGGGTTCGGTTTTTTTCGTGGTAGAAGGAGTTGCCGTTTCGAGAGTATTTACTTCAACGTCTGTGTTCTGCGGTAGCACGGAAGCTTGCTTCTCTTTTGTATAATGATTGAATGTTTGCGACATACCTGGATGATGTTATAATTTTAAAATAAAAGGTAAAATAAGGTTGGTCATAATGAATCCGCCAGCCATGAAGCTAAGAGTAGCAATAAGCGAAGGCACCTGCAGGTTGCTCAACCCCATAATGGCGTGACCGCTGGTGCAGCCGCCGGCATACCGTGTTCCAAACCCTACGAGAAAACCACCAACAACCAGCAATATGAAGCCTTTCAATGTGAGCAAACTATGCCAGTTGAAAATTTCGGAAGGCAGTAATTGTGAAGTATCACTAATGCCATACTGACTCAATTCTGCCATGAGCTTAGGACTAACTTCTATGTTGCCGGAAGTCGACAAAAACTGAACGGCAAGAAAACTACCGACCAATATGCCGGCTACAAAAAACATATTCCATGTTTCTTTTTTCCATTCGTATTTGAAAAATTTGATGTCTGCCGGGAAACATGCTGCGCAAGCGTGGCGAAGGTTAGCTGATATGCCAAAATGCTTATTTCCCAATAAGAGCAACGCGGGAACAATGAGACCGATAATGGCTCCGGCAACATACCAGGGCCAAGGTTGTTTTAGTAATTCTATCATGTATACAATTGAATGATTTTTTAGAAAATTCTTTGTGTGTTGAGCAATGCTGTTGACTTCAGGCAAAGACATCTTATTATGCCATCTTATTGACTGAACCCAACTGACTGGTGTAAAAGTGCTGTATTCCGCGCAGGAGTTCTGTGATGTTTATCACATTGGGCTTATTGGATAAATTCTTTAACAAGTATATACATACCCATTATCAAAACAAACCAACCAAAACCTTTTTTCAGTTTTTCACCATTCACTTTATGGTTAAAATGACCCCCCGATAAACACACCCGTGATGGCAATGGCTGACACTATTAATAATAATGTCCAGTTTGTTTCGTAATGACCCAAATCGCCAAGAAAGCCAATCAGGGAATTTAAGGCAATAATCAAAAGTGATGTGCCGATGGCTTCTTTCATCGGAAGCCGCATGAGCACTACTAATGCAGGAATGAGCAGGAATCCTCCGCCTGCGCCTAAAAAACCAGTCACCAAACCAATGAGTACGCCGTACAACATCAGTAAACCGGGATTTGATTTGGTTGCTTCCGTACTCACAACCTTTCTGTTCCTGATCATAGAAATGGAAGCGGCGAGCATGAGCAGGGCAAACACTACCATTACGAAAATGGAATGCGTGACACTAAAACTGCCGATATGAAAAAAGACCTCCGGCAAAAAAGGGATAATGAACTTGCGCGAAATGAAAACTGTAGTGATAGAAGCCGTACCAAACAGAAATACAGTTTTTAAGTTCACACAATTGTTCCGGTAATTGTTGTATGCACCAACCATACTGGTGATGCCCACTATAAACAGTGAATATGAAATGGCAACGGTAGGAGAGAGGGCAAACAGGTACACCAATACAGGCACTGTCAAAATGGAACCGCCACCTCCAATTAATCCAAGCGAAACACCGATGAGCAACGAAGCGATATATCCTGCTATTTCCATAAAGGCAAAATTGAGGTATTCAATCCGGTGCAACCGTGACATTGGTCACACAAACATTAGGTTTTGTGCAGCCATTCAATTGAATTTCGGTGAATGATCACATATCCTTTGCCTTCCATTTTTTTCAGCAGCCGGCTGATAACTTCGCGTGAAGAGTTCAGGTCATTTGCAATTTCCTGGTGAGTCATTTTGAGCTGATTGCCAAGTGTTTCTGCCTGTTTGTTCAGGTAATATTCCAGCCTTTCATCCATGTTGGTAAACGCAATAGCGTCTATTGTTTTCAACAGTTCTTCAAACCGTTCGCGGTACGAGGTTATTACAAACTGGTACCAGCTTTTGTATTTGCTCATCCATTTGTCCATGTATTCAAGCGGTATGCTCAGCACCGTAGCATCGGTGAGTGCAATGGCTCTTACCTCGCTTGTTTCGTGCCTGGCGGCACACACCATCGACAGCGAACACGCCTGCCCCGCATTCAGGTGATAGATAAAAAATTCTTTGCCTTCCTCATCTTCACGGTAGAGTTTCACAATACCTTCCGTGATAAGCATGGTAGACCTGATGGTTTGCCCCACTTTCAGCAATACATCTCCTGCTTTGAATTCCCGGATGATCGCAAGGTCCATCATATCGTGATACAACTCTTCTTCGAGACCGGGAAACAATTGTTTTAAACTGATCAATTCTACCATAATGCGCCGATAAACCGCAAAGGTTCATTTTTCAAAAATAAAAGCAAGAGAAAAAGTATCATGTGATAAGACGGAAGTAAAGGCGGATATGGTTATGTGCGAAAAAAGACCAGGTATTGCGTAGTAACATTCCACAAACAAACATCCCTGCGAGGTAATGCCTGCAGGGATGTTTGCTGTAAAATATTCTCAGCGGAGAGTTAGGGATTCGAACCCCAGGACCTGTTACAGTCAACAGTTTTCAAGACTGCCGCAATCGACCACTCTGCCAACTCTCCGGGGGCAAAATAATAGTACAGGATGCTATCTTCCAAATATTAATTGTGTTGTCGCGATAAATAAACTGAGTTGTTATGTTTCAATCGGTGTGTAATGAGATTCTTTTATGCAATCTTATTCTCTGTGTAAAACAACAAAAACTTTATTCTTTATTTGTTACATGAAACACAGCTATCTTTTCTTCTTGCTGCTTTTTGTTTTTATCATTTCTGCATCCGCATACTGCACAGGACACCCGTTGCCATACACGCATCAGCCTGCTTACGTGCGCTCCGGGCGAAGAGTTGTATTCTACTTTCGGGCACACGGCTCTTCGTGTCATCGACAGTGTGGCGGGTTCGGATATTGTGTACAACTACGGGACTTTCGATTTTGATGATCCTAATTTTTATATGAAGTTTATCCGTGGCAAACTTGACTATTTTTTGTCAGTCAACCAGTTTCCCGACTTTATGTATGAGTACCAGTATTTTCAGAGAAGTGTGTGGGAACAGGAAATCAACCTTTCTTGCAGCGAAAAACAACAACTGATGTCGGCACTTGCCCTGAATATGCAGGGCGATAACCGCAAATACAAATACGATTTCATTTATGATAATTGTACAACACGGGTACGCGATTTAATTTTTGGGATCATTACAGGGCAGTGCTGTGCGTGGCAGTCTTGTGCCTGCAGGAACTACAGCCCGCAATATGATACACAGCTATTTGGACAGGGGTGGCGAGCCGTGGAGCAAACTGGGCATTGATATCTTGCTAGGTGCGCGTCTCGACCGAGAGGTAGACAATAAAGTGGCCATGTTTTTACCCGATTACCTGATGAAAGGAGTAGACAGTGCTGCGCAAAAAAATGGTGAGCCGGTAAGAAATGAAAAACGCCCGTTGCTCAATGTGCCATCACCTGTTTCAGCCACAGGCAACTATGTGCCGCTCATTGTGTTTTCCATTGTATCTGTGCTGATTGCCGTTCTTTACTTTCTTCCATCACAACGTGCCCGCACAAATTTGCCGGTTTGTAGATTCGTTATTGCTGTATCTCACAGGGCTCATCGGGTTGTTGCTCTTGTTTATGTGGTTTGGCACCGACCATCGTATGACCAAAGACAACTTCAACCTGTTGTGGGCTTTGCCTACCAATTTTATAGCTGTATTATTTTTATGGCGCAACCCGCAATGGCTCAAAAAGTATTTCTACCTTGCTTTTGCAATCACGGCTGTGCTGCTGATCGGATGGTTTTGGTTGCCGCAGGAACTGAATATTTCCCTGGCTCCGTTTGTACTGCTCATGTTGTATCGCTACGGTAGTCTCGCTATGAAAAGTACATATTCCCATGAATAAATTTAAGTATCAATCTGCCGGTATTTATTACCAGAAAGAAGGTTCGGGTACGGCTGTTGTTTTACTGCATGGCTTTGCAGAAAACAGTGATGTATGGAAATACCAGGTTGCTTTTTTAAAGGAACAGTACATGATGATAGTGCCTGATCTTCCGGGCAGCGGACAGTCGGATACGCTCACACCGCCAACGGAATCTGCCGGCATATTGATGCAGGATTATGCCGATTGCATCTACGCCTTACTGCAACACGAGAATATCGAAAAATGTATCATGCTGGGGCATAGTATGGGCGGCTACATCACGCTGGCGTTTGCCGAAAAATATCCTGGTTGCCTGCTCGGCTTTGGATTGGTACATTCTACCGCGTTTGCCGATACGAGAAGAAAAAAAAGCCATCCGTATTAAAGGTATATCTGCCTTGCAGGAATATGGCAGCTATGCTTTTGTAAAAACAACAACACCCAACCTGTTTTCTAAAGATTACAAAGCAACACATCAGGCAGAAATAGACTCATTAGTTGAAAAGGGAAAAGATTTTTCTGTACAAGCGTTGCCGCAATATTATAAAGCTATGATGCTCCGCGAAGATAAAACTGCGGTACTGGAATCAAGCGGGTTGCCTGTATTGTTCATTATCGGAGAAGAAGACAATGCTGCGCCGTTGCCCGACTTGCTGAAGCAGGTACACTTACCGGCACTATCTTACATTCATATTCTGGAACATGTAGGTCATATGGGCATGTGGGAAGCAGCAACGGAAGTCAACGGGTTTATAGCAGACTTTTTAAAAGATATAGTAAATAAATAAGGCATTCCTGCTGTGTTTTTAAAATTAAACCATTCTCGGAAAATGTTTCAGCAGGTTTTTGAAAATGGATTCCTACATTCATTGCAGGCTAGTTTCTATATGATCAGCTGGTTGATTTTGATACTAACCTATACTCTCAAAACGTTATCAGACTTCGAGGTACTTAAAGAACATGTATAAGAAATTTTTATTCGCCGTTGTTTTATTCCTTTGCGCATCTGTTGCTTTTTCTAGGCATTTGAAAGGCGGATGGATCTATTACGATTACCTCGGTGCCGGATCGGCTCCCAATACCACCAAGTATCGTATCACCGTCAATCAATATTTGCTATGCACTTCCGAAGGCGGGCAGATAGACGAACAGGTGTATGTAGGTTTTTTTGATGCCCGTACCAATTTCTTGGATACCGTTGTTACTATCAACCATACCGATTACAGATATGAAGACAAGACAAACTATGATGCCTGTATCAGCAATCCGCCTTCACTTTGTTACCGGATCGACACGTATGTAACCATCATTGATCTGCCCGATATCGATGCAGGGTACATCCTCGGTGTGCAGCGATGTTGCCGGATTGAAAATATTGTCAATCTTGTCAGTTCGCAGGATGCGGGTATTACCTACAGCATCACCATACCCGGCGTTGTAGATGGCAAAGTGGTCAGGAACAACAACAGTCCTTTATTCAGGCCAAATGATTTATCTGTCATCTGTATCAATTCTCCTTTTACACTCAATTTTTCTGCTACCGATTCCAAAGACAATGATTCACTGGTATATAGTTTTTGTTCCGGTCTCATTGGAGGTGATAATTCGAATACACCACAGGGAAACCAGCCAAACCCACCTTCCAATCCGCCATTCCGTACGCTCACATATGCTGCGCCCTATAGCGGCACCTCACCATTGGGAGCGTTGGTAACAATCGATTCCAAAACAGGCATTATCTCCGGAACGGCGCCACCAAAGGCAGGTGATTATGTTATCGCTGTGTGCATCACAGAATACAGGAACGGATCGGCCATTGCCAACACAAGAAAAGAAATTCACTTTACTGTAGCTAACTGCCAGCTTACCGGCGCGCAGCTAAAACCATCTTATGCCACCTGTGAAGGGCTTGTGTATACTTTTGCCAATGAGTCGTTGGCTTCCAATATCAATGATTATACATGGACTTTCGGTTTTAAAGACACGATGTCTAACGAGCCAACCCCAACAGTCACGTTTCCAAAACCCGGGCAATACAACATAAAGCTGGTAGTTAGAAATTCGCAGGGATGTGTCGACAGCGCAAACACGGTTTTGAATGTATTTCCCGGCTTTGATGCAAACTTTTCCGTTACCGGGAGTTGTCTTGAAAACGCTTATTTGTTCACAGATAGCAGCACTACAGCTTACGGAAATGTGGATAGCTGGCATTGGGATTTTGGCGATCAGTCAACCTTTGCCGACACGTCGAATGTGCAAAATCCGCCGGGTTACCTCTACAGCCAGGTGGGTACAATGATGGCAAAGCTGATTGTAACCAATACCAAGGGTTGCGCAGATACGATTACAAAAGAGGTATCGGTTTTTGAAAAACCTGTGGTAGCATTACCCTTTCGTGATACGCTGATCTGCAGAAACGACGAGTTGCAGCTATCCGCTACAACCGGCAACGCTGCTACTAATTTCACATGGACACCGGTGATAAATATCAGGAATGAAAATTCAAACAACCCTATAGTTTATCCCCGCAATACCATTACCTATTATGTGAAAGCAGATGATGGCAACGGGTGTGAAAATACAGATTCGGTGAAAGTAAATGTGATAGATGAAGTATCACTCTCTATCGGTAACGACACACTCATTTGCTTGACAGATACCGTGCAGTTGCAGCCTGTGACAAACGGTTTGTTTTTCCGGTGGTCGCCGTCAGCTACTCTCAGCGACAGTACGGTTGCCAATCCATATGCAACGCCGCTTGCCACAACTACCTATCATTTGCAATCGGGAATAGGAGGCTGTCTTGCCGAAGACGATATCACCATTCTATACAACGCCTTACCCCGTAGCCAATGCCGGTTTGGATAAGTCTATTTGTTTTGGAACCACCACTCATTTGCAGGCAACGTTCACCGGAAATTCCTTTAGCTGGTCGCCGGTTAGTTCCTTGTTAAATGCCAACACGCTCACACCTGTCGCCGGTCCGCAGGAAACAACCACTTACTATTTTATCGCCCGCGATACCTCGATAGGAGGATGCCCAAAGCCGGTGAGCGATTCCGTTGTCATTATCGTGATACAACCCCTGCGTGTATTTGCAGGAAACGATACCACCATAGTGGCAGGTCAGCCTCTGCAGCTGCAGGCAACCGGAGCTATCAGTTATTTCTGGTCACCATCTATTGGCATGAACAATAATTTATTGGCAAATCCAATTGTAACGCTGCCGTCAAACATTGAACAAATCAGTTACCAGGTGAGAGGATCTACACCTGAAGGTTGTAGTTCTTTCGATTCTATTACTGTTTATCAATTCAAATCATTGCCCGACATCTTTATCCCGTCTGCCTTTACACCCGATAATGATGGCAGGAACGATGTGTTGAAACCCATTGTAGCCGGGGTAAAACGGTTTATCAATTTTAGTGTATACAATCGTTGGGGGCAGCTTATGTATTCAACCAATGTTATCGGCAATGGCTGGGATGGATTGTTCAAAGGCGCACGGCAACCTCCGGGCACCTATGTTTACGAAGCGAGCGCCGTAGATTATCTCGACAAGCCGCTCTTCCGCAAGGGAACGGTTGTGCTCCTGCGATAGCGCCACTAATGGGCACAGTGAGATGACTTAGTATTCAAAATAATAACATCACCATCAGGGAAGCGAGCTTTCCATGAATTATGATTTGCTTAATGTTGTTGTTTAGATTCAAGAGACAGGAAAGTCTGTTCCTATTCATTCATAACGTTTTGGGGAAAACCGGGGCGTTTTAATTAAATTTCACTTTGTTGACAAACAAAAAAATACTGGTCGCCATATGCGGCAGCATTGCGGCTTACAAAGCTATCAGCCTCGTGCGCTTGTTGGTGAAAGAAGGCGCTGAAGTGAAAGTGTTGCTCACGCCTGCCGCCAAAAGTTTTGTGTCGCCTCTTGTGCTGTCTACCTTGTCCAAAAACAAGGTCTTTACGGACATGTTTGAAGAAGATACTTGGGCAAATCATGTGGAACTGGGACGTTGGGCAGATATTATGCTGATAGCACCCCTAAGTTGCAATACGCTGAGCAAAATGGCTGCCGGGGCTTGCGACAACCTGTTACTTGCTGTATATCTATCTGCTACCTGTCCTGTAATGGCTGCGCCTGCAATGGACGAAGATATGTGGCACCACCCCGCCACGAAAAAGAATATTACAGGCACTGCAATCTTATGGCAATTTAGTGCTGAACGTGGGAAATGGCGAGCTTGCCAGCGGGCTTAGGGGAGAAGGGCGGATGGCAGAACCGGAAGAAATTATGCAGCACCTGAACTTGTTTTTCAGCCAAAAACAGGCGAGTTGGAAAACAAACAAGTTCTGGTAACCGCGGGACCCACATACGAACCTATCGACCCTGTTCGTTTCATAGCCAATCATTCTTCGGGCAAAATGGGCTATGCACTGGCAGGCGAACTGGCAGCGCGTGGTGCCATTGTCACACTGATATCAGGACCTGTGCACATTGCGCCGCCAGCGGGTGTAAATTTACATCGCGTAACGACGGCTGCACAAATGTATGACGCTTGTATCGATTGCTTTGCGCATCAGGATATGGCGATACTATCTGCCGCCGTTGCTGATTATACACCAACAGTAACAGCTTCGGAGAAAATAAAAAAAGCAGATGGTGAACTTAACCTTTCCCTGTCAAAAACAAAAGATATTTTGCGCACCCTGGGTAGTATGAAAAAAGACAACCAGGTGCTCGTAGGGTTTGCGCTGGAAACACACAACGAAAAGGAGTTTGCTATAAGAAAAGCTGCAAACTAAACAGGCAGATTTTATCGTTCTCAATTCGATGCGCGACGAGAAAGCTACTTTTGGGTTTGATACCAATAAGGTAACCATCTTTGGCAAAGCCGGGCAAGAGTATGAATCCGGTCTGGCCTCAAAAACAGAAATTGCAAAATTTATATTGATGTTGTTAGTAAAGAAATGGGCGTTTAACATTAGTGTTGTCATTGTGCTGTATTGCCTTTTTTGTGCCGGCAATGCAGGCGCAGGAACTAAAGGCAAAAGTGACGGTACTTACGCAGCAGTTGCCGACATCGACAAACAAACAGCGGTTTATTACGCTGGCAACACAACTTACCAACCTGCTGAACAACCGGAAATGGACAGATGAAGAATTTTCGGCACAGGAAAAAATAGAATGTAATTTTCTGCTCAACATTACTGAATCTCCTGACCATAATATTTTTAAAGCCACACTCACCATACAGGCGGCACGACCGGTATACAATTCGGCTTACAAATCGCCGATTATCAATTTCCAGGATGCTGACCTGACCTTTAAGTATCTTGAATATCAGCCAGTAGAATTTAATGAAAACCGCGTGGCGGGCAACGACGCCGCTTTCCGCCAACTTACGGCTACTTTTGCGTATTACGTTTATGTTATTCTCGGTTTTGATTACGATTCATTTTCACCCAAAGGAGGCAATGCTTATTTTATACAGGCGCAAAACATTGTGAACAACGCGCCCGAAGGTCGCAACATAAGCGGGTGGAAAGCGTTTGACGGTCAGCGAAACCGCTACTGGCTTGCTTATAATATGGTGAATGCACGGTATAACCTGATCAACGATATCATTTACAAATATTATCGCGAAGGCTTGGATAAAATGTATGAAGACCCAACGGCAGCGCGCGAAAGCATGCTGTCTACACTAACGCAATTGCAGACCTTCAACCGCGAAAATCCAAATACCATGGTGTTGCAGTTTTTTATGCAAAGCAAATACAGCGAATTATCAGGAATATTCAAAAAAGCACCGCCTGATATGCGGGCACGTGCTGTCAATGTACTATCGCAGGTTGATCCATCTAACGCAGATAAATACCGCACCGAACTCAAATGACAAAAATTGTAGCTTTATTGTATTGTTATCCTGTTATTGTTTGTTTCCTGCAGAAAGACGGAGCAAATGCCGCCTGATATTTTGCCTCTAAACAAAATGAAGCTGGTGGTGTGGGATATGGAAATGGCGGACCAAACAGCTAATACGAAATTTCCCAATGCAAAAAGATTCATTGCGCATGGAAGCTACTTCGCTCTACAACACCACTTTTACAAAACACAAAATCACAAAAGCTACATTTTACAACAGCTTCACCTATTACCAGGAAGCGCGCCGGACATGATGAAAGTGTTGTTTGATTCTGTAAGCCAATTATGGAACACGGCAGAAAAACTCATTATAAAAACTCTACAAGCCGTTGAGAAAGCATTTTTAGCCTAAGTAAAAGTGCGATCTATTTGTTCAATGACTGACTTTTAGTCAATTATGCATCCAAAAGTTGACTGATCAGAAATAACAATTCAATCGAAATAGTCGTTTTCTTATCTCTTGCTTATTCATTTCAAATCCATACCTTTGCAGCCCTGTTTTAAAAAACAGGTTTATTACCCGTAAGGTTCAACAAGTATCCCGTCTGTTCGGGATCACCAGCAGGGTGTAATCTTAATCAGATTATTAACATGCCAAAAGTAAAAACAAACTCAAGCGCAAAGAAGCGTTTTAAAGTTACAGGTACCGGCGAAATCACTTTCCAGAAAGCCTTCAAACGTCACATTCTTACCAAAAAATCTACCAAGCGCAAACGAGCAATGCGTCAAAAAGGTCTGGTAGGTGCGGCCAACAAAGATTTTGTGATGCGCCTGCTTCGTTTGAAATAAGCATATCCACCTGAACTCAAAACAGGGACAATTTATTCATAACATCATTTATCATCATTCGTTTAGATTAGAATACCAATATTCTGATCTGAAATATTAAATAACTCACTATGCCACGTTCAGTAAATGCAGTAGCATCAAGGGCAAGAAGAAAAAGAATTTTAGAGCAAGCCAAAGGCTATTACGGTAAGCGTAAAAACGTTTATACCGTTGCCAAAAATATTGTTGAAAAAGGGATGACCTACAGCTATGTAGGTCGCAAACTGAAAAAGCGCGAATACCGCCAGCTTTGGATTGCCCGTATCAACGCAGCCGTGCGCCAGGAAGGCATGACGTACAGCCAGTTCATTGATAAACTGAACAAAAAAGGAATTGAATTGAACCGTAAAGTATTAGCGGATATGGCTATGAATGAGCCAGCCAGCTTTACTGCATTGATCAATTCAGTAAAATAGATTTATAGCAGTTAATTGCACTAAAAAAGGGAAACATAGTATGTTTCCCTTTTTCTTTTACGGTAGATATTTGCTATGCAAAAGGCTGAAGTACAACCTTCACACAATCATCTTTTTTATCGTTGAATATTTCATAGCCATGAGGTGCTTCTGAAAGAGGCAAGTTTGTGCGTAATAATGTCATTCAGTACCACTTTTTTCTGTGCTACCAGATCAAGCAAGTGGTCGATCAGTTCATGAGCCCAGGCTTGACCCATTCGCAGCGTATATACCTTTGTCAAACATCTGCGCTATCGGGAAATTATCGTAATTATATCCATACACACCCAGCAACGATAATGATGCCACCACGCCGCACAGCGCTGGCTGCCATTTTCAATGCGTTGATTGCTGCCTTTTTCCGCACGGATAATTGTTGCAGCCTTATCGAGCAACGAGCGGTCGGCTTCCATTCCTACTGCATCAATCACCACATCGGCACCACGCCCGTTTGTCATCGATCGTATTTTTTCAATGGCATCATCGTCATTTGCATTAATGACTTCTACATTGTTAAGCATTTTTGCTTTTTCAAGGCGGTAGTCTTCCACATCCAGCGCTATTACGCGACTTGCGCCTTTTATCCACGCTGCTTTTTGCGCCATCAAACCTACAGGTCCGCAACCAAATACAGCCACCGTTTCGCCACCTTTCATATTTGCCCATTCAATGCCGGAATAGCCTGTTGGCCAGATATCTGTGAGAAACAAGACTTCTTCATCTGACAAACCTTCGGGCACTTTGCGTGGTCCTACGTTGGCATAGGGCACACGTACATATTCGGCTTGTCCGCCATCATAACCACCATATAAATCGCGTGTAGCCAAAGAGCGCACCTCCTTTTTCTTTCACCAACCCGCCTTCAGGTCCATAATTGTCATTCGAATTTTCGCAATGGTCGTGCAACTGATGCGTGCAAAACCAGCATTGTCCGCAGGCAATAGGAAAGGGTACAACCACGCGGTCGCCTTTTTTTAAATTGGTAACACCTGTGCCAATTTCCACCACTTCACCCATAAACTCATGACCAAGTGTCATAGGTTTAGGTTGCGGAATCATGCCATTGTAAATGTGCAGGTCGCTGCCGCAAATAGCGGTGGATGTTACTTTAATAATGGCATCTGTAGGACCTGAATAATTGGATCGGGAACGGTATCTACACTTACCGTTTTTGGTTTGTGAAACACAAGTGCTTTCATAGAATATAGGTTTATGATTAAGCATTCACATAAAATCATTCCAAAACGAAGATTGAAGATGTAACGATGACCTATACACAAGGCAATCATCACGCTTACGAATCAACAGGCAGAAGTTCTATTTTGGTGCAAACACCAATAAAATCGGGTGCTGCGGATGATGCGTAGGTATTGACCTCAATTGTAAGCCATATAAGCAGTAACCATACCATGAAAGTTTGGTATTTACGTCGTGAAACAGTAAACACAAAATTGTTTTGCAAGCAGGTTGTTGTTAAAAAGATCATTCATGATTTTATTGTATGGTTTTTGATTAATTTTATACAACACGATATTTATCCTAAATGGAAACTGTAAAAAAATGTAAGCAGTATATGAACTATCAAACAAAAAAAATAGCAGGGGGCGTGCTGGCAGGGTTGTTTACCGGCATCTTAATTGGTTATTTTTTGGGTGTGAGCCAGAATGAAAACGATGAAAAATTTTTATCGCAATGGGTAAAGGATTGTGGTGATTATGAAGATGGAAATGTATTTGGATATGAAACCGGTCTTCCCGAAAATTTTCATGAAAAAGTGAAAACGAGATAAAACCGAAAAGCAGCACAAGTCGAGCCTCAAATAAAAGAGCAACTGGGACAACAGAAAAATAATTTTACACTCATTACGGTTTCTGTTTCTATATTCGCGCAGCAAATGACAAAGCAAATAAAAAATAACAATTGGTGGTGGCATACAATCCTCAGTCGGGGCTTGTAGCGGCATGTGCCAATACGTTATTCTTATATTAGAATGCCTCGACAACCTTGTCGGGGCTTTTTTATGACCTTAGTTTGCGCAGTCATCACAAAGAGAAATGTATCAGCCAGCTTTATTGTTGCAAAGCAGGAAGAGCCTGAAGCAAAGAGCCGGAAAGAATAGCACATAGTACAAAAGCCTTCTGTAAAAAATGAAGAAAATACACATAGAAACGAAGTACAAAAAATTATTGTCTGATGTGTTTACACCCGTAGGCATTTACCTCCGGCTGCGCGACCGTTTCAGAGATACCATTTTGCTGGAAAGCGCCGATTCCAATGCGGCCGAAAACAGCCATTCTTTATTTGTATCAATGCCATTGCCGGCATAGAAATCAGCAATTACAAAGAAATCGAATTTAAATACCCCGGACAGCAGCCCCAAAAGCAAGCCGTTGCAAAGCATGCAGGATGTTCCCAATATTGTGTGGGATTTTATGCAGCAGTTTGAGGCAGAACCCGCGCTCGAAAAAACGGCGAAAATTGCGCAGGGGTTATATGGATATACAACCTTTGATGCCGTTCAGTTTTTTGAAACGGTGAAACTCAGCTCAAGAGAGCAAACTGCCTGCCATCCCACTTATGCGTTACCGCTTGTATCAATATGTAATTGCCATCAATCATTTCAAAAGCGAAATGTTTCTCTGCGAAAATGTGATCCATGGGTTGCCTTCTGAGATTGATATGGTAGAATCGCTGATCCGCAACAAAGATGTGCCTCAGTTTCCCTTTAAAGTAGCATCTGCCGAAACGTCTAACATGACAGACAGCGAGCATATCGACATGGTGAACAAAGGCATCCAAAGTTGCCTGCGTGGCGATGTATTCCAGATTGTTTTGAGCCGTCGCTTTCAGCAAACATTTAGCGGCGACGAGTTCAATGTGTATCGCGCGCTGCGCAGCATCAATCCATCACCTTACCTGTTTTATTTCGATTACGGCGATTATAAACTCATGGGCAGCAGTCCCGAATCGGCACTGATTGTAAAAAATGGAAGAGCCATTATCCACCCCATTGCTGGCACTTCCAAACGTACCGGTTCTGAAGCAGAAGATAAAAAGCTCACAGAAGCATTGCTGGCGGATGCAAAAGAAAATGCGGAACATACAATGCTCGTAGATCTTGCACGCAACGATCTGAGCCGTAATTGCGACGATGTAAAAGTGAATTTTTACAAGCAGGTTCAGTATTATTCGCACGTTATTCATCTTGTGAGCGAAGTGAGTGGCAGGGTAAAGGAAGGCACCAATCCTTTTATGCTGTTGTCCGCTACTTTTCCCGCAGGCACATTGAGCGGAGCGCCAAAATTTAAAGCGATGGAACTGATAGACACTATGAATCCACGGCAAGAAGTTATTACGGCGGTTGTATCGGCTTTGCAGGCTTTGATGGTTCGTTCAACCAGGCAATCATGATCCGTACGTTTTTAAGCAAGCAAAATACGCTCGAACTACCAGGCAGGCGGCGGCATTGTGGCAGCCAGCAATCCGCAAAACGAACTGCAGGAAGTGACAAACAAACTCGGCGCATTGAAAAAAGCAATTGAAGTGGCCGAAAGCATTTGTTAACCATCTGCATCATTTTACATCATCAACAAAATACCCAGTTTCGGGTTTGATGGAATGAAAATATTAGTATTCGATAATTACGATTCCTTTACTTACAACCTGGTTCACCTCGTGGAGAAAATTATGAACGAAAAGGTTGACGTTTACCGCAACGATAAAATTCCGCTTGAAAAAGTAGCAGCTTACGATAAAATTATTCTGTCACCGGGTCCCGGCATTCCTGAAGAAGCAGGATTGTTGTTGCCGCTGATAAAAGAATATGCTGCCAGCAAAAGCATACTTGGCGTGTGTTTGGGGCATCAGGCAATTGGCCAGGCATTTGGTGGAAAGCTCACCAATTTATCGAGCGTGTTTCATGGCGTGGCTACCAGTTGCCAGTTGTCTTCGATCAAAAGCCCATTGTTTGATGGATTGCCCCAGTGCCTTGAGATAGGTCGTTATCATTCGTGGGTGGTAGATAAAGCAAGCGTTTCCCGAAGATACTTGAAATCACTGCCGAAGATGATAATGGGTTCATCATGGGTTTGCAGCATAAAACATACGATGTGCAGGGCGTGCAGTTTCACCCGGAAAGCGTATTGACACCCGATGGGCGAAAAAATAGTGAGAAACTGGCTGGAAGCGTAATGAAATTTATCCTTTCGTTCTGAAAGAGTAATAAACGAAAAGCTTCCCGATTGCATCAATGAATTTGCGAGAATATAATCTGGCACACCAGCAGCCACTACATTACCACAGCATACTTTAAATTTGGATTTCTACAATGAAAAAATTATTACAATACCTGTTTGAATACAAAACGCTTACTTACGAAGAGGCAAAAGAAACGCTGATTGCTATTTCGAAAGGCAACTACAACGATACGGAAGTAACTGCTTTTGTTACCGTATTTCTCATGCGCAGCATCACTATCGACGAACTGAAAGGATTCGGGATGCCTTGCTGGAACTGTGCGTAAAAGTGGACATGAGTTCACTACAAAACCATCGACATTGTAGGCACCGGTGGCGATGGAAAAAATACATTCAACATATCTACGCTTTCCTGTTTTATCGTAGCTGGAACGGGGCAGAAAGTAACGAAACATGGCAATTATGGCGCTACATCTGTAAGCGGCGCCAGCAATGTAATGGAAAAACTGGGCTACAGATTTTCGTCCGACAATGCAAGCTGCAGAGGGAAGTAGAAAAAGCGAATATATGTTTTATGCATGCGCCCTTATTTCATCCGGCACTTAAAACAGTGGCGCCCATCCGGAAAAATATTGGGCTTGCGTACTTTTTTCAATATGCTCGGACCGATGGTCAATCCTTCACAGCCTACTTACCAGTTAGTTGGTGTTTACAATCTCGAAATGGCACGGCTTTACAATTATTTGCTTGCAGCAAAGCGGCAAAGCGTTTACCATCATTCACAGCCTTGATGGCTACGACGAAATATCGCTCACCAACGATACAAAAGTAATTACCCGTAAAGGTGAATTTTTATATACGCCCGAACAGTTGGGCAAGCGTACTGTAGAGCAGGAAGATATTTATGGTGGCAGCACACCCGAAGAAGCGGCTGCATCTTTTCGAAAAAATAGTAAAAGGCGAAGGCTCGTGGGCGCAAAATGCAGTGGTGCTGGCAAATGCAGCGATGGCGTTGTCGTGCACAGGTAATTATACTTCTTACAACGATGCTTATCGGCGCTGCCGTAGAAAGCCTCGAAAGCGGAAAAGCTTACCAGTGCTTGCAAACATTGATCGCTTTGCAATAAAACAAATCAACCAAAAGAAGATCATAGAGTTAATATCGACCTTACAATGAAGGGTTTATTTTACATTGATCAGGCAACCGCAAAAACACCATGAACATTCTCGACAAAATAATAGCTGACAAAAGCAAGGAAGTAGCCAGAAAAAAAGCCTCATTCCCATCAGCGCGTGGGAACAGCTTCCTTTTTTCAACAGAACAACGCTTTCATTGAAACAGTCACTGCTTGCCGGCCATTCTACGGGCATTATTGCAGAGTTCAAACGTAAATCGCCATCCAAAGGCATCATCAACGCAACTGCAGATGTGGTAACGGTTACATCTGCCTACAGCGAATTTGCAGCAGGCATTTCTGTACTTACAGATGAAAAATATTTCGGCGGCACGAACGATGATTTATTAAAAGCAAGAAACAGCGTCCGCACACCTGTTCTCCGCAAAGATTTTATCATTGACGAATACCAGTTGTACGAAGCCAAAGCCATTGGTGCCGATGTTATTTTGCTCATTGCTGCCAACCTGTCTAAAGAAGATGTAAAACACCTTGCGCAAAAAGCTATCAGCCTTGGGCTCGAAGTATTGCTCGAAGTGCATGACGAAGCCGAACTCGGCGCATATTTGCGATGAAGTGACTATGGTTGGCGTCAACAACCGCAATCTGAAAACATTTGAAGTTGACATTCAGACTTCACTCTCTTTGTTCGAGAAAATTCCTGCAGATAAACCTGCAGTGGCAGAAAGTGGCATCAGTAATGTAGATACCATCTTAACTTTGCGCCAGGCAGGTTTCAAAGGATTTCTCATCGGTGAGAACTTTATGAAACATGCACAACCTTCGGTTGCTTTCCGTGATTTTGTACAAGAATTGAAAGCGAAAACAACATGAGAGTAAAAGTTTGCGGCATCACCAAAGCATCGCAGGCTATCGCCGTTAGCGAAGCAGGTGCCGATTTTGCAGGATTTATTTTTTATCCGCCGTCGGCGAGATATGCCTTTAAAAGTATGCCTGCCAACGAAATCAAACAGCTCCGCAACATCAATAAAGTAGGCGTGTTTGTAAATGCCGATATTGATAACGTGCTGCGGACAGTAGATGATTGTGGATTGTATCTTGTGCAATTGCATGGCAACGAATCGCCGCGCTATTGCGAAAAGATATCGCAGTACATCACCGTTATCAAAGCATTCCGTATAAGCGAGGGCGACAATATTTCGTGGAAAATAAAAGATTATTACGATGTCGGCAGATATGTATATGTTCGATACCGAAGGGCGGGATATGGCGGAACAGGCAAAAAATTCGACTGGCAGGTACTGAAAAACGAAAACTTCCGGAAGCCTTTTTTCCTCAGTGGTGGCATTGCGCCCGAAGATGTGGGCAACATCAACGAGTTTCAGCAGTTGCCCGTGGCAAAAGATTTGTTTGCCGTAGATATCAACAGCCGTTTTGAGCATCACGCAGGCGTAAAGGACATCGAAAAAGTGAAAGCATTTATCAGTGAAATCAAAAGCATATAGCCGGTGCAGTCACTGTATTGTCCGGATGAAAATACAGTTTTTGGTTACGGGCCGGGTAATTCCGGTTTGGCATCGTTGTGTCACTCACTTGTACGCCTTGTTCTTTTTTCGGGCTTTTACAGCCGGGCAGCTTTATTTACAAAATAAAATTTGAAAATGACGACCAATCATAGTTCCGGCAAAGCAGACATCCTTGTCCGCGAAGCCACAGCAGCAGACCTTCCCGGCATGCTCGATATATACAACGATGTGATTCTCAATACCACTGCCGTTTACAACTACGATCCGCACACGTTGGAAATGCGCACCGAGTGGTTTGAAACAAAGCAGCAGCAAGGTTTCCCGGTATTTGTAGCAGAGGAAAACGGAACGATTGCCGGCTTTAGTACCATTGGTCCATTTCGCGCGTGGCAGGCATACAAGTTCACCGTCGAAAATTCGGTGTACGTAAAAGCCGATTGCCGCGGCAATGGCATTGGAAAACTACTCATGCAGCCATTGATAGATGCATCAAAGACAATTGGGAATGCATGCTATTGTTGCGGGCATTGATGCGACAAATGAAGGCAGCATTGAGTTGCACCAGCAGTTTGGTTTTGTAGAAGTCGCCCATTTCAGGGAAGTCGGTTACAAGTTTGACCGATGGCTTGATTTAAAGTTTTTGGAGTTGATTGTTTAAGCAACGAATAATCAGGCACGCACTTCTTTTGCACGCATCAGTTGCCCATTTTGAATATAAATTACACATGATTCATGATAAATATTACATCCTTCAATCAAAAAGGCACTTACAAGCAGCCCAATATCTTTGGATATTATGGCGATTTTGGCGGCGCTTATATTCCCGAAATGCTTCACCGCAATGTGGAAGAACTCAAATCGCGCTACCTCGAAATTATGTACGATACCTGCCTTTCAGCAGGAGTTCAATGCGTTGCTGAAAGACTATGTAGGCCGACCAACACCATTGTTTTTGCAGAGCGCCTCAGCCATAAATACAATACCAACGTTTATCTCAAAAGCGAAGATCTCAACCATACCGGCGCACATAAAATCAACAATGCCATCGGGCAGGTGTTGCTGGCGCAGCGTCTTGGTAAAAAGCGCATCATTGCTGAAACAGGCGCCGGGCAGCATGGCGTAGCTACAGCCACCGTTTGCGCACTTAAAGGAATCGAATGCGTGGTGTATATGGGCGAAGTGGATATTGAGCGGCAGGCACCCAACGTAGCCCGCATGAAAATGCTGGGCGCAACAGTTATTCCTGCCACGAGCGGCAGCAAAACATTGAAAGACGCTACCAACGAAGCCATCCGCGCGCTGGATAAACGATCCGCTCGATACGCATTATGTAATTGGCAGCGTGGTAGGACCGCATCCTTATCCCGATATGGTGGCGCGTTTTCAAAGCATCATCAGCGAGGAAATACGCTGGCAGTTAAAGGAGCACACCGGCAGCGAATTGCCTACGCATGTGGTTGCCTGCGTGGGCGGTGGCAGCAATGCTGCGGGTGCCTTTTATCATTTTCTTGACGAAGACAGTGTGAAAATTGTTGCGGTAGAAGCCGCCGGTTGCGGCATCAACAGCGGTATGAGCGCGGCTACTACGCAGCTTGGCAAGCCCGGTGTTTTGCACGGCAGCAAAAGCCTCGTAATGCAAACCGCAGACGGGCAGGTGGTAGAGCCGCACAGCATTTCGGCAGGTCTTGATTACCCGGGCATCGGTCCCATGCATGCGCACCTGTACACTTCCGGTCGTGCTACATTTTCTGAGTGCAACCGACGAGAATCGCTGGAAGCAGGTTTTACCCTTGCCAAACTCGAAGGTATTATCCCTGCGCTCGAAAGTGCTCATGCCCTGTGTGCTTTAGACCAGTTGAAATTGAGACCGAAAGATGTAGTTATCATGTGCCTGAGCGGGCGTGGCGACAAAGATCTTGGCTACCTATATGAAGGCAATGGGACAGTAGTAAGACGGGCAGACTTTTTTATTTTTAAATTTTCTGTTGTCATGAGTCTTATCAATCATTATTTCAACATAAACAATCCAAGGTTCTCAATGTGTATTGCACAGCCGGATATCCAAAGCTCGACAGTACGTTAGAAGTGATGAAAGCCTTGCAGGACAATGGCGCCGACATTATAGAACTAGGCATGCCCTACAGCGATCCGCTGGCAGATGGTCCTGCTATACAGGCAAGCAACGGTATTGCCTTGCAAAATGGAATGACCATCGAAAACTGTTTGCACCAATTAAAAGATTTTCGCAACACGCCCAGACCCGAAATGATGCCATTCGTGTTCCGGTGATATTAATGGGGTATATGAACCCGGTTTTGCAATATGGATTTGAAAAATTTTGCCAGCATGCTGCCGAATTGCCTGTTGACGGTCTGATTTTGCCCGATCTTCCGGAGCATGAATTTGAAACCATTTATGGACGAAATCATCAAACAGGTACGGTCTGGATTTTATTTTTCTCGTTACGCCTGAAACATCTGAAGAGCGCATCCGGCGGCTGGATGCTTTAAGCACCGGTTTTTTATATGCCGTGTCTTCTTCTTCCATTACCGGCAGCGATAAAGATTTTACGGAAGTAGAACATTATTTGCAACGCCTGCAACATATGAATCTGAAAAACCCGGTATTGGTGGGATTTGGTATCAAAGACAAACAACATTCCAATCAGCCTGCCGATATGCCAATGGTGCAATCATTGGCACTGCTTATATAAAAGCGATGGAAAACAGTACGGATATCGATGCATCTACGAAACAGTTTTTAGATGGAATCGTGCAATAAACTTTATCAGCCTGCTGAGTTATTCATAATTTTTTACTCATTGAATGAAGTTTATAAAACTTGCGCATCATCAGTTTCGTCGTTTTGTTTATCATCATTACTGCTATTGGTTTGTTGTTGCCATCGACCGTGCGTGTTACACGGAACTATTACCATTACAGGCACCTTACGATTCTGTGTATCATTATCTGTCGCGACATTCATGAATGGAAAGCCTGGCTGCAGGGTGCGAATACATGAAAATATCACGCCGATTCTTCAGCAAACGGAAACAATGCGGCGCATCATAGGCGGGCAGGAAGTGAGCATCTGTGCAAAGCTATCGGATCATACAGTAGTAAGCCTTTGGGAAAACCGGTCGTGGCAAGCAGCAGCGGGTGTATTTCAATTGTATGCTGAACCGGATGCACAGTACCAACCTCGAACTGGTATTTTGAACAACACGTAAAATGGTATCCCTGGGAACGACTGTCCACAATCGCCAACGACAAAATTATAGGACCATTTATGGAGCACAGCCTCGACAACCTGAAAGCCCTCACAGAAGCGCAGTGCATTAGATTTACAAGTTCATCAATAACATCATACACTTTTTGCAATTCGTTTATCTGTAATGCAATATGGCGGCATGATGATAAACCGTGTTGCCAAGCGGGCGCAGGTACATGCCTTCTTCCAGGCATCGCGTTGGTAATACATGGTACTGATGTCGTTCAGATATTCATCTTTTCCTTCGCTGATTTCGAACGCGGCAATGGTGCCGCAGCGCACGGATATTCCTGAGGTATTTTTGGACTTAAAGCCGTTATCAAATAAGACATGCTGCGCTGTAATCCACTCATATTTTTTCAGAAGCAGTTGTTCTCTTCCCACAAATCAAGGCTTGCCAATGCTGCCGTACATGCCAGCGGATTGGCAGTAAAGGAATGACCGTGAAAAAAGGTTTTCAGCTTGTCGTCATTTACATAAGCATCATAAATTTTCTGTGAGCAGGCGGTTACGCCCAATGCCATTGTGCCGCCGGTTAATCCTTTGCTCAGGCAAATGATATCGGGCTGTGCCTGCATGTATTCGCTGGCAAACAATTTGACCCGTTCTTCCAAATCCCGTCATGACTTCATCGGCAATGCAGATAATATTGTGTTGCTGAACATACTGAGCAATTTGTTCATCCAACGTGCTTCATACATTTTCATCCCGCCTGCGCCCTGCACCAATGGTTCGTAGATAAACGCAGCGATATCATCGGCATGCGGTTCAATGGCTTGTTTGATATCTTCAATGTTGTTTTCGTCAGGCGTGTCTATAAACAATACATCAAACAACAATTCGTGAAAAGCGAGTGTAAACACGCTTCTGTCGCTTACGCTCATTGCACCAAACGTATCGCCGTGATACGAATTGCGTAAAGCAAGTATCTTTAGTTTTGTTCGCGGTATTTGCTTCTTTTGCCGGCTGTCCATTCCACCAATATTGAATGGCCATTTTCAATCGCCACTTCCGTGGAAGTAGAACCATTGTCGCTATAAAATATTTTGGCAAAATGAGAGGGTAAATACTGCGATGAGCTGTTCGGCCAATGATACTGCCGGCTCGATGGGTAAAGCCAGCAAAAATCACCTGCTCCAGCTGTCAATGCCTGCCCGTACAAGCGTTCCGCAATGTAGGGATGCGCATGACCATGAATGGTAACCCACCAGCTGCTGATGGCATCTATAAATTCGCCCGTTTTCATCGAACAACAGTGTGCCTTTGCCATGCGTAATGGCAAGGGGTGAAGGCATATTTTTTTGAGGTGTAAACGGATGCCAGATAAAATGTTTGTCGCGTTCCAGCAATGTCATCCGGCAAATGTATAACAACATACGCTCGACTTTGTTTGGATGGCTATGACTTGTTGATCATTATCATTCTGTATCTTTCATACTCATAAGGTTTGAGAACATGATTCTTCTGTTTTCTGGTTGTTGCGCTACAAACTACTTCGATAATTATACAATTATGTGCAGAGTAATTTGTTATTTCCTGTTTGCAAATTGCCTGTGGTTGTAATTCCCTGTTTCTGCTTGACGCATTGGCTGCATCATTTCCTATCTTTGGCGTTAAATACAACACATGAGTATGGAATTGCAAAAACCCATCATCGGTTTTTCGAGCGGCGATCTAAACGGTATCGGGCTGGAGATCATCATCAAAACACTTAGCGATACCCGCATCCTTGAAATGTGCATTCCTGTTGTGTTTGCCAGCCAGAAAAGCATGTAGTTTTATAAAAAATCCATTCCTGACACCAATATCAATTTCCAGATGATCAAAGAATTTGTGAGACTGCCGCAAAAGCAAATTTGCGTGATGACATGCTGGGAAGAGGAGATGCAGATTGAACCCGGGCAACTAAATGAAACCGGTGGCAAATATGCATGGCATTCGTTGAAGCAGGCCACACAAGCATTAAAAGACGGGCATATCCAGGGATTGGTAACTGCGCCTATCCATAAAAAAAATATACAAAGCGAAGAGTTTACATTACAGCGGTCATACACCTTACCTGAAAGCCGTATTTGCAGCCGAAGACGTGGTGATGCTGATGGCTGCCGACAACATGCGTGTAGCACTTGTAACCGAGCATGTGCCCATAGCCGAAGTAGCGCAGCACATTACCAAAGGAAAACATCATGCGCAAGCTGAAAATCCTGAATCACAGCCTGCAAAAAGATTTCGACATCAACAAGCCCAAGATTGCTGTGCTGGGTTTAAATCCACATGCAGGCGATGAAGGCTTGATTGGCAGTGAAGAAGAAGACCATCATAAAACCTGCCGTTAAAGATGCAAAGCAAAACAATATGCTGGCGTATGGACCTTACAGTGCCGATGCATTTTTTGCACGCGGCACGTACGACAAATTCGACGCGGTACTTGCTATGTATCACGACCAGGGTTTGATTCCTTTCAAGTCGCTGGCGCTTGGGCAACACGGTTAATTATACTGCCGGTTTACCAGTCTGTGCGTACCAGCCCCGACCATGGAACAGCTTTCGATATTGCCGGCAAAGGCAATGGCAGATGCGTCTTCCATGTTGTCGGCTACGTTTCATTGCATCGATATCATTCGCCGCCGCATTGATTTACGAAGAAACACACAGCAACCCGTTAAAACGGATGAGCTATCGCGTACTTGCCAATGCGGAAGATGAAAGGGTAGAAGGCAATATGTAAATTCGCTATATCCAGTGCGGTTACCTTTCTGGTAAAAGAAATCGCAGCGTGTTTATGGTTGGCACCTATAGAATTCAATTTCATTTTTCAATAAAGACTTGCTGCACACACTAGCAGTCTTTTCTTACTTACCCAATTACTTCCACATCGATGTAGATACCATTCTTAATTATTTTGAAGACGTTACGCCCGAGCAGGTTACGCAATAACTGCATTACAGGAAGTGTATAACGAATGGAACAGCAAGATCAATGTCATCTCCCGTAAAGACATTGATTCGTTATATGAAAAGCATGTATTGCACTCGCTGAGCATTGCCGCCATTACTACTTTTTCTGCCGGCACTACGATCATTGACATTGGTACCGGTGGCGGATTTCCCGGTATTCCGCTGGCTATATTTTTTCCGGAAGTGCAGTTTCACCTGGTGGATAGCATTGCAAAAAAACTGACTGTTGTAAATGAAGTGGCAGCAGCCATTGGTTTGCAAAATATTACCACGCAACACACAAGGGTAGAAGAAATCAAAAACCGGAAATTTGATTATGCGTTGTCGCGAGCAGTAGCACCGTTAAAAGACTTGTGGCGATGGAGCAAACCTCTTATCAAAAAAGGTCATGCACAGCCGCTTGCCAATGGTTTGCTTTGTTTGAAAGGTGGCGATCTGGCTATGGAAGTTCAGGAAAGTGGAACGCGTCCACATGTTTTTGAAATCGGGCAAATGTTTAAGAGAGAATATTTCAGGGAAAAATATGTGCTGCATGTAATTGCATAAAGCCTGATTTACGATCGCGTTTTCCTGTAAATATTTTCTGATAGGAAAAACTACACAAAAAGCGAATGAACGAACAATGAACTGACTGTTGCTGTTTCTTCATTCGCTTTTTACATGTATTATTACTGCAAAGTTCTATTGCAAACTTATCACTTATGTTCGCTGCAGAACGCTAATGTAACTTAGGATTTCATATTGATAAATTGCAGCGGAAGATTGAGGTTTGCGCCTTTCAGCAAGGCAATTACATCCTGCAGGTCGTCAATTTTTTTACCCGTTACCCGCACTACATCATCCATAATCTGCACCTGCACTTTCAATCCACTGTCTTTGATGGCTTCACTATTTTTTTCGCATCGTCCTGCTTTAATCCATTGGTTACAGGCACTTCTTTTTTCACCACTTTTCCGCTTGGATAAGCATCTTTATCGAAGTTGAAAGCGCTGCATCAATGCCCTGCTTCATGCTGCGGCTAATGATAACGTCTATCACCTGCTTCATTTTCATATCACTTTCCACTTCTATGTTCACCACGTAATCTTTTTTATTCAGATCAATGGCAACAGGCGAATTTTTGAAATCGAAGCGGTTGCTGATTTCTTTTTTTACAGTATTGATGGCGTTGTCCAATGTTTGCAAATCCACTTTGCTGACAATGTCGAATGATGGCATAGCTCGTAATTTTAAATAGGTGTTTCTTAAGAGCGCAAAGGTAAAATATCAGGTTGATTCTGCGTTGCTTTTCCAAATACTTTCAGGATACGCGACACGTGGTTAAAAACAAGCCCTGCGGCGGCACCGAAAAATCGGCTCTGCGGCAATCTTTTGCTTCAATGATGCGCCGCAAAATCGTTGGTAGAAATTTGTCCGCGTCCTGCTTTCAGCATGGTGCCTGTAAGCCCGCGCACCATGCCGCGCAAAAAGCGGTTGGCCGTAACATGAAAAAATCAACTCATCATCTTCTTTTTTCCAAATTGCTTCCTGAATGTTACAATGAAAAGTTTTTACCTGTGTGTTGCGTTTTGAAAATGATGTGTAATCGGTATAGTCAAAAAGCAGGTTTGCAGCTTCGTTTAGCCTGTCAAGATCGAGCTGGTAAGGAGAAAAAAATAAGCCCTGTCGACCAGGAACGGATTTTTTTTATGGTAAATATGATATTCATAGGAGCGCGATAGTAGCTGCAAAACGGCAATGCGCATCGTCGCTCACCTTTGTGAGGCTGAATACCGCAATATCATGTGGTAAAATCGCATTGAGCCTGATACACAACATTTTGCTCATCCAGTTCGTGAGGCATATCAAAATGAAAAAAATTTTGCAAGGCATGTACGCCCGCATCGGTACGTGAAGAACCGGTAAGTTCTGTAGGTTGTTTCGAACAACACGTGCAAGGCTTTTTCTATTTCCGACTGTACTGTTCGTCCGTTCGGTTGTTTCTGAAATCCGCAATAAGCCGCGCCTTTGTAGGCGAAGTTCAAGAAAATATCTCTGCATGGCAGTTAGCGAATAATGATTTGAAACGCGTTTTTGTAAAACGTATCAATGAGCTGGCTTTCCAGTCGTGGAATAATGCCCATAATCGTACACAAACGGGTAAATCGATTCGTAAAATGGATACCGGTTTTCATCCGACGAAAACAGGTTGCCCAAGTCTTTTACCTGATCAGTTGTCACGCATTTTCGCTTTTACACTTTTGCGAACCGTTTGTAAAATATCTTCCTGTTTGCTTTGCGGAAGTAATTTTCTTTTTCAGCTTATCTATGTCATCGTCCGACAGCATTTTGTGGCAGGTATTGTTTACCAGGCTTTCGCTGTAGGATTCTGTGTGTGGCGTGCCGGGTGTATCCGGCATGATAGCCACTTGGTTGAGATGGCCGTATCTCCATGGTTTTCAAAAAATGGATTGTCTATTTTGCCTTTTGCAGTATCCGAAATGGCAGCTTTTTCTTCTACACTAATAGTTTTGGAGCTTCTTCAGACTTTTACTGAGTGCATCTTTGATAGGTATAAATGCATGAATGGTATCGTGACTGATTTGATCAAGAAAGGTAAATGAGTGCCGTTCCTGTCCTGCTCTTCAGAAGATTTTACAATGCCATCCGCTTTGACTGTTTCTACTTTTGAAGTAATTGTTTCAGCTGCTTTCGCGCGCTGAGCTGTCGGTGGCTATTTCACTTCCGGTTGTGCCGGTTTGTTTTCGCTTGCCATTTCTGTATTCTGTGCAGTGTAGCGGATCTTTGGTTTCTGCAGGGTTTTCTGTTTTGTTTGTGATTACTGTCTGCAGCCGGAGCAGGTTTTTTTTTGCCGTTACTTCAGTTGCCCGCTGATTGTTCAATGTAGAATCGTTGATGGCATCTGCCAGCATATTCCCAAATGGGTTTGTGCTGTCGGTTGCAGGCGCTGTGCCGCTGCTGATAGTTCCCTGGCGGCGGCAGCATTTACATTCATTACAATGTCGGTAGTTTGAAAATTGAACAAACCCCAGCCGCGGTTATCAAAATTTTTTAGTGCATAACCATAGTCTTTTCCATCCACCGAAATGTTGAAGGTTTGTTCGGGATACAAATTTCGTGGAAAACCAATCTGTATGGTAAAATTCCATTGGTAAGTTTGGGTAAAATCAGGTAGCCAATAGAAGTAGAACTGTAGTTTTTTCCATCGTATTTTACATAAAAAGGTTGCTGGTTGTCTGCCTGTATGTAAACAAAATGGTTTTGCTGCGCAAATACGCAACGTGACATCATAGCACAACAAGCTAAATGCACAATAAAACTGTTTAAAACAAATACCTGTCTCATCAATGTAACTTGGTTTGTTCACAAAAATAAAATGTATTTAACTGTTAGCTACCGGTAAACATTTACTCAATCACTTTTTCAATGTGCACCAGCCTGCCATCCTTGCTCATGCCTTCAAGATGATGCGGAATGCATCGGTGACATCATTGTTATAAAAGGTAAATTTCACCCGGTGGTTTTCTGCCGTTGTCAATATCATAGGGTTCCAATACAAGGTGGTGCGCAGGTCTTCTGCTTCGTTGCGTTGATCAATGGTGCCGTAGTTTGGCGAATAAAATTGTTTCACAGCCGTATAGCCAATTACCGTTTTAAACGGCATTCCCTTTGCCTTGTCTACCGGGCTGGTCGCCACCTTTCTTGGTATAAACGGCAATAGCGCCGTTGCGCGCCATTGAAGCCACCCATAAACGGCGGGCGGAATATTTTGATATAGGCAATGTCTGTCATCGACATCGCGCTCAACTGGCTGATATCGGTTTGCATTTCGTTCAGGTAAACCGTCGGCGAGCCTCCACGCCAGGTAAAGATAGTACTTGATGCCGATTGGTATTGATCTGCAACCCGGCAACTTTTCCCTGTAGATAAGTGAATACATTTTGGTAGCTGTTGGAAACTATGTCGTTCGTGAGATCAAACTGGTAAGCATCGCCACTTTGAAACAAGCCGCTCGCGTATTTCTCATCCAGCTTTTCAATGGCTGATATTGCTTTTGGTTGTTACCGTTACGCCTTGTAAGCGTTGTTCCTTTCATCATTCGTTTAACCGCGCATTTTCGCTTGCCAGGAAGCGCAGTCGTGCATTGCCGATGGTATCGAGACGACACCAGTTGTGATTTATCGATGGCTGATATGTCTTGGTGCCGGCGCCACATTGTTCATAAACCGAACTTCGGTAATATCGGCAAACGACTCTGTTGTTGAACTGGTAATAGATTTTGGTAGAATCGAACAATACGATAGATGGGTCCTCAAAGTACCATCCGGCTTTAAGCGTTACATTGGCAATCTGCCGCGATGAATCTTTAGCTTCAATGATGGCAACCAACTGACCCGCAGAGCGGATCTGCGTGCTGTTGGCGCCAAATATTTTTCCTGAAAAAGTAAGGTATTCCTGTTCTGCAGGATAAGTGATGTCGGGCAGGTCACCATTTCATCAACGCTTCCCAGTTGAAGTGTCGCCATCCATGGGTCAGCATCACAAGATCGAGGTGCCGTTCGGTGCTTTCGCTATTATTATTGTCAGAAAAGTAATATTGAGGTTCGTAAACAGTTGCCTTTCAGTTCGCTCCCAGTCAACAGCTGCGCAATAATGTTGTTGCTGCTGTCGGTGCCGATGCCTTTGTCTGTGACGGCGATAGAAAGATTGCCCGTCATCGAATCGGGCATGCTGATTTCGATTGTATTTTTTCCTCTTTTATTGAGACCCAAGGCTTGTAAAACCCACTTCAGGTGTGAAAGTCGCATCGTTGTTATTTACAAAAGCAAATGCGTTCTGCCAACGGCTTCCAGTCGGCACTAAACAAGGTAATTTGTAACAATCCCGTGGCCAGTTCGGCAGTGGGAATGGCGCCGCCAATGCTAGTTGTTTCTGTAAGGTTGGCATTTGCCATATACACCAGTTGCTGGTGCATGGTAGCTACAACGTGCAGTTGCTTCTGATTGTCGGGCAGCATCTTCGCGTGCGGCGGATTACAAATGTTTTTTTCCCGTTCATCATCGCCGATTTCCAGCGTTGCGCCCGCTGGCTTTGGCAGCCGGCAAAGGCGTTTGGTGCAGCGTGCCTTGTTCATCAGACCATTTGGCGGTGTAAGGTTTCGCCACTTTTGTACGGTGATTCTTATACTGCCCATGCCCGTCGTGTTCGGGCTTCAGGCTATCCACAACAGCACCCAAATTGCTGACGACCGTGCCTTTGATTTTCACGGGTCTGCCATATTGGTCATTTGCCTGGAAGGCTATCCGGCACGGCAATCCTACCACGACTTCGCCACCTTCGGGAAAAAACGCAACGAGGGAACTACAGTAATTTTATTGATGGTTTTGGATACTGTTTTCGAAGCAAGCGGTATGTTTTTTTCAAACAAAAATGCGGTATCAAAATTGAGCATCCACGTAGTATACGCTTTGATGTGAACAGCGCTGCCCTGATACTGTCGGGAACTGTAAATTGCCCGGAAGCCGACAGATTGTACGATCGGAAAAACGGAATGCGCGAGGAGGTTGCCGTTGGCATCATAAAAATCGGTGTAGCAGTTTTTGCTGATTTCAGAAGGCAGGATGCCTGCCATCAGGTAAGCTTTAAACCAAATCGTTTCGCCGGTGGCATAGGCTGGCTTGTCGAAGTGCACGTGCATGCGCTCCTGCGGAAATGCGGTCGGCATACAATGGCGAGCATCGAATCGATGCGCTGCGAAAGAGCAGCTGTGGCTACACAACAGATATAATACCGAAAAAGATGAACCTCTAGATATCGCTTCATATCAAACATTAAATACAAGTGTTCAAATTAAAGCGATACAAGCAAATGGTAAAGAGAACCTTAACATATTGTCAACGCCACCTGAAAAGGAAATATTAAGAGCGGATTGCTCCGGACCATTTCCACAAATGCAGACCGGAAGCTTACTCGCCTTAGTGCAGATGTACAGGTTCGACTTTTGTTTCCGTAGGTTCATGTTCAGCAATTCAACCAAGAATGAAAAGGCCATGGCGAAATATACGTAATTTTTTAGGTGAAGCGATTCGGCCGCTTCGCTGCTCCAGCCTTCCACCACAAAATAAACCCAATCATTACCAGGAAGGAAAGCGCCAGCATTTTGATGGTGGGATGCACCTCGATAAATCCGGCAATGGCAGGTGAAAACAAGAAACATGATGATCATGGCAACGATCAACAGCGGCAATCATAATTTCGAGATGTTTTGCCGTTCCGCCGGCAGTGATAATGCTGTCGAAACTAAATACCATATCAATGAGGATAATTTGAACAATGGCTTTGCCAAATGGCAAGCGGTTTGGCATTGCCATCCTAATGTTCCGTCGCTCGCCTTCCAGTTTTTGATGAATTTCCTTTCACGGTTTTGTAGATCAAGAAACAAACCGCCTGCAATCATCACCAGGCTGGCAAGGTCGAAACCCTTTCCAAACCAGCTTTCAGGAATGATGTAATTGCCTTTTTGAGTCAACAACCAGCTGAGACCCAACAGCAGGATAGAACGAACAATGATACCGGCAACCATCCAGATACGCACTTGCCTTTTTTTGTAAGCGATTTTTCTGCCCGGTTAATGATGATACTGACAAATATGACATTGTCGATACCCAAAACAATTTCAAGAATAACCAGTATGAAAAAACTGATGATACTATCTGCGGTAAACAAATACTCCATGTTGCTTAAATTTAGCAAATATAAAGGCTAATCTCGCCGGCAGCTTAATAACTTGTTGCCAGGTGCGGCAAATGTTTTTCACAATAGAGGGACCTTCGTAAATGAAACCTGTCCATACCTGTACCAGCGTTGCGCCGGCGTCCATTTTTTCACGGCATCGGCACCGGTAAAAATGCCGCCACTTGCAATGACGGGAATATGTGACGGCAATTGCCGGCAAAGGTGGGAAACGACAGATGTGGACTTGCTGCGCAATGGTTTGCCACTTAGTCCACCCGCGCCAATCTTTTCGGAAAGTAGGCGAGAAGACGTCGTTAGTTCATCCCGGCTGATGGTAGTGTTGGTTGCCACAAGGCCATCAAGTTTTGTTTGCAATACAAGTGATACAATATCATCCAGTTGACCCGTGGTGAGATCAGGCGCAATTTTCAGTAGCAAAGGTCTCCTAACTACCAGTCCTGCATTAATGTTTTGCAATTCTGACAATATTTTATACAACGCGTCTTTATCCTGCAGCTCACGCAATCCCGGCGTATTGGGGCTGCTCACATTTACAACAAAATAATCTGCACAATCATGCAGTTTCTTGAAGCAGGTATTATAATCTTTCCAGGCGTCCTCGTTGGGGGTTATTTTGTTTTTACCAATGTTGCAGCCGACAATCAGTGGTGACGGTTTTCTTTGTTTCCAAGCTAGCAGGCGTTTTTTTACAATTTCCGCTCCGTCATTGTTAAAGCCCATGCGGTTAATGAGGGCTTTGTCTTGCGGCAGCCTGAACAATCTTGGCTGTTCATTTCCCGGTTGCGGCAGCGGCGTTACGGTTCCGGCTTCTACAAAACCAAAACCAAGCGCTTCCAGTTCTGCCAGGTACATCGCATTTTTGTCAAACCCGGCACCAAGTCCCACCGGGTTTTGAAAAGTAAGACCCAAAATCTCCTCTGCCAGGCGGGGTTGGAGTCATGAAACATGTTTTTTGCAATACTTTTTGCCAGCGGCACATGTTTTAGCGCATTCATGGCAGTATAATGTGCTGTTTCGGCACTCATCTGGAACAATAACCGGCGTAAAAGTGAATACATTTATAGACTGCTTAAGTTATAGTATAGAATTTGCATTAGCCTTACTAAACGTTTATAAATCAATGATCATGGATAAAAAAGAGAACACGTTTAAATGCTGGTTCGAAAACTTTTCATCGAAGGTGACAAAGATAAGCGGCAGCCCGGCTGCATTCCTTGGCGCTTTTGCCGTTGTGCTCGTCTGGGCTGTCACCGGCCCTTTTTTTCATTATTCAGAAACCTGGCAACTGGTCATTAATACCGGCACCACCATTATTACTTTCCTGATGGTATTTGTGATTCAGCAGTCGGCAAATAAAGATACCATGGCACTTCACCTGAAACTGAACGAACTGATTGCCTCAGCAAAAGGCGCCAGCAACCGCCTGATCAGTTCGGAAGAACTGAACAGCGAAGAACTGGAAACACTCAAAAGGTTTTATGCGCTGTTGTCTGCAAAGTCGAAGACTGAAATGGACATCAAGTCAACACATTCGATAGAAGAAGCAGAAGAAAACACGATGGAAAAAAAAGAAGAGCTGCAGTCTTAAAAGCTGTTTTTCCACATCATGCTTTCTACCGGTTTTTCCACCTGGCGGCTGTATTTCGCGTTTTTCTTTCTCGTTGTATTTTATCTTCTATTTCCCCATCTACCGGGAAATAAATGAGCTGACCAATGGGCATGCCTTTGTAAATGCGAACCGGTTGCTTTACTGAAATTTCCAGTGTCCAGTACCCGCAAAATCCAACATCGCCTTTGCCTGCCGTGGCATGAATGTCGATACCCAAGCCTGCCGGTTGATGATTTTCCTTCCAAAAAAGGGACATGTTCATGTGTTTCGGTGTATTCCAGCGTGGCGCCCAAATAAAAAATATGAGGATACAAAACAAAGCCTTCTTCCGGTATTTCGAAATATTCTATCTCATTGTGTTTTTTGGCGTCAAGAATATGTTCGCGGTACGTAGCCAGCCATTTACCCAGATGCACGTCGTAGCTGTTGCTGCCAAGACTTTCGCGGTCGTAGGGTTCAATTTTGATGGTCGATTTTGCGATTTCTTCCAATATCCTTTTGTCCGATAAAATCATGTTGGCTACATTTACAGGTGCAAATAAATTGTAAATCTCCCAACTAAACACTCAATTTCCTGTTTTGCCACTTCTGCTTTCCAAAAATATAAATGAACATACCAAACTGGCTGTCTGGAAAATAGAAGAAGACGAAGCGTTTTTCAGGCAAAAAGTTACATTTCCAGCACCATTCACCACGCGCACAAACGGCTGTCAGCACCTGGCAGGGCGCTATCTGCTGACACTCCTGTTTCCCATGTTTCCGTACAGGGAAATCATCATTAACAAAGCCCGGAAACCTTATCTCCATTCCGGAAGATTTCATTTTTCTATTTCACATTGCGGCGATTATGCGGCAGCAATCATCAGCAACTGCGAGCAAACAGGTATCGACATAGAGTTGTATTCGCCAAAAACAGAACTGGTAAAACATAAATATTTGAGTGAAACTGAACTGCGATGCAATTCAAACGCAGATTAGCCGTTATCCAAAGGTGCAATCCAATGATACCTATGAACTGTATACATTATGCTGGAGCGCAAAGGAAGCTGTGTATAAATGGTGGGGAAAGGGCGGCATAGATTTTAAAAAAAACATTAAAATCCTGCACATCAATACCGAAGAAAATGTGATAATGATTTGTTTTACTAAATCATTGTTTGAGTTAGAGTTAACATTGCATTACAAAACGTTGGATACTTTTACGCTGGTGTGGCTGTCAACGTTTAAATTTCCTTAAATTCCAAGCCTCCTACCTGAATACGATTATCTTTGGTTGGTCGTTAAAATTCCATATCATCCGTGTACTTCTGTACATCACATTTTTATGATAAAGTACCATTTATGTTTTAATCAAAGTCACAATACAATATAGCTATGAAAGTTGAAGCAACGCACGCCGATTCTGTAAAAGGCGGCGAATGGATGTTAAGAGATTCAGGATGCAACTGAAACCTTTATTCCCGAAGACATTACGGAAGAGCAACAGATGGTGCAGGATATGTGCCGTCAGTTTACGCTGCAGAAGTATTTCCCAATATCGAGCGGATAGATGATCACGAACCAGGATCTGATGCAGAAGGTGCTGGATAAAGCCGGCGCGCAAGGAATGCTCGGCATTTCGGTTCCGGAAGAATACGGTGGTCTGGGAAAAGACTTTGTTACATCCATTGTTGTCAATGAAGCGCTTGGTGCCGGTTTTTCATTTGCAGTTGCTTTTGCAGCGCATACCGGCATTGGCACGTTGCCCATTTTATATTTTGGTACAGAAGAACAAAAACAAAAATATTTACGCAAGCTGGCGTCCGGCGAAATGATTGGCGCTTATGGACTTACTGAACCCAACAGTGGCAGCGATGCCCTTGAGTGCAAAAACAACCGCTAAGCTGAGCGAAGACGGAACGCATTACCTGCTCAATGGTCAGAAATGCTGGATATACCAACGGCGGTTTTGCCGATATATTTGTCGTGTTTGCCAAAATTGATGGCGATAAGTTTACCGCATTTCATTGTAGAGCGCGGCTACGAAGGATTTACCAACGGACCAGAAGAACACAAGATGGGTATCAAAGGTTCTTCTACCGTTCAGTTGTATTTCCAGGATTGTAAAGTGCCGGCAGAAAATGTGCTGGGCGAAATTGGCCGCGGTCATATCATTGCCTTCAATATATTAAACATCGGGCGTTTGAAGTTGGGTGCTGCCTGCAGTGGCGGCAGCTTCCATCTATGTAACCGATATCGGCGGTACAATATGCTAAAACCGCGAGCAGTTTAAAATATCCATTTCGCGCTTTGGCGCCATCAAACACAAGCTGGCTGAAATGGCTATCAGAACATGGGTAACCCAATGCGGGTCTTTACCGCACAGCCCAATGGATTGATGAAAAAGAAGCAGCAACTGCTAGAAGCCGGAACTTCCTGCATGCCAAAGCGATGCTGGGAGCAGCGGAAGAATATGCCATTGAATGCGCCATTATGAAAGTGGTTGGCAGTGAAACGATTGATTTTTGTGTTGATGAATGTCTGCAGATACATGGTGGCAATGGTTTTAGTTCTGAATACATCATCAGCCGCGCTTACCAGGATAGCCGCATCAACCGCATCTTTGAAGGCACCAACGAAATCAACCGCCTGCTGATTGTGGATATGATGCTGAAACGCGCCATGAAAGGCAAGCTCGATCTGATGACTGCGGCTACCAACGTTTCTAAAGAACTGATGAGCATTCCCGATTTCAGCAATGACGACGAATCGTTTTTTGCAAAGGAAAATAAATACATTGCCAATTTCAAAAAAGCCATCCTGATGGTTGCGGGTGCAGCCGTTCAAAAACTGATGATGAAGCTGGATAAAGAACAGGAAGTGCTGATGAACATTGCCGACATGGCAATACATACGTACATGGCAGAAAGTGCTTTGTTGCGCGTCATGAAACTTCGCTGACATAAGAGGGGAAGAAGCTGTTTCCTTACAGGCAGATATTGCCCGAACTTTTTTATATGACGCTGCCGATAGAATAAACAAAGCCGGTAAAGACGCGATCAACAGTTTTGCGGAAGGCGATGAGCTGCGCATGATGCACATGGGTTTAAAACGCTTTACCAAAGTGGAGCCTTTTAATACAAAAGATGCCCGCCGCCGAATTGCCGATAAAATGATTGCTGAAAACAAATATGCTTTCTAAAGTTTTTATATATGTAAAAGCCCCTGCTAACAGGGGCTTTTTTGTTATACAAAGAAGATTTATCATTAAGCTTTCTGCAATTACATGACGACTTATCATTTATTTTGGTTTTATAATTCTTTTTTATGTCTGCCGATACGATTGTTCCGAACCAGCGTTTTTTAGCGCTCGATGTGTTTCGTGGACTTACCATTTGCTTCATGATCATTGTAAATACGCCGGGCAATTACGAAACCACTTTTGCGCCGCTTGCTGCATGCAGCTGGAATGGCTTTACACCTACCGATCTTGTGTTTCCCTCGTTTATGTTTGCCGTTGGCAACGCTATGAGTTTTGTGATGGTAAAATGGCAGGGACAGCCACAAAGCAAGGTACTGGCTAAAATTTTTAAACGAACGTTACTCATTTTCCTGCTTGGTTTTTTAATGTATTGGTTTCCTTTTTTCAGGTACAGATGACAACGGGCATTTTGCATTGTCGCCGTTATCCGAAACCCGCATCTTTGGCGTGTTGCAGCGCATTGCGCTTGCTTATTGTGCAGCATCGTTACTGCTGTATTTTTTCAAAACCAGAACCACGGTAATCATCACCTGTATCATCCTAGTATTGTATTGGGTGGTGATGTATGTGTTTGGCGATGCCGCCGATCCATATGGCATTCATACCAATGCTGTGTTGAAACTGGATACCTGGCTGGTGGGCACCAACCATTTGTATATGGGCGAAGGATTTCCCTTCGATCCGGAAGGGTTGCTTGAGTACGTTTCCTTCCATTGGCAATATTGTAGGTGGATATGTGGTGGGGCAATACATCCGCCGCAAAGGCAATACTTACGAAGGGTTTACCAAACTGTTGTTGGCGGGTTTTATGTTGCTTGTTATTGCGCATTTCTGGAACTATGTATTCCCCATCAACAAAAAATTATGGACCAGTTCTTTTGTATTGCATACCGTGGGACTCGATTGCATGATTATTGCTTTCATTATGTATATTGTTGACTTCAGAGGCAGCCGCAGGTGGACGTATTTCTTTGAAGTATTGGGAAAAAATCCGTTGTTTATTTATCTGTTGTCCGAGATATTGGTAATTATCTTATTTCAGCATAGAAGTACAGCCGGGCGTATCGTTTTCAATTGGCTGTTCCTGAATATTTTCAGCTATGCCACCGGCTTATTTAGGATCGTTGTTGCAAGCGGTATTCTTTATGCTCGTTTGCTGGAGCGTTGGTTATTTCATGGATAAAAAAGGAATTTATGTGCGGGTTTAAATTTGTGCGATTATTTCATAAGCCAAATTCTATCAACAATCAATTTTATCTAACCTATGATCGTATTATCACCGGCGCCACATCCGGATTTGGAAAAGCCATTGCACAAAAATTTGCCGCGCAGGTCATCATTGTATTATCACGGGCAGCAGGGCAGACAGGCTGCTGCAATTCACGACGAACTCACCGAAAGCCACAAGGTAGAAGTGTTGCCTCTTGTATTTGATGTGCAGGATAAAGCAGCCGTGTTTTCCACTATTGAAAAACTGCCGGAGGAGTGGAAAAGCATTGATGTACTGGTGAACAATGCAGGACTTGCCCTTGGCAGGGATTCATTTGACGAAGCTTCGCTCGACGATTGGGAAACCATGATTGATACCAATGTAAAAGGCTTGCTGTATGTATCGAAAGCGGTGTTGCCTTTGTTTATAAAACAAAAGAAAGGACACATCATCAATATTGGTTCAACGGCAGCAAAAGAAGTGTATCAGTATGGAAATGTGTATTGCGCCACGAAGTCGGCTGTGGAAGCAATCAGCAAAGCACAGCGCATCGACCTGTTGCCGCACGCTATAAAAGTAACTGCCGTGCATCCCGGCGCAGCAGAAACTGAATTCAGCAATGTACGTTTTAAAGGGGACGATGAAAAAGCGGGTGCGGTGTACGAAGGTTATCAACCATTGCAGGCAGAAGATGTTGCCGATGTTGTATTTTACTGCGCCACTTTGCCGCCGCATGTTTGCATAAATGATTTAGTGGTAACCTGTACCGCGCAGGCGAATTCATATTATACTTATAAATAAATTTCTATAGTATTAATAGAAATAACTGGAATATAAATCCACAATGCTGCTTTTTGTTTATATTCTCATAAAACCTGCCAATAGCGTAAGGATTTTACAGTTGCAAAAGCGGAAAATTGAATAATAAAATATATATTTGCAACGGTTTTTCAAAGGATATTGGATTTTAAAACGGGGTTGGATTTTTATCCTGGCCCCCTTCTTTTTTTAGGCAGTATGATAATGATTAAACACAATGCGCCGCTTTTGCCTTTCCAATGACATTTCTCATAACTCTTCCACGATTTTTCAGCTTTACATTTTTTACCGATTTAAACGATTTTCAACAAGATCGGCAGCTGTTTGTTTTCCGATGCCTTTTATTTGTTCCAGTTCGTTTATAAATGTGCCGATCGAACGCTTTTTTCGTGAAATGTAATACCAAAGCGATGCACTTCATCGCGGATGCGGCGAATGAGTTTCAGGCTCTCGCTATCCCACGGCAATTTAATGGACTGGCTGTCGCCGGGAAAAAAAATTTCTTCTTCGTTTTTCGCCAAGCCCTATCACCGTCATGGCGCCAATCAAGCCCTAATTCTTTAATGCTTTCCATGGCAGAACTTAACTGCCCTTTTCCACCATCAATCACTACAAGTTGCGGTAATGTTTTTCTTCTTCCACCAGTCGTTTGTAACGGCGGTACACCACTTCTTTCATGCTGGCAAAGTCGTTGATACCCGTTACGGTTTTTATATTGTACCGCCGGTAATCGTCTTTGCTGGGAATGCCGTCGCGAAAGCAAACCATTGCTGCCACAGGATAGCTTCCCTGCAAATTCGAGTTGTCGAAACATTCAATATGCACCGGCAATTCGGACAGTTGCAGGCTTTCCTGTAACTGGTACAATACCTGCTTGCGCTGCATATCGGTATGACCTTCCAGCTGAAATGTTTTCTTTTTGCGAAGTTCTTCTTTAAAATAATTTACGTTTTTCAACGACAAATCGAGAAGTTTTCGTTTATCGCCTGCTTTGGGAATGGTTACGGTAATATTTTCGGGTAACATCAATTTCGTAAGGCACAACAACTTCGCCTGCCATGCTATTGAAGGTATTCGCGCAGGTTGTTAACGGCAAAAGCCAGCACTTCTTCATCACTTTCTTCCAGCTTTACATCCAGCTCCACCGTATGTGTTTGCACAATGGTTCCGTTTTGCACCATCAGGTAATTTACATAGGCCGTTTCGTGTTCTTTCAACAATAGAAAACACATCTAGATTGTGCAGGTGAGAGGATACAATTACCGAACGTGCCTGGTAATTTTCAAGATGTTCCACTTTCTTTTTCATCAGTCTCCGCTTTTTCAAACTGCATGTTCATGGCATAATTAGCCATCTGGCTTTTAAACGTATGAATAACAGGCGATACATTGCCTTTCAGAATTTGTTTGATCTGCTGAATGCTTTCGTTATAGTCTTCCATGACTTTGATATGCCTGGCACGGACCTTTGCAATTGCCCAGGTGATATTCGAGGCACACTTTGAATTTGCCTTTGGCAATGTTGGCTGGTGTCAGCGGCAGTTTGCAGGTGCGCAGCGGTATGTTTTGCCGGATAAAATTGAGCAGTTCTCGTCACTTTCCCGGTAGAGGTAAACGGACCTAAATATTCCGATCCGTCCTGGTATTTGGTACGGGTTAGAAAATATACGGGGAAACGGTTCTTTTTTGATAACGATATACGGGTATGTTTTATCGTCTTTCAGGTTGATGTTGAACATCGGCTGAAACTGCTTGATGAGGCTGTTTTCCAGCAAAAAAGCATCCTGTTCGCTGTTCACAATCGTGAATTCGATACGGTGTAATGCGCTGAACAAGTTCGTGTGTTTTGTAACTGACGCCCAGCGTCTTTGTAAAATAGGAAGATACCCGTTTGCGAAGATTTTTTGCTTTGCCAACATAAAGCAGTGTGCCTGAAGCATCAAAGTATTTGTAAATCCCCGGCTGATGTGGGCAACGTTGGTGCAATGTTTTGAAACTCTGCAGATGTCATATATAGTTACAAATTTACCTGTATCTCATTATAAAATCACCTGCAAAATCAAGCCAAAAAACTGTTTAAAATAAGTTGGACGACGAATTGATTTAAAGTGTCTGTCAGCGGGATTATCGTTCCATACAAACTAAGCTGGCTTTGTATGTTCCGTTTTGTCAGGATAGCTGATATCCTTATTCAAGATAAGCACTTTTGTCCGCCTTTCCAGCCAATACGTTGCAAAACGGTGCTGTCGCTGTTACTTTCGAGAGTGTATTAATAAAAATCCATTTCACTTTCTGGCTTTCGCGGTCAAGCAAAACACTCACACTATGAACCCGGTTGTCTTTGTTTTTCGGTGTATAATCAGCGTAATGCTGCCTGTACCTGCATCTTCAAACACCGATTCGTAAAACTGCTGCTGAAAGCTTTGGTTCTCCAGTTCGGGTAAGCAGAAAGGTTTTGAACTGCCGTTCATCAAACATGGCGCGGTTAATAACTGACGAATCTTTGACACCGTCTTTCACTGGTAATGCGGTATAAAAAATATGGCGTGGTATCTACGTCTTTTACTTGTTGCGTGATGTAGTTGTTGATCGGATAATACAACCAGATGTATTCGATTTGGCGAAGTCTGATTCTGTGTATGGATGCCGCACGAAAACAAAAACGGTGGCATGAGCAAAAAACAAAAAGCCACGTACAAAGAACGGGCTGCTTTGCTGTATTGAAGGTATTTGCAAATAGTGTAAATGTTATTGATTGTCATAATTCCAGATGAGCCACGATGCGCCCCAGGTAAAACCGCCGCCAAATGCAGCCATGATAAGGTTATCGCCTTTTTTCAATTGTTTTTCCCAGTCCCACAAACAAAGCGGGATGGTAGCGGCAGTGGTATTGCCATATCGCTCAATGTTGATCATCACTTTTTCCATTGGCATTCCGATGCGGTCTGCCGTAGCGTGAATAATGCGCATGTTTGCCTGGTGCGGCACCAGCCAGGCAATGTCGTTGCCGGTCAGGTTGTTGCGTTTCAAAATTTCTTCCGATACATCTGCCATGCCGGTTACCGCGTATTTAAAACTGTTTTTCCTTCCTGGTAGAGATAATGCTGCTTGGCGGTAACGGTTTCAATAGAAGCGGGTTTTAAAGATCCGCCGGCAGTCATGCGTAGAAAATCGGCACCGCCTCCATCACTTTTCAGCAGGCTATCCTGAAGCCCCGTGCCATCGGTAGCCGGTTCAAGCAGTACGGCGCCGGCACCATCGCCAAAAATGATACAGGTGGTACGGTCGGTGTAATCTACAATGGCGCTCATTTTATCTGCACCTACCACTACTACTTTTTTGTAGCGTCCGCTTTCTATAAATGCTGCACCGGTACTCAGGGCAAACAAAAAGCCGCTGCAGGCAGCACTTATATCGTAACCAAATGCATTGACAGCGCCTACTTTTTTGGCAACAATATTGGCAGTAGCGGGAAACACCATGTCGGGCGTTACAGTTGCACAAATAATGCATTCAATTTCGGCAGGATCCAATCCTCTTTTTGCGATGAGTTTCTGCAACAGCAGGTGTTGCGAGATCGCTGGTGGCTTTGCCTGCTCCTTTTAATATTCTTCTTTCCTTGATTCCGGTTCGGGCTCGTATCCATTCGTCATTGGTGTCAACCATTTTAGAAAGATCTTCGTTGGTAAGAATATCGGGAGGAACGTAGCCGCCAACTGCGGTAATGGCTGCCGTGATTTTGCTCATGCTGTAAGTTATGCTGTTTTGAGGGCTCAAATGTATTAAAACTTTGCAGAATTGCAAGATGCTAAGGGCGGGAAATGCAGTGTTCGAAAAGGTGCAATAAACAAAGAATGTTCAAACAAAAATCCAATCTATTACAGATTGCTTAATATCACGTTTAAACTGGGATGACACTATGTGTGTTTCTGAAAATGATTGCGGAATAATGATTGACTGAAAACATATTCGATTCAGAAATACACATCTTCGATGAGGAAAAATTCCGGCGCGCGGTTGTAAAATAAGTGTAATGGCAATACATCGAACTGCAGGTACTGCCATTGCGGGTGCAGGTACTGATATTCTTCTGCGGCATTTTTCAGGTTGTTCATTTTTTGAGTGCTGATGCTTTCTTCGGGTTTTCCAAACGCGTGCGAAGTGCGGGTTTTGATTTCGAAAAAATGCAGGAATTTTCCTTTGGACAGCAATGATGTCCACTTCCCAGTATTTAAAGCGCCAGTTGCGGTGCAGGATAGTATAACCCTTTGTTATTAAAAATTCTGCCGCTAAATCTTCACCTTTATTGCCCGTAACTTTGTTATCCATCACCAGTTAATTAATATTGCAGTGTATGAGTTTTGTTCAAGATAAAATATTATTACTGAAAGGTACAGTTCAGCATTATGCGTGGGGCGGGTACGATTATATTCCGTCGTGGCTGGGTATCGAAAATACGGAACAACAAACCATTTGCCGAATACTGGATGGGCGCTCATCCATCGGCGCCATCTTCTGTTATCTACGCGCAACGGCGAGTTGAACCTGCAACAATTGATCACCGATTATCCCGAAGAATTTTTAAGCAAACATGCAAGGCAAACTTTTAACGAACTGCCTTACCTGTTGAAAATACTGGATGTAAAAGATATGCTCAGCATACAGGTGCATCCAAGCAAAGAAGCGGCTGCCATCGGCTTTCAAAATGAAGAAGCTGCCGGTATATTGATCGGTGCTTTGCACCGCAATTACAAAGATAAAAATCATAAGCCTGAAGTGATGGTAGCGCTCAGCGAGTTCTGGCTCCTGCATGGATTCCTGGTAAAAGATAAATTAAAAGCCGTATTGCGCAGCGTACCTGAATTTGCGGATCTCATCCCTGTTTTTGGTGAAGGCGATTACAAAGCATTGTATCATCATGTGATGAATATGATGCAGGACGAAGTCAACACTAAACTGATGCCGCTGGTTGCACGCGAAATAGGAAAGGGCGAAAAAAGGCGAAACGCAAAAAGAGCGAACCCGGATGGTGGGTGAACAAGTTGTTTGCAAATGAAACAAACATAGAAGATATAGACCGTGGCATCTATTCTATTTATTTCTTCAACATTGTGAAGGCGAATGAAGGTGAGGGCGTTTTCCAGGGCGCAGGTTTACCACATGCTTATCTGGAAGGGCAAAATGTAGAGCTGATGGCAAACAGTGATAATGTATTACGTGGCGGTCTCACGCCGAAGCACATAGACGTGCCGGAACTGATGAAGCACACAGCATTCGAAGGCATTGTTCCAAATGTAATGAAGGGAGATGCGATTGCAGATGCAGTGAAAAATTATCCGTGCCCCGTGCCAGATTTTGGCATTCATAAAATAGATTTGCCTGCAGGCAAAAGCATTTCTACTTCTACAATGTCGCTCGAAATTTGGGTAGTAATGAAAGGCGCAGCTACCATCAGCGGCAGTAATGAACTGTTTGTCAAAAAAGGCGAATCGTTTGCAGTATTGCCCAACGAATCATTTACGGTTTCAGCTTCGGAAGAAGCTTTGCTGTACAAGGCTTTTGTTCCTGAATCTTAATTGTAATTACTGATTAATTCTTTGTGATGAAAATATCCCGTTCCGTTATTATTTCTTTCCTATTACTTATACTTGTTGCATCGTTGTACCGCATTGTGCCAGGCAGACCTTTTGGTTTTGCGCCCCAGTACGCGATGGCTATTTTTGGTGGTGCCGTCTTTATCAACAACAAACAATGGGCCTTTGCTGTGCCACTGTTGTCTATGTTCATCAGTGATGCTTTGTACGAAGTGCTATATATGGCTGGAGTATCAACAATCCAGGGCTTTTATGAAGGTCAATGGCAGAACTACCTCTTGTTTGCTTTGCTTACCACCATTGGGTTTTTGATCAAAAAGATAAATATAGCTAATGTATTTGCGGCCTCTATTGCGGCACCTACAGTATATTTTCTATTGTCAAACCTTGTGGTGTGGGCTGGCGGCGGCGGTTTGGGCAGACCAAAAACACTGGATGGATTGATAATGTGCTACACTGATGCGCTGCCTTTCTATCCAAACAGTTTGTACGCAACACTCTTTTTCTCTGTTATCTTGTTCGGAGGTTATTACCTCTTGAAACCTAACAATATAGCCGGAAGGAGCATAGCGGGCTGAAATGACTACCTGTTTAGTTTTGATTCTGCTTCATACACTTCGTCTACCAGCAGCATGCCGCCGTCGGCAGCTGCTGTAGCGAGTTCGTCGCAGCGGTTGTTGTACACATTGGAAGCATGACCTTTCACCCATTTGAAAGTGATGGAATAGTCACGCGAAAGCGTGTAAAACTGCATCCACAAATCCTTATTCTTCTTACCGCCGCTAAAGCCGGTTTTTATCCACGTGTCCAGCCACTTTTTTGTAACGGCATTTACAATGTATTGACTGTCGGTGTATATGGTAACAGACAGATTTTTTTTCTTCAATGCCTGCAAAGCTGAGATCACGCCCATTAGTTCCATACGGTTGTTGGTAGTGAGCCTGTAACCGGCAGACAACTCTTTTTTCTTACCGTTAAACATCATGACAACACCATAACCCCCGCGACCGGGATTGCCACGTGCTGCTCCATCCGTATAAATAATCAATTGATCGTCCAAGCAGAATATTTAAGAAATTAACCGGAAATAAAAGTTCCTTTCAGGTAAGTTACCGCAGAGCCGCTCATGAGTACACGATCACCGTTCAGTTCGCAACCAAGGTAGCCTTTGCGAGCAGATAACTGTATGCTTTGCATTGATGTTTGGTGTAACACTTTTGCCCAGTAAGGAACCATAATTGTATGGGCAGAACCTGTAACCGGATCTTCGTTGATGCCGCTTTGCGGATAAAAACAACGGGCAACAATGTCGCTGTCGGTACCTTTTGCTGTGCATATCACACCTCGCGCTTTTATGGTTGCAAGCAGTGCAAAATCAGGTGTTAACTCTTCCAACTCCTGTTGCGAAGAGAGAACTACCATTACATCAAACGAAGTGGTGAAAGCAGGGTAGGAATGCGGTACGTTCAGTGCTTCAAATAAAGCGGCGGGCGCACTTGTAAAGGGTTCGGGCTCGCATGCCGGAAAATCTAACTGAAACACTTTGTCGTTCACTTTTTTTACTTTCAGCTCGCCGCTTAGCGAATAAAATGTGACTATTTCCTTATCGTAACCGAGTTCTGTATAAAGTATGTGTGCTGTGGCTAATGTGGCATGTCCGCACAGGTTTACTTCTACTGTAGGCGTGAACCAGCGAATGCGAAATCCTTCGCCTTCAGGAACAAAAAAAGCAGTCTCACTCAGGTTGTTTTCCGCAGCCAGTTGTTGCATCACTTCATCTGGCAACCACTCCATGAGCGGGCATACTGCTGCCGGGTTGCCGCCAAACAAGCGGGTGGTAAAAGCATCAACAATATAAATAGGTAATTGCATTTTTAACTTGATTAGTACCGCAAAGTAAGGTGGAGATTGCATGCATGCAAAACAATAATCTCCAATCACATAAATGATTAACATTACACCTCATTCAGATACTTATCATGAAAAGATTTTTTACAAACAGTGTGATGATGGTCCTATTGTTCAGCTTGTTTTTAGCTTTCCTGCTGGCACAGGTTGTTGCGGGCTTTTCCACTTTCAACGAATTGATTGTACAAAAGCACGGTACGCCGTTTACCATGGGTGAATACCTTACATCGGGTCACTTTCTGGAAGCTACTTTCGAAAACTGGGAAGCCGAATTTCTACGACTGGCGTTGTTTATGTTTGTTGCCGGAACCATATACAATCACGTAGTCGCTCAGCACAAGCAACAAGATGTTGCCAATGGCGAAGCTCGTTTGCTCTCAAGCCAAACATTGTTGCAGGAAAAGGATGATATCGGTACCTTGTTTTCGCTATCAGCGGTGGTTGAGCATGGCTTTTTTTCTTTTATTTTTCATATCCTTCATCATGCATTTTTATGGTAGCCTGCTCAACTTTAACAACGAACAATTATTGCAGGGAAAACCCATTGATACGGTAGCCGGCTATGCAAAGAGAAGCCAGTTTTGGTTTGAAATCTTTCAGAATTGGCAGAGTGAATTTCTTTCACTTTTCTGTGTTGTCCTGATTCGTGTTTTTATAAAAAGTAAGAGAATTGCTGAATCATCAGTTAGTTGAAAATAGCAGATTTATTCGCTAAAAATAATAGCATTTAAGCTGGAAAAATTGGTTTATCTGCATATCTTAACAGGTTTGAAAGACGTATTCATTGTAAGTTTTTTTACCTTTAAAGACACATCAATACTATGATGCACGATTCAAAGAATGTTTTGTTTGCTATGGCTGCCGATTTTGTGAACTATAGCAGCCGTCCCGTGTTTTTAACGGGAAAAGCTGGAACAGGCAAAACAACTTTTTTAAAATATATCAAAGAAAATACACTCAAACAAACCGCAGTAGTGGCGCCAACCGGCGTAGCTGCTATCAATGCGGCGGCGTTACCATACATTCATTTTTCCAGTTACCTTTTACACCCTATATACCGGGATCGCAGGGTTTTGCGTCCAACGAGGAAATGATGGACAAGCATCACCTGCTGGGACGCATAAAAGTGAACCGTGAAAGGCGTGAGGTATTTCAAAAGCTGGAACTCCTGATTATCGATGAAATCAGCATGGTGCGCTGTGATGTGATAGATGCCATTGACGTAGTGCTGCGCAGCTTCCGCAACCGTCACAATGAGCCTTTTGGCGGTGTGCAGGTGGTGTATATCGGTGATATGTTTCAGTTGCCGCCAGTAATAAAAGACACAGAGTGGAGCATCTTATCGCGATATTACAAAAGCCCTTTTTTCTTTGATAGTAAGGTGGTAAACGAACAGCCGCCTGTGCATATTGAACTCGATAAAATCTACCGTCAAAACGAGCAGACATTCATCGACATACTTAACTGTGTACGAAACAATGAAATGGATGCCGTAAACTTCGAAAAACTCAATGCACGTTACAAATCCGACTTTGTTCCGCCGCAGAAGACAATTATATTATTCTTACCACACACAATGTAAAGGCAGATGCCATCAATGCATCGGAATACCAAAAGCTGAATGCCGAAAGCCGCACTTACCAAGCAATTATTGAAGGTGATTTTAACGACAAGACCTATCCTGCGGATTCCTTATTACACCTGAAAAAGGGCGCATTGGTGATGTTTGTAAAAAACGACACAGAAAAACGCTTTTTTAATGGCAAAATAGGGGAGGTGACGAGGCTGGAAGAATCTGCTGTGTTTGTGAAATGCAAAGACCTTGCGGAAGAAATAGAAGTGAAGCCGAAAAGTGGAACAATATCCGCTATACGCTCAACAATGATGCGGTGGAAGAAGATATCATCGGCTCCTACAAACAATTGCCCTTGCGATATGCCTGGGCTATAACTATTCATAAAAGCCAGGGACTTACCTTCGAAAAAGCGATCATCGATGCGGGTGCATCTTTTGCCTCCGGTCAGGTGTACGTAGCACTCAGCCGTTGCACCACTTTGCAGGGCATAATACTGACAAGCAAACTCACACAAAGCAACCTTCGCAATGATGAACGCATTGTTCAGTTTGCGCAGCAAAAACACAACCTGTCCACACTTATCACTGCAACTGGAAGAAAGCAAGCACAACTATCAAAAAAATACCATTTTAAAGCTGTTTGACTTTAGTGGCTTGTTGCAACAATCGGGCAGGCTCATGAAAGTGTTTCATGAACATACAAGCTCGTTTAACGAAGTGACAGGCGGCTGGCTCGAAGCTTTGCACAGTTCTGTAGAACACGTGGACAAAGTGTCTAAAAAGTTCGAGGTGCAACTACGTATGCTTCTGGAACGCGACATGCTGCCGGAAGATAATGATACGGCACAGGGACGAATTAAATCGGCAGTAGAACATTTTACAAAGGAGCTTGACAATATTATTCAAACCATTCCTCAATCGCCGGCTATTACCGACAGCAGAATGGTTGCCATGTCTTACAATAGTGAGCTTCGGGCATTGTTTCATGCCCTGTCGCTCAAAAATATATTGTTGAAAAGCTGTAGCAATGGTTTCAGTACAGAAGGATTGAACAAAGCCAAGAAAGCGTTCACTACAGGCAGCGTATCGCTCAATGCCTATGCTGGCACACAGGATGCCAAAACCGAAAGCGCGCATCCCGAACTTTACCGGCTGCTCAGGCAGTTGCGAGATACAATTTGTGCAGAAAAGGAAGTGCCTATTTACATGGTATGCGGCAGCGCAGCACTGGAAGAAATGAGTACCTATCTCCCGTTAACGCTTTCGCAACTAGTGCAGATTACTGGCTTTGGCAAGGTGAAAGCCCATCAGTACGGTGACCGCTTTTTACGTATTATCAATAAGTATGTAGATGATCATGGACTGTCGTCAGCTATGCCTGAAAAGAAAGCCAAAAAGCAGCGAAAAGAAAAAGAAAAACCGGCAGCTGCGAAGCCTAAGAAAGATACCAGGCAAGAAACGTTTGATTTATATAAACAGGGTAAATCCGTAAAGGAAATAGCCGACGAACGCAGCCTTACTGTTCAGACTGTAGAGGGACATCTTGCCCATTTCATAGTACAGGGTAATGCTATCGGTAGATGAATTGGTAACGCGAGAAAAACTGGTTTTGATTGAGCCGGCGTTGTCGGAATATGATGGCAAATCACTTGGCTCTGTAAAAACAAAATTGGGTGATGATGTGAGCTACGGCGAAATAAGACTTGCGCTGGCATGGAAGGAATTTTTGAAAAAAGAATCCGATGTCACAAGTTAAATGGCTTGAAAACTGATGTCGCGAATGTTGCGTACAAATCACATGTCTGCTAATTAGTTATAAAATTTAGTGATATACTCAAAACATGAAAAAAGTTTAGTGATACAATATTCACTAAACTTTTTTATGGTAAAACATAAGAACGAACGAACAACAAATTGGCTCAGAAACTGAGTAGTTTTCAATCAACTTTACTCGTTGCTGGTGAGCAAAATTTGACTAAGTAATCAATGATTTTAGGAAGTTTTTTCTCTAGAATGAATCATTGATTCTTCTGTTGTTTTTCCTTAAAAAACAATAATATTAATATACTTCAATACTCCATTGCGCCTCAAAAATCTCCGATGGAGCTGAGTTCGATAATGCCTTCTTTCGTGGTAATATCACCCCTTGTATCGGTACTGTCGGCAATGCCATGCCAAGGCTCTATACACAGAAAATCAGCATCTTTTTTTGTCCACAGACCGAGGTAAGGAAATGTTTCAAAATAGAAAATAATCCCGTGTTCTGTTTTCCTGCTTTTAATTTCAATACTTGCACTTTGAATGTCTTTGAAAACAATGGCATCGTTGTAAAACATATCGCGTTTCAGGGGCAAAGTTTCCGCATTGTGAAAATAATCAACCGGCGTGTTTTCAATTAATCCACGATCGGAGAGCGGGTAATCGTTTGGCATTTTCCACCTGGCTGAATTCAAGAAAATAATCATCAAAATCCGTGTTTTTTACCAGCGGCACATTGAATGCCGGATGTGCGCCCAACTGAAAAATACATCTTGTCTTCTCCTATATTTTCAACATAGTAAATGGTATACAGCCTGTCTTCGTCAAGTGTATACTGAATCGAAAACCGAAAATGAAATGGATATGCTGCCATCGTTTGCGGCGTGTCGGTGATGGAAAAAGTAATGGAATGCTCACTTTGCTCGGTGACGGTAAATGGCATGTCGCGCGCAAAACCATGGCGGCTCATGCTATAACTTTTACCCTTGTACAGGTAAGTCTGATTCTTCAGTTCGCCAACGATGGGAAACAAAACAGGACTGCGTTTCGCCCAGAATTGTGGATTGCCATTCCATAGATACTCAATCTCCGTTTCTTTGTTGTAAATACTTTGCAGTTCGGCGCCCTGTGCGCTGATGTCGACTACTAACAAGTGATTGCGAAGTGTAGGCATATGAATCGTTTAAAGGTGATAAATGGTTTATGGTTTCGGAACAAGTTTGACAAAAAATCCTTGCAGAACTCATGACTGACAATCTGTAATCGGCTGATTGAAAGATACACAATACAACAATATTTTGCCACGCTTTCACTTTATTCACACATAATACAGCAGCACAGTAGAGCAAACACGTTATTTCCATTTTTTCGCAGGTCTTTTCAGCAAAGCAGGCGCAAAAACAATGTAATAAAAAAACATCCAGACATCGAACAGAAGGAAAGTAGGGAAACAAATCATTTTCGTTCATTTTTGTCATTGTTTTTTGCCATGTAAATGCTACCAGCAACAATCTTACAATAAATATGCTTAATGTAATCCACCAGTTAAAAAAAATGGCGGAAAGAATGGCAAGTGGGTAAATGAGAAAGTTGGAAAGAGAAAACAACCCCAACAGCATTTTGTATTTTTCCTTGTAAAATTTGGCTGTGGTATAATGCCTTCCTTTTTGCTGAAACCAGTCACCAAACGTTGTTTTGGGTTCGCTGAGCGTATGCGCATCTTTATCGAGAATGATGGCTGTATTGTATTTGGTCGCTACTTTGTTGACAAACAAATCGTCATCTCCACCCGGCAAATGTGATTGATAAACGAAAACCCTTTGTTGTTCAAAAACAAGCTGCGTTTGTAGCTTAGATTTCTGCCCACGCCCATATAAGGATGACCGGCGAGAGCAAACGAAAAATATTGCAATGCCGTTTGGAAGGTTTCAAACCGGATCAGTTTGTTGATGCAGCCCGTTTTTCTTTTGATAGGCGCCATATCCCAGAACAATTTCAATGCCCGGTGAATAAGCTTCCTGCATTTTCTGCATCCAGAACTCGCTGGCAGGAACACAGTCGGCATCAGTCAATATCAATACTTCGTGTTGCGTGCTTTTGATGCCAATAGAAAGCGGAAACTTTTTGCCGGGAATCATGATGGCTTCCTGCATCAGCGGTATGATAACGAGGTCTTTGAACGTTTTTTTAAATTCTTCCAGGATGTATTTTGTTTCGTCCATCGAATTGTCGTTCACCACTATCACTTCATGCGTGGTTCTGTAATTGTTGAAACAGGATGCCGGGAAGGTTTTTGGCAAGATTACGGCTTCGTCGCGTGCGCAGATGACACAGAAACAGGGTACTCCTGCGATGCTTTTTTTACCGGCGGAAGATAATTGACCAGCCGGAAGAAATAAAAAAGATAATAAAACAGTTGTATAGCAACCACTACACAAAACAACACAAAAAACAACAACTTGGAGTATAGAAACATTCATGGGTAGAGCAGCAGTAAAGGTGGGCAAATTACTAAACGTTGCTTATATCAGGTAGCTGAATTATTTTCTGTTCTTTCTTCACTACCGGGATTCACTGCATCGGAGATCAGGTTGCCTTCGTGGTCCACCAGCAAAACGGCGGTATCTACTACCTCTCCTGCTTCTTCGTTGACAACAGTAGGAGCCGTGCGTTGAGCTCGCAAGTACTTCTTTGATTTTTGGCAAATCGATACGTCGTTGATGCCAAAATAATCCATGAAGGTGCGCGAAGTAATGTACAGCAGTGGTTTTCCGGGCAGGTCTTCGCTTCTCCCGGAGATCACAATCAGCTCTTTTTCCAGCAGTTTTTGAACGCTGTAGTCGCTGTTGACACCGCGGATGGATTCTATTTCCCCTTTGGTAACCGGCTGTTTGTAAGCAATGATGGCGAGGGTTTCCATCGCTGCTGTAGACAGGCGTTTTAGGAATTTTTCCCCGTTGAGCTGCGCAATGGTCTTGTGGTAAATTGGCTTGGTGAGAAACTGCCAGCCGCCGCCGGTTTCCCGGATGGCAAAAGGATAAATCGGCGATTCATATTTCTGCCACGAGGCTTGTACAATATCTTCACCTGGTCTTCAGCAAACGATTCTTCCAAAAAACCAAATGCCTGGTTGATCAGTAACGGTCAGCTCCGAAAGGACAGTGGCTTATCACTGGCAAAAATAAGCGCTTCAATGTGAAGCGCTATATCTGAAAATTCAGTCATTTATCTAGACAGTAAAATGATGACAGTCTACACGGCATTAACCCTGCAATGCTGCTGCACCGCTTACGATTTCTGTAAGCTCGGTAGTGATGGCTGCCTGGCGGGCACGGTTATAAGATATTTTGAGAGAGCGAAGCAATTCGTTTGCATTTTCGCTTGCTTTATCCATCGCTGTCATGCGGGCACCGTGTTCGCTGGCGCTTGCATCCAGAACAGCTTTATACAATTGCGTATTTAAAATTTTGGGCATCAGCTCCGCAATGAGTTGTGCCTTGTTGGGTTCAAAAATAAAATCTGCTTTTTTGGTGCCTTCTTTTGCATCTACTTTCGGAATGGGCAGAAAAGTTTCGGTTTTGAAACTCTGCATTGCCGCATTCAAAAATTCGCTGTACACCAGTTCCACGGCATCAAATTCACCGTTTTCAAAAGCTTTCATTGCGGCTGTCGACGCTTTTTGTACATTTTCAAAATTCAGATTGAGGAAAATATCCTTGTAGTTGTCGTTGGTTTTATAGCCTTGATTTTGTCAGCGATTCATAGCCTTTTTTGCCAATATTCCAGATAGTTACATTTCCTTTGGCAAACTGAGCCGGGTATTTTTCGGCAATCTGCAGCTTGGCAGCTTTGATGATGTTGGAATTGTAGGCACCTGCCAATCCGCGGTCGCTGGTAATTACGATCAGCAATACTTTTTCAACCGGTCTTTCCGTAGCCAGTTTGATGTTCATTTCGCTGCTGTCCACATTGCTCACAATATTGCTCAGCATTTCCTGCAGCTTTTGCGCATAAGGACGCATTTGACTGAATGGTATCCTGCGCACGTCTGCAGTTTGGCGGCACTTACCATTTTCATGGCTTTTGTGATTTGCTGTGTACTTTGTACCGATTTTATGCGATTGCGGACTTCTTTGAGCTGACCTGCCATTACTGATAAGATTTTTAAAAAATATTTTTTGTTGAAAGCGCTGCAAAACTAACGCTTTCCCGTCAATATTTCCGAAGGTTATGGGTAAAAATGAAGGATTTCACGATATTTGGGTGTAAAATTGTTGAAAACAAGATTGTTAAAATTGTGAGCAATTGTTTTTGGACATATGGAATTGTGTATTTTCGTGAATCTGTTATACTTTTCTTATTCACACATGTTGTTATCCATAATTCTAACTTTGCGTTGTGATTTTCATATTATTGCCTTTTAGAGCAGTGAATTATATTGCGCCATCAAATTGAGTAAATCACACAATGGTTTAATACATGATCAAGGATTTCAAAGAAAGACAACGCAAAAGTGCTGCTGTTGCGCGAACCGTTTACAACTTCAGCTTTGGCATTATTGTTTTGGTCGTAGGACTGGTAATGCTTTTCCTGAACCAGATCAACAGTGATACACTCAACGAGTACTTGGTTATATGGATCCCTTGCTTCGTTACCTGTTTGGCGGAATGTGTTTGCTATACGGCGGCTTCCGGCTTTACCGAGGCATTAAAAAAAGACTTTTGATGACAGGAAAAAACTTGATATTGTTGTGGCGTCCGTTTTAATGCTCAACTTTGTTTTTTGCCAGTCGTGCAGCAATGACAAAGCCAGTGTTTATGATTCGCCCACACAAGGCACCATACACATCACTGTGGATGAGAGTTTTAAACCTGTGATCAATGAACAGATCAAAGTGTACGAATCTTCATATCCGGATGCACACATCATCGCAGAATACAAGTCGGAAGCGGAATGTTTCAGAGATTTACAGAACGATAGTGTGAGGATGATAATTACCGCGCAGGGGCTCACTGATGAGCAGGGACGCGATTTGAACAAAGCCTGGGGCTACCGGCCCAACTGGGACATCATCGCTTACGATGCTGTGAGCGTGATTGTCAACAGGTCATCGCCCGGATTCGGTATTTACAATGAAAAAAATTAAAAAATTACTCTCCGACAGCACATCGAAGACCGATGTGGTGGTGGATGGCAGCCATGCAACCAGCACGGTTCGTTATTTGCTCGATTCTTTGTTGAAGGGACAACCTTTCAGCAGCCAGGTAAAAGCGGCACAGCTGAAGTGAAGGAGTTATTGAATAGTGTCTCGACAACGTAAATGCCATTGGCTTTGTGGGTTCGAGCTGGGTGGGAAACGATGAAGATCCTGAACAGGTGGCAGCATGAAAAAAAATAAACAGGCTTTGGTAGAGTGCGTGGTTTGCGGCAGCGGTTATTTTGCCAAACCATCACAGGAAACGATTATCAAAGGACAATACCCGATGGTACGACCTTTGTACTACATAATTAAGGAAAATAATACAGGTCTTGGTACAGGTTTTGTTAACTTCCTGACCCTCGAAAGAGGTCAATTAATATTCAGAAGATCTTATCTTGTGCCCGGAAAGATGAATTTCAACATCAGGCGTAGCGAGATTACTAAACAAACCATAGGTTTACAACTCAATTATGATTAATAACCATTGTAAAAAAAATGAACATGAAGAAAACCTTTTTAATGTTTACCTGTATTGTTTTTTTAACTGCTTCTCTATGGCGCAATCCGTAGATGACGGTATCAAAAAGCTGTATTACGGGCAAACTAAAAGTGCCAACTGATATCCTACAGGGTATCGTGACCAAAAATTCAAAGGATGCTAAGGCAATATATTGGTTTGGTCAAACAATGATTGCCAATGATGATGTTGCCGGCGCAAAGGCTTTATATCAAAAAGCATTGAATGATGGTATCAATGATGCTTTTATTTTGGTAGGCATGGGGCATGTAGAACTGCTGGAAGGCGGTGACGTAAATTCTGCCAAACAAAAATTTGAACAGGCGATTACCCAAAGCAAGGACAAAAAAGGAAGAGAAAATGCGGATATTCTCAATGCCATTGGCCGTGCAAACGCTGACGGAAGCATCAAAATAGGCGATCCGATGTATGCAGTTGAAAAGCTGAAAAAAGCGGCTGGAATGGATCCGAAAAATCCGGATATCTTTATCAACATGGGTATCAACTACCTGAAATGGGTAGCGATAAAGGTGGCGATGCTGTTCAGTTGCATTCCAGGAAGCTATCAATCGTGCTCCGCAAAATCCCGTTGCTTATGCCCGTATCGGGCCGCATTTATCAAAGCCAGAACAACGTGGAAGCCATGAATGAATGGTACAACAAAGCTGTAAATGCTGATGCCGCTTACCCTACGGTTTACTACAACTGGTTTGACTATTACAAAGACAAAGATGTAAATTCTGCAAAAGCTTATCTTGACAACTATATCAACAATGCTGATAAAGATTGCGCAACCGCTTATTTCCAGGCCGATTATTATTTCCGCGCTGGTCAGTACCAGGAATCTTTGCAGAAAGCCGATTCAATGGCTGCCAATGGTTGCCAGAACTATCCCCCGTCTCAACATCCTGTATGCTTACAATTACAACAGGCTGAATGATTCAATGAAAGTCAAAAGATGCCATTGCAAAGTTTTTTGCAACCGTTCCCGATTCTAAAATCCAGCCGGAAGACTTTCGCACTTGCCGGAACAATTTACAAAGGAATTGACCGGTTTTGAAGACACCGCAGTAGCATATACTATCAAAGCAATGGATGCAGATACTGTAGCCAAGAACAAACAGAAGTATATGGACTCTATTGCTTATATCTACAAGAAAGGCAACCAGCCACTGAAAAGACTGGAGTGGAGAAGAAAAAGTTTTGCATTGAATAAGGATACCTCAACCAGGGATTTTTATGATCTGGCAGACGCTGCAATCTCGGCAAAAGACACAGATTTTGCAGATTCGATTATCGCTGCTTACAGGGCAAAATTTCCAGACCAGGTGTATCCTTATACTTTTGCCGTTCAAAACGCTAAATTAAAAGATACCACCGGAGAAGCATGCTGTTGCGCCAATCAATGATTATATCGAATTCTTAAAGCAGGATACTGCTAAAAACGGACAGTCAATTGCTTACTATCATGCGTTGCAGGGCGGTTATTATGCCAACTATGCCAAGAATTTCGACAGTGCGATCTACGAATTTGAGCAGGCTGTGCAATACGATCCGACCCAGGCTCAGTATCAGCAATACCTGACCATTCTGCAGAATGCAAAAAAGAAGTCAACACAACAAAAATCTGGTTCTACCAAGTCGCCGGCTAATAAACCAAATTAAGATACCTGCATTGCATTTTTACAATGTGATGAAAGAAAAACTCCTCTGCAAAGAGGAGTTTTTTTATTTACCCCGTCTGCTTACTTTTGCCACTTACAAATCCCACATATGCTGTTGATTCAATCCCTGTTACAAGTAGCTGCCGCCAGTGGTTCTGCTGCCGATTATTTTCCTATCGGCATACAATTGTTTTTTGCTGTGGGTTTTATAGCTGTTATGATCACAGCCTCCAATTTCCTGGGACCGAAACGCAAAACGGCGGACAAACTTGAGAACTTTGCAAGCGGTATCGAAACCCATGGATCAGCACGCCAGCCAATGGCAATCAAGTATTTTCTTGTAGCTATTTTGTTTGTGCTGTTTGATGTGGAAGTGATATTCTTTTATCCGTATGCTGTAAACTTTAAAGAACTGGGCTGGCAAGGCTTTGGCGAAGTGGTATTGTTTGTAGGATTTTTTCTGATTGGCTTTATTTACATTGTAAAAAAAGGCGCGCTTAATTGGGAAGATTAATAGTCCAATTCGTTCTTTATCTCTGATTCTTCTGCAATTCATTGGGATAATATCCATGTCTCAATTAATCCGTTTGCTCACCGACACCAGCGTGAATTTTCAAAAGTTAAGTGAACTGTTCATAATATTTATAACAATGCCCTCACGCTCGCTCTTCCGATATTAATAGTCCTGCTGTTGCCGGGTTTTCTTCCTTCGTAATCAAAATTCAACTCCAGGTTATTTACCAGCCTTTTGGTAAATGATAATGTCCACAGGTAATTTTTTCCAGGCAATAATCCGCCGAGCATAATGTAGCTCGTAGTTGTATTTGCTGTGCCAGTATACTCAATATTATTAACTGTAAACTTCGCGTTTATACTCGTGTTGCTCACAGCGTTGTAGCGGTTTTCCACTATCAGCGACCGGCTGATGGATTTTTCGCCACCATACATTTCAAGGTTTTGATTTTTGACCCAATTCATAGCTGGCCTGCACCCTGAATTTGGTGCCCGCGGTATAGCTGATTTTCGGCTGCACAGAATAAAAATCAATGGCGTAATTTCTATTGGCAAATGAAGGTGTTGCCAGGCTGTTTGTGCCATTTTTCTGCACTAATTCTACTGTATACACTTTCCTGATATTCACATGCGCTTTGCTGTTCCATTGTCGCAGACTGCGGCTCTCAAATCCATAGGTCAATAAGGATTGATTGTAATTGCTTATTTGTGTGACATCGGCGCCCCACACGCTGCTGCTGCGGTTGAAGGACAATGTGTTGCTGATGATATAATTGAGTGTAATCAAAAGGTATCGCGGGCAGAAAAGTGAAACGGATTGTAAAGAGGATGTTGGCGTGCCATTTGTTTTTGCCCCGTTTGCAAGGAAGATTGCAGATAAAACCTGTTGAGCAAAGTTTTGAGCCCTAAATTGTGCAGATTGGCTGCAATGGATTTTGGATTGATAGAAACATTATAGGAAAATTGGTTATAGTTGGCTTTAATAGTATTGGTTGGTGGGTGTAAATACGCGGATGAATTTTGCCTGATCCTGAAACAAGGCAATTTCAAACTCATTGAGTTGCTGAATGCCATCGTCGTTATAATCGTTCCAGGCATATTGTCCAAGTGCGGCAGGCACTTCAATGTAAGAATAATCCGCGCTTTTGTTCCTGTCCTGACCCGATTTCGTAAACCACGTTGCCATTTATAAGCCCATTCCATTCATTGATGTTATATTCTACTCTGCCCAATAAACTATTGTCCGATTCTTGTTCAATGAGTTTGTTATTGGTGACAAATAACTGCCGGTACGTAGCGTTGATTCTGAACTGGTGATGTGCGATTTTGCAACAATTCCGCCTGCAAATTATAATTATGGCTCCTGTCTGTCTGCGCTTAATATTTTGCCATCTGGCAAATGGTTGCTTCTGGTGTAATATGTAAACATCCATTTATTGTCTTTTGCCTGGTCGCTTTTTACATATGCACTGATGGTTTCAAAGGCAAAACTCACGGGCGTAACGGTATCAGATAAGCGGTTCCTGATTTCGTTGTGCTCCATCGCATATGAAGCGCCTGCCACGTAATTTTTTAATTTGTACATTGTTTTACTGACATCAACGGCCGGGCGCAGATAAAAACCTTTGTCTGGCTGGCATTGCAATATTGGTAAGATTGAACACATCTATGACAACTGGGACCTCTGATGTCCTGCGAATGCGTAATGATATTGCGATAACCGTTGATATCCATCACTTCTTGCGTAACTGCCAAACTGGTATTGTAGACGATTGCTTTTGTCATCGCTAACTGCAAATGAGAAAGAAGGCAGTTTTTCAGTGGCGGAATTCGTAATGACAGCGGCAATCCCCAATCTCTCAAAAACTCTACGGAACGCAAGCCTTTCCACAGGTCTGAAACTTTTTGTTTACCCATTCATATCCTGCATTGCCTGCAATATGAAGCGTCTTTTTTCCGTTGTTTCATGTCCACGTTGTGAGAAAGCGTTATTTTGCCGGCATAACCGATTGTCCTCCTTTGTTTTTTTGAGAAAAAGTATTCACGTCATATTTGCTTGATGCCAACTCTGCATTCAAGACAAGTTTCTTATAAGTGGTATTCAGCACTCACGCTGATGACTTGTTGTTGCTTTGGCGTAGCCAAAAAAGCGGCTGCTTCGTATGATCCTTGCGGAACGCCGTTTACGGGAGCTACCCATTGATATACCTTCCCATTGGCGGACCGCATATATGGAATGTAATTGCCCTTTTTGAAAGCCAACTTCTACAAAAGTTAAGTTGTACCGTGCGCTGTCTTTATTGGTCGAAAACTGGTAGATAGAATCGTGGATATTGTTATAGGCGGTATCATTTTCTTATACATGATTCTCGAAGCCGAAAAACTATCTATTCCGGAAACGGATAATAGGCATTTTGAATGCTATCGCCCAAATTTGCAAGAAACAGTTGATTTTATGCCATCCAGCGTTTGGTTGACCGGCGAATTTTTCGCATCGCGATTGGAATAGCAGAAACATCGAAGCTAAGTTTATCTTAATGGTAACGTATTGCTGCCATAAAGCATAGAGTTTAAATAATTCCGGTCGGCATATTCAAATTCTACCTGTACGCGCTTGTCTTTGGTCATCATTTGCCTTGGGGTAAAAGTGACTTCCGCCGTATTGTAATTGATAATGTAATCCTGGTCTTCGCCCCGTTGCACCTGCACGCCATCAATAAATACTTTTTCAGTGCCTGCCAGCACTACGAAATACAGTTCATTGTTGTTGCCTTCCAGTCGGTAAGGTCCCTGGTTGCCTTCCTGCACCGCAAAAATATTCCTGGCAAATTTGCCTTTGGCAATGGCGCCGCTCACCATAATTCGTTTGCTCACATTTTCGTTGATGTTGTAAAATTGCTGCGATACGAAATGCCCTGCAAACGTTTGTAAAATTTAAGGAAATAGGCATTGTTTCGTCGCAGGTCTATATCACCCAGGTTGATTTCCCAGTTTCTTTTTTTAAACTGCAACAGGATCCGGTCAAATTCATTCAGTTGTTGCGTGGTACCGTCGGGCTGAATGGGAATATTGTTGTCGGTGATGGCGGCAGCAATCTGTATGCTGTCGCCGATAAGACCATTGATTTGCAGGTTGAGCTGCGAATTGAACACGGCATCCTGTGTATTGCCCACACTCAGGCTGCGTCCAAAACTGCCGTTGTACGTCAGGTTGCCAAAATTGATGATCGAATTGTTGTTGGCATTGCTGTTGCGCGCAATCGCTTTTTCAGCGAGGAAAAAATTGCGGATACTATCGTAGGCAAAGCGGTTAGCTATACTGTTTAGCCGGTAGGGAAACACACGGTAAACAACGACGGTGCTATCGGCTGCTGCTTGTTTTTTCCAGCGCAGAGTCGCATTGACAAAATCCAGCGTATAATCAGTAGTATCATAACCCGGAGGCACGAAAAGAAAAAGGCACAATGCTGAGACTATCGAGCAAAACCGTTCCCTGCGTGCTGATATTTTTCTTTCGTTGATTGCTATTTGTGCCAATGCAGAAAGTTGCAGGCAAGTGCAGGAAAAAGAGAAGATAATATATAAACAGCGCTGCATTCTACAGTCTCAGCAACACAGGTAATAATGGTAAATATAAAACGCAGAAACCCAAAATGAATTGTTTGTCCCTCAACAGAGTGCACCTGCCGGCAGAAAAATGACAGGCAGTCATGCAATCGGTTGTAGGTATCGGTTTGAAAGACAACTTTTTAAGTGGTGAAAGTAAATTATCCATTAACACAGAATTATTATTTTTTTTCGGTGTTATTTCGAACAGAATGTCTATGTTTGCACTGTTAATTTGAGTTCATCAGTACATCGTAAGTTAATTATTTTCGTCCACGCATTTCTTGCTAAAAGTTAATAAGTCTTTACACCTGTTGCCTCAAGCTTTTATTACAAAACAATTTATTTAGAATGAACATTTATGTTTCAAACTTAAGCTTCAACGTACAGGATGATGACTTAAGAGGTTTTTTTGAAGAATATGGCGAAGTAACTTCAGCCAGAGTTGTAATGGACAAAATGACTCAGCGTAGCCGTGGTTTCGGTTTCGTTGAAATGTCCGATGATACTGCTGCTCAAAAAGCAATCAGTGAATTAGATGGTGCTTCTGTAGAAGGTAGAAACATCCGCGTTACAGTTGCAAAACCAAGAGAAGAAAGAACCGGTGGTAACAGCGGTGGTTTCGGCGGTGGTGGCAACAGACGCTACAACAATAGCAACAGCGGTGGCGGCAGATGGTAATTTGCCCTTCCAAAATTTTGAAAAAGAGCTCAGCAATGAGCTCTTTTTTTATGCCGCATCTTTTCATTTCTTTCACGTTAGGAGTTTTATCTTGCTGCATCAATAAATGTATTGCTATGCGTGGTTTTCTTACCTTTCTTTCATTCTTATCCATCATGTCTGTTTCTGCACAAAACCCCACTTTCTATCTGCTCATTGGCACCTATACAAAAGCACCGAGCAAAAGTGAAGGGGTATATGTTTACAAATTCAATCCCAACCGCGGCGAAGCGACGTTGGTGAGCAAAACAGCCGCCGATAACCCGTCTTACCTTGCCATTACCAAAGACCAGAAATATGTATATGCGGTGAACGAAGTGGGGGACGACAATGGTAAGGTAAGCGCATTTGGTTTCGACAAACAAAAAGGCGAGTTGCGCTTCATCAACAAGCAGCCTAGCGGAGGCGACAACCCGGCTTATATTTCTGTGGATTCAACCGGCAAATGGGTGGTTACTGCCAATTACAGCGGTGGCAATGTAACCATTCTGTCCTACAACCGAAGGCGGTGCATTGGAGCCTTCTGCGCAGGTATTGGCACACGAAGGATACGGTGTCAATGTACTGCGGCAGGAACAACCACATCCGCATTCGGCCGTTTTTTCTCCCGACGAGAAATTTGTGTATGTGCCCGACCTTGGCAACGACAGTATATATTCTTACCATTTTGATGCCAGCAATGCACAACCGCTTTACAGCCACCGAACCTGAATACCTGGAAATGCCGGACGGTTCAGGTCCACGCCACATCACATTTCATCCCAACGGCAAATATGCTTACGTCATCAACGAATTGTCTGGTATGGTGACGACTTATCAATACAACAATGGTACGTTGACCGAAATGCAAACCATTGAATCTACCACCGCAGGCGATAAAAACGATCGTGGCAGTGCTGACATTCACCTCACGCCCGATGGCAAATTCCTATATACATGCAATCGTGGAAAAGCCAACGATATCACCATCTACAAACCAGGAACTGATGGCAAACTTACTTTGGTGGGACATCAGCCCGTAGGTGCGCATCCCCGTAATTTCATGATCGATCCGACCGGCAGATTTTTGCTGGTGGCATGCCGCGATAGCAATGTTGTACAGTTTTATGTAATCAATAAAAACTATGGTTTGCTCACGGATGCCGGGTTTAAGATAGATATTGACCAGCCGGTTTGTCTGAAGATGATGCCGGTAAAATAAAGTGTCATCCAAACGGTAAAACGTTGAATTTTACTTCAGGCCTACATTAGAAAACACAACTTCTACAGTTGTGTTTTGTTTTTTGCAGACAGTTCCTCGGCTGTTTGCTTCTCATGCTGATGCAGAATCAATCCGTATTGTAACCAGCGGGTAAGGTAACGGAAACTCGCGGCTACATTCATAACAAGGTGTTTTGCATTAATTTTGAAGTTATGAGCAAGTACGATGTATTGATTGTAGGCGGCGGTCCTATCGGTATGGCATGTGGTATCGCTGCCAAAAAAAAAGGATTGAGTTATGTGATTATTGAAAAAGGTGCATTGGTAAACAGCTTGTACAATTACCCGTTGTTCATGACCTTTTTTTCCACGTCGGAAAAACTGGAGATCGGTGGTGTGCCGTTCATGAGCCTTGCGGCAAAACCCGGCAGGCAGGAAGCCATTGAATATTACCGTAGGGTAAAGCAGTTTTATGATTTAGAGATGAACTTGTTTGAAGAAGTACAATCTGTAAACAAGGCAGGAGAACACCTGTTTTCCGTCACTACTTCCAAAGGAAAATATGAAGCAGACAACATCGTGGTCTCTACCGGGTTTTACGACATTCCTGTAATGATGAATATACCTGGTGAAGAATTGCCCAAAGTGAAACATTATTATAAAGAACCTCATTTCTATGCTTTTCAGAAAGTATTGGTGGTGGGTGCCAACAACAGTGCGGTAGATGCTGCGCTTGAAACTTGGCGACGTGGTGCAGATGTTACCCTTGTGATGCGTGGCAGCGGAATAGGAAAGGTAAAATACTGGATAAAGCCCGATATAGAAAACCGCATTGCAGAAGGGAGCATCAAAGCCTATTTCGAAAGTACGGTAACTGAAATCCGTGAAACATGAAGTTGACATCCATACTCCGGAAGGCATCGTTACAATTGAAAATGATTGGGTGCTGGCAATGACAGGATACAAACCCAACTTCCGACTGCTGGAAAATTTTGGCATCGAATTATCTGACAATGAAAAGCATTGCCCCACCTACAATCCCAACACAATGGAAACCAATGTGCCTGGTATTTACTTGGCAGGTGTGGTGTGTGGTGGCATGGACACACACATCTGGTTTATAGAAAATTCAAGAGATCATGCCGATAAAATCGCCGAAGCTGTAGTCGAAACAGGAACCACGTGTAAACCATCTTTGGCATAAACGGCTTAGTAATTGTCAGATAAGTCAGAATTAAATACATTTTGGAATATGAAACGCATCACGTTTTCTGATCGGTTTTTGTTATGAATTATACTACTTATCTGGGAAGTCCTTATCCTCTGGGAGCTACATTGTATGAGGATGGTGTCAATTTCTCTCTCTACTCAGAAAATGCTACTCACGTAGAATTGTGCCTGTTTGATGAAGAAGGCAATGAAACGGAACGAATATTAATCAACGAGCGTTACCATCACACATGGCACATATTTGTGGTAGGAGTCGCTGCGGGTCAGCAATACGGTTATCGCGTTCATGGCGATTATAATCCGCGAAGGACATCGGTTTAATCCTAACAAATTGCTGATAGATCCCTATACAAAGGCATTATCGGGCACAATCAACTGGCATGATTCCTTGTTTGGATACAGGTAGGAAATAACGATCCTGAGGCCAGTAGCTTTTGTGAATTAGACAGCGCACCGTTTATACCCAAATGCATTGTGATAGACGATACATTTGACTGGGAAAATGATAAATGCCCTAAAATTGCCTATCACAATTCTATTATCTACGAAACTCATGTAAAAGGGTTCACCATTACAGCATCCCGACATTCCTGAAAATATTCGTGGCACCTATACAGCAATGGCACATCCAGTTACGATTCAATATCTGAAGGATTTGGGAATTACCGCTGTTGAACTGATGCCGGTGCATCATTTTGTGTCCGACAGGCATTTGCAGGAAAAAGGGCTCACCAATTATTGGGGATACAATACCATCGGTTTTTTTGCGCCAGACATTCGCTATGCTGCTAACCGCAAGAATGGCGACCAGGTGAAAGAATTTAAAAACATGGTGAAAGAATTGCACAAAGCCGGCATCGAAGTAATTCTGGATGTGGTGTACAACCATACGGCTGAAGGCAACCAAATGGGACCCACACTTTCTTTCCGGGGCATCGACAATGCTTCCTACTACCGGCTGACGCAGAACAACAAATCTTTTTATTTCGATTACACAGGCACCGGTAACACTCTGAATGCGAATGTGCCGGCTGTATTTCGTCTCATTATGGATAGTCTGCGCTACTGGATTCAGGAAATGCATATCGACGGTTTCCGGTTTGACCTTGCATCTACACTGGCTCGTGAACTCCACGAAGTGAACCATCTGAGTGCCTTTTTCGACATCATTTACCAGGATCCTATTATTTCGCAGGTAAAACTAATTGCCGAGCCGTGGGATATTGGTGAAGGCGGATACCAGGTGGGCAAATTTCCTCCGGGATGGGCAGAATGGAATGGAAAATACCGGGATTGCATACGCGACTACTGGCGTGGTGAAGGTTGCTGGATTGGCGAATTTGCTGAACGTTTTACCGGTAGTCCGGATTTATATAAAAATGATTACCGCCTGCCTACCGCCAGCGTCAATTTTATTACAGCTCATGATGGTTTTACACTTCACGACCTTGTTTCTTATAATCATAAACACAATGAAGCAAATGGCGAAAATAATATGGATGGCGAAAACCATAACCGTTCCTGGAATTGTGGCGTAGAAGGCGAAACCGATGATCCCGAAGTGCTGGCGTTGCGGTTGAGACAAAAACGCAACCTCATGACGACGCTGCTTCTTTCGCAAGGTGTTCCAATGATTGTTGCAGGTGATGAAATGGGAAAAACACAACGGGGAAACAACAATGCGTATTGCCATGATGATGAACATTTCCTGGATTGACTGGGAATCGGCTGACGATAGAGTTTCGCAGGTTTGTGCAGGATGTCATTCAAACTGAATAAAAACCACCCTGTCTTTTGCCGCAGAAAGTGGTTTCAGGGCAAGGATGTAAAACACAGCGGGCTGCACGATGTAGAATGGTTTCACCCGGGTGGCAGCGAGATGGAAGAATGTGACTGGAACAATGGTTTTAGTAAATCGATTACTATTTACCTCAATGGCCAGGGCATCGACGCCACAGGCTACCAGAATGAGAAAGTAGTGGATGACTGCTTTATGCTGATGTTCAACGCATATGAAGGTCCACTTGATTTTGTGATACCATCCCGGAACGGCGGCAATCCGTGGTTAAAAGTAATTGATACTGTATCGGGTTGTGTGAATGAAAAAGGCTGTTCACCATACAATGATGGCGATACCGTCAGGTTGGAAGGTCGTTCTACGATAGTATGAAAAGACCAAAAAAAGAAAGAAAATCACACAGTTCAAATCATCATAGAATATAGCAAAGGTGCTGTTTCGTTTGCTGAGACAGCACCTTTTTTATTTATATATTGAAATTGTGCTGTTTCATTGTTGTTGAAACCTTTTTGATATCAATGGTTTTTGTATTCTCTAATCAATTTAATTGTCAGCATTGATTATTATAATCAACTTAATTAAGCTTTACTTTGAAAAAAGAAGAAGCAATAAAACACAGCAATCTTATCCGTTCTTCACCGGCTTTTTATGAAATTCGCTTAGCTAAACACTTCTTTTACTTTATCAAAAAAGCTTTTTTCGCTTTTACCGGGCTGCGGTTTAAAGTTGGGACTTTCGTGTAATTTTTCCAAGACTGAACGTTCTTCAGAAGTAATATTTTGTGGTGTCCATACATTCACATGAATCAATTGATCGCCACGCTGGTATCCCTGTACTTCAGGAAAACCTTTTCCTTTTAGCCTGAAAATTTTACCGCTTTGTGTTCCCGGTGGAATTTTTATTTTCGCACGTCCGTCAATAGTAGGTACTTCTGTATTGGTACCAAAAACAGCTTCAGGGAAAGTGATGTGAAATTCATACGCTACGTTCAATCCATCCCGATGTAGTTCTTTATGTGCTTCTTCTTCTATCAGTATCAGCAGATCGCCGGGTGCGCCACCGCGTTCGCCTGCATTGCCTTTGCCACTCATGCTCAGTTGCATGCCTTCCTGCACACCTGCCGGAATATCAATGCTGATGGTTTCTTCGTTGTACACGCGCCCTTCACCTTTACAATTGCCGCATTTGGCAGTTACTGTAGAGCCTTCGCCATTACAGGTAGGGCAGGTGCTCACCGTTTGCATCTGACCTAAAAAGGTATTCGAAATCTTTTTTACCTGTCCGCTGCCATGGCAGGTGCTACAGGTTTGTATGCTGCCTTTATCTTTTGCGCCCGAGCCGCTGCACACGTTGCAAGGCACGTATTTTTTTACCTTAATATTTTTGTTGACACCTTTCGCCATTTCCTCGTAGGTGAGTTTGATTTTCACCCGAAGGTTGCTTCCTCGTGCGCCACGTCCACGGCTGGCGCGACCGCCGCCGGCACCGCCGCCGCCAAACATACCACCGAACATGCTTTCGCCAAAGATGTCGCCAAACTGGCTGAAAATGTCGTCCATGTTCATGCCGGCACCGCCACCAAATCCGCCTCCGCCCATGCCGGGAGCAAATGCCTGGTGTCCAAACCTGTCGTATTTCGCTTTTTTATCGCGCATCGCTCAGAATCTCGTAAGCTTCTGCAGCTTCCTTAAATTTATCTTCTGCAGATTTATCGCCGGGGTTTCTATCCGGATGAAACTGCATAGCGACCTTGCGGTAAGCTTTTTTTATTTCATCAGCCGTGGCTGTTTTGCTTACGCCGAGCACTTCGTAATAATCTCGTTTTGACATTGATAACCCCCATCCTCAAAAGAGGAAATTAATTATATTATTTGTATATATGATCTTGCCGTTCAGCGATCTGCCGTGCAACTTTTGCTTACTTACCCACAACTACTTTCGCAAAACGGATGATTTTATCATTGAGATAATATCCTTTTTGTACTTCATCCAGCACTTTACCAACGTGGTTTTTGGTAGGAGAAGGTATTTCCGTAATGGCTTCATGCTTTTCTACGTCAAAATCTGTTTGCACGCTATCCATCGCTTTCAATCCTTTAGCCTGCATAATGTTGCGCATTTTATTGAATACCAGTTGAATGCCTTCTTTAATCTGATCAATGTCGTTGCTGGTTTTCATTTGTTTTTCTGCACGGTCGCAGTCGTCCAGTACGTCAAGCAAGGAAACAATAATGTCTTTTCCCGCAGTTTGTATCAGTTCAAGCCGTTCTTTGGAAGTACGGCGTTTATAATTTTCAAATTCAGCCATCAGCCGGATGTATTTATCTTTTTGCTCGGCAATCTGCGCTTTTAACAGTTCTCAGCTTCACTTTCTGTTTCTACCGGTTCGTTCAGATGCGTGGTGCCGGCTGCATTTTCGTCAGTATTGATATTAAAATCTGTTGCTTCTGTCGTATCTGCACCGTTTTGCTTGTATATTTTTTTCGTCTGCCATTATCTGATGTTTAATTTATTGCTATTGGTCAAAATAGAGGCCAATGAGGAATATAGGAAATTTTGGCAGGCAAAAGTAATGCAAAGCGTAAGATATGCCGAATTAAGAAGCCAGTATGCAGTAAAAAAGATGTATTAATTATATGCGGAAAATGTACATTGCTATGACCATACTCAAACATGCTTTTCCATTTCTGAATACAGGCATGCAACGATACATTGCTCACTTCGACCTTGATTCTTTTTTTGTAAGCGTAGAGATTCTTAATGATCCTTCGCTTACAGGCAAACCGGTAATTGTGGGTGGCAGCCGTGAACGTGGCGTGGTAACTGCTGCATCTTACGAAGTAAGAAAATATGGCGTGCACAGCGCCATGCCGATGGCAAAAGCAATGCAACTGTGCCCGCATGCAATTGTTGTGCGGGGCACACGCGGCGCTTATAGTCATTATTCAAGACATGGTGACTGACATTATTGCTGCAGAAGCGCCACTGTTTCAGAAAGCATCAATCGATGAATTTTACCTCGACCTGACAGGAATGGATAAATTTTTTGAAGTTTATCAATGGACCATCCACCTGCGGCAGCAAATTATCGATCAAACAAAACTGCCGATTTCATTTGGGTTGGCATCCAATAAACTCGTTGCAAAAATTGCTACAGATGAAGCGAAACCTAATGGTTATTTGTTTGTGCAGCCGGGTTTTGAAAAAGAGTTTCTGGCACCACTCGACGTGGACAAAATACCCGGCGTAGGAAAACAAACTTTGCATGCGCTTCATGCTCTTGGGCATCCGTTTCATCCGCGATATTCTGCAATTTTCTCAGCCCGAACTGGAAGAGCAGTTGGGAAAATGGGGAGCAGAACTATGGTGGAAAGCGCAGGGCATTCATGATGGTGAAGTGAACAATGAACGGGAAGCAAAATCCATTTCTTCGGAAAATACATTTCATGAGTTTACGGCAGATGAAACTTTTTTAATCAGTGAAGTGGTGCGCATGACGGAGAAAGTAGCATATGAACTGAGGCAGGATGAAAAGCTTGCCGGTTGCGTAACCGTAAAAATCCGCTATACAGATTTTGAAACAGTTTCCAGCCAATCCTCAATTAACTATACGTACCGCGATGATGAAATGATTCCGGTTGCAAAGCAACTGTTCACACTGTTGTACAAGCAGCGGAAGAATGGTGCGGCTTATCGGCGTACGGCTCAGCGATTTCACGAGCCACGCTATGCAGGCAAGCCTTGTTTGACGATGCTGAAAAGCAAAGTAAACTGTACAAAGCAATTGATGGTGTGAAAAACAAATATGGAAATCCAGCCTTGCAAAAAGCAGCTTCAGTAAAGAACACACCGCCGGAAACTAAATAGTAGCGGAAAATGAGTGCCAGATTTCAAAACCAATGTTGCTTTTAATTAATTTAATTACCTGACTTCTTTTTTTAAACAATTTCATGGTAATGAATTCCCCCCATGCAGTGCCGTCTTCCGAATATTCGCCCGTTTCCAGAAATTCGCCTTTGCTGCCCAGGCTTGCTTTGTAGCGCACTTGTCCGCCATTTTCATCTGATACATATTCAAAAGACTGGTCGCCTACTTTAAAGGGGTGTTCGTCATAAAGCATCACCACTGTTTCTCCACGTATTCCAGCGGTATTTATGGTTTTTACGTCGTAAGAAATCACTGAAAAAGCCGTGTAGGCCAGTGATTGCCGGTTGGTGTTGGTGTCTTTATCGGTTGCCCACACATTAATCATCAGAATGGTGCCATCAAGTCCCGGCACAATGGATTCCCTGATGTTGGTGAGCGTTTTTGGCCATTCACAGCTACAGTGCTGAAGCCCGACCAATCGCCTGTCATCCAATGTAGTTTTTTCATGGCTTCTTTTTGCTCCACATTGCCTTTTTGAGCGAACATGGTAAAGAACATAGAGTTAGAAAGCAGAAATAATAACATCGGTTTCATGAATGCTTTATTTTCTTTGATGTAAGCAAATCGAATGCTACAAAGAAAGGGCTGTTGCCGAGCTAAATCTTTGAATTGTGCCTTACTTTTATGCCATGAACAGGATAGAAAGGATACAGGAATTTTTGAAAGCTTCTCCTAAGGATAATTTTCTGCGACATGCGCTTGCACTGGAATTCATAAAGGAAGAACGGGATGGGATGCGCGGCAATTGTTTGAACAAATTCTAACCGAATCGCCGGATTATGTCGGCACGTATTATCACCTGGCAAAATTGCTGGAACGAACGGCGACACAGAAGCAGCCATCAGCATGGTACGAAAAGGGAATGAAGAAAGCAAAAGAAGCCAATGAAATGCATGCTTACAGCGAATTGCAAAGTGCATATGAAGACCTGGTTTATTGAATGGTTTTGAAATAAACCAAGTTCAACTGAGAGTCTGCATCTTTATGTTAGAAAATTGCATGCCGGATTCCAATGTTGAGAATTGCTCTTCATAACAGAGAAATATTTTCAACGAGAAAGCCAATGGCAATGAAAATATGATTCAACGCTGTTTTGAAAAATCATGCCCAGGCATGTTGATAAGAGCCGTGTATTTTTTTCCATATAAAAATAATGTTATTGACATTGATCCGAAACTAGTTTTTCGTTTCAAATAATTTCAGTATTAATATAGTTGTATTTCCATGCGTTTATACGAAATCATTTGTATATTTATCAACAGACAGGCAATAAAAAGCTGGTCGTTATCGTTTGCAGGCAAATTGATTTGTGTGGAATGATCAATCCATTATGCAGTGCAGGACAACATTGGCATACGTTGGCTTATAAATTGCTATAGATAAATCAATACTAAAATCAACCAATTATGTTAGTTACAGAGCTGCAAACCGAAAACTATTTCAATGGCTTTGCATATGGTACTCATCCTGATTATGCCCCTACCATTACAGCTTATGACGACGACGTAGAAGATGACGATGATGACTGAAGAGATAGACGATTTGGACGTAATGGAAGATGAATTGACTGAAGTAACGAAGTGGAAGCCGGAGATGAAGACCTGATGATGTGGATGTGGAAGATGAAGAATTTTGACTGAAGATGACATCTAGGCGATGATCTTGATGATTGAGATGATGACGACGACGATGATATCTGACGACCTCATTTAATCATGCTCCACAATTCATTCATTCCCATGATTCTTTAATATATACCGAGCCGGCACTTAACTGCCGGCTTTTTATTGCGTTCAATCTGAACAATTATTCATATCGTATATTGGCATACGCTCATTTCTTTATCTGATGAGTACAGTGGTGCCTTTCAGCGAATAAAGCTTGTCCGTATCGTGATGCGTGTATTGCAGCGTCCAGATAAAAGTGCCGGCTCCCTGCGATTGCCCGTTGATACGTGCCATCCCATTTTTTTGTCCAGTCTTTCGTCTGAAACACCACCTGCCCAAGCCGGTTATACACGGTAAAAACAAGATGATCGGCTTTATAAGCGTTCAACGGATAGAGGTAGTCATTTTTGCCATCGCCATTTGGCGTAAACGCCGTCGGAACAGCGATCTGGCAGGAATACACCAGTTCATCTGTTTTGATACTGGTGTCGAAGCAATGAAAATCGTTTTTATCGATCAAGCTGTACAGGATAATCAGTCCGCCGCTGCTTTGCTGCGGATAACACTGAGCAGGCGGATCTTTTTCAAAATAAGCATTGCCATTTCCAAAATTCCATTCGTAAGAAATAATTCTGCCAATACTGCGAATCGGTCAACTTCACCGGATCATTTGGGCAGGCAAGTCCGGGCAAAGTAAAACCAGCTTTAAGTTCATTGTCGAGATCATTACAACTCATAAGCTGTATCACTGCGCATGAACCATTGCTGACCGCCAGCTGAATGGTTTTTTCACCATAAGAATCATAAATGAGTTGAGCTGTTTGCCCGCTTCTTCCGATTGGCTGTATCCATCACTGAAAGTCCATTGCCAGTTGTTCACATTGTCCCTGCCATCATGACTTACATTTTATGGTATCCGACTTGCAACCAAGGCTTACCGCGGTATTGAAATGAGCAGATACCGTATCACTTACTGCAAATTGAAGCGTTTGCAGTGAAGGTGTTTCTTCGCCACATGCGTCGATCAGTGTGTTTCCGTCTATCCCGTTTTTTATTTGCGATGGTATATATTCCCTCTGCTGTGATCGGCTCTTTCAAATGCACAAAAACGGAATAGCTTTCGCCGTCCGAATTGCAGTTGCCGTTTGCAGAACTAATTACCACAGCAGCGGGTCCTGAAATGGAAAAATCGCTGCCATCTGCTAGCAAGCGAATTGCAGCGTATTGGTTTTTCAAATACAAATTCCAGCACATCAGGCGCGCAGCCCACGGGCACCAGGCTATCGAAATACATGGGTTGTTTAGGTAAAATGGTGAGTGGCACGCGTGTGGTTCTGCCAAAGGATTGTTGCAGTTGTCGAGCAAGGTGTTGCCATCGCCTCCTGCTTTAAAGCTGATTGATAATTACCCGCAGGTATACTGTTGCTGAATGTGAGGATAACAGAATCCATATCGAAACCTGAACTACAACTTGCAGCTCTTGCTGACAGGATGCTAATACCCGCAGCATCGATGGAAAAATCGCTGCCATCTGTCGATAAGGAAGAGCATTTCATTTTTTTGCTCAGTCTTATGGAGGCTTCTGTGCCTTCGCAGTTTGGTTTTGCATCAATTACACCGGGTAAAGTGGGATCGGTGATACTGGCTGTACCACCTGCAAAAGACAGCGAATACCCGCTTTGTGTTTGTGTAAAATGACTAACAAGCAGCAGGTAAATATGGTTTTTTACCAGCAGGGGCATCGATGAAAAAGTAGGTTTATTTTCAGTTGGGTCCGATCCGCACTGAATGCTTGATAAGCCACCGGCTTTGGCGCCCGTGATGCCTGATGTTCCTGACCAGTTGCCGGTAACAATCAATGAGTCGTTAGTAAATACATCTTCGGGATTGTGACCTGTAATGTCGTATAACTGCCAGTCGTAATCGTCGGTAAGATCGGACGGGGTGATGGTGAAGCTGAGCGATCCGGACTCGAAACAGGTAAATTGGTACCAAAAAGGATTGTAGTCCATATATCCGCCATCGGGACAGCCGGGAACAGAGATTGGGTGCGAACCGCAAATAGGCACGTTTTCTTGTTTAAAATCGGCAGTGCCGCAGACCGGGAACGCGGTTGCAGGATTTTGCCCAAGCACCGTGCAGGCCTGGCTTTTAGCCACTATACAAACGACGAGAAGGCAGCTAACAGTTAGTATGAAATGTTTAAACCACATGTAGATAAGTGACATAAAAATATCTGAATGTTGCCAACAAATCTGTATTTTATTCCTGAAAAGTTCAATAATTCGTTGAAACCATCACTTTTATTGTTCTAATGAGGGAGAAGTAATCTTTGCTAAGCCGGGCAGCCGATTAAGTGTTCGGATTTCGGATAAACAAACTATTTACCTATACCTTTGTTGACTGAACAATAAAATTACTTGTGAGCAAGCAAACTAGTAAAGTTTCATATAGCAGGTTTAGTAGTAGCATTGGGAATAATTTACGGCGACATTGGAACATCTCCCCTTTACGTTTTGAATGCCATCATCAATGGACGTGTCATTAGTGAACTATTGATCTTAGGTTCTTTATCCTGTATATTCTGGACATTACCCTTCAAACAACTGTAAAATATGTAATCCTAACCTTAAAGGCCGACAACAAAGGGGAAGGTGGCATTTTTAGTCTCTACGCACTGGTGCGACGTCAAAAAAAATGGTTCGTGGTGCCGGCCATGATCGGTGGTGCAGCATTGCTTGCCGATGGCATGATCACGCCACCTATTTCCGTTACGTCTGCCATTGAAGGACTCGGAGATCATCCCACGATTCGAAAACATCACGCAGAATCCCATTGTGATGATTGTACTCAGCATACTGGTGCTGTTGTTTTTCCTGCAGCAATTTGGTACTTCTTCCATCGGCAAATTGTTTGGTCCACTGATGCTCATCTGGTTTATCATGCTCGCTGTGCTGGGATTGATTCACCTGAGCGATGACTGGAGCATTTTCCGAGCATTTTCTCCACATTATGCCATCGAATTATTAACGTAGTATCCCGGAGGATTCTGGTTGCTGGGCGCCGTGTTTCTGTGTACTACGGGAGCTGAAGCTTTGTATTCTGACTTGGGACACGTTGGGCGCGACAACATCCGTATAACCTGGATTTTTGTAAAGATTTGTTTGATTCTCAATTATTTTGGGCAGGGAGCCTGGCTACTGACGCAAAAAGGAAAGATTTACGCGCAGGGAGAAATGATGTCAGATGCTGCAATTTCCGCGCACAGTACCCGAGTGCCATCCCCCTGAAAAGCGTATTTTATTCCATCATGCCCGAAAGTTTTTTGTACGTGGGCATTGCCATTGCCACTGCTGCTGCCATCATCGCGAGCCAGGCATTGATCAGCGGTTCGTTTACACTGGTGAGTGAAGCGTTGCGCCTGAATTTGTGGCCAAAAATGAAACTCAATTATCCCACAGAAGAAAAAGGTCAGTTGTTTATACCCGGCATCAATACATTGTTGTTCATTGGCTGTGCCGGCATCACCATCTATTTTCAGACTGCCTCTCACATGGAAGCTGCATATGGTCTGGCGATTACGTTGTGTATGATCAGCACGTCCATTGTTGTTTGCCAACTATCTCGTAAGCAGGCGCGTCAACAGTGGTTGGATTTACCTGTATCTCGTGGTGTATCTTACATTGGAGATCGCCTTTCTGATTGCCAACCTTGAGAAATTTCCTCATGGCGGCTTTGTAACACTCATTGTTGGCGGTGGCATATTTACCGTGATGTTTGTATGGTTTAAAAGCCGGAAAATCAAGAACCGCTATGTTGAATTTGTGAAAATGGAGCATTATATTCCCATGATACAGGAACTGAGCAACGACCGTACGGTACCGAAATACGCTACCCACCTGGTGTACATGACAAGTGCCGATAACCCGCGCGAAATTGAACACAAAATCATTTATTCCATCCTGAACCGCAAACCAAAACGCGCAGACATCTATTGGTTCGTACACGTTGACATTCTGGACGATCCATATACCTGCGAATTTGTGGTGGATCACATCATTCCCAACGACATCATCCGCATTGAGTTCCGGCTGGGTTTCCGGGTAGAACAAAAGCTGAGCCTGATGTTCAGAAAAGTGGTGGAAGACCTGGTTAAAAACAAGGAAGTGAACATCTACAGCCGCTACGAAAGTTTGGAACGAAATAACATTGTCGGCGACTTTGAATTCATCGTCATGGAAAAATTCCTGTCGAACGACAATGAGCTTCCTTTCTTTGATAAAATCATCATGAAACTGCATTTCTGGATCAAGGAAATCAGTCTTAGTGAAGAGCGTGGTTTCGGTCTTGATCCCAGCGTGGTGAAAGTGGAAAAATACCCGCTGATTATTCGCCCGGTTACCGGCATGCCGCTGAAACGCGTATTCACCAACCCGGAAGAGGTGTGATGAATTGTATTAGGTAGTTTGTATCAGGTATTAAGTAGTTTGATTGGTATAATGAATAGATCTAATTGGATTCTTTAACCATTTAATCTTATTAAAAAGAATAGACAATGTTGATCAACATTGTCTATTCTTTTTAATAAGCGGTTTAATTACATAATACTTACTACCTTTTACTAATACTAATTAACGATACATTTCCTCTCTCAATTGCTGTACCCTTGCATCTGCCATGTATTCGTCATACGTCATCAGCCGGTCAATAATGCCATTGGGTGTTAATTCGATGATGCGGTTGGCAACCGTTTGAATAAACGTATGGTCATGACTCGTGATCATCACGATGCCGGGAAACGACTGGCAACCTTCGTTGAAACTTTGAATGCTTTCGAGGTCAAGGTGGTTTGTCGGCTGGTCAAGGATAATGAGATTTGGATTTTGCAACATCATGCGGCTGATCATGCAGCGTACTTTTTCGCCCCCGCTCAGCACATTGGTTTTTTTCATGATGTCGTCGCCGCTAAACAACATTTTACCGAGAAAACCGCGCAGAAAAGGTTCATCAGCGTCTGTTACATGGGAGGGAACCTATTGGCGAAGCCAGTCGAGCAGCGTAAATCCTTTGCCAAAAAATTCGTTGTTTTCTACCGGCAAATAAGCTTTGGTAATGGTGGTTCCCCATTCGTATTTCCCGCCGTTAGGCTGCAGTTGCCGTTGAGAATTTCGAAAAAATTGGTGACAGCGAGTTGAATCTTTACTCAGAAATGCGATTTTTTCACCTTTGTTGATGCTCAAAGCGTTACTTTGTCAAACAGTTTCTGCCCATCGGCTGAGTGGCTGCTTAGTTTTTCAACGTTTAAGAATCTGGTTGCCCACTTCGCGCTGTGGCTGAAAGATAATGCCCGGGATATTTGCGGTTAGAAGGTTCAATCTCTTCAATGGTCAGTTTTTCCAATGCTTTTTTACGCGATGTTGCCTGCTTGCTTTTGGATGCATTGGCACTAAAGCGGGCGATAAAGTCGAGCAAAGCCTGTCCGTTTATCTTCGGTCTTTTTATTCTTGTCGTTTATCTGACGCGCCATTAGCTGGCTGCTTTCGTACCAGAAGCTATAGTTGCCGGTGAACACTTTGATTTTACTGCGGTCCACGTCGGCTACATTGGTACATACCTGGTCCAGAAAGTGACGGTCATGACTCACCACCAATACAATGTTTTCGTAATCGGCCAGGAAGTTTTCAAGCCAGCCAATGGTTTCAATATCCAGTCCGTTGGTAGGTTCATCGAGCAGCAAAATATCGGGATTGCCAAAAAGTGCCTGCGCCAGCAACACACGCAATTTGTAGGTTGCCGGGATATCGCTCATCAGGCTTTGGTGGTATTCTTCCTTCACGCCAAGGCTGCTGAGCAGTGTGCCGGCAGTGCTTTCGGCTTCGTAACCGCCCATTTCGCCAAATTCAGCTTCCAGTTCGCCGGCGCGCATGCCGTCTTCTTCTGTAAAGTCGTCTTTTGAATAAATGGCTTCGCGTTCATGCATGATGTCCCACATTTTTTTGTGTCCCATCAGCACTGTATTCAGCACCGTATAGTTGTCAAACTCATATTGGTTTTGTTTCAAAAACGACATGCGTTCGCCTTTTCCATATTTCCACATTGCCTTTGTTAGGCTCTATTTCACCACTGAGTATTTTTAAAAAAGTAGATTTGCCGGCACCATTCGCTCCAATCACACCATAGCAGTTTCCTTTTGTGAAACTGATATTTACTTCATCGAACAATACCCTTTTGCCGTAAGCAAGTGTTATGTTTTTAGCACTTAACATTATTGTGTGTCCCTGTTTTTTTAGAGTTGCAAAAGTAAAAGGATATGACAGAACGGCAAACCTTAATTTCAATAAGATGAATTTAAAAAAATTGAACTGCGGAATGCGAAACTTAAAAGGGCGACGAATACCTAATTGTCACACAGTCGTTAGGCACAACGGCGTAGGTGTTTCTTAAAAATCATTTACTTTACTGGCACGAATGCATAGTTCAAGTGTTGACTACATGAATAAGGACGTACAAAAGATTGAGTTTCCCGAAGTGGCTGCTTTGCAATATGCAGAAGTGATTGTTCCCTTGTTTTTACCCAAAAATTATACATGGGAAATTCCATCACATTTATCGGGCGCGGTAGCTGTGGGAAAAAGAGTGGAAGTATCGTTGCGCAATAAAAAATACACCGGACTGGTAAAAAAAATTTTAACCGAAAAGCCTTAAGGTTTTGATCCAAAACCATTGGTAAATGTGCTTGACAACGAACCTTTGCTGCATCCCACGCAACTGCAACTCTGGAAGTGGATCAGCGATTATTACATGTGTACCGAAGGCGAAGTGATGCAGGCTGCCGTGCCTTCCAATCTCAAACTATCGAGCGAAACCACGCTGGTATGGAATGAAGAAGGCGTGACCCGACTGGGAAGAACTGAGCGGTGAAGAATACCTTGTTGCTGAAGCTCTGCAGATAAAAAAAGAACTGAAGCTTACCGAAGTGCAGCAGTTGCTCGATCTGAGCCATGTGTATCCCGTGGTAAAAAAGTTGATTGAAAAAAATGTATGCTATGTGTGGGAAGAATTGAAGGAAAAATACAAGGAAAAATAAGAAAGCTACATTCACGCTGCACCCCGATTATTTTGATGAAAAAGCGCTGGAAGCGATTATTAAATAACTGGGGCAAAGGCGCGCCAAAGCAGATGGAATTGTTGCTGTCTTTTCTTTACCTGCAAAAATCGGAAGGAGAAGTAACACAGCCACAGCTATTAAAAAAATCCGGCGCTTCATCAGCGCAGCTGACAGCATTGGTAGAAAAAAATATATTGCGTTCTGAAAAGCGAAGCACAAGCCGTTTACCATCCATTCCAAAAGATATTATAGTAAATTTTACGCTTTCGCCTGCCCAGCAAACAGCATTGCGCAAGTTCGAAAAGCCTTGCCGAAAAACCGGTTTGTTTTCTTCATGGCGTAACCTCGAGCGGTAAAACGCAGATTTATATAAAATTGATCGAGCAATACATTCAGCAAGGAAAACAAGTGTTGTATATGTTGCCCGAAATTGCGCTAACAGCGCAGGTTATCCGCCGGCTTGCAGGTGTATTTTGGCGGTCACATCACCATTTATCATTCCAAGTTCAACGCTAACGAACGTGTAGAAATCTGGAATAAAGTAAAAAGCGGTGAAACCAAAGCTGTACTGGGCGCGCGTTCTGCGCTTTTGCTGCCTTTTAAAAATCTGGGGCTCATTATCGTGGATGAAGAGCACGATCCATCCTACAAACAGCAGGAACCTGCGCCTCGCTATCATGCCCGCGATACAGCTATTTACAATGCATCTTTGTTTGGCGCAAAAGTATTGCTGGGCAGCGCTACACCATCCATTGAAAGCTATCACAACTGTACGTTGCACAAATATGGGTTGGTCAGATTGACCGAGCGTTTTGGCAATGCTGAAATGCCCGTGATAGAAGTGATCGATACGAAAAATGTGGTGACAAAAGGAAATGAAAAAGTAATTCTGACACCTGAGTTACGTTCGAGGAATTCAAAATCGATTGGCAGATAAAAAACAAGTCATTCTTTTCAAAAACCGCCGCGGTTATACGCCTTATATGCTTTGCTCGGTGTGCGGATGGATACCGCATTGCCGCAACTGTGATGTGACCCTCACTTTTCACAAAGCCAAAAACAAACTGGTTTGCCATTATTGTGGAACCGATTACCCGGTTATGTACACCTGTGTTGCCTGCGGCAGTCATCAGTTTACACAGAAGAATTTTGGAACCGAAAAGATAGAGGAAACCATTGCTGCCGAGTTTACCGATGCCCGAACCGCGCGTATGGATTTGACAGCATCAAGGGAAAACACGATCATGATACGCTGATCAAACTGTTTGAACAAGGCAGCATCGATATTTTGGTAGGTACACAAATGGTGGTGAAAGGTCTCGATTTTGAACATGTAAATCTTCGTGGGCATTTTGGATGCAGATGGCATTTTGAATTTTGCCGATTTCAGGGTAAACGAACGGGCTTTTCAATTGATGGAGCAGGTGAGTGGCAGGGCTGGCAGGCGAGAAGTGAAGGGAAGAGTATTATTCAGCTTGCCAATATTCATCATCCTGTTTTGCAATGGTGAAAGATCATGATTACGAAAGTTTGTTTAAACTGGAGATAGAAAACAGGCGCAATTTTTTTTATCCTCCGTTTGCCCGGATTATAAAAATTACCTTTCAACACAAAGAAAGCGCCACTGCCGGAGAAGCTGCCGAATTGATGGTGCAGGGCTTGCAGCGCCAATTACTCCAATTTTATTACCGGACCGGCAGAGCCGTGGTAAATAAGATCGGAATGTTTTTCTGTGGGAGATATTGCTAAAGCTGCCCCGCGAAGCTGCCGTTATAACCAATTGCAAACTGCAAATTTTGCAGCAGATTGCCATAATTCAAACCAATCCTACGTACCGGGGTGTAAGAATTACGCCTGATGTAGACCCGGTGTACATCAGGTTTCACTTTTCATCATTTACTGATATATAGCAGAAAAATTCTTTGTATGAAGGTTTTAGCCTATTATCTTTGCGCTTCTTAAAAATTATTACATGCAGCACGGCAAAATCCGTGATAAAACAATAACGAAATGAAACAAGGTATTCACCCGGAAAAATATAAGTTCGTTATGTTTAAAGACATGACAAACGGTACCGAATTTTTAGGTAAATCAACTGCCTCTACCAGCAGCGAAAAAGCGAAATGGGAAGATGGTAACGAATATCCGCTGGTGAAGCTGGATATCTCCAATACCTCGCATCCTTTTTACACAGGTAAAAATGTATTGGTTGATACTGCCGGTCGTATCGACAAATTCAAAAAGCGTTACGCAAAAAACAAATAATCTTACTTTTTATTATATCCCTCCGGTATACAACGGGGGGATTTTTATTTTACACCTAGCTACTATTCAAACATAATGAACAAACCTACCAGTTATCCCAAAGAAAAAATCAACATTCTTTTCCTTGAAAACATCAGCGACCGGGCAGTTGAAAAGTTTAAAGCAAAATGGTTATATCAATGTAGAAAAACTTCCAAAAGCGTTACCGGAACATGAACTGATTGAAGCTATAAAAGATGTGCATCTTACTGGGCATACGTTCCAAATCGCAGATTACGCCTGCTGTGCTGGCTGCCGCTGATAAACTGATGGCAATCGGTTGCTTTTTGTATTGGCGTAAACCAGATAAACCTGGCACAGGCAACCAAAAAAGGTGTAGTTGTTTTTAATGCGCCTTACAGCAATACACAGAAGTGTTGCCGAACTGGTAATTGGATTGGCCATCATGCTCATTCGCCGCATACCCGACAAAAACAAAGCTGCGCACGAAGGTATCTGGATGAAAGACGCAAAAGGAAGCTTTGAATTGCGTGGCAAAACACTTGGGTATAATTGGTTATGGCAATATTGGTGCGCAGGTAGCGTTTTGGCTGAAGCCTTTGGTATGAAGGTGAAATTTTACGACATTGAAACCAAACTGCCGCTGGGCAATGCGGTACGTTGCAAAAGCCTTGAAGAACTGTTGACTGTAGCGATGTTATCACATTACATGTTCCTGAAACAGCACAAACCAAAAACATGATTACATAAAGACAATCTGCATTTTTGCAAACCCAACGCTTTGCTCTTAATTATGCGAGAGGCGAAGTGGTAGATCTTGATGCACTTAGCAGAAGCCTTGCAAAGCCGGAAAACTGGGTGGCGCAGCTATTGATGTTTTCCCTGTAGAACCCGAAAAAAATGGCCAGCAGTTTTCATCTCCTTTGCAGAATTTACCCAATGTAATTTTAACGCCGCATATTGGTGGTTCTACAGAAGAAGCGCAGCAAAATATTGGTGAAGATGTGAGTGTAAAATTGTTCAATTATTTGGAGAGTGGTATTACCAATGGCTCGCATACGGTTCCGGCTATCAGCCTGCCACAGGTAGATGGCGCGCATCGCATATTGCACATTCATAACAATGTGCCGGGCGTGTTGAGTAAAATCAATAAAACGTTGGCAGATCACGAAATTAATATCGTGGGTCAGTACCTGAAAACCAACCAGGAAATTGGTTACGTGGTGTTGGATGTAGAGAAAACCTTATCGAGCCAGGCAATAGATCTGTTGCGTGGTGTAAAGAAACCATCAAAGTAAGAATGCTGTATTAAAATTTAGTTCGTTTAATATTAAAAAAGGTGATGAGTTATCGATAGCTCATCACCTTTTTTAAATGCGTACAGATGTTGTTACAAAGCTGTTACAATAAATTCTGTACGCCTGTTTTGCGCTTTACCTTCTTCAGTAGTGTTATCTGCAATAGGCTTCAATTCGCCCAAACCTTTAGAAGTAATCCGTTTGGCGGAAATGCCTTTTTGCACAAGGTATTCCACAACTGCTTTTGCTCTGTTGGCAGATAAAACAAGGTTGCTTGCCGGCGTACCTGTATTATCGGTATGACCAATTACCTGCAACTGCAGCGTGGGTTTTCTGTAAGCAACTGGTATACTTTATCCAGCTCTATGGTACTCACCGGCTGTAATTCAAAAGAGTTATTCGCAAACTGAATATTCTTAAGCGTAACCGATGCATTCAGCTCAATAGGTTGCAGGGTAATATCTTTTCGGTAAGTGCTGTCGGGTTCTTTTTTACTCAATGTATACACATCGCTGTAAGGCAAATAATTTCTGCGGTTCACCGTAAATGTATAGTCGCTGCCCAGCGGTAAAATGATAAAATAAAAGCCGGTTTCATCGGTCTGCACTTTCATCACTACTTGTTTACTGCTGTCGCTCGTAAGTTCTACTGCGCAGGGCAATCCTTTGCCTGTTTTGGCATCGGTTACATATCCTTTCAGGTACAATGTTTTTGCCGGGCGTACTGCAGGTTTCATGTCAAATTTATAGAGATCAAGCTCGCCATGTGTGTCAGCACGATCGCTGGCATAGTAAGCCGTTACGCTGTTGCTTGATACAAACAAGCTGCCTTCGTTATCAATAGTGTTGATGGGGTAGCCAAGATTTTCCGGTGTACTCCAGGTTGTTGGTCCTGTTTTGCGTATCACATACAAATCTTGCCCGCCATAGCCCGGCAATCCATCTGACGTAAAATATAACGTATGGTTATCTGCATGAATAAACGGCGCCTGTTCGTTGCCGGCTGTATTGATTTGCGGACCCATATTCTGGGCGGGTCCCCATTTGCCATTGCTCTGCCTGTAGCTTACATACAAATCGCTTCCGCCATAACCGCCGGGGCGCGTGCTGGGTAAAATACAATTCGTGTTTATCGGGACTTAAGCTTGGCGATGTTTCCCACGCAGAGGTATTAATATTATTGCCAAGATTAAAAGGTTCGCTCCAGCCTGCTGGCGTATTGTAAGAAATATAAAGATCGAAGTCGCCCAATCCTTTTGGTCCAAAATCACCTGCAAACAGTAGCCATTCTCCATCCTGCGAAATATTGATGGCACCTTTATACGGCTCAATATTAATATCGCCTTTGATGATTTCAGATCGGCTGTAGCCGTCTCTGGTTTTTGTGCTTTGCACAAAATCTTCCCTGTTTCCGCGGCTACGGCGTGGTAAATACAAACAAGGCTATCGTCGATGGTAAACGAAGGATAATATTCTGACGTGCGTAGAATTGATACTGTCGCCAAGATTTTCCGGGCGTAAATACATAACCGTCGTCAGCATGTGTATTTTTATAGTCGATGGCAAACTGGTAACTCTTTTTGCGGTACATTCCGCTACGAACGCTTTTTTCAGACAGCTTTGGCGATGCCAGGAAACGATCAATGGCAGCTTCTGCTTCTTCAAATTTGCCTAAAGCTGCGAGATCGATAGAGTAGGGAAGCTGGTAGTAACTAAAATAAGCGCTGTCTGACGTCTCTTGCTTTTTCGTAATAAGATACTGCTTTTGCATATTGCTTCAACTCGCCATTTACGCCCGCAAGCGAAAGGTAGGCATCCATAAATAACGGATCGTTTTCAATGGCTTTCTGCAACAACGGAATCGCATCCTTTGTATAGCCATCGCGGAGCATAATCATCGCCGCATCGTACGATTCGCGGGCTTTTTTTACCAGTTTGTCATTTCCTTTCTGAGAAAACAAAGCGCCTGAGATACCATGGAAACACAGAATAACAATATCCGTTTCATGGGCGTAAAATTCTACAAAACATTGATAGCATAACGTTAAATGGCGCATCATTCTTTTATGGCTTGCTATATAAGTTATACCAGCAAAAGTTGGGTGTAGGGTTGAAAAAAGGTGCATTATCAAATGAGCTTATATCACAACTGGTTTTCTTATAATCGCTTTAGCAACGGCTGTCATGGGTGTAGTTTTATCCTCAAATTGGTGAGAATTTTTTCCTTTACATATCATTACAGTTTTAAATAATGATTCGTCTATATAAAAATCTACAAAAGCAACATTGGTCGTATTTTGGTACCGTTGCCACAACTGGTTTGTTCAAGCTTGGTATACTTGTTCATTTGAGATGTAGCACAATATACTTTCATTGCATTCCCTGAAAGCTCAAACTTCTCGAACTTAATTAACTCATTGTGGCTTAGCACCGGATTGATAGACACAGAAAGCACCATTTCATTGTCGAAATCCGGCAGCTTTGCTTTTGCAGTAGGTGTATTATTCAAATAAAACAATTCTGCAAATTCCGAAGGCTGTGAAACAACAACAGCGTTGTAGTTCTTGGTAAAAAAAACAGAGTGTTTAAGCCTGTATTGCTCATGATCCGAAATGGGAACCTGCGAGCCGCCGGATTGCTTGTATGGTTGGCATGACAATACAAATTGAAGCCCTGCCAAAAAGAAGATCGTTTTCATAAAGGTTTTATTTGATAGGTTGAAGTTTGAAAAAATTCGATATTACATGTTGATCCTGAACGTTTTGCACTTTTTTGTTTAAACAGTATCTTTCCATTCGTTAATTCGAACTGATAGCCAATAACATCGAAAATGATAGAGTAATTGATAGCCCACTTTTCTTGTTTCTTCATTAAATTTCGGTTCCACTAGTTCAGAGCTAAAAATATCGCACAGTGTATTGAAAACGTTAGTTTGTGAAGCGTCATGTTTTTGTTTTATCAATACATCCACAGATGCTTTGTCTTCATTAGACGCTGCCGGCAAATAATTCTTTCTGCTCTCGATGTCGCGGTTTATCTCTTTGTTAACAGGTATCTCTAAGCGCCAACATGAGGGTGCAGACAAACGGAGAAAGCCAACAAGAAAAAACAATGAAATGGCAATGATCCTTTTCATGATGATATGATTTGCTCACGTAGATACACACGACAAATACATACCAGCTAAACTGGATGACACTCACATTGCGAATGAATTGCAGGAATGCGTGGATGAAAGGAAATTAGATCAGGATGAACGGGTCAGGCTGAATAAAGTGTCATAAAAACAGCAAAAAAGAGCTCAAAAAAGTGTTCGCAAACGTTACAAAAAGTGTTCGCTGATAATACGCTCTCCTATTTTTTCCGTGCGATGTAAATCACAGAACTGCTATTTTCAGCATTGCCTCTGGTTGCCAGGTTCGATCTTGCACCGGTGGTAAATGCAGCCGCATAATTATTTTTTCCGTGTTTTATATTTTTCGCTCAGCATGCTTACATAAAAACTATCGAACGGCATGGGCTGTATAGATTCGGTGACTAGGTTGTACTGATGCAGCAGCATGTTCATACTTTGCGGAGAAAAATGATACAGATGGCGTGGTACATCGTATGCAGCCCAATGGTTCCGTAGACTGTTGCATCGAAGCTTGTATAGTTGGGCACAGCTATGATCAGCGTACCGTTATCTTTCAAAACACGCACAAACGTTTCGAGGTAATCGATGCAAATCATGCACGTGTTCCAGCACATGCCAAAGCGTAATGGCGTCGAAAGCTGCTGGGGTGCAATTGAAACAACTGTTCGGGCGACTGCAAGCGTTAGTCCGTAATTGTTAAGCGCGTTGGTTCTTGCCGTGTCGTCGGGCTCCAAAGCTGTTACCTGCCAGCCTGCATTTTGCATCGTATGAGCAAATGCGCCGGTGCCTGCGCCAATGTCGAGCAGCGATCCTTTTTCCACGCCTGTTGCACTTTGTACGAGGTTTCTTTTTTGCCGCAGGGTTATATTTCTCACAGAATGATATAGCCTGTTAATTATCCCTTTCTTTGTATCGGAATGAGAGATGTATTCGCCCGATTGGTAATACCTGCCGATATCGTCAAAAGACGGTATACCCTGCGTAAAGCGCAATGTGCAAACGACTACATTGCCAGATTTCAAACATTTGCTTGCTTACCGTGTAGTCTTTTGCCTTCAGCGCAGGCGTGATGTGTGTGGGAACGGCAGGCAGGACAACTATCGTAAGTGATGGTTTGCGGCATGCGACAAAGAAAGTAAAGTTTCAGTTAAAAAAGCAATGCCTCTGTTGTGCAATAATCCATAACCATTCTTTCAATTATCTTTCGTGTATGAACGGGCAAGTAAACAATATTCGCCATCCCAATCCAATACGCCGGTTTTCTTTTTATATTCCGTTTACATGGTATTTTTTTCTGTTTGCTGTTGGTTTTCTGCTGGCATATCGCTGGACAAAGACATTTCCCAAACTTCCCGATACTGCATATGCCGACCTGTTTCCCCTGTTGCAAAGCATTGCCGGCGTGTTTCTCGCTTCCATCATAAGCGTAGCCTTGCTGTCGGTGTTGGTTCCCTATCTTTTTTTTCTCGTAAAAAAGAAACAGCAACAGATTAAATTTGTGTTGCAAACGGTAGAATAGTGAACAAACCCAAAGCAGGGACAAAACAACAGATTTATCTCGATATTCACCCAGTTTCAAGCCGTTGCTGGGCTTTATAAAACTACGGCTGCAGTATGATGAACAGTATTACTCCGAAAAGTTTTCGCTGGTAGAACAGCGCAATACCAAGCTTATCAGCACACGAATAGAAGGTATTTACAACTGGCAGTTGCCTGTGATCAAAGAATACCGTATAGAACAAGCCATCATTTATTTCGAAGATTTTTTCCAGTTTTTTTCCTTTGCCTTGCCTGTGGTTACAGCCAGCCGTTTTTATACGCATCCGAACGAAACAGCAACACCATCCACTTACCACATTTCCCCGCAAAACAGAAAATACCAATACACGGATAGACGAGATAAAACGGGTAGAAGGTGAATATATCAACTATAAAAATTTTGAAGGCAACGATGATGTGCGCCGCATTGTGTGGAAAATTTATGCAAAAAATAAAGAACTGGTGGTGCGCATTCCCGAAGTGATGGATCCCTACGCTTCGCATGTGTATCTGTATGCTTCGTTTTACTCTTCTTTTGGAAACGATATGGGCGAAGTGATCGATATTCCTTTTCTCAATTATTATAAAACATTTATCTGGAGCACCTACCGGCAGTTGGTGCAAAAAGGTTACGAAGTGCGGTTATGTGCCCGACCAGCCGGTAGCCGCAGCCAGCATCGGCGATGCGCAACAAGCTGTTAAACATGCTATCAGCGTAAGCCATTGGCAAACAGAGAAAGAGTTAAAAAGTTATATCAATATAAAGGATGCTGCGATGGTTGTTGTTTCTTCGCTGAGCGATGCGGCGCAGGTGCAACAATTTGCAGAGCAATATGGCAGCGATATATCTTTTGTATTTGTAAAACTAACGGATTGTCTCGGCGATCAGCGGATTGGCGACTGGTTGCAATGGCTGTTTGTAAAAAACGAACTCGACGCCATCAACGAATACCGGCGCAAATGGAACTTTACTTTGCTGAGGTCGAAAATTGCAGACAATGAAAAAAAGCTTGCAGAAGTGCTGTCACACTTTGCTTCGAAGCGGTGACAAGGTAACGGTGAGAATGTAACGTGCATATTAGAATATGGATTATTGCAGCCAAACATGTGTTTCAACGTTGCACTGCACACTTATATAATAGAGAATGAAGATCGGAAGGATACATGGTTATAAAAAAGTGCTTGCACAGTTGCTGCTGCTGGTGTTGCCAACGGCTGTGCTGTCGTTTTATGTGTTGTGGGATCTGAACCGGTTTTATGCCGTTTTGCAAAACGACTGGCTGTTGCAGGGTGTTTATTTTTCCGCCGGTTTGGCATTGTCAACCGTTTTTTATGCTTATCGTTTTCGGTTTGTTTCCACACTGGCGGTGCAGTCACTTGTTTGGATTAGTCATTTATTCAGTCATCCAGCATTCGGTGGTTGGCGAGTTCGATACGTTTATCTTATCCATACAATTTCTTAATTTTTTCCTTCCTGTTTACTATGGCTTGGCTTGCCGGCTATGGCTTTAGCCGGGCTCGATGGTTTACCATTTTGTGGAGTGTGTTTTTGCTGGTGGTGCAATTGGTAGTGGTGAGCAAAACTGCCGATCTGAAAGCCAATGCACTGATTGCCGCGTTTGCACCGGTGCTGGCGTATGCCGTGTATATCATTTATACAGCCGAGCTTATCCGGAATATGAACGAAGATGAAACCGGTTTTGGCATGGTTTGTCGCCAAACGAATGGCGGGCTTTGCGTTATTCTTCTGTTGTTTTAGCCGGAATATTTACCATTTTTAAAGAAGATTTTAAAGCGATTGAAAAGGAGTGGGGCGGCATGCAACCGGATTACAATAAGAAGGGTCAACCGCGAAAGCATGACGAAAGAAAACAAGGATGGCAGCATCAGCAATAAAGATCATACAAAGCTTACCGGCGGATTGAACAAAGGAAAACGGCTTGTATTTGTAGCCAAACTCGATAACTTTTTTCGATGACGGTAAAACGCCTAACCCGCTTTACTATACGGCTTATTATTATACAAAATTTGATACACTAACACAGGCGTTTGAGATGGACACATCCAATATGCCACCAAACGATTTGTTTAAGCCCGATCCTTCCCGCATACCCTTGTATTTTTCGAAAACCGATTCAAGCGTTATTGCAACATACCGGCGCTGCGCTTAACCGGAAAGTGATTACAACGGATGTGTATAAAGTGCTGCTTTCGCCCGACGAATATCTTGCGCCTTCCACTGCTTTTTCGGTGTCAGCCCATTGGCGTGCCGCCCGAATACCGCGATCAATACCGAAGTGCCTACCGCGCTAAAATGTGGGTGAGCGATCTGAACAGCGCTTATTTTATTTACAATCCTGCCGGCGACCCGATGCTGGAAGAGTTCCAGGAACAACGGTTTAATAAGCTGCGAAAGGTTACTGATTTTCGTGGACTCGAATCGCGGTTTATGAGTTATTACACGTTTATGCCGCGCGATACGGACTACCATAAAATTACGAGGCTGGCGCAAACCATTACCGCCAATGCAGAAACGCCCATCGATAAAATGCTGGCTATCCGCAATTATTTTTTGAGTAAGGATGAATTTGGTCAGCCCTTATTCAAATATTCCGATAATCCGGGTATTCCCGGTATACCATCAGCCAATAAACTCAATTATTTTTTGTTCGATAACCGCAAAGGATATTGTGCTTATTATGCCGGTGCTACTTTGTTTATGCTTCGTGCACTGGGCATTCCGTCGCGCATTGCAGCCGGTTTTTTAACCATTGACCGAAGCAGCAAAAATCCGGGCTGGTATTGGTTTTACGAAGACCAGGCGCATGCCTGGGTGCAGGTGTATTTTCCCGGTTACGGATGGATGGATTTTGACACTACCATTCCGGATGTAAATACCCAACAGGCATCGCAACCCGACCAGACGCCACCGCTGGACATGCAACAGGTTTACTGGTGGCCGATGGAACTGTTGTGCAAACGGATACGATTGCGAAACGTATACAAATGATGGTAAAAGATTTGCTGTTTCACGATAAAACCTACTCGATGGCAGAGCCTGTAAGCGTAACAGTGGATGCTTCGCGTGCAACTGTTTCGGCAGATACAGCGCCGGTTCCGTTAAGCGCCGTGAAAAAAGGTATGCACATCACAGCGGCTTCTTATGCCGAAGTTTGAAAAGTATTGTTGCCAACTGAAAAAGACAATGCGATCGACCATTTTGAAAAAAGTACCCAATCCTGTTCCTGTAGATGAAATTAAAATCATAGAAGCGGATGTGGCGAACAAAAAACAGAAAAAGAAAACTGCACCTGCCGGCGAGCCGTATGATTGGCTGAATATTCTGTGGTTTGCACTTGGTAGTATTGCTGTGCTCTTAATAGCTGCACTTTCGGCGCCCGCTGTGATCTGGATGTATTTTCACAAAAAAGCAAAGCAAAATACAGACTTGCGAAAATCTGCGTTTGCAAAGTACAATGCTGCCACTGTTTTATCTCAACCAGTTGGGCTTATAGCCGTTCGCTGCAGGGTCCGCAGCAATTTGCCCAGCAAACCGATGAGCAGTTTGGAACAAATTTTACCGGTTTCAGCAATATCTACCAGAAGGTAAAGTACAGCAGCATCGCATTATCTGAAAAAGAGCAAAATACCGTGAACGACGTTTTATCCTTCATTTATACAAACCATCAGGAAAAAGATTCCTGTTAAAACAAAGGATACAGGAATTTTTGAATATCAATAATACCATTCGTTATTTTACACAGCCTAAATAAGCAACTATGGAAACCATAGAGCAAAGCACCGGAACAGAACTGGCAATCGGCAATATCAAAAAGCTGGTAGATAATATAGAAACCGTTATCCGCGGTAAAACGCATGCAGATACAACTGATTGTAACAGCTTTGCTGGCAAAAGGTCATATATTAATAGAAGATAACCCCGGCACAGGTAAAACGGTAATGGCGAAAACATTGGCACAAAGTATTGCAGGAACACACCACGAAGGCGGAGCCGATTTTAAACGCATCCAGTTTACGCCCGATTTGTTGCCGATGGACCTCATTGGTTCTCATATTTTTGATGATATTCAGAAGGAATTTATTTTCAAAAAAGGCCCGCTTGTTTTGCAATGTATTGCTGGCAGATGAAATAAACCGTGCTTCACCCAAAGTGCAAAGCGCGTTGCTGGAATGTATGGCTGAAAACCAGATTACGATGGGTGATATCACTTATCCGCTCGAACGGTTGTTTTTTACAATTGCCACGCAAAACCCGGTGGAAATGGAAGGCACATACCCGTTGCCAGCTGCACAGCTCGACCGGTTTTTTATCAAAATTTATTTTGGCTATGTAGATGAACAAACGGAACTGGATATCTACAAAAACTACCTTGGTATTCAGAACAACCTCGAACATATTCTGCAGGTGCTTACAATGCAGGAAATTTTGTTGCTGCAGGATGAAGCAGAAAAAGTATTTATTCACGATGAACTGATAACCGCGGTACGAAATATTGTATGGAACACCCGGCGCCAGGCAGACATTGTGCTGGGAGCATCCACACGAAGTGGCATTACTTTTTTAAAATGTTTAAAAGCGTTTGCGCTTGTAAATGGCCGAACATTTGTAACAGAGGATGACTTACAGGCAATTACAGTTCCGGTGCTCGATCACCGGTTGATATACAGAAACAAAGATGCAAAACTGAGAGCGCTGCCCGCCATACTTGACAAAGAAATGGACAGGCTTAGCAAGCTTTCACTGCAGTAATATGGCAAAAGCGTTTAGTCTTTGATAACGAAAGTTTTCAAAATTTTGCTGTGATATACGGTGACAGGTAATAATTTTTTGTAGATTGCTGATAGATAGAACTGTAATCAATTGCCGGTTCGATAGGATTAGTAGCACGAAGACGTTGTAATTCCGACTGGTAAATTGTTGATTCAGGAGGAATCCAAATCAAATAAATTGTTTTTGTACAGCTTTGTTTGCTGGCATTACAATCCATTATGGTTAAGATAAAACCCTTCTTTCCATCGTACAGCTCTTCCACAAATGAGTGCAAACCCTCACAACCTTTAAAACTAAACTTAATTACACATGAAAAAACTGATTGTGGACTTACTGGATGATGCTGCACTTTCAGAATTGAAAGTGATGGAAAGTGAACAAAAAATTCGCATTATAAATGAAGAAGAAATGCGACGCATCGCAGAAAAGCGTGCGCAGAATTTGGAAAGAGCTGGAAGAATATACTTATGAAAACATCGTTAAAACCGTGAAGGAGAGTAGCAGGTAATGAAGGTTTGGGTAGCAATTTTTTTCTTTTGTCTGGCTTACGGCCCCATATTTTCGCAGGAGACATGCTTCTGCCCGTTACGAAATCAATGCAAAGCGCATTGGTGTAAATCCTACAGATAAAGATGCCTTGCCGCGAAGCCGTGAGTTTTTGCGGCTCGACAGTACATATTATGTAGGCTGGATGTATGAAGGCATGTATAAATATGCCCGCAGCGCCGATTTTTCGGGTTATAAAAACGCAACGATTCCCTTGCAGCGCGCATTGTTTTTGTTGAATAAAGATTATAGCGCAACCCTTCGGAATATGTATTCTTCCATTGCTTTTTTTTCTGAAAATGTAAGCCGTTACCAGGACTATTTTACCATCGCCAACGCACTGAAAGAATGCTACGATAATATTGAAATGCCCGATTCGGTGATGTCATTGCTCGATGAAATAGAGCAGTACCATTTTCAGCGCGATTATTTTGGGCTTTATTACCAGCGGGCATGGGAGTATCATCGCAACCGATTTTTCACGGATGATAAATATCCTTTTTTAAAAAATACCGTTGCTGAAAACGAAGAAGCTGCTTTTCAAAATTGTTATAAAGGATTTGCCTATATTGAAAACAATAAAGCCATAAACGATACCTGGTTTGGACCGGGGCAAAGCATGCAGGACAGGATGCGTATTTATCACTATCTCGCTTTGCTGCATTGCTATAATAAAAACTACGATAGCAGCGAGTATTATTATCAGCAACTGGCACAAGCCGGCAATGTATCGTGGAACAACTATGGCGGCATGCAAAGCGAGATCGGCAATTTTGCCACTTCTATAGAATACTTTTCGAAGGAAATGGTTGGTTACGAACACAACCTCCGCGAGCCTTATTACTACATACCCGAATTGTATGTGTATGGTGGCAAAACAAAACAGGCCATTGATATGTGTCTCGATATCATCTCGGCAAAATGGATCTACTCCCGGCTTTGGTTGGTACAACATTGCACTGGCACGCGCCTATTTATACGATGCGCAACTGGATAGTGCAGCTTTCGCATCTCGACAAAGCTGCCAACTTCAAAGAGCTGCATATAGGCACCACGCTTACACAAACTCAGTACGATTTTTCCATCAATCTTTTGAAGGTGGAACTGCTGGACAAAAGCATTTCGCAGGTAAAATTTATCAATAAAGGCTGGTGGTATTCGCCATCAAACTTTTACGAAGTGGCTTCGCTGAAGCTGAAAAAGATCATGCTCGAATACGTGGTGGTCAATCAGCTAGCCTATGATCCCGACAGAACAAGACTTGTGTACGACTTGTTTTGCGCAGAATCCACTACTTCGTTCGATGAAGCCTGGTACCTGATGAAAAGCTTTAGCGCGCCTTATTTCAGGGATAAATACGAAGCATACCAACGCACTGACAACCGACCAAAATATTCAACGTTACTTTGCACTTGTTTGCTGCAAAATTCAAATGGCAAAATGGTAATAAACGTGGCGCTGCCGCAGATTTTGATCACTCATTAGAACCGTGCGGCTGGATACGGCAAATGAAAAATTGTTTCTTGGACGGTTGTATGAAGGTTTGGGCAAAGCATCCCAAAACAATCAAAAGTCTGCTTATTAATTCCTATTGCAATGCCATTGATGTCGGCATACCCGCAACTCGTTCCTTATTCCGGGTTAGAAATGCCTTTGCAACTGAAGGTTTCAGGCGAGGAAACCGAGGTTACAACAGCAGGTTATTAAAGATGTTCGCAAACGTGCAATATTCAGTTTACTGACGAGCACGTCTGTGCCCGCCGCATCGGTTATTCTTTTCTCAAAAAGGGGATAAATATGAAGCTATAATCAATGTATCAGGAGCCGATGGAAAGCCTTTGGTTACCAATGGAAGGCTGATATTTAAAAGTGCCGATGGCGTAGGTGCAGAACTCGCCATGCGCATGTTTGGCAAAGGCGGAAACATTGTTTACGAAAAGCCTGACATAGATTTGTAATATCTAATACGTACCCGGAAGCTTAATGCCATTGGCTTTCAAATCTTCCATCAATTGCTGCTGAAACTTCAGTTTCACATCCTGGAATCCATGAGCATTAGTCCAGACATTAATGGCAATACGGTAGCCATCCGGCTCAATAGCACCAATTCCTACGCGGTTTTCCGGCGAGTTATTGATGAAAGACATTTTATCGATGCGATGCTTGAATAATAGGAGCGATGTCTTTGAAATCGGTTCCGTAGTTAAATTTTAATTCTATATCCAGCCGCCTGATGCCTTCCCGGCTGATGTTTACAATCACTTCATTGGAAAGTTTGCTGTTAGGGAAAATAACGGTAAGGTTGTCGTAGGTAGTAACTACGGTATAAAAAATTTGTATGGATTCTACAATACCTTCTTTGCCTTGCGCAATGATGCTGTCGCCAACGCGATAGGGCTTGAGCAGGAGAATAATAATTCCACTTGTAAAATTCTGCAACGTACCCGACAGCGCCAAACCTGTAGCCACACCGATTGCGGCGATGAGGCTGGCAAAGAACGTAAGTTTCACATCGAGCACCTGCATGATGGCCAAAAACAGGAGCAGTTGCAGCAGCACTTCAATGAGACTAAGCAGGAAAGGTTTGAGAGATGCGTCAACTTTTCGCCTGTCGAATACAAAATGCAAGCGCCTTAAAAAAACCTTGATGAGCCAGAATCCAATTACTGCAAGCAATACAGCGATCACGATATTAGGACCGTATGTAACCAGCCAGTTATAAAATTTTTCGTAAAACTGGCTCAGGCTGAAAGTTTTTATTTTCATCATGATGGCAGCAAAGCAAAAAAATTGTGCCATCCTTTAGCACTCATCTGTTTAACGCGAACTTCCAAGCAGGTATCGAAGCCGGAAATGAATTTCTGGTGATGAACGTATTGTTTAACCCTGTATCATTGGTTTTGATGCTGTAAGATCCTGCATAAACACATTTTATAGCTATTTTGTGCGCCTGACAAAAAGGTTAGTTAAACAGTTGTTTAATATCAAACAGTTGTTTAATTTTGAATAACTAATAAGATTCCAAGATGAGTGTTGAAAAGCGTGAACATATTATTACCTCTGCCATTTCCCTGTTTGCCACAAAAGGTTTTGAAGGTACCTCTGTGCGCGATTTGGCATCGGCGGCTGATGTAAATATCGCGATGATCAATTATTACTTTGGTTCTAAAGAAAAGCTGTTTGAAAGCATCGTGGAATACAATGTTTCCTACACACGCAGTTTTTTGGATGAAATAGCAGGCGATGTGTCGCTCACCTATATGCAAAAGATAGAGAAAGTGATAGAAGTGTATGTAAAACGACTGTTCAGCAACCGGGAATTTCATAAGCTTTTACACCATGAACTGATGCTCAACCAGCGTGAAGAACTCGGGTACAGCTATTCTGCATGTCCTCAGTCAGAATGCATCAATTATTAAGCAGATTATTGAAAACGGTATTAAAAAGAAAGAATTTAAAAAAGTAGATCCTGCACTTACAGTTGCTACGCTTACCGGCACACTCAATTCAATTTTGTTATCCAAAAAAGTCTGCCAGCTATTTATTCCCGAAAATGTTTCCGTCAATTATAACCCATATGAAGATGAAGCGTTTAGAAAGCGCGTTATCGATCATTTAAAACAACTGATGTATTCCCATTTAATGAAATTAGCTTAGTTCATTTGTGCCTGCGTTTGAGATTACCTTACAGCTTTGCTTAATTCATACGTTAGCCATCATATTACAGTGTTATCTCTTTAGCATCAAGACATAAATTAGTTTAATCTGGTGAAGCATAAAAAAACATCTTAGTTAGCTAAGATGTTTTTTTATGTTGTATTAAGAAATGCCAGGTTGCCAGATTTAACCATCAATGCATTGCTTCGGAAATATCGATTTTCTGACCACCTTTCTTTTCTTTAACAAAAAGGATAAAAGGAATGCACAGCAGGAACAAAATGCCGAGGTATAGAAACACATCCATATACGATAGTACAGATGCCTGTTTGTATACCATACCTTCCAGCGCCATATACGCTTGCTTCAATGCCACTTCAGGCGATGAGCCTTTTGCAATAAATCCCTGCTGCATGCCGTGCACCCGGTCCTGAACAAGAGGGCTGTTGGTATCCAGCTTGCTCACCAGGTTGCTGCGATAAAGCTCATGACGTCTCGCCATAAACGTAGTGATACTTGCCACGCCAAACGAACCGCCCAATTGCCGCATCATCCCGGTGAACGATGCACCCTGCCCGATTTCTTTTCCTTTTAAGGTGGAGAGTGCGAGTGTTGTAATCGGGATGAACAACAAGCCCAAACCCATACCGCGCACAATCAACATCCAGAAAAAAGCATCCTTGCCGGTATCAGGCGTCAATATTTTATATCCCCAAAAACTATACACAAAAAATACGAACATACCAATGGAAACAAGGTATTGCTGTTTTACACCTTTTTGTAGCAATTGCCCGATGATGGGCATCATAAAAGCGGTGGTGAGTGCAGCGGGAACCATCAGCATACCCGACTGCTGCGCCGTCCACCCAAAGTTGCCTGAGTATATAGCGGAATAATATAGGTAGATCCATACAACCCAAAACCCAGGATAAACGACATAATGGTGCCTATACGCAGGTTGCCGTTTTATCAACACGCGCAAGTCTACTATCGGGTTTCGGAACGTGAGTTCTCTCCAGATAAAAAGAAAAAATCCAAAAACAGCTGTGACCGTAAAAGATGTAATCCAGATATCATTAAACCAGTCTTCATCCTGTCCGCGTTCCAGCACATATTGCAATGATCCCACGCAAATGCAAGCAAGCCAATGCCAAGCCAGTCAACATCTTTCGCCAGGCTTTTTTCGCCATATTTCGGGCTGCGAACAAACTGCAAAGTAAGTAAAGCCGCAATGATACCTAAGCGGAATATTGATATAAAAGATATAAGGCCAGCTAAAATTATCTACAATATAACCACCCAATGGCGGACCCAGGGTAGGACCTACAATAACACCCAAGCCATAAATAGCTTGCGCTGTTCCGCGTTTTTCAGGCGGATAGCTTTCAGTAATAATTGTTTGTGAGGTTACAAGCAAAGCGCCGCCACCGCAACCTTGCAAAAAACGAAAAGCTACCAGTTCCCAGATACTGGTGGCATTGCCGCACAAAAAATGAACAAAGCGTAAAAATAATATAGATGCAGCGAAATAGTTGCGCCTGCCAAACTGTTGAGATAGCCAGCTTGTCATGGGAACAATAATAACGTTACCAATGGCATAGGCAGTAACAACCCAGCCCACTTCCGTCATGGTAGCGCCAAGATTGCCCCGCATATCATTAAGTGCTACGTTTACAATAGTGGTATCTACAATTTCGAGCAAGGCGCAAAGAATGGCGGTAAGCGTGATAATTACCCGCCGGCTGCCATATTCAACTAACGAATTTTGTTGACATAAATAGAGAAAATTTACAGCTACTGTTTTCACCCATACTCTCCGTTACTCAAGTAGCTGCTATATACAATAAGGCGCAACTGTAAAAGATTAATCCAACGTTACTTCCACATCGGCATTCATGCCGGCACGCAGGCGTTTATCATGGATCGTTGGGTTTGCTAAATTCAATTTTTACAGGTACACGTTGCACCACTTTAACAAAGTTTCCCGAAGCATTATCCGGTGGCAATAAGGCATACGAGCACCGGTTGCAGCAGAAACGGAAGAGATTTTTGCTTCAAAATCATGACCCGGAAAAGCATCTACTTCTATCTTCACTTTTTGACCCAGTTTCATTTTTTCGAGTTGTGTTTCTTTAAAATTGGCAACTACCCAAAGGTTTTGCTTCAGAACAATACTGAATAGTGATTGTCCTGCATTCAGGTACTGACCCGGCTGCACATTTACTTTTGATACCAAGCCATCTGCCGGCGCCGTTATTACTGCATAAGAAAAATTAAGTTTGGCTCATCCACATCGGCCTGTCTTTGTTTAATGATAGCATCTGCTACATTAATTTGCTTTGCAGAAGCGCCGCTTTGCGTGGAGGTAACATTAACTTGCGATGCTGCCTGCCGGCGCTGCTGTTGCAACACATCAAGCTGGTTTTCTGCTGTTTCTTTGGCAGCCTGTGCCTGTTCGAATTGCTGCTGTGTGATAGAATGATCTTTAATCAGGTTGGCATACCGGTTGAAATCCTGCGTAGTGCGCCACACATTTATTTTTGCCTGTTCTATCTGCGCGTCTATGGTGCCTACGGCAGCTCTCGATGTGCCGATATTTGCGTTGGAAGCCGTGGTGCTTGCCTGTGCTGCCGAGCGGTTACTTTCGGCAGTAGCCAATGCCGCTTCTGCCTGCTCAAGCTTGATTTGCAAATCGCGATCATCCATCAGCAATAAGCGTGTCGCCTTTTTTTACCGGCTGGTTATCGCCAACGCGCACATCCATTACATAACCCGAAACACGGGGGATAACAGGGCTGATGTTTGCCGTAATCTGAGCGTCATCGGTAGTCTTCATGATGCATTGCGTGCTGATATATTTGTTGATACCAAACACGCCGCCTGCAAGAATAAGTAAAATAAGAATAATCAGAAACGATTTATTTCGTTTTTTGGGTTCTGCTAGCTCACGGTGGTAGAGAGCGATCGTGGTGGTTACTGCCATAAATGAATATTGTAAAAGTTGAGTGCTGTTTCTGTATTGTAAATTATAATGTGCCGGTTGCTTGTAAAAGCCTTTTGTAGGCAACCGCTGCATCGGATTTTGCCGAAGTTACATTCAATCTTGCCTGTAATTGCGCCGTTTCTGCTTCGAGCAGATCGGTGGTGGTTGCAAGACTGTTATCAAATTTATTTTTCGTGATTTTATAGTTTTCTTCTGCCTGCTTTATAGCCAATGTATATACATTGATTTTTTCGAGGTTGTGAGGTGTAAGCCAGGTAAGCTCTGCCAACCTGCAATTCAATTTCGTCGGAAAGCTGGCTGCGGCTCGATTTCTGCCTGTTGTACCCGTGCTTTTGCCTGTTGTACTTTGGCATCTGTTTTCCACAACGAACTGAGGTTGTATTGTAAACCCACACCAACATTTACTGCATTGTAAAGCGTTAAAAAGTTTGGAATATCGGCAGCTACGTAACCACCGGTAAGTGCAATCATTGGATATTTTTCGCCTTGCGCAGATTTTACGTTTGAGCCGGAAGCTTTGATCCGGTAATCAGCCGCCTGTATAATCTTTACGGTTTTGCAATGCCTGTTGCCGTAAATCATCTGCATTACCCAAGGCAGGTAAGGTTCCGAAGCTGGTACTGTCGAGTGTAATTGGGTGCTATCAGGAAAGCCAAGCAAAAATTAAGAACAAGCGTATTGAGCTTTAAATTGTTATTTGCATCAACCAGGTTTAATTGAATATTCGAAACCTGCAATTGCGATTTCAATAAATCGTTACGCGCCAATAAGCCATTGGCTTCAAGGTTGGTAAAATCTTTTACTCTTTGTTGAGATTGTTCAGGCTACTGTTCATCACATCTATCTGCAGCCCGGCTTTGTAAAATTATTATATGCGTCAATGATGTTGAAAATCACGCCTTCTTTGTCGTGATCCGCATCCAGCCGAGCCGCTTGTTCCAAAAATTTAGAAGCTTCAATACCATATTTGATTCGGAAACCCGGCATAAATGGCAGAGAAACATTCACAATTCCATAGGCAGCCTGCGATACTTTAGGTGTGTGTTGCCTGGTTTCTTAGCCTGTATCGGGCGCGCCCGTATTTCGTTTTGCGATTTTAGATTGAGAGTCGGGTTACTATACGCGTACATAAGATCCGGTAGCGTTTACATCGGGCAATTTGCGTTGTTCTGCTTCTTTAACGGCGCCGTAGCTTCATCCAAGCGTGCACGGCTCAGCTGCAGTTGTTTGCTGTTTTTAAGTCCAGCTTCGATAGCTTTATCAAGGGTCAGTATTTCGCCGTTTTGCGCTTGTGCAAAACCAGCAGTAAATAACAGTAAGGACAGTGAATAAACAGAGATGATTTCATTTAAATAAATTGCATTTGTAAAATGAGTAAATCTGGTTCTAACATATTTACCAGTTTAAATAATTGCGCACTTTGGAAAGGTTAGAGAGTTGCAAAATTAAACATTTGTTTGATAAAATTAAACAGTTGTTTAATTTTTATTCGGTTGGCGGGCAATTTTACTTTTTATCACACAATGGTTGAAACAAAAAGCGGGCTGATAATCAATGTTATCAGCCTATTTTCGTTTATTTTTTCTGTTTTACAGAATTGTCGTAAAAGCCAGCTTCTTTTTTCTGTACCCACTTCACAAACTTTGCGATTTCTTCATTTTGCAACAAAGATTCGATGGTGTGTATAAGTTCGTTTTAGCTCATTTCTGTAAAGACAGCATGTATTTTATCATGACAAATGCGATGCATTGCCACCGTTTCCGTTCCTTTTCCACCTTTACTAAGTGGCACCAAATGATGGCGGTTATATGGTTCGGCAAGGGACGACCACAAACGGACAAAGAGACGGCGGATACATGCACACCTTATAATTTGAATCCATAGGCACAGGCGCCGGCAAACTGAGAAGCATAGCCATTCATATTTTGTGTAATTTTCGTACTTCAGGCTGATATCAAGTCCATGTGCAAATGCCAGACCAACCGAAGGTGAATACACAAAAGAAGTATTGGCATTTTTTTCTGTACTGAATCCTGCACCCACCTCACCAGCGATATATACATTTTTTGCAGGAAAATATTTAAGACCTGCTTTCAGCGGAATGATACCAAAACCATCGCCAGCCTTATTATTTTTAAAAAAATGATAATACCCGGTGGTCAGTATTCCTGAAACCCCGTTTCCCAAACGTTCCTGCAGCCGCGCATCTACGCCAAGCACAGCGCGTGAAGGATCTTTCAAAGTAGCTCCGGCATTGATGCCAACTCCCATTCTCAGCGGATTTTCGGTCTGTGCATTTGCCTGCAGATTGATAAACGCAAGTGAAAGGGTGAAGACTGTCAGTGCCATTAATTTTCTCATCATCATTTAATATTTAGAACACTCCCTTTCCTAAAAAGTGTACCAGAAACATTCTGTCAGGTTTGTGTGATACTGTGAAATATTTATCAGTTCATTCGAAAAAAATAAGTTTATCATGAATAACAGAGTAAATTTTTACAAGTAAAATAGCTTGATATCATTTCCAGCATAGCAATCTGTGTACGACCTTTATAGAAGTGGATTTAAGCTGTTCGGTGTAAAACATTTGAATAAAAGGAAAATTTTGAACAGACAAATCCGCAGGAACGATAAATAGTTGACATGGACGAAATAACAGCTTTACAGCATTTACAACATCTTATGAATGCAGTGCACCCGTTAGATGAAAGCGTGTGGCAGGATGTTGCTTCTATCTGGCAACCTATAACTGCCAAACGCAAAACTGTGCTGACCACAACAGGTGAAGTTGAAAAACATTTGTATTTCGTGGTGAGCGGCGTACAGCGGGCATTTTCCATATCAGAAAATGATAAAGAAGCTACCATTGTGTTTACCTATCCCTATTCATTTTCGGGTATTATCGATTCGTTTCTTTTACAAACACCATCTGTTTATTACCTGGAAACATTAACCCACAGCCAGTTCCTGCGTGCAGATTTTAACCAGGTGGAGCAGATGATGAAACAGCACCACGCATTTGAAACAATGATTCGTAAATCTCTTGCACAACTTGTGCATGGTCTGCTGCAAAGACAGGTGGAACTGCAATGTTTTTCGGCAGAACAAAAATTTATCACTTTGCTGACGCGAAGTCCACATGTTTTAAACACAATTCCCCATAAATATCTTGCTTCATACCTTGGTTTGGATGCCACTACTTTTAGTAAGTTATTGGGAAGTGTGAGGTTGTAAAATGTTGGTCTGCGCCAATAATCTGTTGTCACCAGCAACCGATTTTTGTAAAAAAAATATATGCCTAGTTTTAGCCAGCCCGAATTACTCAGCCACTTGCAGCAGCAAACAACCGATATACAAACGACAGTAGAATCAGAATGGCAAACGATGCCTGACGATGTGCTGTTGTTCAAAGAAAATGAGAGCAAATGGAGTGCAATACAATGTTTGGCTCACCTGAACAGTTATGGCGATTACTATTTACCAGCCATAAGCAAGTCGATAGACGCAGCTGTACAAAAAAAACAGTGGGCGACGGAGCGCTTTACAACTTCTCTTTTAGGTAACTGGTTCACAAATTTGATGTTGCCAAAAGGCTCCGATCAACCCATTAGAAAAATGAAATCTCCCAAAGCACATTTACCCTTATCCAATGGCAATAGCGAATTTGTAATGAAGAAGTTTATTGCGCAACAGGCACAATTGCTCCTGTTACTTGAAAAGGCAAGAGTTGTAGATCTGCGAAAGGCAAAAACGCCGGTGTCCATCAGCCGAATTTTCCGTTTACCCTTGGGAGATACGTTCCGGTTTTTGATTGCTCACCATCAGCGGCATCTGTTGCAGGCAAAACGTTCGCTTTCGCTTTGTCAGCAGCTAGCAATGACTTCTTAAAACGCGTTGTTTCGCACAAAGGCTCGTTGCATTATTCGGACATTGCATGGCGTTACGCGATCATTTGTATTGCCATTTGTAGCCGCGTATCATTACGAACAGAAGGCAAAGTATTTATTTAAATTGAATAGCTTTTACCGGCTTGATTCTTTTTACAAAAAATGTAGGCAGAATAAGCGATACATAACAAACAACAAAAGTGGCAGCGCATACAACACCAACCTGCCACCACACAATTGTGACGGGTGCCACAGATACGTAATAAGCGCTTTCGTCAAGATGGATGAAACCTGTGTATTGCTGAAGAAGACACAATCCTGTTCCTGCTACAAAACCAATGAGAATGCCTGCACCGGCGATAATGGTAGCATAGTACAAAAATATGTGCTGAATACTGGTGTCGCTGGTGCCCACCGCTTTCAGGATGCCTACCATGCGTGTACGTTCCAATACAAGAATAAGCAGGCAGGTGACGAGGTTGATAATCGCGACAATCGACATTACGATAAAGATGACATCACGGTTGGTATCCTGGATGCTGAGCCAGTCGAAAATATTAGGATAAATTTCTTTTACACTTCGGCTGATCCACGCGCCGGGCAACTGGTATTGTGTATATAAAAGATTGTTTACGGTATCAATGTTTTTATAATTATTCAGAAAAATTTCATAACCGCCAATTCCATGTTCACCCCAGTGATTGATGCGTCGAAGCAGCCGCAAATCTGCAATGGCAAATAGCTTGTCATATTCTTCAATACCGGTTTTATAAATACCACACACCTGCAGTTTTCGCAAGTGTGGATCTGCCTTCCGAAGGCGTAATAAAATAAACGGAAACCGTATCGTTTAGTTGTATCTGCAATCAGTTGCCAGTTGTTTTCGAAATCACAATTTCCTTACTGTATAACGAATCCTCAAAATTGAGCCACCTTCCTTCTTTCAAAAATGGCTGCAGGTTCTGAAATCGTAGTCTTTTTCTACGCCTTTAATCAAAGCACCATCTATATCACTGTTATTCTCAATCACAGCGCTTTTGGTGGCAAATGCCTGCACGGTTTTTATTTCGGGAAGAGATTGTAAAATGTGCTCAACCTATCATTTTTTTCCAGCGGCGTTTCTTCGGCAACAAGCGCTTTGGTCGATTCATATTCCTGTACGTGAATGTGCCCCCAAAAGCTAAACACTTTATTAGCTACGGCTTCCTGAAAACCAGTTACAAAACTAAGGGTGATAATCATAGCTGCTACACTTAGCGCTGTAGCTGCAATTGCCAGCCGGATGATAAAACGGGAAAAAGATTTTTGCCGGTTAAAAGCAATACGTTTTGCTATGAAGAAAGCCACATTCATGTGCCGGCGAAACTACACTCCATAAACGTAGCTGCCAAATGCCATTGATGGACGAAGTCAAGCAAAGGATGTTGTTTTGTTTACTTTGTAAGATGAGCGTAACAACGAGCTGTAAAGTCATTATTTTAGAAGTTATATTATATAAAACCATCATTCCTTTAAGGAAATGGCAACAGCAATAAAGCAATGTATTCTTTGGGACACAATTGCTGATGCAAAATCTGCTTATGAACATTGAATCATTCCCGAGTAGCAAAATATACAAGTGAAGCAACACAAAACTACAAAACCGCTGTTACTACATCATTTGCAGGTTGTAAAGCTGCAATGTGTTGAAGATATTATTACCTCTGAGATCATTATTTTGATAACCTGATTGCGAAGCTAAATTCTGCAAAGCTTTTACAGTATGCCGGCTCATAGTGAACATTCGATAGAATTTTTCGGAATTGTCAGCATTCAACTTGGAATATTCACTTTGCTGGTTTCGTTTATTGCAGCAAATGAGACAATATAATGCCAGTTGCAACTGCCGCATTCAATGATTCTGCATGCCCGGTACGTGGTATCGTAATCGCCGTTTAATAAATGGTAACACTCTTCACGAATGCCTTTCGACTCATTACCAATTACCAGAATGCACTCCCTGATTTTTGGGAGTGTGTACAGGTTGCTGCCATGCAACAAGGCACCAAACACGGGCACACCAGCTGATTGAAGCATCCGGCTGCATCTGCATAATGCATCTGCACCCTTGCAATGCTACCCATGGTGCTTTGCACCACTTTGTTATTAAAACAATCTGCTGTATCAGGTGTGGCGATTATAGTTGTTATACCAAACCAATCTGCCGTGCGGATAATGGTACCCAAATTGCCGGGGTCCTGAAACCCATCCAGGGCAAGTACAAGGGAAGTTTGGAACGAGAGTGGGGGAAGTATTGGCTTCTTAAAAACCGCAACCATTTTATTGGCTGTTTCCCAGTGGGAAAGGCGTTGCAAACTAATTTCATCAACCTGCTTAATTTCTGCATTTGCAGGCAAACCAATTTCTTCGGTAGTATAAATAATTTTTGAAGTAAGCCCGTTGCTAAGTAATTCCTGCACCAGCTTTGGACCTTCCGCTACAAATACGCCTTCCCGGTCGCGATTTTTTTTGTCGCTTAAACTTTGAATATATTTGACCTCATTCTTACTAATCATAGGTAAGGTATTGTTGACTTTGTACAATGGATGCGTGCAGGAAAACCGGCGCACACCGCACACAAAATAAATGTAAATGGGTTTTGTATCCTGCCGTGTTATAAGATATTTACCGCTCCTGCTGCTTCTGGTGATTTTCGTTGCTTCGTGTACCGAAGAAAAATTTCTGTTTGTTATCAACCGAAACAATGTAAAAAATTTTCCAGCCGATACGCCGTTTGTGTACAATACTGAAATCAGGATACAGGGAAAAAATATTTCGAAAGGTGAAAAAGCGAGCCTGCTTACAAATTTGCCCAACTATTTCGACGACAGCATACGGGTTTTAAAAGCGCAGCGGTTTGGTATTTTTTACCGTATCAAAAATCCGCCCATTTTCGATACGGCTCACATGACCCACTCCATCAGTTTCATGAACAGCTATCTCAATTCTATTGGTTATTATCACACAACGTTTAGGGATAGTTTTTATATCGACACATTTCGAAAACAGGAAAGCGCGCTCATGTAATTTTTACGGTTGACCCCGGGAAAGTTACTATTATCGACTCGATACAATACAAATTGAGCGATACTATTTTGCAGCGCATTGCCACGCGCGAAAATTCGCTCAATAACAGTTTTATCAAACCCGGCAAATCGCCGTTTTCAAAACCCTTATTGGGTAGCGAATTAGACAGGTTGGTGGCTTTGTATAAAAACCGGGGATACATGCTTATTTCACGCGATAACCTGATTGCCGAAGCCGATACCACCGACCCCGCTGTGTTGCAGATATCTGCCGACCCGTTTGAGCAAATCAGAACCATAGAAAAAGCTGCAGAACGAAGCCGGCAAAACCCGGTGGCTAAAATTGTAATTAAAACAAGAGATATTAATACCGATAGTACCGATCTGGTTGATTCCTCCCAAATAAAGCAATACCGCATCGGCAACATTTATTTTTATCCCGAAACCGATTACACTTCCTTGCCTGATAGTTTAATGGAGCAAACCGATTTGCCTGTACTCTATCACAAAAATGAGTTTACCATGTATGGCACGAAACACCAGTTTCGTATAAAACCATTGCGGCAACATACATTTATGCGGGAAGGCAATTTGTATAACGACAGGCTCTACCTGAAAACCTTGAACAATTTATCGTCCATTGGTGCGTGGCAAAATGTAGACTCGCGTTACAAAATCAGGAATAGCGATTCGGAGCAGGCAGATTCCGTTTATAAAGATTCTTTCAGGGTTCGGGTAGATACGGTTGATTTTCATTATTTTCTCGTACCCGCTGTAAAGCAAAACATTACAGTTGGGTTGGAGGCGAGCCGAAATACCGGCGACTTTTTAACCACGGGAAATTTGTTTGGGCTGGCAGTAAATGCTACTTATTTAAACCGCAATGTGTGGCACCGCGCCATCCAATCGTCAACTACCTTCCGAAACGGTGTTGAATTAAGTTTAAACAAAAACCTGCCTTTGTTACAAACGTTTCAAACTTCACTAAGCCATTCCTATAGTTTTCCAACCTTTATATTACCACAATTTATAACCGATTTGCTGGTAAAACAACGCGAGCGGTTAGATGGTGTAAAAACAATTTTATCAGCTACCGGTACTTATTCCGAACGGAGAGATTATTTCCGCATCCGGCAATTGGTAACCAACTGGGGGTATGAGTGGAAGCTGCGTAATAAAATTTGGACCATCCGAATTCCTAATGTTGAATTGTATTCGCTGGATACATTGCCCAATCTCATTACACAGCTGCAGGCAAACCCGTTTTTACGTACTGCGTTTACAACAGGATCCATTGTAAGTACCATTGGTACGTTTAATACCTCATTCACTTCTCCAAAACACCCGGGGCAAAATAATTTTTTCCGTGCCGCGGTAGAAGAAGCGGGTGGTTTGTCGGGCAATATTCATCCCTGGAATAACAATATTTACCGGTATGTAAAAGGAGAAGTTGAATACCGGAAGCTGTTTACGTTACCTACCACATCAATTGTAGGTCGTGTATTTGCAGGCATTGGCTATAACTATGGAAAGGTTGGGCAAACACTGCCATTTTATAAACAGTTTTTTGCTGGCGGTCCCAATAGTATGCGGGCGTGGAGCCTGCGGCAACTTGGGCTTGGCTCTTCGTTGTTAAGCGATACGGCAGGTACAAAAACGGTTGCTTTTCGCGATCGCTATGGCGATTTTCAGCTTGAGGCAAACCTGGAATACCGGTATAACATTGCACAGTTTAGCTCATTAAAATTAGCCGGCGCTTTTTTTACCGATGTTGGGAATGTGTGGAACATAAAAAAGAGTCCGAACAACCCAAACAGCGAATTCAACTTTAGCCGACTAGGGAAAGATATCGCCATTGGTGTTGGTACCGGTTTGCGTTTTGATTTTACTTATTTCCTCATTCGCATTGATGGCGGTATCAAACTAAAAGATCCTGCCCGATTATCAAATAACGGCTGGCTGAGTTTACCAAATTTCAGCTGGCGCAACCATGAATTTGAACGGCGAAATGATAAAGGGAGAGTTATTTCGCCTAACCGTAATAATTTCGCCATTCAGTTGGGAATTGGTTTGCCTTTTTAAAAGAATAGAATATCAATTCTCCTCATTACTGTTTCCGGGATTCACCAACTTGTGCAAGAGCATTGATGACCAGCACAATGTTAATATCACTCAGGCAAATTTTTACCGCTGAATTCGGTAGATAAAAATCTTCGGTATCATCAATTTCAGCTCAATATTTATCTATTTAAAAGAATTATTCTTCCTATCATGAATTGGGTATTGCATAGGGTTTTGGTGAAAAGCCTTTATGAAATATTTGCCAAACATACCCGAGAATGTAAAAGATATTGTAAACTCTCCAGGGAGAAATTGAGGAATCATGTTTCAGAAAACAAGTAACCATTACTGAGAAAAATGCTATGCTGAACAATGACTTAAATTAATTCTCCATGTTGTTTTCTCCCTTTCCCGAACAACATTAAAAGCTTTCCAAATGCTGTTTTACGACTGAAATTCTCACTGTAACACTAAAACTGACCATGTCCCCATTGCTAATATTTTGCAAATCGACCATGCTCAGGTAATCATGTTTATAACAAGTACGGATGCATTTTCTGTTGCTGATAATGATAATTTGATTACACAAAAAAGCATTGTTGGGCTATTTTCAATAGTCAATTGGTAAAGTATTTGCAATCACGCCACAAAATCGACCGCGCATGGCTGTCAGATTCACAAAAAGTCTAAACACACATTTTATTAAATAAAACAGAATACTGTCTTATGTTGTTAAAGAAAAACATTCCTTTCAAGTACATCTTTGGTAAAATTAAATATGAAATGATCGGTGTTGGAATTTACACCACCGTTATTACCCTTCTCTACCACCTGTATCATTTTGCACATTTCACCCTTCCCTTGTCTGTGCCTTCTGTCATGATTACAGTGGTATCGTTGCTGCTCGCTTTTCGCTCCAACCAGGCATATGACCGCTGGTGGGAAGCCCGCACCATCTGGGGCGCCGTGGTGAATGACAGCCGCACTCTTGCCAGGCAAATCACAACATTTGTAGTTGAAAACATTCCGGGCGACGAAATGTATTTTTTCAAAACTGCATTTATCAAGCGGCAAATTGCCTGGTGTGTAAGCCTTAACCAATCGCTTCGCGACATCAACCGCCCAGACGAATTGGGTAAATATTTGTCGGCTGATGACGCACAGCAGCTAAACAATTTTACCAACGTACCAATGGGACTTCTATACTTGCAGGGGCAGGATCTTCAAAAAGCGTATAAAAATGGCTGGATCAACAGCTACCAGCAAATTGAACTCGATGAGACTCTCACGCGCTTCAGCAATTCGATGGGAGCGTGCGAACGCATCAAAAAAACGGTCTTTCCTGTTACCTACAGCGTATATATTCATTTTGCCCTGATGTTGTTTTTTGTTCTCCTGCCGTTTTCGCTGTTCGAAATTTTTGAACTGATGACCATTCCGGTTGTATTGGCTATCGCAGCGGTATATTTTCTCATCGAAAAAATGGCTGTTCACCTGCAGGATCCTTTTGAAAACAAACCAACAGATACACCAATGACCAGCATTTGCTTTACCATTGAGCGCGATCTGAAACAGGTAATTAACGACTCGCATCACAATGAATCCATCATTCACCAGAATGCTTACTATGTGCTGTAGCAGTGTATAATGCCAGGCTAACAGTTTGCAAAACGCGGCTTCATTTTTTTATTTCAAATAAAATGTCCGGAAATATGTATCAAAGTACAATTTCCGGACATTTTCATTTATTGCAACTTTGCCAGTCTGCTCTACCTGCGCAGCAGAGAGCCAAGCCAGTGCCGGAATATATTAGCAACCTTTATTACATTTGGTTGATGATACCGGCTGCTTTGAAAAAAAAAATTGTGATTGCCATTTGCCTGCTATTGTGGCTTCCGGCATTGAAGGCACAACAGCCATTTTTATTTTCACATCTTAGTATCCGCGATGGTCTGGCTTCTGAAGATGTGAAAGCAGTGCAGCAAGATAAACGCGGCTTTATATGGATCGCAACCTTCAATGGATTGCAGCGCTATGATGGTATCCGGTTTATATCGTTTCACCACAATGAGCAGGACTCAACATCTATTCCCGACGACCGCATCGTTTCCATCGCAACAGACAAAACAAACCGCTTGTGGATATTGTGTGCCAACAACAAAACAGGGTATTTTACAACAGACGATTTTGTGTTTCACCCGGTTGTGGTGCAGGATGTCAGCGATCGCATCTCTGAAGCACCGGGGAGTATTATTACCGATGCCGGTGGTCATATTTTTTTGCTGTTGTCCGGGCACCGCATTATTACTTACAGCGAACAAAAACGTACATTCTCTGCCGGTAATAATTTTTTTATTCTTCCGTCACGATGGTTACCATTCTGCATGACGGAAGACAAACTAAACAAATCGTACTGGATTGGCTGCGATTCGGGTCTTGTGAAATACAACTATGCAAATCATTCTGTGTCTTACCGCCGTCACAATGCCGACAACGCACCCCAAATAGATGCGTTTCAGGACATCTCATCTGTGGCTTCTGCTTGGCAGAGTACCCGCGAAACAATGTGGCTGTATTGCTGGCCGAAACGAGCTGCGCCTTCCCTCATTAGTTTTGACAAACAAACCGGCAGGATAAAGAAATGGCAACAGGAACTGAATACACTGCTGCACAATGCTTATTCGGAACTCTACCAGATAACAGAAGCATCCGATTCCACTCTTTGGTTTTGGGGATTAAATATGCTGGGTTATCTGAAACCGGGAGACTCCGCGCTGCAAATTATTCAGAGCAATCTGCCGGGTGAGTTCAGCATACGTTACGATGTGGTGCACAGCGTGGAAGAAGACCGCGAACATAATATCTGGATCTGTACCAATAAAGGATTATACCGGTTTAATCCACGCGCACAAATGTTTCGCAGTGTGTTCAACAGGCGAACAGGAGGTAGCACTGTCTTTGCTTCCGAAGTGTCTGATATTATCGAAGACCACGCAAAGCAACTGGTTGCAGGTACCTGGGGCAATTCGCTGTTTGTTTTTGACAGCCTTCTGCAACCTGTAAATACGACTTACATACAACAGTCTTTGCGATTGGGAGAGGAAATGGTGAAATGCATGCTGCAGTGCAAAAACGGCGATATCTGGCGGGGCAGCCAGGATGGCGTTGTGTTTGTCTCACACCTGGCTACAAACTACACGGAAAAGCTCAACGACGCAGTATTCGAAAACAGCACGATACAACAAATTGCGGAAGATAAAAGCGGAAATATATGGCTGGGCACACAAAGCGGGTTATTGGTGAAATGGTCAGCAGATACCGGCGGGTTCAAGGTAATGCATCGGTTTTCAAACTTTATACACCGGCTTTATACCGATAAAAGAGGAAATATCTGGGTATGCACACAAGCAAAAGGCATCTACGAAATCAGCAGCGCCACAGGCGGTATACTCAACAATTATTCTTCCTTAGGTACACCCGACCGGCGGCTTCCCGACAATGCGGTGTACGACATTGTACAATACAACGACAGCATCATGATTATTGCGGCTGCAGGTCTGCAAAAGCTGAATCTTCATTTGCAAACCATCGAAAAGCGTACAGCCCAAAAACAGGCTGATCTACCCAGCTATATCACCAACATCTTCGTGACCAACAGGGCTTGTTGTGGATCAGCTCGCGCAACAGTTTGTTTAGTATGAACGTGGAAACCGGGATGGTGACTGAATACAATGAAAATGATGGAATACAAACGAGCGATTTTATTGCTGGTTCGGCTTTGCTTCTCACTGACGGTCGCATTGCGATGGGAAGGCTACACGACTGGATTATCTTTGATCCATCGCACCTTGCGCAGTCAACTCGCCGACCTCCGGATGTGCAAATCACGGGCATCCTGCTGATGAACCAGCCTATGCCTATAGGCATGGCGCACAACACTCGCCGAATTACGCTTCCCTACAATAAAAACGCACTGACATTCCAGTTTTCAACTCTCACGTTTCAAAACCGGTATGCTGTTTATTACAAACTTGCAGGTCTGGATAATGACTGGACGCTTGGCAGTGGATGGAGAAGCCGTGTATAGCTACCTGCCGCCTGGCCACTATAACTTTCTGCTGATGTCGAAAGACGGGGACAATGATACTGCCGCCAACATCAGCCGGTTTAGCTTTACCATAGAAGCGCCTTTTTGGAAAACGCCCTGGTTTTATGGTATATTATTATTGCTTGTTATCGCGCTGGTCTATTGGACTGACAGCGGAAGAAGAAAGCGAAAAGCGGTGCTGCAAAAGATGCGGAGCCACATATCCGACAACCTGCACCAGGAAGTGTCGGAAGCGCTGCAGGACATCAACGTATTGAGCGAGATAGCACGGCTGAAAGCCAGCACAGAGCCTGAGCAGTCTGTAAATTACATTAACGAGATACACCACAAAAGCAGTGATATGATACTGGCTATGGATGATATGCTGTGGAGCATAAATCCTGAAAACGACAGTATGGAAAAAATTATTGAAAGAGCAAGACAACATGCGGCATCGCTCTCGCACGTGCATGGCGTTAACATAGAAGTACGCACCGATAAAATTGTAAAACAGATAAAACCAGAAATGAATGTGCGGCACGAGTTGATATTGATCTACAAACTTGCCTTACGCCTGATGGTGGAGGAATTGCATGCGAAACAAACCACCGCGCAATTCATTTATATTAAAAACCAGTTGCAGCTATCGGTATATGCTGCAGGATGCACACCGGACGATCATCAATACCAGCTTCAGTCTATCGCTCATCAGATGAAAGAAAGAGCGGCAACAATCGATGGAAATCTTGAAGTGTTCAGCGATGAAAAAGGCACAGGGGTGTTGCTGAGCCTGCGGGAGTAAGCTTTATTTGCCCAGCCATTTTTTAAATTCACTCACTTTTTCCCTGCTCACGATTACTTCTTTTTCCGATACGGGATTCACGGTGAGCATCAGCCGGTTTCCAAAGTAATCATCAATTTTTGCAATTGAATTGGCAGACACATAAAACGAGCGGCTGATGCGGAAATACTCTTTCGGATCTATCATGCTCTCCAATTCATCCATTGTATAGTCTACTATATATTTTTTACTGTCGGTGGTAGTAAAAAAATTAAGCCTTCCATCGCTGAAAAAATAGGAAATGTCTTCTATGTCGATGCTGATGAGCCGCTGACCCAGTTTTACCAGAAATCGCTTGCGGTATTCTTTGGGTTGCAGTTTCATTTGCAGTTGCTTTACCAGCTCATCCATATTTACGGGCTCGGGTTGCGATTCTTTTACCGCATAGTGCTCTTTCAATCTTTTAAACTTGCGGATAGCCGCTTCCAGTTCCGGTTGTTGTATGGGTTTTAGAAGATAATCGATACTGTTTACCTTAAAAGCCTTTAACGCGTATTCGTCGTAGGAAGTAGTGAAAACAACAGGGCATTTTACATCGGTAAGCTTAAAGATTTCAAAGCTTTGCCCGTCTGACAATTCAATGTCCATGAATATCAGGTCGGGCGGTTCATTTTCCTGCAGCCACGAAACGGTGCCGGATATACTGTCGGTGATTCCCGTTATTTCGGCACTTTCGTCGATGGACAATAGGTTTTTCGAATTTTTTTTACCGCCAGTTCTTCGTCTTCTACAATCAGGATTTTCATATGTGATATTTCGTCGGGGTTATTCAATTGTCAAATACGGCTACATCGAGTGGAATTTTACTGTCATTCCAAACCAGCGGTAATACGACCATGAAATTGTTTTTCCCTTCTACCACATGAAAGCCGCTTTGCTTGATCAGCTTGTATTTTGACTTTATATTGTTGAGCCCAATACTGTAGACTGCTTTGATCACCTGACGTCTCTGCAGGTTATTATTCACCACCAGTTTGTTGCCGGCAGTAGTAAAAATTTCGAGCACCAGCGGCTTTTGCTTCGACACCACGTTGTGCTTCACGGCGTTTTCTACCAACAATTGCAGGCTTAGAGAGGGCAGCAGATACTGGTAATAATGTTTATCGATAGTCATATTTAATTGCAGCGCTTCTCCATATCTTGTTCTCAAAAGCTGGTAATATGATTCTATAAATATAACTTCTTTTTCTACCGTACTGATGCTCGATTCATTATTTTGCAGCAGGTAGCGGTACACTTTGCTAAGTTCATCTAAAAATGTTCCGCTTCCCATTTGTCTTCCTGAATAAGGCTCGACAATGTATTGAAACAATTAAAGAGAAAATGTGGGTTTACCTGGTTTTTAAGGCTTTCAAAATCGTGCTGCAGGCTTAGCTGTTCCAGCATATCTTTTTCTGCCAGGCTTTCTTTGTATTTGTCAAGCGAATACAACACTTCCCACAGCGTGTCGAATATAATATTCACCGATAATCCCGTAAGGTATCCCCATTTTACATCGCCTGGCTGAATACGATAGCCAAGAATATGCAAGGAATGGTAGAGAAAAAAGATAAACAAAATGGATGGCGTCATCACCAGCAGGTTGCTGAAAAGTTTAAACAATATACGTTTGTTTGTTTGCCTTAGTTCGGGATACAATCGCCGCATAAAGTGATCGTAATGAATGTGCAAATGCCACGAACAAGACCAATAATAAAAATAAGTGGTACAGATACATGCCCACACTTTCCAGTCATAAACAGCCGGTCTTTATATAGAATATAATTTAAAGCCAGTTCAATAAACGGCATGGAAATATAAAAGCCGATGATTTCGGCTTTAGTCGGTCTCGACAATTTCATACAGCCACCTCCGATATTTTCTATCAGGGGAATAACAATTTCACGATAAGAGGCGGTTTCAAATACCCGTATGACTTCCGGACACAGCAACCTGTATTTGTTTACCAGGTCGCCAATCATTTCATCAAGATTCATGCGCGTCGATGCCTGATTTTGGCTGCACATTATTTTTGATAATCGAGTTGCTGCTGTTCGTTGGTTTAATATAAATGGACAGGGGCGCCGACTTCGTAAAGGCGTTGCGGTAAATGATATTTTCAAGCACGGTTTGTATGCTCAGCGGGGCTACTTTCTTCTGCAGATCGCCTCGCCGATGTCGATAGTGGTATGCAATGCGTGCCAAACCTCACACATTTAAAAACAAATAAGCTTCTATAAATGTGAGTTCTTCTTCCAGGTTACAAGTTGTTCCTCATCGCTTTTCAGCAGGTAGCGATACACTTTTGTGAGTTCATTCAAAAAGTTTTCTGCTTCTTTTTCATCTTCCTGTATAAGGCTCGACAGCGTGTTGAAACAATTGAACAAAAAGTGCGGATTAATTTGCCGTTTTAAACTCAGCAGCCTGCTTTTATGATATACGTTTTTCAGCCGGCTTGTTTCTGTAACAGATAGCTTTCCATTTTTCCCATCCTGCTGCTGCTTCATTAATAAAAACGATAAAAGCACTTGACAAAACACCAAAACCTGTAACCCACCATATCATGTCCCTGTCGGCTTCGCATGCTGCAAAATTTATATTGTCATAAAAGAAATATATCCCTGCACAGAAGGCAGGTTCATAAGGGTAAACAGCACCAGCATAATGCCAATGCGCCGGAACAATTCACCATCAAAAGGAAATCGTTTTTTACCTGCATGGCCACCATGCCAAAAGCGGTATAGATCAGGAAAAAATAACACAGGGAAACAACGAACAGTGAAAAGAAAAGCGGATGCGAAGAATAAGCACAACTGCCAAACATCAGGAAATTGATGATGAGGGCATACGGCAAATGATCCATAACAAGATTACCGGTTCCCTGTCACTGTACCTTTTCAATTGCATACGTCCAAATTAATCAAAATATGAAATGAATGCGTTGCTAACTGTTGGCGACCCGGGTTTCTCGGTAACTCACATGTATCTTTTGCAGCTTGCCAATATGCACTTTCCTGCTAAGATTTTTTTGTCTGAACCTTGCTCAGTTCTGTAAACGCCACCGGTGTGGGCACCACATTGCGTACCGGTTTTGTTGTTTTCAGGTATCGGTATATAGCTTTCAGATCGTTATCGTTTAGTTTTGCAAAATTCTGCCATGGCATGGGCGGCAGTAAGGTTCGGTTATGGTCCAGCCCCTTCGACTTGCCTTCGCGAATCGCTTTGAAAAACTGTGGTTCCGACCATGTACCAATACCAGAAGAATCGGATGTAAGATTGGCGGCAAACGATGCACCCCACGGACCTACAGAACCCGTGAGGTCGTAGTTGAAAATAACTGAACCCTGCTGAATGATTTTTGTATCTACTTCATGGATACTTCTGTCTCCGGGATACCCGCTGAGCCGCAACTCCGGTATCACTTCGGGACCTTGCGCACCCATCTTTTTAGGCGAGTGGCAATCGTCGCATCCCATTGTATTCACAAGATATTCGCCACGCTGCACCAGTTGAATACTGTCGGGAGTATTGTTGTCATTCGCACCATTGCTTTTACAACTGCTGCCGGCAATGACAATGATGCCCGCAGCCAGGATAGTTAGAACCAGGTTTTGCATAAAAAGTGGTTTTATGGTTTGGTATAGAATATTTCATCCACTACCTAACTTAATAGGTCATGGCTGAAGATATTTGCTGTTGTGTTTCGGGCAGTTGAAATAAATGCGCATGAGCCGACAGCCATTGCCTGAATGGTTGCATCTGCGGATGCAGACCATAACTTTCTATCAGGTGCAGTTGTCGTGATGGTATATACAGCCGTTGCACTTCAAACATATTTGCCAGTTCCTCAGCACCAGCGAAACCATAGGAAGCAAATTCTGCATGGGGAATATGACGGTAACGTACGTCACGTTTCAGCACGTCGCTCATTATGGCTGCGTATTCATGGCAGCTTTTGTCTTCACCCACCACACCTACCGTTCTTCCGATATATTGATTGGGATGGTCAAAAATGGCAGCGACCACACCACCCATATCTTCTACGCTTGCCATTGCAAGAGGTGTATCGCCCTGTGGGAAACCAAAATAAAAACAGCCGTCATCAGCCCTTTGGAGCATAAAATGTGTCAGGAAATTTTCATAATAGAAAGCAATGTGTACAAATGTTACGGGGAGGTGCAATGCCCTTGCATATTCTTCAAGGCTCGCTTTCAGGTCGCAGTGTGGCACACGCAAAGTGCCGTGGCTCAGCTTGAAATAATCGGGTAGTGAGCTGAATACAAAATGTGATATGCGTGATGCTGCTACGGCATCTATGAGGTTTTTACCATGCTGATATTCATTTTCAAAATGTTCCCAGAAATTGGTAACGCCAAATACGCCGTAACATCCTTCCATGGCGGTTTTCAGCGTTTCGATATTTTCCAGGTCACCTTGTACTACTTCCGCACCTAGTTCCTGCAGGGCAATTGCCTTACTTGACTTGGGTGTTCGGGTAAGGATACGTACGCTAAACTTTTTTTGACCTAATAACATGCGGGCTACACTTCCGCCCTGGGCACCTGTAGCGCCCGTAACTAAAATGATGGGTTGTTGTGCCATGGTTGACAGTTAACTCTAGGGTAATAAAAAAGTAAATGTGGGGTGGCGGTAGGTATAAAAGGAAAAGGGTTGAATGTTTGACAAGAGAAAAGGGTTGAATCTAATTTAGTATTCCGAAAAGTTTCTATTGTTCTAAGTCTGGCAAGCAATAGAAAATATATTGTTCACATCTGTTATCGCAATTTCAGTTTATCAATTCATTCATTTATTCTTTTTATGGTCTACGCAGACCTTTGTTTACTTGTTGTTTCTTTAAGGATTTAGGGAAGTAGGTTTATGATGACAGTGTAAAAGTGCATAAAACAATAAGCCGTGTAAAGGGTTTTGTGGATGAATTGTATAAAATCGGGGATGAATAGTAAAATCAAAACCGGCAACACTCCAAAAAGCTTTACAATCCACTTTTTTGCCATTGTTTCAACCAAAAAGGCATGGTAATAAAGTCTGGTTTGTAGATCAAATTATCGTGTTGGTCGCAATTTGTTTTGCTGTAGCCCTGAGGCGATGTTTATCTTTTACCTTCGAAGCTTAACTATTAAGAAATCGCTTGTAATCATGAACAAAAGTTTTGCTTTGTATGTGTCCGTTTTAGGATTCTCTTGTTTCTCTTCATTAACATCCCATGCTCAGTCCGAACCACCCGTTCCTCAGTTGGGAAAGAGCACTATCAGGGAAGTGGTTGCCGCCATGACCTTAGATGAAAAAGCCCACCTCGTAGCTGGCAAAGGAATGAATATGGCGGCGCTGCCCGCCTCTATGACCAACACTAAAAGCAGCAACAAAGATTCCAATGCAGCCGGCAATGCTGCAGGCCCGGTGATTGGTGTAACGCAGGATAAGGTACCGGGAGTTGCGGGAACAACGTTTGCTATTCCGCGTCTCAATATTCCATCCATAGCTGTAGCCGACGGACCTGCCGGTTTGCGTATTCAGCCCATTCGCAACCATGACAGTTCTAAAACCTATTATGCCACTGCTTTTCCTGTAGCTACCTTGCTCGCTTCTACATGGGATACCGCACTGGTAAAAGAAGTAGGCATAGCATTTGGCAACGAAGTGCACGAATATGGTGTAGATATTATACTGGCACCTGCGCTTAACATTCACCGGAACCCGCTAAACGGGCGAAATTTCGAATATTATTCCGAAGATCCCCTTATTTCCGGCTCCATGACTTCTGCCATTGTAAATGGCATACAGTCCAATGGTGTCGGTACTTCTATCAAACATTTTGCTGCCAACAATCAGGAATCTAACCGCAACACTGTGAATACGATGCTAAGCGAAAGAGCGCTTCGCGAAATTTACCTGAAGGGTTTTGAAATCGCAGTGCAACAATCGCAGCCATGGACTGTGATGAGCTCATACAACAAAATCAACGGCACATATGCTTCTCACAACCGCGATTTGCTTACAACTGTTTTGAGACGGGAATGGGGTTTCAGGGGGTTTGTGATGACCGATTGGTTTGGTGGTACGGACCCTGTAGAGCAAATGAAAGCCGGCAACGATTTGCTGATGCCGGGGATGCCATCTCAAACCGCGGCAATCATCGATGCGGTGAATAAGGGTAACTTGTCGATGAGTCAGCTTGATGAAAACGTAACCAGTATTCTCAATATCATTTTGAAATCTCCAACATTCAACCATTATCAATTTTCCGACAAACCCGATCTGCAACAACACGCAATCGTTGCTCGCAGAGCAGCTGCAGACGGAATGGTTTTGTTGAAAAACGAAGGCAATACGCTTCCCTTAAAAGCAGGTTTGAAAGTGGCAACCTTTGGCAACAATTCATTTGAATTGATAGCCGGCGGCACAGGCAGCGGCGAAGTGAACAAAGCTTACACGGTGTCGCTGTTGCAAGGTTTGGCAAACGCCGGGTTTACCACAGATAAAAACCTGCAAGACAAATACGACGTTTACCTTTCGAAAGCCAAACTAAACCGTCCTGCACCTAAAAAACTGTTTGAACAACCAGCACCTATTGCCGAAATGGACTTAAATGCTCAGGACCTGAAAATAGCAGCCGCCAGCAACGAGGTAGCAATACTGACCATTGGCAGAAATGCGGGTGAAGGCGCAGACAGAAAAACAGATGACGACTATTATCTTTCGGCTGCGGAAAAAAACCTCATAAAGAATATAGCTGACGCTTTTCATGCCCAACATAAAAAAGTGGTGGTGTTGCTGAATGTCGGTGGCGTAGTGAATGTGGCTGACTGGCGCGACGAGGCAGATGCTATCCTGCTTACCTGGCAGCCGGGCATGGAAGCCGGAAATGCTGTGGCAGATATCCTGACAGGCAAAGTAAACCCATCCGGAAAGCTTGCTACCACTTTCCCCATGACATACAACGATGTGCCTTCTGCTAAAAACTTTCCGGGCAAGGAATTTCCCGAACAAGCGGTGACCGGTGCTTTTGGTATGGTGAGTATGCCAGCCGAAGTCGTGTATGAAGAAGGCATCTATGTAGGGTATCGTTATTACAACACATTCAATGTGAAACCTGCCTACGAGTTTGGTTATGGTCTTTCCTACACCACCTTTAGTTTTAGTAATTTATCGCTCAGTGATCCCGCTGCAGATGGATCGGTGACCGCTAGCGTGACAATTAAGAATGTGGGAAAAACAGCCGGTAAAGAAGTAGTGCAACTTTATATCAGTGCACCCGGAAAAACAATGGACAAGCCAGCTATTGAACTGAAAGGCTTTGCCAAAACAAATCTTTTGGCACCTGATGCTTCACAACAATTGAAATTTAAAATTACCGCCGCCGACCTTGCATCGTTTGATACCAACGCTTCTGCCTGGATTGCTGAAAAGGGCAGGTACATTGTGTCGGTTGGTTCGTCTTCTCAAAACATCAAACAAACGGCATCATTTACCGTAGGAAATGATGTGATTGTGGAAAAAGTAAACCCGGTGTTGCAGCCACAAAATTCCATAAATGAATTGAAGAAATAGGAGTGTCTTAATGTTTAACCACTTTTAGAGCTTATACATCAAAGATTTATAACTGATGGTGCTGGACAACCCAATCAAAAGCCTGCTGATCAATCATCAGCAGGCTTTTATGTAAGGCTATGTTGTCCGGTTAGGAAATGACATTTTCCACATCACTTTCGCTCGTTTCGAGAATGCTATTAATAATTCGCAGAGGGATTCTTACCCAACCCGGGCGATTGTTTAATTCCACTTTGAGGTCGGCTACGGCATCTTCGAGCATGAAGGTCTGTATCATTACAGCAAGATCATGTTTTTCCTGCGGAAGAATACGGCTTTCTGCCACGGTATCGAGATAGGCGTGCATGTAAAATCCTGTCATGTAATGTGTCCACATAATAATGAACGGTACAAGACTTTGCATTTCTTCCGCGTGTATCTGGCGGTTGGCTAAAAATGCTTCGTAAGCTACATCGTAGATAGAGCTTAGCATCGATGCCACATCACGCAGTGGTGAACGCTTTAGCCTCCGCTCGCTGTAGCTGCGGCGGATGTCGCCACTGAAATCCACAATACTCAGATCTTTACCCGTAAGCAACACCTTGTTCAAATGGAAGCTGCCATGAATCCTGATTTTGATAACATCCAGCTTTTTGGCGTATATCTTTTTCAACCTTGTAAGTATCTCATCTCTGCGGGAAATGAATTGTTTGAGGTCTTTCTGCACATGCTCCGGAAGCTGGCTGATATTTTTGTGATTCTGAGATGCTTCGCGCACCAATGCCTGCATTGACGAAAATAAAGAACGCTGGTAATGCAATGAAAACTCTTCTGGTTTAAAGTCATTATCCTTCAGGTCCGACGACAAAGCGAGATGCATTTGCCCGGTACGCACACCCAGCAAACGAATTTGTTCAGCTGCATTCGGGCTGAGGAATTCCTGCAGATCTTCGTCAAGTTCTTCAAACGCCACAGGCCTGATGAGTGAGCCCTGCAACTTGTATTGCGATAGCTTTTCACGATCGCGGGCAAGAATACGTTCTATAAAGTTGTTGAGCCGTTCCAGCAAAAAACTATGAAAATCGCCATGGTTTTCCACCATTTCCTGCATCATAGCCAGCGTCATGTTTTCTTTGCCAAAACTCCATTCAATAGATCCAAGAAAAGCCGGTACGTATGGAAAATTAGCCTTGCCCGTAAGGTAGCGTATGATCTCCACATCGGTATTAATTGCCCTGTCTACTTTACGGTACAGTTTCAGGTACAGCCGGTTGTTGTATGTAATGGCTGTATGCACGCGTTCAGTAGGATGAATGCGGGGTTTCATTTCACTTTCAGCTTCCGTCAGTTTCTGAAAGGTATCGTTTGCCGTAAATTGTATCACACCATTGGGAGCTTTCAGCTTTTCGTTGCCACTAATCATCCGGAGGAGTGCATGTTGCAGCTCGGCAGTGTAAAAAGCATCTACCAGCAAACCTTCCTGGTCGCTGATGACAAGTGAAGCCATGATAGCTTCCGGGCAATTGGCTGACAACTTGCTGAGCAGCTGGTCTTTGGCAAATGTGATTGCTAACTGGTATGTTTCGGGCAAACCGCTTTCGTATTGCACTTCGGCCAGCAGGATAAATGCATTGCCTTCTTCAAGCGGTACTTCGCATTTCTCTGTGACGTTGATATAATGGATAACGCGGTTTTTACCTGCAAACCACGTTGACTTCATCAGGTAAGGCTCCAAAACTTCTTTCTGAAGCCAGTTAATGCTGTTTGGTTTTATAATGTCGCTCCATTCCGTTAATTGCAGAGAAGGCAGTTGAATCGTAGTCGCATCTTCCTGTTCTGCTTTTTCCATTTCAAACCAATGATAGGCAAATGGACTCATGATAATGAAATACGGGCTATCTGTTCTCACTACCGGAAAACGGTTGTTGCTAAATACCTCCACGGGTGCATAGCCTTTGTAGTCGCTCAGATCTATTTCGGCAGGCTGGGTATACTTTGACAAATTGACCACTACCAATATGGTTTCGTCTTCATAAGTACGCGTAAACGCCAGTATTTTAGGATTTTCAACATTCAGAAACTTCATGTTACCACGGCTGAAGGCTTTGAATTGTTTTCGCATGCTAAGGATACGCTTCATGAACCAAAACAGCGATGCCGTGTTGCTGCGCTGCACTTCCACATTTACAGCTTCGTAGTGATATTCGGGATCGAGAATTACAGGCAGGTAAAGCTTTTGCGGATTGGCAGCAGAAAAGCCTCCGTTGCGGTCCTGCGACCATTGCATAGGTGTGCGCACGCCATCCCGGTCGCCAAGATAATAGTTGTCGCCCATGCCTATCTCATCGCCATAATAAATAACGGGTGTGCCTTTCATCGAAAATAAAAGACAGTTCATTAGTTCTATGCGCCGCCTGTCGTTGCCCATTAATGGCGCCAGCCGGTGGCGTATACCGAGGTTGATGCGCGCCCGCGAATCTTTTGCATACACTTTATACATGTAGTCGCGTTCTTCGTCGGTCACCATTTCAAGCGTTAGCTCATCGTGGTTGCGAAGAAAAATGGCCCACTGGCAGGTTTCCGGAATGTCCGGTGTTTGTTCAAAAATGTCGGTGATCGGGTACCGGTCTTCCATTTGCAACGCCATGAACATACGTGGCATCACAGGAAAATGGTAATTCATGTGACATTCATCGCCATTGCCAAAATATGAGGCTGAATCTTCCGGCCACATATTGGCTTCAGCCAGGAACACCGTGCCCGGAAATTTTTCGTCGATATGTTTTCGAAGCTTTTTCAAAAACGCATGTGTTTCCGGAAGGTTTTCACCATTGGTGCCTTCGCGTTCAAAAAGGTAAGGTACAGCATCAAGCCGGAAACCATCTACGCCCATCTCGCACCAGTAATCCAGTATTTTGAAGATTTCTTCCTGCACCAGCATGCTGTCGTAGTTCAGATCGGGCTGGTGATAAAAAAAACGGTGCCAGTAATACTGGCCGGCAACTGCATCCCATGTCCAGTTGCTGGTTTCAAAATCCTGGAAAATGATACGCACATCTTTATACTGGTTGGGATCGTCGGTCCAAACATAGAAATCGCGTTCCGGCGAGCCTTTTGGAGCCTGCCTTGCACGTTGAAACCATGGATGCTGATCGGATGTATGATTGATGACAAGTTCGGTAATGACTTTCAGATTGCGGCGGTGCGCTTCTTCCAATAACTGGCTAAACTGTTCGATAGTACCATAGGAAGGATTGATGCTGTAATAGTCTGCAATGTCGTAGCCATCGTCGCGCAGCGGCGAGGGATAGAAGGGAAGTACCCAAATGCTGGTAACACCCAGATCCTGCAGGTAATCCAGCTTTTCCAGCAATCCTTTAAAGTCGCCTATGCCATCTCCATTGCCATCGCAAAAGGCTTTGATGTGGAGTTCGTAGATAATGGCGTCTTTGTACCAATGAAGTTTATCATCCAGTTCGTTGTAGTTGGTCATAAATAAGAATAGTTTATATCAGTTTGTTATATCAGTAATTAACATGCCAAGCTGTTTTGTGAAAGGATATTCGGGATGCTTCGATCACTGGTTTGCATCTTTATAATTGATAATAGCTCATGACTTTTGACTCTATCTACATGCACACTGAAACCTTCCGGAAAGAGCAGTCAGCCACAATCCTCTCCACAACCGTTGCAGATAAAGTGAAATCTATTCAGCCCAACAATTAATTCTGCCCTTGGCTGCATTAAAGCTCTATTTTGCAATTTTATTTCTAATCCATCGCAACTATGTCTGCAATCGTTTACCTGATACCTGCTCCGCTCCACGATGATGAAGACGCTCTGAAAGCGCTGCCCGTGTATGTAACGGAAGCCATCAAGGCATGCCATGTATTTTTTGCCGAAAATGAAAAAACTGCGAGGCGATATTTTAAGAAGCTGTGGCGCGAGATGATCATCGACAATTATGAGTGGCACACCATTCACAAAGCCGAAGACAATATAAAGAATATTTTTTTAAACTGTATAAAAGGTGGAAAAACAATAGGTATTGTGAGTGAAGCGGGTTGTCCCGGTATTGCAGACCCCGGGCAGATACTGGTGAACCTCGCACAGCAAAAAGGCATTGCTGTAAAGCCGCTTACCGGACCCTCTTCCATCTTACTTGCATTAATGGCAAGTGGCATGAACGGGCAACAGTTTGCCTTTCATGGTTATTTGCCGATAGATAGTGGTGAACGAAAGAAAAAACTGAAACAGCTGGAAGTAGAATCTGCGCAAAACCGCTGCACGCAAATATTTATAGAAACACCGTTTCGCAACAACGCATTGTTTGCCGATGCTTTGCAAAGCTGCCTGCCCTCCACACAGTTGTGTGTAGCTGCCAACCTCACCGGGAAAGATGAAAGTGTACGCACACAAACGGTTGCTGTTTGGAAACAAAACCCACTACCACAACTACATAAAATACCTGTCATTTTTTTGATGTATGCAGGATAAATATACCCATGAGTTGTATACTTCATCATGTCAATTTCATAAAAAAAATACGCCGTAACTTATTAGCTGCGGCGTATTATATGATACAGAAGATGAGCTTATTTTACTGCTTTCAGACTAACAGTTCTGCCATCGGGAGTTGTGATTTTTATAAAATAAAATCCGGACGACCAGTTATTGGTTTTGTAAGATAACATCGTATTCCCTGCAGCTATATTTTTTCGATCAGACAATAGAGTTTTACCAGAAGCATCTACAATTGCCAACTGTATAGCCTGTTGCTGCCTGGCTTGAATAGTCAAACTCAATTGGTTGACAAATGGATTTGACACCAGTTTTGCATCAAACGCATCATTATCCAAGTTCGATGGCGTTGTAAGCCTGTCTACAGCTAACGGCGCTTCAGTTAGCGATATACCTGAAACCTGGCTGGTGAATACTTCTATGCCTACGTTCCTGTTGTACGCGGAAAAATACAGCCTGTCATTAGCAGATGTTAACCACGCAATATTACTTGCATTTGCTACGTCCGGATCGTCTACAGGGTGTGTGCCTCTGGCGGTGCCATTACTTTGCCAGAGATCATCATTCTGTACAAAAAATAATTCATCGTTTACATTAGCTTTTGCATATAAAGAACTTGACCCAGATCCCTGTGTTAAATCTTTTACCATGTGTGTGCCAGTTGCCGTGCCGTCAGATACCCACAGTTCGTTGCCATGTGTTTCATCGGTCGCATCAAAATACAATCTGTTTTTGCCATTGACCATGTTAGCGGGTAAAGAACTGCCCGGACCCTTGAAAATATCTTTCACCATTGAAGTGCCTGCCGATGTGCCATCAGAAGCAAACAATTCATAACCTTTTGAAACAATATTCATTGCACTGAAAAACAATTTGGTATTTGTTTGGGCAAACTGCTGATAAGAATACAAAAGGTAAGGCTTTACAAGCTGGGTGCCTGCGCTGGTGCCATCCGTCATATACAGGTAAGGTCCGTAACCAATGTCGGCACTAAAATAAAGCTTACCATTAAAATTGTAAAGAGAACCAGGATATGAGCCGTTGTATCCGGGGTTCAGATCCTTAACCATTACTGTACCTACCGTTGTGCCATCGCTTTTCCACAGTTCATTTCCGGTTGCGTTTTCCCAACTGGTAAAATACAATGTGTTTCCAACAGCTTCAATTTCCGGTACGTAATAAGATCCAATGTTGGATTTTATTGGGTGCGTTCCGGTGCTGGTGCCATCGCTTCGCCACAGTTCGCTAGCACCATTGTTCCATTTGTACATTACGAAATAAAGAAGGTTATCCGTTGAAGTCATAGAGGTTATATAACCTGTTCCATTTGTTAGATCGGTTAATGGAAAGAAGAGCGAAGTGCCTGCAGCAGTGCCGTCTGATTTGCCAAGATAAAATTCGTTTGTGTAGGGAAGATAAAGAAATGCCACGCCATTGGCAAACGGCGTAAGATTGTAGTTATATGAACTGAACGATCCGTGTCGCAGATCTTTTGTGATTTTTGTACCCTTCTCTGTACCATTTGTTACATACAATTCATAACCAAACTTATTTGTGCCGGCTCTAAAAAACGTTTTATTGTTACCTGCATAGGTAAATTCTGCTGGGTATGATGAAGAACTTGTACTCGAATTGATGTTTTTGATCATGACCGTACCGGCTGCAGAGCCATCACTTTTCCAAACTTCAAAGCCTTTATTCCCGTCGTTTGCACTAAACAAAAAACTGCCGCCTTTATAACTGAGAAACTGTGGATAAGAACTGTAAATACCAGGCAGTATATCTTTCACCAGCACTGTTCCTGCCGAAGTGCCATCGCTTTTCCAAAGCTCAAAACCCAATGCGTCATTGGCATAAGCAAACATCAGTATTCCGTTTACATTGATAAGTCCATAGTAATAGTTGGTTCCACCGGGATTGATATCTTTTACCAGCATTGTGCCGGCGGAAGTGCCGTCTGTCTTCCAAAGCTGAGCATCTGCATTAACGGGTCCGATTGTAAAAAAAATAGTTCCGTTTACATTCATCAGGTTTGCCGGGTAAGAGCTTGCAGTGCCGGAGACTATGTTTTTTACCAGCGCCACATTGGCTGTGGAAGATGCTGTGTTATATTTATACAATTCAAAATCATATGAAGAATTATATGCCTGGAAAAACAACGTATTTTCTTTTATCTCAAACGGCATGTTGTCATAATAATAATATTGAAGAGGCAGGCTGACGTTGGCGGCATTGTTTACGGCATGTGTGCCGGCATCCGTGCCGTCTGATACCCAAAGACGTCCTTCACTTTGATCTGATACAGAAAAATATAACAATCCGTTCAGGGCAGTCAGGTTGCCAGGGTAATCGGAACCAAAAGGGTTGATGTCTTTAACCATCCGTGTTCCTTCTGTAGTGCCATCGGTAACAAAGAGTTTGGATTGATAAAAATAAAGTTCGACTGTAAAAAACAATTGACCATTTACGTTGGTGAGTTGCCTTACGTTGTAACCATAATACGCATTGAAACCTGAAAAATCATATACCTGCGACATGCTTTCCGCTGTGCCATCAGTTTTCCAAATCTGGTCCCTGAAGCTATATATATCATGCGATGTAACAAAAAATAATGTACCATTTACATCAGTAAGTAAAGCGGGGTTTGATGAAGCGCTGCCAAATGACATGTCGCTTACGAGTTGCGTACCTTCCAAAGTACCGTCTGAGCTCCACAGTTCCTGGCCATGGTCAGCATCATAGGCAGAAAAGTATAGTTTGTTGCCGACAGTAATGATATCATTCACATTGGAAGAATCGGCGCCGGGGTTAATATCTTTTACCATGTACGTGCCCGCTGATGTGCCATCTGACCTCCACAGTTCAAAGCCATGTATGCCGTCGTTTGCATTAAAATAATATACGCCGTTTAGCTCCGCAAACATGTTGAGCCTGGAGTACATGTAATTATTGGGGTAGGAGTCTTTCGATTTTTCTATATCTATTATTTTGATGTCCTGCGCCCTAGTAGGTAATGCTGATATAATAAAGGCAAAGAGCCATATATGATAGAATGAGTTTACGTTTTTCATATGGGTAAGTTGTAGATGAAGTGTATGTTAATGCTTTGAATTATTCAGATATAGACATTGCCTGTTTGATGTCTTTAAGGGAAAGTGTGGGGAGTTCGCCTTTTTTCAGGCGGCTTATTGCAAGTTGCCCACCTTTTTTTACCTGTGATTCTGATGCAAACAATCGTTTTCCTTCGAGCGTAACATACGTCATCACATACTCGTGATACAAGGGTTTCCCGTCTTTCCACACATCGTACCCGAAAGAGTTGCCGGGACCTTTGTAGACTTTTATTTCATACTTCCCGTCGTTGTTTTTCATTTGTTTTTGCACGATGGCAAATGGATTTGGTTTCTGCGTTTGTTGAGCCTGTGCGCGGTCGCAATACAACAGGCTCATTAGAAATACAAGACTACTTAAAGTGGTTGTTTTTGTTTTCATGATCATGTTTTTGTAAGTGTGAATTATTCCGATTGAGTATATAAGAGGTGGACAATTCGCAAGACTATTTTTATAAACCAGGTGAAGTCAAAAAAAACTTTATCGATAAGACCCGCTATGATGATTTGCCATGAAGTGGAAGCAAACATGGAATATCGAAACCGAATTCATCAACTTGTACAGACACCAATGCACACCAACGGTGTACAAGCGAAAAGTGCCTTTCAAACGTGGCGGATGACTAAGTCGCTTGTCTTTTAAGAGGTTTATGGATTACTTATGCTGGTATGGGCGAAACGTTGTTGATAAACATTGATAAGAATGAGGATGACAATGTTTTCATGCAGCATTACAGCAGTTTTAAAATGATATAGCTCAAAGGATCTTATGTGATCAATGCATCATTCATTGTAACCGGGTGCATAAACATGGCGGGCCGTTTTTGATAAGGTTTTTTTCATAGGGTTTGTGTTAGGTGAATTGGGCAACACTTATCGCAGTATTTTCGGTTACGATAAGTATAAAAGGTTTAGGATTTTTACATACTTTTTATGCTACATCCAGTAGTTTTCTACTGACAAAAAGTATGTTTTGTTTTTATGTAGGATTTGAGTTTGCCTGTTTATAATCTATCATGAGTTTTCAGGTTATTAAAGAGTTGTGAGGTCTAACTTTGGCAGCTGGACTATATCAAGCCGTTGTCTATCCCAACTGCTTTTCAGTCCATCGAGCCTATAAATTGACCTTTTTGAAAGCAAACTGATGGTCGCGCCTGTTGCAGAGCCAATGATCGCACCGGTTATCGTACCCTTAGCAGCTCCTTCTGCGGGTGTCCATGATAAAGCATCATGCAAAGAACCAGCAAAGGTTCCATTATTTTCTTTTGGCTCACCACTTATCATCCCAAGCAGTCCAAATGATAATGCACCAATTAAGGCAGGCAACATTACATTGTGACCCACGCTGCGCCTCGTTTTTATTTTACTAATACCCCGAATCGGTACTTCTACCGTATTGCCATGTTCCAGAACGACAATGGAACTGTCGGTTGTTGCTACAAATTTGCCACTATGCATCCTGTTCCCCGATAATGTGTATAACCGCAGGAAAGTGGACGGCTGGGAAAAGGTAGTTATGAAAAACACTGAGAAAACGACAGTTAAGACTATGACGCGTTTCATTCGGTTCTGGGTTTATCTTTTAAACAAGGTTGGTATGGCTGCTGGTGTAAGTTCCTGGCTCGCGACTTCGATTCAATTGCATAAAATTATATCTTCAGCCGCAACTGCCATTGTATAAATGCGACAAATACCAACCTTTTTATTAATCATTTTCCAAAAATTGACAGGTCATTGAACTCTTGGCAACATCTCAAACATTTTTTTGTTTTGTTTCCATGTGTTCAGGCTACCGTCCAGTTTGTAGGTTGTGCGTTTTGCAAGTGCTACCGTCGTAATATTGTTGGGTGTAGATGGTGAATACACGTGCGCATCTTCTGGGGTGATGACTTTTTTACCGTTTCGTTTTACGCGTGGCGTAATGTCGGTTTTTTCATCTGACGATACCATCATGATTCCCAACGGAACCACGGCTACCATCGTGCCGGCTATAATGGTGTGCAGCACGCTTCGTCGTGTCTTTACATAACCTAAAGAAGTTGCAGGAACTTCGCGCATGCCGGATTTGCTATACAGCATAAGCATAGAATCTGATGAATTTACATAATAGCCTTTGCTGATTTTTTTACCTTCGGTATTATATACACGCAGGAAGATTTTCTTTTGTGCATGGCTTGCAGAAAAGATGGTGATAAGCAACACCAAAAGAATTGCTTGTTTCATGGTTGATCATTTAGGGATAAGGGTGGTTGAATAATTAAGTTGCCAATTTTCAGAGTCTCAATAGATGATAGTCGGGCATTTTTTAAGTGGGTAAACAAAAGAACCTGATAATATTTCGTTTTAGTTTTTACGCTCTGTGGTATACTATTTCCGTTTAGACAAAAGCAACAACCTGTTCAGCCTACAGGCATACAGGCGATTTTGCTACCTTAAAGGTAAAAAAGCTTTTTGGTTTGCCATTGTAGAGATGCGACAAGTTTAAAATTCTACCCGCGATAAAAAACTCTCTCGCGGCGGAGGTGTTTGACTGAATAATTCTTCCGGTGTTTTGCACGAAAATTCACGGCATTCTTTTATAAAATGTGCCTGGTCGTAATAGCCCGCTTCATAGGTAATATCGGTCCAGCTTTTTGCTGGAAACAATGTTTTGTTTTCCATTGCATTAAAAAAGCGCGTCACTCTCGCATACAGTTTGGGTGATATTCCCACCTCGTCTGAAAAGCGTCTTTCAAAATTTCGGAGGCTCATGTTGGAACAGCTCACCAGTTTGTCGAGCGATATATTCCCCTTCGACTGGAGAATTTGATATGTCATGGCTGAAATAATGCTTGTGTACGACTTATGCTTTTGCATCAACAGTTTTTTAATCAGGTAAGCATTCATGATGGCGCTGATAGCATAAATGTCCTTGCATTCTTCCATTTGTTCGGTCAGCAACCTGCTATCATCACCCAAAATATCTTCGAGCGGAAAAATGGTATTGATGAGTGCTTTCTGATCAATACCAAAAATGGACGAAATGCCATTGGACGTAAACTGAACACAAAAGATTCTAAAATCGCCTTCCCAGTAGCAGCAGCCCTGCGATTCGGTAAAAATTGTGCAAAGTACGTTTGACAATTTCCCCCGGTCTTTTCCATCCCGGTCTACCCATGTACTAAAGCGATCTTTCAGAAAAAAAGTCATATAAAATTCCTGTACTGCATGTAGCGGTTTGGGCATGGAGAAAGAGCCGGTTGTAAAACAGCGTAACGCGTAGCTGTTGACATAAGGCTGCAAAGGGGTAGCTGGACGGATCTGTGTAGTAGAAACCATACCAATTGTTTGATGAAGAGGTGTATGTAAGGGTACAATGTCGTTTAGCTAATTCTTCAGATAAAATATGTTTGCCTTCCTAAGACTGATTCCTTTTCGGTGTGGGGTTAAATTGTTCGGGCTAAACTTTCGAAAATTACAATTCGTTTGTCGGAATATCTTTAGCTGAAAGTACAATTTCTGATAATATTAGCAAAAATTTTATGTGAATGTAATTTCATCTGTTGTATTTGGATGCGAACAAGGCATCAAATTCTTTTTATAAACACACACAACTTAGATTATTCATATTCACAAAACGATACTCTGCAAGTATTTTAAGCTTTGAATATCAATTTGTTAACGAAATAGATAATTCCTTAACTTAAAATCATTGTTTCTTTGCGCAAATTTTGCTATAAATGCGAATTGGAATTGTTTGTTACCCTACGTTTGGCGGAAGTGGTGTATTGGCTACAGAATTAGGAAAAGCGCTTGCCGATAAAGGTCATTCCGTTCATTTTATTACGTACCAGCAGCCTGTGCGGCTAAATATATTTAATGCCAATATTTATTACCACGAAGTGCGTGTGCCTACTTATCCGTTGTTCGATTATCCTCCTTATGAAGTTGCACTGGCCAGCACCATGGTAGATGTGATTATGAATCACGATCTCGACCTGCTACATGTGCATTATGCCATTCCGCATGCTTCGGCAGCATTTATGGCAAAGCAAATTGTGCAGAAAAAGCGGCAGAAATATTCCGGTTATTACTACCCTGCACGGTACCGATATTACTTTGGTTGGGAAAGATAAAACATATGAGCCGGTTGTTACATTTTCCATCAATGAAAGTGATGCTATTACTGCGGTATCGCAAAACCTGCGCGAAGAAACCTACAGTTCCTTTGTTATTAATAAAGAGATAGAAGTAATTTACAATTTTGTTGATGTTAGCCGGTTTAGCAAAAAGCCAATTGATGCGTTTCGCAAAGTGATATCTCCCAACAACGAAAAAATTGTTGTGCATGCCTCCAATTTCCGGAAAATAAAACGCGTGAACGACGTTATTAAAATATTTGCTGGGTTGCATAAGGAAGTTCCTTCCAAATTATTGATGATTGGCGATGGTCCTGAACGGTCGGGTTGTGAAGAGTTGGCCCGTAAGCTAAACATGCAGGATGATGTTCGGTTTTTGGGCAAACAGGAGCAAATGGAAGAAATTATGGCGATTGCCGATTTGTTTTTATTGCCTTCCGAATACGAAAGCTTTGGCTTATCGGCGCTTGGAAGCAATGGCAGCGCATGTTCCGGTTATCAGTTCCGATGCCGGTGGTTTGCCGGAAGTAAACATTGATGGCGTAACCGGTTTTATGGCTAAAACCGGCGATATAGAAACAATGAGCCGATGCGCTATTGATCTGTTGCAGCAATGAAGAAAAACTTAAATCTAGTTTAAACAACAGGCTTTTGAACAGGCAAGCCGGTTTGATATTCACAACATTGTGCCGCAATACGAAAAATTGTACAGCCGTTTTTGCGAAATGGAAGATTGTTCCTGATCAAGGCTTAACATTATCACTTGACTTTAGCTTTATTATTTTGCACGCATGCTTACCAAGCGAATTATTCCTTGTCTGGATATAAAAGATGGCAGAACTGTAAAAGGTATCAACTTTGAAAACCTGCGCGATGCGGGCGATCCTGTTGAGCTTGGTGCCATCTATGCAAAAAGTGGTGCTGATGAACTGGTGTTCCTCGATATCACAGCTACAAACGAAAAACGAAAAACGTTAAGCGAACTTGTTAACCGGATTTCCCATCACATCAATATTCCTTTTACAGTAGGCGGTGGCATTAGCAGCGTGGAGGATGTGAGAGTGTTATTGCAAAATGGTGCCGATAAAATATCAGTTAACACATCCGCATTTAAACGTCCCGGGACTGATTCGAGAACTGGCGAACGAATTTGGTAGCCAGTGCGTTGTGCTGGCGATAGATACACGGCTGGAAGACGATGGCAACTGGTATGTTTATCTGAACGGTGGCAGGGTGAAAACGGAAACTTTGTGTTTCAGACTGGGCTGAAAAAGGAGTTGCGCTTGGTGCCGGTGAAATATTGCTAACTTCAATGAACCATGACGGTACCAAAGCGGGCTTTGCAATTGATATCACTAAAAAATTGGCAACTGAGCTTCCCGTTCCCGTAATTGCGTCAGGCGGCGGCGGTACTATTCAGCCATTTTATAGATATTTTTGAAGAAGGAAATGCCGATGCCGCATTGGCTGCCAGTATTTTTCATTTTAAAGAAGTGGAAATCACATCTTTAAACAAGAGCTGAAGAACGAAGACATTTGCGTACAGCGTTATAATTTTTTTTACCCAAAAAGGTTTGCAATCACGAAATGGAATTAGATTTTAAAAAATATGCTGATGGCTTGGTGCCTGCCGTTGTGCAGGATTACGCTACGCACAAAGTGTTGATGCTTGGTTTTATGAATGCCGAAGCGGTTGACGAAACCGAACAAACCGGCAAAGTAACGTTTTACAGCCGCAGCAAAAAACGACTATGGACGAAAGGAGAGGAGAGTGGTAATCATCTCATTGTAAAACAGATTTTGGCAGATTGCGATAAAGATACATTGTTGATAAAAGCTTCGCCAATGGGTCCTGTTTGCCATACCGGCGCCGATACCTGCTGGAGCGAAAAAAATCATACCGAAGATTTTCTTGCAGTACCTGGAAGAGATTATAGAATTGCGGCGTAACGCAAATCCCGAAGATTCGTATGTGTCCAAGCTTGATGCACAAAGGCATAAACAAAGTTGCGCAGAAAGTGGGTGAAGAAGCGGTAGAAATGGTGATTGAAGCGAAAGATGATAACGAACAGTTATTTTTAAATGAAGCTGCAGACCTGTCTGTTTCATTATCTCATTTTACTGAATGCAAAAGGATATACGTTAAATGATGTAACTGACGTTTTAAAAATGCGTCATTCAAAATAATCTTTTATGAAACAATGATATTATTCTTCTGTTATTCCTGCGTTTCTCGTTTGCGCAAACCACACTTAAAAAATGACGGGTGGTTTTCCAGATAGAAGGAAATATGAAAGCATTTCCTGCCGGAACACAGGTTACCTTATTTGGATTTAACGGAACCGATACAATTGCGAAAACCAAAGTGCAAAACGGTAGTTTTAAACTTATCGGGCAAACTGAACAACGAAGATGCGCGCATCATTACTTTTTCCGGGTTGACCCAGCGTCTTGTGGTGTTTATGGGAAATGATGATGTGAAAATAAAGGGCGACAGCAGCAACTTTAGCGATGTAACCATTTCCGGTGCTCCGGCTAATTATGATTATGAAGAATTTTTGTACCATATCAAACCGTTAAACGATTATGTTGGCTTTTACAGAAACAACCTGCAGTCTGCACCCACCGAAGGCGCAAAAGACAGTATGATGATTGCCCTAAACACGACTTACAATATTTACCAGGAAAGTATTGATCGCTTTATCAGCCGGAAGAAAAACTCGCCGGTATCAGCACTGCTTCTGGCGTACAGCTACGATACCGATCCCAATAAAGACGTTATTTTACTCGAAAAACGTTTCGGTACACTTGGCGGAGCGGCTGTGCAAAGCCAGTTTGCAAAAAACATTACGCAGGTAATTCAAAATGATAAAATAGGAGCAATTGGATCAAAAGCTATCGATTTTACGCAGGCAGATACGTCGGGCAAGGAGGTTTCGCTGTCGCAATTCAAAGGCAAATATGTGCTCATTGATTTTTGGGCAAGCTGGTGCCGTCCGTGCAGAATGGAAAATCCAAACCTCGTAGCTGCTTACAATCATTTTAAAGATAAAAATTTTACCATCATCAGCGTATCGCTTGATGAAGGCAAGGAATCGTGGCTTCGCGCTATAAAAGCCGACAATCTGAACTGGACACACCTCAGCGATTTGAAGTACTGGAGCAATGAAGTGGCACAGCAATACCATATTCAGTCCATTCCTCAAAGTTTTTTGATTGATCCAAACGGCGTTATTATAGCCAAAAATCTGCGTGGCGAAGCAACTGGTGCAAAAGCTGAATGAAGTGCTGAAATAAGGCACCTGCCATTGTCAAGTTTTCGATTACTATTTCTTTAAAACCAAAAATCTTTTCTCTCTATGTCATTTCATGTTTCTACAAGCGGCACGCGTCAGGATGAAATCATTTATTTGGAAGACTCATCTTCCGGTACAAAGGTGGAGATATATGCATTTGGCGCGTTGCTCAACGGTTTTTTTGTGAGCATAGACGATGAAACCAGAAATGTGATTTTCGGATTTGAAGGTGCTGCTGATGCAAGAGAAAATATTACGCCGCTGTTTCAGGGCGCAAAGTTAAGCCCATTTGTGTGCCGTCATAAAGAAGGGCGTTACACATTTGCAAACGAAAAACATAAAATAGAGAAATATTACACAACCGCGAAGCGCTGCACGGGCTCCTGTTTGATGCGGTCTTCAGCATCAAGAGTATTGGTGAAAACAGCGACGGCGCATTTGTGACGCTCTCTTACGATTACAACAAAACCGATCCCGGCTATCCATTTTTTTACCGAATGGATGTTACCTATCGGTTTCAATCGCAAACAGGCTCACTGTAACAACAAATGTGGTCAACCTTAATTCCGTTGCAATTCCCATTGCTGATGGCTGGCATCCATATTTTGGTTTTGGCAAAGCGGTAGATAGTTTACACCTTTTTATGGATACAGCAGGCATCGTGGAATTCGACAGCAAGTTGTTACCAACAGGCCAAGTATTGCCTTATTCCACAATTCAGCAATCTGCATCCTATAGGTAGTACCACTTTCGACGATTGCTTTGTATTAAAAGCGCAACAGCATACAAGCCGGCATGCACACTGCTCGATACAGAAAGCGGATTACAGGTAAGTATTTATCCGCAGAAAAATTATCCCTTCCTGCAGGTTTTTATTCCTGATAACCGCAACAGTATTGCGATCGAAAACTTGAGCAGCATTCCCGATTCGTTTAACAATGCAATCGGGCTTATTCATCCTGGAACCGTCACAAAGCGAAGAATTCATCACTACGTACAGGTAGATTCACACGCATGGCGGCAATCCTTCATAGTTGTACATTGCCGCCATACTGATTTCCACATTCACATTTTTGGGTAAACCTTTTACCGCTACCGTTTCGCGTGCCGGAAAGTCGCCGGTGAAATAGCTGCCGTATACTTCGTTCACAGCGCCAAACAAAGACATATCGGTTAAAAAAATAGTGGTTTTTATCACATGGTCAAACGTGAGCTTTGCTTCGGCGAGAATTGCTTTCAGGTTTGCCATCACCTGTTTGTTTCTGCTGCCACATCTCCTTCCGTCAAGTTCATTCGTTTCCGGGTCAATGGCAACCTGCCCACTGATGAAACAGAAACCCGCCAGCAATAATTGCCTGGTTGTACGGTCCGATTGGTTTTGGTGCTTTTGCAGTAGTGATAATTTGTTTAGACATATCCTTCATTTTACTTCCGGCAAGATGCAGCTTTTCAGAATGAAAGTCTACGTTTGAAACGGTTTTATTTTTATAAAGTCCATACATGAAATTATCAAAATATTAAACAAACTATATGTGTGAAAACGCTTACTCTTGCACTTTTCACTAATACAGATGGCGCTAATATTATGTATTGATACCTCAACCGAAATTGCCCATGCAGGTTTATGCTACGGCAGCACGGTGTCTGGCATCATCCGAAAACTCACGACCAAAAAAATCACGCAGGTTTTTTGCAGCCCTGCCATTCAGAAATTATAGACAATTGCGGGATTTCGTTTTCTGAAATTGATGGGTTTCCGTTGTGAATGGTCCGGGCAGCTACACAGGTTTTCGGGTAGGGTTGTCGTCTGCAAAAGGTATTTGCTATGCGGCAGGAAAGCCTTTGCTATTACTGAACACATTGCAGGTGATGGCATTGGCCGCTATTGCGCAGATTGCTGATGAGGATGCTTTGTATTGCCCGATGATTGATGCAAGGCGAAACGAAGTGTTTACAGCCGTCTATTACATGCCGATATGAAGAAGTTTCTGCCACCGGGCGCCAATGATCGTAGAAGAAGGCAGTTTTTCAGACATATTAAAATTAAAAAAAATATATTTTTTTGGAAGTGGGCATAATAAATGCAGAAAATAATCAGCATGAAAAGGGCTGTTTTTTCAGACATTCATTACACCATTAGATCATATTAACGAAGTTTCTCAAGACATGCATCAAACAGGGCAATTCAGCGATGTTGCATATGCAGAACCTTTTTATATAAAGAATTTTATACTCCCGGTCAGATAAAAGGGAAATTTTTAAAGATTATCTTGTTTATTTGTATTTTAAAAATATCAATTACTAATTATTCGTTTTAAAAAATCGATTGACTAAAAAATGCTTACATCCACTCACACGCCGAATGTCAGCTTTCACAAATCCAGAAAGCCAGGAACAAGTGAAGGTTGATTTTCTCCATATTAAAAAATCGGCTTTAATATTACGTGCTATGAACCACAAATTAAGACAACAGATGATAAAGCTGCTTGATGAAAGCGGGAAACTTACGGTTACTGAATTATATGTTAAGTTGCGTTTGGAGCAGTCTGTAGCTTCGCAGCATTTGGCCATTTTGCGCCGCGCCGGTATTGTGATGACAAAGCGCGACGGTAAATTTATTCATTATGCCATCAATTATCCAAGTGTTGCCGAGATTAATACCTTTGTAGAAAATTTGGTAGCGTAAAGCAAGATTTCAGAAGGCTGCTGTCAAAGCAGCCTTTGTTTTTATATTCATCTGTTGACCTGTATACTCCTTTTTGTTCGAATACAACTAATCTGATTTCAATCATCTGTATTTATACAATCAGTGTATGTGAGAATCGCAGATCGCAAAGCAATTCAGGTCAGGAAACATCATTTGTTATTCATTTTTAAATCGTATCACATTTGGATACATTGTTAGAAAAAGGGTTGACACCCTTAAGCGTAGAGGAATTTAAAGAAATAGTGCAACAGGATAACGTAACCATTCTCGATTCGCGCACCGCCCATGTGTTTACCGAGGCATATGTTCCGGGATCTGTAAATATCGGACTGGAAGGCAATTTTACAGAATGGGCAGGTAAGATTCTGCCGCGGCATCACAGGCTGGTGCTTGTCGCAGAAACCGGCAAAGAACGCGAAACAGTGGAACAACTTTTTGCCGCAGGATTTACAAAATTTGAAGGTTACCTGGAAGGTGGACTTGAAGCGTGGCAGGATGCAGGCGAAATTGCCGACCTGATTATCAATGTAGAAGCAGACGAAGTGGCAATGGATATTCCATTTGATAAAAACCTGGTAATTGTCGACGTACGCAAACCTGTAGAGTTTGCCGACGGTCATGTACAGGGTGCTATTAATATTCCGCTCAGCGATCTTACAGATCCTTTGACTATCGCCACATTCAGCGACACCGACAACCTGTATGTACACTGTGGTGGCGGATATCGCAGCGTAATAGCGGCTTCGCTTATCAAACAGCAGGGTTTGCACAACCTTCGAAACATTGTTGGCGGGTATACTGCTCTCAAAAACGAAGAAAAGATAAAGACTGCCAAAAGCACAGAAATGCTCAATTAGATATTGTTTCTTTGACCATGCCAAGCAACGTGAACAATTTTTTCAAACATTACGGAAGTATTTTGTTCATGCTCGTTGGTGTGGCAGCAGGTTGTGTGCTGGGTATCGTATTTGGCACACGCATCAACTTTTTAAAACCTGTTGGCGATATTTTTCTCAACCTTTTGTTCACGGCAGTTGTGCCGCTGGTTTTTTTCACCATTTCTTCTTCCATTGCAGGCATCGATCAGTCGCGGAAATTTGGAAAACTCATGGGTGTAATGCTCCTGGTATTTGTAACGACCGTCATCATCGCCGCTATCACCACCATTGTTGGTGTTTCAATCTTCCCGATTGGCGAAATCAAGACCAACCAGTTGTTTACGGCTGAAACTAATCGTGAGATTGGTTTTGGTGAGCAGGTAACCGCGATGGTTACATCGGATGACGTATACAAGTTGTTTTCGCGTAAAAATATGCTTGCGTTGATTGTGTTCTCCGGTCTTACAGGCTTTGCCGTATTGCGCAGCGGCGAAAAGGGAGAGCCGTTTTTAAAATTTCTCCAAAGCGGCAGCGAAGTGTTCACCCAGATTTTGCTGCTGATTATGAAGATAGCACCCCTTGGTTTGGGAGCTTATTTTGCCGTGCAGGTGGGCACACTTGGTTCGCAATTATTGGAAAGCTATGTGCGGGCCATGCTGGTGTTTCACGGCGTTAGTTTGTTTTACTACTTTTTTTGGTTTAGTGTTTATGCCTTTGTGGCTGGGGGTATGCTTGCCCTGAAGTCGTATTGGAAACAAAATATTCTCCCGTCTGCTACAGCCATTGGCACATGCAGCAGCATTGCTACTATACCTACTAACCTGGCTGCTTCAGCACGCATGGGCATTCCTGCTTACATCCGCAATATCGGTATCCCGCTGGGTGCCACGCTGCATAAAGATGGCTCCAGCATTTCCTCTATTATTAAAATCGCCGCTGTTTTTGCTCTTTTTCACAAGCCGTTTACAGGAATTGATGTGCTGGCGATTGCTTTATTCATTACCATATTTGTCAGTCTTGTTGAAGGTGGCATTCCGAGTGGTGGCTACCTGGGAGAATTGCTGGTTATGTCGGTATACAATTTTCCGATGGAAGCATTTCCGGTGGTGATGATAATCGGTACACTGGTAGATCCGGTGGCAACGGTGTTAAATGTTTCGTGCGACAGCGCAGCCGCTATGCTTGTGAGCCGTATCATGGAGGGAAAAAATTGGATGACTTTACAAAAGGAAGAAGCCGCCCTATGATGAATAGTGAAAGCACACAAGTTTCCTGTTTTCCCTGTGTTTGACATCAATATGAAAACGAAGTACCCCGCCTGCAAATCACAAATCATACAGCAAGCATCAAAATTCATGTATCATTCTGCCCTTTTGTCTGATAGTTTGGCTTTGCATGGTATTTGGTGAACACTTATCTTCACCACAATAAATAATTTTAAAATGAATATAGGAAAGGAGTTCGAAAAGTATGCTGTGCATCACCGTGGTATCAGCAGCAATACTTTGCATAGCTATAGCAACCAATTCACCAATCTCACGCCCTACATTATAGAAGAGCGTCCTCTCAACGTGGCAAGCATGGACGTGTTTAGCCGCCTGATGATGGACCGTATTATTTTCCTTGGCGAAGGCATCAACGATTATGTGGCCAATATTGTAACAGCGCAATTGCTATTTTTAGACAGTACCGATCGCACACGCGATATCCAGATGTACATCAACAGCCCGGGAGGCAGTGTATATGCAGGTTTGGGTATTTATGATACAATGCAGTTTGTGAGTCCTGATGTGTCTACCATCTGTACCGGTATCGCAGCCAGTATGGGTGCTGTGCTTATGGCTGCTGGCGTAAAAGGCAAACGCAGTGCTTTGAAACATTGCCGGATCATGATTCACCAGCCCAGTGGCGCTATTGGAGGCCAAGCTTCCGATATTGCGATTACCGCCCGTGAAATCAGGAAAATCCGTCTTGAACTTGATGAAGTTTTGTCTACACACACGGGTAAAGACGTGGAAACCATTGCGCGCGACCGCGACCGCGATTTCTGGATGACAGCAAAAGAAGCCCAGGAATATGGTTTGGTAGATGAAGTATTGCTGACCAATCCCAGGAAATTGCAGCCTTAATTGTTAGGCTAATCCGAGGATGAAGAGCACAACGCTTCCGACCTCAGCTTCAAAAACATAATTTATAAATCATAATTCATGATAGACCTGACATATAAGCATCCATTTTTAATGGAAGATGACGATGAAAATGAAGAAATTGTAAAACCTGAAAAGGAAGATCATTCTCCTTTTATTTTAAAAAAGATGGAGAAACTGTTTCTTGAAAAAAGAGCAGTATATCTGTGGGGAATGGTAGACGACCGCAGCGCAAAAGATGTGGTGAGCAAACTCCTTTTGCTGGAAGCCGACAATCCGGGAAAAGAAATCAAATTTTATATCAATAGCCCCGGCGGTGTTGTTACCAGCGGGTTTGTGATCTACGATACCATCAAGCTGATGAAATCGCCGGTTAGCACCATTTGCATGGGGCTTGCAGCCAGCATGGGTTCAATATTACTGAGTGTGGGCACAAAAGGCAGGCGTTTTATTTTTCCACGTGGCGAAGTGATGATTCACCAGCCTAGTATTGGCGGTTATTTTCAGGCTACCAGTGCCGATATAGAAATTCAGGCGCAGCAGATTGAAAAAACAAAACTGCTGGGTGCGCAGGTGCTCGCAGAAAACTGTGGCAAATCGGTAGAGCAAATATTGAAAGACTTTGACCGCGATTACTGGATGGATGCAGAAGGTGCCGTAAAATACGGTATCGTAGATCAGATTCTGGAAACTTTATAATTATCATTCTTTTAAAAGGAAACCGCTTCAACTAGGCGGTTTCTTTTTTATTTTTGCATGTAAATCATCCAATGTCTTCATTCCTGGCAGTTTGAAAAGATTGGGATGCGATTGCAGGGCAAATCGTTAAAACCTACATCCTAGTTTGCAGTTCTTCGATTTGCTGTAATACTGGTTAACGTTTTGTTTCATCAGTGTATATTAATGATACGTTGCTGGAATCCGGATATTGAGTGCAAAAAATTGAAGTTTCAAGGAAAGGCTTGCATTTTCATACGGATCGTTTTACTACCGTGAACCTTCATTTTAATTAAGAGATAAACAAATTTAGTATGGCAAAGCAACAGCGTTTAACCTGTTCATTTTGTGGCCGACCACGCGAGGAAGTAACAATATTAATAGCTGGCCAGAGTGGCGAGCACATTTGCGACGAATGCATAGAACATGCACAAACCATCGTTTCGGACGAAAAGAAAAACCGCGACCAGGCTCGCAAAAAGAGCTATGAGTTTGCCGTGCGTAAACCTTCTGAAATCAAGAATTTTTTAGATAAATACATTGTAGGTCAAGTGGATGCAAAAAAGATTTTGAGCGTCGCTGTTTACAATCACTACAAACGTATCACGCAGAAAAAATTGCAGGACGATGTTGAAATTGAAAAAAGCAACATCATCATGGTGGGTGAAACCGGAACCGGAAAAACCTTGTTGGCAAAAACCATTGCCAAACTGCTGAATGTGCCGTTCGCGATTGTAGATGCAACTGTTTTTACGGAAGCCGGCTATGTGGGCGAAGACGTGGAAAGTATGCTTACCCGTTTGCTTCAGGCTTGCAACTATGATGTGCAGGCGGCAGAACGAGGCATTGTGTACATCGACGAAATTGATAAAATTGCGCGTAAAAATGACAATCCCTCCATTACCCGCGATGTCAGTGGCGAAGGCGTTCAGCAGGGATTACTGAAAATACTGGAAGGCACCGACGTGCTTGTGCCACCGCAAGGCGGCAGAAAACACCCGGAACAGAAAATGGTGAAAATGAATACCCAGAATATTCTGTTTATTGCCGGTGGTGCTTTTGATGGTGTAGACAGGATTATTTCGCGCCGTATCAATACCAATTCCATTGGTTTTGGTGTAGATAAAACAAAGCAGGAAATGCAGAAAAAAAATATGCTGCAGTTTATCAATGCAACAGACATCAAGGCATTTGGATTAATTCCTGAATTGCTGGGTCGTCTGCCGGTCATCACGCATCTCGATCCGCTCGATGCTGAAACCCTGCGCCTGATTTTAACCGAACCCAAAAACAGTCTCATGCGTCAGTACACCAGATTGTTTGAACTGGAAGACATCAAACTCACCGTAGATGAGGAAGCAATGGATTTCATTGTGGAAAAAGCAATGGAATACAAACTAGGCGCGAGGGGTTTGAGAAGCATTTGCGAACAAATTTTGACAGACGCGATGTTTGAAATGCCGGGCACTGATGTGAAAGAACTTCATGTAACAGCAGAATATGCCCGCGGACAGTTTGACAAAAGCAAGATGAACCTGATGAAGGTCGCGTAAGCACACACCATGCAGAGACGATTTACTAAACAATCTATATTTTCAACATGAACGATCTTATTGAAAGAATTACCGCCGCCGCAGGCATAAGCCCTGAGCAGGCAAAAACAGCAGTAGAAACTGTAGCCGATTATGTAAAGGAAAAATTCCCGATGATGGGTGGCGCTGTAGACCAGCTTTTCAAATCAAATTAAGCGTATCACCATTGTCCCGCAGATAAGATACAAGAGGTAAAAAAAGAACAGCTTTTTCAACCATTGTTATATCTGCGGGATTTTTATGTTTTCTTTGCCCCGGTTTTTGCAACCTGCTTTATCATTAATCAACTGCTCATGAATTTTATTCAGTCCATCATCATTGCTGTTATTGAAGGTCTTACCGAATTTTTACCCATTTCCAGCACTGCCCATATGCGTTTTGCCAATCCGCTTATTGGTATTACCCCATCACCTTTTGTTGATATGTTTGAAGTGGTGATTCAATTGGCTGCCATCTTATCGGTTGTGGTTATTTTTTACAAAAAATTCTTCGACTTTTCTAAATCTGTCTTTTATATCAAGCTCATTATTGCTGTGGTGCCGGCGCTTATTTTTGGTGCCATTCTGAAATCTTACATCGATGAAGTACTCAACAATCTGACAGTGATAGCCTGGGTGATGATTGCCGGTGGTGTCATCCTTTTGTTTATTGACAAGCTGTTTACCGCAAACAAAATAGACGACGACAGGCAAATTACCTTTCCAAGAGCATTTGTGATTGGATGTTTCCAGGTGTTGGCTATCGTATTTCCGGGATTAAGCCGCAGTGCAGCTACCATTATTGGTGGCATGAGCCAAAAGCTTACCCGCCGTGTAGCAGCCGAATTTTCTTTTTTCCTCGCCGTGCCCACCATGGCGGCTGCAAGTGCCAAAAGTTTCTGGGATGTGTATAAAGACAATCCGCAGGTGCTAAACAAAGACAGTTATACAATTCTTACGGTTGGAGCTGTGGTTTCATTCCTTGTAGCGCTGTTAGCTGTTAAATTTTTTATCGGTTACCTGCAAAAACATGGCTTCCGCGCATTTGGTGTATACCGTATTTTGCTTGGCATTACTATGCTCGTGTTGATTTATGGACATTATATTCCATAATCTCCCGTGAGGAAAATGGAAAACAAAGAATAAATTGCTCGTGAAATATTGCTTATGCGCACAGCTTCTAAGAAAATAATCAATGGGTGGGCAATGTATGACTGGGCAAACAGTGCTTACAACCTTGTAATCACCTCTACCATTTTTCCTGCTTACTACACCATCATAACTGCAAAGGAAAAACTGGGTGGCGATGTAAGTTTTTTCGGGAAAAAGTTCGTCAATACAGCTTTATTCGATTATTCGCTGGCGGCTGCTTACCTGATCATCGCATTTCTTTCGCCGGTACTTTCATTCCATTGCCGATTACAAAGGAAATAAGAAAGCATTTATGCAGTTTTACTGCTATCTCGGCAGTACTGCCTGTTGCGGTTTGTTCTTTTTTTACCCGAAACCAACGTTGCCGGTAATGCAAACGGTTTTGCTCCATATGTGCTGGAAAGCGGTATTGTTCTTTTTATCATTGCAGCAATTGGCTACTGTGGCAGCCTTGTATTCTACAATGCCTACCTGCCTGAAATTGCAGAAGAAAAAGACCAGGACCGTGTCAGCGCTAAAGGCTATGCATTTGGCTATATTGGAAGTGTTATTCTCCAGATTGTTTGCTTTGTAGTCGTTCTAAAGCCAGAACTTTTTGGTATTACCAACAATTATCTTCCTTCGCGTATTTCGTTTCTACTTAGTGGGATTGTGGTGGATGGGTTTTGCCCAAGTTACGTTTCGCACGTTGCCCGAAAGCCTGCGCAGCAAGAGCATGCAGGGATCATTTTTACAAATGGATTCAAGGAACTACAAAAAGTATACAGGCAGGTGGTAGGAATGCCGGTACTGAAACGATACCTGCGGTCGTTCTTTTTTTATAGCATGGGCGTGCAAACAGTAATGCTCGCTGCTACTATTTTTGGTAGTAAAGAATTGCGCCTTTACGTCCGATACACTGATTGCTACCATACTGATCATACAGGTAGTTGCCATAGCCGGTGCATATATAATGAGTAAGTTATCAGCGCGTTTTGGCAACCTGAATGTGCTGGCCCTTGTGCTGCTTATCTGGATTGGCATTTGCGTCGGCGGCTATTTCATTGCAGCAGAAAAAATTGCAGTTTTATATTCTTGGCGGTGTGGTTGGTTTGGTGATGGGTGGCATTCAATCGTTAAGCCGTTCAACATACGCGAAGCTGATGCCGCCAACAAACGATACAGCTTCCTTTTTTAGCTTTTATGATGTAACCGAAAAATGGCTATTGTAATTGGTATGTTTAGTTTTGGTTTTGTAGAACAGTTGGCCGGCACCATGCGCAATTCAATTCTGGCATTAATGGTGTATTTTGTTATTGCATTTTATTCTATCTCTTTGCCATCAGCAAATTACCAGGAACTCAAAACTCAACGCAGCCAGCCTATGAAACTATACACGATTGATACCGGATTATTTAAACTTGATGGTGGCGCCATGTTTGGCGTTGTGCCAAAAAGTATTTGGAACAAACTAAACCCTGCCGATGAAAACAACATGTGCACCTGGGCAATGCGATGTTTGTTGATAGAAGATAGAAAACCGTCTTATATTGATAGATACGGGCATTGGCAATAAACAAAGCGAAAAATTTTTCGGACATTATTACCTGCATGGAGATGAACGCTTACAAGCTTCACTTGCGAAGCATGGATTTTCAAAAGAAGATATTACGGATGTTTTGCTTACACATCTGCATTTTGATCATGTGGCGGAGCGATAGACAAGCAGAATGGTGACATTGATCACCTGCTTTTACAAACGCTACTTACTGGAGCAATCCACAGCACTGGAAATGGGCAACACAACCCAATGCCCGCGAAAAAGCATCTTTTTTAACGGAAAATATTTTGCCGATTGAAGCAAAGCGGCAGTTGAAAATGATAGATGAAAATGAGCCGCTTTTTCAGAAAATATTGCCATCCGGTTTGCAAACGGTCACACCAAAAGCATGATGTTGCCGCAAATTAACTATAACGGACACGATCATTTTATACGTTGCCGACTTGTTACCTTCGGCTGCCCATATTCCGTTGCCCTATGTCATGGCTTACGATATGTTTCCGCTAACCACACTGAAGGAAAAAGAATTCTTATTTACAAGAAGCACTGGCCACATTATGTTTTGTTTTTTGAGCACGATCCTCATATTGAATGTTGTACTTTGCAACAAACAGAAAAAGGTATCCGCGTAAAAGAAACTTTTGCTTTATCCCAATTGACAGGTGGTTAAATGTGGTGTTTAGCTTTTGATTATCATGTAATTGTTCCATTGAGCTTTATCTTTGTATGATGCAAAAAAGGAGCATGGACGAGCTGGACCGTAAGTCGGTTGAAGAGTTTCGCCAATCGGAAAAAGCGCCGGTAATCGCCGTTTTGGAAAATGTTCGAAGTGCTTATAATGTTGGCAGCGTGCTGCGAACAGCAGACGCCTTTTTGTTGCAGGCGGTATACACAACCGGCTACACGGCGCATCCCCCGCACAAGCAAATCACCAAAACCGCACTCGGCGCCGATGAAACGGTAACATCCAGACATTTCGAAAGCCGCTTCTGCCATTGCCGAATTCGGAAGCTAAGGTTTTTCCATTTATGCCATCGAACAGGTAAAAGACAGCATCCTGCTGCACAATTTTGAATAGAGGAAGGTGAAAAAGTGGCGCTTATCTTTGGCAACGAAGTAACTGGAGTGGAGCAGGAAACCATTTTGCTCTGCGATGGTTGCATAGAAATTCCACAATTGGTATGAAACATTCTTTAAACATTTCTGTAGCTGCCGGTATTGCATTGTGGGAATGCGTAAAGCTGCAGATAGCCACCTTAACGAAGTAGTATGAAAACATTAATACAACAATACAAACTGATAGAAGATGCGCGTGCTTCCTTATTTCAATACCTGGCTACCATTCCTTTTAAAAAATTGCATCAGCCTGTCAGACTTGTACAATGGCAAATCTGTATGTTACTCCTGTCGCATATTGGTGGCAGCTTACCTGAACTGGATCAATGGTTTTGCGCTGAAAAATCCTGTGCTGCTGGGCGATGAAACAGCATGGCAGCATATAGATGACGTAAAAGCATTTTATAAGGAAGCCGATAAGTGCATGATTAATTTTCTGGCTCAGTATACAGAATACAACACCCGCATTACGGGCTACATCGAGAGCAAAGAACAAAACCTTACGGTTACCGTTTTACAATTGTATACACATGTTATTACCCACGAATTTCATCACAAAGGAATACTGTTGGCGATGACGCGGGAACTTGGCTATACACCTGTAGATACCGATATAATCAGGTTTTAAAATATTAAAATGAATACAGTAAAAAATTATTTGTCCCTGGTCAAATTTTCTCACACCATTTTCGCCATGCCTTTTGCGTTGGTTGGTTTTTTTCTGGGTGTAAAAACACCATTTGGTATGGCTGTTTCCCAAACATCAGCGCAGCAACAGCAAATTCTGCTTTGAATTCTCCTCATATCTGGATCACATTTCTCCTCGTAATCATTTGTATGGTGACGGCACGTAGTGCTGCCATGGCATTCAACCGCTATCTCGACCGTAGTTTCGATGCGCAAAATCCGCGTACTGCTATTCGCGAAATTCCAAAAGGCATTATTTCCGCCGATAGTGCATTGCGGTTTACCATAGCTTGCTGCATATTGTTTATCGTCGCTACTTATTTTCATCAATTCCATTTGTTTTTACCTGTCGCCGGTAGCGTTGTTTGTCATACTGTTTTACAGCTATACCAAACGCTTTACACCGCTGTGCCACCTTGTGTTGGGCTTGGGATTGAGCCTTGCCCCGATTGGTGCTTATTTGGCGGTAACCGGGGCGTTCGATTTGCTGCCGGTTTTGTTTTCTTTTGCCGTTATTTTTTGGGTTAGTGGTTTCGATGTTATTTATGCGTTGCAGGATGTAGAGTTCGATCAGTCGCAACAACTGTATTCTATTCCCGCAGTGCTGGGTAAAAAGCGCGGATTGAAAGTATCTGAATTTCTGCATGTGCTAAGCGCGGCTTGTGTTATAGCGGCCGGTATATACGGGCATTTTCATATCGTGTACTGGCTGGGCATAGCGGTATTTCTGGGTATGCTCATTTACCAGCATTCCATAGTTCGTCCTTACGACCTGAGCAAAGTAAACATTGCTTTTATGACGGCAAACGGAATTGCGAGCGTGGTATTTGCTGCGCTGGTAATTGGCGATTTATTGCTGTTCTGAGCGGTCCGAATCTTTGTTTCAGCTAAAAAATTCCATTAACACAAATCCTTACTACTGTATATAGTTTCTGTTGAATTTGCTTCGTTATAATGCAAAGAATGATACGTGAATAGGCTGCGATATTCATCCTTTTAGCTTGCTATGCTTTTTGCAAACGTTAAGAAAATAGCATTATCTGAAACAAATTAAAATTCACCCGGTTTTACTATAATTCAATAACTGGTTAACGGAAAAGATTGATAAGTTCACACCACAATCAACTATTAAAGATCAGGAATCTGACATTTCAATAGCATATCAATGAACTACGCGGCGCATACCACAGGAAAGCAACAAGTTTTAACAGGCTGGTTACAATCATGGATGAACTAAGGGAAAAATGCCCGTGGGATAAAAAACAAACCATCGAAAGCCTGCGCACCCAAACCATTGAAGAAACTTACGAACTGGCTGATGCGATACTCTCAAAAACTGGAATCACATTAGAGAAGAACTTGGTGATTTGCTGTTGCACATTGTGTTTTATGCGAAAATCGGAAGAGAACAAAACAAGTTTACACTTACAGAAGTGATAGATGGCATTTGCGACAAACTGGTACATCGTCACCCGCATATCTACGGTGATGTACAGGTGCGAAATGAAGAAGACGTAAAGCGGAACTGGGAACAACTAAAACTGAAAGAAGGCAAAACATCTGTGTTGCAGGGTGTCCGGTATCGCTGCCCGCTGTTGTAAAAGCGCAGCGTATACAGGAAAAAGTAAAACAGGTAGGTTTTGAATGGGACAACCGCGAAGACGTATATGCCAAGATTGAAGAAGAATTGGGCGAGTTGCAGGAAGCCATTTCCTCAGGCAATGCGGAACATGTGGAAGATGAATTTGGCGATGTGATGTTTAGCCTTATCAACTATTCGCGTTTTCTGAAGATAGATGCTGAAGCCGCGCTGGAACGAACCAACCAGAAATTTACAGCAAGATTTCAGAGTATGGAAGCGCTGGCAGCGAAGAAAAACCTGCAATTGCAAAATATGACGCTTTCGGAAATGGATGAGTTGTGGAACGAAGTGAAAGCTTCAAAAAAAGGAGTATAAGTGCTGAAACAGGTGATGAAACATAGTGTATTGCGTCATTGGTGGCTGCTGGTAGCTGTGGCCAGCCTGTTTGTGATTTCATTTTTTTACTATGCCTATCATTCCTATCGTTTATCTCCAAAAAAAGTAAAGCAGAATATAGAAGCCTATGTTGCAGGACAGGAAGCTTTTTTTAATCGCGTCACGTCAGACAGCCAATATTTATATGCTGTTACAGTAGAGCGCGATTCATTGATTGATAATATTTTGCAACGCTCGCAAACCGGCATTTTTGTATATGCCGTCAATGATCTTGGCAATCCGATTTCTACCTACTGGAGCACTTCGCAGATGTTTGTTAACAATGCCGACCTTAAATCGCCCGACACTGCGAAGATGGTAAAGTATCAGAATGGCATGTTTGAACTGATGAAGAAAACCGTGGCAGTGAAAGGGCAAACGTACATCATCGCTGCACTGATACCGCTGCACTGGCAATATTTTATCCAAAACAAATACCTGCCTTCTCACTTTGCAGGCGACAACCGTATCGATAAACTTTATCAATTATCGACAAACGCATATGAATCGACTTCGATAAAAAATGGCAGTGGAAAAACCTTGTTTTATATCCAAACTATTCAAAATGCGAATACGCATAATTCGGATGTCATCAATACGCTGCTGCACATTCTTACTATACTGTTGCTTATCTTGTTCCTGGTCAATTTTTCGAAAGATATTGTTGCCAAACATTCCATGCGCACCGGCATCATCTTGTTTGTCGTAAGTCTCATCATCCTGCGGGTGCTCATTTATGTCACGGGCTTTATCAGTTTTAACGACAACCGTACAGATACGGACGGGTTAAACAATACCGTGTTTGCCATCAGCGAGTTTTTGATTACCACCATTTTTGTGTTTGTGTTGGTCGCGTTTTTGTTTTTCAACCGGCGCAGGTTTGCATTTCCTGCTAAATATATGTCGCTCGCTGCCGTTGCGGGTCTTTGTTTTCTTTCCTTATTCACCATCTTCACCTGCGATGTTATGGAGATGCTGTTGTATTCGTTACACGGTTCTTTCGATGTCAATAATTTTTTCCGATTCAGCGTATTCACATTCATTGGCTTTGTAATTCTCAGCTTCATTATCCTCATATATTACTATGGCTCGTGGCTCACAATGATACCCGTGTTCAAAGCACAGTTTTCATTGGCAAAACGCATTATTATCACTACTACCACGGGCTTGCTGGTTCTATCGTTCCAGATGCATTCGCCAATCGTTATTGTGAAACTGGCAGCCGTGGCTTGGCTCGCAGGATATTTGGTTTTGTTGCAAACGCGGAAGCGCGATATGTATATCAGCATATTTCAATTCGTCGTTCTTCCTGTTGTGGGTTATCATCTTTGCTGTGTCGGCGTCCGCGCTGCTCGTGGAATTGAAACAACCGGTAGATATTGAACAGCGCAAAGCATTGGCTCAGCGACTTGTGAAACAAGCCGACCCTTACAGTGAAAATGTTTTCGCATGTAGCGGTAAGCGGTTTGTCAGATACTTTTTTGATAAAAAATTACAACCGGTTTGGCAACGAAACGAGCAATCGCTATATAAAAGACAGCCTTGTAAATGCAAGTTTTTCTGGTTATTTAAACAAGTTTGATACACGTATTTACACCTACGACAATAAAGGGAAAACCTTGTTTAATGATGATGAAACGTCGTATTATATCATGGACAATGTGATACGAAATTCTATTATCCGCTATCGGAATAAATCTGCGGAAGGTTTATATTTTTTGAAGAAAAACTCCAATGCGTATAGTTTTATTTATAAAAAAGATGTAGTTGTCACAAGATTCAGGTTTGCTGGGGCATATGATTGTGGTGGCAAAGCCCAAGCGATATAAAACAGATGCGTTATACCCGGAATTGTTCCGTCAACCAGACGATATACAAGTCGGAACTCAACAATTATTTATTTGCGGTGTATGAAAGATAAATATTTAGGTCAATTTCTCTAGCCGGATATCCATTTGCCGACACACTGTTGCCGAGCCAGGTTCTGAAAAAACAATTTGAAGAACACACCCGCAATGCCATCAGCGAACTGTGGTATAAAGCAAGCAATAACAAAATCATGATCCTGGTAAAGAAAAACCTGGCGAGGTGCAGAGTTTCTAACCTTGTTTGCCTTGCTTTTTTTATGTATTATTTTGTTTGTTTGTACTGATAGAAATTGCTGCTTTTTTTATCCGGCGGCGCAAAATGCCTAATACGGTTCGACCAGTTGTTTTCTCTCAACATTCGTACGCAGGTGCAAACCACGATTATCCTGCTTAGCTTGTTTTCGTTCATTATCATCGGGTTTATTACCATCCGGTTTTTTATCAGCCGGTTTAATACAGTACGCAGGAAAAACTGGTAAAAACAATGCAGATAATTACCAATGAAATTCAGGATGCCACGCGCAGCCAGCTTATTTTTTCCGATTGGGATGAGATAGGAATCAATACAGATATTGACCGGAAAATTGTTGAAATTGCAAACCTGAACAATACCGATATTAATTTATATGACATCAGCGGAAACTTAAAATTATCTACCCAACCCTACATTTATAACCGGCAAATTTTAAGTAATAAAATGCAACCTGTTGCTTTTGATATGCTGAAAAATAGGCACCGGGTTTTGTATTTACAGGACGAGCACATTAAACAGTTTTCGTTTGTAAGTATGTATGCGCCGGTTAAAAACGATAACGATGAAACCATTGCTTACCTGAACATACCCTACCTGAATTCGGGTATTGAGGTAAACCAGGAAATTTCAAATTTGCTGGTAACGCTAATTAACCTCAACGCAGTCATATTCGCGCTGGCAAGTGTAGTGGCTATCTTTTTAACGCGTAGCATCATTTCGTCGCTGGTGCAAATTGGTAACCGCATGCGCGATTTTCAGTTTGGCGGAAAAATAGAAAAAATTGAATGGCGGCGAAAGGATGAAATCAGCGTATTGGTAAACGCGTTTAACCAAATGGTGCAGCGGCTTGAAGAAAGCGCCGCTGCCCTGGCGCAAAGCGAGCGCGCGGGTGCCTGGCAGGAAATGGCAAGGCAGGTAGCGCACGAAATTAAAAACCCGCTTACACCCATGAAGCTGAGCGCACAATACCTGCAACGAGCCATTAACAGCAATGCACCCAATGTGCGAGAATTGGCGCTTACTATGTCGTCAACATTAATAGAACAAACCGATCAGCTGGCAAAAATTGCGGGCGATTTTTCGCAGTTTGCAAACATCAACCAGGCTAAGCCCGAAGTGATGAATCTTATCACAAATGCTGGAATCGCTTATGTCAGCTGCATACAACCGGCAGTGAAGCAATATTGAATATGAAGAACCGGAAGAAGAGTTCACTATTTATGCTGATAAAACGCAGATGAACCGCCTGTTTACCAACCTGTTGAAGAATGCAGAAGAAGCAGTAAATATAGATGGTGATGAAGAGTTGACAATCAGCATGAGGCAGGTGCGCAGACGAGGATTGTGTACGCGTAATTATCACAGATAATGGTGTAGGCATTTCGGCAGATAAAATCGATCATATTTTTGAGCCCAATTTTACCACCAAAACTTCGGGAACCGGCTTGGGGCTTGCTATTTGCAAACGCATCACTCGAAAATGCGGGTGGTAAAATTTGGTTTGATACCATTGGAAGGAGAAGGCACGTACTTTTTATGTTGAATTATCTTTGGTAAATGATTGATTTTAGTAGGTCAGATAAGCCTGCATATGTAGAATTACAAAAAACATATAAGGTTTTGAAATCATCCGCAAAAGCCTTCTGAAATTGATACCTTTGCAAAAAATTTATAAATGAGTAAAGTAAATGTTGGTCTTGTACAAATGAGTTGCGTGGCTGATAAAGAAGCAAACTTAAACAAAGCTATTGATAAAGATACGCGAAGCAGCTGGAAAAGGCGCGCAAATTGTTTGCCTGCAGGAACTGTTCACTTCGCTTTATTTCTGCGATGTGGAAGAGTATGATAATTTCAAACTTGCGGAGCCGATTCCCGGTCCTTCAACCGATGCATTGAGCTGAATGGCGGACGAATTGAATGTTGTGATCATTGCTTCCCTGTTTGAAAAACGGGCGCAGGGCATTTATCACAATACAACTGCGGTGCTTGATGCCGATGGCAGTTATCTGGGCAAGTATCGTAAAATGCATATTCCCGACGATCCGGCGTATTACGAGAAATTTTACTTTACGCCAGGCGATCTGGGTTATAAAGTCTTCGAATACAAAATATGCAACAATTGGTGTGTTGATTTGCTGGGATCAATGGTATCCTGAAGCCGCGCGCATCACCTCATTGATGGGCGCGGAAATCTTGTTTTTCCCAACGGCTATCGGCTGGCATCACTGCGCAGGATGAGATTACCAACAGTGAGCAATACAATGCCTGGCAAACCATTCAACGCAGCCATGCGGTTGCCAATGGCGTGCATGTGGTGAGTGTAAACCGGGTAGGGCTGGAGCAGGATGGGCAGATGAAATTCTGGGGTGGTTCTTTTGTAAGCAATCCGTTTGGCAATTTGATTTACAAAGCTTCTCACGAGGAAGAAGAAGTAGCTGTTGTAGAAATTGATACCGATAAAACAGATCAATACCGCACACACTGGCCGTTTTTGCGCGACAGGCGGATAGACAGTTATGGGCAGATTACAAAGCGTTTTATTGATGCTGATTAATACAATTCGGTCAGAGAGTTAATCTTTTTCTTACTTCTACTATTACAGTTTACATAATTCATGAATTCAAACCTGCGTTACTCACCAAAAGATCTTGGCTATACCTTTCCTGCAGAATGTGCAAAACACGAAGCTACATGGCTTAGCTGGCCACACAAAGAAGCAAGTTGGCCGGGAAATATTCACAAAATTTATCCCTTTTACAGCACGTTTGTACGATATCTTTCGCAAAGCGAAAAAGTGCGAATTAATGTGGCATCAGATGAAGATGAAAGACAGCGCTGTAAAGCATTTGAGCGATGCCGGTGCAAATCTGAACAATGTTGAATTCTTTATTCATCCTACCAACGATGCTTGGTGCCGGGATCATGGTCCTGCATTTTTAATCAATCCGGCGGCTGAACAGAAAAAAGCAATTGTAGACTGGGATTATAATGCCTGGGGTAATAAATATCCGCCTTACGATCTGGATGATGTGATACCTACTTTGATAGCAAATCATTTCAATCTGCCGGTGTTTAATCCGGGTATTGTAATGGAAGGCGGTTCAGTAGAATTTAATGGGCAAGGAACATTGCTCACCTCAAAAAGCTGCCTGCTAAATACAAACCGAAACCCTCACCTGACGCAGGCGCAGATTGAAGAGTACCTGATCCAATATTATGGTGTTGAGCAGATTTTGTGGGTGGATGATGGCATAGTAGGCGATGATACTGATGGTCATATTGACGATACTGTCAGGTTTATAAATGAAGATACCGTGCTTACCGTGATTGAAGATGAGAAGCAAAATCCCAATTATAAATTGCTGCAGACCAACCTGAAACAGCTTGAAGCAAATGCGGTTGATTAAATGGAAAACAACTGAACATCATTGAATTGCCGATGCCCGATGTTGTGATTTATGAAGACCAAGTGTTGCCGGCTTCTTATGCCAATTTTTACATCAGCAACAAATATGTGATTGTTCCTACATTCCGATGTGGCAAAGATGACCAAGCATTACAAATCATTTCTTCCGGATTTCCCGATCGTGAAGTGGTGGGCATTGATTCACAGATATTATCTGGGGGTTGGGAAGTTTTCATTGCCTTAGCCAACAGGAACCTGCGGTTTGACAATAGTGATTTAATATTGAATAAACGGCGTATTAACAGTACGCCGTTTTTTTATTGTTAACGAATGCTGTTTAGTACAGATTCGTTTATCTTAACCGGGTATTTTTTCATTAAACTTTCTATCCATTTATCTTCTACCACCTGCTGATAATCGTTTAATACTAACCCACGCGCTTCTTCAAAACTCCGCGGCTTCATTGCCAGGGTGCAGTTTTGTGATGTAGACAAACGAATATGTGCCTGAACCCATCACTTCTGCAGGTTTCGAAATATAACCTTCCTCTAGATGACTCCCTGCAGGAACGGGTAATTGTTCCATTTCAAATCGGCTGCTGTCTGCCTGTGCGAGGCTGCCGTAAGCATTTGCCAGCGAGCGCCATTCTGATGGTGATTGCTTTATTTTTTCAGCCAGTTCCAAAGCAATGGGTTGGCTGTTGGAATTGATTAAAATGGCGTCAGCTCCCGGCTTCCAGTTATATTGGTTTCGGTGTGCGTTGAAATAAGCGGTAAGTCCATTCACGTCATCTGCTGCTTTTGACCACACATGTTTATCCATGGCGGCAAACAGCAGATTGGCATCATTAAAATCGTCTATCTGTGGCTTTAGTTCGGGGTGAAAATTTTCTATATGTTGCTTGTATTCATTACTCACTTCATAGCTCACAAACTGCTGCATCAGGTCTGCATAATTGCGGCTACTATTTCCTTCACCCGCTTTCATTTGCAAAAAGCGTATCCAGTCGCCGGCTGTTATTTTTTTGTTTTTAAAATGGAATAAAACAGTCTTCATTTGAATTGTAGATGCAGAAATCCCTGTTCCGCTATTCAGGCTCGAATCCGTGTAGTTCCATAAATCACGTTCATCATACTTGTCAGTGTCGAAGCCGGTTGCCTGTTTCCACTTGATGAGGAGTTTTTGTTTTGAAAGAGCAAGCCGTTCGTCAGCACTTATTTTTTCCTGCATCTCCGCTCTTACAGTAATGTCTGCAGTATCTTTTAGCGCGCTCCGTTTTTCCACCAGTTTTACGATGTTATAGCCATAAGCAGTACGAAACGGTTTCGACACGTCGCCTTCTTTCTGCAGGGTAAATACTGCGTTTTCAAAGTCAGGGCTGTATTGCCCAACACTCACTTCCGTCAGTTCAGTTTCATCTCCTTTGTTGTTGCCAAACTGCGCACGCATATCGGCAAACGAAGCACCCGATTTGCAGTAAGTCGATAAACAGAATCTGCAACCTGCTTTTTCTTTTGCCAGCCTGCTTCCGATTCAGATGGCGAAATAGCAAACAGGATCGGTTTGAATTTTCCTTGTCCCTACTGCTTGCGCTGAATACTATCAGCTCTGAAAATATGATAGCCGGCTGTACTATGATAAGGTTTTGTGTAGCTACCCGGCGCTAAGGCATACACGAGATTTTCGGCCTGATAGGGTAGCGTAAATACCGTGATAAAGCCAATGTTCCGTGGGTTTGTTTGGTGTAAGTATCTTGCGCGTACTTGTCTGCCAGCTCAGTAAATGAAGTGCCTTTGCTGAGCACGCTATAGGCTTCATTGATCTTTTTCAATGCATCCGACGTATCGCTACCGGCATGTGCAGGAACGAAAATCTGCGATAGATGAATGTCTTTCTGGCTACGCCCGAAAGCTTCCTTTACAATAGCGTTGACATCGGCTTCATTATTCATCGCGGTTTCTGCCAGCTCACGTTTAAAGCTTTGCGATTCATTTATATACTGGTCGGTGAGGTTTAGTTTTTCATCATATGCCGCGGCTACTTTCAGCTTGTATTTTATATACAGGTCGAGATAACTTTTCAGCGCTTGTTTGCGGTTGGATGTATCGGTTGAAGGGTTTCGGTTAAATGCATTGAGAAATTCTGTTTTACTCACCGGTTTACCGCCATAGGTAAAGAGTGTTTGTGCAAATGAAGTTACTGCTAGCGCAAGACAAAAGGCAGTCAGTGCAAATGTTTTCATAGTTGCTGAAAAGGTAATTTAATATGGTGCAGGGAATAAAGATGACTTCATTGCCTGCACCTTGCGTTCATTATTTCACAGCCGCTTTCACCTGGTGGTTCATCACTTCATCAAACTGGAACAAGCTAAGACCTTTTGCGATGATATGCTTGTCTTTGTCGAGTAAAAACATGGTAGGTGTTTGAAACACATCATATAACTGGCGGTAGTTGGCGCGTTTTGCTTTTTCGTCTGCCGTTTTTGCGGCTTTCGTTTGGTACACATGTGTCCAGCCAGTCAAGATTGATGTTCTTTTACAAATGTTTTCCATTCTGTAAAAGCTGCGTCAGAAGTGTTTACCGCAAATACTTTTACACCTTCTTTTTTCCATTTTGCTTTATAGATACTGTCAACGCGTGGCACTTCTGTTTTGCAATGGCTGCAATTGGGATCCCAGAATAATACGAAGGTAAAGGGACCTTTTTCGTTGTACAAAGAGCGAGCTTTTCCACTGGTGTCGGTCAGGTCGAGTGCAGGCGCAATTTCCCCTATCTGGTTTGCCATCAGGCTATAGGCACGGTTAAAAATATATTGGCGCTGATCAGGTTTCAGCCACGCGGTATCGCCTTTCGAAAAATAGTTCTCGAAGAGAAAAAGAAATACTTTGTCCTGCCCCATGATTTCGGGACTGATATATTTATCCGTAAACTTTCCGAGCAGATACTGAAACATATCTTTATTGGTGCGGGAGGAAAGCAACATATAGTTTACTTCCTCGCTGATGCTATCAGGTTGTGGCGATACATAATATTTGAAATAATCGTCAATTTTAGGATCGAAAAACGGCGTGTGCAGGAGGCGGATATCATCGAAAGGAACATCGTCCCAATAATGATCTTTTACATAATAATATGCATCGGCACTATTGGCTTTGATGGAAGTGGGCACTTCGGGTCGCCTTACCGTTTTGAAAAACAAAGCCAAGCATAGAAGTCGGATCTTTCTCCATTATATTCTGGCGATAACTTGTCAGTTGTGCATCCTGCTGTTGCAGTTGTGCCTCTATTTTAGCGGAATCAGCTCTTGTTTTTGCGCTTTGCAAAGATGTTTTCAAAGCTGTAATCTGCGGTACATGTTCCGATAAAAAACGGGTGTAATTCTGAAAGCTGGTATTGTCTTCAGAGCCGGTGAATACAACCTTATCTACATTGGATGTGTCGGCATCGATGGAAAAATGTTGCTTGTCGTCCATCAGCACTTCAAACAAAATTGTTTTTTCGGGGCTCACGAGAAAGTAAATGCCTTTATCGAGTTTTTTAGCACCTTTAAACACGGCTTTTCCCTGCGCATCCGTGATGGCAGAATCTGTAAGCGTTTTGTATTTTCCATAATACGAACCGAGGTACAATTGTGTATTGCTGAAAGGAGCAACGGTGGCAGTTATCTGGTATCCGCTGGTATCGGAAGTGTTTTGGGCTTGGGCAAAAGAACCTGTCAACAGGAGTGAGCCAACTAATCCGTAAAGGAATCGCTTCATTAATGAGATTTAATTTGAGACGTAAAAATATTACAAATGAATTTGCCAGATATTAAGATAAATTTAAAAACGCTTATTCCGGCAAGATAGTGTGATGGCTTCTATGATGAAAGTTTGTTATCATTGTTTAATGATATGCTTTTGCTCTTTTCCAATCAGCAATATCGTCATAACTGTGATGTATTATACACTGTTGCAGCTATATAGACACTGCCCTTTTCCTTTGGGGATTAAACGGGTGAAAGAGGATGGAAGGTTTTTACTTTACCAAAACATTTCGTCCCTTTGTATGCCTGCTTTCTTACTTTTATCCGTTTCAAATACATGACTATGGCACTCGCAAGAATTCTCTGGGCAGACGATGAGATAGAAAACCTGCAATCGCAACGCCTGTTTCTGGAAAGCAAAGGCTACGAAGTAAAAACCTTTACCAATGGGTTTGATGCCGTAGATTATGTAAAAGATAATATTGTGGATGTCGTGTTGCTCGATGAAAGCATGCCGGGCATTTCGGGGCTGGAAACACTTGCCAAAATCAAGGAAATCAATCCGATGGTTCCGGTAGTGATGATAACCAAAAACGAGACGGAAAACCTGATGGAAGAAGCCATTGGCAGCCAGATTACCGATTACCTTATTAAGCCCGTAAACCCAAACCAGGTATTGCTTTCCCTGAAAAAAATACTGGACAACCGCAGGCTCGTTGCCGAAAAAACTACACAGCAATACCAGTTGCAGTTCCGCAACCTGTTCATGGCGCTTAACAGCAATCCTGATTACAACGAATGGATGGACATTTATAAAAAACTCATTTACTGGGAACTGGAAATGGAGAAAAGCGACAGCCCGGAAATGCAGGAAGTGTTCCAGGCGCAAAAGGCAGAAGCCAATACAGAATTTTTCAAGTTTATCAGTAAGAACTATACGCAGTGGCTAAATAAGAAAACAGCGAATGTGCCGGTCATGAGCCATACATTGTTTACAGAAAAAGTGTTGCCTTCTGTTGAAAAAGGAACGCCTACTTTTTTCATAGTTGTAGACAATCTGCGCTACGATCAATGGAAAGCCATTCAGCCTATTTTTTCCGAGCATTTCCGGGTTACGGAAGAAGATACATTTTACAGCATTCTGCCTACGGCTACGCAATATAGCCGCAATGCCATACTCGCCGGTATGATGCCGATAGACATTGAAAAACAATTTCCCGTGCAATGGAAAAATGATGATGAAGAAGGCGGAAAAAACCTGTTTGAAGAAGAGTTTTTTAAAGGTCAGTTCGCCGCCTGCGCCGCGAAGATATCAGGCACAGCTATACCAAAGTGGTGCATTACAATGATGGACAACAACTTGTGAATAACATTCACAACATGCTGGGCAACGATCTGAACATTATCATTTACAACTTTGTGGACATGCTGAGCCATGCACGTACAGAAATGGAAGTGTTGAAGGAACTGGCAAATGATGAAGTGAGTTATCGCAGCATCACTCGTAGCTGGTTTGAGCATAGTGCGTTGTATACAGCACTGAAAAAAATTGCTGATAAAAAGATAAACATTGTGCTGGCTACAGATCATGGAAGCGTACGCGTGAAAACTCCTTATAAAGTAATTGGTGATAAACAAACCACTGCCAACCTGCGCTATAAGCACGGACGAAATCTCAATTACGAGCCAAAAGAAGTGCTGGCATTCCGCGATCCCCGCGAAGCGTGGTTTGCCTGTTCCCAATGTAAATTCCTCATTTCATTTTTGCAAAAGAAGATGGCTTTTTATGTTATCCCAACAATTATAATTACTTCGTGAATTACTATAAAAATACTTTTCAGCATGGCGGTGTAAGCCTGGAAGAAATGATTGTTCCCGTGGTAAAAATGACAAGCAAATAGGAAGTGGATTTTGATTTGTGATTGTTGATTTGTGATGTTTCGAAATGTATTAAGTATAGTGTAGTAGGTATTAAGTAGTAACAATTTTGTGATTTAAAGTGAAGTGAAATTTGATTGTGTTAGTAGCTTTTGGAGCAAAACATAAGAAGAGTGAAGTCATAATTATTGGAATAAAACAAAATAAAAAAGGTGAATATCAAATTTGATATTCACCTTTTTACTTATTGATATCGTAATTGATACTTATTACACCAACTACTATTATACTTAATACAAACTACCTAATACAGAATCCCAAATTCACAAATCCAGCAATCAAAATCTATTTATTGCTTGCCAGGTTGGCTGCGTTACCCAGTCTTTAATGCTGCTGCAGTCTGCAAAACTTTTATCGATATTGATGTAATAGGTAGGAATATGATCTTTAAACCATTTTTCCAGCACCAGCATTTTCTTTTCTTCCAATGCTTTTTGGGCAATCTTGTTATAATCGTCTCTCATGTTTTCAACGTGCGGCTCTGTGCGGCTTTTAAAATAAATGAGGCGAACTGCCTGCATTCCGCGATCGTTGGTGTAAGCAATAGGATATGAGATTTCGCCCGGCTTCAGATTTTTTAATTCCACAACCAGGTTCTTATCCAGTTGGTCAATTGTTACATTGGAAGACCCATCCTGCGCAGTAATGGCGCCGCCTGTAAACTTACTGTTATCATCGTCACTGTATTTATTTACTGCCTGGCTAAAAGATATTTTGTTGCTTACAATTTCGCTGCGGATACTATCAAGCTTGGTGGTAGCAAGGGCAATTTCGGTAGTTGTAACCGGGGGAATAATGAGGATGTGGCGGATAATGGCATCGTCGCCCGCGCGGCTTACCATCTGAATGATGTGCAAACCAAACTTGCTTTTTACCACAGGTGAAATTTGTCCTTCTTTCAATCGCCATACTGCCGCCATAAATGCAGGGTCCCATTGTTTATCGTTTCGGTTAATGCTGTACTGTCCGCCATTTTCTTTACTGCCCGGGTCCTGCGAATACATGCGCGCCAGTGCATCAAATTTCTTTGATCCGTTTTCTACCTGCTTTTTCAGATCAAGAAGTTGCGCGCCCACATATTCTTCCACATCTTTGTTGGCTTTCGGCATCACCACAATCTGGCTTACTTCCAGTTCGCTTTCATAATAAGGCAGACTATCTTTGGAAAATTTATTGAAGTATTCTTTTACTTCGGTTGGTGTCATCTTTACATTGTCAAGAATCTTGCTACGCATCGAGTTAGCCATTTGTCTTTCTTTAAAAGGCTCGCGGTTGTCTTCCTTTATCTGGTAGATGGTTTTGCCGGCAATTTCTTCCAGCGCTTCCTTGGTGCCGTACATCTGTATAAAACCGCGTATCTGGTTGTCGAGCAGCGCATCAAGGTCGTCGTCGGCTACGGGCAGCGAATCTTTTTCTGCCTGCAACACAAGCGCTTTTTGTATAAGCTGACCTTCGAGAAAAGCGCACTCCGGGTTTGGCGGCAGTTGCTCTTCCTGACCTTGCCTTGAGTAGTCGGCAATGGCATTTGATATATCGCTTTGCAGAATAATTTTATCACCCACCTGGGCAATGATTTTATCGGCTATCACCCTTTGCTGTTGCTGCGCTGCGGCACTTACTGTTGCCATACACACCAACAATAACATAAAAACAAAATTCTTCATAATTATCAAGTAGCGTCAAAAATAACCAATCGTTTGTTGCGCAGGTTTGATACAGGACCTTTTAACAAAACATATTAGACTGTATTAATGTATCAACAATCAATTTCCACATAAATAGGGCAATGATCGCTGTGGCGGATGTCGGGCAAAATCTGCGCATCTTTTATCTTTTCTTTCAGGTTGTCTGTGACACTGATATAGTCGATTCGCCAGCCTTTGTTTTGAAGTCGTACAGATGGAAAACGCTGACTCCACCATGTATAATGATGTGCTTTATCGGTATGCAGATGCCTGAAAAGTATCTGTATAGCCATTGGCTCAAAAAATGGGTCATCCATTCTCTTTCCTGCGGTAAAAATCCAGATGAATTTTTATTGCCTTTCGGGTCGTGAATGTCTATTTCCTGGTGAGCAATATTGTAGTCGCCGCAGATCACAAGGCATTGCTTGCGCTCGCGCAGTACTTCCAGGTATTCGTGAAATTCTGCAAGCCATGTGTACTTATAGTTTTGACGTTCTTCACCGCTGGTGCCCGAAGGAAAATAAGCGCTGAACACACTGACATCACCAAAATCAGCTCTTATCACTCTGACCTTCATAATCACTTTGCTCTATACTGCTGCCATACACCACTGCATCCGGGCTGAATGCGTGTAAGAATGGCAACGCCGCTATAGCCTTTTTTTTGCGCGGAATAACAGTAAATGTGGTAGCCAAGCGCTTCTATTTTTCATGGTCAATATTTTCCTTATTAGCTTTTATTTCCTGCAGGCAAATCACATCAGCAGGGTCTGTAGCCAGCCATTCTAAAAAGCCTTTGTTGATAGCCGCCCTGATCCCATTTACATTGTATGAAATAATGCGCATACGTTAATTGTTAAGCAGGCTAAAATAGGATAATGCACAGTGCTCAGTCAAAGAATTTTATGATACTGGAAGGAGAATGGCAAAGTTGATAAAGTAGCTGTAAAACATCTTTTGGTAACCGTTTAGTTATTACTTTGCCGGCAACGAATGGAGACGCATATGAAAGAATCTGAACGGATTATTCCGGCAAAAGAACATGTGTATTTGGACGGTCCGCACAGCAGGGGATACGAGTTTGTATTTTTATTTCGGGTGATGTGGCAGTTTTTCATTGGTATCCGCCGACTGCATTTTCAAAATCCCTGTATTACGGTATTTGGCTCTGCCCGTTTCACGGAAAAGCATCCGTATTATGTGGCGGCACGCGAATTTGGCAAACGCATAGCGCAGCTGGGTTTCAGCACCATGACGGGTGGCGGTCCCGGTGTTATGGAAGCGGCCAACCGGGGCGCATTTGAAAATGGAGGCACCAGCATTGGCTGCAACATCGTGTTGCCCCACGAGCAAAAAGAAAATCCATACCTCCACACATCCGTAACGTTCGATTATTTTTTTGTACGAAAAACATTGCTCATCAAGTATTCTTACGCGTTTATCATACTCCCGGGTGGTTTTGGAACGATGGATGAATTTTTTGAAACGCTTACACTTGTACAAACAAAAACCATTACCCAGTTTCCTATTGTACTCTATGGTAAATCTTACTATAAAGAGCTGATGGAAGCTATCGAAGACATGGCATCCAAAGGTACCATTTCGCCTGCCGACCTCAACCTTGTGTTGCTTACCGACGATCTTGATGAAGCCATGGATCACATCAAAAACTATATCACCACAAATTATAAAATTGTACCGCGCAAACGATTTTGGTGGTTGTTTGAAAACGGCAAAAAAAAGTCGGCTTAACTTCTTCTAGCAGCAGATTATATAGCTGCAATTCTTTTATAACAAGAAATCACTGCTTCACAAAATCGAGACCATGCTTACACCAGTTGCAGATTCAGCCAAATCATCAACATTACGATACGCTTTTGTGCTCGGGTGCATTGGGTTTATTACGACATTTGGCGCACACATTGTTGTTGTAAATCTTCCTTTTTATGCCGTTAATGCCGGAATTGGTTTTGCCATGATAGGTGTGCTCATCGCAGTTTACGATTTTGCAGAAATACTTGCCAAGCCTGTTTTTGGTGGATTAGCCGATAAAAAGGGAATGAAAAAAGCATTGCTGGCCGGCATCCTGCTGTTTACCTTCTCTTCTTTGTTATATCCCTTCGTGTCGCCGAAGTTGCTCATACTTGTCCGTTTCCTGCAAGGATTGGGTGCTGCCGCTTTATCCGCTGTTTCGCTCGCCATGGTTGGTATTTTTTATAAAGAAAATAAAGGAAAGGCTTATGGCATTTACAATGCTATTAAAGGAGCCGGCTATGTGGTAAGCCCGCTTGTGGGCGGCGCAATTGTATTAAAATCAGATTTTGCCGCCATTTTCTACGCCTCAGCTATTATCGGTGCGCTTGGGTTTTTGTTGGCTTTATCGCTTCCTGCCGATAAAGAAAAAGGCGAAGACGTGTTTGATGATGATGACGACTTTTCATTGCGCTCTTTGTTGTCGGTTTTTAAAAATAAAACACTGATGCCATGGTTTTTGATGATTGTTATCAATATGTTTTTTGTAGGCATCCTGTTTGGCTTTTTGCCTGCGCGGTTTCAGCAATTGGGCTACGATGCATGGCATACAGGTATTATTGTTTCTCTTACTTCCGTTTCGTACCTACTGATACAACCAGTCGCCGGTATGCTTGCCGATAAATGGAATGCTGTGGTTACGCTTCGTGCCGGTATGCTGCTTTCCTGTGTCTCCATTGCAGCGGTTGCATTTCTCCATGGCTGGATGCTGATTGTTGTGTGTATTCTCGCAGGCATAGGCATTGGAACAGTGTGGACAAATTGTGATGCGCTCATCAGCCATCTTACCCCGGAACATGAAATGGGAGCAACCATGGGTGTTGCGGGTTCTTTCAAGGAATTGGGTGATATGGTGGGTCCTTTGTTAATGGGTGCGCTGTCGCAGATGTTGGGATTGCAATGGGGTTTTATTATTTGTTCAATATTCGGTGCCATTGCTGTAATTGTCACTATTTTTTCGTCAACCCAAACAGCACAGCGTCCGGTAGGTTAAGCTAACTGGCGGAGTAGCAATTTTTTTGTTTAATACAAGATTTCGATTTTCGTAAAATCAAAGGTTTTCCAATTTCGCTATTAAGTAATCAACGTGATTTTCAGATGCTATGCGTGCTTCTACCTATGAATGAAATAGCAAACTCACGCAAAGGAAATGCACTTTTTGCAGTCAACGCTTCATTTTGCCCAGCCTAAGCCGGGAAGATGGTATAAAAAACAAGCTGCATCGATTGCTTGTAAGGTTTACTTTTGCCATCTTTACGATGATATGAAGTTATTAAACAGGAAACAGGCTCCACCGATACACGAACCCATTGAGTTTGACGTAACACTAAAGCCTTATGATTTTTATACATTAGACAATGGCACACCTGTATACGCCATCAATGCGGGCACACAGGAAGTGTTACAGATAGAATTGTTGTTTTTTGCGGGCAATTGGTACGAAGACCAGAATATTGTGGCGGCAACCACCAATTTTATGCTGAAAAACGGTACGCGCCAACGTACAGCCTTTGATATCAATGAACATTTTGAATTTTATGGTGCCTATCTCAACCGGCATTGTCAGAATGAAACGGCGTCTGTGTCGCTGCATTGTCTCAGCAAACATGTAAAGGAATTGCTGCCCGTGTTGGGTGAATTGCTTACAGAAAGTATTTTTCCGCAGGAAGAACTGGATATTTACCGGCAAAACCAAAAGCAAAAACTACAGGTCAACCTGAAGAAATGCGATTTTGTAGCCAACCGTCTGATTGATGAATACCTGTTTGGGTTTCAGCATCCTTATGGAAGCTATACTACGCCCGATGCGTTTGACAGGCTTGAACAGCAGGAGCTTTCGCGTTTTTACCAGCAATATTATACGCAGGGCAAGTGCATGATCTTCGTAGCAGGCAAGTTGCCGGCCGATTTAATTGAACAGTTGAACAAAAGCTTTGGTCATCTTCCATTCAACAGTCAGCCTTTGCCGAAGGTGGAACACATACCAACACCTGCCGAGCAAAAGCATTACAATGTAATTAATGACGTGCATGGTGTGCAAACTGCCATTCGTATTGCTTCGCCGTTTCCCAACCGTCATCACGAAGACTTTCCGCGCATGCAGGTGCTCAACAATATTTTTGGTGGCTATTTCGGATCGCGTCTCATGAGCAATATCCGCGAAGACAAAGGATATACTTACGGCATTCACAGCTATCTCGAAAATCATTTGCAAACGTCTGCCTTGTCTATCACCACCGAAGCAGGCAGCGATGTAAGCGAAGCAACCATAGCGGAAGTGTATAAGGAAATGGAGCGGCTGCGCAAAGAACCTATTGACAGCGAGGAACTGGATCTTGTGCGCAATTATATGATCGGTACTATACTAGGACATATAGATGGCGCGTTTCAGATGATAAACCGTTGGAAACTGTACATCCTGCAGGGCTTACCGGAAGACTATTTTTATAAAAGCCAGCAAATCATCAAAACAGTAACTGCTGAAGAATTGCAGGCGCTGGCTACGCAATACCTGCAGCCCGATCGTTTTTATCAACTGACTGTAAAGTAAAACGCTATGAGATTTATCGGTAAAATACTGGTGACCGCGCTGGCAGCCATTATCGCCTCCAACCTGCTGCCGGGCGTCATTATCAATGGTGGATTTACAGCCATCCTGGTGGCGCTGGTGCTCGCGTTGCTCAATTCGGTTATCAAACCATTGCTGGTGATTCTTACCATTCCGGTCACTATTTTTACGCTGGGCTTGTTTTTACTGGTAATCAATACGATGATTATTAAATGGACATCAATAATTGTAACCGGCTTTACGGTGGTAAACTGGTGGTCGGCATTCTGGTTTGGTATTCTGCTATCGGTGGTTACTTACCTGATAGAAGCACTGATAGGCAACCGGAGAGACGCAGAAAATTAAAATGTCATGAGCAACAAGTTTCCCGAAACCAATAGCTGACACAAAATGCGGATGCATTTATGAGGAAATATCTGACCGGCTTATTCTATTCATTGCCTATCCAACTTTTCTTTTTGCATTTCAGGCGATACCAGGTATTGCTTTTTTTCTGGTACGTTCTGTTTGCAACTGTGGCAGGCGCTTTCCTACAGCCTTATGGTGCAGAAACGCTGTTTCTCGCACCCGAATATTGGGGGAATGTGACGCCGCTGAGCACTGGGTTTGTTGGCTTTTCCATTGGCGTTTTTGTCATGAGCTGGAACATCACAACCTTTATCCTCCACACAAGGCATATCCGTTTTTTGGCTACTACATCGCAGCCCTTTCTTAAATATTGTATCAACAATGCGGTTATTCCGCTGTTGTTTCTTATTTATTATTTTGCCAGGGCAATCAACTACAACCTTGTGGAGGAATTGTCTTCCGCATTTGATATCCTGTTGCTGACAGGCAGTTTTCTAGTTGGGTTTATTTTATCCGTACTCATTGCTTTCGGATACTTCTTCGGTGCCGATAAAACCATTTACCGGCGCATGCAGTCCATTATCAGTAAAGCCAATGAAAATTATTCTGTTGCCATCAGCAAAAATCCGCTCCCTGTTTACAAAGGGGAAATACGCGTAGATTGGTTTCTGAGTGCCAGCCTTGGTTTGCGCAAACCCCGCGATGTGCGCCACTACAGCGAAGATTTATTGCAAAACATTTTTAAGCGTCATCATCTTTCTGCAGTGCTGGCGGTACTGATTGCATTTTTGTTTTTAATCCTGATCGGGTATCTTAGCGACAGCACCGTTTTCCAGATTCCGGCTGCTGCAAGCACCACTATATTTTTTGCCATTCTCATTGGCGTAGCGGGCGCTTTTTCCCTGTTTCTAAAAACATGGAGTATACCTGTGCTGGTAGTTCTTTATCTCATTATCAACTGGCTGAATAATATCAACGTTATCGATTTTAGAAACCGCGCATACGGTCTGAACTATGATAAAACCATCGCTCCGTCACTATACAACAAAGAATCGCTGGAAGCTATTGCGTCGCCTGAAAATATCAAAGCCGACACGGATAGTTTTCTGGTAACGCTTAATAAGTGGAAAGAAAGGCAAAAAGAAGAAAAGCCTGTGATGTTCCTGATAGATGTTAGCGGTGGCGGCAACCGCAGCGCCACGTTTGTGATGAACGTGCTGCAGCATCTCGACAGTATCACAAACGGCGGACTGATGCCACATACCGTAATGATAAACGGCGCTTCGGGCGGTATGTTGGGCGCTACTTATTTCCGCTCATTGTATTGGGAAAAAATAAAAGGCAACAACATCAACCTGCAGGATGTACACTATGCAAACAACATATCTCGTGACCTCCTGAACCCATTGTTTTCCTCATTCATCACGCGCGATATGATGGGACCGGCAACGCGGTTTAAAATAAACGGGTATGAATATGTGAAAGACCGTGCTTATTCGTTTGAGCAAAAACTTGACTTTAACACACATGGAATACTAAATAAAAAAATAGGCGATTTCAAACAGGCGGAAGCGGAAGCAGAAATTCCAAGTCTTATCTGGAATGCAGTCATCAGCCGCGATGGGCGCAAACTCATTATGAGCCCAAACCCCAAGCGGTTTCTGATGCAGGCTGGTTTTGATACTACGAGAATTCCTGCTAAAGAACTGGATGGCGTAGATTTTATTTCCTTGTTTGGTGATAAAAATCCATTAAACGTGAGCGTTCTTTCTGCTCTGCGGATGAATGCGACATTCCCTTACGTGCTGCCAAATGTGTGGCTGCCAAGCGAACCCGTAATTGATGTGCTCGATGCAGGTTTGCGCGACAACTTCGGGCAGGAATCTACTTTCCGTTTCATCAATACGTTCAGCACATGGCTTCATGAGAATACAAGTAAAGTAATTGTTTTGCAAATCAGGGACAGGCAGGCAGGCGACTGGGACCGGCCGCTGGAAACCAATAATGTGCTGGGCTTTATTACCAAACCTTTTCTTGTATTGCAATACAACTGGTTTCGGCTGCAAACTTACTACCAGATGGAACAGCTCGATTATCTGTCGGAAAGCTACGGACCGCAATTATACAGGCTTAGCTTTCAGTATATTCCTTCAAAAAAGGAAGCCATGGCGTCGCTTAGTTTTCACCTGACGGCTTCAGAAAAAAAAGACATTGCTATTTCGCTCAACAGCGACATCAACCTCGAAGCATTTGATAAGCTCAAGCTGTTGTATAATAGCGGGAAATAAAAAGTAGCGCTTCACGGCAGGGCAGAACATTTTCAATTATATTGCGCAGCGAGCAGCACCAGGCAGCGGATTGTAACATCGGTGTCTTTACGCCATTCGCGTTACTGGTTTCACATCATTATCAATCTCGTTGCAGAAGTAATTTCACTTATCAATCTATACCATGTACATGAATAACAGACTCACTGTTTATATACTCATTGCAATGATTGCAGGTGTGGCACTTGGGTATATTGTGTACCTCAATGCGACGCCGGCATTTATACAGCCGTTTTCTGAAAACCTGAACCTGCTGACCAAAATATTTCTGAACCTGGTGCAAATGATTATTGCACCGCTGGTTTTTAGTACACTGGTAGTGGGCATTGCCAAACTCGGCGATCTGAAAGCCGTGGGTCGGGTAGGAGGCAAAGCTTTACTGTGGTTTGTGTCTGCATCGCTGGTGAGTTTGTTGTTGGGATTATTGCTGGTAAATGTGTTCAAACCCGGTGAAGGCATTTCGTCTGTCCAATGCAGATACTGCAGGTGCTGCCGATTTGGTAGGCAAAACACAGGTATTCAGTTTTTACAATTTTATTGACCATGTGTTTCCCAAAAGTGTAGTGTTTGCCATGGCAGACAACCAGATATTGCAGATCGTAATTTTCTCTATTTTCTTTGGCGTAGCCACAGCAGCCATTGGTGAAAAAGGCAAAGTGATTGTAAAAGGTCTCGATGCCGTTGCGCATGTAATACTGAAAATGGTTACGCTATGTGATGAACTTTGCGCCGTTTGGTGTGTTTGGAGCTATAGCCGCCGTAATGGCAACAAAAGGACCTGCCATTTTTGTGTTTTACGGGCGTTATTTTTTATATTTTATTATTGGAATTGCACTTCTCTGGATGTTGCTGATATTGGTAGGCTATATCATTCTTCGGCGCAGAACGCCTGTACTGCTCAGGCGTATAGTTCCTGCCTATCATCATTGCGTTCAGCACCACCAGCAGCGAAGCCGTTTTTCCAAAACTTACGGAAGAACTGGAGCGGTTTGGCTGCAACAATAAAATTGTGTCGTTCGTATTGCCGCTGGGCTATTCGTTTAATCTTGATGGCAGCATGATGTATATGACATTTGCCAGCATGGCTATTGCGCAGGCTTATAACATTCATCTCGACTTGGGCACGCAGCTTACCATGTTGCTGGTGCTGATGCTTACGAGCAAAGGAATTGCCGGCGTGCCACGCGCATCGCTGGTGGTAGTAACAGCTACCTGCGCTATGTTTAAAATTCCGGCTGAAGGAATTGCATTAATATTGCCTATCGATCATTTTTGCGATATGTTTCGTACCGCTACCAATGTATTGGGCAATGCATTGGCCACAAGCGTAGTGAGCAAATGGGAAGGCGAGCTGGAGAATACATAGATTTGCGTTTAAAAGCGAAACCATTTGTAAAGGTGAAACTTGAAATGCCAGTACAACAAGTATACGCAGCAGTTGGTAACGATTCCCTGCATACGATGTAATTTTTGTTTCATTGTTGAAGATCATCTCTTTCATCTCAAAACCTTTTTAGGTAACTGTAAAAGCTGATAAAGAAGTTAATCATGTTGAATAATTTAATAGACTGGATCATTTCTCACGGAGGTCTTTATGCGTTGTTGTTTATCGTGTTTGCAGAAACGGGTTTACTTCTCGGTTTCTTTTTGCCAGGCGACAGTCTGCTTGTTTGCCGCGGGCATTTATGTCAATAAACTTTCTGAAAGTTTTTTCAATGTTCATTATAGTGTGATTATCATACTTATCATCATTGCATCGGTGTTGGGAAATATGGCGGGCTATTGGTTTGGCAACAAAACAGGTCCTCTTTTATACGAGCGAAAAGACACACTTCTGTTTCGTAGAAAGCACCTTCTGCGTGCACGCGATTTTTACGATAAATATGGAAAAGCCACGATCTTTCTTTCCAAATTTTTGCCCATCATCCGCACATTTGCGCCCATTGTAGCAGGCGGTGTAAAAATGCCAAAATCAACTTTCATGTTGTATAATATTCTGGGCAGCATCCTGTGGGTAACCACAATGGTGCTCGGCGGTTATTTTTTAGAAAGCTGGGTTTTGAACAGGTATGGATTTAGCCTGAAAGAACACATTGAACTGATAGCAATCGGCATAATCGTTATCACAACTTTGCCTGTTATTATCAAATTGTTTTTTGGAAAAAAACCGGTAATCGATACGGATGTATAGTTACTAAGATAGCTAATCCAGAATTTACTGTTACCAAGTTTTATATCTTATTCATTTATCATTTCAGAGCCCAAATTCTGCTTTCATGACTACCAAACAGCAAAGCCTTTTTACCATTCCCTTATTGGTAGCGGCGCTGGGTTATTTTGTAGATATTTATGACCTTATTACTGTTCAGTATCATCCGGGTGCCAAGCCTGAAAGACCTTGGACTTACAGACGCACAAATCACAACCGACGGGGAACTCATCATCAGCCTGCAAATGATTGGTTTGCTGACAGGCGGCATTTTCTGGGGCGTATTAGGCGACAAACGCGGCAGGCTCAGTGTTCTGTTTGGCTCCATTCTTCTGTATTCAGCTGCCAATATTGCCAATGGATTTGTACACACCGTACAGGAATATGCCTGGATCAGGTTTCTTGCAGGCATCGGGCTGGCCGGCGAATTGGGAGCCGGAATTACCCTTGTTTCGGAACTTACTTCCAAAGAGAAACGTGGTATTGCCACTTCACTGGTGGCGGGCATTGGTTTATTAGGCGCGATTGCTGCATTTTTTGTAAAGCAACAATTTATTCAGCCCGACAATACAGGCTGGCGCACCTGCTACTTTATTGGTGGTGGCTTAGGCATCCTTTTACTGTTGCTTCGCATATCCGTATTTGAATCAGGCATGTTTGAAGCGGTAAAGAAAACAACGGTGCAGCGTGGCAATTTCTTTATGCTCATTAACAACGGTGCACGGTTCAAAAAATACCTGTTAAGCATTCTTGTAGGGTTGCCTACCTGGTATGTCATCGGTGTGCTCATCACATTTTCAAGAGAGTTTGGCGTAGCCATGCATCTTACGGAACCGATCGATACCGGGCGAGCCGTGATGTATGCATACGCAGGTCTTTCCGCAGGTGATATTACCATCGGGCTTATCAGCCAGCAACTGAAAAGCCGTAAAAAAGCGTTGTATATTTTTTATGCACTCACCATTTTGTTCACCATCTTATATTTCACCGTGCAATATGGCGGATCGGCGTCAACAATGTACGCACTCTGCGCTGCATTAGGCTTCAGCATAGGTTTCTGGGCCATTTTCGTGACCATTGGAGCCGAACAATTTGGTACCAATCTCCGTGCTACTGCTGCTACTACCATTCCCAATTTTGTACGAGGCCTGTTGCCCGTTATTCTTATTTTGTTTCAACAGTTACGATCCTCATTTTTAGCCCACAGCGGCAACGCCGACAGCAGCTATATTCATGGCGCGTGGATCACCGGTGCTATTGTGATTTCCATTGGTCTTACGGCGGCTGTGCTGCTGAAAGAAACCTTTGGGCGCGACCTGAATTTTATGGAATAGGGATTCATACATTTGCCGGCACAATACAATCAAGGTATGAGGAGTGAAACCTGCATCAATATATTTCAGCAATGTATATCGGACTATCATCTGGCAGACAATGTGGATGCTTACGAACCCACCCCGTATGCACCCGGTGGTATCGAAGCTGTTTTGTATAAAAAATGCTGGATAGATACGGTGCAGTGGCACCTGGAAGATATTATCCGCAATCCTGCTATTGATCCTGCAGAAGCATTATTGCTCAAGCGTCGCATCGACAAGTCGAATCAGCACCGTACTGATATGGTTGAGCAGATAGACGACTGGTTTTTAAACCAATATATAAATGCTACACAGGCAGAAAATGCTAAAATCAATACCGAAAGCCCTGCCTGGGCTATTGATCGCCTGTCGATTTTGGAATTGAAAATTTACCACATGCAGGCTGAAGCGGAAAGAGCAGAAGCAAGCGAGGAACACAAAGCCGCCTGTTCACGAAAACTGGGCGTCTTGCGCGAGCAGCGTGCCGACCTTTCGCAATCGATAGATGAACTGCTGCAGGATATTGCCGAAGGAAGAAAGAAAATGAAAGTGTACCGGCAAATGAAAATGTACAATGATGCATCGCTAAACCCCGTTTTGTACGGGCAACAAAAAGCCGCGCATTGAAGCTTCCCCGCCACATAATTGTATTTCGTTTTTCTTCGCTGGGAGATGTTGCCATGACAGTTCCCGTAATCCGGCTTTTGCTGCAGCAGTATCCCGGGCTTGAAGTGACCTTTGTATCTGTTCCTTTTGTAGCCCCATTGTTTACAGACATTCCACGGCTTCACTTCCTGGGGGTAGATGTTAAAAAGAAATACAAAGGCTTTGCGAGGTTTGTACCGGTTATTTCTTTTTTTGCGCAAACAAAGAAAATATGACGCGGTTGCTGACCTGCACAATGTTTTGCGCACGCAAATAATCCGAAGATTTTTTGCATTCACGGGATTGCCTGTGTCGGTGATTGACAAAGGAAGAAAAGAAAAGAAAGAGCTCACCCGTACCCGTCAAAAAAAGCTCACACCACTTCCCTCTACTTTTCAGCGTTATGAACAAGTTTTTGCCAGATTAGGATTTCCCGTTGTGCTCGATATAGAAGAGGGTATTGCCAAACATTCTCATGAACTCAGCTCACAATGGAAACAGTGGAAACGCGAACATAAACGACTAATCGGCATAGCACCTTTTGCGCAATATGCCGAAAAAACATATCCTGCCGTTCAGATGCAACAGGTGATTGGTTTGTTGCTTCAGCGCAACGATGTACAGGTGTTTTTGTTTGGCGGAAAAGCAGATGTGCCTTCCTTGGAACAGCTGGCTTTACCTTTCGACAATAAAGTGACCGTGCTGGCAGGAAAAGGCGGTTTAGCATCAGAACTCCAGTTCATTTCCGGGTTAGATGTCATGATCAGCATGGATTCTGCCAATATGCATCTTGCTTCTATGTATGGTGTTCCTGTAGTTTCGGTGTGGGGCGGCACACATCCGTTTTTAGGGTTTAATGGCTGGGGGCAGCCTCTCAATCATTGTGTGCAGATTGATTTGGATTGCAGACCTTCCTCTGTTTTTGGGAATAAAGAATGTCATCGCCAACAGGCTTGCCTTAAAGGGATATCTCCTTTAATGATCGCAAATAAAGTCTGGGAAGTGTTGGGGAAATAATGGGTTTTGGGCGGGAAAACACTTCATCTTTTTATTTAAAATGATCAACTTTTTTCTACGCACGGAATTTATAAAACAACTTTTTTTATAAAAAAACACCAAAGAAAACGTTGATGGCTTGAGTTAACTAGTTATGCCGTTTTGCCACAATCAAATTACAGGTTACTTTTGCCTGTTATGCAGTTACAACATTTCATCGATCATACCGTCTTGAAGCCTACAACGACCGTGGCTGATATTGAAAAGCTCTGTGCAGAAGCCATTGAATATGGATTTGCCGCCGTTTGTGTGCCGCCTCCATTTGTGAAAACCGCTAAACAACTCACCAAAGATTCTGCTGTAAAAACAGCTACCGTGATAGGTTTTCCATTTGGATATTCAGCTGTGGAAGCCAAGATTGCCGAAGTAGTACTGGCAATGGTTGATGGTGCTGATGAGCTGGATATTGTCATCAACCTCATTGCCCTGAAAAACAATGACTGGCAATACCTGGCAAATGAAATTAATCATCTCATGCCTGTGATAAAGCAGGAAGGGAAAGTGGTCAAAATCATAATAGAAAGTGGTGTGCTTACGCAAGATGAAATACGCAAATGCTGCGAACTCTATGGCATCGCAGGTATCGACTACCTGAAAACGTCTACCGGTTACTCAGAAACTGGCGCAACCATAGAAGCTGTGCAACTGATGCGGAAACACTTGCCGGCAGATGTGCAGATCAAAGCATCTGGAGGCATACGTACATACGAGTTTGCGAAAGAATTGGTGGATGCCGGTGCCACGCGTTTAGGATGCAGCGCTGGTGTAGATATCGTGAAAGGAACGCCTGTTACGGACGGGGGTTATTGATACACCTCGTTTGTAAGATGGCACGTTATTTTAAACCTTGTGTAAGCAATGCGGTTTAACTGCAAACTCTAAAATATTTTAACATGAAATGGTTGCTAAGTATCCTATTCTCTCACCTGCTTATGGCAGCTTCTGCGCAAAACAGCATTGTGGTGCGTAAAGACGGCAGGCTCGATCTGCTGACAGCCATGCAGGCAAAGCTGAACAAGCAAGCCAGTACCATGACCTATAATGGCTTGTATCATGGCTATCGGCTCCAGGTGTTGAGCACGCAAAGCCGCGAGCAGGCATTCGAACTAAAAGGCGATTTACTGCAACGTTTTCCTGAGCAGAAAGCCTACACCATTTACCAGTCTCCTTATTTCAAAGTGCGTTTTGGAAACTTTATTGATCGCGATGAAGCCAACCGTTATAAAAAGTTATTATCTTCCTTGTATTCGCAGGTGATTTATGTAGTGAGTGACAATGTAGAATACACCCCGAAAGATGAAGACATCTCTATTGACTAATTCAATGCTGAAAGAAAAAATTCAACAACTCGCCTCGCAACATGCCGGTGATTTTGTTCAGATCAGGAGACATCTGCACGCTAACCCCGAATTAAGCTACGTGGAATACAACACGTCTGCATATATCAAAAATAAGCTAACACAGTGGCAAATTCCTTTTGAAGCAATGGCTGAAACCGGAGTAGTAGCACTGATCAAAGGAAGAAACCCTGAAAGCAGGGTAGTTGCGCTTCGTGCGGATATGGATGCGTTTCCGATTCATGGAACAAAATGATGTTCCCTATAAATCGAAAACAGAAGGTGTAATGCATGCATGCGGTCATGATGTGCACACAACCTGCCTGTTGGGTGCTGCAAAAATTCTTTCATCAAACGTCACAGAGAATGGGAAGGAACTGTAAAACTCATTTTTCAACCCGGAGAAGAGCGAAATCCCGGCGGCGCAAGCATCATGATTAAAGAAGGTGTGCTGCACAAATCCTGCACCGCAGGGAATAGTAGGAATGCATGTGCACCCGGGCTTGGCAGTTGGTAAACTTAGTTTTCGAAAGGGCGGGTGATGGCAAGTGCCGATGAAATTTTTATCACCATGAAAAGCACAGGCGGACATGCAGCCGCGCCGCATCTTACGGCAGATACCATTCTGATCGCTTCGCAAATTATTGTTGCATTGCAGCAGATCATCAGCCGCAATAACAATCCCACTTCACCATCTGTTTTGTCCATCTGCTCCATTCAGGGAGGTTATACCACCAATGTGATACCAAGTGAAGTGAAGCTGATGGGCACGTTTCGCGCGATGAACGAAGAATGGCGATTCAAAGCGCACGAACTGATAACAAAACAGGTGAAAGGCATTGCGGAAGCAATGGGAGCGGAAGCAGACGTACTGATAGATGTTGGCTATCCAACTGTTGACAACGATCCTGCCTTTACAGCAGATGCCTGGGAACTGGCAAAAGAATACATGGGTGCAGAGCAGGTGGAAGAAACCGAGCTGCGAATGGGCGCTGAAGATTTTGGATATTATACTCAGCATGTGCCGGGCTGTTTTTTCAGGCTGGGTGTGCGCAACGAAGCAAAAGGCATTGTGCACAATGTACATACACCACAGTTTAATATTGATGAAAGTGCGATTGAAACAGGCATGGGAATGATGGCCTGGCTGGGCGCTTCGCTCTTGCAAAAGGTTTGATAACAATGCCGAAAGATGAAACCAATTTCACCTAATTACGTATCTTCACTTTTTTAAGTTCAGGAAATATTTGTGAATGCAGAATGATACAAAAAAACGTGTTCTAATTTGCGATGATGATGCAGATATTCTTTTTATCTGCAGCTATATCTTCGAAAAACAGGGCATCGAAGTTTTTACACAAACTCATTGCAACGACATCATTGAAACAGTAAAAACGCTGCAGCCCGATGTCATATTAATGGATAACTGGATTCCCGATAGCGGCGGTATTGTTGCATCGCGCAGCATTAAAGGGCATGATGAACTCAATCATATTCCTATCGTTTATTTTTCGGCAAACAATGACATCAAGGCTCTTGGCTGAAGAAGCCGGTGCCGATGCATTTCTTGCAAAACCTTTTGACCTTGATGATTTAAGAAAACTCACCGAAAGCCTGATGAAAAAGCCTGTTTTGTAAACAGGATTTCAGCCCCTTCTTCTTCTAATTCTCCTGTAATTCTCCTTCTATTACATATTGAATCATAAGTATCAGCACGGATGCTTTTTACTTCATGAGGCTGGCGTTACAGCTTTCAATAAATTGCAAAATTTCTGTTTGCCGGTTTTTTCGTTGGCACTGCTTACAAAATGTTGTGGCAGAAACTGCCATGTGCGTCGCATAGCATCGAGAAATGCCTGTACATTCCGCTGTACGGCAAGTGGTTTTTCTTTGTCGGCTTTTGTAAACACAAGACTAAACGGAACCTGCCACCTGTCGAGCTGACTTACAAATTCGAGATCTATTTCCTGTGGTTTCAGACGCACATCAATCAGTACAAATATGTTGACGATATTTTCGCGCTTGCGCAGATAATTTTCAATCATTTGTTCCCAACGCCGGCGGCTGCTTTGAGATACTTTGGCAAAGCCATATCCCGGCAAATCGACGAGATACCATTTCACAAAAGGCGATTTTTCCTTGGCAGCGCTTTCAATTTCAAAATGATTGATCAATTGCGTTTTGCCTGGAGAGGCAGAAGTTTTAGCCAGCTTTTGATGCGCTGTCAGCATATTGATCAGTGATGATTTGCCAACGTTGCTTCTCCCGATAAATGCATATTCCGGTTTGTCGGGTTTGGGACATTGTTCGTAACTGGCACTTGATACAATATATGAAGCTTTTTTAATAATCATGTAGCTTGAATTTCAAATATATATTAACGAATAATGCTTATTCTAAGTGCATAAACATATTGAATATTTGCTGAAGAAAACATTCACGTTTAGCAAATGCTATTCCATAACTATTGATTTACCCGCCGGATGATGACAGAATAATGAAGAAATAGAAACCTTTCAAGATGAATGAAAAGTAAAGTTCTTACATGCGTTAAAGGTCGGTATGACTATGAATCTAATAAACGTCAAACAATTAAATGCATTGGTGACTTGTAAGTAATTTAGAACACCAGATTCCGTAAGTAAACAAACAGTAATAATATCCTGTTTTTGCTGCACATAAAAAGAGGTAAGACTGTTAAGAAATCTTACCTCTTTTTATGTATACTAATACACAACTATAGAAATCTCATGCCTACACCAAACTGAAGCTGCTGGCTTTTCCATTTATTAGGATTATCGGCATCGCTGATGTTTGCCAAACCAATATTATACCTGCCATAAATACGCAGTTTGCTGATGTTGATTTGCGCACCTACAACGGCTGAAAAATCGCCTTTTTTAAAGCGTTTTTGCTGTTCTCCAACAAATTTTCATTGTCGTTTACCAATACACTAAACTGCGGACCTACATGAAACGTGAGCAGGCTGCCGGCATTGATTCGTAATAAAACCGGAATGTTTAAATAATTGAGTTTTACATCGCGCTTCAGCAAAGAACCTGCAGCATCCTGGTAAATCGAATTAAAACCGGAATCGACTTGTGAAGTGGTTTGACTAAACAAAATTTCAGGTTGAATACCTAAGATTTTCAGTAAAATCAATTTCACCAAAAAAGCCAAGCTGGTAATTTAAATCATACGCATCGTTAAATTTTACACCATCAATTTTGGTCATGTTGGCGCCAATTTTTCCGCCAAAATCAAGTCGCTGTGCTTGAGCTGCTGCCGTAATACAAAGGGCAGCAATGAGGAGCAGCTGACCATTCGTTTTCTTCATAACAATTGTTCTTTTAAGTTATAGTAGGTTACGACAAATAATTATAACTAACGTTTAAATCGCTGAGTTTGTTACATACAGTGCAGACATCAATTCTACCAATATTATTTACGCCAATTCAATCACTGTTATTTCGGGAAGTATGCCTACACGTCCCGGGATAGCCAATAAAGCCAAAACCCCGGTTTACATACAAGTGTTGCGTACCTTCTTTATACAAACCTGCCCATTGTTTGTATACCCATTGTACAGGGCTCCATTTAAACCACGGCGTTTCCACCCCAAACTGCATGCCATGTGTATGTCCTGATAACATCAAATCGATATCGCCATATTTGGGTCTTATTTCCGCATCCCAATGGCTGGGATCGTGGCTCATTAAAATTTTGAACGAATATTTTTCTGTGCCTGGATAGGCGAGGTCCATCCGTCCGTATTTAGGAAATCCGGCTTTCGCTCCCCAGTTTTCAATACCAAGTAACGCAAAGGCATCTCCATCTTTCTCAATGGCTACATGCTCGTTCATCAACAGGCGCCATCCCAAGTTGCTTATGTGTATTTATAACCAGCTGTGATTTGTTTTTTTTCTGCGAGCGCCTGCCCAGTTGGGTTCGATCCCCATTTATAATCGCCATAATCATGGTTGCCAAGCGTGCTGATATACACCATGCGGCGCCTGTACCCGCTTGAATGTATCAATGAATGGCTGCATTTCTATGCCTTCATCATTCACAATATCGCCGGTAAAAAGTATGAGATCAGCTTTTTGTTGTAAGATCAAATCAACCCCTTTATTTACCGCTTCTTTATCGTGAAAACTACCGCTGTGTATATCACTGATCTGCACAATGCGAAAACCTTTAAAAGCCGGCGGCAGGTTTTTAAAAGCGAGTTTTACATTCCGTACTTTGTAGCTGTATTTGTTTGCAAAAGCCATACAGTAAAGAACCAAGCAAGAGAACTGCCTGCAGCGATGCCAAACCAACTGATAAATATAGACCGTTTAATAACTGAACTTTCCTGCACATAATCGGCGCCGGTGCGTATGAAACAGTTTGCTCATAATCCACATTCCGCCACGGCGAAGTCATCTACCAAGAAAAAAACACTGTTGCTATTAATTTGGCAAATACAAGTCCGAGAATAATGGCAAATACATAATCGCGCGATTCGCGCTTCCAGCGGATGTTCCCGCCAATAGGGAAACGAAAGCAACACAAGATAGCTGCCGGCTCACAAACCAGTAACCGGCATAAACTCCCATCTGAACCGGTCACTGAACTGTGTTGCGTGATGGAACGAACACAAAAAATACATACGTATCCATGCAGCAACATAATGATGCTATAATCCATAATCCGCTTATACTTCTCATTTTTATATTTCTTTCTAGGGTCGCTACATTTGTCTATAATCTACAGATGTGACATCGTGTTTAGTAATCAGCAAAAATATCGGCTAAGAAGACTATATCTGCCTTCATCAGCACGATATTTGTAAAATATTTGCCTTTGTGCCAATTGGTGAATTGCGCATATAATTAATAAAATATCTTGACAACTATGAAATTCACGTTATTACGGGCAAGTCTGTTTTTTAGATAAAAATTGGTAGTCATTCTTTATTATTCGATCCCATTTATCAGTGGCAATCCGTTGGCAAAGGATGTAGATATAAAAGCTATAAAGGCTGATTATATTTTTATCACACACGGTCATGGCGATCATGTAGCTGATTTTGAAAACCTGGCAAAACAAACCAACGCCACCTGTGTGTGCGCCGCGGAAGTAGGGCAGTGGCTTTCAGCAAAAGGCATTCAAAATATTCATCCCATGAATCATGGCGGTAAAATTAGTTTTCCTTTTGGTAAGGCAAAAGGCGTAAACGCTATACATTCATCGGGATATGCCCGATGGCTCCTATGGTGGTAACCCATTGGGCTTTTTGTTTAACACAGAGGAAGGTGATTTTTATATTTCAGGCGATACGGCACTCACTATGGATATGCAATTGATCCCTTACTGGACAAATAATCTTAATGTTTTCAGCCTTCCCCATTGGCGGTAATTACACAATGGATGTTGCCGATGCTATAATTGCTGCCGATTTTGTGAAATGCAACACTGTAATCGGTACGCATTACAATACATTCCCGCAATTGCAATCGATATGGAAAAGGCGAAAAAGGCTTTTTCCGATGCCGGTAAAACATTATTGTTGCCAGCCATTGGAGAAACAATTGAATTATAAAGCCCATCAAAACAGTACACCAAACTGCGTAATATAATTGCGCAGTTTGGATGTTAATTATCAATTCACTTTTTTTATAGTGATGGGTGAGAGATGTGGTTTGATACTAACGTTTGACTTTGATCCAATATGAACTTTATGTATAAGAAAATTTGCCTTTACCTGCTGACCTCAAAAGCTCAGCTTTTTCAGCACGGCTGCGTAGTGCCTCTATTACATATTCTCCACGACTGAAGAATTACTTTCGTCTTTTTATTCACACTTTGGTTAAATGTCCCTTACTGTATATAACACGATGTTATCTCAACGAATTCACGACGTTCAACAAAGGATGTGGATCCAATTGGTATTCAATTTATACATCCAAGCTCCATCAGACGTATTATACCACTTATTGAACATCGCTCACACACCTAAAGCCCAAGTTATTGCTTGCGCTCGACGTTTCTCCTTTCCCACGGCTGCCGGCTTTGTAACGAATGCAATAGTCGTCGCTGCACATAAACGAACCGCCGCGCTGCACATGCTTTTCTGCATTGGGTTCATCGGGTCATAGCTGTCGGCTGGTCCTTTTGGTTGTCATTCCCACTTTTGTAAGAATCGGCGCGGTAAAAATCATTGCACCATTCCCACACATTACCTTCCATATCATACAATCCAAAGCCATTTGCACGAAAAGTTTTTACAGGTGCCACGCCTTCAAACCCATCTTCTTTTACGTATTCTTCCACGGAAAGCTTCCCTGGAAAATATTGGCTATCCATTTACCGGCGGGCTTTAACTCTGTCCCCAGTAATAGTTGTAAAATTTTCGCCCGCTGCGGGCTGCATATTCCCACTCCGCTTCCGTAGGCAACCGTTTTCCCGCCCACCGGGCATAAGCCAGCGCATCGGTAAAGCAAATCTGCACCACCGGTTCGTTGTCCTGTGGCTTTGCAGCACTCTTTTTAGCCTTTAGGATGCTTCCAGTCAGCACCTTCTTCATACGTCCACCATTGCATGGGATCGTAGAGATTACAGGCGTGTTGCGGGGTGTAAAACTGCCGAACCGGGCACAAGTTTATCAGCCGGCACACCGGGATAATCTGCAGGATTGAGAGTTGTTCCGCTACTGTAATATAGCCGGTGGCTTTTACAAATGGCGGCAAACTGGGCATTGGTAACTTCATGTTCATCCATCCAAAACAGCTGACCTTTACCGCATGAACGGGTTTGCTATCGGTAAAATCGTTAGAGCCCATCTGGTAATGTTCCGCCTTTTATCAAAACCATTTCAGTATGGTCGGTTGTGGATGCTGCGTTTTTCGTTACAGAAGACTTGATTAGCGCTGATCTCGATGAAGGCGATTCGCACGAAAGGCAGGTGTCTTTTCCAGCAATTTGTTTGGCAGGATTTGCCGGTGTGTTGCCGTTGTGGCAACTTAAGATAGGTATGAAAATCAGTGTATAGTAAAGGTTGGGTAGTGGCCGTTTCATCTGACAGTTCATTAGTCGTTACAATAATACTTCTTTTTTTCAACTGCTGTCACAACCTTATATGTCTGGTTTAATGCGTAATCGGTATTGTTATCGTGCAATTGGATATAAGCAATATATCTTCTGTTTCCTGCTCGGTAGCTTCTGCTTACACATTCAAGGATGAAAAGTTTTAGGCTAACGTTAGTTGGTTTATTTTAGCGGCACAAGCAATTGAATATAATGAAGATATTAAAACTCGGTTTTGTCGCGCTATTGTTTTTATATATGCCACTCCGATCGGTGGCGTGGGGCATGGAAGGTCACAGGATTACCGGCGAGATAGCCGACAGGCACCTGACCAAAAAAGCGAGGAAAAAGAGTAGCTTCCTTGTTAGGAAATGAAACCATTGCCATTGCCAGCAACTGGGCCGATTTTATCCGATCTGATACAGCTTATCGCTACCTCAACGAATGGCACTACATCGACATGAAAGAAGGAATGAGCTTTCACGATCTGGAAGACTATCTCCTGCGCGACACCTCTACCGACGCATATACGAAAATCAATTTTCTGAAAGCGCAACTGAAAAGTAAACAGGCTTCACGAAGTGAACAGGTAATGTACCTGAAATTATTGATTCATATAGTGGAAGACATTCATCAGCCGCTGCATACTGCCGATAAGGAACAGGGCGGCAACGGCATCAAAGTGCTTTGGATGAATGAGCCATCCAACCTGCACCGTGTATGGGATGCAGATCTGATAGGCTACCAGCAGTTGAGCTATACAGAATATACCAATGCTATAGATCATGCCAGCAAGTTGCAGGTAAAAGCCTGGCAGCAGCAACCTGTCAGCCAATGGCTGTTTGATTCTTATGTAATGGGTATTAGAGTGCTTAAAGAAATAAAAGAGCCGAATCAAAAGCTGGGTTACCGTTACAACTTCGACCATATAGCTGAGCTCAATGAGCAAATGCTGAAAGCCGGTATTCACCTTGCTCAGGTGTTGAACGATATTTATGGTTAAATGATGCGACTTTATCAGCAAAAGACTAATGTTGTAACCAGCCGAGAATTGGTGAAATGTTGAGCTGCCTGATACAAGAAAACATTTCATCAACCTTCATTGTGTAACGCAAAGAAGTTGTGCATAAACAGCATGTGAAAGCCAACGGAATTATTCCAGTAATTCCATGTATGCCCGCCGGGTCGGCTAATAAAATCGTGTGGAATCTGATGTTCCAGCAGCTTTTCGTGAAGCTTCTTGTTTACAGGATAAAAAAAGTCTTCTGTACCGCAATCGAACAGGAATGGGTATGATTTGTCCTGCACCAGATGAATGAGACTGATAACAGAATAATTCTGCCATTGCAAAGGAAAGTCTGCGTAATTGCCGAGTGTTTTGGCTATATCCCAGCTTGCCGGAAAAGGTCGAAGATCTACGCCGCCGCTCATGCTGCCTGCTACACCAAACACATCCTGGTGGCGAAACGCGAGGAATAAGGCTCCATGACCTCCCATGCTCAAGCCGGTAATGCCTCTTCCGCGTGGACCTTTCACCGTCGCGTAGGCAGAATCAATCCAGCTTACCAATTCACCTGACACATACGTTTCGTAGCGCCTGGTACTATCTAGGGGGCTATCAAAATACCAGCTATTATAATCACCATCGGGGCACACAATAATCACCCCGTATTGGTCGGAATATTGGGTAATGGATGGAGCTTTTGTTATCCAGTCCGCATAGTTGCCACTATAGCCGTGAAGCAGGTACACTACGGGAAAATGCTTAGTTTTTGTGTATCCATCGGGTGTAATGACCACCGCTTTTATTTCTTTGTTCATCACAGCACTGTGTGTCATCACGGTATCAACCCTGGCTGCATACAAATGAGTAGATAACAGGAAAGAGCCAGCAAGAAAGTACATCCATTTCATAAATTCTAACCAGTTTGATGAATTTATTGATTGATATGAGCGCGTAAGGTGAGGCCGAATGTTTGTGGGTCGCCCAGGTGAACAGCTCCAAAATCGTAGGCATAAGCAATGTATTTCTTAGCAAACACATTCCTGCACCAGATATAAAGTCCCACTTTTTTGGTATCGATACCTGCGCGTGTATGAAACAGGTGGTATCGCGGCTGCTCTATACTGTTTGCAAAATCAAAATACATATTTCCGCGGTACTGCCATTCTCCGCGAACAAACGCTGACAATTCTTTTGCGAGTGGCAGGTTGTATTGTGCAAACAACATAGATGTGGCAGAAGGCGTATACACCTGGTGCTTACCTGCAAGGTTTACGGCCGTACCATTTTGAGAGAGAGTAAGAGACTGATATCTCGTGCTGATGACGCTGCCGGAATAACCCAACATCAAGCCTTTTGCAGGCAAGGCCGTTATCTCAGCTTCCACACCCGAAGTGCGCAGGCGTCCTGTGTTTTTTATCAGTGTAATTGCCTCCGGTAATACAAGCGTTGGCACTTGCGCGTTGCGAATGTAACTTGTATAGATACTCAGGTTGACACTGAGTTTACCATCCCGGAAGGTATGTTTGGTTCCTGCTTCATAATTATCGCTCTTTTCAGGCAGATAAGCATACAGCGGTGGTTGTGACGGATCGGAGGACAGCGGCGACAAACCCCCTGTGCGAAATCCGCGTGTATAAGTTGCATAGACATTGCTGCTGCCGGAAATCAGGTACTGAATAGTGAATTTGGGAGATACTGCATGAAAATTTGCCGAAGCAGATGTGTCGGGCAGCAGGTTCATGTCAAAATCACCTTTTTTGTAACTGCTTTCAACGGATAATGAACGGTGTTCGTTGTCGTAACGCATACCTGCAGTCAGCCTGAGATGCTGTGTTACAGCATAGCTCAACTGTCCGAACAATGCGGTGCCAGTTCCTTTGCTTCCCGATTGGTTGATGATTTCAAAATCTGTATCATCCACACCATACAAGCCCGCATCTTTCCCGAAATACGTTGCCTGTTTTGCAGGATTGGTCTGGTAAAAAAAATAAGCGCCTGCTGTATACTGCCATTTCTTGTTTGCACCGGGAGAGCTAACTCTTAGTTCCTGAGTGAATACCTGTACTTCATTGTTCGGTTTGCCATAATTGTTTTTGATGGTTACAATATCGGCAGGCGAAAAATCTCCGTCGAGTGGTTTGTCATAATACCGGTAATTTTTCTGGTATGAACTGATGGCTGAGACATTGAGACTTTTGCCCGAGTGCACCACAGAAAGAGAACTGTTCAGCGAGTTGTCGATCATTGTAGACACTGCGTCCTGGCTCAGTTTGTATGCATGCTCAAATGCTTCCTGCTTTCCATTCACAAGCGGAAAAGCGCCGTTATTCCGGTTAGCCTGGTGCTTAGTATTCAGCGTAATGCTCCATCGCTGTGCGGGCTTGTAGATAAGGAAGTAATTGCCATAAAAAAGATGTTGCTTGTCAAAGCTGCTTTTTGTCGTTTCATTATCATAATAGCCATTCCGCGAAGTGTATAAAATGTTGGCGCCGGCAAACAGTTTGTTTTTTAGAAGCGGTGTTCTGAAGCCAGCATTGTACCGTTGTAATGCATAGTTACCTAAAGATGCCTCCCCAAAAAGCGAAGTGTTATTAGTGGGTGCTTTTGATAGAATATTGATAACACCGCCCATCGCATTGCGTCCGTACAATGTTCCTTGCGGACCCCGTAACACTTCAATGCGTTCCGCATCGCTGATGGTAGAAATATAGGAGTCAAGTGAAAACTGGTTCACTCCATCAATGTATGTGGCAACTGCAGGGTCGTATGAAGTGGTAACGATGCCTCTCACAGATGTAATGTTGCGGCTATCGCCGGGGTTGTCGCTGTAAAGCGAGGGCACTATCGCAGTCAGTTGCTGGCTGTTCCAAATGCGGTAATTATCTATGCTCCGCGCATTCAGCGCTGAAATGCTGACCGGTACCTGCTGCAATTTGTCTTCTCTTTTTTCTGCCGTTACTACCACTTCATCCAGCTGTTGCACCGATCTGTTCATTTGCACCATGATCTCGGCATTACTTCCTGCAATTTCTACCTGTTTCATCAGAGATGCATATTCTTCTGCTTCCAAAAGAATCCCGTAGTTTCCGGCGGGTACCTGTAAGAAAACAAAATTCCCAAGCTTATCTGTTTGCGTATAAAAGTTTGTGTTCAAGAGGTGTACCGAAACAAAACTTACGGGTGATTGTTCTTCATTTGTAACCTTTCCGGATATTTGGTAAGTCTGTGCATTTGCAACCTGATACATAAATAAAATGGCAAAAATGATCAGGCATCGTATTGGGTTCATAAAATCGTTTAAACTTGCAATGATACAGAAGATTGAGAAATGAGATCATTTCATCCTTCTGCAACTTGTGCCTTTCAAAACAAAAAAGAAAGGAGAAACCACAAAACCAATCAAATGGAAAAAGTAAATATTGAAGAAAAATTTTCTTTCTTTTCCGACTACTGGAATCCAAGAATTGTAGGAGAACTAAATGGTCAGCATGTAAAGCTGGTGAAGTTCAAAGGCGAGTTTGTATGGCATCATCACGAAAAAGAAGACGAAATGTTTTTTGTAGTGAAGGGCTTGTTACGCATGGAATACCGGGACAAAACCGTCACAGTAAATGAAAATGAATTTCTCATTGTTCCAAAGGGCGTTGAGCATCGCCCAGTTGCCGGCGATGAAGTATGGGTTATGCTTTTTGAACCAGCTTCCACTACCAATACTGGAAATTTAGAAAATGATTTAACAAAGCATCAGTTAGAAACACTGTAAATCCTAATTGGCTGCAACAGTCGCTGTTCATCACACAGATGGTGTTTTTTACCGATGCCTTTGGTGCTGTCAGCCGATTTTTCAACCAAATTTTCGTTTGCAACTTTTTACATCCTAACTTTCATGCCTCGTACACTTAATCAAACCTTTTGCAGCACATATGAAAAGACTGTTGTTTATTGCCAATGCGTTCATTGTTTTATGCATTACCAGTATCAGTTGCAATTTATTATCATCGAAACCGAAAGTATTAGTTTTTACCAAAACAGCAGGCTTTGTGCACGATTGCATACCCGCAGGTGCTGATGCCATCATGAAACTTGGAAAAGAAAATAATTTTGATGTAGATACCACCAGCAATGCTCAGTGGTTTATGGAAGACACGCTGAAAAAATATGCTGCCGTTGTATTCCTCAATGTTACTGATCCCGACGATTCGCTGTTTACCATTCAACAAAAAAATGCTTTTCAACGCTATATTGAAGCGGGTGGAAACTTTGTGGGCGTGCATGCTGCAGCAGATGCAGGCTACCATTGGGGCTGGTTTCAGCGACTGGTGGGCGCTACGTTCAACAGCCATCCAAAACAACAGCAGGCTACTATTGTTGTGGAAGATGCAGATCACGAATCCACCAAACATTTGCCGAAACAATGGTCAAGATTCGATGAGTGGTACAACTACGATCATGTAAGCAAAGACATTCACGTGTTGCTAAAGATTGATGAAAAAACCTACGAAGGTGGCAATATGAATGGCAATCACCCGATGGCATGGTATCATGAATATGATGGCGGAAGGGCCTGGTACACCGAACTCGGACATACAATTGAATCTTATAAAGATCCGGCTTACCTGATGCACCTGCTGGGTGGCATTAAATACGCTATTGGCAGCAACGACGGACTTAATTATAGCAAGGTTAAAACGCAGCCTACACCGGACGAAGACCGGTTTGCCAGAGTACAGTTGGTGCGGGGAACGTTTTTTGAACCCACTGAACTAACTGTTCTTCCCAACCTCGATGTGCTGGTGGCACAGCGCCGTGGCGAAATCATGTTGTATAAAGACAAAGACCATTCTGTAAAGCAGGCGGGATTCTTAAATGTCTATTGGAAAACGTCTACGCCGGGTGTCAATGCCGAAGAAGGCTTACTGGGTATTCAGAAAGACCCCGATTTTTCCAAAAACCATTATGTATACCTGTATTACAGCCCGGTAGATACGTCGGTTAACCGTTTATCAAGGTTCACATTTGAAAACGATACACTGAACAATGCCAGTGAAAAGATTATTCTCCAGTTTTATTCGCAGCGCGAAATTTGTTGCCATACCGGCGGTTCTATCGCCTTTGGGCCTGACCACATGCTGTATCTTTCTACCGGCGACAATTCAACACCGTTTGATGAGCCCAATCAAAAATTTGTGAGTCATGGTTTTGCGCCGCTCAACGATGCGCCGGGTCACCTGCAGTTTGATGCACGCCGCACAGCTTCCAATACCAATGATTTGCGTGGAAAAATTCTCCGCCTTTCCATTCACGAAGACGGAAGCTATAGCATTCCCAAAGGCAACCTTTTTGCCGAAGGCACTGAGAAAACAAGACCTGAAATTTATGTAATGGGCGATCGTAACCCGTATCGCATATCCGTAGACCAGAAAAATGCATATTTATATTGGGGTGAAGTAGGACCGGATTCAAATGTGGACAGCTTTGACACGCGCGGTCCAAAAGGATACGATGAAATGAACCAGGCGCAGAAAGCCGGTTATTTTGGCTGGCCTTTATTCATCGGCAATAATATTCCTTACGTTTCCTATAACTACCTCACAGGCGAAAGCGGGAAACCGTTCGATCCTGCTCATCCGCAGAATTTATCTCAAAACAATACGGGATTGGTTGATTTGCCACCGGCACAACCAGCTTTTATATGGTATCCTTACGGTGTATCGAAGGAATTTCCACAGTTGGGATCCGGTGGGCGAACCGCAATGACGGGACCGGTGTATTACTCCGACATGTTTCCTGAAAAAACTAGAATGCCGGACTATTTCGACGGCAAATTGTTTATCTACGAATGGATGCGCGGGTGGATAAAAGTAGTAACCATGCAGCCTGATGGCAGTTTTGATAATCTTGAACCGTTTATGGGAACCACGAAGTTCAACAACCCATCCGACATGGAAGTGGGTCCTGATGGCAAACTCTACATTGTAGAATATGGCAGCGGATGGTTTGCAAAAAATGAAGATGCCGGGCTTGTGCGAATTGATTACAACAGCGGCAACCGCCCTCCTAAAATATCAGGTTTACAGGTCAACAAAATGTCAGGTTCAATTCCTTTCAAGCTAGTAGCCAACGTTGGCGTTCGCGATCCTGATAATGATAAGCTATCCTATGTGTGGCATGTAGGAAACAAAACAGTGGAAACCAAGGAGCCGAAACTGGAAACAACGCTAAGCACAGCCGGCGACTATGCTATATCTGCTGAAGTAAAAGACGATAAAAACGCTTCTTCAAAAAGCGATGTGGTGACGGTGTATGCGGGCAATGAAGAACCTTCTGTGTTTATCAAATTCCTGGGCAACCAAACGTTCTATTTTGCGGGTGAGCCTGTAAAATACCAGGTGTCTGTTCAGGATAAAGAAGACGGGAACACACTCGACAGCAGCCAGTTGTTTGTATCTGCCGATTACCGCGCAGGTAATGATAAAGCGGGTGAATCGCAGGGACACAAAGTACTTACAGAAGCTATGCAGGGCAAAAGCCTGATGGAATCTTTAGACTGTAAAGCCTGCCATAAAGTGAATGAAGTGTCGGTAGGACCTTCTTTTACCGCCGTGTCTGACCGATATAAAAACGATGCAAAAGCTGTGGCATACCTCGCCAATAAAATTATCAAAGGTGGTGGCGGCGTATGGGGCGAAGCCGTGATGTCGGCTCATCCAACATTGCCGGAAGCAGATGCGCAACTCATTGCCAAATGGGTATTGTCGATTGCTTCGCAAAAAGATCAAAAGTCGTTGCCACCGGGTGGAAACATCCAACCTACGCTAAACAAACCGGCTACGCAAAATGGTGTCTTTTATCTGACAGCAACGTATACAGACAAAGGAGGACAAAATATAAAATCCCTTGCCGGAACAGCCTTTGCATCGCTGAAAAGCAATACGCTTACATTTGAAAATGTTCATCATTTTAAAGATGCTTCCAGCACCCGATATCAGGGTATGACGATTGTAATGATGTCGGCTAATGATAGCTGGATGTCGTTAGACAGCATCGACCTTACGGGTATAAAAGGAGCAACCATGGCTATGGGATGGCAGAATACATTGTCGGGAACGAACAAATTTGAATGGCACCTCGATGCGCCGGATGGAAAATTGCTAGCAGAATATACAGTACCGGTTGCTGCCTTAAAAGCAGGAGAGAAAGCGCCGCCTATTACGCAGCAAACAGCTAAAGTAAACTTTGTGCCGGTGACTGATGGAAAACTGCATAACCTTTACATTGTAAAAAAATCGACGGGTGATAATTCACAGCAAACCATTGGAGTGAGCTCTGTTACCTTCCATAACAAATAATAAAAAGCTGGTAACACGATTTACTGTGTTACCAGCTTTTGTCTTGTAGCATTATTTCATGAAGTCTGATATTTCGTTTTCAATAATTGGTTGTGGAAAAATAGGCACCCGGCACGCTGGGCATATTCACCATTTGGCCATACTGTCTGCCGTTTGTGATACCGATGAAAAGAAAGCGATACTCCTTGCTGAACAATACCAGGTTCCTTATTATTTATCCATAGAAGAGTTGCTGGCACAAAACCGGCAGGATGTTCTGTCCGTTTGCACGCCCAACGGCTTGCATGCCGCTCACAGTATCGCTGCATTGAAAGCCGGTTGCCACGTGGTTTGCGAGAAACCTATGGCGATCAGGAGCAGCGATTGCAGTGCTATGATTGCTGCGTCTGCTGCTGCAGCTAAACAATTATTTATCGTAAAGCAAAACCGTTTCAACGAAGCCGTGGTGCAGGTGAAACAACTGCTAGCAAGTGGTTCGTTGGGGAAGATTCTTTCATTCCAGGTGAATTGTTTCTGGAACCGAAACGCCGGCTATTATGAAAACAGCTGGCACGGCAGTAAAGATCTTGATGGGGGAACTTTGTTCACACAGTTTAGCCATTTTATCGACATTCTTTATTGGTTTCTAGGTGATGTGGCTTCAGTTCAATCTTATCTACTGAATGCAGCACATAAAGAACTAATAGAAACAGAAGATACCGGCGTGGTAATTCTGAACATGGAAAATGGCGCAGTAGGAACATTGCATTACACCGTGAATAGCTTTGCCGAAAATATGGAAGGCTCTGTTACCCTATTTGGCGAAAATGGTACCGTCAAAATCGGCGGACAATATCTCAATACCATCTCTTACCAGCAAATAAAAAATTTCACAATACCCCAGGTAACTGCCTTAGCTGCCAACAATTATGGTGATTACCAGGGCAGCATGAGCAATCATCAGAAAGTATATGAAAATGTCTTGGATGTTTTGTGCCATGGCAGCGAAATGAGTACAAATGCAGGTGAAGGTTTAAAAACTGTTGAAATAATTGAACAGATTTATAAAGCAAATTCGTTAAATTCTATATATTGCAAATAACTTATCATTCCACGTATCCAATAAACAATTCAAATCAAACTTTCACACAACCAAAGCGTAGTTTATGAAATCTCTTTCTCTCTTATGTCTGATGTTCCTTGCATCAGCGTCAGCATTCTCTCAATGGAATGATAATACGGCAGAAAACCTGCGTGTATCGTCATTCAATTCATCTTCTGTTCATTCAGTTGGCTTTGCCGGTGGCAAAACATGGATTGCTTTTTACTCCAAATCTGGCAGCAACTTCGACATGCGTGCTCAGTTGCTCGATTCCACAGGGAAAAAACTGTTGGGCGAAAATGGTGTTCTGGTGAGTAATCAGCCTTCCGGATCTTCGCTGCAGGATTTCAATATATCTATAACCGGGAAATATGAATTGTTGATCGGGTATCAATATCAGGTAGCAGGCATGCTCAACGCAGTTGTTTCCAAAGTGGATACTTCTGGCTCGCTCGTATGGGGCGCAAACGGCATTGTAATAGGACCAGGCTCTTCTCCTTACCCGAAAATACTGAGCAACAGCACAACGGTAGTGGCTTACAACAATGCAACAACAAACACCGTTAGCCTGCAATCTATCTCTACAAACGGGGTAAAATCTACCGATAACCCTGTGGATATCAAAGTTGGAACATCTACAACTACACGCGGACAAGTGGCGGTAAATACGCTGGGCACTTTTACGGTTGTTTTTCAGAAAAAAGAAACGGGCAGCAGCACCACATTATACGCTATGCGCTACAATTCATCGATCAAAGCTGTCTGGTCTGCGCCGGTTCAGTTGAGCGACCTTACAACTTCTGCCAACCAATATTATTCAGTGGTAGCTGATTATGATACTACATATCTTGGATATGCTGCCAATACCGGCACGAGGTTCAACGCTTATGTGCAGCGCATCAATCCTGCATTTGCCACCGCACTGCCTTATGGAATCAATGGTTCAGCGTTTAGCACCCGCACAGGCACAACGGATCCAGACCAGCAAAACATCAATATTGGTTTTAAAGATTCATCGCAGGTAGTATGGGCTACCAGTACATACACCAACGAAGCGCTATCACAATCGGGCATTTACATTCAGAAATTTTCAAAAACTACTGGTCAGCGATTATTCAGCAATACTGCCCGCGAAGTATTTGCTGTTACCTCTATGATGGACATGCAGGAAGGTGAACTAGCAGTAACCGGCGACGACAAGCCCGGCTTCCTGAGTACCGACCTGAGCAACCAGCTCTATGCTACCAAACTCGATAGCAAAGGCCAGTTGGTATGGCCGTTAAAAACTGTGACTCTCGGATCGTCGGACAAACCGAAATCAAGTATCAGTTTTGCTTCCAATGATGTGATAGGCGTTGCTGTGTGGAACGAAGACCGTGGTTCAGGCTCCATGGCTTATGCGCAGAACATTACACCAGCCGGTGTTACGGGTGTTTTGCCGGTACTGTTTTCCAACTTCAATGTTGTGAAAAACGGAAATGCAGCCGATCTTTCCTGGATCACTTTATCAGAAACCAACAACAAAGGATTTTATATAGAGCGCAGTAGTGATGGAAGAAATTTTACATCCATTGCCTTCATGGCATCGAAAGCAGGTGGAAACAGTTCGCAAAGCATCAGCTATGTGTACACTGATAAGCTGCCTTTGTCATTTGACAATTATTATCGACTGCAGCAGGTAGACAAGGATGGCAGAAAAACATACAGCGAAATTATTATGGTGAATTTTGCGAAAGTAATAATATCTCTCCAGGCGAAAATTTATCCGAATCCAGCCTCGCACCAGCTAAATATTTTGGTGAATGCAAGTGAAAATATGAAGCTGAGCGCCACCATTAGTTCTGCAAGCGGCAGCATCGTGAAACAACAGAGTTTGATAGTCGTTGCCGGGAATAATACGCTGACACTGCCCATACAGCATTTGTCTGCAGGCACATACTTTTTACAACTGAAAGCTGGCAACTTCGATACCGTCATTCCTTTTACAAAACAGTAAATCTCTGATTCATTTTACTCAAACAGCTGCTTTGTGCTTTAGGCAAAGCAGCTGTTTTGTTTCATAGACATCCTCTTTGCTATTCAAATTTATATGCTAAAGTGAAAAATAAAACAGCAGAAAATTTACCATTTCAACCCTGTTTTCCTTTTTACATAAACTTCCAAAAGCCGCTTTACCGTTTATACAAACCTTCATCGGGATACAAGATTCACCATTATCTTTCATACAAAATAGCAACGATGGATGTGCTGGCAGTGCTAAACCTGAGTAAAACATACGGTAAGATACAAGCGCTTGACAATGTGAGTTTCTCTGTGCCTGCTGGCAGCGTGTTTGGCATATTAGGACCTAATGGCAGTGGCAAAACAACGTTGCTGGGCATTGTAACTGATATTTTAAAACCTTCCGCTGGCACAACGCTGTTCTATGGCGAGCCACCAACAGCCGACATTCGCAAACGCGTGGGAACGCTGTTGGAGACACCTAATTTTTATCATTATCTGTCAGCCGAACGCAATCTGGAAATTGCTGCAGCAATAAAGCAAAAGGGTAGGGGTGATATTGAAAATGTATTGCGAAAAGTAAATTTGTTTGAACGCCGCCATAGCTTGTTTAGTACCTTTTCTTTGGGTATGAAACAACGACTCGCCATTGCATCCGCCCTGCTCGGCAATCCTGATATTCTGATTTTCGACGAACCGACCAATGGTCTTGATCCGGTGGGCATTGCAGAAATACGCGGGTTGATTGTGCGCTTGTCTTCCGAAGGAAAAACTATTATTATGGCAAGCCACCTTTTGGATGAAGTGGAAAAAGTGTGTACGCATGTTTCTATTTTGCAAAAGGGAAAGCTGCTGATGGCAGGTGAGGTGAATGAAGTATTGGTGAACGAAGACATGATAGAAGTGTCGGCAACTGATTTCAACAAACTTTATAGCATTTTAGAACAAATAAATGGATATGCGAGCTTGAAAACAGAAGGCAACCTGATACAGATCAGTTTTCAAAATAGCCATTGGAAGCCGGAAGATATCAACCGGTATTGTGCGGATGAGGGTATCGTGTTGTCGCACCTGCGACTGAAGAAAAAAAGCCTGGAAACCAAATTTCTTGAACTCACCAATCCTTAATTAATTATGCTTCATTTACTGCATATCGAATGGCTGAAATTAAAATACTATCGCACCTTTTGGATATTAGTGGCTCTCTTTGCACTCAGTCTGTTTGGTGTAAACTATATTGTGTTTGAAGTGCAGCGTGAGGCATTTAGCAGTCAGGGAGCTATGGCTGCCAGTTTTCTTGGCAACCCGCCATTCCGCTTTCCCGAAGTATGGCAAACCGTCTGTTTCATCAGCAGTTTTTTACTCTTTTTTCCCGGGCTGATCATCATCATACTGATGACGAATGAATTTTCTTTTAAAACACATCGCCAAAATATCATAGACGGACTCAGCAGAATGGAATTCATTATGGTAAAAGTGGTCTTGGCTGCAATTGTCGCGCTGGCATCTGCCTGCCTTGTGATGCTGGTTGCCGTTTTTTTCGGGCTTCGTGAAGGCAGCGCGTCTTTTACACTCGCAAACGGATACTATCTTGTTTACTATTTCATACAGGCATTGAGCTATACCATGCTTGCCTTGTTGTGCGCCGTTATTTTCAGGCGGTCCGGCATTTCGATCGGTGTTTATTTTTTGTATGCCGTTGTACTCGAAGAAGCCTTGGTACGCGTGACCAGCTATTATTTGGGTAGTATTTCGCAGTATTTACCTCTGCAAAGCAATGACAATCTCATTCCGTTTCCTTTGTTCAAGAGTATGGTGGGACAACTCATTACTTACCCAGATGCTTTGCCAATGTTGATTACCGCTGCTGTATACCTTGCATTGTACGTGTTCATCTGCAGGTACAGGTTTCAAAAAGCAGACTTGTAACTGTACCTTTTTGTTTACGGCAGTTGGAGTGTTAACACCTAGATAAGAATGTTCACTTCATTGCTACACAACTTCAGCATCGGGCAATGTAGAAACGATGGTTGGTATTCAGAAACATGCGGATTATTGCACGAAACCTCTCACATTTGCCGTTCATTATTTTTTCATAGCGTATGTCGTCTTCTCTCTTATTATTGTTGGTGGTCATCTATTTCCTGGTATTGCTGGGCGTAGCCTGGTATACAAGCCGCAACGCCAATAATGAATCGTTTTTTATAGGAAACCGCAACAGCAACTGGATGCTGGTTGCCTTTGGCATGATTGGCACATCGCTTAGCGGCGTCACGTTTGTGAGCGTTCCCGGCACGGTGGGTAGCAATGGATTTGGCTATTTCCAGGTGGTTATCGGGTATTTTTTAGGATATTTTATCGTTGCTTTTTTACTGCTGCCTCTTTATTACAGGCTGCAGCTCACGTCTATATACAATTACCTGTATCAGCGCTTTGGCATGACGGCTTACAAAACCGGCGCCCTGTTTTTTATTATTTCCCGCACGCTGGGTGCCACAGCGAGGTTATATCTTGTGATCAATGTGTTGCAGATATTTATTCTCAACAACATGAATGTGCCTTTCTGGGTAACTACTGTCATTATCCTGTTTATGATACTGATGTATACTTTTAAAGGGGGAGTAAAAACAATCGTGTTTACCGATACATTGCAAACCACGTTTATGCTTGTGGGGTTGCTGGTGTGCATTGTTTATATCATGCAAAGCCTTCACCTCACGTTACCTGCAGCCATCACTTCTTTGTCTGAAAAAGGGTATACCAAAACAATCAATACCGATGTAAACAGTGCGGCTTTCTGGTTGAAACAGGTAATTGGCGGCGCGTTTATCACGGTGGGTATGACGGGGCTTGACCAGGAGATGATGCAGAAAAACATCAGTGTAAAAACGTTAAAAGATTCACAGAAAAACATGATGTCTTTCAGCACCATTATGGTGTTGGTGAACTTATTGTTCCTGTTGCTGGGCGGTTTGCTATACCTCTTTGCTGAGAAGCACAATATCCATGTGACAGGCGATGACCTGTTTCCTGCTATTGCATTAAGCACTGATGCGAGCACACCTTATTTCCCGGTTTTTGTTTCCTTTATCTTTATCATCGGTCTGATATCTGCCTTATTTCCCAGTGCCGACGGTGCGATTACGGCGCTTACTTCTTCATTTTGTATTGATATTTTAGGTATTAAAAGACAAGCGCATTTGTCGGAGCGCCAGCAAAAAAACAAGCGCCTGGTGGTGCATTTATGTTTTACTGTTTTGTTTTTCATTTGCGTGCTCGTATTCAAGCAAATCAACAGCAAGTCTATTATTAATAATATCATGAGCATTGCAGGCTACACGTATGGTCCTTTGCTTGGATTATTTTCTTTTGGCATTTTTACCAGGAGACAATTGACCAGTCACATCTTCACAGTCTTGATTTGCCTTGCATCCCCGGTGTTTTGCTGGTTTCTTAGTTTGTACGCGCCTCAGTGGTTCAATGGTTTTAAGATTGGAATTGAATTGCTGATTATTAACGGGTTGCTTACTTTCTGTGGATTGTACCTGATTTCGGTAAAAGGTACATCTCGGGTTCAACAGGCAGCACCTGTGAAGTTGCAAACAAAAATGTAACTGCCATATTTTTCCAAAACATAATGCCGCACCTGTATGGAAATAGTACATCCACTGGCTGAACAATATGCCGCTCAATATACAACCGCACAGGACGAGCTATTGCAAACAATCTATGCCAAAAGCGGGCAACATAAGGAAGCGCATATGCTGAGCAACCAGACGCAGGGTAGTTTGTTGTCGTTCATCAGCCTTATGCTGCAACCACAGATGATTCTTGAAATCGGAACATTCACCGGTTATAGCGCTTTGTGCCTGTGCAAAGGTTTGCCACCTGGCGGACAGTTACACACAATAGAATTGCGGCAGGCAGATGTGGATAATTCGGCAGCCAACATCAGGCTTGCCGGTAAGGAGAATCAGATATATTTGTATGAGGGAAATGCGGTAGATATTATTCCCACCTTGCACTTTGAGTGGGACCTGGTTTTTATAGATGCTGATAAAATCAATTACATTGCGTACTATGAGCTTGCACTTCAGCGTTTGAAAAAGGGCGGAATCATTATCGCGGACAATGTTTTATTTCACGGACAAGTGCTCTCTGAACCATTGAAAGGAAAAAGTGCCAAAGCTATTCATGCCTTTAATCAGCATGTGCAAAATGACACACGTACTGAGCAAGTGTTGCTGACGGTACGGGATGGATTGATGTTAATTCGTAAATTATAATAGAATTGTAAAGAAAGCTGCTGCTTCTTGAGAACCAAAAATTATTGACAACTCATGAAAAAACTTTTTTTAATTACTGCGTGCATTTGCACAGCCGCATCCGTCTACAGCCAAAATGCTGCAACAGTAGATGCTTATATCAGTAATTACAAAGAGCTTGCCATTCAGGAAGAGCTGCGAACGGGAGTTCCGGCAGCCATCACATTGGCACAGGGAATTCTTGAAACCAACGCAGGCCAAAGCGACCTTGTAAAGTCGTCTAACAACCATTTTGGGATTAAATGCAAATCAGACTGGACCGGTGCTGTGGTTTATCATGATGATGATGCCAAAGGAGAATGTTTTCGACGTTATGAAAGCGCCGAAGAATCGTACCGCGATCATTCCGACTTCCTGAGAACAAGACCCAACTATGCTTTTTTATTCAATCTCGATCCTACCGATTACGAAGGTTGGGCTAAAGGTTTGAAGAAAGCAGGCTATGCTACCAATCCTGCCTACACATCAGCACTCATCAGGTACATTGTCAACAATCGCCTGCAGGACTATACACTTCTGGCTTTGCAACGTCAGCAGGGCAGCGATCCATTTATGGTAGCTAACATGAACCTGGCTGGTTCTGGCACTATAACGTTGAACGATTCGGAAGAGGAAGACGATGCCCAAACGCCCGCGCCGCTCATGGCAAAAGTAGCGCAGACCACCATTGCAGCACCTACTTCACTTTACCCTACAGGCGTTTTCACCATCAATGCTACAAAAGTGGTTTATATGCAACAGGGAACTTCCTTATTCGCATTAGCCAGCAAATACAATATTTCGTATAGCAAATTGCTGGAGTATAATGAAATATCCGGCTCTCTGCAGGATAAAAACCAATTGATTTACCTTGCGAAAAAACCAAAAAAAGGCAGCAAATCTTTCCATACTGTCAACATCCACGAAACGCTGCAAGACATTGCGCAGATTGAAGGCGTAAGACTTGAAAGCATTTTGGAATACAATCACCTCTCTGCAAACTCATCCGTAAAACCGGGACAAAAAATTTACCTGCAATCAGTTGCCTCCGGTTCCTGATTCCAAATCGGGCTTTAGCGGAATATAAATCCTTATTATTGCGGCAAAATTTGGAATATGTCTAACATCCAGGTGCATGATAAATTCTTTGTACCATTTTTGTCTGAAGAAGAAATAGCTGAAAAGGTAAAATTTCTTGCTGCGCAAATCAGTACGGAATACGCAGGCAAAAAGCCACTATTTATTGTAATCCTGAATGGATCTTTCATTTTTGCAGCCGATTTATTCAAGCGCATCACTATCGATGCCGAAATTTCATTCATCAAACTTGTTTCCTACAAGGGCACAAAGTCTACCGGCCGGGTTCTCACCGCTTTAGGGCTCGACGCTCATATTATCGGTCGGAATGTAATCATCATTGAAGACATTATTGACACCGGCAAAACCCTGCATGCTTTTTTGCCACAATTGCAAAACCAGCAACCTGCATCACTTAAAATTGCTGCACTCCTGCACAAACCTGATGCAACCGTATATCCCATTCCAATGGATTACATCTGTTTTTCCATTGCCAACAAATTTGTGGTGGGTTATGGGCTCGATTACGATGGACTTGGGCGCAACCTGCCTTCAATTTACCAGTTAGCAGGTGAATAATGTTGCTTGAGCAACAATAAAACGGTAAAGCATAGTTAAACAAACGCTCATGGCCTGTAAATGAGTTACTTTTGCAGACTTTATGAAAGCAAGAACGTTACAAAAAGACAAGGTAAATATCATTACGCTCGGTTGCAGCAAGAACCTCGTAGACAGCGAAGTCCTAAGCGGGCAACTGAAAGCAAATCATATTGACGTTCTGCACGAAAATACCAAACTTGACCACAATATTGTAGTTGTAAATACATGTGGTTTTATCGATAAAGCCAAAGAAGAAAGCATCAACACCATTCTCGACCAGGTGAACCTGAAAAAACGTGGCAGGCTCGACAAAGTTTATGTTACCGGTTGTCTCAGCGAGCGGTATCGTGGCGATCTTGAAAGTGAAATTCCTGAAGTAGATGCCTGGTTTGGAACATTTGAGCTTCCGCTGTTGCTGAAACAACTGAATGCTGATTATAAAAAAGAACTCCTTGGCGAACGTTTACTTAGCACACCACAGCATTATGCTTACCTGAAAATCAGTGAAGGTTGCAACCGGACCTGCGCTTTTTGCGCCATTCCTTTAATGCGTGGACAACACATCAGCAAAACAATTGAAGAAGTCATTTTCGAAGCAGAAAACCTCGTAAGGCAGGGCGTGAAAGAAATCATGCTCATCGCGCAGGAACTAACGTATTATGGCCTTGACATCTATAAAAAACGCATGCTTGCCGATCTTGTAAACCGCCTGGCAGATGTGCCCGGTGTAGAATGGATTCGCCTGCACTATGCTTATCCCAATAAGTTCCCGATGGATGTGCTGGATGTGATGCGCGACAGGGAAAATGTATGCAACTACCTGGATATGCCGCTACAGCACGCCAGCAGCCGCATGCTGCAGGCTATGCGCCGCCAAAGCACAAGGCAGGAAATTGAAGATACCATTGCCGCTATCCGTGATAAAAATCCCGGCATTTGCCTTCGAACTACGCTCATCGCAGGCTTTCCGGGCGAGACGCAGGAGGATGTGGATGACGTGAAAGATTTTTTGCAAAAACAACGGTTTGACCGGGTAGGAATTTTTACTTACAGCCACGAAGAAGACACTCCTGCATATACACTCGAGGATACTATACCTGCCGAAGAAAAGCAGCGACGTGCACAGGAAATCATGGAAGTGCAGCAGGAAATCAGCTATGAAAAAAATATGGCGAAAATAGGAAACACCTATAAAGTGATTATTGACAAACGTGAAGCGGGTCGTTATATTGGTCGTACAGAATTCGATAGTGTGGAAGTAGACAACGAAGTCGTGATACATTCTGAAACGAAGCTGCAACCCGGAACTTTCATCAATGTAAAAATAACCCGCGCATACGATTACGACCTTGAGGGTGTGCCTGCATAACTACACCCACATGGATGCTATTTATCTTTCAGCAGCCTGCTATCTTTGCAGCTTAGTATTTACTTATGAATCAACAGCAAATAGGTTTGGAACAGCAGGTGAGCATAAGCCACATACCTTATCAAGAAACTGGTTTTTACTCAAAAACGATTCTGGATTATTTAGATAAAAGCGAAACTCTTCAGCCATTCTACAAACATGATGTGTCGCTTCCGGGTTTGAAAGCCGCTATCGCGGAAAGAAACACGTTCATGCAAAACCGTGAAGTACTTGTCAATGCACTTCGCGGGCAATACAAAGACTTGAAACTATCGGCAGAAGTAGACAAGAACATTTCCCTTTTGCTGCAACCCAATACCTACACAATCACGACTGCTCACCAGCCGGTAATTTTTACCGGTCCTTTATATTTCGCCTATAAAATTTTACATGCCGTAAAGCTCGCCCAATACATGGCGCAGCACAATCCTGATTGTAATTTTGTGCCCGTTTTCTACATGGGCAGCGAAGATGCCGATCTCGATGAACTTGGTACTTTCCAGGTAGATGGCAAACAATACAAATGGAAGACGCAACAAACCGGAGCAGTGGGTCGGATGTTAGTGGACAACGCTTTTCTTTCATTGATGGATGAACTGCACAACCAGATTGCCGTATTGGAGCATGGTGAAGAAATGTCGTCAATTTTCAAACAGTGTTATCGTGCCGGCATTACCATACAGCAAGCAACACTGGAATTGGTCAATGAGCTGTTTGGCAAATATGGTGTAGTAGTATTGATTGCCGATCATCCGGAATTGAAAAGGCTGCTGGCACCGGTGATGCAGAAGGAACTGACAGAGCAGTTTTCACACACCATTGTTGAAAAAACGATCTGCCGCTTATCAGAATACTACAAAGTTCAGGCGGGAGGTAGGGAACTCAATTTGTTTTACCTCTTCGAAAATCACCGCGAACGTATTGAAAAAGAAGGTGAAGGGTTTATCGTACAAAACCTAGATATCCGTTTTACCCTTGACGAAATATTGGAGGAACTGCAAAACCATCCAGAAAGGTTTAGTCCGAATGTCATTCTCCGTGGTGTGTTACAGGAAACGATTTTGCCAAATATCGCCTTTATCGGCGGAGGTGGAGAAATGGCGTACTGGCTCGAATTAAAGGAAGTGTTCCAAGCTGCAGGCGTACCATATCCAGTGCTGGTACTCCGCAATTCATTTTTGTTTGCTGACAAACGATCAGGCTCATAAAATTGAAGATCTTGGTTTTACAGTCAGTGATTTTTTTAAAGATTCATTATTTCTCATTAATGATCTTGTAGCGAGAACATCACAAAATCCTGTCAGTATCGAACCCGAAATTGCGCAGTTACGCACCACATATAGCCAAATATCAATAGCTGCGGGAGCTGTGGATAGCAGTTTGCAGGAACATGTGACAGCGCTGACTGCCGCCGCGGAAAAAAAGCTGGGGGCTTTGCAAAAAAAGATGCTAAGGGCAGAACGCCGCAAATACGAGGTGCAGCACCAACGGATACTAACCATTAAACAATCTTTATTTCCCGGCAATAGCCTGCAGGAAAGAACAGAAAATATCAGTGGCTTTTATGGTCGGTATGGCAGTCGTTTCATCGATCTGATATACCAACACTCGCCAGCGTTGGAGCAGGAATTTACGATTGTTACCTTATAAAGTTGTATCGAAATCGTTGCGGAACTGCGCCGAGAGTTTCTGAGCTTTGGCAATCACTTCTTCCTTCATCGTTTTTTTATATTGTGCCAGTTGTTCTGCCACTTTCGTATCATAGCAACCAATTATTTGCGCAGCTAAGATACCCGCGTTTTTTGCCGCATTGAGAGCAACAGTAGCTACTGGCACGCCATTGGGCATCTGCAAAATGGACAGAACAGAATCCCATCCATCTATAGAATTAGATGATTTTACCGGCACGCCTATAACGGGCAAAGTGGTGACAGCCGCCACCATGCCGGGCAGGTGTGCAGCGCCGCCGGCGCCGGCAATGATCACGCGCAAACCTCTTTCTCTCGCCGTTTCGGAATAGTGCATGAGGCGGGCAGGTGTGCGGTGCGCTGAAACTACGGTAAGTTCATACTCAATAGAAAAATGTTCCAGGATATCAGCAGCCGCTTTCATCACCGAAAGATCACTGTCGCTGCCCATAATGATTCCGACTAATGGCATAAATAGTTATTTGAATAAGGGGTAAATGTATATTGTTTTAGACTAACGAATGGCATGTAGCTGCTTTTCCTATAGGTAGGAGAAAAACTCACGGAATATTGAACTTTACAACATGAGCGTCACAGTTCCTTTTTTCAGCTTTTGTTCGCCTTTGTAGCGATACGTGGCTAAGTAAACATAAGTGCCCGGCAGTTTTTGCCCGGCTTTGGTTTCGCCATTCCATTTTACAAATGGACTGGCAGATTGAAAAATAACATTGCCAAACCTGTTATAAATGAATAATTTTATAAGCTGATATTTGTGATAGTCCACCAATGGGACCAAACACATCATTTTTGAAATCGCCGTTTGGCGTAATACCAGACGGAAAAACAATATCCCCGCAACCACTGAAAATGTGAATGGTATCGCTAGCTATGCATCCTCCGTCATTGGTCACTGTTAGTATATAATTGCCTTCTGTTTGTATGTCTTTTGATGAAGTTTGTGTGCCATCATTCCACAAATATTTGGCATATCCCGAAGGTGCCTGTAACAGCAGGTGTTCTCCGCTGCACAATACGGTGTCTTTTCCTAATGAAAAAGAGAAAGCTTTGCTTCCTAATGTCACAGAAAGTGTATCGAGGCAACCAATGGCATCCGTAACATGTATTTCATAATGTCCTTCTGCCAATCCATATGCAGATTCTGCGAAGTTTTGTTCCGGCAACCATGCATAATGATACGGAGGACTGCCACCTTTTTCTGTGATCGTAATACTCCCGTTTTTGATGCCACAGTCGGGCAGTACAGTGGCAACCGTGTGTGATAAGTTTCCTGGTGCGGGTATCAGAGTTCGCGTAACGGTATCTGTACATTGATTCTTATCCGATACTGTAATTACGTAGTCGCCACCTTCTAAAGAACTGGCAGAGGCGGAAGCCGAGACGCTTGGCGACCAATTGAAGGAGTAAGGCAGGACACCACCGGATTGTGTAATCGAGATAGAACCGTTCTGGTTGCTGCAATCCGGTTCGCTTATATTCACTGTATGTTGCAGCGCGGGCGGCTCATCAATGCTAACAGTTGAAGTAGCGCTACAGCCACCTTCTACCGATACATTAACCGTGTATGTGCCTGCTTTTACATTTGCGCTGGCTGTATTCAAGGCAGGAGTGGTATTCCATACAAATTCTGCACGTGCTGTACTGTTGGTAAGAGTCGCAGATACCACACCGGTGGCGCCGTTGCAGGTGATAGGTGTAGTAATCGTAGCGGCAGCTTCCGGAATAATAAGCCTGATGTCGCTTGATACGGTTTCTCCGTTCGCACCATTTGCTGAGAGTGTAATAGTAAACGTACCAGAGGTTGAAAATACGTGATTGGCTGCTGAATTGCCGTCTGCCGTATTGCTGTTTCCCGATGCAGGATCACCAAAGTTCCATATGGGTGAGTGGATGCAGTTTGCCGGCAGGGGTGTAAATAAAACTTCCCTGCCGGGTCCGCAAGTATAGAAAAACGAAGGCTGACCGCTATTGGGTGCTTCATCAACTAAGATGTCATCTACAGCAAAGCCATTGAAATTGTTTTCGATTTTTCCCGCGCCAAACACAAACCGGAAAAGCACATTTGGTTTTCCTGCCAGGTAGGGCATGGTGTGCTGTGCCTGCAACCAGCCATTGCTGCCGTTGTTTCCCGTTCCGCTCCATCCGGGTGCCTGTACACCATACCTGATATTCCCGGTGTTGTACCACGCCGAATTGAGGCAATCTGACGCATCATTGTAGGCTCCGACACTTTGCCACGACAACCCATTGTTATCAGAATATTGCAGAGCTGCCCCGTCATAACTGTATTCGGTATCCCAGTTTACAAAGAAAGAAATATAAGGCAATGTAATATTACTGAAATCAAAACACGGACTTTGCAGCCATGAACTTTCGTTGTCGTTATAAAAGTTGCCGGAAAGATTACCTGTAATCCAGCATTTGGTTCCGCTGCCCGCTTTATTGATTACGGATTTTGAAGGCATACCCCAACTCCAGTCAGATGCCGAACCGCCTGTCGTCCAGTTGCCGTTTGACTCTTCAAAATCTTGCCGGTAGGGAAAATTGTTTATGCATTGAGCAAAACCACCAATGTGAAATGAGCAGACGATGAATATAGTAATGGTGAAATAATAGGCTTTTGAAAGAAACATTACATCAGTTAGTTATGTTGCCTCACTAAATTTTAACGCAATTTACGTTTTACGTCCTGTCATCTTCAATTAAATAAGGAAATCAGCCAATCTTTTTCATATATAAAACAATCTAACGTTTGAATTGAATTTTATAAATATATTCTTCCCTGTAGATTCAGGATGTTGTTGTGAAAGAGGGATCTACCAACTGCAGTCTTTCCACCGCCATATTTTAACAGTTTTCGCTATTTCGCTGTGATGTAAATTACGGTCGCCCGGATTACCAATTTGAAAACGTTTAGTTTTGCGCTTTCCTCAGACTGTTTGATGATTATGCACAAAAAACTTGTCAGCTTATTAGATACTTTTAAAAACCAGCAATTCAGATACAATATATTACAAGCTCTTCCATTCTGGATCGCCTCGGCTATTACAGGATTGATAGCTGTAGCTTATGCCAAACTCTTTGCCCTTGCCGAAACACTATCCCGCTATATTGTAGAAGAATACAAGTGGTGGCTTTTGTTGATAGCACCTCTGTGTTTTATGCTGGCTTACTACATTGTCAGCCGGTTTGCTTCCTATGCACGTGGCAGCGGCATTCCACAAGTGATGGCGGCTCTGGAATTGCCGGTCAACAGTTCCAAGAAAGTTGTGAATAAACTGGTGGGTATTCGTGTCATTCTGGTGAAAATAAGTTCCAGCCTTTTATTGGTGTTGGGTGGTGGCGCTATTGGTCGCGAAGGACCTACTATCCAGATTGCCGGATCGGTATTCCGAAAAATAAACCAGTGGATTCCCGAAAGCTGGCCGAAAATTTCCCGCCGCACCATGATCATGACGGGAGCTGCAGCGGGTTTGGCTGCTGCATTCAACACACCGCTGGGCGGAATTGTGTTTGCCGTAGAAGAATTGACAAGTACACATATTCGTTTTTACCGGACTGCAATTTTTTCCGCGGTTATTATTGCGGGGCTCACTGCACAGGGCTTGTTGGGACCTTATTTATATCTGGGTTATCCAAAAGTGACAAACCCAAGCGTTTATATTTTCGGTGGCATAGCTGTGGTAGCCGCTATCACCGGAATTTGCGGCAGTTATATGTGCAGCATCATGCTCAGGTTGTTTGCATGGAAAAAGAAATTCAGTACCCCTCAGCATTATATGTATGTAGCGGTTTGTGCGTTGCTGATGGCTGCTATGGCTGTGTTTGTAAATACAGAAGTGTTGTGGTCGGGCAAAGATCTGATGAATGGATTGCTGTTTCATACGGATAAATCGCAACCCTGGTATATGCCATTGCTGCGCATATTCGGTCCCATTCTTTCTTTTACTACTGGTGCTGCCGGTGGTGTGTTTGCGCCTGCACTGAGCGCCGGTGCAAGCGTTGGAGCGATTATTGCACAGTGGTTCGATTTAACTTCCATCAATACCAATCTGCTCATCTTGTCGGGCATGGTGGGTTTCCTGACCGGCGTTACCCGCTCTCCGTTTACTTCAGCTATACTTGTGCTCGAAATGACAGACCGGCATAGCGTTATCTTTCATCTGATGCTGGCTGCGATGGTGGCCAGCATGGTGTCGCTGCTGATAGATAAACATTCATTTTACGATCATCTGAAACTTCAATACCTGAGTGCGTTGAAAGAAGAAGACAAGGAAGAAATAAAACTGGCGGGATAAGGGTGGAGAATGTTGCCTGACCTGGATTCGAACCAAGACCATCAGAGCCAGAATCTGAGATACTACCATTATACTATCAGGCAATGGGAGTGCAAATGTAGGAGATTTAGGGAAAGAAAAAAGTTCTGAACTATTTATTTTATACGAACTCAAAAGAAGTGCTCCTTTGCTCGCCAGGCCTTGCTGTTTTGATCCTTTTGTCCAAAGCAGCGTACCGCGTACCGCTAATGTATTCCGTTTATTTCTTCTGAGTGAAAGTCTTTGCTGATAGTTAGTGATGCATTGGCAATATATCTATTTCAAGAACTATCTTAAATAGTCGGGAAGATAAGCGGCAACTCAACTTAGTTGGAATGTGAAAAGAAGCTCAGATTTTCCTTAAAAAAATAATCCCGGTTACAAAGTAATCGGGATTGTTTTTATATCCAACATGCGGAAATGTTATTGATTTGCTGTGTCAGTGCTCAAAGGTACCGCAGGAACTGATGTTGCAGGAGCTGTGCGTTGCTGTGACGCCGGCGCATTGGTTGGTAAATCTCTCAGCATTTTGTTGTCATTCCTGTTGCTGGTAGTATCGGTAAAAAACAAAAGAGAAACAATACACAATACACCAATCAGGGAAGCAAAAATCCAGGTACCTTTTTCCAAAACATCATTGGTTTGTTTCACACCCATAATCTGGTTGTTCAGTCCACCAAAAGTACCTGATAAGCCACCGCCTTTAGGGTTTTGTACTAACACAATAAAACCCAGGGCAATGCAGGAGATCACGATTAATATGAAGAATAAAATGGTCATTTGTTATAATTTGTTTTGCTCGATTTTGGCGGCAAAATAAGCACTTTTAGCAGGATAAAGCAAACTTAATTTTTGATAGATTTCAATCGCCTGTTCTTTCTTATCCTGTTTCAGCAAAACTTCCGCCATAGACTCGGTAACAACTTCCTTTGTAAAATTAGACGACGCAGCTATATTTTCCACCAAAGTCTCTTCTTCCTTCTCTGTTCCAAGGTCTTCCGGGTGCGGATTGATTTTCTTCATTTTGCGCAGCCAGTCGGTAAACTTGTGCACCTTATTATCCAAGCCGTCAGATTCTTTTTTGTTTTCGAGTTTGATGCCTTGTGATGCAAAATAGTCAACCGTATGATAGGGTTCTGATTGAATAGGAAGCGTGGCATTTTCCTCTACCGGCATCAAAAATTCCTGCACCTGTTCGGACAGCAGCGAGGATATTTTCTGGTTTGATTTATCGAGCGGCAACGGCTCGCTTTGCTGCAATAGCTCTTCCTCGTCGAGCGGAGAAAATTCCGGCTCTTCATGAATATAAACAGAGAAATTTTCTCGTTCTTCCGGGCTGCTTTGTTCTATTGTGCTGTGCACCTGTTGGCCGTTTTCACCGGCAGGCAGTTTGTGAATTTTTATTTCTGCATTGGCTTTGCGGGTGGTTGTAGTGTCTGCTTCATTTTTTTTTTCAATGGTTATTGCCGGTTTGGGCTCAACCGTGGCTACAGCAGGAAGCGCCGGTCCATTTTCTATTTCAGTGCCGGATGTGGTTTTCGATTCCTTGTCCAGCATCAGGTATCTCAGCCATTGTTCGTTGGGAAAATACAACGCAGCTTTTTGCAGTTGTTTTTCCAGGTCGGCGTGGCGGAGAAGCTGCATTTTTTTGCAAAGCAACAGATGAGCAGCAGCAAAATAAGGATAGTCTGCAACCAGTTGTTCCAGTTCGGAAAGCGGAACTGCGTCAAGGTGGTCCTTGCCGGTGAGTTGCCGTAATATAATCATCTCTTCCTTATTCATGTGCTGAAAATACAATACGGTAGGTTACCAGTTTGAAAAAATATGATTGAAAATTTCATCGCTTACGTTCTTCACAATCTGCGATTGCAGCGTGCCTTCTGCCTGCGATAAACTGAGTGATGAAGAAAATGGAAAATCGCGGCTTACGTCAAATTCTTCTGTTTTGTCAGTCAATGTATTCCTGAAGATAATGTGCACACCTACGGTAAGATTGTTTTGCGTTGTTTGCGCGCCCGACACCGCTGAAAACGAAACAGAATAGTTGGTAATTGTACCACTGATCTGGTAATGTGCATCTTCATTGGTAGTCCGCGTAAGTTTTGTTTGGTTTGATATTTTTTGCGTGAGCGCGTCTGTAAGCTGCGGACTTAATTGCGGGTTTACATAGCGTGCCTTATTTTCTATATAGCTAATCTTCACGGTCTTTACTTCCGGTGGCACTGTCACGTCTTTAAACGTATACACACCACACGAGCAAAGCGAAAGCAATACAAACAGCAAGCTTATAGCTAGCATCCAAAAATGCAGGGTAACACTTTTTTGATCACCGGCGTTTATTCCACAAGCGTTTATCATCGTTGTGCGATAGTACTTATTCATTAATGTCATATTCCTTCAGCTTTCTGTACAAAGTGCGTTCGCTGATACCGAGGTCAGAGGCCGCATCCTTTCGCTTGCCTTTATGTTTTTTCAAAGCTTTTACAATGAGCTCTTTCTCTTTATCGATGATGTTGAGCGTTTCTTCTACTTCCTCATGATCATGAATATCTTTTTCAGACAGCAAAACAGCTTGTCCGTTCGATTGTCCATTTCCACCCGGCATCACAGATGAAGGAATTGCTTGTTGCCCTCTTGCCTGTTCTTCCGGGCCATGCAAATTATTGTAATCGTGCAGCAGCGACTCCCTGGTAAAATCCATTGCCCTGCCGGAACTGGATGGATTTTGCAGGATTTCGAAAAACATTTTTTTTAATTCTGTTACATCTTTTTTCATGTCGAAAAACAGCTTGTAGAGAATTTCCCTTTCGTTGGCAAACTCATTGGCACCACTGCCTTTTGCCGAAGCTAAAACAGGCAGACGGTTCATTTGTTTTTCGGGTAAAAAACGGCGTAAATCCTGCTCGTTTACATCAGGATCTTTCGAAAGAACTGAAATTTGCTCTGCAATATTCTTCAATTCCCGCACGTTGCCCGGCCAGGTATAGTTAATTAGTAAATTTTTGGCGTCTTCATCGAGCTGCACGGGTGTTGTTTTGTACCTGTCAGCAAAATCGGAAACAAATTTCCTAAACAAGAGATACACATCTTCCTTACGGTCGCGAAGCGAAGGCACGCGGATAGGAACAGTACTTAACCGGTAATACAAGTCTTCCCGAAATCTTCCGTTTTGGGTCGACTCATACAAGTCGCGGTTGGTAGCTGCAATTACCCGAACATCGGTTTTTTGCACTTTTGATGATCCAACGCGGATAAACTCACCGGTTTCCAGCACGCGAAGCAGGCGCGCCTGAGTACCGATGGGCATTTCACCAATTTCATCCAGAAAAATTGTGCCGCCGCTGACTGTTTCAAAATAGCCTTTGCGACTGTCTACTGCGCCGGTAAACGAGCCTTTTTCGTGACCAAACAGTTCAGAATCGATGGTTCCTTCCGGGATTGCGCCGCAGTTGACCGCAATAAAGGGATTGTGCTTGCGCGGAGATAGAGCATGAATGATATGTGAAAAAGCTTCTTTTCCCACACCACTTTCTCCCACGATCAGTACACTTAGGTCGGTACCTGCTACCTGAACAGCGACATTCAGTGCATGATTCAGCGCCGGAGAATTACCAATGATTGAAAACCGATTCTTTATAGATTGTATATCCATGTATCTAAAACTGTTTATGATAGCAAGTCCTTACCTGTAGATCCGGTGTATAAATTGAACCACTAAAACGACATCCTCCATAGTTTGAGAGCCGGTGACCGTAGCATTTTCACGTTCGTTATTACCTGAAAATAGAATTGAGCAATGACAAGTTGTTTAATATGATACCAATTCCCCGAGTAAGGTCGCTTTTGTGCAGCTTGATACTCTTACATTGGCATAATCGCCTTTCTGTAAAGGAGCGCCATTTTTCGGAAACACAATTACTTTATTCTGAGAATTTCTTCCCATCCAGTCATCACTGTTTTTTTTGCTTTCGCCTTCTATCAATACGTGATAGGTATTACCAACATCGCGCTGATTGCTTTCGAGAGACATACGATATTGCATAGCAACAATTTCCTGCAATCTTCTTTTTTTCACAGCTTCAGGTATGTCGTCGGTGTACCTGCGTGCTGCAAGTGTGCCGGGACGTTCACTGTAAAAAAACATATAGCTGAGATCGTAGCGGCTATATTCGATAATGGATAATGTATCCTGGTGCTCTTCTTCCGTTTCGGTGCAAAAGCCGGTGATCACGTCGCTGCTGATGCCGCATCCGGGAAGAATGGTCCTGATCTGATCTACTTTTGCCATATACCACTCGCGGGTATAGGTTCGGTTCATCAGTTGCAGTATGCGGTTGTTGCCACTTTGCACAGGCAGGTGAATGTATTTGCAAATGTTATCGTACTTCGCCATGGTGTGCAACACTTCTTCCGTAATATCTTTTGGATGCGACGTACTGAAGCGAATACGTAATTGCGGGCTTACCTGCGCTACCAATTCCAGTAGTTTGGCAAATGTGATTGTGTTGTCTGCCGCTTCGTCTACCCAGTAATAGCTATCCACATTCTGACCCAGCAAAGTAACTTCCTTAAAACCCCGGCTGTAAAGATCCTGCGCTTCCGCAATGATGGAATGCGCGCTGCGGCTGCGCTCCCTGCCGCGTGTAAATGGTACTACACAAAAGCTGCACATGTTGTTGCATCCGCGCATGATGGATATGAATGCAGTGACGCCGTTAGAATCGATGCGCACGGGCGAAATGTCTGCATAGGTTTCTTCGCGGCTCAGCAAAACATTAATGCCTTTTTGTCCGGTTTCTGCTTCCTGAATCAACATGGGCAAGGTTCTGTAAGCATCGGGACCCACTACGAGGTCTACCAGTTTTTCTTCTTCCAAAAATTTGGATTTCAGACGTTCGGCCATGCAGCCCAGCACGCCGATAAGCATACCTGGCTTCGATTCTTTTGATTTGCGAAATTCTGTGAGACGCTTTCTTACGGTTTGTTCCGCTTTTTCACGGATAGAGCAGGTATTCAGTAAAATAATATCGGCTTCTTCCGAATTGCGGGTGGCACCAAAACCTTCACCTTGTAAGATAGAAGCCACAATTTCACTATCGCTGAAATTCATTTGGCAGCCATAGCTTTCTATATAAAATTTCTTTTCGTATTCATTTATATCGGCAGTGAAAGGCGCAAAAGCTTCTCCCTGTCTGTGTTCATCGTGCGCTTTCGTGTTCAGCGTTAGTATCTCCATCACTTTCATTGAGTGGGCAAAAGTAACAAAAAACGGTGTTAGTGTCAGATTGACAGAACGATTACCGCAGTTTTTTTTAACATCGAAAGTATATTTGTCCGCTCATGCACAAATATGGATAGAATGATCAGATTTGTTGCCGCTATCTTTTTCATATGTGTTGTTACTTTCACAAAAGGTCAGGATATACCGGTCAGGACATTGCCAAACGAAATTTTCAGGAGTGTAAAAAAAGATGCAAATGATACATCTACGTGGAAATGGAAGCGGGGAGGATCTATCAATGCAAATCTGGCACAAGGTTCTTTGAGCAACTGGTCGGCAGGCGGCGATAACTTTTCACTTGCCTTGAATACCCATCTTAATTATTCTGTGTTTTACAGAAGCACTGTGCACACATGGGATAATAGTTTTGATTTTAACTTTGGCTTTGTTCAAACCACCTCGCTTGGCAGCCGCAAAAACGACGACCGCATAGACTTTTTATCAAAATACGGTCGCCGCATTGATACCGTCAATAAAATTTTTGCTTCAGCGTTGTTCAACTTTCGCTCACAATTTTTTGATGGCAGAACATACTATTCGCGCGACAACAGTGACTTGGCTTCTACTTTGTTTTCCCCGGCGTATATTGTTCTTTCGGTAGGGTTTGACTATAAACCCAAACCAACATTCTCGCTGTTTGTATCGCCGCTCACCAACCGCACCACGCTTGTTGCCAGCAACAGGCTATCAGATAAAGGTGCCTATGGCGTTCCCAAAGGCAAACACACCTACAATGAAGTGGGTGCTTTTGCATCGGTCAATTATTTTACCACTATCAAAAAGACGGTTACTTATAAAGGACGAATGGATTTGTTTAGCAATTATGCAAATGAACCGCAGAATGTGGATGTGTATATCACAAACCTGTTCTCGTTTAAAATCACCAAATTTTTATCGGCGTCCTATAGTCTCGATATGATTTATGATGATAACGTAAAACTTTTTGGGAAATACAATAATAGCCCGGGTTTGCAGCTCAAAAGTTTGATAGGCATTGGTTTTACCATGCCGTTTGCGCGCGAAGCGCATTAGTGCTTTGCTGTTAAAGTGAGAGAATTTGGGGAGATAATGTAAGGCTGAACGGATGAACACCTGCTAAGAAACCAGTAGCCGTTTAGCCAGCCAGCTTTCTTTTACCGGAATAATCCAGTTTTGTAATAATTCTTCTTTTGTAGCCACAAGGTTGTTGAAATACAATGTGTCGGGTGTAATAAAGCTGTTATTGACCGCGTATTTCGCCTGAGCCATAGGCAGTAGTTGAATCTCGTTTTTGATGACAAAAGCAAGCATTTGCCGGTCAAACATATTTACCTTGTAAAGATCTTCAATTTGCTTGATCAGTCTTACCGAACTATCTGTACTGCAACCGCTTACACCTGCGGCCGTTTCATCAGCCATGATGATGATAAACTGGCCAAAAATGAGGTTGGCATAACCTTTAACCTCAGCACCATGACTCTTCCAGTCGCTTACAAACCCTTCCAGTAAATATTCCATAGATAGAGCTTCGGAAATGGCAAAGCGGCGGCTGCTTTGGTAAATCCAAACACGCGATTGCGGATGAAAATCGTCAGGAATATATTGTTCGAATAATAAGTTCATATTGAGGGCTTTTGAAAAAAAACTAATCAGGAAACATGAAATACGTAATCCAACGGAGCAATTAAAATCTTGAAATGTTTGATTGATGACGCTTTATTCCATACTCATATCAATGAGTTCAGCTACATCAAGCACTTGTACCTCACCTTCTTTTTCTGCATTTTTTACACCATCTGTCATCATCGTGTTACAAAAAGGGCAGGCAGCCGCAATCACAGAAGGAGAGGTAGCCAGGGCTTCTTCCGTGCGTTCTATATTAATGCGTTTGCTTCCCGGCTCGTCTTCTTTAAAATACTGAGCGCCACCCGCACCGCAACACAATCCTTTGCTGCGGCACCGTTTCATTTCCACCAGTTCGGCATCGAGGGCTTCCAGCACTTTTCGCGGAGCTTCATAAATACCGTTGGCTCTGCCAAGGTAACAGCTATCGTGGAACGTGATGCGTTTTCCCTTAAACGCGCCACCTTCTTTCAATCTTATTTTTCCGTCATCTATGAGTTGCTGAAGAAACGTGGTATGGTGTATCACTTCGTAATGGCCGCCAAGTTCAGGATATTCATTTTTGAAAATATTGAAGCAATGAGGACAGGCTGTAACGATCTTTTTAATTCCGTAACCATTCAGAATCTGGATGTTGTTGTAAGCCATCATCTGAAACAGGAATTCGTTACCGGCACGCCGGGCAGGATCGCCGGTGCATGCTTCTTCCTTTCCGAGAATGGCATATTTTACTCCCACCTTATTGAGAATGCTGGCAAATGCACGGGTTATTTTTTGCGCACGCTGATCGAAACTGCCGGCGCAGCCTACCCAAAACAATACTTCGGGCGTTTCACCATTTGCCATCATGTCACTCATGCTGGGTACATTCATCTGTGCGAGTATTTATTTGCCTGTAAAAATAGTAGAGAATTTTCAAAGCCTGTTTTGACACAGCCTTGCATTTATTTCTTGTTAAAGGTTTCCTTACCGCAGGTCAGCCATTTCAAGTATTCCTTTGGATCGGCTGTGTAGCCCACCGGGTGATTCACCAGTTTGCCGTCGCTGTTTAATATAGCATAGAGCGGTTGCGATGTCTGCGCAAAATTTTCAACTTCAAACATCGACCATTTATCGCCGGTAGTGGTAATATCGGTTTTGCTCCCGTTGGCTTTTTTATACGTGGTCCGTTCGAGCACAGGAAGCTTTTCCCGGTCGTCTACGTACAAGGAGACGAGGATAAAATTTTCCTGCATGTATTTGCTCACTTCGGGCACGCTCCATACATTTTCTTCCATGCGGCGGCAGTTGGTACATGCCCAGCCTGTAAAGTCAATGAGCAAAGGTTTGTTTTGCGCACTTGCCATCTCCATTGCTTTATCAAAATCATTGATAACATTGGGTTCCACCGTTTTTCCTTTCGCATTTTCTTTTCCATAAATGCTATAAGAGAGCGGTGGAAATATGCCACTTACAAGGCTCAGGTTTGTGCTTTTGCTTTGCGTAAGTCCCGGCACGAGGTATAAGCGTTATAAAAGGGCAATCACGCCCACTGCTTTTCTTGCGCCCGATATTTTTTGCCCTTTATAATCGTGTGGCAATCGTAAAATACCAAACAGGTAAAGGGATAATCCTAATCCGGTAAGAATCCAAATGGCCACAAACACTTCGCGTTTCAGCAAGCCCCAGTGCATCACTAAATCGGCGCTTGACAAGAACTTAAACGCCAGCGCAATTTCTATAAATGCCAGTACTTTTTTGACCGTATCAAGCCAGCCGCCCGATTTGGGTAAAGAAGCGAGCAGAGATGGGAAAATGGCAAATAATGGCAAAAGGTAAACCCAGTGCTACGCCAAAGCCTGCCAGACCCATAGTAAGTGGCCAGGCGCCATTGCTCACTTCGCCTACCAGCAAGGAACCGAGAATAATACCGGTGCAGGAAAATGAAACAATGGTAAGTGTAAGTGCCATGAAAAAAATGCCGCCAACGCTCCCTACACTGCTTCGTTCATCGGCTTTGTTGGCAATAGATCCGGGCAGCGTGATTTCAAAATACCCAAAAAATGAAATGGCAAACACGATAAACACAATGAAAAATAGGATGTTGAGCCAAGCATTGGTGGCAATGGTATTAAAGATTTGGGCATTCACATTGCCAATGATATGAAAAGGGATGCTGATACAAACGTAAATAAGGAAGATAAAAAAGCCATACAATAATACCATTGCGGATGCCGGTTTTGCGGTTAGGGCGATCGTTTGGTGAAAAAGGAAACCGTTACAGGTACCATCGGGAATACGCAGGGTGTAAGCAAGGCTACTGAACCCGCCCAGAAAACCAAGAAAAAAAACGGTAAGCAGACTTTCAGAAGCTTCGTTTTTTTGACCGCATTCTGCAATGGGCTTGATTGATATCGATAGAAGATAAGCTTGATAGAGGAACGCAGTATGCTGCCAGCCTGCCGCACCTTCCACCGCTACAGAAAAAGGCTCTTCTACAGCATAAAATTCAGTGCCACTTGCAACACTCATGGTCGCGGTGCCTTTCAGTACGGGCGGCTTTGTGCCATGAATAATGATGGTTTGTGAAAAGGAAACGTTGCCAATATATGCATTTACTTTTTGCTGCCAGATGCTGTCATTGATAACAACTGGGCTGATGTTATACGTGAGCGGTCCCTCCGCAGCCTACATTTTCGTAATCGAAAAGTAAACGTTACCGGAGATTAATCCGTCAATGGCTGTATTTGCGCCATAGCCATACCAGCCATTTTCTATATTGGCAGTGCCCTGCAGCGTAGAAACTGCTGTCATCAGTTATTCTGTAAGCTGGAAAGACCAGTTTATATGAGGTTGACAATAAGCAGATACAGGAGAAAAAAAGCCCAATAATGAGCGGGAAAACATACTTCATTCCGTAGTGCTTATTGGAATTTGATATCAAAAGCTTGTTTGGTGGGTGGCAAGACACTTTTCATCGTTGCAGATCATGTATTCTACTGTGCCGCTAAGACTGGTGGTTGCAGGTGTTTTCAGTTTTACAACCTGTACAAAATCAACTTTGTCGTTATAATATTTTACATCTACATCAAACACAGGGTCATGCGTTGTTTTCAGTGAGCCGGTTTCTTTGGCAGCACCATCAATCAAAAGCAACGGATTGGTTTTGTAAGAAATTTTGGTAGCCACAGGTCCGCCTTTGGGTGTTGCCTGCGAGTAGATATGCCATGTTTTGGGAAGCGTTGCTGTAGCTATCACTTCATATAGTTTATCGCTTTTTTTATGTGCGCAAAACGACCATTTTACCAGGCTTTCAGATTGTGCCTGTGCAGCACAGGATGCCGATAAAAAAAGTCAATAGTAAATAAGTAAAACTTCGATTTCATGTTTGTCATTTTAATTTAATCCAAGTGCAGAAAATACTTTCAGCCCGTCGGTATTACCCAATAGTGAAGAAGTGGCTCGTTCAGGGTGCGGCATCATACCAAATACATTTCCTTCTTTATTCCTGATGCCTGCAATATTGCGGATAGCGCCATTGGGGTTAAATGCAAGATCAATATCATTTACATTCGCCAATACTTCCCTTTTCATCGCAATAGCGGAAAATAACCTGGTTGTTGCTTTCCAGTATCGTCAAGAACAGCATCATCAGCATAAAACCGTCCATCGCCATGCGCTACCGGAATTTTTAAAACACGGACTGATCGCCGTTGGTAATAAATACATTTTTACAAACAAACTGGCGGTGACCATTTCCCAGCAAAACACCGGGCAAGCAAACCTGCTTCGCACAAAATCTGAAAGCCATTGCATACGCCCAACACTTTACCGCCCTTGTTGGCAAAGTCAATTACACTTTGCATCATCGGACTGAAACGGGCAATGGCACCACAACGCAGGTAGTCGCCATACGAAAAGCCGCCGGGCAAAACAATGCAATCGTCGGTACTAAACATGCTGATGTCTTTGTCTTTATGCCAAAGCATCACCACTTCTTTGTTCAGATCCTGCGAAAGTGCATCCTGCATATCGCGATCGCAGTTGGAGCCCGGAAAAACAACAACACCAAATTTCATAAATGAAAATTGAATAGCAAAAATAAAGGCAACGAGTTAATAACGCGTTTAAGTTTTAAGCCAAAACCAATTGTTGAAAATAATAACGAAATAATCAGCCAGAACAAAATCGACTGAAACAGCATATTTTTTGAATACACAAATGTATTGCTGGCAAAGCCGCTGCGGGAACCATGCCCAGCAGCAAGTGCAGATAAAGCCATCGCCCCGCATGCCAAACAACAAGGGAATGCTGAACAGAAACATATAAAACAACAACGCCCAGCAACGCCTGATTTGAATAACCATTCTTCCCGTATTGCCCTGCCAGGCAACAATGCCTGAGACAATAAGCAAGGCGCCGCCTGCACAGGCTACAAATAAGCAGAGATGCCTTATTGACTAGCAGGTAAATGCCAGTGAAAATGCGGAAGGAAACTGAAAAAGAAGGGAAATTTATCATTTAAAAATAAAACGGAAGCCAAACAGGTACGCAGGTGTAATCACGCCAAGCAACAATACAAACCATTCATTGGGCCGAAACGCGCGAAACAATGCCAGCGCAAAAAGCGCAGGCCACTAAAAACAATGCTGGCGAATAGACAAGAGCTAAAAACCGGTTAGAAAACCAACATTGTAAATCAAAGGTTTGGCCTGTGGCGAATTGTACATTCGTGCCATCAGTGAAAAAAGCCAGATGACAGCAAAGTTAAGTAATGAGCGCAGGTGAAATATTATTCCATAACGGGTACAAGCGCGGTGAGCAGCAGGTAGCACAAGCGACGGCACAAAATACAGTTTGGGAAACATGCGCAAATTGTTCATCACTGCGCTGATGCGCAGTGCCTGTACAATGATAATAGCATGATATAAAATAACAAGCCCCACCGTCGGTAAAGACGCCAGCGGCGCAGGAAAGATTGAAGCCACACATCAGTCGTTGCTCAACAAACACATTCCGGGGCGGAACCAGAAGAAATGACTATGTAATAACAATACTTAAAGCAATTAACCAAAATACACTAACAGACGATTGTTCCCGAAAAATAGATACCACGTAGTTTTATTGAAAGTCAACTTTTGCAAAGCAAATATAATTCCTGTAGGTACAGGGAATTATCATTTGTTTGGCAGCCACCTGCTTTGCCCAGCCTCGGCATGAATTCATAACCACGGTCTAGGTTCTTTAAAGTAGGTGTACGTTGTACTTTGCCATCCGGGGTTATTTTCTGATCGGACAGCAAAACATTTTTCCGCTCTGTTTCATTGTACAAAAAATGCACTTCGTTACCGGTATTCATCGTTGCATAGCCAATAAAATCGTCTGTATTATCGTCGTATTGCGATTTGTGTATCACATTTGCCCAGGTAAGATTTGCGGTAGAATCAAAGGATAGAAGTGCTACGTTATCGGCAAAATAGCGTGTGTTGTTATAGCCAAAACCACTGCGATACCACGGGTAATATCCCAACATACTGTAAGAACTAAAAGGACTGTAGTAATAAGGTGAACTAAGCAGCCCCGAATTGTAATTGTTATAATAATCCCAGCGGTTAAACTGGTTGCCGCGTGACGATAGAATACACCGATTCGGCTGCTACAACATAGCCGCCATCTTTTCGCATCACTATATTTTGCAGAAAGAAATCATTGAACGCATATTTGGCATTGCCTCCGCTTCTGGCTTCATTTCGCAAGTCTTCGTCAAACGCGGTATAAGTTGTCGAAACAATACTGTCGGCACTTTTGCTGTAGAGCGATGCAAAAAGACCATCCACATTGCCACGCTTGTTTTTACTGAAAAAAGAAGCTAATGAGATAATTTTTATTTTCATTGTCAACTTTAAGCCTGATATCATCGAGATATACCCGATTGGTCAGTACACTAAACAGTTGCGGCTGCAACTGAATCGCTTTTTTGGTAATCAGCGTAATATCGGAAATATTGTCCTGTTTCGAATTGCCTGCGCTCTTATAAACACAAAATCGCCGTCGTTGTCAATATTAAATTCCGTAAGAAAATTATTGCGTTCCGGCATGTTGATATTCATGACCGATTTTTTCTGCAACTGCAAATCTTCGTTGAAAAATGAGTGCTGTAACCTGGTTAAAGTTCTGCTCTTTCGTGTTGATTTTTATAAACGCTATTTTCTGCTTGTCTTCGCTGTATAACAACGAATACACTTTGTTATTCATAAACACATTAATAAGCGTAGTATCAAGCTCACGCACATCTCCCATCAGTTTGCCGTCAGCATCCATTTTTGCTGCCATGCAATACACCACATTTCGTTTTTGGTATTGGTAAAAAAGATAAAAAAAGTTTCGGTAAGCCAGAATGTCGGTACTCAGCACACGGTTGGGTAGAAAATCAAGCTTTTCATTGGCTACCTGTTTCATTTCTTCGTCATACACAGAAACTGTAAAATTGCCCCGGTTGTTTTTATAGATCAGAAACTGGTTGTTCAGTTTGCCGATAATTTCAAATTCCAAGATTCCTGACATCATTTCTATCCGGTTCTGAATATGCAATCGACTGGCTGCGCGAAACAAACACCAACAGGCTGCACAATACCACTAACACATACTTATGAAACATGCTTACGCTCAATTTTATGGCTAACAAATGTAAGCTATCAACGGGTTATAAAGAATGGAGAATATAACGGATTTGTTAATCTTTACAATACAAAAATGCCGATAGCCATGCAGAAAAAAAGGAGAGATTCATCAAAGGGAAAAGTCTCAGGCGGCAAGTTGCATTTGCTCTATAAACTGTTCAGGCTCGTCGGGCGTGATAATGATTTTTTTGTTGTTCTGCAGCTCTATCAGTACCACTTTTTTGCGATGCTTTGTGGCATACCATGTCATGCATCCCAGTTCCGAATTCATAAACTGACCGAAATAGCCAAACAAGCCTCCGGCACCAAAGGTGCGGATACTACCTTTGAGCTTTTGCGCAGCCAGCAGTTCTATTCGTTTTACATCATTTCTGGGTATGGTAATGTCCGATCCGGGACGATGCACCACGATTTTGTTGCGCTCTATCCTGTAGTTTACCGGGCTAAAGAGATAGGCAAGAAAATATATAGCAAACAGGAGAACAGAAGTTGCGAGCGACGGCCAACTACGATACTCAATATAAACGGATAACTGAATGGCAATGATCACAAAAAACAGCACCGATATCAACACGGTAACCACTTTCGATGTTCTGTCGAGCGACGCTTTATAAATCATGTGAACCTTTTTTGCTTCGCATAAAGATAATTTAATTATGCCTTTGTAATGCAGAAAATCCCCGCTCAAGATTGCTTACCCTGCTACGGGAATGTCCTGCAGTCCTTTTGTTGCGCCCGTTTGCATCGCATTCGCTTTCATCTGCGCAGCTTTTTCTTTGCCGAGATATTTGTCTATTCTGCCTTCGGCAAAATAAATTACAGGCGTCAGGATAATAGCCATTACCGATTTATAACTGTAATTAAGAATGGCAACTGCAATTACCTGCGTCCATGTCCAGTTACTGCCAAGTTTAAAAGCGATGATCAACACGATAAAGCTGTCGACAAGCTGTGATACAAGAGTGGAACCGGTAGCCCGTAGCCATACTTTACCAGATCCCGTAACTTTTTTAATCCGGTGAAAAATAGTTACATCTATAATCTGGCTTACAAGGAAAGCGGTAAGGCTGCCGACAATAATCCATAAGCCCTGTCCGAAAATAACATCAAACGCCACACGCATATCACTTACACCATCCGGCTGTTTCGAACCAATCCAGAAATCTGCCGCCGGCAGGTGAATGCTGGCATAAAACATCAGGAACGCATAGCTAATTAGAGCAACTGCCGTGTAGCTGATGCGACGCACGGCTCGTATACCGTAATATTCATTTACAATATCGGTGATCACAAACTCTAGCGGCCAAAGCAGCACCCCACAGGTAAGGTTGAAGGAAAGTCCGCTTTGCCCAAACAGGGAAATGTTGGCTGGTGCAAAACCAAACAATTTTTCGAGCGAAAAAATTTTAGTGCCTATACATTCTGCGATTAATGCATTGGAAACAAAGAAGGCAGTAATGGCGATAAATAGTGTAGAGGATTTGTCTTTAAAAATATCGGGCATTGCTATAAATGAAAAAGTGAGCGATTTGTAATGCAAAAACAACAAAGTTAAACGCCCGCAGCCAAAGTACAGCCGGAGAAGGCGCCGCATGGCTGCCAGTACTATTTCCACAATGTGCACAACAAAATTGACAGCAAACGACAACACGAGACCCAGAATGATAACAAGCCCTTTGAGCATTTCGGAGGGAATAAAGTTTTTGGTAACAGAAATGAGCAGGCAAAGCAGGAATGCAATATTACAAATGAAAGCGGCTTTTGCCAATGTTACCAGCCAGCGCATGAGATAAAGGTGTAAGTAAAAGGTCAAATGTAAAAGTAAATAAGACATTGTACAGCGAAAAGGAGCCGCCAATGTCAGCTTATCCATTCTGACTCTTCAATTTTTAATTTTTCGTTCTCTTAACCATTCCTCATTTATATTCTTTTGACATCTACGGCACATGATTTAGGTTTGCCACCAGCATAAAAAATTGTATGAAGAATTTTTCGTGGAAAAAAATGCTTCCGCACATCATCGCCATCGTTGTATTCATTCTTGTTGCTATTATATATTGCAAACCTGCCTTGCAGGGCGAAGTGTTGCAACAGTCAGATGTGGTGCACTGGCAGGGCATGGCGCAGGATGCCATTACGTATCGGGAACAGCATGGCAACTACCCGCTTTGGAATACGCACTTGTTTAGTGGTATGCCCAATTATGTGATAGCGATGGATACCAAAACCCAGATGCCATGGCTGCACAAAATCATTTCTTTAGGCTTGCCAAAACCGGCAAGTTTCTTTTTTATATGCTGTCTTTGCTTTTATATTCTCTGCATGGCGTATGGCAGCAATGTATTAGTGGCAATGCTTGGTTCTCTGGCTTTTGCCTATTGCAGTTACAACCCGGTAATCATATCAGTAGGACATGAAACCAAGATGCTCGCCATTGCCTACATGCCGGGAATGCTGGCAGGGTTAGTTTTGCTGTACCGCAAACGTTACGTGGTAGGACTTGCCGTTACAGCGCTCTTCGCTTCGCTGGAGATATTTGCCAATCATCCCCAAATCAACTATTACCTGCTGATAGCCGTTGGTTTTCTCACTTTGTCGTATCTATATTTCTGGATTAAAAACAAGGAATGGAAACATATGGGCATTGCACTTGGCCTTGCATTATTTGCCGGTATCATCGGTGTTGCCAATTCTGCCGTTAACCTGCTCATTACATCCGAATACACCAAGTACACCATGCGTGGTGGCAAAACACTTGATGTGGCGGATGGTCAGTTGAAGGAAGTAAAAACCGAAGGTCTCGACGAAGATTATGCATTTCAGTATAGCCTGGGGAAAAGCGAATTCCTGATGATGATGATGCCAAAAGCCTTTGGCGAAAACAGCAGTTTAACCTTCGGTGAAAACAGCAAAGTAGCCGCTGCTCTCACGGCGCAGGGTGTTCCTGAAAGCAGTGCCGCGCAGCTATCGCAATCTTTGCCAACCTATTGGGGGGGCATTCTCTCCACCGCAGGCCCGGTGTATATAGGTGCTATTATTTGCATCCTTTTTATAATCGGTATGGTGGTTGTGCCCAACGAAGATCGCTGGTGGATATTTGCTGCATCCTTCTTTGCAGTGCTTATGTCGTTTGGTAAATACATGCCCGATTTTAACGGCTTCCTGTTTCATTACATGCCTTTGTACGATAAATTCAGGGCGCCTTCCATGTCGCTTGTAATTCCGCAACTGCTGTTTCCTTTACTGGCAGTTTTGTGCCTGCAGTCTTTGTTTTACTCAGGCAGGTTTGCGCCTAAAAACATTCCTTTCAAAAAGATTTTATATACGCTTGGCGGTGTGTTTGCTGCCATCTTTGTTATTTATTTAGCCAATGATTATAGCAGCCAGATAGATGCGCAGATATTACAGGCCTACAGCAACCCGCAGAGTGGCGGCGATCTTGGCCGCGTGATTGTAAATGCGCTGGTGGAAGAGCGAAAAGCCATGTTTGGAAGCGGTTTGCTGCGGGCTATCTTTTTTGCGCTAATCGTTGTCGCGGCTATTTATCTCTACAGCCGCAGTAAACTAAAGCCAGTAGCTATTGTTGCTGCTTTGCTGTTAATCAATACTATTGATTTGTTTGCCCTTGACAGCAACTACTTAAGCAGCGACAATTATCAGGAGCCTGAAACCTACAGTGCCAATTTCAACATTAGTCTTGTTGCAGATCCCAATAACCCGTATTCTGCCAACCAATCTTTGCAAGCTGACAAAGACCCACATTTCCGTGTGTTCAATTTGGCTCCCGACCGCTACCAGGAGTCGATACTGGCATATACGTATCGATGTGTGGGTGGCTACAGCCCGGCGAAGCTTCGCATCTACCAGGACCTGATAGAAAACCAGTTGTCGGACAAGCTGAATATGAACGTGCTCAATATGCTGGACACCAAATATTTCCTGAAGCCGACACAACAGCAGCAAAACCAGTTTACCGTTCAGCAAAACGACAGTGCTATGGGCGCCTGCTGGTTTGTAAACAACATCAAATATGTGAATGGACCGGTGGAAGAAATGAACGCCATCACGGATTTCGATCCAGCGAAAACAGCGGTAGTCGACAGAAGTTTTGAAAAAACAGCAGGCAACGTAACTCCTGCAGATTCATCAGCAAGTATTAAAGTGAAGAGCTATAGCAATGATGTGGTAACCTATACCTCAGAGAATAGTGCCAATGGATTTGCCGTGTTTAGCGAAGTGTATTACCCCGCCGGCTGGAATGCCTATATCGACGGGAAAAAAGCAGACTATTGCAAGGTCAATTATGTGCTGAGAGGATTGGCAATTCCATCAGGTAAACACGAAATCAAATTTGCATTTGAGCCGGCATTGTATTATTCCGGGCAGATATTCAACTACGTAGCGTTTGCATTGCTCATCCTCATTTTGCTGGGTGCAGTAGCGTATGGCTGGCGCAAATTGACGCAGCGTGTGCCTGTTGAAAAATCATAATCAACATTTGTAAATGGAGCAATAGGGAATGTGAAAGTAGAAATCATAAGCTTGTTACTTTGACATTGGATTTGCGGGTTCTCACCATCGTACATTATGATTAAAAATCCGCTCCATGGAGCGGATTTTTAATCAGCGTTTCTTATAAATTAATTGATAAAGCAGGCTTACAATTTTGTGAACTATCATACACGTTTGAATGTAAAACGCTCCGGGTATGTGGTACAACAATTGTCAATATTTGTCTTACAGCGTATTGCTACCTATGGAAAAACTAAAGCTACTTGGCATTGTTCCTTATTGTTTTCTACCGGCACGTATGGGTGGTCAAAAAGCTATCGAGCAGTTGTACAGATCTTTAGGAAAAAAAACAAGTGTTACGGTTGTATCTACCCAAAACAACGACTCATCCGAAGCGTCCGGCTATTCGCTCATCAAATTGTTTAGCAATCGTTTTACCCGGTATGGAAATGTTTCATACATAAAGCAGATTGACAACATTATCCGCCAACTTCACATTACGCATATTGTGCTGGAACATCCGTATATGGGATGGATGTGCACCTACCTGAAACGCAAACACAAACTCACGCTCGTAGTGCATGCGCACAACATAGAAAGCATCCGGTTTAAAACCATTGGAAAACCTTGGTGGAAAGTGCTCTGGCATTATGAACGATGGGTGTGCCGGTGTGCCGATTTTGTATTTTTCATGACCGGGGAAGACAGGGATTACGCGATAAAAACTTACAAGCTCAATGCAAATACCAGCTTTGTAGCTCCGTATGGTACAGAAGTGGCAACTGCACCAACTGCCGGCGAAAGGCAAACCGCGAAAGCTATCGTTTGCTCATCTCTTGGCATTCCCATTACAACCAATCTTTTGCTCTTCAACGGAAGTTTTGGCTACCAGCCCAATGCAACTGCTCTTACTGTACTGATGGAGAAGGTAGTTCCCTTTCTGCACCAGCAGTCCTTCGATTTTACACTTATTATTTGTGGCAAAGACATTCCTTCGACGTGGAAAGAAGCGGGGATAAAAAACGTTGTGTTTCTCGATTATGTGGATGATATTTTCTTGTATAATAAAGCAGCAGATATTTTTCTAAATCCTGTGACGGAAGGCGGCGGAATCAAAACAAAACTGGTAGAAGCTCTGGCTGCCGGCGCAAATGCGGTATCGGCCGAAAGTGGTGCCGCAGGCGTAGATGCTGCATGGTGCGGCGGTAAGCTGTCTATAGTAAAAGATGGCGACTGGCAGTCATTTGCTATGCAGATTATAAAGGCTGCAGGTAACAATGCCCAAATGCCCCCGCTCTTTTACGAACATTTTTATATTGATAATATCACCAACAAGATACTGCAGGTGATTACGACGCATCTTTAAAGTACTTTATAGAAATAGGGCTCATTTTTTAAAATAATACCCAGCTTTTGCCATACAAAGCCAACGTTTTTTGTAAATCCTATCCAGTGGCTATAGATGTTGAGCTTCTTTTTTGGAGCCAGTAACTGGTGCGCAAAACCCACTGTCGGGAATATAACAATCGTTACTGTGTATACCCCTAAAATAAACAGAAACCAGGCTACGCCAAACTGTTTGCGGATGCGGACAAGATTGGATAGAATAATCTGCAAACCCCGTTTATCAAAGAGGTTGTAATAACCTTTGCCCGTGCTGTTAAAAGCATCATTCGACACCTCGCCCTGCAGGTGAATGATGGTAAACTGGCCAAAGATGCACAGCTTTCCGCATTGCTTCAGGCGGCTGCACCACTCAGCTTCTTCGGCATACAAAAAAAAGTCTTCATCCATCAACCCCGACCGGGACAAAACCTCTTTTTTTACCATCAGGAAAGCACCGTTTATCCAGTCTACTTCAGTAGTGGTACTGGTATTGGGAACGTTTGGTTTTTTTACATTCATCAAGCCAGCAGCCGCTTTCATCACCGCACCTACATAGGGCAGAGGAAGCAGGTAATTCAAGCCACCTTTCATGGCATAGTTGCCCGATATCTGTGGTGTGCCATCGGCATTCAGCAATTGTACGCCGCAGGCTACATAAGGCGAAGTTTGCAAAGCTTCGTAGCATTGCTGTACCGATGCGTCGGTGGCCAAAGTATCAGGATTGAGAAGCAAAACTGTATCGCCTGCCGATTGCCGGATGCCTTCATTATTGGCACGTGCAAAGCCCGAATTGTAGCCCATTTGTATCCAGCGGATAAAAGGAAATGCTGCTTTCAGCGTTTCTTCGCTGTTATCGTTCGACGCATTGTCTATCACGATGATCTCAAACGGAAACCCGATGCTGTGTGTCATCAGCGACTGAATGCAATCTTTGATAAGCGCAGCCGATTTGTAATTGACAATGAGAATAGATAACACGGGCTGATTATATTTTATTCCTGTTTAAGACAAAAGACACACTCATCATCAGCTTGGACGTTGCACCTCTTTGCAGCAGCGGCACAGGCACACGCGCAAGATGTTTCAGCATTGTAGTGATGATGCGGGGCCACGGCTCATTGGTATACTTCATCAGGTCTGCTTCGCTTTTTATGTTCATGTTGCGAAACAGTCGCCACCATGCGTCGTATACCAGGATATGGCTGAGAGAGGAAACGCCATATTTGCGGAGTAAAATAAGCCCTTCGGGAAGTTCTACTTCCGGCTTGTAAAGACAGGATTGTGTAACCTGCGATTCGCTGATACCAACATTGATAAGCGGCTTGCTGATATAATGATAATCGCCTTCGCTGCGCAGCACACGTTCGTAAAAATCTGTATCTACCCGCCACTTCAGCCTTTCATCATAGCTTTCGGCAATGGAGCGGTGCACCAGCGTAACACTCGGCGGACCAATCACATTTTTTACGATGAGCAGCGATGGATTGGTCTTTATTTTTTGTTTAAAAAATGAAGGCAGCGACACCTCTTCTGTATTGTGCGTGGTTTCGAAATGATTGGTATAGGCCGAAAAAATAAATTTTTTGTTTTCTTTGGTAGCATCTGCAAAGGCTTGCAATGATGCAGGCGAATCGAGCCAGTCGTCATCGTGCAGCAGCTTTATCCATTCGCCCTTTGCTTTGCCGATGGCAAAGTTCCAGTTGGCAGGTGTGCCCAGCGCTTTTGCATTGTGATAGTAGGAGAGAGGAAGCAGCCCGCTGTATTCTTCGGCGAGTTTTTGTACCGAATCGTCGTTGCTGTCGTCAGATAAAATCACTTCAAAGTCGCGGAAGCTTTGCTCCGTAAGGCTTTGCAGCAGCCGCTTCAGGTAGTGCGTTCGCTTGTAGGCAGGAATGCAAACCGAGAGGAATGGTGTAGACGGTGACTTTGTCATGTGGAGCGCAAAGCTAAGGCAAGCAGCTTGTACGGTAAAGTTCTGTTCTGAAGATAGCAATATGGATGTTCTGATCCTTCATTATCCTCAGTGTTGGAAGATACCCAACGTTTAAAAGAAACAGGGTGAAGCCGCTGTATGTTTGCTTTTGCTTCACCCTGTTGTCTGTTAAGATGTTTGGCTACAGGTTATACACCAATGTAAGTGTTGGATGCCGGCTTACATCGGTATTGCGGCTGCCTGTAAAAATGCGCGAATTGTAAATGGGTGTTTCCTGCATACGGATCATAAATCCATAGTTGTTGTCTGTCATCATTTTTCTCACCATATCCGTTACGTCTATATCTATAAGGTCTTCCTGCGCATTATTGCTTTGCGGTATCGAAATGTGGTTGGCAACATCTGTGGTTGGTGCAGTTTGCACGGTTGTAAAGTTGTTCCAGTTACTGGTAATTCTTTCGAGGTAAAGGGCATTTTGAGTGCCATAGTTAGCATCCTGCAGGTTGCCATTTTTAGGATGCACACTGGAATACAGGCTCAGCTTTGCCGATACAATTTTCACACCGGCAGGAACCGTTAGGAAGTCGAACTTAAAGGCAGATTTACCATAGTTGAGATTGCCGCTGTGTGTCCAGTTATAAGCGCTCAGTTCTGTGGTTACGCTGTCGCTGATGTCCCAGCCTTCGTTGCCCGAAATAAGAAGCTCATGAATGTTCAGCGTATTGTTTAGCACCAGTGTGTGCATTTCTTCGCGCTTCACCAGCGTAATGGTATCCATGGCCACACCTACCAGACCTTCATTGTCGGTAGCCATTAGCTGAAACACATAGGTGCCTACACGCAGCGAAGTGATGTAGGTTTCGGGCAGCCCGGGTGTAAGAATATCCGGTAAGGAAGGTCCGGATACATAGCTCCACAGGTAGCCGGCAATGGTGCCGTCCTTGTCGGTAGCCGATCCTGAGAGAAACAGGCTGTCGGTTTCGTAGCGGAAAGTGTCGGTAGCAGGAGCGGTGATGAATACTTCCGGTTTAAATTTTTCGGGTGCATCTTTCTGGCAGCTATAGATGCATATACATGCCAGCAAAAGGGAAGAAAAGAACCGTTTGTTCATAAGGTGAGTTTTGTTTTAGTATAAAAGTTTTGCGTTAAGCGATTTGGAAACGAAAGTTTTCGGGAATTATTTTTGAATCAAACCTCAAATTCTTAAATAAAGAGTTACCTGCATCGAGTGTGACCATTTACCTTAACCAATAACTTTGACGTATGAAAGGCGTTTACACAATTGGACTGTTAGTTTTATCTAACATATTTATGACTGTGGCTTGGTATGGACATTTAAAATTCAAACAATTTCCATGGTTCTCCAACCTCAGTTTGGTGGGAGTCATTTTAATTAGTTGGAGCATCGCATTGCTGGAATATTCCGCTCAGGTTCCAGCCAACAAAATAGGATTTGTTGAAAATGGAGGACCCTTTACTCTTTGGCAGTTAAAGGTGATACAGGAAGTCATTACGTTAATCGTTTTTACCGTGTTTACACTGCTGGCTTTTAAAAACGAGACATTACGGCTAAATCATTTGATTGGGTTTGTGTTTTTGGTGCTTGCCGTTTACTTTATTTTCAAGAAGTAACAGCAATGCAGCCTGGTTACGGATTAACTTTCAAATTGTTGGCAGATTACAACTCAAAAGTTTACTTCTGCATCATTACACGCAAACGTTGAAGAAACCACATCACAATGCTGAAATGGAATAGGCTCACACATACGATAAATTAATATAACATTAAAATCGTATAGATGTGTTCTGCGTTTTTATGTTGGGTTTTATCTTTATAGCTCATCTATAAATCCAATGTTATGACCACAGAAATGCCGACCCCGCAGGCGATACCTGCCACCGTGCAAACCGAAGCCTTAGATTTACTAAAACAAAGTTTTGCACTTCTCAGTCCTTATTTGCAGGCACTCACGCCTGCAGATCGCCGTGCGTTGCTAAAAGTGAGCGACGGCTCTGAAGCCTTTGTCAGCAAAGGCGTAGAATATGTAGGCAGCAACCCTGAGTTTGTGCCGCCTTACATGAACAGCAAGGCACTTACAACAGATGTTGCCAACTTTGCCGCGCTCAATGCGTTCAAAAACCAGCTGATCGAATACTATTCGCTGGTGAGTGATACGCGCATGGCGGCTGGAAACGGAGCGTTTACACAACTGCTTAGCTACTACAGCAATGTGAAGCTTGCAGCCGGGCGCAGGGTGCCCGCTGCCAAAAACATTTATGAAGACATGAAAAAACGGTTTCAGAAAAAGAAACTGAAAAAAGCTCATTTTATGGCTGAAGAAATGAATGTGGGCGAGCTGAACAAAGTAGCCTGATGGCAGGATGCAATGTGGCAAAGGGAAGTGCTCCGTGAGTGCTTCCCTTTTTTTTGCGCCTGCGGCAAAATAGTGTTTGCAGAATATTGGTTCGCGTTTACAAAAAATTACTCTACGCAATTGGCTGCCTGCTGTTACGGAGCAGATAATTTCTTATCGGGAGCAGTTATTATCTTATTGCAAGCAGTACATATCTTCCTTCGAGATGTTGTTTTATTGTTTTAAACAGTCTTTTTCCTTCTACTTATAGCTATTTGGTTTTCGCGGAAAGTTGTTTTGTTTTAGCCGGTTAATTTCTTTCTCACATTCACCCGCCATTAACAGTTTTTCACTTAAACAAATCTTAATAAAGCGCATCACATGTGCATCATTATAAAACGATTAGAATATGAAAAAGATGCTTACATTTTTTGTGGCGATCGTATCGTTCTCCACATTGTTTGCGCAGCATGGTAGCTGCTGCGAAACACATTGCCATGATAAAGACAACAAGGCACATAAACAGAAAGGTTATGAAAAGCCGAAACACAATAACGGCAGGTTTGGCGACAACCGCAACGACGACCGGGTGTATCGCGATTCGCGCTACGATGATGGACGCAATAATAACAAACGTCCAGTGCGTGCCGTGGTGATGCGCGGCGGCAATGACGGCAGCGTAGCACGCAACGGCAACCATAACGATGCGGCAAGGCGCGAAGAAATGGACAGGATGAACTGCGACTACGACCGCCGCATATACGACTACCGCAACAATAAACGCATGAGCACTGCAGACCGCGACAAAGAAGTGGATCGTCTGAAAAAAGAGAAGAATGCAAAGATCAAATCTATTGCCGGTGGCGCATTATCCGGTGGTGTATTGGGCGTATTGCTCGGCACAAGGTGATAGATATGTATTGGGTGGTGTAAGTGAATAAAAGTCCTGCTTTGGCAGGGCTTTTTTTGTGTTCCTGCCCCTGCTTTATACACAAACAAACGGGCGGAAAAGAATATCTAACATGCAGGCAGTACATTTGGCGGCAAATGGAGCATTATGGGTGTAGGCGGTGTCGTTATTTTGTATCATCCGGCGGCGGAAACAATGGAAAACATTCTGTCTTACCTGCCTTACCTCGACATGCTGTATGTAGCCGACAATACAGAAGGAAAGCTGAGCCACGTAGCCGATCAACTGCGTCATTTGCATAATGTAAAAATCATTCATGATGCCGAAAACATGGGCATAGCCAAACGGCTGAACCACGCGGCTGCACTGGCAATCGCTGCCGATTATAACTGGCTGCTGACGATGGACCAAGATTCTAAATTTGGTGGTGACGATATGCAGCGTTACCTGCTATGTGCGGGCAGCTATGCCAATAAAAGCAAAACCGCCGTGTTTGGTGTGGAATACGAGCAGTTTCGGGGCAAGATGCAAGCATTTGCACACCCATTGAAAAAAACCGTCTCATCACTTCGGGAAGTATCATTAATCTTAGCCTGTTCAAAGACATTGGTGGTTTTGATGAAAGACTATTTATAGACGATGTAGATTTTGACTATTGCTACCGGGCAAGGCAACAAAATTTGCTCGTAGTGCAGTTTGCCAATATTTTTCTTTCGCACCGGTTGGGCACAAGCAGCGAGCACACGTCGCTGAAAAGCCTCAAAAAAACGCAACGTTCACTGCATTCGCCCAAACGGATGTATTATATGACACGCAACTTTTTATTTGTGCAAAAGCAATATGGCAAACAGTTTCCCGACGATGTGGCACACGAAAAAAAGATGTTGCTCAACAGAATAAAGAATAATTTGCTGTATAATAAAAAAAGGTTGGGTGTAGCTGTTTCAATCGTGAAAGGAGCAAAGGATTTTTGGTTCAACAAATATTGAATGTATCATCTTGTTATGTTATGAAAGCAATTAGTTTACTGAAAAATATAAGCAACGGCGTTTATAAAAAAACGGCAAAACTGTTTGATAATAAATTTGCGAAAACAGGTTTTTCGTGGTGGCAGGTTCGCGTGATAAAAAACCTCCCGATGCTGAAATTCCAGTCTATCGAATTGTTTGGTCATGCCTTTCATTTCTATCATCGCGACGAGATGCTGCACAGCCTCGACGAGATTTTTATAGAAGAAACATACAAACAAACTTTGCCGTCATCGCCTTATATCATTGATTGCGGAGCCAATATCGGGCTTAGTGTGTTGTACCTGAAACGCTTGTTTCCCGATGCAACTATAGTAGCTTTTGAGCCGGATGAAACCAACTTTTCCTTACTGAAAAAAAATACAGAATCTTTTGGGCTGAAGGATGTGCAACTAAGGAAAGAAGCCGTGTGGGTAGACGATACGGTGCTTACCTTTTCGGGCAATAGCAGCCAGATGAGCCACATAGAAAAAAAGCCGGGCAGCAGGGGCATACAGGTGCAGGCCATCAGGCTTAAAAACATGCTGAACCGCAAGGTAGATTTTTTGAAAATAGATATAGAAGGCGCGGAATATGACGTGATGAAAGACATTGCCGATAGTCTTTCAAACGTGCATCACCTGTTTGTGGAATATCATGGCACTTTCAGCCAGAACAAGGAGCTGAACGAAATTCTGGATATCATTACACGCAATGGTTATAGCTATTACCTGAAACACGCCATCGACAAACACCCGACACCGTTTATACCTTCCTATACGGCAGACTATGATGTGCAGCTCAATATCTTTTGTTTTAGAAAATAAAGGCTCAGTTATTCTTGAGGTGATATTGAATCAGCAAGTCTGAAATACGCTGTAGCTCTTTCCTGTCTTTCGCCGTGCTTACTACGGTTTGAAGCTGCGCTGCTGTTTCCTGGGCGCGGTTTTTTTCTATCAGTTGTTTGCCTATAAAAGGCACATTTTGTATCAGTGCACCTATTCTTTTCTTTACACTAATTTTTTCTATCCTGTTGTCGGAAAGTTGCTTTGCAAATGCGGTGATGATCGCTTGAATAAACGTTTCGGTTTCTTCCAGGCTCATGCCTGTAAGCGCAGAAGTATGATGAATGATAAATGCAGTGAAGCGGGATAAATCGTGGCTATACCTGGATTCGTTTACCATATTATCAAGGTTCACGGCTGTTTTATCATCCGAATCCAACGCAAATTCGCGCACCTGGTACAGCAAAGGCAGTTCGATGTATTTACCCGACAATATGGGGATGAATGCAGTAATATATTCGTTGAGATACAACTGTGAAACTACTTCACCTGCACCATAAAATGCATTGCGCAAAGCCGATGTTCTGAAAACGGCATACAGCACAGAGCGATATGGATGAAACATGTGCTGAAGTCGGAGTTTTGCGTCTTCTTCTTCTACATTATGTGTCTCGTTATACAGCAGCCGGTAGCGGATATTGCCGGTAGCAATACTTTCTTTATCGTACCGAATGGCTTTGCCTTGCGCAATGGCATAGTCGCTATGTTCATCAAGAAAATGCACACAATCGCACAAACTCTCGGTCACAATGAAATCGTCATCGGCACACATGGCTGCGTACGTCGTTGTAACTTCGTGCAATACCTGTTCTATTTTCTGTGTAAAGCTTGTGCCGGGCAGGTACATGTGTTGCCAATTGGCTTGCATTTCTGTAAACTGATGTGGTTCTGCGGAACTGTCCGCAATAATGATCGGGAAATCTTTCACCGCTATAATATTCAAGCAGCCGGTCTATATTGCTGTGACGGTTGTGAAGGATGAGTATGAGTGTGATATTGTTTGTCATGATGAATGTTTGCCAACGTACAACAAATCTATCCCAAAGGAAAGTGCTACAAAGAGAAGCGGTAAAAAACCCCATTCACATAAAGCCTTCAGAAGAGAGTTGTTTTTTATTTCTATAACGCTTACACCAGTATTTTATCAAGCTCTTTTAGCAGTTGCAAAAAAAGTTCTAACCCTTTTCGTTTTTGTGAAGTTAACTGGTAGCTGATATTTTTTGTATAATAAGTATGTAAGTCATATACATCATACGGATTTTCACTGATCACTTCATCGAGATGCTGCAAGCCTTTACCATTCGCATCATTAAATGCTTCGCAAAAAGAAGGTGGCAATGGTTTGTTGGCAATCCAAGCTGCAAACACGAAAGGCAATCCTGTAAAGGCTTTCCACGCCCCGGCAAGGTCGTACACATACGCCGATTGCCTGCGTTGTTCCAGCGCCCTGTCGCCAATCACTACACCTGCCGTTCTGCCTTCTATGTGTTCGCGAAAATCTTCCTTCGCGTTCTGCAATTGCGGATGGATGTTCCAGTAATGTTTCATCAGTACTTTACACAGGTTCACCGAGGTGCGGCTTTGGTAGTCGAGCAATACGGTGTCTATTTCCTCCAAAGGCACATCGCTAAACAGGCACACACTCGCCACATCACCTTCGGCACCTATACAATAATCGCCAATGATGTAATATTCTTCGAGTTTGGGTATCACCGCCACCGGCACAAGCCCGATATCAATAGTACCGTTTACCAGCATCGCTGCGATAGAAGCCGGGAAATCGGTAACGAGTTCTATGCTTTTCATCACCTCATCCGACCTGGTGATGCCATACAATAATGGCTTTGTGTTTAAATAACTCACTGCGCCTACTTTAATCTTCTCCAATCCCTTTATTTTTGCGTGCAAAGAAAAGCATTCGGCACTTCGCTGCTGCCGGTTCTCATATTTTAGCAAAATTTATACTACTGGTTGCAATGAATTTACACACGCTTACCGCTATTTCCCCTGTTGACGGCCGCTATTACAAGCAGGTGCAGCATTTGTCTGCCTGGTTTTCAGAATATGCATTGATGAAATATCGCCTGCACGTAGAGGTAGAATATTTTGCTATGCTGGCAGAGCGTGGGTTTTTTCACTTTGCCACAGCCCGTATTGACTTTGCTGAGAAATATGGTAGATCAGTTTTCGCTCGATGACGCGGAAGAAGTGAAAAAAACGGAAGCCATCACCAACCACGATGTAAAAGCGATAGAATACTTTATCAAAGAAAAAATAAACGTTGCCGATACAGACAGCATCAAAGAATGGGTGCACTTCGGGCTCACGTCGCAGGATATTAACAACACAGCGATACCGCTTAAGCTGGAAAGAGTATGTAGAGAAAGATTACCTGCCTATGATTCATGCCTTGCTGCACGAACTGCGCGCACTTGCTTCGCAATGGAAAGCGGTTCCTATGCTGGCACGCACACATGGTCAGGCTGCATCTCCAACCATATTGGGTAAGGAGATCATGGTGTTTGTAGAACGGCTGGAAGAACAGGTGCAACTGTTTGCACATATTCCTTTCTCTGCGAAATTTGGTGGTGCAACCGGCAATTTCAATGCGCATGCCGTTGCATTTCCGGGCTACGACTGGATTCAGTTTGCCAATGAATTTGTAGGTAAAAAACTGGGTTTGCAACGCAAACAGTTTACTACACAGATAGAACATTACGATTCCTTAGCAGCGCATTTCGATGCCATGAAACGCATCAATAATATTCTCGTGGATCTGTGCCGCGATATGTGGACATACATCAGCATGGACTATTTTAAACAACAAACCAAAAAAGGTGAAGTTGGCTCATCGGCTATGCCTCACAAAGTGAACCCGATAGACTTTGAAAACGCTGAAGGCAACTTTGGATTGGCGAATGCGATGCTTGAACATTTATCGTCGAAACTACCGGTAAGCAGGCTGCAAAGAGACCTTACCGATTCTACTGTGCTTCGCAATTTGGGCGTGCCGGCGGCGCACCTCATTATTGCGGTAAAGTCGCTGCACAAAGGATTGTCGAAGCTGTTGCTCAATGAAGCAAAGCTGAATGAAGACCTGGAAAATAATTGGGCGGTAGTGGCTGAAGCGGTGCAAACGATACTGCGCAGAGAAAGCTATCCGAATCCATACGAAGCACTGAAAGACCTCACACGCGGCAACAGTAAGATAGACAAGGAAAGCATGCAGCAGTTTGTAAAAGGATTGAAGGTAAGCGATGCAGTAAGAAGCGAATTGATGCAGATTACTCCGCAAAACTATATCGGCATTCAGCCGCAGTATTAGAAAATTTCTTCGAGGTTGATACGCAAATCCGGGAACGCTGTGCTGCTGAAGGTTTGACCTTTTACAAATAAATCTTTGCGCTGGTATTTGTCGTTTACAAGATGATACTGATCTAATGCGTTGCTGTCGGGAAACACAATCCAGTATTCTTTTACACCGTTTTCTTCATACAGGATAAACTTGTCGTTGATGTCTTTTTTAGCGGTAGAGGGAGAAATGATTTCGATGATTAAGTCGGGCGCGCCTAAACAACCTTGTTGGTCGATTTTATTGAGATCACAAATGACACAGATATCCGGCTGAACAACAGTTGTGATTTCGTTTTCACTCGATTTGTTTTTCAGCAATCTCACATCGAATGGAGCAATATAAGCGGAACACGTATGATGCCTGAAAAAGTTCCATATCACGCCATGCAAATTGCCTATAATTCGTTGATGTCTTTCGGCAGGCGCAGGAGACATTACAAAAAGTTTCCCCTTTATCAGCTCTACCATTTCATCAAACTGCCATGTGAGATAATCAGCGTAGCTATACGTTTTGTTTTTATCCAGTTGAGAAAGATTCGTGATCATTGCGTTTCGCTTTGCAACAAATTTACGTACAATCTTACTTATTGATTTCACTCGTAAAATGGAACTGTATGTCGGGATTGTTCTGAATCTCCGGTATTTAAAAACCATTCACTTTGCGCCAGGTAAACGGGGTTGCCGTCTTTATCGGCAGCCGAATTTTGCTGTTTGAATCGTAAAAAATCCTGCAGCTTTGTTTGATCTTTGCTTGTGAGCCAGCAGGCTTTGTAAAAAGGCAGCGTTCTGAATTCGCACGAAGCGCCATATTCGTGCAATAGCCGGTATTGGATAACTTCAAACTGAAGATCGCCCACACAACCAATGATTTTTTTGTTGCCACCAAATTGGGTAAACAACTGCGCCACGCCTTCATCTGTTAGCTGGCTGATGCCTTTTTCCAATTGTTTTGTTTTCATCGGGTCTTTGTTCACCAGTTCTTTAAAGATTTCAGGTGAAAAAGAAGGAATGCCGGTAAAATAAAAGTCTTCGCCTTCAGTTAGAGTATCACCGATTTTGAAATTGCCGGTATCGAACAAGCCTACCACGTCGCCGGGATATGCATCATCAATGATGTCTTTGCTGCGCGCCATAAAAGAGTAGGGATTGCTGAAGCGCACATCTTTTTCCATGCGTACATGGTGATAGTATTTGTTGCGCTCAAACCTGCCGCTGCAAACTCGCAGAAAGGCAATTCTGTCGCGGTGTTTAGGGTCGAGATTGGCATGTATTTTAAACACAAAACCACTGAATTTTTCTTCATCCACACCCACTTCGCGTTCGTTGGTTTCCCTATCGCGCGGCACCGGCGCTATACGGATAAACGTATCCAGCATTTCTTTTACTCCAAAGTTGTTCACGGCGCTGCCAAAGAACACAGGCGCTACTTTTCCTTCGAGATAATCATTCACATTCAACTGGCCATACACGCCATCTATCAGTTCTACATCTTCGCGCAGCGTATCTGCATCACGGTCGCCAATCTTTTCATTCAGAATCGTATCATTCACATCAGAAATGGAAATCACGTCTTCTTCGTCTGCCTTTGTGCTGGCAGCAAACAGGCGCAGGCTTTTATTATCCAGGTTATAAACGCCTTTAAAATCTTTCCCGCTGTTGATAGGCCACGTCATTGGGTGCAGGCTGATATTGAGCTCTTTCTCTATTTCTTCCAGAAGATCGAAACGGTTTTTACCATCGCGGTCCATTTTATTTACAAATACAATCACCGGTGTATCGCGCATGCGGCACACTTCCATCAGGCGGCGTGTTTGTGCTTCCACACCATTCACACTATCAATCACCAGTACCACGCTGTCTACGGCAGTGAGGGTGCGGTAGGTATCTTCTGCAAAGTCTTTGTGGCCGGGCGTATCGAGCAAATTGATCAGAAAACCTTTGTATTCAAACGTCATCACGCTGGTAGCCACAGAAATGCCACGCTGCCGCTCTATTTCCATGAAATCGCTGGTGGCGTGTTTCTTTATCTTATTGCTTTTAACAGCGCCCGCCACTTGTATGGCTCCGCCAAAAAGAAGAAACTTTTCAGTCAGGGTCGTCTTTCCGGCATCCGGGTGAGAAATGATCGCAAACGTTTTGCGACGATTAATTTCTTTTTCGTATTTCATAAATTTCTGGCCGGCAAATGTACTGCAAAGGGGAGTAGAACGGATGTATGCTCTTTTAAATGAGTTCTTAAAATGAAATAGGCATACAGGAAATGAACCTGTATGCCTGCAATTTATATAATTGTAAATGAAAATTTGATCACTCCATAGTGCATAATTGCATTAGGAAAGAAGGTTGCTGATGTTTGAAATTTTCTTTTGCAGACCTTTATGGTTGTCCAGGAAGCGTTGCTCTTTGTGTTGCAATTTGGCAATGGCCCGTGGCACATAATCCTGTTTTAGCGCCAGTGCAATGCCACACCAGAATATGCCGGTAACCACAAATACTGCCAGCCAGGTGAATAAGGCTGTGAAGTTGATTTTATAGGTATCGTTTTGCTTGTTTTGTGTGTTTGCTGTGTTCATAACGGTAATACTTATTTGCAAGAACAAAGATGAAACAAGCAGGCGAGTAGAATCGCTAACAGATACATAAAATTATCAGCACGCATTCGATTTTGCAATCCATATTGTTAAGGAAAATGACATAGCTAAGCAAGCATTCATTCGAAACAAGTAGTAAAAAAAGGAACAAAACTGCAATTTGGCTGTAGCTTTTGTTCCTTTTATGATGGAAAGTTAGGCGTTCTTTTTCAGTAGATTCTGTGAGTTAGGAAATGGTTTTTCCTTTCAGTGCTTCGCTCACTGCTTTGTCCATCGCTCTTTCTGCAAAAGGTTTCGTCACTTCGTTCAGTTCTTCCGTTTTTGCATGAATGAGGTTTTTGTCAGTCATGGTTAGCGCCATTTGTAATGCCTGCATTGCAATGGCTGTTGCCGTCATTTCGTCGGCTGTGAGCATGCTGGCGTTTTTGGTAATGAACTTCTCCGTAGTCTGTAAAAGGATTTCGCCTTCGGTGCGCGCTTCTACCAAAGCACGTTCCTGCATATCTGCCTTTGCGTGAGTAATGCTGTCGAGCAACATATTCTCCACTTCACTGTCCGTTAAACCATATTGTGGTTTTACCTCGATGCTTTGCTCTACTCCACTGCGCAGTTCTTTTGCTGTTACAGACAAAATTCCATCGGCGTTAATCAGGAAGTTGACTTCCACTTTTGGCAAACCCGCAGGCATGCCTGGAATACCGGAGAGGTTGAATTCTGCCAGTTTTCTGTTGTCTTTTACTAAATCGCGCTCACCCTGGAACACAGATATGCGCATACTTCCCTGTCCATCTTTTTGCGTTGTATATTGCCTGCCGGCTTTTGACGGGATCTTGCTGTTGCGTGGAATCAATACATCCATCAGCCCGCCCATGGTTTCTAAGCCAAGACTCAGCGGCGTAATGTCGAGCAATAAAAATTCCTTGTTGTTGCCCGCTAAAATATCTGCCTGTACGGCTGCGCCAAGCGCAACCACTTCATCCGGATTCAAGCTGTCGTTTACGGGTTTGCCAAAAAAGTCGCTGACAGCTTTTTTCACTGCAGGTACACGGGTGCTGCCGCCAACCATAACAATCACATCGATATCAGATGTTTGCAGCTTCGCGTCTTTTAAAGCGTTTTTGCAGCTTTGAATGGTTTTTTCTATTAAAGGAGAAATCAATTCTTCAAACTGACTCCGCGATATATCGTACACGTTATCATCTACACCCGTTATAAAACCTTCATCAGTGCTTAATTGTTTTTTTGCGCTTTCTGCCTGTAATCTCAGCGACTGCATCAGGCTTTTGTCTTTTTCAAAGTCTTCTGCAGCGATTCCTTTTTGCTCTATCCAGTGACGAACAATCAGGCGGTCAAAATCATCGCCGCCCAAATAAGTATCTCCATTTGTACTCAACACTTCAAAAATGCCTGCGGTAATTTTCAGGATAGAAATATCAAACGTGCCACCACCCAAATCATATACGGCGATAGTTTTTTCCTCATTCTTATCCAATCCCAATCCATAAGCAAGACTTGCGGCAGTGGGTTCGTTTACAATGCGCAATACATCAAGCCCGGCAAGCTTTCCGGCATCGCGTGTAGCCTGTCTTTGCGAATCGTTAAAGTAAGCAGGAACGGTAATCACAGCGCGGCTTACAGGTGTTTTCAGAATGTGCTCGGCACGGTCTTTCAATTCTTTCAGAATATAAGAAGACAGTTCAACCGGTGAATAAAACTGGTTGCCCACCTGCACTTTCACAAGGCTTTCTTCGTTGTCGTCTATTACTTTATAGCTGTAAAAATCAGCGTGTTCTTTTATGTCGTTGTAGCTTTTGCCCATCAGCCGTTTAGCGCTGAAAATAGTATTGGCGGGGTCTGATTCAAGAAAGCCGCGCGCGTCTTCACCAACCACAATATTTTGTTTGTCGAAATGCACTACGCTCGGTACAAGGCTGCTGCTGCCGTGCTCTTTCAATGCAACCGGGTGCCCGGTTTCGGGATGTATAATGGCAACAAGACTATTGGTAGTGCCTAAGTCGATACCCACTATTATGTCTTCTTTCTGAAGGCTTCCTGTTGCTATGTTTATTCCAATTTTTGCCATATCTGTATACTATAAATGAGCGCAAAGGTAGGAAAACGAAAAGGGGTCTTGTCTCAAATTCAAAATTAACCAAGGAACACACTTGAATTTTATACGCAACTTGCTGCAAAAATAGCAGGGAATATGGATCGCTGTTGTGGACATCTCCAAACTGTGAGAACAAAAGATTTTAACATGTAATAATATAGGAAAGCATTGTAAATGAGTCACGGTATTCCGGCTGCAGCATTCCTTACACCAGGGAATATAATAGCAGTGAAGGCGCATCTGCGTGTGGCTGAATGCTTCCAGCAGGTTGCATACCGAGCTTTTCCAGAACGCGGTGGCATTTCATGTTGTCGGGATTGGTAATGGCTAAAATCTGGGTAAAATGCAAATGCGTTTTTCCATACTCGAGAATGGTAGACGCCGCTTCAAGTATATATCCTTTGCCTTCGAAAGCGGGCAATAAAGCAAAGCCAATATCCGGATGATCCAGGAAATCACGTTTGATAAATCCGCAGATCCCGACGGGAATATTATCAGGCTGTAAAAGGAGCTTATACATACCAAAGCCAAACGTTTTGTATTTATTCAGTATGGCAGATTGAATATATCGTACCGCATCGAGCCTGTTCTTCACATTCCTGTCGCCAATATATTGCAACCATCCCGGCGAATTGACCAACTCAATAAAAAAGTCGGTATCATTTAGCGTAGCTTTTACAATATGCAGTCTTTCGGTGTGCAGCTTCATGGGTAAATGGTATAAAAATCACCTGCCATACGCTATGAGCGATGGTTATTGCATCCGGTAATGGGGCGCACGGTGCGTAAAACGTTATTCATCAGCTTTCACCACGAGCTTGTTCCATTCCGGGTGTTTATCCAAAAATGTGCGTACATAGCTGCACACCGGCACCAATGTATAATTGTGTTCTTCGAGGTATTCCAATGTCTTTTTTACCAATGCCGAAGCAACGCCTTTTCCTTCGAGTTCTTCATCTACTTCCGTATGCACGAGGTACATTTTGTTACCCGATTTTTTGTAGTCTATAAATCCTTTGTGACCGTCTGTTTCTATTTCAAACCTGTGGTCGGTTTCATTGAAAGTGAGTGGGTGTGTTTTCGTATGTCATTCTTTATATAATGTAAAGGATAATTGTGCAAATAGTTTGCCTGAATGCGAATGCTACTTACAGCGGCTTGTGGCAGCATTCTTGTCAAATGAACATATCTTTCCATCTTAAAACAGCCGTATGTTGCCAACATTTGGAAAAACACCTTCGGGAAAAGAAAAGAAAATTGTAGAGCAGTCGCCTAACTATTTTGATGGTGAATTTAAAAACACTATTCCTACCACAATGATGTCTAAAGGACATTCTGCGGCAAAGATAGGCTTGCAATTTTTAAATAAACCCGACACTTGTTTTCCGCCCAATCCTGTGCCATTTATCGAGACGGATCTGTTCAATCTAAAGGCTGAAAAGCCCGTTATTATCTGGCTTGGGCACTCTACGTATTTCATTAAAATCAAAGATAAAACCATACTTGTAGATCCTGTTTTGAGCAGCTATGCTTCACCTTTCAGCTGGATGAACCAGGCATTCAAAGGTTCAGATGCCTATCGTCCCGGAAATATTCCCAACATAGATGTATTGCTTATTACGCACGATCATTATGACCATCTTGACTACGAAACAGTAAAGTTGCTGAAAGCAAAAGTAAAGCAGGTGTGCACGTCCTTTGGCGTGTCGTCGCATCTTGCCGCATGGGGATATTCTCCATCCAACATCGCCGCGCTTGACTGGTATCAGTCTGCCTCTTTTGCCGATGATGCAGATAACTGCTTTGCCTGCTAGGCACTTTTCTGGAAGGATGGTAAAAAGAAATCAGACTCTGTGGTCGTCGTTTATGCTGGAATACGAGGGTTATAAATTTTATCTGGGCGGCGATAGCGGATATGGTTCACACTTTCAGCAAATTGGCGATACCTGCGGACCTTTCGACATAGCGGTGCTGGAATGTGGTCAGTATAATATTGCCTGGCACGATATCCATATGCTGCCCGAAGAAACAGTGCAGGCAGCCCTCGATCTTGGCGCCAAAACCTTACTGCCTGTGCATTGGGGCAAGTTCTGCATCTCGCTTCACGATTGGGATGATCCCATTAAACGCGTAACCGAAGCAGCCGCAAAAAAAGATGTACATATCACTACGCCACTCATTGGCGAGCCGGTTATTATCGGGAGCCATTATCCCGACTCGCAATGGTGGCTTGACGTGTAGTGAGGATTGTACAAGGTAGTATGTATTTATTATTATGTAGTAATTACAGTGAGGAGTGTGTTGACAACTTATTTTATATATCAACGATATTTTACGATGTAATATTCGTTGAAACATTCGTACATCAGCGTAACCTGCTCATCATCAAAAAATAAATTTTCAGATTGTCTTCTCTAAAAAAAACGCAGGGTTATCTCGTTGTACAAAACTGGCTTGTTTCCAAAGGTTATACGCCCTTTGCATTCCAGGAAGAAGCCTGGCAACATATACTGTCAAACAACAGTGGATTGGTGAATGCACCAACAGGTTGCGGAAAAACGTTTTCGGTGTTCCTGGGCGCCGTTATTCGCTTTATCAACGATCATCCAACAAGTTATCAAACAAAATCCAAAAGTGGTCTTCAGCTACTATGGATAACACCCTTACGTGCACTTGCCAAAGATATCGGCAGGGCTATGGAACAGGTAGTAGAAGAACTGGGCATGAAATGGAACATTGGTATTCGCAACGGGGATACCGATACAAGCGAACGGCAAAAGCAGAAGCGCAATATGCCTGAGGTGCTGATTATCACACCCGAAAGTTTGCACCTGTTGCTGGCACAAAAAGGCTACCCTGAATTGTTCAGAACCCTGCGTATGATTGCTGTTGATGAATGGCACGAGCTCATAGGTAGTAAGCGCGGCGTGCTGGTAGAACTCGCTTTGTCGAGAGTTGTGAATTGCCGCATGGCTTCGGATAGTGACCAAAACATGTCTGAAGCAAACAACAAGAATGAAGAGGTCAAAAATCCGGGTACCGCACCACTTCCCTTATCTATCTGGGGCATCTCTGCTACTATCGGCAATCTCGATCAGGCAAAAGAGGTATTGCTGGCTTCCTTGTTTTCACCATCTTCTGCATTTAATAATCTGGTCACAAAGCAAAAGTCCGTGATCGTAAAAGCAAAGCTTGACAAGCGGATTGAAATAGAATCAGTACTGCCGGATGAAATAGAAAAATATCCATGGGCAGGGCACCTGGGATTGACGTTGGCTGATAAGATTGTACCCATTATTGAACAAAGTACCACAACACTTATTTTCATCAATACGCGTGGTATGAGTGAGCGTTGGTATCAGAAGCTCCTCGACATTGCTCCCCAATTTGCCGGCGCAATAGCCCTGCATCATGGCAGCATAGAACACGAACTGCGGGTGTGGGTGGAAGAAGCCTTACACGTAAAAAAGCTGAAAGCTGTGGTCTGTACAGCCAGCCTTGATTTGGGTGTCGATTTTCGCCCAGTAGATACGGTTATACAGGTAGGTTCGCCAAAGGGCGTTGCACGTTTTCTGCAGCGGGCAGGACGTAGCGGTCATGGACCTGGCGAGATTAGTAAGATTTATTTTCTTCCTACGCACTCTCTCGAACTCGTGGAGGCGGCAGCGCTTAAACAAGCTATCAAAGAAAACGTAATTGAAAGCCGCGAGCCCATGATATTGTGCTTTGACGTGCTCACACAGTTTCTATGCACCATCGCAATTGGTGAAGGTTTTTTTCCAAAACAAATTTTCAATGAAATCACGGTCTACCTTCTGTTTTTCCGAAATCTCGGATGATGAATGGCAGCAGGTACTTTATTCCATAACCAGTGGTGGCGAAGCCTTACAACAGTATGATGAATTTAAAAAAGTAGAAGTTGAGCCAGGCGGTTTGCACCGCATCAAAAGCCGGCGAATAGCTATGCGTCACCGCATGCATATCGGCGCCATTGTAAGCGATGCAATGATGAAAGTGAAGCTGTTGGGTGGTTCTTACGTGGGAATGATAGAAGAGTATTTTATCAGCCGGCTGGAACCCGGCGATGTGTTTGTACTGGCAGGCAGAATGCTGGAACTGGTGGCGATAAAAGACATGACTGCGATAGCAAAAAAATCGGCCAGTAAAAAAGGAATTGTTCCAAGCTGGAACGGCGGCCGCATGCCACTATCGGCAAATCTTGGTGTGATGCTGCGACAGGCTTTCAACAGTGCTTTGAAAAAAAACGCCGCTATAGAAATAAAGGCGTTGCAGCCTCTTTTCGAGTTACAAAAATCTCTCTCCCATATACCCATGTCGGGCGAACTGCTGATAGAGCAAATAGAGACCAAAGATGGCTTTCATCTTTTTGCTTATCCCTTCGAAGGCCGGCTTGTGCATGAAGCAATGGCTGCCCTGCTCGCGTTTCGCATCAGCCGTATCACGCCTATCACTTTTTCCATCGCTATGAACGACTACGGCTTTGAATTGCTCAGCGATCAGCCGATTCCGGTGGATGACAGCAACGTCTATGACTTGTTTTCTACCAAAGATTTGCTCCGCGACATACAGCAGAGCGTGAACAGCGTGGAAATGGCAAGAAGAAAATTCAGGGATATTGCCGTGATAGGCGGACTTGTGTTCCAGGGATACCCGGGTGAGCACAAAAAAGCACGACACTTGCAGGCATCTGCATCTTTGTTGTTCAATGTATTTTATGAATACGATCCCAACAATCTGCTTTTGAGGCAGGCTTACCAGGAAGTGCTGCATCAGCAGATGGAAGAAGTGAGACTACGTAATGCCTTGACCCGTATACAAAACGAAAACATTATTCTTACCTTCCCCGAACGGCTGACGCCGTTTTGCTTTCCTATAAAAGTAGACAGTATGCGTGAAAGCCTTACCTCCGAAAAGCTGGAAGACCGCATACAGAAAATGCAGGCACAACTTGAGAAATGGTAACGTGTATTCCCGCTTATTTGTGCGGCAAAAAAAATACAAAAAGTTATAATTTGTAAGTGGTAATGTTTGGTAATTGGATTAACTTCCCCTTTCCAAAACATTCTTCACAAACCTTATACGCCCATGCAAGCCCGTTTCCTGTATGTTTCCCTGTCGCTATTCCTGGCTGCGTGCGCTTCAGTCCAAAAGCCTGCGGAATTAAGATTCAAAGATTACCAGGTAAACAGATCGTTGCCACGCGATAGCAACCTGCTGCGCATGATTGCACCTTATGCAGATTCGATGCATCAGCAAATGAATGAAGTGATTGGTTTCAGTACCAATACATGGTATAAAAAACAACCGGAAAGTGCGCTGGGCAATTTTCTTGCAGATGCAATGATTACAAATGCAGCAAAGGCATTCCATAAAAAAATTGATGCGGCTATTATCAATTACGGCGGAATAAGGTCATACCTCGCAAAAGGAGATATACGCCTCGAACATATTTATGATATTATGCCGTTTGACAATGCCATTGTATTACAGACCGTAAAAGGAAATATTCTGCAGCAGTTGCTTGACCGTGCGGCATATGAAGGTGGCTGGCCGGTGGCTGGCATCACGATGAAAATAAGGAACAAAACAGCTTTTGATGTGCGTATAAATGGTGAACCACTCAACGAAAGTGCAGACTATACCATTGCTGTTTCCGACTTTCTTGCCAACGGTGGCGATCAATGTACCATGCTCAAAACGATTGCCCGTGAAAACATAAATTATCTATACCGCGATGCATTGATCGATTATGTAAAAGACTTTACCCGTAAGGGAAAAGCCGTATCTGCCAGCATCGAAAACCGCGTAATACTGACCATGAATAGACGACATTTTATTCGCAGTTCGGTGCTTACTGCTGGGGCTATGGCTGCTGGTTCAGGCTTTGCAGCATGCTGCCTCATTTAGGGGCGCAACGCCTCAGATCACCATACTGCATACCAATGATGTGCATAGCCATCTTGAACCATTTCCGATGGATGGCAGCACATTCCAGGGACTGGGTGGTGTGGCTGCACGTGCTGCATTGATTCTAAGATCAGGAGCGAGACAGAACACGTATTACTGCTGGATGCCGGCGATATTTTTCAGGGCACACCCTATTTTAATCTGTATAAAGGTGAGCCTGACATTAAGGCAATGAGCCTATGAAATATGATGCTGTTACAATGGGCAATCATGACTTTGATGCAGGGTTAGACAACTATACATCCATGATGCAGCAGCATGCAAATTTCCCGGTGCTTATCTGCAATTACAACTTTACGGGCACCAGCATGGAAGGTAAGTATCAGCCCTATAAAGTGTTTGCCAAAGGTGGATTGAAAATAGGTGTTTTAGGAGTGGGCATCGAACTGCAAGGATTGGTTCCGGAGCCTTATATGGAAATGTTCAATACATGGATCCCATTGTTCAGGCAAACCGCACAGCTGATATCCTGAAAAAGAAAGAAGGATGCGATTTTATCATTTGTTTATCACATCTTGGAGATAGATATCCAGATAATAAAGTGAGTGATGAACAGCTTGCCCTGCAATCCTATCATATCGATTTAATCATTGGCGGACATACACATCGCTTTTTTGATACACCCCGCAAATATGTAAATAAAAGTAGTAAGGAAGTGATAGTGAACCAGGTAGGATGGGCTGGCATACAATTAGGCAGGCTCGACTATAATTTGTCCACAAATGGAAAAAAAACTATGAAAGCTAAGACAGTGTTGATTGAGAAGAATTATGAAGACTAAAAAATTTTTTTTTCAACAAAAAGAATAGAAATTCGTCCTCCTGCCCAAAAATTTTTTTGGTGATTCCAAAGAAAGATTTCCAGGGTTTTTTGACTATTTATATTCGTTCACTTTTTAAACCAAGTTGCCCTTGCTATGACTATAACTGCAGAAGCTGTATGGAACAACTGCCTGAAGATAATTAAGGATATTGTGGAGTGGCAACATTTTAAAACATGGTTTGAACCCATCAAAGCCATTGAGTTAAAAGCGAATGTGCTGCTGATACAAGTTCCCAGTCAGTTTTTCTATGAGTATCTGGAAGAGCATTATGTAACATTGCTTGCAAAAATTCTGAAGCGGGAGCTAGGCAAAGAAGCAAGGCTCGAATATCGTATCATGGTAGACAGCGGCAATAAAGGCCGTACCGGATCAATGGATGTTGCTGCCAGTTATGGCAAAGTTTATACGAATAATGAAATGGATTTTCCATTAGTTATCAACAATCCTGTGAAGAACCCATTTGTTATTCCGGGATTGAAGAAAGTGCAGATAGACCCGCAATTAAACCCATCATACGTTTTTGATTCGCTTATTGAAGGCGATTGTAACCGGGTTGCCCGCCGTGCCGGTAAAACGGTTGCCGAAAAGCCAGGTGCCAGTTCTTTCAATCCGTTGGTTATATATGGTGGTGTAGGGTTGGGCAAAACCCATCTTGCACAGTGTATAGGCAACGAAGTGAAACGCCTTCACCCCAACAAAATAGTACTGTATGTAAGCAGTGAAAAATTCATTAACCAATTCCAGGATCATAGCCGCAATAATGCCATCAATGACTTTATACATTTCTACCAGTTGATAGATGTATTAATCATCGATGATGTACAATTTTTCAATCGTGCAGAGAAAAGCCAGGATGCATTCTTTGCCATCTTTAATCACCTGCACCAAAGCGGTAAACAACTCGTTTTATCAAGCGACAAAGCACCGAAGGATTTAGATGGACTGCAGGAACGTTTGCTAAGCCGTTTCCGTTGGGGATTGAGTGCCGATTTGCAGATGCCCGACTATGAAACACGCATCGACATCCTAGAGCGTAAAATGAAAAATGATGGCTGTGAAATGCCGCTCGAGGTTATCAAATACATCGCTTACAATATCACGACTAATGTACGCGAACTTGAAGGCGCGCTCATCTCTTTGCTGGCGCAATCGTCGCTCAACAAACGCGAAATTGATGTGGAACTTGCCAAGAAAGTACTGCGCAATTTTGTGAAGACCAGTAATAAAGAAATTACCATTGATACCATACAAAAAATGGTGTGCGAATACTTCGATGTTCCTTATGATAAACTGCTGCAAAAAACGCGTAAACGAGAGATTGTACAGGCACGTCAGATCACGATGTATCTAGCAAAATCGTTTACCAAAAATTCATTAAAAACAATCGGTGAACACTTTGGCGGACGCGATCATACGACTGTCATTCACAGTTGCCAGACGGTAAAAGACCTGATGGACACTGATAGCTTGTTTAAAGAAAATGTAATAGAACTTACACAGAAAGTTCAGCTTGCTTCCATGTAGGCTTTTGATGAATCTGGTTTCTTTCATCACAATAAGACCCCGCACAACAGCGGGGTTTTGTTTTTATACAATCAATACTCAATTACAGATAAGAAGCAGGGAGAGGAATATTAAATAAATTGCTGCAATACACTTGAAACAAGCGGCAGAAAAAAACTTTCAAAAACATTCAATTTTGATTTGGCATTTCACCTTCACCTGCCTATTTTTGCAACCCCTCAATCAAAGGGAAAGAAACGGTGAGGTGGATGAGTGGCTGAAATCAGTAGTTTGCTAAACTGCCGTACGGGTTAAACTGTACCGAGGGTTCGAATCCCTCCCTCACCGCAGCTTTTTGATTAAACGGTTCTGGCAAAACCTCCTACCGCTTTTCTTAAGATGAAAAGCATACAGGTTCAAAATAGCTGAGCATCACAATTTCGGGGCGTAGCGTAGCCCGGTATCGCGCCTGGTTTGGGACCAGGAGGTCGTAGGTTCGAATCCTGCCGCCCCGACAAAAGCCTCTTCTGAAAAGAAGGGGTTTTTTTGTGCCCATACTTCCGAACTAATAGCCTTGTAAAGGAAAAGTTCGTTTAGCGAGCAAAAAAAGAGGCGCCAATTATTAGCGCCTCTTGTATGAAGTTGTTGAAGTAAATCTTATCGCTGTATCACGAGTTTTTGAATGGAAACAGCTTTTCCGGCTGATTCAATTTTTACATTGTACAATCCGTTCGACAAGGAAGCTACATCTACAGACAACTGGCTGCTGCCGGTAGCCTGCAATTTCTGCACAGAATAGATTCTGCCGCTTGCGTCGCTGATGCTTACCTGCACAGCACCATTGATGGAACTGCCAAGCTTTACATATGCCACACCCGTTTTCACCGGGTTTGGATAAATCACAAACCGGTTTGCGGCAGCAGAAGGATCAATCCTTACGATCGCAGAATAAGAGGAAACCCCATCTTTATCGGTCGTTTTCAATTTGTAATACACATAGCCTGCGTTGTTTACAGCCTGATTTTCTTTATCGTTCACTGTATAAGTATGCTGAGCCGTGTTTGTAGCAGCTACAGTTGTGAGCGGCTTAAAGTCTTTGCCGTTAAATGAGCGTTCTACTGTGAACCCGCTTACATTTTTTTCATTGGCGGTAGTCCATGAAAGCGTGATCGAATTGCTTGCACGGTAGCCGTTAAATGAAAGCAGTTGCAGTGGCAAAACGGCGCTTGTATTCTGATCGAGGAACACATGGTATTCGCCTGGGGCAAATGTATACGTTTGCGTAGCAGAGGTTACGTTGAATGGGGTATTAGCCAGGTAATCGTACCACATACCTGTGTGAGGGAACGATACAGACACGCTGTTAAGGCTTGTTACACCAAAGTTGCCTATCACAACGATGTCTAATGGTGCAGAAGTAATCTGCTCCCATTTATAGGCGCCTGATAATGCCCATTTGATGCTATCTGCTGGTGCAGTGAAGGCAGGAAGATAATCGGCATAATTGCGCAGTGCAAAGAGCCTGCTGTATACATTGTACAAAGCTGCTCTGTTTGAATCTGCTGCATAATCCCAACGGATAGGTTTTGGAGATAAACGGCAATCGTTGTTGATAGTGCCATCTTCGCAACGGTTGATAGAAAAATCGTATCCCAGCTCACCAAACTGCCATACCATTTTAGGTGCCGGTTGCAGCGCCCAGAATGCAGCTGCCATTTCGTTGCGCTTCAAGCCGGTGGCTGTGTCTTTTACGTTGTAAGTGCCATTGCTATTGCCATATTGCTCATTTTTGTACATCAGCCTTTCTTCATCATGGCTCTCCATATAGGTTACGAGCGATGGATTAGACCATCCGCGGCTGGTATAAATCCCATAATTGAAATCCCATCCGTCGCTATAGCCCATCGTAGCCTGGTTGTAGCTGTAATTCATATTTCCCCACAGCATCATGCCATAGTCGCTGAGCACTTTTTCTTCATCGTTGTCCGCAAAATGTTCGAGGATGCAATAAGAACCCGGAACGACTGTTTGCATTGTGTCGTAGATGCGCTTCCAGGTAGCTACGCGGCCTGCATCGTAATCTGCCCACAGGTCGTAGTTGTTGCCTGAGTTTGTTTGGGTAAATCCTTTTGACAAATCCCAACGGAAACCATCTATTTTAAAATTGGTAAGCCAATGTTCCACCACGCGGTCCACCAGTTCTTTGGTTGCCGAGCTTTCATGGTTGAAATCGTAGCCCACATTAGCCGGGTGTTTTGCCGTTACATTGTGCCACGGGTTGTTGGCTGCCGGGCGGTTGTTGGCAGCGTCCCAATACAACTGCACGGTAGGAGATGTGCCAAACGCATGATTCAGCACCATGTCCATAATCACGGCAATGCCCTGTTTGTGACATTCGTCGATGAATTGCTTCAGCGCTACCTCTGTACCATAGTATTTATCTGGCGCAAGGAAGAAATTAGGATTGTAGCCCCAGCTCGAATTTCCTTCAAACTCATTAAAAGGCATAATTTCAATGGCGTTGATGCCCAGTTTCTTCAGGTAAGGCAGTGAATCTTTTACAGTTTGCCAGTTGTGTTTTACTACAAAATCTCTTACCAGCAATTCATAAATGATCAGGTTGCGTTTGTCAGGTCTTGTGAAGTTGGTTGTCTGCCAGTTGTAGACTGGTTTTGCTGTCTGCAACACGCTCACAATGCCATTTTGACCAAACGGATAAGGTTTGAGTGATGGATAGGTTTCGGCAGGTATATATAGGATCGTTGAATGCGTCAAGAATCTTTTCAGCATACATATCCGCCACTTTTAAGGTGCCGTCTACATAATACTGATATGCGTATTCTACGCCTGGCGTTAAGCCCGTAATCGTGATCCAGTACCTGTTGCCATCCGGTGTTCTGAACATCTGGTTGTCAGCTGTCTGCACCCAATTGTTAAAGTCACCGATTACAGAAGCGCGTGTTTTGAAAGGAGCGTAGAGCACTAGCGTCACAGATGTGCCATCGCTGCCATAGTTAATACCATCTCTCACACCGGCAGGAAGATCTTTTGTAACCACAGGTGTATTGATAAAGAAGTTGAGTGTGTCATACTTTGTAACTCCATTGGCGGTAGCCTTTACAATTATCTGGTTGTTACCACTCACGGCCGTTGCGATGCCGGTTACCTGTGTGCCTGTAGCTGTAGCCACCGATTGACCGTTGTGTGTCAACAGTAATGTAGCCGATGCGCTGGAAGCTGCATTGATTCTAAACGTGTCGCCGGCGTTGTACGTCACCGCTTCAGGAGTCATAAGGTAAGTAGCTTCGCGGTAAGGTTTGGTGATTCTTGTTTGCAGTCCGGTATCATACACAGGCACAAACGTATCGCTGCCATCACTATTGGCAATTTTTGCATCGCCAGCATGAAACAGAATGGCAATCTTTATGATCTTTTCATCCGGATTCTGAATGTCGAAAAACAAACGCAGACTATCAGAAATTGTGTAGGACCATCTGTTGGTGCCAGCCTGGGTGGCTTTGTATTTGGCATCTGTAGTGGTCCAACTGGTTCTCACGTGTTTCCAATCGGTCGAGCTTGTGCTGTAGTTGGTAATGACACCAATATGCACATACACATCATTTGCTGTATGACCAAACAATCCGCCATTGCCTTTAGTGGCATCTGCAGTGATAGTGACAGGTTTTGATTTTTCGGTAATGAATTCCGGAGACCATGTGAGCACCTGGCTGTTTGCTAATGAAAAAAAGCAAGCAGCGAGTAGAGTAAATAATACTTTCATACGCTTAAACTGGATATTGATGATTAGAAATGATACGAAGGTTTGTTTTTTTCTGATATGATGCTAATTTTTTTGATTACTGTATACCATTTTATTTTACGACAAAAATGCTATCCTTTTAAACAAAAACATAGTGAAGCTTTGCCTATGTATAGCTGTTGTATAATCAACCGACTTTCTTTTCCCTGATGCATGCAAAGCGTCCGTAATCGTTGTAGATGGCTAAAAGGCAATGCTCAATCAAACTCTGATGTTTGGCGTAAAGAGGTTATCTGTTACTTTTGCGACCTATTTATACTTATGAATAAACTCAGTTTCCTCGCAGACCGGATGACGGGTTCCGAAATTGTAAAGCTGGGCAACCAGATCAGCGAAAGAATCCGCAATGGCGAGACGATATATAATTATACCATCGGCGATTTCGATCCCGCCATTTTCCCCATCCCGGATGGATTGCAAACGGCAATTGTAGAGGCCTATCAGCAACGCTACACCAACTATCCACCGGCAGAAGGATTGTTGTCTTTACGCAAAGCGGTAGCCGGTTTTTTGAAAGAAAGAGAAGGACTTGACTATACTCCCGATGAAATTCAGATCTCCTGCGGTGGACGACCTTTGATTTATACTGTTTTTCAAACGTTGGTAGATGCAGGCGACAAAGTGATTTATGGTGTTCCTTCCTGGAACAACAATCACTATACAAGTCTGCATGGTGGTACTCATGTGATGATCAATACCACGCCTGAGAATTATTTCATGCCGGTAGCCAGCGAGATAGCGCCACACCTCGCAGGCGCAACGCTATTATGCCTTTGCACACCGCAAAATCCTACGGGCACCACGCTGAAGAAAGAAGAACTGGAAGAAATCTGCAGGCTTGTGCTGGAAGAAAACAAAACGCGCAGTGCCGACGAAAAGAAATTGTATGTGATGTTTGACCAGATGTACTGGACACTTACTTACGGTGACACTGAACATTACAACCCGGTATCACTGGTTCCGGAGATGAAGGATTACACGATCTTCATAGATGGCATTTCCAAAGCCTTTGCAGCCACCGGCGTACGTGTGGGTTGGGCATTGGGACCTAAAGACGTGATTGCGAAAATGAAAGCTTTTCTTAGCCACATTGGCGGCTGGGCGCCAATGGCAGAGCAGCACGCTACTGCCACCTTTCTTTCAGATGCGGCTGCAATAGATTCGTTTTTAGTGCCCTTTAAACAAGCAATAGAGACAAGGCTGGAGAAAATCTATAATGGGTTTATGAAACTCAGGAACAGCGGCTATGCTATTGATGCCGTAACTCCGCAGGCTGCCATCTATCTCACTGTAAAGTTTGACCTCACCGGTAAAACAACAGAAGAGGGTAAACTTCTTTCTACCCAGGGAGATGTAACTGATTATATCCTGAGCGAAGCCAAACTTGCGGTAGTGCCTTTTTATGCTTTTGGTGCCGACGCAGATTCGCCATGGTATCGCCTGAGTGTAGGTACGTGCCGGCTGGACCAACTGGACGACATGTTTGGTAAACTGGAAATGGCTTTGTCGAAGGTAAAATGACGAAGAAGAAAATGCTGTAGAAACAACGCAGGGCTGAACGGTGATAAGTTATGACTGCTTAGTTTTTGCAGCTGATGAAGATAAAAGATGGTAGCGTGTCGTGGCTAATAATTTGCTGAATGAGATGTTGTTTGGTAATCATTTTACAACGGTTAATATCGATTACTTCGTTTGCGTTGCAAAAAACAGTCAATTGTTCTACCGTGTACAGCAAACCATTGATAAGGCGGACCTGTGTTTCAAGTTCTGTCTTATTCATTGTTTTTTCTCCCGTAAGAACCAATAAGTCGTGAAATGGCGTCCTCATAACTTACATCAGATATGCAACTACAAATATAGGGGAAATAGTTACTATCCGATTATACCACGATGGGACGGACAGCCACAATTTTTGCTTTTTTTACCATTGAATGTATAGGTGCGCGGACTGCACGACCCCAACAGCACAGAAGAAATGATCAATATTGCCGCACATCGTAAACTAAAATATTTCATAACCGGATTCATGTAAAACTAACTTTTTTTCTGACGAAGCTTAATTCTGATACTGCAGACGCGATTGGACCAAGACGCATACTCATTGCACCTCTCGACTGGGGGCTTGGGCATACCACACGATGCATTCCTGTCATCAGGGAATTGCTGAAAGCGGGCTGCACCGTTTTTGTTGCCTGCAACTTGGTTGGCCGGCGTCTTCTTGAGCAGGAATTTTCAACATTGGAATATCTCCCCTTGAAAGGCTACAACATTTCCTATTCTTCTTCAAAACGAATGTTTGCCTTAAAAATTTTGCAGCAGATTCCCAAAATATTGTTAGCGATTCGTTCTGAACACGAATGGCTAAAAAAAGCAGTCGCTGATAACAACATACAAGCCGTGATTTCCGATAACCGTTATGGACTATATCATGAACATATTCCGAGTATATTCATCACTCATCAGCTACTGATTGTATCTCCATTTAATTGGCTTACTGCTTTGATGCAACGTGTAAATTATTCCTTCATCCGGAAATTTACTGCTTGTTGGGTGCCCGATTTTGGCGGGAGATTGAATATCGCAGGCAGATTATCACATCCGGAAATATTACCCTCTATTCCTATCAAGTATCTAGGTCCTTTGTCGCGGTTGTCTCCGCGTTTTGCAAACAAGCCTTTCACGTATAAATGGTTATTCCTGTTATCAGGACCAGAACCACAACGCAGTATTCTTGAGAAGTTATTCATCGAACTTATCTGCAAAATTGGTGAGCCTGTATGGCTGGTGCGTGGATTGCCGGGCAAAGCAGGTACGTTATCAATGCCTGACCATTGCAAAGTCGCGAATCATTTATCTACGGCAGATTTGCAGACTGCATTTGAGCAAAGTGAATATGTCATATCCCGATCAGGATATACTTCTGTGATGGAAATTCTTTCGCAGCAAAAAAAATCAATATTAATTCCGACACCCGGGCAAACTGAACAGGAATATCTTGCCCAACGACTCATGAAACAACACTGGTGTTATAGTATCCGGCAAACTGCTGATATCGCAACTCATTTAAAATTAGCGCAACAATTTTCTTATTCATTACCGGCTTTTCCCGATGTGATGATGCCTGATGTTGTACACAACTTTCTTTCAGAATACAGGGTTCAAAATTAACTGAACATCTTCTTCATTCAGATACTTCCTAAGTTTAAAACCTGCACTGCTTTTTATTCTTATAACTTGAATAGCGAGTCTATTAGCCAACAAGTAATGCACAAGCGCGAAAACCTGTATTGTGCTTGCCTGCAGCCGTTTTGCTATTACAAACAACTCACATTTTTGTAGTGCTCTCTAAGAAACTAGCAGACTTTGCTATTTACAAATGCGTCCGACTATACAACGCATTTTATTACAAATGCCCTTTATGTTCATGATCAGGAGTGTGTTTGATTCTTACCTTTTTGTCTTAAAAACTTATCCCCATTTAGGGCTTTTGAAAATTGTTTTCCTCCTGCGCACTTCACATTTCTTACTTATCTTTACCCGCATACCCTTATTTTAAAAAACATCAGCTTCAATTAAGAAAAAAACTTGTCATGGGATTATTAAAAGAGCGTTTTAAAGCCAAAGCAGATGCCGCGAATGCAGACATTAAAAACTTATTGAAAGAACACGGAAACCGTAAAATCGGTGAAGTCACACTGCAGCAGATTTACCAGGGTATGCGTGGCATCACAGGTATCGTATCCGAAACCAGCCTGCTCGATGCGCAGGACGGCATCCGTTTTCGCAGCTATAGCATTCCGGAACTGCAGGAAAAGCTTCCCAAAGCACCGGATGGCAGCGAGCCATTGCCCGAAGGTTTGTTTTACCTGATGCTGATAGGAGAGTTGCCTACTGAAGAAGATGTGCATTATATCACATCTGCCTTGCAGCGGCGCAGCAATGTGCCCAACCACGTTTTTTCTGTCATTGATGCGTTTCCTGTAAGTGCTCACCCGATGACGATGTTTGTAGCCGGCGTGATGGCGTTGCAAACAGAAAGTGTTTTTGCAAGGGAATATGCAAAAGGCATCAATAAAAAAGATTACTGGCTGCCCGTAGTAGAAGACACACTGAACCTCATCGCAAGATTGCCACGTATTGCGGCATATATCTATCGAAGAAAATATAAAAATAATGAGCACATAGAACCCAATGGTGAGCTCGACTGGGCTGGCAACCTTGCCTATATGATGGGTTACGAAGAACACAGCTTTATGGAACTGATGCGCCTGTACATGACCATACATGCCGATCATGAAGGTGGCAACGTAAGCGCACATACCACGCATCTGGTAGGCTCGGCACTCAGCGATCCTTATCTCAGTTTTGCTGCCGGCATGAATGGTTTAGCAGGACCCTTGCACGGACTGGCCAACCAGGAAGTGATAAAGTGGATATTCGAATTGCGCGAAGAACTTGGCACCGAATTGCCATCGAAAGAGCAGATTGAAGAATATGTAAAGAAAACCATCAGCGAAGGAAAAGTAGTACCGGGATATGGTCATGCCGTGCTGCGCAAAACAGACCCGCGCTTTACCGCACAAATGGAATTTGGTAAAAAACACATGCCCGATGATCCACTGGTGCAAACCGTTTGGAATATTTATGAAGCCGTTCCACCTATCCTGAAATCAATGGGCAAAATTAAAAATCCATGGCCGAATGTAGATGCGCACAGCGGTGCACTGCTGGTACATTACGGGCTGGTAGAATATGAATTTTACACAGTATTATTTGCCGTAAGCCGTGCCTTGGGTGTATTGGCTAGTCTTTGCTGGGACAGGGCACTGGGCATGCCGCTCGAACGCCCTAAATCTGTGAGTACACGCATGGTGAAATTGTGGCTGGAAGGCAAAGAAGACATCTGGGGAGATTAGGAAATTATTGAAAACAGCTGGCTGACGGGAAACAAACCCCCGCAACCAGGAAATAAACATGAAGCTGCGACCAAAAAAGACCTTATCTTATCTCGCTAACAAGACCTTGCAGTTTTTCTTGCAGGGTCTTGTATTAATAGCACCTGTGGCCGTAACCGTGTATGTCATCTTGTGGCTGTTCACCACGGTAGACAACTTGCTGCCCAACATCATTCACAGCATATTTCCGCATAATCCCGATATCGAAAACCGGATTGTTACCATCCCCGGTTTCAACTTTGTACTTGTCATCTTCCTGTTTATCATCATTGGATGGTTGTCATCCCTATTCTTTGTCAGCCGCATCCTTTCCCTTTTCAATTACCTTTTGGAACATACACCTGGTGTAAAATTTATTTACACATCTGTAAAAGACTTCTTCGAAGCATTTACCGGAAACAAAAGAAAGTTTGATAAACCCGTGTTGGTGAATGTGGATGCTGCCGGCGTATGGCGGGTAGGGTTCATTACACAGGCCTCGGCGGTTCATTTCGAGATGCCGGAGAATGTTGTGGTATATGTGCCGCATTCCTATGCAGTGTCCGGAATTACCTACATTGTTCCAAAAGAAAACATCAGACCACTCACCCATATTACACCAACTGACGCAATGAAATTTGCGATTTCGGGCGGCATTACGGAGGTGGATTAAAAATTACACAGCTTCACTATTTCTTCAAGGTATTGTCTGTCGGTTTCATCAAAATGCGAAAGATGCTCACTGTCTGCATCCAGTACAGCCACTACCTCATTGTTTTTTAAAACGGGCACTACGATCTCCGAACGGGATGCACTGCTGCACGCAATATGTCCCGGAAATGTTTCCACATCCGGTACGATCAGGGTCTCCTGTTGCATCCAGCTTTGTCCGCATACGCCTCTTCCTTTTTTTATTCGCGTGCAGGCCACAGGTCCCTGGAAAGGTCCCAATACAAGCTCATCTTTTTTTACAAGGTAAAATCCCACCCACAACCAGTTGAACTGCTCTTTAAGCGCCCCGCAAATATTAGCCAAATTGGCAATCAGGTCTTCCTCGCCATCTACCAGTGCGGTTATTTGTGGCACTAACGCTTTGTATTGTTCTTCCTTGGTGCCGGTTGCAATTGCCAGGTCTTCTGCCATAAGGTAAACGTTTTAATTTGCGTGTTTTCTTTTTTCTACAAGGTATTCCAGCCACAGGACTTTGTAATACGCCGGGCAATAAAAGTAATAGTAAATGTAGCTCCAGTGGAGAAAAATTTGTTTAAATGGTGTGGGGTAAGAAAAGGCGGCGCGCGCCTGGAAAAACACGAAGCTCTCCTGGTTGCTTTTTTCAAATTCCTCTATGCTGAAAGTGGGAAGTGGTGGCGCCACCGCGCCCAGGCGCAACAAAGATGTGCGCAGGATAAGCTGATCCATGATATTGTTACACACTGAAAGCTCTATCCCAATGTCAGCAATAAGTTGTTGTTTGAAGGGCTCCAGTTTGGAGATGGAAAACCTGCCCATCAAGCGGGCAATGTGATACAAAAGAACAGAACTGTGCACATAATAAGGAGAGATATAAACCGGCGATGTCATGTATTCGCGACGGGCAATCATTTGCGCCAGCAACTCAATAGTCGCGGTATCCTGCCGCTGCAATGGCAATTGCTTGTCGAGAATAAAATACAGAAGATTGCAATGCACCGCAAAGTCGAAGTCTACCGGCATCCTCTCGCCGAGCCAGGTAGAGTATGCAGGAATATTGCGGTAACGTTTGTAAGTTGCCTTTACCTTTTTGCGCGAAAGATTACTGTTCACCAGAAGCCTTGTTTTCAGCGCAGCGTTATCCGCTTCGTTATTTTCCATTGCCATCAATGCCATTACGCTGTCGTCGGCATCATCGCCCTGCCCGAATACTGATTTAAGGTATTGAAAAATAAAAGTATGCGGCATGATCACATCGTCTGTTGCCCAAAAACTGTAAAATGGGTGATTCTGCCGATTTCTATATCGTGCAAATACAGGTGATGCGCGCTCTATAATTCTTTCCACGGGATATCTCTCTTTCTCCAGCAGGTCGGGCAACATTTTTTTTAAAGCAAAGGCTGAAACTGCCGTATAAAACATGTTGTTATCGGGTTGGTAGTTGTGGGGAAAGCCACCGCATTCGCGGAATGACGGAAACATACCAGTATAAAAATGTGCTCCGTTTTCTTTCACCTGCATTTGCCCGATATCACGGATCAGTTCCGAAATCAACAAACTGTCTGAGGACTGGGCATGGGCAATGGCACACAGTAAAAGACAGAACGGAAGCAGAACAACAGATTTGTGCATATGGTGTGTGAATGCCGATTGTGAAAGTTATCGAAGCCGGGGCAATTTGTAAATGTAATACAGCCATCGGGCGATGTTGGCTGGTTTTTCCATATCTACAATCATGTCTTTTCTCGGATGCTGCCACCAGTTCACCTGATGCCCGGTTTGTTTCTGCATGCGTATGAACTGCCCTATTGCCACCATGCTGCGAGCATTGATCGTGTTCATCACGATACAAAATTCCTGCTTCGCTTTTGTGCTGTAAGGCAGCGAAAAGATACGCCTGTTTTGTTCCTTCACCCGCAACAGGAATTGCCGGCGAAATTGCAGGTAGTCTGTACAGGTATTTACCGGGGTGTAAATATTGTCGCGCACATCTTTATACAGATCAAACAAATCGTTTCCCAATTGGTATAGGCTGCCAATATAATACAACGTATCCAGCATGCCTTCGCTTGCCAGCTCATCGAGGCATTGGTGGTAGATGATGACTGAAACTGCGCCTTTAGTATACGTGATATCTTCCAGCAGTTGCCTGTCAATTGCGCTGTCGGTTTGCAAAGCTGTTTTTTCCTGTATGTCCAGAACGTCGGCTGATGCCTGCAGATATGCTTCGCGGTGTGGTACATTGCTCAGCAAAAAGGATTGTATTTCCGTGGCAACGGAGGCAGAAAACGTAGTTGTGTCCACGCATTCGGGCGAAAAAGTAATGTGCCTGATGGTAGCAATGTCGAGTTTGTCAATGTCAAACAGGTCGTCGCCTACAGGCGTGAGTATACCAAACAAGGAAGCGCGCTTTCTCTCTTCATTGCTGAGCGTTTTGCCATATAGCCGTTTGTAGCTGCTGCACAAAAACGACGTGATAAACAAACCATAATAGTTGAGAATTTTGTGCTTTTGTTCAGGCGAAAAAGTGCCTTTGTATCTCGACTCGAGCCCGGAAAGATAGGGGATGAGAAACGACTGGTTGTACCGCTTTTGCAACCGGATTTCCCTCCAAATGTTCATAAATGCGGCTACATAACCCATCGGTTGCAAAGTAAAGACATTGCGCCATTTGCCGCACCAGTAATCTTGTTGTGAATTTGCTTTGCCACAGAAAAAAAGAAGCAGGTTTATAACATCGCAAACCACAGAATATAAAATTTACATAACACTTCGCTGAACAAAACAAACGGGCAGAAATGCCCGTTTTTATCATAAAATATGAATGCATTCATTAGTTACCGCTCACCCATTCTTTTGCTTCATTAAACTTAGGCACCGAAAACCCCTTGAACTCGCCGGGAATAACTTTGCCAAATGTGTCTGCAAACGTACGGATGCCGTCTTCATCCGTCACAATGGCAACACGGTTCCATTTGGTAAAATTTTTCAGCACCACAATAACGTCTTCCGACCAGGTAGCGGGAGAAAAATTTGATGCTTTTGTATCAACGAGCATCAGCAGGTTTAGCGAATCCTGGCTGATGGACAATGCATCCAATGCCGGGATCAACACGTTTTTGTATTCATCTTTGTTTACATCGCCGGTGGCTTTCGCTGCCACTATATTTTGTGGTACGTCTTTCAATATTTCAATCATGTGTGTGTTGTTTAAATAGTAAGTGTATTAATAAAAAAGGCAAAACCCTTCTCCTGGATGGAAGAAAGGTTTTGCAGGTAAATTGTCGTTCGAATGTTCCGGAAGCTTTACCGTTTTAACCAGCCGATTTTTTAGTAGCCGCCTTTTTGGTAGCTGCCTTTTTAGTAGCTGTTCGTTTGGGCGCCGATTTTTTAGGTGCTGATTTTTTGGGTGCTTTTGCTCCTTCTTCCCTGGCTTCCGATAATCCTATAGCAATTGCTTGTTTCGGGTTGGTTACTTTTTTGCCGCTTCTGCCGCTTTTTAGTTTTCCTTCCTTCATTTCATGCATTTCTTCTTCTACTTTTTCGCCAGCCTTTTTTGAGTACTTTGCCATAAATAATGGTTTGAATGGTGAGTAATTGTTTGCAAAACAGTTACAAATTTTTTGCCATATCAACCAGAATTATCCACAATTAATCCCCTTGTTTTTTGTTCTTGCTCTGGTGTTCTTTTTTATTGTGCGTTACATCATCACCCTTGATGTCAAATTCTTCACTTTTGCGGCTGTCCAGATTGTCTTTATTTTCTGCCCTGTTGTTGTGCGTAGACGCTTTACTGGTTGTTGATTTTACGCCGGTGTTTGTTTTCATAGCATATAATTTAATCGTTATCAATACTTGTAAAAAACAAAAAAGAAGCCAATGAAGATATTTCACTGGCTTCTTTCACAAATTAATGATTTCTATGTATTAGTTAACTGCTTCCTTTTTAAGATGGGATTGTTTTAAAGCCGAGCGTTCTTCATTATGTCGTTTGGCAGCGGCTACAAACTCTACAAATAGCGGAGCAGGTTTTTCAACCGTGCTTTTCAGTTCCGGGTGATATTGCACACCAATGAAAAACGGATGTTCCGGAATCTCCATAATTTCTACAAGGTTTGTGTCCGGGTTGATGCCGCTGGCGATCATGCCATTGTTTTCAAACTGTTCAAGATAATCATTATTGAACTCATAGCGGTGACGATGACGTTCCGTGATACGGGTTTCATTATATATTCTTTCTGCCAATGTGCCGGGTTTTATTACGCAGGGATAAGTGCCAAGTCGCATGGTGCCACCGAGCATTTTTATCTTTTTCTGCGCTTCCATCATATTGATTACAGGATCGTGCAGAAGCAACATCCATTTCAGTAGAATGTGCTTTGCGCAGGCCTAATACGTTTCTTGCAAATTCTATCACTGCCATCTGCATGCCGAGACAAATACCAAAGAATGGCAAACCATGCTCGCGTGCATACTGCACAGCTACAATTTTGCCTTCGATACCGCGATTGCCAAAGCCAGGTGCTACCAGCAAGCCATCAAGCCCTTCAAGCTTTTCGGCTACATTGTCTTTGGTAATGTATTCGCTGTGAACATCTATAACCTGCACTTTTACTTCATTTACCGAACCGGCATGAATAAAGCTTTCGAGGATAGATTTATAGGCATCCTGCAGTTCTATGTATTTACCAATAAGACCAATGGTGATCTTGCTTTTTGGATATTTAAGGCGGTCGAGAAAGCCTTTCCATTTTTCGAGCTGCGGTTCGGGAAAAATAGAGATGCCCAGTTTTTTAAGACAGTACACATCCAGTTTTTCGCGAAGCATAAAAAGAGGAACTTCATAAATGGTAGACGCATCTATAGCTTCAATCACAGCATCGGGTTTTACATTACAAAACAAGGCGATTTTGCGACGTATTTCATTGCCCAAGCGGCTCTTCTGTACGACACACAATTACATCAGGATGCACGCCGGTTTCGCTCAGCATTTTTACGCTGTGCTGCGTTGGTTTGGTTTTGAGTTCCTTCGCTGCTTTCAGGTATGGAATAAGCGTAAGATGAATAACAACTACATCATCTTCGGGCAATTCCCACTGTATCTGCCTTACAGCTTCAATAAAAGGAAGACTTTCTATATCGCCTACCGTTCCGCCAATTTCTGTGATGACAATATCGTATTTTCCATCATTGCCAAGCAACAACATCCGACGCTTGATTTCGTCGGTAATATGTGGAATTACCTGCACCGTTTTACCCAAAAATGCACCTTCTCTTTCGCGGTTAATAACTGTTTGATAAATGCGACCTGTGGTAACATTGTTTGCCTGAGAGGTAAAAATATTCAGGAACCTTTCGTAATGGCCAAGGTCAAGATCTGTTTCTGCGCCATCTTCCGTTACATAACATTCACCATGTTCGTAGGGGTTTAATGTTCCCGGATCAATATTGATATACGGATCGAACTTCTGTATGGTAACTCTAAAACCCCGCGACTGCAGCAATTTTGCCAGAGATGCAGCAATGATACCTTTACCGAGACTACTAGTTACGCCGCCGGTAACAAAAATATATTTGGCCATAAATGATGGTTTTAAAGAATGTTTTACGTGTTGATGGAACCGCCGGATGAATCTTACTACCGAATTAAATGAACTTTATGACCGGAAGCATTGAGGAACCTTTACATACAACTGAGTGGTTGTTTTCATGGTTACTTTTCGGATGCGAAGGTCATGCAAACCTACAAAAATTTGTGAGGCGAACAATTGCACGCATTTTTTAATGTGGATAACATGACGTTTTAACATCAAGCAATATAGATTATGCTGTAACTTATTCAAAAACAAGTCAGTTTATATATGTATTAGCTGCATTAAAAGTTATGCAAAAGTTGAAAATTTATAAGTAGCAAAATCCTTGTTTTAACTATTTTATTGCAGTAATAAACTTTGTGTAATATGGCAATGCAATATTAGCAACGCGAATTATAAATGAAAATCAAACTAAGAGTTTCGTACGAGCAATCTGACTACATGATACTTCAGTCATGAGCTGCTCCTTTGTATCATTAGTGAATGCTATTGCTGCAAAGCACAAAACGTATGAACTATACATTATAAATAAAGGAGATACCATTGGTCAAATGAAAATGTATCAGCGTCATCGGTATGAAGTTATAATTCTGTTTCTTCTATGTAAGTACGTATGTTGGTAACGAAGTCAATATGCAGGAAAAGCGAAATATCAGGATGAAAACTGTGTTATCTTCTAAAGACAGTAAACGAAAACTTAAAGCGAATAAAGAAACAAGGCAGTCGTAATTATTTATTTACGACGATGAAAGCAGGCAATACTTCAACCAAATCAATTGCCTATAATTTCAAATACTGTATTATAAAGAACCAGCCGGCCTATATTGCTGCATGTACTCAAATTATTACCAGGAAACAATGACGGTTTAATCGGATACATAAACATTATACTGCTTCGTATTCCCGATGGCGGATTGATACCTATTATTATTAACATGGAAATTGCCAGAAAATAGATGAGCGCAACTCCTTTGTTTAATGGCACAAATGTTATTAAAGCAATAGTGGATTTATTCCATTTCAATTCCAATATTTTTCATCAATATTGAAGCATTCATGCTGCGGCAAATGCCGTCTTTAGTTTATAATCAAAATAAAGTTCATTGCCTTCTGCCTGTACATCGAAATGATAATTGTGTAATAGCATCCCTATGTTCTTCTTCCAGCTTTGCCAGTTCCACATCGTGCGTGGCAATGACAGCTACCGCGTTGTGTTGAATCAGTTGCCGGAGCAGTGCAACAGAACCTGTGTGCCTGTCGAATGAATTGGTGCCGCGCAGAATTTCATCCAGCAATATAAACACCTGTTCCTTACGGTTCACCGCTTCGATAATGGTTTTCAATTTTTTTAGTTCGGCATAAAAAGTCGACGTGTTTTCTGCCAGGTTATCGGCAATGCGCATACTACTCATCAGTTGTGTAGCCGATACGGAAAATGTTTGCGCACAAACAGGCGCGCCCATTAAGGCAAGCACAATATTCATCCCGAGGCTTCGCAAAAAAGTGCTTTTTCCACCCATGTTCGATCCCGTAATCACCGCCACTTTTCCTGTGCCCTGCAGCCGGAAACTGTTGTTGACACGGTTTTGCTTTGGCAGCAGCGGATGACCAATTTCGGTGCCTTCAAGCAAAAAATAATCGTTACTAATGATAGGAACGCACCATGCGGGTTGGTTGAACGCAAGCGTGGCAAGACTGCTGCTTACTTCCCATTCTGCAATGGCAGGAAACCATACCGGCAGGTGCGAGGCATTTTCTTGTTTCCATGCAATCAGCGCTCTGAGTTGCCGCAAATCCCACAACAAAAAGGTGTTGACAAAATAGAAAGCGAATGTATTGAGCCGGACATTGAACCGGTTAAGGATGGCGTGCAGTTTTACAATTTCGACCGATGCCGCATTGCCGTTTTCACTTTTTAGTTGCTGCTGCAGGGTTGAAAGCTTTTTACTACTGCAGCTTTCCCGTTCAATGAGTTGGAGTTGCTGGTAAAACGTTTCGGTTTCGTTGGCAGCGTCGCTCAGTGCATCGTAAACTGGGCTGATTTTTTTACTCAGCGAAAACGCAAATAAAAAGCACAGAAATATCAGTGCGTAAAAAATGCCTGACACCATTACATCTGCCATATACAGTGCGAGGATGCCAAACGTGAAAACGGGATACAGCAGCGTGAGCCAATCCCATTTTTTTTGGGTGTAAGGCATCTCGCCGGCAACCCACTTTTCGAGTTTTTGCTGCGTGGCCAGGCGTAATGGATTGGCGGCACCGCTTGCTGCCAATTGCTGGCGAAAGGCAGTTTTACCTTTCAATTCCTGTATGGCTTCCTGTTCACGTTCCACTCCCGGTTTTGGCAAGGGTGCGAGCATGCGGCTGGCAAGCAGTTGTTTGCCCTGCTGCGATGTGCAGCGGTTGATATATTGATAAAGTGATGAATTACCCAGGATGTCAAGGTCCTGCGCATACACATGATGAGGCGGCAAATATGCTTCACCACTTTCATACTGGTCGAAGTGCCCGTTGAGGATGCTGATTTCTTTTTCATTTACCTCCAGCAGCCGTTGCAGGTTGAGCGCTTCATTTTTGGCGTCGGTATCTTTTGAAACAACATACAGAAAGAGCGCAATGCCTGCCACAATTTGCAGCGCGATTGCCCAGGCTGGCACAATGGGCCAGGTTTGATATACGGCAGCAAACGTAATCAGCACTATGAGCAGGCGTTGCCAGGCGATGCGTTGCCGTTTTTGGTTGACAGTGCGCAAAGTTTGGGAGATGGTTTCTACCTGTTGCCTGTAATAATTGGGGATATCCGCGTCGATATTCTGCTGTATCATGAAAATTAGCGATGTTTTTTAGAATGAGCGGTGTAAATGGCTGCAAGATTATGTAAATTTGCAGTCCCTCAGGGGAAACGTAACCCATTGGGTCGAAAATAATGGGGCTGTACTGGTTTTGACAGCATACGTTGCGGTAGGTGTAAGCATGCAGTGCGTTGGATTATTAGCACTTAAATCTGAAGATTCAAAATTCAAATGGCAATACACAGTATGCCATGGCTGCCTAATCAGTGATTAGATAGTCATTAGGGCCGCGCGAGCATGGTTGGTCTGTTACCTCGCTCCGCCGCCGACACAAAATCAAATACAGGCTGCTGCAACAACAGGCTGTGACGGTTGCAAAAGACACATACAGCTAAGGATATGGTTGGTTGGCTTGTTTCCTGCCTTATCCCGACAATGTAATAATGAGCTAAGCATGTAGAAAGCTTATGGTGATGATGTTTGGACAGGGGTTCGACTCCCCTCAGCTCCACAAAGCCCGGAATGTTGATTCCGGGCTTTTTTTATGGGCTCAAGTGCCGGTATTATGATGACTTGTATACGGCTTATGTATGGGAAGTATGTATGGAGTAAGAATGGAAGCCTTTTAATCCTTGTTGTAATGGATGTTGCTCTCTGATTGCATTTTGAGTATCGTGTTGCGGGTCAAGATCTTAGAAGTGGGAGTAGTTTTTAATTGTCTCCTTTTATGCCCGTATTTCTAATTTAAAAGAAGAGTGCATTGGGCTTGTTTACTATTGTGTTCCCTTGAATTTCTTTCCTAATTTTACTCATGCTCTGTGCATCGCTTGTAGTCAGGGTACTACGAATATACTTTTACCGTTCTCGTTTGTAGGGGTGTGCCTCGTTAAGGTCTTTATACAATCTGTCTATACACCTTGTGATCAGCACTCATCATAAAAACAGATGTTGTAATTCTATCCCGCTATTCACGTCCTACTTGTTCTATAACAGCCCCGCGAAATGAAAGAATTTGCATAACAATCAACCAATTTTAGATTGTGCCTGCATGGATGGTTGAAGGAGTGTATACAGCTTGATTCATAAATCAGTGCAATTTGACACTTTGGTTTTGCCTGTGTTATACACAATCGAATGCTGGTGTTAGTTGCAACCAAAGTGGCTGATAAATAACAATGGTGTTGCAAAAAGCTGATCGTCTTGAAATCCTACACTGCGATCGAAAGGAAGGCTCATTCATTCACTCCGTCCCGGCGGCACAGCATTTGAATATATTATATATCAGCGCGTGTTCATGATCGCACATTTTTAAACCAATTAACGTCCTTTCTGATGCTTGCCCCTACAGACAATAAAAAAGAGTTTGTGCTCGAGATACATCATAGGCTTGAGGAAGTGTATGGCAGCCAGATCAAGTATTTTCATGATTTGGACCCGTTGAGTGAATTGGTTTCCGCATTACTTTCTCACCGCACCAAAAACAGGGATTCAGGCAAAGCATTTCACTCTTTGAAAGACCAATTTGGTTCGTGGGAAGCCGTACGCGACGCGCCAACTAAAGAAGTAGAAGAAGCTATTACTGCCTGCACCTGGCCCGAACAGAAAGCACCCCGCATACAAGAGGTTTTGCGATTGATTACCGAAAAGCAGGGCATCTTATCACTGGATTTCCTAAATGGTATGGATGTGCCCGCTGCACGTGCGTGGCTGGAAGAACTGCCGGGAGTAGGTCCCAAAACAAGCGCTGCTGTTCTTTCGTTTAGTTTGCTGAGGGCGAAAGCCTTGCCCGTAGATTCGCATCATTTTCGTGTTGCCGTGCGGCTAGGAATCATTGATAAAAAAATTGGTGAAGCAAAAGCTCACCAGGTGTTGGAAAATTTATTGCCGGCAGAATTTACGGCACAGGAAGTATATGATCATCACCAGGTGATGATGCGACATGGGCAAAAAGTTTGTTTTCATTACCACCCGTCATGCGAACACTGCACGTTGCTGGATATTTGCCCGACTGGTAAAAGCCTGCTGGAAAAAAGCTAATCAATTACACTAGATTAAGTCTTTCTTGTTCGGAAGAAGCAGTAATGAAAAGGTAGAATCAGCCTTACGGTTGTACGATTATTTGCAACCCATTTGTTCTAGTTTCAATCTCAGCATGTCATCAAACCGATGTTGATCTTCCGGTGTGGTAAGCATAAACTTTCGTAAAGAATCCTGCAAAATCCTGATAGAATCGGCAAGTAGAGAACTTTCGCCAAACAACTTCTCTTTTTCCTGGTCGAAGCTTACCAGGTTTCGCGAAAGCCGCAGCGAATCGGATGTACGTATTTGGCGCAAGGTATCCTGTGTGAAGCGAATGTTGTTGGCAAGTGCAAATCTTTGTTCACGCAAGGTGATAGCCCTGCATTCCATAGCGGCTAACTGATTCACTTTTTCGTCGATGCTGCTTTCTGCAGAATGACAGGAAGCCAAAACAGATATCATGATACAAAACAAGGACAACCTGCTACACAACTGAAATCGCATACTGTTTTACTTAAGATCCGTTGGCCAATGAATAATGGAATTGACATTATCACCAATGGCTTCGCCACAAATCAATCCCTTTTCATTATCCATCGGGTAATGAATGCCACCGAAAAAACGAGACTCGGCACATTCCTTAGCCATGTCAAAAAAGTTGGAGTAATGGCGTGGTAAAAATCCAAAGCGCAACTGGCTGTTGTCGGTAAAATTGTAGTCTCCGCTGCCGTTGGTAAATAGGTCAGCAAATATTTTACTGCCGGCGCCTATTTCGCAGGAATGCCCTGATGTATAGGCAGGAAAAGGAGGCGTGCCAATGACAGTGCGAAACTGCGGATCTATGTAGCGGGTGATGTATGTGAAAGGACGGATGAGAACATATTTATACTTTCCTTTCCAGCAGGCAACAAACGCATCGCTTTCTGCAATTGCAAGCTTTGCGTAAGCAACGGACGTTTTCTCCAGTGTTGCACCATTTTCCTGCAATAGCTGTGTGAGAATATTGAACGTATGACCGGTAGGAGTACAGGTATTAAACGGATCGTCTGCCCAGTATTTTGCCGTTTCTATTTGTTCAGGCGTATTGTTGTTTACCTGGTTGTAAACCTGCATTGCCTGATTGTAAAACTCAGAATGCGTATCGGTTGAAAAAGCAATATGCGCTTCTGGAGCTGTGTTTTCAATATTTTGAACCAAAAAAGGCCGGTTTTCTCCCCATCGCGGACTTACCGGCGTGGTGATAGCTCCGGTTGGTGTCCAGCAAAACGAATCGGGCGGAATGGAATAGGGAAGCTGAAACGGGTCGAGATACGCTTCATTTCCGCCATCTGTCAGTGAATAGGTGTATATCGCACCGGCAATTGCTTTTCCATATTGTACTGACCGTGCCAATACATCATCACTCACGCCATCAGATAGCTTTGCATAGGTTACGTTCTCCATGCTGTCAATAGACTGGAGGTTTGATGCACGAAGGTTTTTGCCAAACATTTTACGGATCATGTCAGCCATAGCTGCATTGGAAGAGATTGCCCAGTTGTATTCAGCATTCTCATCCGGCAGGGGTAAAGCAGTCAGCCCGTTCAGCTGTCCACCCAAACTCTGCGAAGACCGTATGCCATGCACCACCGATTCATAGGCAGTAATGCCCACATATCCATATGCACGTGCCACCTGTGGCGGGAAAAAACCATCCGATGTTTCGGATACACGGCACAAAAGCGTAAAGTAACCGGTTACCGCTTCGCCATCGTAGGTTCTTGCGTCCTGGCTCACAGTCTGAACAGGTGGTGTGTAAGGTTGATCGTCTTTGTGGCAGGAAAATAAAATAATCGAACAGAAAACTCCGGCAAGCGTAATGAGCTTTGAAGAGAAATTTGTCATAGCGTTTGTTTTAGCTCGAGGCATACCTACTTCCCGTATTGGGTATTCCTCTTGACCGTTTTTAGTAGTTCAGAATATGTTTCGAAAGTTTACTAGCTTTTGGATAGTAAAAAAACTTGCTTGTAATAACTGTTGATACCGGATTCTTGAGCAGTTCTTTTTTCACAAAAAACTTAAAATTGAATGGTTGCACTTGAAGTAAACTTCATAAGCAAATATAACTGATGATAAATTAGGAATACTGACATAATAAAAAAAGATTCAATAAAATGAAAGTTGTTTTATGGATTTAAAAAAAGCAAAATTCCTAATTCAAAAAGCGTGCAAGTTGTGAGGTAATAATGTGTTTAGGGGAAAATACCTGAAAATGTTATAATGCTTTACGAATTTGCCGCAAATATGATGCGCTTTTCTGCTAAACCATTGATATTTTTCTAAAATTCATTGATGGAGTTTGTATGCAAACTATCCTTCTTTTCAAATGGATATATTAGGATGTACTTTTTATTCCTTCTTTGGGAAAACGATTTTGCTGAGTGAAGAAACTCATAGCATTTGCCGGGCTTTTACTTCAAGATATTTGTTGATGACTGAAACGGTAAGATTTTGCGGAGGCGTTAGTAATGCCATGATGCCTGCATTCTGCAGTTCTTTTACCATCAGTCTTTTCTCTAGTAAAAACTTTCCGGCGATCACTTTCTGATAGACTTCTTCGAGTGATGAAGCCGGTTCTTTCTGTAACGCAGCCAGTTCTGTATTTTCAAAAAATACAACCAGCAAAACGTGGTAGGACGACATTTTTTTTAGATAGGGCAACTGCCGTTGCAATCCGTACATGCTTTCAAAATTGGTAAACAGAATCAGCAGGCTGCGTTGCCTGATGTGCTGCCTGACTGCTGTATACAACGCTTCGGTGTTGCTGTCGAGAAAATCCGTATGCTGCCGGTACAGCGTTTCCAGCAGCAACGACATGTGGCTGCTTTTTTTGTCGGGTCGAATAAACTGGTCAATTGTTTTGCTGTAAGTCAGTAATCCCGCTTTGTCCTGCTTCTGTAAAACGAGCTGACTTAATACAAGTGATGCATTGATAGCATAATCAAGCAACGTCATACCGGCAAAAGGCATTTTCATATTTCTGCCTTTGTCTATAATACAAACTACCTGCTGACTGCGTTCGTCCATAAAGGTGTTGATCATCAAGTTGCTCTTTCGCGCTGTAGCCTGCCAGTTGATGGTGCGGTAGTCGTCGCCGGGAACATATTCTTTAATCTGTTCAAATTCGAGACTGCTGCCAATTTTCCGGATTTGCCGCGAGCCACTGCTGACATCTGTGGCAGCCGACAACAATTGAAATCGGCGCAGTTGCAGGAAAGAAGGATACACTGCCACCGTTTGTTCACTGCCCAGTTGCAAGTGCCGGATGATAAGCCCGAGAGGACTGTGCAAAAAAACGTTGATAATGCCAAAATGATATTCGCCCCGTTCTACCGGTTTTAGGTTGTAATGCAGTGTGCGGGATTGCTTTTCTTCCAATACTATGATCTCAGCTTTGTATTGATGTACAAGCTGTGCCGGCACTTCGTCAGCTACTGCTACTTTCACCCTGTAAGGTTGTTGATTTTTTATGTGAATGGAAACCGGGTTGTCGTCGCCATTACTCAACCTGTCTGCGCATAGTGCGGTGCGCCATGAGGGGGTTGGATGGAATAAACAAAAGCAAAAAATCTATCACCGCGGCAATCACCAGGCAGAGCAATAAGATAGCTGCCCAACTGCATCAACGCTTCGTAAAAAAATGCGAGAATAAAATCAGCAACGATGATACTGACGATCATATAAAACCGCCTGGTAAAATACATTGAGTACCGGTTTGCCCATTTCTTCCACATATTGAAGGCTGATTTTCTGGTTTGCTATCTCGGAATTTCTATATTGCTAATAAGCTTCCGAATGACATCATCTTCTTTTGTGCCTTCCATTTCGCGTTCCGGCGTCAGCAAAATGCGATGCCGCAATACCGGTGCGCAAGCTTCAACAATGTCATCAGGCGTCACAAAATCGCGACCGCTCATCACGGCAAACGCTTTGGCAGCATTCATTACTGCCAGCGAAGCGCGTGGAGATGCGCCAAGATATACCGACCTGTCGGTGCGGGTAGCTACTACAATACGGGCAATGAAACGCAGCAGTTTGTCTTCAATCATCACTTGTTTTATCAGGCTTCTGTATTGCATGACGGCAGCGCCTGCTAGAACACTTGTTACACTTTCTACCACATTGGTTGTCGTTACTGTATTAAACCGGTGAAGAATGTTCACTTCTTCTTCTTCCGTAGGATAGGGCACAAGAATTTTAAACAAAAACCTGTCGAGCTGTGCTTCAGGCAAACGGTAAGTGCCTTCCTGTTCTATCGGGTTTTGCGTAGCCACAACCATAAATGGCGCTGCCATTTTGTGGGTAATGCCATCACTTGTAACCTGCCGTTCTTCCATTACTTCAAACAGTGCAGATTGTGTTTTGGCAGGAGCGCGGTTTATTTCATCAATCAGCACAAGGTTGCTGAATACGGGTCCGCGCTTAAACTCAAAACTGCTGGTGCCCGGGTTAAAGATATTCGTGCCGATCACATCGCTTGGCATCAGGTCGGGTGTAAACTGAATGCGGCTAAAGCCGGTATGCAGTGCCTTGGCCAGCAATCTTGCCGTGAGTGTTTTGGCTACCCCCGGCACACCTTCAATGAGTACATGTCCATCGGCGAGCAATGCCGCCATCAGCAGGCGCACCATGTCGTCCTGACCAACGATCACTTTCTGTATTTCACGCTGCAACCGCATTATGGCTTCTCTTACTTCGCCTACATCTGTTCTTTGTTCAAAAATTTCTGGTTCCATCATGATTCGTTTCTATAAAAATTTTCCAGCAACCTGTAATAATTCATTACCTGCATTTGCGAAACGTCAGGGCTTAGTTTTAGTTCTACCAGCGCATCCGTCAGTTCGCTTATTAGGGCGAGAGGTACATTGCTTTTCTGCGACAGCGCTTTTGAAAATTCTGCATTGATGCTTGAAGTCTGTAATTTATATTTTGTTCGCACATTATCTAGAAAAAACAAGGTTAGTTTATCCGCTAAATTTTTATGATCGCCCCGTTCGTAATACAGCCTGCCTACAGTCGATACAAAGTCAAGCGAATCGTTCACCGGCGGCTGATGTTCTGGCACAAGCCGCTGTTTGCGCTTTACTTCTGTAACGAGGTATAAGGCTGCCGCAACCACTGTGAGCCAGAACGCCCACCTGAAGTTTTCGTATTTCAGCAGCACAAACAGTACGCTCCTTTTTTCTTCATTGTCCGGTATTTCCCGGTATTTAAAATATTCGTCCCATATTATAAATTTTGTGTTTTCGGGCAGCAGGCTCATCAGGTGTTCCAGGTACGCGTAATTATGGTTGTATAACAGGAAGAAATTGGTAAATGTAATAGGGGCGGAGTGAAGAAAAACAGTGCCTTTTACCGTGTGGATAGCGAGCAGGTTGTTCATTCCATTCTTACCAGAACCAAGTGGGTATGTAAACATGCTATCGAAATGCACAAAACGGTTATCGTAGCTAATGCCGGGATACGCAAACTCGTTGGGAGCTTCGAATACAGAGCTATCCAGCGATGTATGGAAAGAATTTCGAAAACTAAGAGATTCATTGCTTTGAGCATTGCCATACCGGCTGTACACATCATTTTGCTGTACTCCAAAAAAGTGCTGTGCACGATCGCTCATTTGCAGTGCGCTGATAAATACCGTGTTGCCTTTTTGTGCAAAAACGGTGAGGCTGTTGAGCTCTTCGGGGCTTGGATTAAAGTAATCGATCACGATAAAGATTGCAGTGCCTGATGTGTCTTTGCCGGGAAGCTTCCACCTGCCGGGCGCAGCTTTGCTGATACTTGTAATTGCTTTTGGAAACTGTAATGCGAGTAACTGATAGGCAACAAAACAACCATATGGAATCTTTTGTTGCGGATCCAGCGTGATGCGCCCGTCAAAATGACGTTGCGGACGGTGAAATATCAGCAAGAGTGCAAGGGAAACCAACAACACAAAAGCTGCAACGTAGGGAAGCCATTTTGGGATCATTGTTTCAGCTTTTGAGTCAGGTGAATAAAGTCTGTTTCTATTTTCTCAAATTGACTGTAAGACACCTGGAAACCGCCATACCATACATATTCATAATGCCTGGTAACGCCATAAAAGGAATGGTAAAAAGGAGACTTTTCCAATTGTTTCAGGTAATGACTATCCGTAAAATTTGCCTGATAAGTGATGACATGCTTTTCATTGAGCAGTTGCAACAATTGCAGGTATAATATGCGCACAGCCAGGCGGTAGTTTTTATCTTCTTTATATTTCACCAACAATGCACCGTAATCGAGGTTCACACTGCTATCCATGTTATCAGAAATGCCAGCCGCCATCTTTGCCGAAGCCGAACGGAACAGGCTGATTTTATTAGCCATTAAAAAATACAAAAGGGCAGATACAAACACCCCGATGATAACGAACCAAAGAAACCGGAGAAACCATTCCTGTTGATACCAGGGTATCTGTCCGTTTTGTTGTGTAAACACTTCGTTTTCGGAAGGCAACAAGCCTTCGCGCGCAAGACTGTCCCTGTACTGCTTATCATATTCGATTCGATGCTGATTTTTTTTGAAATCTTCCACACTTTTCACATACCAGAAATCATCTTCCTCCCGGAATGCACGTATGGCAGAATCGTGAAGAAAAGGGTGCCTGATGTGTTGTACAGCATATCGGTCTGCGGGGTGTTCTTTCCAATTAAAATAGTAACCGGTTGAATCCTCGCCTGTCGCATCTTCAACTCCATTTAATGCCGTAAGCGTATCTGTAAACGATGAATCGGTTTGTGCGGTTGCGGCCATAGTTTGAAGAAATATTAATACCAGTAAGTAAAAAGCCTGGCAACACAGATAGAATGGTCTCTTGAGTCAATATACAAAATCTACGGAGTACATTTCTTGCAGCAACGAGGAATTGGGAAATGACTTTGTTTATGAAAGGATGTTTGTTCTTGTACTCCCTCATATACCCTCAGTTGATTTCCCTGTTTTGATGGATCGTTGCAAGCGGATAGGATAAATGATAAAATACCCAACTATCAGGACAAGGGAAGTGGTGATAATAAGGAGCTTCATCCACAAAGGCATATCGGTATGCCGGGTTACAAATCCTTCAAAGAATGCAGCCACCAGGAGCATGGGAAAGCCCGATAGGGCAATGATAAGTCCATCTTTCGCGCCACGCTTAAGTGCAGATAGTCGCGAGCGGCTGCCGGGAAACAGCCAGCTAGTAGCCAGGACCAGCCCTGATGTTGCTGCTACTACAATGGAAAAGAGCTCAAGCGTGCCATGAATGAGAATGGTGAGAAGGCTGTCGCTTACCATGCCATGTGTGTAAAACAAATATTCGAAAGCGCCTACCATTACTGCATTGTAGAGAAGCCCCGTGACAGTAGGAATGCCGAGCAAGATGCCGCCGGCAAATTCTTTCAAAGACACTGTAATGTTGTTGATAAATAAAAAACAGAAGCTCAGTAGCTCGTTGCCATACGCATAAATTTCAAAAGGTTTACCTTCTTCGATATTTTTCTCCGTCATGTCAACATATGCATTGCCCAGTATTTCCCGCACAAATGTTTGCTCGTGCTGAGCCGAAAAAAAACCAATGGATACAAACACCGAAAACAAGAAAAAGCTAATGGCCAATGTGCGGTGATGCCTGGCTATGGTGAGCGGTAAAGTTGTGGTAAAAAATAGACGGAAACGGCTGGCACTTTCCCGCTGGTTTTCGTAAATGCTTAGATATTTTTTGGCTGCTTCTGTATTCAGGTACTGGGTAATACGGCTGTGAGGATAGAAGGTTTTACTAAATCCAAGATCTTCCACCAATTGAATAAAATCATCGGCTTGTTCGTCCGGATGTTTGTCTTTATCCCCGGCAATACTTTGCCAGCGATCTTTATTCCGTTTTATGAATGCAGCTTCTCTCAAAAAAGGGATTGATTTAAACACGGAAATTATTAATTACTTTACAAACAAGTGTATTTGTTTTCGGCAAATGAATAAAATTAAAATAAGAACAAGTTTTAATATAGAGCTTGATTTTGAGCCGGCGTCTTTGGTGAAGCGCTTTCTTGCGTGGCTGTTGGATTTGCTCGTGCAGGTTGCTTATCTCATCATTGCATTCCGGCTGCTCAACGGGTATGTAAAAAGCCTGGGAAGCAGTAGCGGCAATCATGATATCAGTTATAATATCACTGCTATTCAGATCCTCATCTCGTTGCCGGTATTGCTTTATCATCTCATCAGCGAAGTGGTGCTAAACGGGCAAAGTATCGGAAAGAAACTTACCGGTATTAAGGTTATCAGCGAGAGTGGCACAAGACCATCGTTCTACCAGTTTTTGCTGCGTTGGGTGTTGCGACCTTTCGACGTTACCTCGCTTGGTTTGGGAATCCTGGTGCTTTTATTTTCTGCAGGTGAAAACGGTGCTTTTATCATTTTGTTTTATGTTGTGATCATCATTGTTGCCGCCGTAGTGATGCTTAAACAAAGCAAACGTCTCGGCGATCTTGCTGCCGGCACACTTGTGATCGTAAGCCGCATCAGGAGCAATCTGAACGACACTGTTTTTTTCGATCTTGAAGACAGTTATCAGCCACGATATGCAAACGTGCTGCAACTAAGCGACCGTGATATGAATATTATTAAAACAATTCTTGACACCAGCGTGAAGCAGCATAATGTGCAATTGGCCGAAAGAACAAGCGCCAAAATCCGATCAGCTTTGCAGATTACCGAATACCAGCAACCCATTGAATTTTTGGAAACGGTATTAAAAGATTACAACTACCTATCAGATATAAGCTAAAAGTGGTGAGCCTCAACCATCAAACTATATCATAAGCCTGTGCAAATTTTACTACATCGTAATGGTTCTTAAGACCCAGCTTGTTCCGGATATTGCGGCGGTGTGTATCTGCTGTATTGACTGAAATGTAAAATTTCTCAGCTATTGCTGGCGAGTTCATACCCAACGCCATGCACTTCAAAATCTCGTGTTCGCGTTTGGTGAGCGATAAATGCAAAGGATTGTTTTGCCGGTAAAAATCCACTTCATCGAGCAGCCGGTTAATCTTTGAATGAATATGATGTTTTTCGTCGAGTAGCGTAGCCGTAGTGATGATGTGCGTGGGATCACCGTTTTCGTTGCGATAACAAACTTTTGTATTACTGGCAAATAATTGCCAAGCCTGTTGTTTGTGATTGCGCACTTCCTGGAAATAAGAAATACTTTGATCAGAATTGGCTTTGATCATGCTGATTATTCTTGATACATAGTCATCGGTGCTGTTTCTTTTAAAATATCCAGCCTGGTACTGCACAGCAGGTGTTTGCTGCAGTTCTTCCAGCGTTGTGCCCAAAATGTCAAGCCCGGTTTTATTCATATATACAATATGTAGTTCATCTACCGTGTGTATAATCAAAGCACAGGGCAGATTGTCGGCAAACAATTTTATACTTTCTACATATTCCTCAAACTGAAGAGTATCTACCATTTGTATTTTTATAAAATGCGTTTACAATAAAATCAGCATGAAAAAAGTTCGGATCATAGTACAATAGCGTTGGCGATGTGCGAGTGCCCAAACAGCGCTTCGTTGTTTGCATTTAGTTTTGTGTAGTGTCTCATGTTTGGTTTACGATTTCATATGACTTAATACCCTGGAGACAGCAAGTTTTACTTAAATATACTCAACAATGAGTATTGTTTTGAGAATTGCAATACTACAAATTTGCAAACGTTAGTCAAATGACAAAACAGGTTTTTATCAAGTCTTTTGCGTAACACCCTAAACATACTACAAAGCTGATACTTGTTCGAATGAAATAGTAGAACACTCAATTATATTAAAACCCTAAACCTGGTAAAAACAATCCTGCTCTCATACTGACAAGTGCTTTGTATTTTCACAAAGTGCTTCTTCTTACCATTAGCGCTCGACTTTGCTCATACGCAACCGTTTATCATGTTTTAGCTTAACTTATTCCTCATGTCTACAACTTTGCAGCAATATGGTGAATACTGTTTTAGTTGTGACTATAAAACTTATGTAGTTAAAGGATCAACTTTTACTATTCCTCTTCTTGCTAATTAGAAATTGTAATGCATACGGCAATATGGACGATGAATATAGAAGATGATTTGCCTTGAAAAATGCCATAATTCGCTTATTTTAGTCTATCACCGCCTTGCTTCATTGTATTACATCACATGCTTTGATGATCTGCAAAAAGCGGGATGGTGTATTATTTGTCTTAATGAATTGCGCTCTGCCACCTCTACAGGCTGTATCCGCAGTACGCAGGTTTTAAAAATTTTATCTGAATGAAAGTATTGGTAACCGGAGCAACCGGCTTTATCGGCAGAGAACTATGCAGAAGCCTTGCTCACAAGGGTTTCCGGGTGCATGCCCTCTGTCGCAATATCCATCACCCGCTATTAATCAAGCACCCTGAAATCATTCCATTTAAAGGCGATATTCTTGATACAGGCAGCCTGCAACATGCCATGGAAGATTGCAGCCAGCTTTACCATACGGCTGCTTTGGCAAAAATGTGGACAAAAAATCCGCACGATTTTTATAATGTAAATGTAACGGGTACTGTGCACGTAATGAATACCGCTGCTAATACTGGCGTTACGAAAATTGTGTATACATCAAGCTGTGGTGTGCTCGGACCTACTATTCGCCACCCAATGACAGAATCTGATCCGCGCATTGTGGGATTTCCTATTCATTATGAACGAACAAAATACCTGGCAGATAAGGAAGTGGCAAAGTTTGTAAAGGGGGGCTTGCCGGTGGTCACTGTTATGCCGTCACGCGTGTATGGCGAAGGACCCATAACCGACAGCAATACAGTTGGCAAAATGGTGAGCCGTTACATAAAAGGTAAATGGCGCTTTATTCCCGGCGACGGCAGGCAGGTAGCTAACTATGCCTATCTTGATGACGTCGTAAACGGACATATGGCTGCTATGGAAAAGGGCGAAGCCGGACAGCGATATATTTTGGGAGGAGAAGACATAAGCTTCAACCAATTTTTTGACGTGGTAAAAAAGATTTCGGGTAAAAAATACCGTTTGTTCAAAGTGCCAATCTCTTTGATAAAAGCTTTCAGCCGCTTTGAATGGGCTAAAATGAAACTCACCGGGCTGCCGCCTTTTTTCCTGCCGGAATTTGCCGACAGGCTTCATATGAATCAAAAATACAGTAGCCAAAAAGCCATAGAGCAACTTGGTTATTGTATTACTCCTTTTGAAGAAGGCATGCGAAGAACTATTAAACATTTTGAAAACAACCCACATGCATAAATTGAACGCATTAGTAACCGGAGGAAGCCAGGGGCTTGGAAAGTCCATTGCCCTCGAACTCGCCGGGCGAAATATGAACCTTGTTCTTGTCTCATTGCCTGGAACTGGCTTGCCCCAGCTGGCTTCTTTTCTAGACAAAAACTTTGATATTTGGATCGAATACTTTGAAATGGATCTCACTGATACTGATGCGTGCATACAAATGTTCCAGTGTCTTCAGAACAAGGATATCCGGCTTGATGTTTTGGTAAACAATGCCGGCATCGGCAATTTTTCCTGGTTTGATGAAGCGCCCATTTCATTTTGCAAAACACAGATAGAACTCAACGTGGTGACGCCTGTTTTGCTTACAAAATTGTTTTTGCAGCAGGTGTGTGCCGAATGCCAGTCTTATATATTAAATGTTGGAAGCATGGGAAGCGTGTTTGTAGTGCCCAAAAAGCAGATTTATGGAGCCACTAAGGCATTTCTCAGGTACTTCACTACGTGCCTGCAGATGGAAATGAAAGATTCAAAAGTGAATATCAGTTTGCTGAGTCCCGGTGGTATCAATACCAAACCCGAATTGCTGGTGCTTCACCAGTCTCTGACAGGCATATCCAAAGCCACTATTTCAGAGCCGGAATATGTAGCCAAAGTTGCCATTGAAGGTATGCTGAAAGGTAAAAAAATTATTGTTCCCGGCTTTACAAACAAGCTGATCATCTTTATCAATTCCTTTCTTCCATCATTCATCAGAAGAATGATTGTGAAAAACAGGTTCAAGCATATTTTGGCAGAGGAAGCAAAAGCCGCGTAGCTTCAAAATTTCGCGTTTTGAGGGAATCGGCTATCTTCGTTTTATGATTGTTAATCTTAGCGAATCACATAGCCTTGTCAGCAACTGGATCAGTGAATTACGCAATACCGAACTGCAGACTGACCGCTTGCGTTTTCGCCGTAACCTCGAGCGCATTGGCGAAGCCGCGGCTTACGAGATCAGCAAAGTTCTTCCCTGGCAAGAAGCAGAAGTGCAAACACCTCTTGGCATACACAATAGCAAATTACTGCAGCAGCAGCCTGTGTTGGCAACCATTCTCCGTGCGGGTTTGCCACTTCACCAGGGTTTGCTTAACTATTTCGACAAAGCCGACAATGCATTTATCAGCGCCTACCGCAAGCACCGCCGCGACGGCAGTTTCGATATTCATATAGAATACATGAGCAGCCCGTCCATTGATGAAAGAATTGTGATTGTAAGCGACCCGATGCTGGCTACCGGCGCTTCGCTGGTAAAAACGGTGGAACGGCTGATGACAGAAGGAACACCCGCTGCTATTCATATTGTTACCGTTATTGCCTGCGTGACGGGCATTGAATTTGTGCGTCGCGAGCTTGGCAGTGACGTCACTATCTGGTGTGGTGATATAGATGAAGAAATTACCGCAAAAGGCTATATCGTTCCGGGGCTTGGCGATGCCGGTGATCTGTCTTACGGAGGCAAAAATCAGTCATAAACTAACGAGCTTCCCGATTCACAAAATTGAGATTCAATTGTGAAAAACATGTTGTATTTTCACCACGTAATTTATGTTTTGATGAAACGAACTACGCTGCTTTTACTGTGTGTGTTATGCGCCCTTTGTACCTTTGCACAAGACCCGCATTTTTCTCAATTTTTCTCGTCACCGCTTACGCTGAATCCTGCATATACCGGGAAATTTTCGGGTGATGTTCGTATTGCAGGCAACTACCGCAATCAGTGGCCCACTATCAATAATGCATATACTACTGGTACCGTATCAGCTGATTTTGCCATTCTCAGAAATCATGTAGGTGAAAACGATACATGGGGCGTGGGCATTATGGGACTGACTGATCAAAGTGCTGCCGGTGCTGTAAAATACAACTATGGCGCGGTGTCAACAGCGTATCACAAAAGCCTGGACGAAGATGGTTTCAAACAATTGGGTATTGGCTTCCAGGCTACCTACTCCAATATGATGATCAATACATCAAAACTTACATTTGAAGATCAGCTTGCGCCAGATGGAACATTTACTTTACCTACCAGTGAACTCTTCCAGAATTCGGTACTGAAAAAAAGCTACCTCGATTTAAATGCCGGGATATTGTATTCTTCTTCATTCACCGAAAACGATAACCTGTATGTGGGTGTAAGTATGTACCACATTACACGTCCGCAATTGTCATTTCTTCCTGATAATTTTAATGTTCTCAATCCACGTTTTACGTTCCAGGCTGGCGGTTATTTCCTGGTGGGCGACAGGGCAACGCTCCACCTGAGTGCCTTGCACAGCGAGCAGGCAGGCGCTAGTGAATCGCTTGTTGGAGGTGCTATACAGTTGCCTGTAGGCGATGCAAGCGCAAGCGAAAAACCTGTAAGCGTATTCGCAGGCGGATGGTCAAGATTTGGCGATGCTATTATTCCTTACGTGGGTCTTGATTTCAGCGATTTTCACCTTGGCGTGACATATGATATCAATACTTCAGAACTAAAGACTGCTTCTAACAGCCGTGGTGGAATTGAAATTTCTTTGATTTACATCAAACAACAACCCGGCAGCAAAGGTTTACCCTGCCCAAGATTCTAGTACCACTTTATTCTTTTCTAATTAGCTATTCGGGATAAATGTAATTGTCTTTCTCAGTGCGATGTTATTTTAAGTAAAATAGTTGCAGCGCATTCCTTCGTGTTTGACAGAGTTTGTTGACGTATCAGATTTGATGAGCAACGGTAGTGTGCCATAGTTACATGCACTTATTGAACCTATTCACACTCGCTCTATAAGCAATATCAATACAAATTTCAATTGATCAGAAAAATCAATTTGTGGTATTACTTTATGTTGATTCTACACGATGTTCATCCTTCAAAAAATCACTTCAACAAACGATTTATTTTCCTATAAAAAGGCAAATCCCCATGTGAAAATCACCAGTGCGCCAAAGTAAACCAGCATTGAGATAATCATCGCATTGCCACCTCCAGCGAGCAATCCTACAGCACTTACAACACCTAGTGCAATCAGAGAACAGGAGTAATAGAAGACAAGTTTTTTGAGTTTTATCAGGTGTAAGTACTCAAAACGACTAACCGGTAATACAAGGGTAAGGAAAATAATGGCTGCAAAGTATTGGTTTCCTGCTTCAACTCCCGGCAAATAACCACCAAATAGTGCTGTCGCAATGCTCAGACCAAACAGGGAAACCACCACACCGGCAACACGTTTTTCGAGTGTGCTCAACACATAACTGCCTTCTTTGGAAAATAACAGAACCGTATTGGCCATCGAAGCACCAACCCATGAAAATATAACAAACAACAAGTACAAGCCAATCAACGCATACGCAAGCAGTGTAGCACCGGCAAAATCGGACAAACCAGATAAAAGGCGAACTGATACCCAGATTACCAGGATGGTAATCCACCTCGCTTTTTTTGATTTGGCAGAAAGCCATAATGAAAACATCAGCAGCCAGCGATAGGGCAGAAGCCTTGCTTTCAGAGATTCTTTAAAACCCTGCTTTGCACGCTTATTGGTAGCATTGAGGCGCAGCGCTTCTTTAAAATGTTGGCGGGCATCTATATGTCTGCCACGTTCCAGGAATATCCAGCCCACATTGGTATGTGTAAAATCGTCATCCGGATCTATCGACAAGGCTTCCTTGATAGTTTCGTAAGCTTCGTCTTTATTTTTAAGACGCATCAATGCCTGTGAACGCGCATTCAGGCAGGTGAGGTCTTCTGCATTGGCTGCCAGTCCTTCATTTGCTTTTTGCAAAGCATCGTCGTAGCGGTGATAGCTCGAGCATGATATAAGCATATAAACCAAAATAGGCAGACGCTTCCGGGTTTAGCTCGATGGCTTTATCCAATTGTTCCAGAGCTTCTTTCTTGTTGCTTTTCTGGTAAAAACAAAAAGCCAGCAGGTAATAAATCCGGTGATAATAAGGCATCATCATCACACAATTCTGTAATAACCGGCGGGCTTCTTCAAATTGTTTCTGATCGATTTTGCACTCGGCCAGCAGCATCAGTGCTTCGGCATCATCCGGATTTTCGCGAAGTGCGTGACCAATCTCTTTTTCTGCGTCTTTTATTCTTCCCTGCTGAAACAACAGGCGCGCACGTTGAATATATTGATTGATTGCAAACATGGATGAATGTCTATCTGCCAGTCGGGTTGTGAACCACCGGCATTTAATATTTGAATTTTATTTGCGCAGCACAAATAGAGCGTCCTAACGTTGTGAAGATCTTATTTTTTGATCTTCATGTATTGCAGGATGTCATCATACAGTCCGCTTTCGTTGGCATACAGCGCATAGTTGCGCGCGGTGCTAAACCATTCATGCGTGGTAGCCCGGTGTTGCTTGATGGCTTTCTGCAGGTCTTTGGTTTGTATCTTTTCTATCTTGCCTTTTGCCAGGCTTTCTTCCAGTTTAATTTCGGTGGCAATGTCAATCAACGCTTTGATATCGGCGCCTGAATATTCGGGGGTTGCTTTGGCAATAGCGGCAATGTCTATGGCATCTACAGGTTTGTCTTTCAGATGATGTTTGATAATTTCCTCTCGGCTGGCATCGTCTGGCGGGGCTACAAACACAACACGGTCGAATCTTCCCGGACGGCGAAAAGCGCTGTCGATACTCCAGGGAGCATTGGTGGCAGCGAGTATCAGCACACCTTCATTGTGATGCTGCACACCGTCCATCTCGGCAAGAAACTGGTTGATAACGTGGCGCATGCTGCTTTGTTTCAGATCGCTGCGGCTTGCGCCAAGCGCGTCTACTTCATCGAAAAACAAAACGCAGGGCGCATTTTCACGCGCTTGCTCGAACACGGCGTGCAGGTTTTTCTCACTGTTGCCCATCCACATATCCAGGATGTCGTGCAGCCCGATATTGATGAATTTGGCATCTATCTCACCGGCTGTTGCCTTGGCGAGGTAGGTTTTGCCACAACCCGGAGGACCATACAGCAATATGCCGCCGCCGGCTTTTTTGCCAAATGCTTTATACAGGTCCGGGTTCTTCAGAGGCTGGATAATTTTGAGTGAAATCTCGTTCTTTATTTTGTGCATGCCACCCACATCTGAAAATCGCATATCTGGTTTTTCCATAAAGAACTGTGGCTTTTGATCAGGCAGCCTGTCGTAGTAGTCTTCGCCTTCACCTAAAAAATCGGGTAAATCATCGCCATCATCGTCCTTCATTTCACCCATGGATGTCGTACGTAGCGCGCTGTCTATTTCATCGTCTTGAAAAACCGGATTGAGAACTAGTATTTTTTTATATACATCAATAGCTTCTTCCATCGATTCTTCGCGTATCAGGCATCTTACAAACACCACAAGATCATCGAACTGCAGGGAGTTATCTCTCCACAAGGCTTCAAAGATGATGATAGCGGCAGAATACTTTTTTTGTTTGAAATAGATAGAAGCAAGCCCTTTCTTGGCTTTGCTGTTTCCATAATTCCGCTTGAGCACTTCCTGGTATTGTTCGGCTGCTTCTTCTGTATAATTCGATTTTACCATCAACTCAGCAAGGTGCAGTCTCAGCGGTATATTATCCGGCGAAACCAGCAACGCTTCCCTTAATTGATTGATGCCCTCATCCATATTCTAAAATTAGTATTCAGCAAATATATTTCAATACATCTAAACGTATAGAATCTTCAATAACTGTGCGATGATTAATATATTATTATTTACAATACACATTTAATGGGATATGGATATTCTAATATTCAATGAGATGCGATCTAATTACAAATCACTCTACCGCCTATCTTTGCGAAACTAACAATTGTAAGCATGAATAGTAATGATACGCAAAGCGCTGCGTGGATGGAACGCCTGGTGCAGCAAACAAACGAAGCACGGAGCAAGGTTTTTGAAGGGGGTGGCAAAAAAGCTATCGCCAAGCAACACGAAAGAAACAAACTCACAGCACGCGAGCGGCTTGCTTATTTATGCGATGCAGACAAGCCATTTGTAGAAATAGGAACATTTGCCGGGGATGGCATGTACGAGGAATATGGAGGCTGCCCGTCAGGTGGTACCGTTGCCGGCATAGCTTATATCAGCGGAAAGCAATGTGTAGTGGTTGCGAATGACCAGACTGTAAAAGCAGGAGCGTGGTTTCCCATCACCGGGAAAAAAAATCTTCGCATGCAGGAGATTGCGATGGAAAATCACCTGCCCGTTGTTTATCTCGTAGACAGCGCAGGCGTATTTTTACCTATGCAGGATGAAATATTTCCTGACAAGGAACATTTTGGAAAAATGTTTCGCAACAATGCGAAGATGAGCGCCATGGGCATCACGCAGATTGCTGCAGTGCTAGGTGCCTGTGTGGCAGGTGGCGCCTACTTGCCCATTATGAGCGATGAAACGCTGATGGTGGAAGGAAACGGCAGCATTTACCTTGCAGGTCCCTACTTAGTGAAAGCCGCCATCGGCGAACAAACGGACAGTGAAACGCTTGGTGGAGCGCACACACACAACAGTATCAGCGGCATTGCCGATTACCGGTTTGATACCGAACAGGAATGCCTTGATTATGTAAAGCGGCTGGTGAGTAAACTGGGCGATAAACCCACAGCCGGTTTTAGCCGTATAGATCCTGTCATCCCTTCACGCGATGCTTCGCACATTTACCAGATCATGCAGGAAAACAACAGCAAGCCTTACGATGTGGTTGATGTCATTCATTGCATGGTAGATGCAGGTAGTTTCGACCAATTCAAGGAAGATTATGGAAAAACCATTGTATGCGGATATGCGCGGCTCGATGGTTGGGCTATTGGTATTGTTGCCAATCAGCGGCTCGTAGTGAAAAGCGCGAAAGGCGAAATGCAGATGGGCGGTGTGATATACAACGACAGTGCAGATAAGGCGGCACGCTTTATTATGAACTGCAACCAAAAGAAAATTCCACTCCTGTTTTTGCAGGATGTAACCGGCTTTATGGTGGGTAGCCGCAGCGAACACAGCGGTATCATAAAAGACGGAGCAAAACTGGTGAACGCAGTTGCCAACAGCGTTGTGCCAAAATTTACTATTATTACCGGCAATTCTTATGGTGCTGGCAACTATGCCATGTGTGGAAAAGCATATGACCCGAGACTAATATTTTGCATGGCCTTCGGCAAAAATAGCTGTGATGGGTGGCGACCAGGCTGCCAAAACCCTGTTGCAGATACAAGTAGCATCCATGAAAAGAAAAGGAAAAGAAGTGAGCCAGGAAGACGAACAAAACCTGCTTAACGAAATCAAACAACGTTACGATGAGCAAACCACGCCCTACTATGCCGCCGCACGTTTATGGATAGACGATATTATCGATCCTGCACAAACGAGAACGCTCATTTCTGAAGGTATTGCAGCTGCAAATCATAATGCAGTAACAGAGGAATTTAAGGTTGGAGTGTTCCAGGTGTAAAGTGTTTCTGTGTTTTGCCGGTAATATTCCCTATAACCCTGTCTCAAGCATTTGTTGAAAGCTAAAGTCAGGCTGTTTTCTCCATGTTTATAAAGAAGCATTAGGAGCTGAAAGTTGCTTTAATCAAGAGAAGACAACTCATCTTTTTATGTGTTTGCAAATGGGAAGAATTTTGAAAATTTGGTCCGTATTTTAAATGGAATTATTGTTTTATGCAAAAAAGAAGCAGGCGGTTATAAATGTTAGCATATTATTAACAATGTAATATGCATTTGTTAACTTCAAAGGCTTAGTTTCAATTATTGCTAAATGAACCGCCACCATTAACCAACAACTTTTCGTTTTCTAAGCCAGATTAATTATACCCCTTTCAATTGCAAACCATTTAATCATTACACCCTGATGGAACAATTCCTGTTGCGCCAATGCCTCTACTTGCGTACTAAAATGAGCTTTGGCTTGTCACCTCCGCCCCATAAAGTTTTAGATGTATCCGGATATCCTCCCAATTGAATACCAGAAATAAAACAATAACGCCGTATACTCAGTCGCAATATACTTTTCACATTACTCTTAGAATACACAACTCTCTTCATTATTTTAACCTCTAACCATTTTGTTATGAAACTCAAAATTAGTCTACTTGTCTCTACCCTTCTTATGGCTACTACCATGCTTTTTTATGCCTGCAGGAAAGATATTCAAGGCTCTAAACTAGATGTGCTGACCAATACCAACAGCGTGAACGGCACGACGGGTAAAATCAGTAAAATGTCTACACTCAATACGGCATGTTTCAGCAGCACTCAACAGTCTATTACACTTTCCATATGTACACCATCAGGCACAGGTAAAACAGGAGCTCCCGCAGGTTTCACAATTCAATGGATGACTAAGGCTGACTATGATGCCAACGGCCAAACATGGCCGTCTGACAGATGCTTATACTTTACCAGCTTCTTTTTGTAAAGGATCATTTTCAGGAAACGCAAACCTGTCGAGATACAATCTTACCGCCGGTAGCTGCGTAAATGTGAATATTGGTGAATTTCTGTTCGACAACGGAGCTTCCACCAATTGCCCGACTGCGTTGGAATGCGGAACTACTTATGTCTTCAGAACTTTTGCGCATGCAAGCAGCAGCTATTACAGGAGCGACTGGTCAGCAACGATGGAATGTTCCACAATGGCTTGCTATTCTGAAGGCGGCTGTACGTATACACAAGGCTACTGGAAAACACATGGTCCTGTGCCCACAGGACATAATGAATATGTGTGGCCCGAAGCTATAAAGACAGACGGTATGAACCTGGGTACTGTACACTACGATGCTACACAGCTATTGTCTATCTTCAATACGCCGGCTGCAGGAAATGGTTTGATTGCTTTAGCACATCAGCTTATGGCAGCTAAATTGAATGTAGCCAACGGAGCAGGTACAGATATAAATGTAATGGTTGGAGCTACCACATACACAGACATCAACGCATTGATTTCAGCCACAGATGCACTCATTGGCAACAGGGTGGTTCCACCGGTAGGCACCGGCACCCTCAGTAATTCTGTAAGTTCTCCTTATAACGATGCATTGGCAACGTATAATGAGGGCTCTGCCGGACCCGGACATTGCCAATAGTCAATTTATTGAAAAATACATGTAGTGCTTTTTTTATAAAAGCGTAACTGTCATTCACCTATATAACTTCCGGTCTTGTAACGATTCCGGAAGTTTTTTTATGACTTTGCTTGTTTGCACGGAGTATTTGCATGTTTATAAGATTATAACAAAAATCTCAACCGGCAAGTATTGAAAATGGTCTATCATAAAAATGCGTAGGTAGAATAAATAAATAGAGGATGTAAGCAGTAAAGTATAAATCAACATTTCAAAACTGAAGGATTTATCTGTCTATGTCTAACTTTCTTCATGAATCAACTGGTGTGTTTGCTTGATGATGCCCATGACAAAAGTGCTCTGCACATGCCCGATATTGTCGGCCGCGCTTAAGTTTATTTACATGAAAATCATAATAAGCATTCATGTCTTCACACACTACTTTCAGCATAAAATCAAACTCGCCTGAAATGCTGTAGCATTCAATTACTTCCGTCAATTCATTGATGGTTTTAATAAATTTGACTCCCGCATTTTTGCTATGTTGTTTAAGCGACACATAACAAATAACCATTAGCCCACGCTTTACTTTTGTGTGATCAACCAATGTTACATACTGCGTAATGACACCTTGGCTTCCATCTTCTTGATACGTTCATGCACAGGTGTTGTGCTCAAATGTGTTTTTTCAGAAAATTCTTTTACCGTAATTCTGGCGTTTTCCTGCAACAGCCGCAGAATGGCAAAATCTTTTTTATCAAGACGAAAACATTCATTAGCCGATTGTTCTTTTTTGATCCTTTTTTCCATCATCAATCTCTGTATTATGCTGTGTAAATTAGAAAAACAGAATATTATTCTAAAGTTTTATAAAGAAACAGTATAAAATACTGTTTAGGTATATTTGCATCAAATAAAATTTATGTCAACACTCACCACATCTATCGATTTGAGTTTGCCTTATAAAGTGCGCGATATATCTCTCGCTGCATGGGGCAGAAAGGAAATACGTCTTGCTGAAGCAGAAATGCCCGGCCTGATGGCATTGCGCAGTGAATATGGTGCTTCACAACCCCTAAAAGGTGCACGCATTGCAGGTTGTCTGCACATGACGATTCAAACTGCCGTATTAATTGAAACATTGGTGGCGCTTGGTGCAGAAGTGCGCTGGAGCTCATGTAATATATTTTCAACACAAGATCATGCTGCTGCTGCTATTGCTGCTGCAGGTATTGGTGTTTTTGCCTGGAAAGGTCAGACGCTGGAAGAAGCTGACTGGTGCATAGAACAAACCTTATTCTTTGGCAATACCGATACGCCTTTGAACATGATTCTTGATGATGGTGGCGATCTTACCAATATGGTTTTGGATAAATATCCTGAACTGGCGCAGCATGTAAAAGGTATATCTGAAGAAACAACAACCGGCGTTCACCGTTTGTACGAAAGAGTAGCGAAAGGCACATTGCCAATGCCTGCTATTAATGTAAACGATTCTGTTACAAAAAGCAAATTCGATAACAAATATGGTTGTAAAGAAAGTCTTGGTTGATGCAATTCGCCGTGCTACAGATATGATGATGGCTGGTAAAGTAGCCGTAGTAGGTGGATATGGTGATGTGGGTAAAGGTTCTGCTGCTTCGCTGCAGGTGCGGGTTGCCGTGTTATTGTTACTGAAATCGATCCGATCTGTGCATTACAGGCAGCAATGGATGGTTTTGAAGTAAAGAAAATGATAGATGCGGTTAAAGAAGCCGATATCATTGTAACAGCTAGCGGTTGCCGCGACCTGATCACTGAAAAGCATTTCCGTTCGATGAAAGATAAAGCCATCGTTTGTAACATTGGTCACTTTGATATTGAAATCGATATGGCCTGGTTGAACGATAATTATGGTCATACAAAAGATACCATCAAGCCACAGGTTGATATTTATCAATATTGAAGGTAAAGAAGTGATTGTTCTGGCAGAAGGCCGCTTGGTAAATTTAGGTTGTGCTACCGGTCACCCAAGTTTTGTAATGAGTAATTCATTTACCAACCAGGTGCTTGCCCAGATTGAACTGTGGACGAACAATGATACTTATGAAAACAAGGTGTATGTTTTGCCAAAACATCTTGATGAAAAAGTAGCCCGTTTGCACCTTGCCAAAATTGGTGTTGAACTGGATGAACTTACTGATGTGCAGGCTGACTATCTTGGTATTGATAAAGAAGGTCCGTTCAAAGCTGAACATTACAGATATTAGTTTCCTGCTTCAACAGAAGAAATGGAAATCACTAAAAGTTCCGGACCTGCATAAGGTTCGGAACTTTTTTTATGGAGTCATCTGTTGCCTTTTAATGAGAATCAATTTTTATAAGTAAATAGTGTGAAGGAGGTTGCTTCTTTAATCAAAGCATAGCATGGTAAGATTGTTGCCATTTTTTCAGCGATATGAAAAAACCTTTCAACATTGTAAAAGTTTTGAAGGAGGTAGAAAAAGCGGTAGCTCCTTACCCAAAAGCCGCTATGTTTCAATTGTATGAAGAAGGCTACACTTCTGTGTTTGAACAGTTGATTTCCTGTATCATTTCTATCCGTACGTTGGACGAAACCACCATTCCCGTTTCAAAAAGATTATTCCAAACGCTCGAACGCCAAAACAAATCGCAGCTTTATCGAAAGAGGACAATTAGCAGACTCATACACGGCACAACTTTCGCCTACCAGAAAGCAAACACCATTTTACAAATTGCCATAAAACAGATGAGGAATTATGATGGCAAATTACCGGCAGATTATAAGATGCTGACAAGCTTTTCGGGCGTTGGCCCAAATGCGCTAATCTTGCTTTAGGTGTGGCTACGCAAACGGCAGCTATTAGCGTAGATATTCATGTGCACCGCGTGGTGAACAGGTGGGGCTTTGGTTGCAACCATAACAACCGAACGACACAATGCTTGCCTTGGAAAAAGCTGTTGATAAGGAAAAATGGATAGACATCAACCGGTTGTTGATGCCATTTGGAAAGACATATTTGCACCGGCAAAGTCGCCGTTTTGTTCAGAATGTCCGGTGTTAGCATATTGCAGACAGGTAGGAGTTAACATCGCACCGCTAGGCATCAATTGCCAAACAGTTCATAATGGCTTTTCGGGCGTTTGTCTATCCTGCCAGTTAAAGCCGCGCAATTTCAGTTCTTCATGGTTCACCTGCTGAATAGGATAAAAGGTACCTTTCAAATTGTTGATACGCGAAACTTTATCAGGCTTCTGGTCTTTAAAATAAGTTTCTATTACATCGCAGCTCGACTTATCAACACCTATAAACTTTTGCTCGTCGTCCTGTGTATAATACACCGATTCTGCGTTGCCTTTTGTGCGGATAAAATCTACATTCCCATTTACAAAATAGGCATTGATGGTTCGTCCTTTTACCTGGTTAAAGAAACCGCTACTGTCTACATTACTAATGGCTAGCGCGTTTTCAAAAACATACACCCGTTCCGGTTTTTTATTTTTTGTAAACAAATAAATCGTATCGCCTGTTATCTGGCTGTTGTTTGCCCAAACGACTGGGATTTTTGAAAAGGCGAAACACCGAATCGGCTGCAGAGTAAAACAGGCTGTCGCCCGATGCCTGCAACGAATCGGAATATACCCTCACATGATAATAAGCTTCCACATACCTGTCGGAAGCACTGTCTTTTTTGATAGACAACAGGCTGTCGTTTGCAGGTGGAGAATCGCGCACATGCGGCACCTTCCTGGTACTATCAAGCGAAGAAAGCTTTGCACTAAACAAGGTATCAGCAGCAATAAACAGACGAATCGCTGTTGCGTTTCACCATCATCACCGGGTGTTCGGTTGCCAGCACAGCGCCTGTTTTGCGATTGCCTTTTATATTGTTGGCAAATAAAGCATAGCCCTGCGCCGTGTCACGGTATATAGCATTGCCTCTTGCTTCAAAATTTCCGGTTGAATCTTCACTCGCTGTTTCGTCGGCTATCAGCGTCGATGTGCTATCTTGGATTACAGGACGCTGACCAAAATACGATTCTTTGGTAGCGAGATTGTAATAACCGTTGGTCGTGTTGATTACTTTTTTACCACTCGTAATGGTGGTTGGCACCGTGAACGTTGCAATGTTTGAATAGGTGTTGTACAACAATGTGTCGGTGGTTACTTTGTATTCAGGATTTACGAGCACCACGTTACGTTTAAAAATCGCGTCTCTTGTTTCTCCATAATAATACCCTTCATTACTGTTGAGCGTGGTGGGTCCGTTTACCAAAACCCCTCCCTGCCGGTATACACCAATTTTTGTTTGCGTATTATAGTCAAGTTCGGGTGTCGTGAGTGTGCCTTTCCCATCTGTGAGGCGAACATTTTTCCGGAGGTAAGCTGTTTTATCGTTCCCGATGTATTTCAGGTAGTCGGCATAGGTATGAACACTGTCTGCATTGTTGATGTGCACATGCCCGAAAGCTTCCAGCATATTGGTGCGCTGGTTAAGGATAGCACTGTCGCAATAAAACAGATTGTTTTGCTGCTTCACCACAACATTGCCAGACAGAATCTGTACGCTTGTAGTGTCGTTTATTTTTTTGAAACGTAACGTGTCGGATTGCAGAATATTGATCTGCCGGCTGTTGGGATCGGGAGTTGATTGCGACCTAACAAAACCGGCATGGATTGAGAGAATAAAACACAAGAAGAAGCACACCAGTTTGTTCATGCCGGCAAAATTCATTGTCTAATGCGGTTGTACCACGAAAATGGTGTCGTGCTCCATATACAAGGTATCTGGTTTCGACAGTTCATTCATCGGGGATTTAATAAAATTGTCTTTGTCTTTTTTACCGAAAATAGAAATATTTACATAACGTTTCGGATGCACACGAAGGTCATCTGTGAGTGTATGCAAACTGACAATGGTCTTGTTTAAGTTATTATAAATTTCGCGGTCATACAGCAAAGCTCCTACAGAACCATTGGTAGAGTTGATGGCAGTCATCGCGCTGTCGAGTTTGCCGGTAGCAGAATTTACCTGCATCATCACGCTGTCAAGCTTTATTTCAACAAGTTTAGACGTCACGGAATCCACATTTTTTAGTGTATGCGTTAGTGTCTCGTTGTTGCTGGCAAGGTTGCCGGTAAATTTGTTCAGGTTAGACATTGTGCCTGCCAAAGCGCCGGTTTCTGTATTCAATATCCTGTTGAGGTATGCCGATGATGTAACCAAGGCAGCCGTAGCACTGTTCAGGTTGCTGATTACAGATTGCAGGTTGCCACGTGTATTCGGATCGAGCACATGATTAAAATTTTTCAGCAATGAATCTAGCGAATGCAGCGTGGAGGTTGCCTGGTCAGCGACAGGTCCTAATTTGTTGGTAAGTGTGCCAAACATCCCCGGATCGTTTGACGTAAGAATGGTGTCGCCACTTTTATAAGAAGTTGGATTGTTGCCCAATACAATTTCTATGCTGGGAGATCCAAGCGGGTTAGAACTGATAGTAGCGATGGAATTGTTGGGAATATTGTATTCTTCGTTCAGTTTGATGCTCACCAATATCTGTGTCACATTATTATTTGCCGATTCTACTTCGGACACACTTCCTATCTGGAACCCATTGATAAACACAGCATTTGATGGTGCAATGCCCTTAATGTCGGAATATATAGCGTAGAGATAGTTACCGCTTTTGAATAAACTTTTTCCTTTCAGGAAATTAAAACCAAGGACCAGAAGAGCTATAGAAACAATGGTTAACGCACCAATCTTGGTCTCGTTCGATACTTTCATCAGAATGTATTTGTTTGATTATCTGCTTGCTTTTGCATTTGGTTGTACAAATTCGTGCCAACAATTCCCGTTTTTCCCTTCTCATTCTGAAAGGAGGGAGAGATGCATAGCTGCCTGAATTACAAATGTATAGGTTTTAAAACGGGATACAGCCGTTGACCCCGGTAAATTGTGATAAGCGTTGTATGTTTCCGAGATATTTGGCGGCTTCATCCTGTTGTTCGCATCAGGATAAAGCCATATTGGACAACAAAAGACACGGAATTAACATGTAAATTATTTTTCTGATTCAGCCGATGCAACAGGAGTTACTACGGGTAGATTACCATTTTCAAGACTTTCCTTATAGCGCAGTACTGCTCTCGTTACTGCATACGCAATCTCATTCTGGTTTTTACTGTTGCTAAGATAATTTTCTTCTTCACGGTTGCAGATGTAACCTGTTTCTACAAGAATGCTTGGCATGGCTGTCGCCTGCAATACCCAGATTCCTTTGTTGTTTCGTTGTAATACGCCGCGGTTCACACGGCCTTGCTTTTGAAATTCGTCCTGCACATATTCGGCGAGCATGCGGCTGTTGTTAAAATATTTTTTCGTGAGAATGGACGCACGGATTTTTGCCTCAGGCGAGTCGAACAAAACACTTGATGAATCTTCAACATTGTCGTCCATTTCGTCACCCGAGCCTACAAATTCTTTCTTTTGGTCCGATTTGTCTACCGCCCAGATGTATACTTCCGTTCCTTCTGCATCGCAGCCAATTTTGTACGTTCTGTAAACGGGAACAGAGCGCGTGTGAGGTATTTTTTTACGTTTCTTTCCGCTACCTGAATATGTATAATACGTTTCTTTCCTTGAGCCTATCACATCACGACGCGTTTTTTCCATTGCCGAATTGAGGTGGATACTGATAAAAAGATCACCATGATTTTCGTTGGCTATCTGCGCACGTCTTCTTAGCGAAGCATTAATATTGGTCAGGTGGTCAGGAAGATATTCATCGGTTCTTGTGAAAATTAATTTCGTGTTGGGAAGATTTTGACGTAGTTGCGCCCCGAGCTTCAACGCAATTTCGAGAGCGGTGCCAGCTTCGGTGCTGTTTGTACCATGTGCGCCGGGGTCGGGGAGTCCGTGACCCGGGTCTATAATAATTGTTTTTAACACGTTTCTTGGTTGCGCACTACGGTTTAGATCCGGTGTTTCAAAAGAAGAAAATGAAAAAAGAGCAAAGAGGATAAATAAAATTTTACCGGAAAATCTGTACATATTCACGTATCGTTAAGTTACTTGTTTATTGTTTCGTCTATTTTTGATTTTTAACTGTATGAGCAAACGTAGTAAAATTAGCAGAAAAACGATCCTTACATGCGGCGCATTGTTTCTTTTGCTTTTTTTTATTAGTCAGCTGCAGGCTAAAAATGCTTCTCCTTTTTTTCTGTATTCATGGGACGATGACTACCGGTCAGACACCATCATAACGGATACGGCTTTTAAGAAATTGCAAAACGATACCGGGGCACTGCCTTCTAAAGATACCGTTCCTTCCGTTAGTGGGATCGTAAATGCGCCCGATAGTTTATTCTTTAAAGATACAGCGGTCAATGATTCTTCCCGGATACAAACGATAGACACGCTGCTCATCTCCAAAGATTCGCTTGATTCACCAATAGAATACGCTGCAGAAGATTCGGGAGTGTTATATATACAAACCCGTAAATTTTATTTGTATGGCAAAGCCAATGCAAAAAACAGGGATGTAGATCTTACGGCCAATACCATTGAATACGACCAGGAAAAGCAGTCAGTAAAAGCATTTGGCGGCATCGACACATCTAATAACCCGCTGAGCAAACCCACACTCGTGCAGGGCGGACAAACATCCATCAGCGATACCATTACTTTTAATCTGAAAACGCAACGCGGACTTTCCAAAAACTCTTATTATAATGAAGGTGAAATATATGTAAACGCCGAACGGGTGAAGAAAACTGAAAAAGATGTTGCCTTTGCTTACAACAGCCGCTTTACCACCTGCAATCTCGATACGCCGCACTTTGACTTCAGGGCAAAGCGCATGAAACTGATCAATAATAAACTTGCGGTATCTGGCCCGGCATACCCGGAGTTTGAAGGCGTTCCCATTCCGGTGTTTATCCCGTTTGGCATTTATCCGCTCAATCGCGGACGACATTCGGGCTTGCTGCCGGCACAGTTTGCCAACAACAGCGGGTATGGTCTCGGCATTGAAGGACTTGGCTATTATAAAGTGATTAACGACAATTTTGATGTGACCACACGTGCCAATATTTATTCGTATGGCGGTTGGACATTGACTGTATCGCCGGAGTATTATAAACGATATAAATACCGTGGAAATCTAAACCTCGAAATTCAGCATACGAAAATATTAAACACATCAGCAGCCGGTTTCAGCAAAGACGAATACAACCGGTCGCAAAGTTTTGCCATTCGATGGAGTCATTCGCAGGATACAAAAGCACGACCGGGAACGAGTTTCCAGGCAAGTGTAAATGCAGGCAGCACAAAGTTTAACCAATATATTCCCAACAATCCGATTCGTAATTATCAAAACCTGCTTACCTCGTCTATTACCTATTCAAAAACGTGGGACCAGGGAAAGTACAACATGACAGTAAGTGCTAACCATAATCAGAACAATAACCTGCGGTTGCAAAACATCAATTTCCCGACTGTCAGTTTCACAGCAAATACAATCTACCCCTTTGAAAGAAAAGAACAGATTGGCAATCCAAAATGGTACGAAAAGCTGGGTGTTTCTTACAATGGTCAGGCACTCAACCAGTTTTCTTTTTATGATACAGCTTTTAATCTTCAGCATATATTAGATACGGCACAATGGGGTGTTCAGCACAACATTCCCATATCACTGGCGTTGCCGGCGTTGGGACCTTTAATTTTTTCACCGTTTGTGAGTTATGGAGAAAGATGGTTTGGCCAGCAGCAGGATGTATATTGGGATAGCACGGCACGCAAAGTAGACACGGTGGTGCACAAAGGATTTTATGCAGCGCGTGAAATGAGTTTTGGTGCGTCGCTCAATACGCGCATTTTCGGAACGCTTAATTTTCCAAAATCGAATGGCGTGAAAGCCATCCGCCACGAGATAAAACCAACGGTCAGTTTTTCTTACAAACCCGACCTTGTGAGCCAGTATTACCGCAACATCAACGTTACGGTTTACGATACAGTAAATAATATTATAGACACTACCAGCTTTGTACAAAACGTTTCCTTGCTGGGCAACAATATATTAAGTCCTTTTTCACCCGGGCGGTTTGGCGGGCTTTCGTTTAGTCTCGATAATCTGCTGGAAATGAAAGTGAAAAACAAAGAAGATTCTACCGGCGAAGACCCTACACGAAAAGTGAAATTGATTGATGGATTGAATTTCAACACCAGCTACAACCTGCTGGCCGACAGCCTGAAATGGTCAAACATTACGTCTTCTTTCCGGAGTACGCTGTTTAAGAAGGTGAACATTACCGGAAGTGCAATAATCAATCCCTACGAAACCGATCAGCGCGGCAGGAGCATTGACAAGCTGATGTGGAAAAAGGGGAAAATAGGACGATTGACCAACGCGAGCTTCGCGGTGTCTACCTCTATTCAAAGCAAAACAAAAGACGGCAAAACAGACGATCAGCGACTCGATGCCATTAGCGAAACACTTACGCCGGAAGAACAGGCTGCTGCACTCGCTTATGTACGATCCAACCCTGCTGATTTTGTGGACTTCGATATTCCCTGGTCGCTTCAGTTATCGTTTACCACCAACTTTTCACGGCTTTTACGAACAGATTATTCCGGGTATTATACACAAATTGCATCGAGCCTCAATATGAGCGGCGATTTCAGCCTGACGCCGAAATGGAAAATTGGTGGCAGCACTTACTTCAACGTGAGGGATCTCGATATTTCGCTGCTCACAATGTACATCACCCGCGAAATGCACTGCTGGCAGTTGTCTATCAATCTCACACCGGTAGGGCGCACACGATCGTTTAGCATTACCATCAATCCTAAGTCAAGTTTGCTCCGCGATCTGCGCATCAATCGTACACGCAGTTTCACTTCTTATTGATGTTTAAACGTAGTATCTGTAGTGAAACAGAGGTAACCGACTTACATGTATGTCAATATCTGGCTGAAAGGCAGATTACACATATTGAATTGCAGTAACTTAGCAATAAATACCATTCATTTGTTTAAGGAAATCATTATTTCTATTCAATCATATATACAGGCTCACCACTTTATCAGGCAGCATAAATTGTGGAAGTGGATCCTGATACCAGGAATTATTTACGCCCTTTTGTTTACCGGCAGTATGTTTTTGTTTGGCAAAAGTGCCAGCAATGTTATCCAATGGATATTTAATATCACGCATGTAAGTGTATGGGTGCAGCAGCACCAAAGCGGTTTTCTCAGTTTCATTTTTGCTTTTGCTACGTTCATTCTCTGGCTCGTGCTGATGCTTTTTTATTTTTCCCTGTTCAAATATATCTGGCTCATTTTGGGCTCTCCTATTTTTGCTTATCTGAGTGAAAAAACGGAAGCCATTCTGGAAAACCGCGATTTTCCTTTTAGTTTTCGGCAGTTGTTCAATGATATTGTGCGTGGTGTGGTAATAGCACTCCGCAATACGCTGTGGCAATCTGTTTACCTCATAACCCTGTTGCTGATTTCGCTAATTCCCATACTCGGATGGGCTACACCTGTGGTTGCGTTGCTGGTAGAAGGCTATTATTATGGATTCAGTATGCTCGATTACAGTTGCGAAAGGCGAAATATGACTTCGGCAGAAAGCATTTATTTCATTGGTCATCACAAAGGACTTGCCATTGGCAATGGAATTATCTTTTACGCCATGCACCTTGTACCCATTATTGGTTGGGTGCTGGCACCGGCCTATGCTGTTATTGCGGCAACCTTGAGCATGATGGCGCTGGCAGACAAAGGCGAAATACAGCCAGTGCAGTTAGCCCAATCGTAAACAGTAATTACATATTTACTCTCCATTTCGTTTTTGCCAGGCACTCAAAAATGGTGTGCCAAAAGCGCAGGGATCTGTTCAAATTAGTTATCAACCAATTGGTAAAACGGTGGAAAAAATACCAAAAAATTTAGCTTTGGTGTTGCTACCTTGTGCTTTGTTTTGGATAGACAGACTTACCGAACCTCCTGTAAATTACGTTAAGATCAATTATGCAGTTTTCCCATCTACATGTACATACGCAGTATTCCCTGCTCGATGGTGCCGCCAACATCACCAGTCTGTATAAAAAGGCTGAAAAATATAACATGCCAGCTCTTGCTATCACCGATCATGGCAATATGTTTGGCGTGTTCGATTTTGTAAACCAGGCATGGAAGAACACTAAAGTTGTGGGCAAAGATGCCAATGGTAAAGACATTTTAGAGCCGGTCATCAAGCCGATTGTCGGTTGCGAGTTTTACGTGGTAGAAGACAGGTGGCGAAAGTCGTTTTCCAAAGAACAGAAAGATGCCCGTTTCCACCAGGTGTTGCTGGCCAAAAACAAAGTTGGTTATCACAATCTCGTGAAGCTCACGTCTTACGGTTTCAGTGAAGGATTGTATAGTAAATATCCCCGCATCGACAAGGAACTAATTGAGAAATATCACGAAGGATTGATTGCCACTACATGCTGCATCGGCGCCTATGTACCACAAAGCATTCTGCACAGATCGGAAGAAGAAGCCGAAACAGAATTCAAATGGTGGCTCGATATGTTTGGCGAAGATTATTATATCGAACTGCAACGCCACAAAATACCGGAACAGGAAAAAATAAACGCTACGCTTTTACAATTTGCCAAAAAGCACAATGTAAAAGTGATTGCGACAAACGATAGTCATTATACCGACCAGGAAGACTACAATGCACATGATATACTATTATGCATCAATACAGGTGAAAAGCAGTCAACACCCGGGTTCGACGATTTTGTGAACGATGATATGGCAATTAAAAACCGTCGTTTCAAATTTCCCAATAACGAATTTTATTTTAAGTCAGGCGACGAAATGAGCCGCTTGTTTCACGACGTGCCGCAGAGTATCGACAATACGAATGAAATTGTTGACAAAGTAGAAATACTTAATCTTAAAAAAGATATCCTGCTGCCTGCCTTCCCGATTCCTAAGGAGTTCCAGACATCGGTAGATAACAATATGAACCAGTGGAACTTCCTGCATCATCTCACATATGAAGGTGCAAGAAACCGCTATAGCGAAATCACCGAACAAATTCGCGAACGCCTCGATTTTGAATTGTTTACCATCAAAACCATGGGTTTTGCCGGTTACTTTCTTATTGTGAGCGATTTTATTAAAGCGGGTCGTGAGCGAGGCGTATTTATTGGTCCGGGGCGTGGATCTGCTGCAGGGAGCGTGGTGGCTTATTGCATTGGCATTACCAATATTGACCCCATAAAATACGACTTCCTGTTCGAACGTTTTTTGAATCCCGACCGTAAAGTCAATGCCCGATATCGATACGGATTTTGACGATGAAGGCCGGCAAAAGGTGATAGATTATGTGGTAGAAAAATACGGTAAAAACCAGGTAGCGCAAATTGTTACTTATGGTACCATGGCGGCTAAAAGCAGTATCAAGGATGTTGCCCGTGTCATGGATTTGCCCCTGTTTGAAGCCAATACTTTGGTGAAACTCGTGCCTGAGAAAGTAGGCACTACCTTAGGACGCGTATTAAAAGCGCCTTTTACCATAAAGGAAGGCGCCAAATCGTTGGAAGAAAAAGAAGGCTACGGCGGGGAAGACATTGAAAACATTAAAAAGCTTCGCGAAATATACAACGGCACCGACATCAGTGCGCAGGTGTTAAAAGAGGCCGAGCGTCTCGAAGGTTCTGTTCGCAATACCGGCATTCATGCGGCGGGAATTATCATTGCCCCAAAAGATCTTACCGATCTGATACCCGTGGCCATTGCCAAAGATTCTGATCTCTGGGTTACGCAAATTGGTGGCAGTTCCATTGAAGACGCAGGAGTTATCAAAATGGACTTTTTAGGTTTGAAAACTTTGTCCATTTTGAAAACTGCGTTGGAACTCATCCGGCAAAATCACAAGCAGGAAATTGATCTCGATACCTTGCCACTGGACGATGAACTGACTTACAAACTTTACCAGAACGGTGAAACCAACGCAACTTTCCAGTTTGAAAGTGCCGGAATGCAAAAATACCTGCGTGAACTAAAGCCGGATAAATTTGCTGATCTTATTGCCATGAACGCTTTGTATCGCCCGGGACCAATGGCTTACATTCCGCAATATGTAGCGCGCAAGCATGGCAGGGAAGAAGTCATTTACGATCTTGCCTGAGATGAAGGAATACCTCGAAGAAACCTATGGTATTACCGTTTACCAGGAACAGGTGATGCTGTTGTCGCAAAAGATGGCAGGGTTCAGTAAAGGAGATGCGGACGTGCTGCGCAAAGCCATGGGTAAAAAGCAGAAATCGGTTCTTGATAAAATGAAAGCGCAGTTTGTGAAAGGTGCCACTGAAAAAGGTCATCCGGCAAAGATACTGGAAAAAATCTGGACCGATTGGGAAGCATTTGCCCAATATGCATTTAACAAATCGCATTCTACCTGTTATGCGTTTGTGGCTTATCAAACAGCTTATCTAAAAGCCCATTATCCCGGTGAATATATGGCTGCAGTGCTCAACCATGCGGGTAGCATTGAAAAGATCACTTTCTTCATGGAAGAATGTAAGCGGATGGGACATAAAGTGCTTGGGACCGGATATCAATGAATCGCTGAAAGGTTTTGCGGTGAATATGAAAGGAGAAATGCGTTTTGGATTGGGTGGACTGAAAGGTGTTGGCGAAGCTGCGATTGAAAGCATTATTGAAGAAAGAGGAGCCAATGGCCCTTACCAAAGTATTTTCGACTTTATCAAGCGGATCAACCAGCGTACGGTTAACAAAAAGTCGATTGAAAGTCTTGCCTATTCCGGCGCATTTGATTGTTTTCCCGAAATGCACCGTGCGCAATACTTTTATATGCCGCCGGGCGAAACCGCCAACACTATAGAACGGATTATCAAATATGGTAACGTTTACCAAACCAATAAAACACAAACAAGTAACAGCCTGTTTGGTGAAAGCACTATGCCAGAAATTGCTCTACCGAAAATTCTTCCCTGCCCCGAATGGACGCTTACAGAACGTCTGGACCATGAAAAAGAAGTAACGGGCATGTTCATGAGCGGGCATCCGCTCAATCATTTCAGATTTGAACTCAAGTATTATGGTATCATGCCGTTATCCGAGTTCAATGAAGTGAATGAATCGCCTGCGGCGACGGCAGCTAATCTAAACAAGACGTTTCGGATTGCGGGACTGGTAACCGATGCACAGCACCGAATGACAAGAACCGGGAAAAATTTTGGCTCGATTACCGTAGAAGATTTTACCGGCAAAACTGAAATTATGCTGTGGAGCGACGATTATATGCGTTTCAAACATTATGTGGAACCTGCAAAAAATTTATTGATTACCGGCTTTTTTAAGTCAAGATATAATAGCGAGCAATATGAGTTTAAAGTAAGTAATATATGCCTCTTGGAAACAGCGAAGCAAACACTGACCAAACAGGTGGAAATTAATTTTCAGCCTCGATTCTCACGCCCGATTTTGTAGATTTTGTGGAGCAAAATGTAAAAAACAATCCGGGCAAATCATCGATCGGTTTAACCTTTATGAACCGGTCAATAATGTAAAGGTGACGATGCACACTATGGATCGAGGCTTTACCATGAATGAAGAAATGGCGGAATTCCTGCTGCAGAATCCTGATGTGGATATCAATGTAGAGGTCATCAGCTCATAATACAATTACACCATTAGCAATGAACTAACTATAAAAAAAGCGGTTGAAATTTTTCTTCAACCGCTTTTCTTTTTGTGCTTATGTTAATTATTGTTTCATGATTCGGGTAGAATAAATCTTATTTTTGCCTTCAAACACCTGCAGGAAGTAAACACCCGGGTGCAGGTTTTTACCCACATTTATTGCATTAGAGGTTATAGCCTGAGTGAACATAACGCGACCCAATAAATCGATAACGGTAATGGTTTTCCCGGCAAGTGGTTAGTTGGATGTAAAGTTTACCTTTATTTCGCTGCTAAATGGATTTGGGTACGAGGTAACCTGTATGCCTGAATTTGCAATGCTGGAATAGAAGAAGCTTGCTTATTGGCAGCACCTGCCAGCAGGTGCTTGATTTCGCTGGCAGATACCAGATAAGATAGCGAAACGCCGGTGCCACAGTTGTTTTTCACAAACAATGTGTACTGACCAGGCTGTAAAGCATAAAAAGTAGGGCGGGTAATTCCTTCAAGCGTCTGCCCGTTCAGTTCCCAGCTATATTGGTAATCGTCAGACTGATAAGCACTGCTTAAACGAATAACTGATCTTCCGCCGGCAGTAGCTACACTGGCTTTTATTAAGGCTACAGGAGCAAGTGTTGAATACCGCCCGTCTGCAGTAAAAGCTTCTGCCGCGCTGTCTCCATTTAAATCGACAAGTCTCGCAGGCAAACCATGGGTAAATACCGGCGCATTGGTATAATCAAGCGTAAATGTAGGCATCATCACATTTCCTGCATTTTTCCAGTAGTCAATCGAATTGTTGTATGTGTCTATCCTGAAATAATCGGAAAGTCCGTCTTTATTCCAATCGTAAAAAATTCGCTGGTTCTTAAAATCATGATTATGCTCGTTGGAATATTGCATGTAAGAAGGTACTGTATTGCTGCCGTTGTTCAGGTAGGTAAACTGGTCATAGGCGAAATAGGTATAATTATACATGCCTGTATAATAAAAATCAAAGTCACCATCTTTATCAATGTCTGCAAACATGAACATCATATAATTAATGGACGTACGTGCAAATGCAACCGGGTTATTTTCAGCGTCTTCTACAAAGCGCGGACGGAATGCAGTACCTGTATTGCGGTAAAACTTTACACCTGTAGCTGCACGCGGATCGTAACTTACATCTGAAATAAAACAATCAAAATCTTTATCTCCGTCGATATCTACAAACTGAATAGAAGGCGAACCTAGTGGTGTTTCAGCTGATTCAAAACCCGAGAACCTGTTGCGTGAAATTCCGGGCGATGCGGCGAACCTGTATTTTTAAACAACATGGGTGATCCGCCAACGGGAATCACAAAACAATCCTTGTCTCCATCGCCATCGATATCTACAAAGTCAAACCCGAAAACGTAGTGCCTTCAGGCATGGCTGAAAGAAGCGGGTTCGATTCTTCGGCGGGAATAAATGTTTTACACTGCGCAGATGCTGTAACTCATTCCTGCAACAAACAAAATTACAATACAAAAACGTTTACACATGTAATAAGGACTAATAACGGAAACACCATTTTGTGTAACAAGCTGCGGATAAAGAATGTGACGGTCGATAGGAGGGGTGATGTTGAAAAGCAAGCGCAACAAAGAAACGGAGCCCTGCAAAGCAGCTCTGATCAAAGACACGAAAGTTAGCATGGTTGTTAATTGTTTGGATGTAGGAAGTATAAGACTGCAATATATCAATTGGATTTCATTTGTCCTAAAATTGGACTCACTATTATTATCAAACCATTTGCCAATCGTGCGTATTGTGCGTTTAAATTATTTTAATCACTGGCTTTACCATTCCATCTGACTAAAGCTTGCAGCACATTAAAAATAGAGAATAAAAAATAATGAAAATAAATGCTTGGTGTTTCAAGACATTATAATAATAACATGCAGAATTCAAGCGTTGCAATACTAAAAGGCTTAAATTAGCTTAATACGAAGCTTCACAAATTTAATCTCGCTGTTCAATTACGTCTAAATGATCATTACTATACATATTATCCAGAATATATGTCCTGAAAAGGGAATTGCACGTCTAATTAAACTCATTGAAAAAAGCAGGCATTTGTAAGTATCAACTTTATTTTCCAAACTTTTTCTTCAGAGCACTTAAAGCATCTTTCATGTTGGGCGTGTTTGTCTTTTTTTGCTGCATGGCTGGCAGGCTTTTTGGGTGCCGATTCCTGTATTTTACTGCCTGTAGCTTTTGGCGGATTAGCCATTTCCTGTGCCTGTTTAATGGATACGGCTATTCTTTTCCTGGCAATGTCTACTTCCAGCACTTTTACATTTACTTTGTCGCCCAGTTTCACAGCTTCGTTCGGATCGGTAATATACCGGTGCGCCATTTCGCTGATATGCACCAGGCGCATCCTGTTTTACACCAATATCTATAAAGGCGCCAAAGCGGGTAATATTGGTAACGATGCCCGGCACCACCATTCCTGCCGATACATCTTCAATTTTGAAAATATTGGCAAATTCAAACGTTTGCATTTCGCTGCGCGGGTCAAGTCCGGGTTTTCTCAGTTCATTTAAAATATCGCTGATAGTGAGTTCACCAAGCGTTTCGGTAATATATTTTTTCGGGTTAATGGTTTTCATCAATGCTTCATTGCCAATGAGCTGATGTCACATCGGTCTGACAGATCTTGTGCCATTTTCTGACCACGGGATAAGCTTCCGGATGCACGGCACTTTTATCCAAAGGATTGCTCGCCATTCACAATGCGAAAAAACCGGCACATTGTTCAAACGCTTTGTGCCCAAGGCGCGTCACTTTCAGCAACTGGTTGCGGTCTGTAAACCTGCCAGCTTCATTCCTGTATTTGATAATATTTTCTGCAGTAGATGGTCCGATGCCGCTCACATAGCTCAGCAAATGTTTACTGGCTGTATTTAGATTTACCCCAACTGTATTCACACAACTCACCACGGTCTGGTCCAGCCGTTCTTTCAGGCGGCTTTGGTTTACATCGTGCTGGTATTGACCTACACCAATACTTTTAGGATCTATTTTCACCAGTTCTGCCAGCGGGTCCATCAGCCTTCTGCCAATGCTCACAGCACCTCGTACCGTTACATCTTCATTCGGAAATTCTTCGCGTGCAGTTTCCGAAGCCGAATACACAGAAGCGCCATCTTCATTTACCATATATAATGGCAAACCCGGTTCAGACCTTTGATAAACTGTTCCGTTTCCCTGCCAGCCGTGCCATCGCCTATGGCAAATGCTTCTGTCTGATACTTCGTAATACAGATTTTCAATTTTGTGTTTTGCATCATCCCTGCGATTGTTTTCGTGTGGAAAAATAACATCTGTTGCCAGCAAGTTCGCCGCTTTCGTCAAGGCATACCACTTTGCAGCCGGTGCGGTAGCCGGGGTCAATGGCAATAATCGTTTGCTGCCCAAGTGGTGAACTAAGCAACAACTGTCTTAGATTTTCGGCAAAAACATGTGATGGCTTCTTCATCTGCTTTTTGTTTCAGTGCATTGCGAAATTCTGTTTCCAGGCTGGGTTGCAACATTCGCCGGTAACCATCGCGGATGGCACGTTTTACCTGTTCCACACTGTTGTTCAAACTCGCTTTGATAAACTGATTTTCTATCATTTCCAGTGCGTCTTCTTCCGCTGGCGCAATGCTCATGCGCAGGTATCCTTCCAGAAAACCTCGCAGGATAGCCAAGGATACGGTGAGAAGGTATTTTATGAATCGGTTCGGTAAAGTCAAAATAGTCTTTGTATTTGATGCCTTCTGTTTCTTTTTCGTGGCAACACTTTGCTTTCAAACAAGGCCGTGTCTTCAAACAACTTGCGCAATTTGGCTCTTACTTCCGCATTTTCATTGATGGTTTCGGAATAATATCGCGTGCACCTTGCAAAGCTTCATCAGCCGATTTCACATTTTCCGTTATATATTTCGCAGCTTCTTCAGTAAGGTCAATGTCGGTTTGCTGCAGCACAAGCTGTGCAAGAGGTTCCAGACCATTTTCACGGGCTGTTTGCGCTTTGGTTTTTCGTTTGGGTTTGTATGGCAGGTAAATGTCTTCCAGTTCTGCCAGCGTCGTTGCTTTATTTAGTTTTTTCTGCAGGTCATCCGTCAGTTTTCCTTGCTCTGATATTGTCTTTTCAATAAACGTTTTCCGCTCGGCAAACTCGTGCATTGCTTTGGCTTCGTCCTGCACCTGCTGAATCTGCACTTCATCTAAATTACCGGTTTTGTCTTTTCGGTACCGGGCAATAAATGGAATGGTTGCGCCTTCTGCAAGCAATTCCAATACTGCTGATGCCTGCTGTTGCCTGATATTGAGCTTTGCTGCTACCTGCTGCGAATATTGATTCATAATAAAAAGAATAAGGGGCGCAATGTTAGCAGAATATTTCAATTGGCAACCAAGATTTCTATTTTTAACGATCCAGGGAATGCCCCTTTTGAAAAGTTTTTTTGCAAGTTATTTCTGTTGTACTTTCCGGTTCTTATTTCAATATGAAAATTTATTCTCTTCTTTTCATCTTTTGCACGGCGGCACAGAAAGTTTGTTTTCGCAGGTAAAATACACTTTGAGCAGCCAAAAATGGGCTCAGTATTCTCCATAACAATGGAAGCAGGCGATTCGATAAGCGCTGCAAATATTGCCGATCGGCATTTGCATTGTGGATAGTCTCAATGCATATTCAGTGATTATATTGATAGCAGTGAAATAAACAGGCTGAGTGCGAGCGGCGGTTCCGGCACGTATGTGCATGTTTCTCAGCCTTTATTTCGTTATTAGAGAGTCCAAAAAAGCTTCGGTATGAGCCATGGCGCTTTCGATATCACACTGGGACCATTGGTCAAATTGTGGCGCACTGCGAGAAAAAAAAGTGTTCTCCCTGATACCCGATTCGTTGAAATCTGCGCTTGCGAAAAATAGGTTATCAATATGTCCATACCGACAACAATTCACAAAGCGTATGGCTCGAAAAAAAAGGAATGCAGCTTGATGCCGGAGGTATTGGAAAAGGTTTTATCGCGCAGGCGGTTTGCGATTTTTCGATAAGCACGGTTATGCTGATTCCATGGTTGCAGCCGGCGGTCAAATGGTGTGTGGCAAAGCACCCGGGAAAGTAAAAGGATGGATGATTGCTGTAAATGGAACAGAAGAACAGGAGGAAGGTGACCCACGAATGCTTGCAATTGCAGAAAATTCGGTTTCCACTTCCGGCGATTTGTACCAGTTTGTAAACATTGGCGGCAAGAAATATTCGCATATTCTAAACCCTAAAACAGGAATAGGTTTGACAACCCGCAAGACTGTAACGGTAATAGCGCCAGACGGAACTACTGCTGATTGGCTGTCAACCGCCTGCAGCGTAATGAAGACAAAAAAAGCACTTCGTTTAATCGGAAAAATAAAAGGAACTGCCATCCTGATTACCGAAAAAAAGAAACAGGGAGTCGAAAAAACAGAATCGCGAAGCTTTCAGATATCATTACTTTTAGATATCTTTCCCGCTGAAAATAAACTTGTTGTAACTATTGATAACAGCTTATATCACGTACTGATTAACGATTTTTCCTGATGATTGCGTATTGCTTGTTTTCCTTTGTGCATTTGATTTCCCTAATTTCGCAGATACTACTTTTACACCTTACGAACAACCTATAGAGGGAACCGGTGTTTCTTTCAAAATGGTTCCTATCAAGGGAGGTGAATTTTTAATGGGTGGCTCTCCGGCGAAGCTGGTTTCATACCGGCGAAGGACCTGCCGTAAAAGTTACGGTTGATTCTTTCTGGATGGAAGAGCATGAAGTAACGTATGAGGAATACGTATTGTTTCAGGATGAGCAACTTGATAAAGCACCAAAGCCCGATGGCATTACGCGACCTAGTCCGCCTTATATCGACTTTACGCTTGGCATGGGTAAAACAGGAGGTTTTCCGGCAAACAGCATGAGCCAGTATGGCGCGCTGATGTATTGCAAATGGTTGTATAAAAAAACAGGCATTTTTTACCGTTTGCCCACAGAAGCTGAATGGGAATATGCCTGCAGGGCAGGATCTGCAACAGCTTTTCCATTTGGAAAAGATACAACCGGCTTAGTGAATATGCATGGTATGCAGGCAACAGCGATGGAAAATATCACAAAGTGAAACAACTGGAGCCGAATCCATGGGGATTGTATGACATGCTGGGCAATGTGGCAGAATGGACGCTGGATCAATATGTTGAAAATTATTTTGAGAGAAAAAGCAAAAGCCAATCCGCAATCGCCCTGGATGAAGCCAGCAACCAGGCATCCGATGACATTGAAAGGTGGTACTTTCAAAGATGAAAGTACAGCGCTGCGTTGTTCATCGCGCATCAAATCCGATCTGAAATGGAATGCCCGTGATCCGCAGATTCCACGAAGCCGCTGGTGGAACGCTGATGCGCCGTTTATCGGCTTTCGCATCGTGAGACCTTTAGAACAACCAACACCTGAAGAAGCCGATCAATTTTTTACGCAACTACTTTCTCTAAAATAAAAATTGTCCATTATGAATCCCCAAGCAATGCACGAACAGCCATCCAGGCAGGCGCAGTTTTATAAAAAATACGACGATGCTGGCAGGCGGTCTCATGGCTGCCCCAATACTAACGAAAGCAAATTATTTTTCCGGTGCTGCCAGATGTGATTAAAATCGCGCTGATTGGTTGCGGCGGCAGGGGAACCGGCGCTGCCACGCAGGCGCTGAGCACCAATCAGAATGTGCAGCTGGTTGCCATGGCAGATGCGTTTAAAGATCGCCTTGACGATAGCTACAATAACATACTGGAAGCGTTGGGCGAAAATAAAAACCGCGTACAGGTAAAAGAAGAAAATAAATTTACTGGCTTTGATGGGTACAAACATGCCATCGCTTTGGCAGATGTGGTGATACTGGCTACGCCGCCGGGTTTTCGTCCCATTCATTTCGAAGAAGCCATCAACAGCAACAAACATGTGTTTATGGAAAAGCCGGTTGCTACTGATCCTGCCGGTATACAGCGCGTATTGGCGGCTGCCGAAAAAGCAAAAGCCAAAAAACTGAATGTAGTAGTGGGTTTGCAGCGCCGATACCAGACTTCATACCGCGAGCTCATGAAAAGCGTGTAGAAGATGGCGCTATCGGCGATATCACATCTGCGCAGGCCTGGTGGAACAACGATGGTGTTTGGGTGCGTCCGCGCCAGCCGCAGCAATCAGAAATGGAATACCAGATGCGCAACTGGTATTATTTTGTATGGCTGTGTGGCGATCATATCAACGAACAGCATATTCATAACCTAGACGTGATCAACTGGGCGAAAAACAGCTACCCGGTGCGCGCGCAGGGAATGGGTGGTCGCGAAGTGAGAAAAGGAAAAGATTACGGTGAAATTTTCGATCATCATTATGTGGAATTTCAATATGCCGATGGTACCGTACTCAACAGCCAGTGCCGGCATATAAAAGGCACCATGAGTAAGGTGGACGAGCTGCTGATTGGTACAAAAGGAAAGGTATTTTGCGATGCCGCGAATATCACTGACGGCAAAGGCAATATCATTTACCAGTTTGATAAAAAAAGGGAAAACCAACCTTACCAGAATGAACACGACGAACTGTTTGCTGCCATTGCAAAAGGCGACTATAAATTCTGGGATGCCGAACGCGGAGCCAAAAGCACCATGACATCGATACTTGGACGTATGGCAACATATTCCGGGCAAATGGTTGAGTGGGACAAAGCCATCAATTCGGGCATTAACCTGATGCCAAAAGAATTTGATTTTACGGCAATGCCTCCTGTTGTTCCCGGCGATAACGGGTTGTATGCGGCGGCCATTCCAGGCGTTACCAATTATTTTGCATAATTATCACATCTCAACTAATTTTCATAAACAATTCTATATGCAACGTAGAAAATTTGTGCAACAGTCAGCTCTTGCCGGCGCTTCGTTTCCTGGCGGCATCCGTTGCTAAAGCCGGATATGCAAAAAACAAAATGCTCCGCAGGGTGCACCGTTTCACCTGGATTATGCCTTTCACGATGGCATGTTTAAAAACAGCGCCGGTGCTGATATTATCGACCAGATAAAGTTTGCCTATGACCTTGGGTTTCGCTCTATGGAAGACAACGGAATGACCGGAAGATCAACTGATGTGCAAACGAAAATTGGGGAAACACTTGCCAAGCTCGGGATGAAAATGGGCGTATTTGTGGTGGACAAAGGTGGCAACGGACAAAATTCGCTGGCTACCGCAAAACCCGAGTACACGGAAATTTTTCTGAAAGGTTGCCGCCAGGCTGTTGAAGTGGCCAAGCGCGTAAATGCAACCTGGGTAACCGTTGTGCCTGGTGATTTTGACCGGAGCAAATCGATGGACATGCAAACCGCAAACGTCATCACTGCGTTGCGCAAAGGTGCTGAGATCTTGGAACCACACAATCTTGTGATGGTACTGGAACCACTGAGCGACACTCCTGATTTGTTTTTGCGCGGCTCCGACCAGACCTATCTGATTTGTAAAGGTGTAAACAGCCCTTCATGTAAAATTTTGTACGATATGTTTCACATGCAGCGCAACCAGGGCGATATTATCAGGAATATGGATAATGCATGGGATGAAATTGCTTACCTGCAAATTGGCGACAATCCCGGAAGAAACGAGCCCACTACAGGCGAGATTAATTATAAAAACATCTTTGCGCACCTGTACAAAAAAGGCTACAAGGGCATTTTGGGAATGGAACATGGCAACTCAAAACCGGGTAAAGAAGGTGAAATGGCAGTAGTACAAGCATACAGAGAAGTAGATGATTTTGTGTAAATCAACATCAAAAATCAATATTTAAAAGCAAAACGCGGTAAACATTCATTGGTTGTTTACCGCGTTTTTCATTTTATAAGCTATGATATTCGTTGGCGATGTAATTAAGAATTATTCAAACGGCTGTTTTTTCTTCCGTAAAAGAAATAAATGGTTAGCCCAATTGCCATCCACACAAAAAACCAAAGCCAGCTGATTGCCGGTATTTCAATCATGAGGTAAAGACAACTGAGTGCACCCGCTACAGGAATAAAAGAATAACTTTTGAGGAAACTATAGACCGAAACAATGACACTGATAGTGATGAAAATGAGAAATAATATTTCCTGGTAGCCTTCGGCAAGAATGTTTTCAAAAGCTTCGAGCATCCGTATACGGAATGCATACATCACCAGTAAAACAAGGGCAGGGATGATATATTTACCATTGATATATGGCAGGCTGAATCGTCCGGGCACACTGCTGATTCTTGGCAGAATGAGCACGCCAAAACACACCAGCACAAAAGCAAACAAAGTTCCGATGCTGGTGAGATCTGTAACGATGCCGCTCGGAATAAACAGAGAGGGAATAGCAACAAGAAACCCAGTAACTACTGTTGCAAACGAAGGAGTTCTGTATTTGGGATGAACGCGTGCAAAACGTTTTGGCAACAACCCGTCGCGGCTCATGCTCATCCAGATACGCGGTTGCCCAAGCTGAAACACAAGGATTACACTCGTGGTTGCAATTACAGCGCTCACAGAGATTACATAGCCGATTTTATTCAAGCCGAGCTTGGCAAACACATAAGCCAGCGGATCATCTACTTTCAGTTCAGAATAGTTCACCATACCGGTTAATACCAAAGCGATGAGGATGTACAAAACCGTGCAGATGATCAATGAATAAACCATACCCCGCGGCAGATCGCGTTGCGGATTTTTACATTCTTCCGCTGTGGTAGAAATAGCGTCAAAACCAATGTAGGCATAAAATACAGCCGACACACCAGCCAGCACGCCGCCAAAACCATTAGGCATAAATGGTTCCCAGTTGGCAGTGTTTACATAAAAACTTCCAATGATAATAACAAGGATAATGACTGCTATTTTAAACATCACCATCATATTAGTGGTGCGCTTGCTTTCCTGGATGCCGCGATAGGCGAGAATGGTAATAAGAACTATAATTACAAACGCGGGAAGATTGATAAAAAAATGAAATCCACCAATTACCGGAGCTGATTGTACGCTGCAATCGCTACATCTGTAGCACCTTTACCTGTGGATATCGCCGCTTCGTAGTTTTCTTTTGCCGTAAACGGATCGCCAAGCAGCCACTCGGGTAAATGAAGCCCAAAACCTTCCAGCAGGTTGTTGAAATAACCGCTCCAGCTAATGGCGACCACAATATTGCCAATGGCATATTCAAGTATCAAAGCCCAGCCAATAATCCAGGCTACCAACTCGCCAAACGATACATACGCATAGGTATAAGCGCTGCCGGCAATGGGCACACGACTTGCAAATTCGGCATAACACAGCGCGCTGAAACCACAGGTAACAGCCGTGATCATAAACAGGAACACTATCCCCGGTCCACCATTGAAAGCCGCAGTGCCGATGGTAGAAAAAATACCTGCTCCCACTACAGCGGCAATGCCCATAAAAGTGAGATCGCGCACGCCCAATACCTTCTTCATACCCGATTGATGCCCGTCGGATAAGCCGCTGGCTGCATCAGCTACAATTTTGTCAATAGATTTTTTTCGGAATAGTGAAGTCGGCATGTTTTAGTTTGGTCTGATTGATGATGCGTAAATGTATTTATAAAATGCAGAACACTGAAATTTATACCGTTGATTACTGGAGTTCATGTTTGTAAAGTCCGTAAGCCATCTCCAGTGAAACAAAGAAAAATAATTGTGTAATAGCTTCCTGATTTGTGACGCGGCCTTCTTGCAAAAACACTAACTGTTTGCTAAGAATCCCGGCTGATGAGATAATCGCAAAGATCTTTTAATGGCTTTTTCCTGAGCGAAACGACGGCAATATCTTCGAGGTTTTGAATGGCGGTATCTATATATTTCTGCTTTAAGTTGCTGTGCCCACTGGTCCACATTGCAATCGAGATAAATGCGCAGCATGCGCCCGACTTTATCAGCAGGATCGTTTTGCAACAGGTATGTAATTTCTTCTTTTTGTTCAGGAGTTGCAATTTCCATAGCGTGCAGCAACAGGAAGGTTTTTTTGTTTTGCCTGATATCTCCACCTACATCTTTACCAAATTTTTCCGGATCGCCAAACGCATCGAGATAATCGTCCTGCACCTGGAAGGCGATACCCAAATTTTTACCAAACTGGTAAAGCAGGTTGCAGTTGTGCGCGCTTGCTCCGCCAATATAAGCGCCCATTTGCAGGCTGGCAGCAAGCAGCACAGATGTTTTTAACTCTATCATGTTCAGGTATTCATCAAAACTTACGGTGTCAGCTTTTTCAAAATCCATATCGAGCTGCTGGCCTTCGCATACTTGTTTTGCTGTTTGGTTGAACAAACTGAAAGAATGCGCTGCAGGTAGGAATTATTAATTTTATTCAGGTATTCATAAGCTACAATCAGCATTACATCGCCGGACAGCAGGGCCGTGCTTTCGCCAAATTTATGGTGCACTGTCTGCATTCCCCGCCGCAGCGAGGCTTTGTCCATAATGTCGTCGTGAATGAGTGTAAAATTGTGAAACAGTTCGATGGCGGTAGCCGCTTTCCAAGCATCGGGATTGATATCGCCAAACAATTCATTGCCCATCAGGCACAAAACGGGGCGAATGCGTTTACCACCAATGTTCAAAAAATATCTTCCCGGTTCGTAAAGCGAGGGCGTATGTGCAGGAAAATGTTCGGTTTCGAAATAATTTTTAAAATCGGTAATAAACTGCTGAAATGATTGCATGTTGTGCGATTATGAATACCGCAAAATAACACGGAGAATGTTATGCGAAATGCAATAAGAATAGAATCCTCAATAATTCTTTCCTTTCAGCATCGGAACAAAGGAGAAATTGTCGAACGTTTCGGTGTGCAGGCCGTCCTCGTATTTTGTTATGCGCAACATGCGCTGACACTGGCTTTCTATATCATCTACCGGCACTACCATCACACCGCCCAACTGCAATTGCTGAACCAGTTTGGGAGGTACAAAAGGTGCAGCAGCAGTTATGATAATTTTGTCGAATGGCGCAAAGGAAGGCAGACCTTCAAAGCCATCACCGTAAAAGAATTTGATATTGGGATAAGAGTATTTGAAAATGTAATTTTTTTGCTGGTAATCGAAAAGCTTTTTTTGCCGTTCTATGGTGAAAACACGTGCGCCCATTTCTGCCAGAACCGTTGCCTGGTATACACTTCCGGTTCCTATTTCCAAAACTTTGTCGCCCCTTTTCACACCCAGCAACTGGGTTTGATATGCCACTGTATAAGGCTGCGAAATGGTTTGTCCTTCGCCAATAGGAAACGCCCTGTCTTCATAAGCAATTTTACCAAAAGCAGAATCGAGAAACCAGTGACGCGGTATATTGTTCATAGCAGCCAACACCAGCTCATCCTTAATGCCTTTTTCTCTCAGCAGGTTGATGAGTTGGCGGCGTAAGCCTTTGTGCATGTATGTGTCTTCTTGCTTTCTCATGAGGCTGCGCAAGATAGGTTGGGGGCGTCTGTATAAATAAATTTTTGTTTTGTCATTTTTCAACGTTGTTTTACTGCATTATAATGAGTTATAATTACCTTGCCACTTCAATTTCTCAATAAGCCTCAACAAAATTAACAATGAAAACCAGTACGCGCTTGCAATTGTCATTAATGATGTTTCTTGAATTTTTTATCTGGGGTGGATGGTTTGTCACTTTGGGCTCTTTTCTCAACCTTAACTTACACGCTACGCCTTACGACTCGGCAAACGTATTTTCCACTCAATCTTATGGTGCTATCGTTGCGCCCTTCATTATTGGCATGATTGCAGACCGGTATTTCAATGCAGAAAAAATTCTTGCCTTGCTGCATCTGGCAGGTGCGGTGCTCATGTACCTGATGTATCAAAGTACAGAAGTAAGTGTATTTTTCCCTTATACATTGGTGTATATGATTATATATATGCCTACACTGGCGTTGGTAAATACCATTTCATTCAGGCAGATCGGCAACCCGGAAAAAGAATTTTCTGGCTTGCGCATCTGGGGAACCATTGGCTGGATCATCGCCGGGCTTTCTATCAGTTATCTTTTTCATTGGGATGCAGATGATGCGGCAAAAGGCGGCGCGCTCAAGTATACTTTTCTTATGTCTTCTATTGCTTCCCTGATACTCGGCATATTTAGCTTAACTCTTCCAAAAACGCCTCCTGTGCAGGATCGCAGTCAGAAGAGCAGTGTGGCTGAAATTATGGGATTGAATGCGCTTGGTTTGCTGAAAGACAAAAACTTTCTGATCTTCTTTATCTCTTCGATTCTTATTTGTATTCCACTGGCGTTTTACTACCAGAATGCCCAGCCGTTTCTTGCGGGTGTGGGTGTAGAAAATCCAACCGGGAAAATGGCAATCGGGCAAATGTCTGAAGCGCTTTGTATACTGTTGATACCGGTGTTTTTTGCGAGGTACGGATTTAAAAAAACTATCCTCGCGGGTATGCTGGCATGGGCAGTGAGATATGTATTTTTTGCCTATGGCGACGCCGGCAACCTTTCGTGGATGCTCATCGTAGGTATTGCTTTGCATGGCATCTGTTACGATTTCTTTTTTGTTGCTGGCCAGATTTATACGGATGCCAAAGCAGGAGAGAAGTTCAAAGGCGCTGCACAGGGTTTGATTACACTGGCTACGTACGGCATCGGAATGCTCATTGGATTCTGGGCAGCAGGTCTCATCACCGATAAATTTTCAACCAACAATACACTCGACTGGAAATCTATCTGGCTGGCTCCTGCCGGTGTTGCGTTTGTCATTTTTGTCCTCTTTATGTTGCTGTTTAAAAGTGAACACAAAGTGGTATCGAAAGCCGAACCCGTGCAAATGGTATAAGCGTTTTAGGATAGCGGATGAAGCCGGAACACATCTTTTCTTATTCTCATCTAAAGACAACATATGAAAATAGCGATGCTTGGCTCAGGATTTATCGGGCGATTTTATGCCGATGCCATTATGAGCAACCGTAGTAAAGATTCGATAGTCAGTATTTATTCGCGCCGCGAAGAAAGCGCGCAAAAGTTTGCAGAAGACTATAATGTGCCGCATGCAACCATTGCTATGGAGGAATCTATTGCCAATGCCGATGTGGAAGTGGTGTGCATAGCGTTGCCCAACCATATGCATGAAGAAGCTGTAATGCTTTGCTGCAAACATCAAAAAGCCGTAATCACCACCAAACCGCTGGGACGTAACAGCGATGAAGCCAAACGGATGCTGCTGGCAGTGGAAGAAGCCGGCATTTTCAATGGTTACCTCGAAGACCTCGTGTATACACCCAAATTTATAAAAGCAATCGAGAGCGTAAACAATGGCGCGCTCGGCAGAATTCTTTGGGCAAAATCGCGTGAAACCCATCCGGGTCCGCACAGCGACTGGTTTTGGAATATTGAACTTGCTGGCGGTGGTTGCATTTTGGATTTGGGCTGCCACTGCGTGGAAATCACAAGAAGCTATATTGGTAAAGATATAAAGCCGGTGGAAGTAATGTGCTGGGCAGATACACAGGTAAAACCCATCGATGCTGAAGATCATGCCATTGGGCTGGTGAAGTACGAAAATGGCGCCATTGCACAGTTTGAAGTAAGCTGGACATTCCGTGGTGGTCTCGATCTGCGCGACGAAGTAATGGGAACAGAAGGAACGATCTGGATCAACAGTTTTCTGCGCACCGGTTTCGAAATGTTTACCACCGGTAAAAGCGGAGATTATGTGTCGGAAAAAGCAGAAAGCAACAGCGGCTGGCTGTTTCCGGTAGGTGATGAGATCAACGAGCTTGGATATAACCATATGTTTGCCGATATGTTTGGCAGCATGGAAAAAGGAACCGATCCGAAAGAAACCTTCTACGACGGGTACGTGGTAAATGCCATTTTGGATGCGGCTTACAAATCGGCCAAAACAAAATTGTGGGAACCCGTTGTTCTCGATATCTGGCGTGGCAAAGAAGGTCTTTCGAAAGAAAGTCACCTCGTGAGCTACGACGAAGATCATTATCTCATCAAAGAAGAGGTAACCCATTATGGGGCTAAAAAACTCATTCTGAAACATAAAGAATCCGGACTCATAGAAGAACGGGTTTTAGCATAAACGTAAAAAGAGCTGCCAAATGGCAGCTCTTTTATTTTTCCGGATATATCATCGCCGTCTATCTGGAACTGGTAAACATTTGGGTAAAATAAGCTCAATTTTCCATTCACTTACCATCCAAAATAATTTACTCACAATCGTGTGTAACACAGCGTTAAAAAAGAGGCTATTCCATTGTAATTCATTGACAAAAAGTTACTTTTACAGCTAATTTCTTTTATACATCAGCTAGCTGATAGCATTCAACAAAATACATGGAAGATAATCAGATTACTCCTTCGCCCACCAACGATAATGACCGTATTATCCAGGTAAACATCGAGGAGCAAATGAAGACGGCATATATCGACTATTCGATGTCTGTTATAGTAGGTCGTGCATTGCCCGATGCGCGCGATGGTTTTAAGCCCGTGCATCGCCGCGTGCTTTATGCCATGAACGAACTTGGAAACAACAGTAACAAAGCATATAAAAAAAGTGCCCGTATTGTCGGTGAGGTAATGGGTAAATTTCACCCTCACGGCGATGCATCTATCTATGATACACTGGTGCGTATGGCGCAGGATTGGACGATGCGTTATATGATGGTGGAAGGTCAGGGTAACTTTGGTAACCAGGATGGAGATCCGCCGGCTGCCATGCGTTACACTGAGGTGCGGCTGCAAAAAGTAGCCGAAAGCATGCTCGAAGATATCGATAAAGACACGGTTGATTACCAGCTGAATTTCGATGATTCACTTAAAGAACCCAGCGTTCTCCCTACACGCGTTCCGCAATTGCTGGTAAATGGCAGTAGCGGTATTGCCGTTGGTATGGCTACCAACATGCTACCTCACAACCTGAGCGAAGTGGTGGATGGTTGTATTGCTTATATCGAAAACAAAGAGATCACGATTGAAGAACTGATGGAGTTTGTAAAAGCTCCCGATTTTCCGACAGGTGGTGTTATTTACGGAATGGAAGGTGTGAAACAAGGCTTTCTCACCGGTCGCGGAAGGGTAGTGGTTCGTGGTAAATACCTGATAGAAACAAAGCCCAGCGGGCGCGAACAGATCATTATCAAAGAAGTTCCTTACCAGATAAACAGGGATACTCTGACTGATAAAATTGGTCAGCTGGTAAATGAAAAAATTATTGATGGCATTGCCCACGTAAACAATGAAAGTAACAAACGCGAAGGCACCCGTATCGTTATCGACCTGAAACGCGATGGTGTGGCTAACGTGATTGTAAACCAGTTGTTTAAGTATACGGAACTCCAAACCAGTTATGGTATCAACAATGTGGCTTTGAGTAAAGGACGCCCGCGCATTCTGAACCTGAAAGACCTTATTGGAGAGTTTGTCGATTTCCGTATGGAAGTCATTATCCGCAGAACGCGGTTTGATTTGCGCAAGGCAAAAGAAAGAGCGCATATACTGGAAGGTTATATTAAAGCGCTCGATCATCTCGACAAGGTAATTTCGCTTATCCGCGGAAGCCGTACGCCTGATGATGCTATGAAAAGCTTGATTGGCACCAGTCGCGAAGAAAATTGGTACCTCAACTCAGCATTGTTTACCGATATTCCTGAAAACATATACAATCAGGAAACCGGGCTTAGCGAAGTGCAGGCAAAAGCAATTCTTGAATTGCGTTTGCAAAGATTAACCGGTCTGGAACGCGATAAAATCCAGGATGAATTTCATGAACTGATGCAAACCATTGCTCACCTCACAGCACTGCTTGCCGATGAAGGACTTCGCTTTGAAGTTATCAAAACGGAACTGCTGGAAGTGAAAACGAAATTTGGCGACGAGCGTAAAAGCGAAATACAGTTTCTGGCAAACGAAATGCGCATTGAAGATCTGATTGAGGACGAAAACGTTGTGATTACCATCTCTCATCTTGGCTATATAAAACGTACCTCAGCAACAGAATACCGCCAGCAACGCCGCGGTGGCCGCGGTGCCATTGGCTCCAAAACCCGCCAGGAAGATTACGTAGAACATTTGTTTGTAGCGTCTACACACGACACCATGATGTTTTTTACCGAAAAAGGTCGTTGCTACTGGATGCGCGTTTACGAAATTCCGGAAGGAGAGAAATCGGGAAAGGGCAGAGCCATCCAGAATCTGATACAGATTCCAGGCGATGATAAGGTGAGAGCCATCCTGAACGTGAAAAAACTTGACAGCAAGGAGTTTGTACAAAGCCACTTTATTGTGTTGTGCACGAAAAAAGGAATCATCAAAAAAACACCGCTTGAAGATTTTAGCCGTCCACGTATGAATGGTGTAAATGCCATTACCATTGTGGAAGGAGACGAGCTGCTGGAAGCCAAACTCACAACAGGGAATAACGAGATTATGATGGCTGTAAGAAGTGGTCGCGCTATCCGTTTTCCGGAAGACAAAGTGCGCCCCACAGGTCGCGGTGCCATTGGCGTTCAGGGAATTGATACAGATAAAGGTGTCGATGAAGTGATAGGCATGATCTGTGTTGATAAAGAGGATACTACCAAAACCATTCTTGTGGTTAGTGAAAAAGGTTATGGCAAAAGAACACCACTGATAACCGACGGCGAAGATGTATATCGTATTACAAATCGCGGCGGAAAAGGTGTAAAAACCATAAATGTTACAGAAAAAACAGGAAAATTGGTTGGCATATTAAACGTTTCTGAAAAAGAAGATCTTATTATAACCTGCAAATCCGGAATTACCCTTCGTACACCGGTGATGAACATTAAGGAAGCAGGCAGAAATACACAGGGCGTCACACTCATCAGGCTGGATGCAAACGATGAAATTGCCGCAATTTCACAAATTGAGGAAGAAGAAGAAGTGATTCATGATATAGAAGCTATCGAAGGCGAAACATCTGATGTTGCTGTTGAAGAAACTTCTCCCGAAACACAGGCTGCTGACGCTGAAACCGATGCACCGGCAAATGATGAAACTACGGATGGTGACGCAGAAACAGATTCAGAAATCAGTGAAAACTAATCAATAAACAAACAAAGCGATATGAAAAGAATAATGTTGTCATTTTTATTTGCAGGCTCGGGCTTCCTCGCGATGGCGCAGGATTACTCGAAACTAACCACCATGTACACCATAAAAAAGTACGAGGATGCAAAAAAGGAAGTTGACAAATTAGTTACAGATGCCAAAGCAAAAGACAAGGCTGAAACTTATATGTGGCAGTCTATGATCGATAGCGAACTGTTCAGAGACAGCAGTCTTTATCAAAAATATCCTGAAGCCCCCGATGAGGCCTACGCTGCTTTGCAAACGTACATCCAAAAAGAACCTTCTTTAAAAACGTTTAAAGATGGAGCCGCAATAAATAGCATTGGCGGATTGTACATTACTTCAATCAATACCGGGATTAAATACTTTGGCGAAAAAGAATGGCAAAAGGCTTTTGATCACCTGAAAAGAGCGGTGAGCCTTAGCGAATTCATTACCACAAATGGCTTTAGTAACAACAGCAAGGAGTCTATCGATACCATTACTATATTGTACACAGGTCATGCTGCACAGAATATGGGAAAAGTAGATTCAGCACTTTACTATTATGAGAAACTCGCTGAGCGTAAAATCGGCGGTCAGGGTTTTGATGATATGTATCGTCTTGTGTTGCTTGATCTCATCAAACAAAAGCAAACCGAAAAGTTTGCAACTTATCTGGCAACAGCTAAGCAATTGTATCCTGATCAGGCTTCCTTGTGGTCGCAGATAGAAATGGAAAACATGACAGGCAGTTCATCATTGACCGACATCATCAACAAGTACAAAACCGAAGCTTCCGGAACATTAACGGAAGATCAGTTGATTGGTTATGCTGAAGCTTTTAACGATCCTGAAAAAACCAAAGATCTGGACAGTACTCAGTTGATTGACGTGAAAGTGTTGTCGGCAGATATATACAAAAAATTGTTCGACCTGAGTCCAAAAGGTATCTATGCTTTTAACGCAGGTGTATTAAGTTACAGCATTTTCAATGTGCTTGACGACAGGTTTTATACACTGCGTGGTGAAGGTGCGGCTTTGAAAGCAAAACGTACCGATCTGCAAAAGGAACAGAAAGTGTATGCTGATAGCGCCATTGCATGGCTCGAAAAAGGATACGAATTGCTGAAAGCAAAAACCGACCGCGAAAAAGCAGAATCCAATTCACTGAATCGTTCGGTAGATTACCTGGCTAATCTTTACATGTGGAAAAGGGAAAGAGCCAAAGGGCTTGCTCCAAAAGAATACGATCAGTACGATGCGAAATACAACAAGTATTCCGAAGAACATGATAAGTACAAGGATATGTAAGACAGTTTCAATAAATTACAGAAAGCAGTTACCGTTTGGGTAGCTGCTTTTCTTTTGATCAAAATCTCAACTTAACATAATATAAATTATAGGAAAACTATGCTTGCATTTCACTTTTCATACAACGACTGATTGCGAACCTTCGCCATTACAGTTATAATTGTATATTTTCTGTTGTTGTATGATGTGTTGCATTCGATTCTATTTTGGAAAATACTTATTTCAATCCTGCAAAACCACCGCCGATAACAACAACTTTCATGCGCTTGGTTTTGTTGATCACGTATGTAGCAATCATTCAGCGCAAAAGAAAAAACGCCTGATCTGTCAGTGTTCAAGTTCTAAGCTCATCACAAAGTCATCCATCACGTAATTGTTGCCGATATCTGTAATCTTTTCTTCGAGAATTTCAAAGCCCATTTTTTTTGTAAAAGAAACGCGCAGGATTATTTTTATTTACGTTCAACACCAGTTGTGAAGCACCCAAGGAAGATACTTTACGGATAACAAACTCCAGCAATGCATGCCCGGCGCCATTACCTTGATGATTGGGCAAAACATAAAGTTTATGCAGTTTGCATCGTTCGTTATCCAGCCATCCAAATGAGGCAAAACCCGCAAGTTCATTGTCGGCATATACAAAGTAAAACGACTCATCTTCATTCATACTTATTTCAAGTGCTGACGCAGAGTACATAAGAGATAACATGTAATCAAGTTGACCTTCCTTCAAAATGTTGCCATAAGCTACCGGCCATGTTGCATTGGCAATTGCCTGGATAGCCGGTATTTCCGTGATATCTGCTTTTTTAAAACTAAACATTATATAAAACCTTTGAAAAAGAAATTTAGACGGATTAACTTAACATAATCCTTGCTGCCTCAATTTTATACGCCGACTGACTTACATGTTCCGTAAACTTTCTTCGAGCGACATAATGCGGGCTTCAGCATCAGATTGCTTTTTGCGTTCCAGCGCCACAACTTCGGGTTTTGCACTTTGCACAAACCGTTCGTTCGACAATTTTTTGGTTACACTATTCAAAAAGTTTCGTTGGTATGCAAGGTCTTTTTCTATTTCGGCTTTTAGCCCGGCAGAGTCAACCGATACATCAGATTGAAGAAAAATTTTGTCGGAGTCTTGTGGAACGATGATTGAATTGGGCACCGTTTCATTTACAAAAGTGATGCTGTCTGCCGATACCTGTTTTAAAAGGATTTGTTCAAATAACTGATATACGGCTGCGTCTTTTGTTTGAATTGAAATACGGATACTTTCCCGTGGTTTCAAACCATTTTTATTTTTCGCATCCCGAATATTGGTGATCAGCTGTTGCAACAGTGAGCCTTGTTGCAATACGGCATCGTCTGCTTCAGTTAGTCCCCCAAATTGTTTCATACAAAGGTCATCGCTCCTGTCCTGCAGCAAATGATAGATTTCTTCTGTAATAAATGGCATAAACGGGTGAAGCAACTGCAGAATGCCATCGAAAAAATGAAGTGTTTTCCGGTAAATATTCTTCGGCATCGATTCTTCAAATCCGGGTTTTATCCACTCCAGGTACCAGCTGCAGAAGTCGTCCCAAATAAGAGAATAAATGATTTTCAATGCTTCGCTCAGCTTAAACTGCGCCATCAAATAGTCTGCTTCTCCCCTCACCTTCCGCAACCTGTTTTCGAACCAGTTTACAGCAAAACTATCCTGAACGATTATCTGCGTTATTTCGGTGTTGCCAGTCTGGCTTCCCACATTTTCACCAGTTTCAGCGCGTTCCAAAGCTTATTGGTGAAATTTCTGCCTTGCTCCAGTGAAGATTCATCGAACAACAAATCGTTGCCTGCAGGTGAAGAAATCATGATGCCAAACCGCACTGCGTCGGCTCCATATTTATCGATTAGCATGAGCAAATCGGGGCTGTTCCCCAGACTTTTACTCATTTTTCTTCCTTGTTTGTCGCGCACCATGCCCGTAAAATACACATCGCTAAAAGGTTTTTCGCCTTTAAACTCCATGCCTGCCATGATCATGCGTGCTACCCAGAAAAAGATAATATCCTGCCCGGTTACCAACACAGCGCCGGGATAATAATAGTTGAAATCAGCATTGTCGGGTTCAGTAATGCCTTTAAACACCTGCATCGGCCACAACCATGATGAAAACCAGGTGTCCAGCACATCTTCGTCGCTGTGATAGTGTCACCGTTGCTAATGCCGAATTTTTCGTCAAACTTTAATTGTGCTTCGTTTTCGTCGTGGGCTACCACCATATTTCCTTTCTCGTCGTACCAGGCAGGAATTTGCTGTCCCCACCATAAGCTGCCGGCTGATGCACCAGTCTTTTACATTTTCAAGCCAGTATTTGTACGTTGCCAAAAATTTATCTCCCGGATGAATCTGTATGTCGCCACTCAATACGGCATCTAGCGCAGGCTGCGCAATACCTTTCATATTTACAAACCATTGCGTAGAAATTTTAGGTTCCACTACTACATTGGTTCGTTGTGAGTAGCCCAAGACGCGTAGTATAATCTTCTTCTTTAACGAGTAAACCTTCTGCGCGAAGCTGCTCTACGGCCAGCTTTCTTGCTTCAAACCGGTCTTTTCCTACAAAAACCTGTGCTGCTTCGCTAATTTTTCCGTCATCCGTCAGTGTATCTACAAGTGGTAAATTGAACCTGAAGCCCGATATTGTAATCATTGATATCATGAGCCGGCGTAATTTTCAACACGCCTGTACCAAATGCAGGATCTACATAATCATCAAAGATGACAGGTACAGCTTTGTTGATCAGCGGCACGATTACCTGTTTTCCTTTGAAAGCGGCATACCGCTCATCGTTTGGATTGGCACAAACGGCTACATCTCCCATGATTGTTTCGGGCCGTTGCGTAGCCACGATGATAAAGCTTTCGCCTTCATGAGAATTGCTTGACCCACTATCTTCAGCCAGCTTATATTTTACATAATACAATTTTCCCTGTACGTCTTTATACTCAACCTCTTCATCGCTCAAGGCAGTTTTTGCCGCTACATCCCAATTGATCATGCGGGCACCGCGGTAGATGAGCCCTTTTTCGTAGAGTGTTACAAATACCTTGATGACGGCATCATAATAATGATCGTCCATGGTGAATGTAACACGGTTCCAGTCTACACTGCAGCCCAGTTTTTCAATCTGGTTGTAGATAATACTGCCGTATTTTTCTTTCCATTCAAAAGCATATTTCAAAAATTCCTCGCGGGAAAGATTGTTTTTGTCAATGCCCCGCTCTTTCAGCATCTGAACTACTTTGGCTTCTGTAGCAATGGAAGCATGGTCGCTGCCGGGCACCCAGCATGCATTGAAACCGCTCATGCGAGCTTTGCGCACAAGAATATCCTGCACAGTTTCGTTTAGCGTATGCCCCATATGCAACACACCGGTTACATTGGGCGGAGGAATTACAACTGTGTAAATTTTCGTTCATCGGGTACACTATTGAAATAGCCTTTACTCAGCCAATGTTGGTACCACTTCGTTTCTACCTGTTCGGGAGTATAATTTTTACTCAGTTCCATATGCGGTTTGTGAAATAAAAAATGTGGGCAAAGGTAACTGAAAGCGCTTTGCCGGAATGCATTAGTTGCACAAAGTAAAGCCGATGTTGCTATTTATGCGATGAACAGGTTAAAAACCTTTCTGCAGGTTAAGGAGATCAGCGTAAAATTTGCGGATTCTGCATGCCTGCATTAGCTTTGTATGGAGGCGGGCAGTTAAAAAAAAGTTCCCCGGAGAAAGGACATCATTTATGTACGCGATTGTAGATATTGAAACGACGGGAAGTCACGCGCATTGCAACGGAATTACGGAAATTGCTATTGTACTCCACAACGGGAAAGAAATAGAAGGGAGATATTCATCCCTGGTAAACCCGGGATATAAAATTCCACGTTTTGTAGCAGCACTTACCGGCATTACAGACACGATGGTGGCTACAGCGCCTCCTTTTTCCGAAATTGCTCACACGGTATACCAGCTTTTAGCAGGAAGAATCTTTATTGCGCATAACGTAAACTTCGATTATTCATTTCATAAAATATCATCTGCAACAGGCAGGTATAGATTTTAATGCGCGCAAATTGTGCACCGTGCGGCTGAGCCGGACTGCGTTTCCGGGGTTTCGCAAATATGGGCTGGATGCCCTGTGCCAGGAACTCAACATTATGAATGGAGAACGCCACCGTGCAACCGGCGATGCCGAAGCTACCGCCATCCTGTTTGACATGATTATCCGCAACAGCGGCACAAAGCTGGTGAAAGAGTACCTGAAAAAAGAAAACCGCGAGCAGATTCTGCCGCCCAATTTACCAAAAGAACACATTGCCAACCTGCCCTATGTGCCCGGTATTTATTATTTTCATGATGACAAAGGGAAAGTTATATACGTAGGCAAAGCCAAAAGCATTAAGCAGCGTGTAATTAGTCATTTTACAGGATTTGACCCGGGCAGCAAGCGCCAGAATTTCCTGAAACACATTCATTCGGTATCGTGCAAAGAAACACCGACAGAATTTACCGCATTCTTGCTTGAAAGTATCGAGATCAAACGTTTGTGGCCACAATTCAATTTCAGCCAGAAACGCTTTGAGTTTCAATACGGCATTTATATGTACGAAGATAATCTTGGCTACTTGCGGCTGGCTATGGACAAGAAAAGAAAATATCTTCATCCTCTTCTTTCATTCAGCACAAAAACGGAAGGAAACCGCATATTGTGGAAACTGGTAAACGATTTTGGGTCTACATGCCGGATTGTGCTATCTCGATAAAACCTGCACATCTACCGAAGAGTGCAACGAGCATTATAACGTAAAGGTAAACAACGCCATCAGGTGGATACAGGAACAGCAGGAAACCTATTTTATTACTGAAGAAAATGGCGGCATCACCAGCTATATTTTAGTAGAAAAAGGAAAATTTTATGGTATGGGCGTGTTGACCGACAACAATATCACCACCCTGGAAGCGCTCAAAGACCGGCTGACACCCTACCCGGAAAACGAAGTTATCCGGAGTATGTTGAGCACTTTTGTAAGTAAATACCCACACAAAGTAAAACGCTTCGATACCAATGCTTCTGCATAAAATTTTTAAAGCACGCTAGATTGAACAGTTACATAACTGAGTAAACATCATCAGAAATCATCTTCGAAATTATAGTAATAGCTAAGCGCAAACATATAAAAGCCATAACAGATGGTGCCGGCAGCTACGATAGCAAAACTCAGGTTGCCCAGTTCTTCGCCCAGGAAATTGAACGCTTTATCTGTATTCACCACTTCTGCAGGATTTGACTGCAGCGCAGCCGATACCAAAAAATACGCGATTATCAACAGGATAATTCCTCTGGCAAAATGCCCGATCCAGGCAAGTGCAATAATGATTAGTCTGGTGAGTTTGGCAATGATGGGCAGGTTTATTTTTTCGCGGTATCCGCCTTTGATAACATACGCAAATTGTGCAAGCCCTGTATAAGCGATTATTACACCAGCCATGCCTACAATCCATTCGCCGGAGCCCCATTCAAAAATATCAGCCACCATGCTGCGTTGGTCGGTCGGTTGGCCGTGAGTAGAATTTGAAATATTGAAAAAGGCAAGAACGGCACTCCATGCAAACAACCCATAAGCTGCACCGGCAGCAGCAATCCCAATTCGGTCGCTGATTCCTTTCCACCCTGTGCCGTAACCATAAGGATCATACAGCGCGTTATAAAATTTCCATAATATATAAGCCAGCAGTCCCAAAAAAATGAAAGCAATCCAGACTTTGCCCAATGGTATTGTGCTGATCATGTTCAAAATGCTCGCTGCTTCCGCACCTCCATCCCTCAGTTTCATAAGAGACAGTAAAGCAATAACGCCAATCAATGTATAAACCATACCAATTGAAACGGCACCCGCACGTGCCAGCTTATACATAAAAAACGTACTTTTTGTTTTGTTCATAACCGCAAGTTTTCATTATGGGGCACACTAAAGAAATACTTATGCCAACCCGGGCTTTCGGCTTAATCCATAAGAAAAGCCTCATGAAATCAATGTCTGTTTCATTTCAAGCCGGCGTTATTGTATATCGGAACTTCGAGCACCATACTATTAAAAGAAATTTGCTGATCATTGAATAACCTTGTTTGTTGCTGAAACTACATCGAAAGATTGCCTGTGACGTACATCAAATATAAATTCAGTTTCTTTGCCGCTTATTCAAGCTACAAGTTCCGATTCTCGATTGACGTAAATAGAGTGCACAATAAAGACTGCACTGTTTGTATTCGATAACAGGCTGCAGTTTTGAAGTATACAAAACCAGATTTTTATTTTTAAAAACAATCTACGAATGAGCCATTCCAGCACATATTTAAAAGAAGCCGCTATTGAATTTTTGCAACTATGCTCCGGCGGCAAAGTGAAGGAAGCCTATGAAAAATTTACTGCCGAAAATTTCATTCATCACAATCCCTATTTCAAAGGCGACAAACAATCACTGCTTACTGCCATGCAGGAAAGTGCCAACGAAAACACAGGGCAGGTGATCGAAATAAAACGGGCATTGCAGGATGAAGATGTAGTTGCTGTTCACTCACGCATCTCTCAAAATGGTGAGGATGCCGGTATTTCTGTAGTTCACATGCTTCGTTTTGAAGACAATCTTATAGCAGAAATGTGGGATGTAATGATGCCGGAACCCATGTTGATGATCAACGAAAATGGGTTGTACTAAAGTAAATACCCTAATGGGTTATTTAATTAATCATTTAACAAGAATGCCGCACCCGTTTCTAAAATGGTGTGGCTTTCTTTTATCAAAAACAACAAAGAGTTGAGTATCTAATAAGGAAATTGAAACCGTTTTCGCAAAATTTTTCCATCAAAGCACGGAAGAAACAATTGGACTGTCGGCATGATCAAATGCTTTGGCTGCCTCTCGTTTTACTTCCGCTGCTTCTTTTACTTTATGCCCCATTTTCAGCGCGGCTCCCAGCCCGGTAAGAGCCCAGCCATTTTTTGGATTTATTTTCAAATCTTCTTTAAATACACGTTCGGCATCAGCCCATTTTCCTGATTCCAGGTATGCATTGCCTAAGTAGTGTCTTGTGGGCAGTTGCCAGTCTCTCGGCTCGTTGTAGATCATGGCATCTTCCAATTCTACAGCTTGTTGCAACAGAGCAAGAGATTTTTCTTTTTCGCCTCTCTCGTTTGCCATTATTCCTTCCAGCAATGCTTTGGCTACCCTGGCGCCTGCTATTGCCTGGTTGGCATATGCCGGAGCGGTTGCCACCAGCTGTTCATTCGTTATTTGTTGTTCAATTACATGAAGTTCTCTTTCTGCTTTTGCCAGATCATGTTTGCGAACAAACGCCATTCCCTTTGCAAAATGTGAGAGTAAACTTGCGTAGACATACTTTTCCGAAACTGCAGCCTCGTCCAAAATTTCTTCCCATTTGCCAAATCGTACCTGTGATAGCAAAGGCGTCATATAAATGTATTGAACATAAACACCAATAAAATCGGGTAATGCAAGCCAGCTTGTGTCGATGCTGTTGCGGCAATCAACGGCAGAATGAATGGCTTTGGTATATTTTCCATCCATACTGGCACAGCTTGCCTGCATATGAAGGTTGTGAATCAGGTAAAGAGCTGCATTTGCTTCAACAGCAGGAAACTTAGTTTTGTAATTATAATAATCCTGCACTGCCAGTTGGTTTACGTTTTCCCCTTCACTGTATTGACCCGAACGTATAAAAATGTGTGATGGCATATGCACCACATGCGGTACACCGGGCATTAACCGGGGAAGATTTCTTGCCACAGCCAAACCTTTTTCCGGGTGATCCGACGCTTCAATCGCGTGAATGTAATAGTGCGCAGCTCCGGGATGTTGTGGCGCAAGTTCTAAAGTATGGTCAAGCAGGGCAACCAATTTGGGTGTCCAGGGTTTAGGCTCGTAAGTCTGGTTGTCATACAAATCCCAGGGATGTTGCTGCATGAGCGCATCGGCATAAAGGGTAGCTACATCAGCATTTTTGGGAAAAGCTTCGTGCACTGCTTTCATTTTATCGGCATACAACTGGTCCAGATTCTCACGCGTTTCTGAACTGTCTGCCGAATAGCGGATCTGTATGGCATCAACCAGTTTTTTTTCTATTTCGGTACCGTTCACAACAAATTCCTTTGCTTTTTGCACTGCTACCAGCGCTTCAGGTGATGTGCTATATCCAAAATCATTGATGTTGGGTCCGTAGGAAAGTGCCTGCCCCCAATATGCCATCGCAAAAGTAGAATCGAAATTGACCGCTTTTGTGAAAGAAGCGAGCGCTTCTATGATGTGAAATCCATAATACATGTTGATGCCTTGCTGAAAATAAAGGGCGGCGCTGTCGTCACCGGCCGTTACAGGCATCCGGTAGTTTCCCCAGCCTTCCAGAAGAGGAATGGCAAGAAGACTATCTGAAAAATCCAATTCCGATAGGTTCGGGCTACAGCTGATGGCGGTGATTTTTTTATCCTTTACCAGTTGTCGCTGTTGCTGAATTCCTGTTTCAGCGGGAGTTGCAGTGTGTATAAAGGCAGCGCTAAAAAGAAGCAGGGAGAAAATTGAAATGATAGTTTTCATGGTTTATGGATTAATCGATTGAAAACAGTGAGGTTGAAAAAAATTGGTTGAGATATTATGGGGCATAAATACGAAGGGTATCTAATCGTATTCGTCTCTTAAAGTTACAAATTGTCGTGCTAATGTAACGATTTACCTTCCATTAAGAAAAGAACATAGGTGCTTCAGGTGGCTGATGATTTCAAATCATCTAACTATTTACGTCCTCAGCAGTGTTATAGTTTATAAAGGCTTCGAAGCATTTGTAAATTGCCAATTAATTTGTGGAAATAAAATGCACTTGGCAAGCATAGGCTGTTTAATTAGGTAGATATTTCAAAATGTATCACCTTTAAACAACCCTAGAAATCATTCAATATGCCGGAAAAACACTGCTTCGTTGTTATGGGATTTGGTGAAAAGACAGATTATATCACCGGGCGCAAGCTGGATTTGAACCAATCATACCGCTTACTTATAAAACCTGTTGTGGAGAAAAAAGGATATGTGTGCCTGCGTGCCGATGAAATTAAACATTCCGGAGTAATAGATGAAGTGATGTACCGCGAATTGTTTCAGGCCGATCTGGTAATCGCTGATTTATCTGCCGCCAATCTGAATGCTTTTTATGAGCTGGGCGTTCGTCATGCTTTGCGTCCATTTACCACCATTGTCATCTCCGAAGACAAGCTGCCCTATCCTTTCAATCTCACGCATATCAGCATAGAACCTTATCAGCATTTAGGCGCCGATATTGGATATTCGGAAGTGAAACGGTTCCGAAAAGTGCTGGGTGACAAAATAGATGCAGTAAAAGCGCGTCACGAAAGAGACAGTCCCATCTATACATTTCTCACTGACCTTGTGCCGCCTTCGCTAAAGGAAAAAACGGAAAAAGCAATTAAAGCAATCTCTGATGCGGTAGAAAAAGGCAAAGCTCAACGAATGGATCGGGAAAATCTTCTTGGCGTGACAGAAGGCTTCGAAGCGCCTGGTGAACAAAACTCTTCCCTCAGTAAACTTACACAGCATGGTGAACAAGCTTTGAAAAACCTGGAATTTGAAAAAGCGAAGAAATGCTTTGAAGAAGCGTTTAAAATGAGCGTTTCTGATAGCCGGAACAAAAATACAATCGACCCTACTAAAGTAAGTTTGGATCCTTACCTCGTGCACAGAATAGCGCTGACCACTTACAAAGCAGCCAAACCAACAGCGGTGGCAGCCCTGAAATCTGCCTTGGATTGGCTCGAAAAACTGGACCTGTATCATACCAACGATCCTGAAACGGTTGCGCTCGCCGGAGCCATTGAGAAAAAGCTGTACGAAAAAAAGCAAGGTGTAGATCACCTGAGCCGAGGCATTCTGTACCTGGAAAGGGGCTATTTTTTGCTCAACAATCTCTACAATGCTGTTAATCTCGCTTATATGCTGAACTGCCGCGCAGATTCAGCCCTCGATGCAACAGAGGAAGAAAAAATAGCCGACCTGGTGAATGCGAAGCGTGTGAGACAGCGCATTCTCGTGATTTCGGAACATGACTATGCAGAAATTTTAGAACGCGAAACCAAGCTGGCGACTACAAAAAACAAAAGAGACAAAGAACTGATCGATAAATTTCAGGAATACAGCAACACGCAAAAATTCTGGATTTGGGCCAATAAGGCAGATGCTTATTTTGGTCTGGGTGAATTTGAAGAATATCATAAGTCGAGAAACGAAGCAAAATGCCTGGCGCATCAACCCTGGATGATGGACAGCCTAGACAACCAGATTTCCAAACTCCAGAAATTGCTCGAAAAACAAGGTCATTTAATGAATCCTGTCTGGAGGAAAACCGGATAGGCGATTTTTGAACTCATCAATCTTTTAACCACCAACCTGTTTGAATAATTATCTTCAATCTGTTGATAATTCGTGCAATTGAAGTGTACAAACATTTTAGTCTAAGAAAAATGTTGTTTCAAAATGGATTTTACAATCGCTGTATGCACTTCTTCCCGCAAGCATGGAGTTTCTCCTACCTTTGCTAAATGAAATACCAGGTGGGTGATGAAATAATTGTATTACACAGCAATGAAGAGGGCAAGGTAATAGAGATTATGAACGATAAAATGGTGCTGATAGAAGTGCGGGGAGTGAAGTTTCCCGCCTATATGGACCAGATTGATTTTCCATATTTTTACAGATTCTCCAAAAAAACAGCGGTGCAACAGGAAAAAAAAGCACCCAAACAATATATTGACCAATTGCCAAAAGAAAAACAGCCAACAACCAATATTGCGGCTGATGAAGGTGTCTGGCTTTCTTTTATTCCTAAGTTTGGGATGGATGAATTTAACGACGAAGTGGTAGAACTGTTCAAGCTATATCTTGTAAACAGAACAGGCAATGGTCTTCATTTTATTTACAAAGAACAGTTAACGGGCGGACGAACAGAATTTGACCTCACCAATGAAGTGCGCGCAGGAAAAGACTTTTACCTCCACGATATATCATTTGAAAGCTTGAACGACAACCCTTCTTTCATTTTCGAATTTTCGCTCTTGGTTCCCGATAAAAAAAAAGCAGAGCATTTTGAAACGTCTGTGAAAGTGCGGGCAAAGCAGATGTTTAAAAAAATAGAAGAAATCAAAGAAAAAAACCTGCCTTCTATTTCGTATCCCCTGTTTACGACCTACCCGGATAAAGCGGCAGACGATACCTTGCCATTGGACAGCCTGGCCGCTAAAGGTTTCAAAATATATGATGCCAGCAAAGCACGTCAGCACCTGGCACCTGCGCGAAGCATATTGGATTTGCACATCGAAAAGCTTACGGACAACTGGAAAAACATGAGCAATTTTGAAATGCTGACAATGCAACTGCACGAATTTGAAAAATGGTACGACCTGGCAATTGCGCATCACCTTTCCGAAATGATCATAATACATGGAATTGGAACCGGCAAACTCAAAGAAGAATTGCACGAAATTCTCAAAACCCGCCGCGAGGTAAAAACCTTTATCAATCAATACGATCCTCGTTTTGGCTATGGCGCAACGCAGGTGTTTTTTCAATATTAGGACGATGGAAGAATGTAGTAGGTAATTTGTATTAAGTATTATGAATTTGGTATTATGTATTGAGTATTATTTACAATGTAGCATGAAGAACGTAGTACCTTTGCCAAAGAAGTGATTTAAAATTCAATAATTTCTGTTTGCTTCTTTGAGTATTACAAGTCTTTCAACTTATTACTATCTCCTAAACTTCTTACTGAATTTATGTGTAACATTTTATCAACTTCAAGTTACCAATACTTAGTACCTACTACATGATACTTAATACATCCTACAAAACACCTCTAATCTAATCCTTACTTCCAAATACAATCAACAACTCCTACTTTCGTGTGGCTACAAGCCCGCGCTATCGCGATGGCGCTTCGGTGCCAGCGAGGAAAGTCCGGACAGCACAGAGCAACCCACCGGTTAACAGCCGGCTCCCTGCCTGCAGGAACGAGAAAGTGCCACAGAAAATAACCGTGACATTCTTTGTCATAAGGGTGAAAATGCGAGGTAAGAGCTCGCGGCTTTATATAGTAATGTATAATGCGGGTAAACCTTGGGTGCTGTAATGCCACATATAGGTTCGCTTGAGGGCGGCTCGTCCGATGAACCAGGGTAGGCAGCTACATTTTTGCAGTAATGCAAAAAGCAGATAAATGATAGTGTAGAAACAGAATCCGGCTTACGAGGCTTGTAGCATTTTTTCCCCTTTACATCCATTATCGCCCTGCGTAAAAAAATGCGCAATCCTCGTTTGAAAGGAAAACCTGATATTGTAAAATGAATGTTAACCCTTATCAATCTCTAAACATTAAATAATCCAGCAATCTGAGTACTCTTCGTTCTTAAGTATGTTCTAGATTAATCTTCTAAACTCAGCTATATATAAATTGTTAGAAGTCGTTTTATTATAGCATTCAAAGCTGGATTATCGTAAACAAATGACATTTTTTTCTTCTATCAAATTCTTAACAAAAAGAATTGTTCAACATTTTTAAGCTTGTATACGGGTATAATTTTTAGTAAATTATTGCTAATTCAATAACATTAAAACCTTGAATTATGGAACACAACAGTCAAAACAGGCGTTCCTTCTCTAACGAGCGAAACACCAACCAGGATCAGGATCGTTTTAATCAGGGATACGGAAATTTCCGGGGTTCCGATTATGAAGACGATCAAAACAGAAGCGGTTCAAATTTCAACCGCAGCAGTAATTTCAACAACCAGCGCAACTATGGGCAGGATTCGTTTAGAAACAATGACCCAAACGATAGTGGCTGGAACAATTGGAGCAATCAATCTTCCGGCGGCAACTTTGGTGAAAGCAGCCGTTTTGGAAACGAGGATTTCAACAGTGGAAGATCTTCAGATAGAAGCCGTGATTTCGATAATTTCAGCAACAGCGATTACGGACAACGTTCCGGCAGAAATTTTGAGCAGCGCAATTTCGGACAGGATTTCGACAATGATAATTACCGGAGTAATATGAACCAACAACGTCGCAACCAGGACTACGGAAGATTCAACCAGTCGCAGGATTATGGACGTTGGGGAAACTCAGATGACTATGGCCGCAACCGTAATTATGGGAATTTTGACAACCGCAACGATAGGGGTAATGATCGGAATTGGTGGGACAGGACCAAAGACGAAGTGTCATCCTGGTTTGGAGATGATGATGCCGAACGCCGCCGCCAGCGTGATGAAGGCATGAGAAATTCTCACAGAGGCAAAGGTCCGAAAGACTATCAGCGTTCTGAAGAACGTATTCGCGAAGACATTAGCGACAGGCTAAGCGACGCTTATGATATTGATGCTTCTAACATTGAAGTTAAAGTTCAGGGCTCTGAAGTGATTTTAAGTGGTCATGTGGAATCAAAAAGCCAGAAACGCCGCGCAGAAGACATTGCTGAACAAGTATCTGGTGTGAAGAATGTTCAAAACCATCTTCGCATTGGACAGCAGGAAAACAGCGGATTTCAACAAGGCGGACAGTCAGGTTCTCAGTCAGGCGGTATGGAAAACAGGGGTACGTCATCTACTTCTTCCTCGTTGGGAAATGAAAGTTCCAAAACGATGGGAAGCACTCCATCTACCACAACAACCCAGACCAATGACTCAGCCAATAAAGTGAAAACCGAAAGGTCTAATATGAGTTAATAAAAGGCTTTGTTAGTTAAGATAAGACCACAGTCCCATGGCTGTGGTCTTTGTTTTTTATAACACGGTGATAGAGTAAACCCCTGTTATCTTTGTCTACACGAATTGTAATTGTATATGAATAAGAAAGTTGTCATTGTATCGGCCGTGCGAACACCTATTGGAAGTTTTGGCGGCACACTGAAAGATTTGAGCGCCACACAGCTTGGCGCGATTGCCATTAAGGCTGCGGTAGACAAAGCCGGCATTCGTCCGGATCAGGTAAACGAAGTGCTGATGGGTTGCGTGCTGCAGGCCAATCTCGGTCAGGCGCCGGCAAGGCAGGCAAGTATGCTGGCAGGATTGCCGGATAATGTGATCTGTACCACCGTGAATAAAGTATGCGCCAGCGGTATGAAAGTCTGTTATGCTCGCAGCGCAGAGTATAATGTTAGGAGATGCAGAAATTATGGTAGCTGGTGGCATGGAAAGCATGTCGAATGTGCCTTATTATTCACCAAAACTTCGCTGGGGTAATAAATTTGGAGACGTAATGCTGGTGGATGGGTTGGTGAAAGATGGACTTACAGATGTGTATAAAAACTACCCGATGGGCGAAGCCGCTGAATTGTGTGCACGAACCTGTTCCATTTCAGCGGGAAGACCAGGACGAATATGCAATTGAAAGTTATCACCGAAGCCAGAAAGCTACCAACGAAGGCTGGTTCCGCGATGAAATTGTTCCGGTTAGAATTCCACAGCGCAAAGGCGAACCGTTGATAATCAGCAAGGACGAAGAACCTTTTACTGTAAAATTTGATAAGATTCCGGAGTTAAAACCAGTTTTTTTAAAAGACGGAACCGTTACTGCGGCCAATGCGAGCACTTTGAACGATGGCGCTGCTGCGCTTGTTTTAATGAGTGAGGAAAAAGCAAACGAGTTGGGTATTCAACCATTGGCAACCATACTAAGTTATGCCGACGCAGAGCAGGCGCCGGAATGGTTTACCACCTCTCCTTCTATCGCGGTGCCAAAAGCAGCAGAAAAAGCGGGATGTAACTTTACATAAAATTGATTATTTCGAAATTAATGAAGCTTTTTCAGTAGTAGGCATTAGCCAATATGCAAAAGCTTGGGTTAGATGCAGCAAAAGTAAATGTTCATGGCGGTGCTGTTTCATTTAGGTCATCCGTTGGGCTGTAGCGGAGCTCGAATTTTAGTAACATTGATTCATATATTACGAAAAAACAATGCGCAAACAGGTGCAGCTGGAATCTGCAACGGCGGTGGTGGCGCCAGCGCAATGGTTTTAGAGGTAACTTCCTGAAACTAAATCCATACTGTTTATTAACAGTTTAGGAAAAGTTTTTAGTCTCACAGTTTGTACGACGCTACAGAATGGTATTTTTGTCCCTATCAAAAGCAAAATATGGGTTGGGTAATTTTTATAATAGGTATGCTGGGTTGGCATATTGGCATGTATGGTATGTTTCAGAAAGGCGGGCATCGCACCGTGGAAAGCCTTTATACCTTTTTATAATACTTGGTGCATTGTTGAAAAATGCAACCTGAGTAAAGTATGGTTCTGGTTGCAGCTCATACCCATTGCAGGTCAGTTTATCACCATTTGGATCACTATTATCTTCGTAATGCATTTTGGAAAATTCAACATACTGCAGCATGCAGCTACAGTATTTTTACCATTTATCTATTTCCCTTATCTCGGTTTCTCTCCAAAAGAGCGTTACAAAGGCGAACAGGTGATGAAATTGTACAAAAAGCCAGCTTCGCGCGAATGGATAGACGCTGCCGTGTTTGCCATAGTTGCTGCTACTCTCATCCGGAGTTTTATTTTTGAAGCGTACACAATTCCTACGCCCAGCATGGAAAAAACCTTCCTGGTAAACGATTTTTTGTTCGTGAGCAAAATGAGCTATGGTGCACGCATTCCGCAAACGCCGCTTTGTTTTCCTTTTGTACACAACACGATGCCTTTTTCGCAAACCACTCCTTCCTATGTAAAATGGATACAGCTTGATTATCAGCGTCTTCCTGGTTTTACGATGTTACAAGAAATGATGTGGTGGTATTTAATTTTCCAGCTGGCGACACCATCATTAACGAACCAGGCTACATGAGCGAAGTATTGTACTATGATGTTTTGCAGAAGAGATTACAGTGACAACCGTGACGCGCTGCGCGCAGAACACGATATCATTGTGCACCCAATGGACAAAACTGACAATTACATCAAACGTTGCGTGGCTGTTGGAGGCGATGTTGTGCAGATAAAGGATGGGTTGCTCTATATCAATAATAAAAAGGCTTTGTTCCGCCCGGTTCGCAAAACGAATACATTGTTGAGACGAACGGCACTGCCTTTACACAGGAATTTTTAGAAGATGAACTGAATTTTCATTTTGTAACAGAAACCGACCCGCAAAGCGGAAGACAGTATACGTATGAAAAAGATGGAAATTACAACGAACTGCCAGGTTCTAAATACCTGTTCACACTGACTGCCAGTAATGTAGAGCTTTTACGAAAACAACCCAATATCAAGGAAATTACCGTTTATACGGATAAGATGGTTGATTCGGGCGTTTTTCCCTACGATATTGCCCATTACCCGTGGGGGCGCGACAATTACGGTCCGCTAACTATTCCCAAAAAAGGCGCTACCATAACACTAACCAGCACAATATTGCATTGTATCGCCGCCTCATCACCACATACGAGCATAACAAACTGGAAGAAAACAACGGCACATATTGTTATCAATGGCAAACAAACCAATCAATATACATTTCAATACAACTATTACTGGATGATGGGCGACAACCGGCATCACAGCCAGGACAGCCGTTACTGGGGGTTTGTTCCGGAAACAAATATTGTTGGCAAAGCTTCTCTTATTTGGTTTAGCTGGGATAAAGGTCCCCGCTGGAACCGGTTCTTTTAATCCATACATTAAATAGATTGACACAACATACATATAGGTTCAATTACGAAGTTGCAGACACCGTATCTGACCTTTCTGAGCAGGACCAACTCCTAATCAGCAAAGCAAAAGATGCAGCAGGTGTTGCTTATGCGCCATATTCCGGTTTTATGGTTGGTGCTGCGGCTTTGATGGCCAATGGCGTAACAGTAACCGGTAGCAACCAGGAGAATGCAAGCTTTCCGGCTGGCATGTGCGCTGAAAGATCTTTACTAGCGTCTGCAGCGCAGGCTTATCCCAACATGCCCATTGAAACAATGGTTGTCACTTATGTAAATACAGCCGGTAACAGTTCAGTGCCTGCATCACCATGTGGATTTTGCCGGCAGGTATTGGCAGAATTTGAAAAGCGAGTTTCGCAACCTATTCGCCTGATTTTGTGTGGTGTTTCCGGGCAAATTATAATAATTCCGCATTCTTCACAGCTTTTGCCGCTTGGATTTAATGGCGATAATTTGAAATAGGCTTTGTTTTAGAAATGAGGAATTCGGAGCTGCAATTGTTATTTTGTTCAGCCTATTAATATATTTTAAATTATAATCTTCTTTGATTTTATTGTACCATATTATTTTGAAATCGTTTGTATATTAACCATTTGATATAAGCGTAGCGGAAATACCAATAAATCATCATGACTAGACCAGTTGTTGCTCTTTGCTTCAACTGGTTTTTTTGTGTTTAAATTCCGTAACATCCTTTTTCATACAGCGTAACAGAGTTTAATGAGTGAGGACAAAATATAAAAGGCGTTACAATAAACAGTTATTCATCAGTATTGAAAGTATTATTGTTAAGACTTTATAATAATCATATGATATTCAATTGAATAAGCAATTTTATTTTAAGGTTGTATAATTGATAATCTTTATGAGTCTACTTAACTAATTAGAATTTACTATTTTGAATTTTAATCCCTTAATAATCTTATAAATGTTTGATAGTCATGTATAAGTATTATAAGCAACTAACTAAAAGATATAGGTATTTTATTTTTATGAACTGCTATTTTTTTTAGTATACTTCCTTTAATCTATTTCACCTCTAAATGCATTTACCATTTTCTATTTCATTCTGAATCCATCCTTGATGCTATAATATAGTTATAGGAAATACCAATTTCTATTTCTTGATATTGACCTTTAAAAATGCTTAATCCAATCGTTAGTTTTCGCATCCGACAAGTTATGTGTCTGGTGAACACTTTACTTACAATACATCTAAATCATATTGGACCGAGTGTATATTATTGAGTTTTTCAATTCATCGTCATATTACATGTCTACTATTTAAACTTTAAGCTTGCCCAATTCTCTAATGCTGTTTGCGGTTGTTACTATTCTATGTAGTAAAAACATTATATAACGGTAGCTTAATGCACTTCTCACTAAACTCTACCCTCAACAGACCAAATGACCCAAGCGAAATCAACTTAACATAATCATATTTATTGCAAACAAAAAAACCGGCATTAGCCGGTTCCTATTTTTTTAAATATTTACATTTCTGTTTATCTTACAAGGTGAGAAATAAGTTTACTCATTTCCCGCACATCTTCATCCACCGCCACAATTTTACCGGAAGTGTCCAGCAAAAATGTTGTTGGAATTACATGGACAATCCACTGGTTAGCAATATTCCCATCTTTATCATTTACGTGAAGCCAAGGCAAGTTGTCATCGCGAATGGCTTTTTTCCAGACATCTCTATCTTCATCGAGCGATATACTGTAAATCTCAAATCCCTTATCATGGTATTCATCATACAGTTTTTTTAGTCCCGGCATCGCCTGGCGGCATGGGCGGCACCAACTTGCCCAAAAATCAATCAGCACCACTTTCCCATGCAACGAGGATAAAGCCACCGATTTGCCTTCTACGTCCGGTAAGTGCAATCTCTTTGGCTTGCCTGCCTGTAGCCGGCTGTGCGGAAGCAGAATAAATTGATAGTACAAATGCTCCAAAGAAAAAAACTACACGCAACACGGTATAAAGCTTAGTTTTCTTTTGTCTCTTCATCACTGCAAACCTTTTGCTCCTGTTAGCCCGCTTCGGTCATACTGGCAACAAGAATGTAAATGTGTATAAGCAGCGGTAGAAGCTTTCAGATGGCGTGTATCGTGCCCTACTGATGCAATTTGCTTTTCGATGGCTAACAAATTGATTTTCGCATCATCGTACGTTACCGTCAGCAATCCTGTTTCTTCGCTCCAATCTGCTTGGGTAGCGCCAGCAATTTTCGCAGCTTTTTCTATCCGGGCTTTGCAGCTTTCACAGTTGCCCAGCACTTTTACCGTATCTGTTCTGTTGGCGGCGAATGACTGTATCGAAAACAGGCTGCCTGCAGAAAGCAGACAAATGGCGACAAGTTTCTTTATCATAGGTGTAATAGATTAGATAGTATACAAAAGTACAAGTCAGAGTAAAAACGAAAATACCCAAAGTAGCGCAACAAACAGAAACCCTAATTCACAAAATTCCACCAAATTCCAAAGCGAAGCCATAGGGCATTTTGCGCATAATGCGGTGCGGAGAAATTGTGATTTAAAAATCCGGTGCCCGAAGCATATTGGTCAAATGTGTTTAGGTTTTCGAGCCTGATAAATGCTTTGAAGCTCTTAATTCTGAAATTGAGGTAAATGTTCAGGTCTGGACGATTGCTGATCGTGGTATCATTTTGAAAGTAAAACTGCCCTGTGAGCGGAGAGTAGCCATCTGCCTTATACGGCGTATTGTACCTGATTTCTATACCGGTAGACAGGAATAAGTTTTTATAAAAATTGCCTTCAAACGCTATGCGGTTCCTTGTGTATACAAGTGGCAAATGTATCGGTGCGTTTCCGGCAGATTGCTGAAACGAAACATCCGTGTACCAGTTGAAGTGGCGACTGAGCCTGAACTTTTTTTCCAAGCCTACGTTTACGTAATTGAAAAGTGCGGAGTATTGTTTCGGAGTATAAAAATCGTTGAAGTAAATATAATTCGTGATTGCGTAATAGTTGCCATACAAATGCAGGCTTTGCGATGGCAGGTACAAATTTCCAAACAACCTGGAGGTATTTGTATTGTTGAAAGAGCCGGCTGTAGTCACCGGAAAAGAGGTGACACCATCACTGAGGCGGCTTGGACTTTTGTTTGTATTCTGAAACCCAACCTGGAACGTACCCAAATTTTTGCTTAGTTGCCTTTGCAGGCTGATATAAGCATTGTAATCGCCCAAAAACGGCCCAGTCATATACAATTGTCCCAACGCTTCCAGATCCCATTTTTGGTTTTTGGTGCGGTTGCGATATTCAGCCGAGGCAAAAATGTTGGTATAGTTTACCGTTTCATGATTACTGAATTCCCCTTTCAGCAATTGAAAATTGGCGCTCAGTCTTAAAAATTGGGCAACATTCTTTTTGTCGGGAAATGTAATGAGGCTAAACTCATTGGTAAGATTGCGCCATTTGTCGCTAAACCTGAGAGAATCATTTGTGAGCCCGTTGTATTGAAAATAAGTAGCGTAATCCAATGAATCGGCCGCATAATCATGAAATTCGTAAATATTGGAGTTGTAGGAAATGCTGTGCTGCAACCTGAGCCTGGGGTAGAACAAGCGCACAACATTGGTGTCCTGAACAATAGAATCTTTTTGCCCGAAATCGTAGTAGTGCCGGAGGTAAAAACGACTTTCGCGGTAATAAGTACCAATTGTAACTGTAGTATTAAATAGACTACTGCTGCGGTATTGCGAAATGCCATTTCCCAATCTCACGTTGGCTTCAAAAGGATTGTTGAGCGATAAGTTTTTCAACTGATCGTCATCCTGCAAACCACCATTTTCCGAAGCCTGCATTTTGTTGTTGATGTATACAAAATACAATCCGTAACGTTTGTTGTTACTTTGGTAATAGCTGCTGATCCGAAGATTATTATGACTTGTATTCTGGTTTTTGAAAGCTCCGGGAGATCCGATAAACCTGTATTCAAATGCAAAATTGAGCCGGCTCTTCCGGTTTTGCGTATGCAGAATGTTCACCATCTGTTCTGCATTGCTTCCAATCATGTAGGCAAGTTCTGTATACGGACGTGTCGTTTGAAAAAAACGCGTATCTGCGAGTCTGTATCGATAAATATCATAAGAATGAAAACCTGCATCGAAGCCGGGTGCCACAACCGGGTTGATAAGCAGAGAATGAGAAGCCGCGCCCATATTGCTCAGGTAATCATAGGAAGCCGGTACAGGGAAGCGGTCGTAAAAGTCTGTGATGGATGAATCAATTTTTCTGCTGCGCGACGAATCAAAATAACGGTAAGAAATGGTAATGGAATCTGCCAGCGGATCGCGGTGCACCAGTGAATCTTTTTTGGCAGTGCCAGTATTGTCATTAGAGCTGCTGTTGATGCCGTTCATTCTTTGTTTCAATCGATTTATATCCTGTGCACAAAGTGACAGACAGGAAAACAGGAAAACCGATAAGAGGGTAAGTAAGCTACATTTCATCATTCCGCCGGCATAAAGTACAGTTCTGCAAAGTAAGAGGAAAGGAGTCAACGAAACCATAATTTAAAGTGAGGTTCCGTACAGCCATATCATCAGGATGTGATTATACCATCTTTCATATGCAATACACGATCGCTATTGAGTGCCAGTTCTTCGTTGTGTGTCACTATCAGAAAGGTTTGTTCAAATTCATCCCTCAGGCGCATAAACAACTGGTGGAGTTCTTTGGCATTCTGGCTGTCGAGGTTGCCGGTGGGTTCATCGGCAAATACAATGGCGGGCTTATTAATCAGTGCTCTTGCTACAGCTACACGCTGCTGCTCACCACCGCTTAGCTGCTGGGGTTTGTTGTGTATGCGGTTCGCAATACCTAGTGTAGAAAGAAGGCTGGCAGCATGCTTTTCTACCTCCTGTTTTCTGCGTCCGGCTATCCAGCCGGGAATACATACATTTTCCAAGGCGGAAAATTCTGGTAATAAATGGTGAAACTGAAATACAAAACCAAGGTATTGATTTCGGAAAGAAGCCAGGGTTTTATCCTTCATGGTGTGCAGCGAGTGATGATTGAGAACGATTTCGCCGCTATCTGCTTTATCAAGCGTTCCCAGAATATGGAGCAACGTACTTTTTCCGGCACCTGATGAACCCGTAATGGAAACTATTTCGCCTTTTTCTACAGAGAGGCTTACACCTTTTACAACCTCGATATGTCCGTATGATTTAAAAATGTCCCTGGCTGTCAGCATATTTTGCAAACGTAAAATATAAATCAGTCGGTTTTAATAATAATTTCCTGCGCCCGGCAACCCAAATTTGGATTTTCATTTCTAACTGCTACATTTGCAAAAATTTCAAAGGCTTTCTATGTTTTGGACTCTCGAATTAGCCAGTTACCTGGAAGATGCTCCTTGGCCAGCAACTAAAGACGAATTAATCGATTACGCCATTCGCTCCGGCGCTCCCATTGAAGTGGTTGAAAATCTTCAGGAACTTGAAGATGAGGGCGAAGTGTATGAGAGTATTGAAGATATTTGGCCGGATTATCCCAGCCAGGAAGATTTTATGTTCAATGAAGATGAATATTAATTCACTTCACTCACTGCATTTTCCAAAAGGGCTGTTTTCATAAACAGCTTTTTTTGTTCTCTTTCTTCCCTGTTTAGTCTGCTAGTTTTCTTTGCTCACCGCAACGCTAATGTACGTGGCTTTGTGGTTTTAGTATTTTTGTGCCTACTGCACAGTCAAGACATTTTCTTAGATCGCAGTAGTGTTTTTTCAATTCCAGCAATCCCTGCGTTTGCAACGCGTTGCTGCTGCCCACACCGTGCGCCTGCCAGCTTTTGATTACGCTGTTCTGCTCCCTGCCTGTTTGCGTCAACCATTCGAGCGCCTTATCTTTCAATTCCTGCCTGTTGTGATACACGCCATACGCAAACACAACCGGCACAATGGTATTGATAATGATGTTTTCCGTCATTTGCTTTCCCAAAGTTTTGGTTTAAAATCGGCAGCCATGTTCAACTGATAATGATAATGCCAGAAATCATTGGCAGTCACATTCAGTAATTCGCATACTTCTGTATAAGCTTTGGCGTCTTTTATTTTAGAAAATAAATGCTCAGACAAGCTGATAAGCATAGCGAGTTGTGCAAGGCGCACAGTTGGAAAATTGGCAGGACGCATTCGTAGAAATACAGGTGCTATCGGCGACTCTTCAAATTGTATTTGTTGGCAATAAACCTGATATTCCCGTTGAAGCATCAGCGGGTAGTCATCCAAAAACTCCTCTTCCAGCAGGCCTGCCTGTCCCAGAAGCAATGCTTCCAATTGCTGTATCCTGTTTTTATGACTGGCTAATACCTGAACAGGAATGGTAGCAGCGATGCTTTCAAACGAATCTGCATTAACAGGCATTCCAAAATTCCTGGCGAGCAGGTGCCAGAATACTTCTTCCCAATGGTTGCCTGCCACTTCCACCTTTTCCAATATGATTGCTGATCGTTTTTGCAACCTTTCTACCAGCAATCTTTCCTGCCAGTTGTGCCAGCCAATGTCAGATAATACGGGCAAATAGGACTGACAGGGCACAAACGTCTGCCGATTGCATCAATGTTTCATAATGCTGCAACATCAAATTAGATACTCTAGGTTGCAATTGCAACGTCGGGAGCTTGTAGCCATTCATCGCTTCACTTCCATGTCATGTTGCCAAACTACATGCAGAATTACATTGTTGTAGCGCTCGTCGTGCTGGTGTTCATGCTGTAGCCAATCGGAGCTTTTGATGTGAAGTTCAATATTGCCTGCCCAAAGTGTATCGCCAATTTTTATTTTGGCGCCCGAAAAATCGGGTCCATGGTTGTGATTGTATGTGCCGGGATGAACAATCTGAAGGCTTTCACCTCCTTCATTGGTCAGGTCATGTTTATTGAAGTATTGAAACTGCCAGATAAAATGAAGCAGGCGCTCCGATAGCATAGGATTGCATTTTGATTTTACATTACAAAATACAATTTGTTTTTGAAGCTTTAAAGCATGTTGATTGAAGTAGCGGGAAATTCTTTTTTATCGTGTTTGTAAAAACAAAAACAGGCAGCTTTTTGTAGCTGCCTGTTTTTGTTCAATATTAATTACCGCTTGAATGCGGCTTTTTGTTAGCAGTAATTTATACCATAATGGTTTTTCTGCGCGCATATCCCACCACGCTGATCATTGTTCCCGTTACCATTATCAGAATACCAATCCACAAAATATTAATAAATGGAAATTCCAGTACTTTCAGAGTAAGCAGGTCACTCAGTTCGCCACTTTCCTTTACTCCAATTTCAAACTGTCTTGTTTTTGATATCGGCAATGCGGTTAAATTTCAGTACGAGGCTTTGCGCAATCACCGTATCGGCAGACTGCGCATAGTGTTTTCATCTTTGATGGCAATACCCGGAAATGCGCTGTAACGGCTGCCGTTTTTACCAATCACCTGCAGATCAAGCGTCATGGTAGTTTCGCCCGGCATTACATCTTTTATATCCGCTTTGTTGATTTCAATTTTGTTCAGAATGATCAGACCATTGGAATAAAATGTGGTATCGCCTTCTTTCAGCACCACTTTCTGAAAGCTTGCCGTGTCATCTTTGCTGCCTTCCAGCCACGAAGTGACGTACACAAAAATATCTTTGTTGGCGTAGTGTTTCGAATCGGGGTTGGCGGCAAAACCTTCCTGACCTTTCGTATTGTGGAGCACATCAGGATAAATGTTGAAGTTTTCATTTCCTGTTTTGCTTTTAAAGTTTACTTCAAAGTACTTTTTATGGTTCTGTATCGTTTATTGTATCGCGCATATAGGTAACTGTGTATTTACCCATGTCGGTTGCAATTCCTTTAAACAAGGTTGAGTTTTCGGCAGGTTTTTCTTTGCCGTCGCTAGCCAGAGTGGAAATACCGGTGCGGTTCCAGCTCAAAATTTCTTTTTTGCTCGATGAAATCAAAATACCCAACAACACCAAACCAAAGCCTACGTGTGCAATGGCTGCGCCTGCTTTTTTCAGGTTTCCTTTATAGCCAATCCAGATATAAGATGAATTTGCCACAACCGAATATACAGCAGCAAAAATGGCAACGTGAATAGCGCCTAAAAATCCGGCTCCTTTTTTCGTGTAATCAATGTCGCCAAATACACTGATCAGTATGCTGATCACCAGCGCGATAACTGTAGGCATCCATATCTTTTTTACAAAAAACTCTTTCGGTAGTATTCTTGTATTTCAGGTATTGCACCACTGCTGTCAGCACACCAAGGATAATGGCGATAAAGACCTGTATCCGGTTGTAGGAAAATTCGGAATCTTCCGATTCAGCCAGTTTTTTATCAAATACTTTATTGATATACCGGCAGCGATGTCTGGCTGATGATGAGCACCGCCGACAGGAAAAACACGAGCGACCCGATAAACATCCAGAATTCACGGCTGTAGGTATTTTCTTCCTTTTTTGGCGATGGAATTAATGGATCGGTATTGAGCTGTATTCCAAAAGCTATCACAAAACCCAGCAGCGAAAAGAGCCATAATGCCGGCCACAATATTTTCCGGCAAGAAAAGTGATGAAACAAGAATTACGGCTACGATAATTCCTGCTATCAGCATTCTGCCTTTTTTATGCGCTTGCGCAAACGATGGCAACCATACAAACACACTCAGAAACAATAACAATTGCTGGTTCATGCCCGCACTTGTAAATGCGTGTACGGAAGTATCGCCAAGGATGCCGCTGCGGGTAAGAAAAGTGGAATATAATACAAGCAGAAAAGATAAAGAATAAAACAGGTAAGTGCTTTTGAGCGAGTAGCCGCTATGCCGGTAAATCATTGCGGTATGTATGCCCGCTACCAACACCAGCCATGGCACCAGCGATGCATTTTCTACAGGATCCCACGCCCAATATCCACCAAATGTAAGGCTTTCGTATGCCCATGCCGCACCCATCATAATACCGGTACCGAGTATTGCCATTGAAAATAACCCCCAGGGCATAGCAGACTTTACCCACGAATGATCTTTCGTAACCAAACCTGCATAGGCAAACGCAAATGGAACAATGGTAGATGCAAATCCTAAAAACAAAATGGGCGGATGAATAACCATCCAATAGTTTTGTAGCAAGGCATTCAGCCCTGAGCCATCTTTCAAAACGGTTAGATAATCGGCCCGGATGGCGCCTGTGTTGATATCTTTAAAGAAAGGTGCATTGTCCAGCAAGCCTTCATTGCGCAGCAATACAAACGGGCTGTTGCCAACTTTGATGCCCCAGAAATAAATGCCCAGCAGCATGGTAGCAAGGCAAAACTGTGCGAAAGAAACGACCGTCATCACCTGGGGTTCCCATTTTTTCACTCTCCATATCACGAGCCAGCCCAGCACACAATGCCAGAATGTCCACAGCAGGAAACTGCCCTCCTGCCCTTCCCACAGGCAACTGAATACATACTGGATTTCCAGCGTTTTGTCGCTGTGTTCCCAGGCATATTTGTATTCGAACAGGTGATTGGCTAAAATGTAATAAATGCAGCTGATTACAGAGATCACGCTGATGGTTTCTACCGCAAATGCAACGTGCGCGATATTCAGCCAGCTCTTTTTTTCGTTAAGTTCTTTGGTGTTTCCTGAAAAGTAGAATGCCAGTGTAGCTACCAGCGATGCCGAAAGTGAGAGGACTGCAAAAAAATGGCCGAGTTGCCCCGGCAGTAAATGTTCTCCAATATAATTCATCAACAAGAAATGTTTTAATTCATTGCCTGCTGGTTCAGGCTTTTCTTAGCAGCGTCAGGATCGTCTTTGTATTTCGAAGGGCATTTTATAAGGATTCCTTTCTGATCATGTATTTCAAAAACGCCGTTTTCTATTTTTCCTTTCAATACCACACGCTCACTCTTTTCCATGTCGTAAGGCTTTTCGTAGTAATACGCCACTTTCATACGGTCGCCCAATGTGTCGGTAGCTTCAAACGTAAGGTAGTTGGGGTTCTTTACTGCGTCGTATTGAATGGTAGCAGCATCCAGCTTTGCAATCACCGTTACGGTTTTGCCTTTTTTTTCTTTGGCTGACGCGATTGTTTCATAGCCCGTTACATCAGTTATCATACTGATTAACACGCCAATGGTAATGCTGATAAGGACAAGCGCAACGATATGTGATTTTTTCATTGATTATTACCCTGTTTTCAATAGCAAAAGTATGTCAAAAACGACTGAAACCCCAATGTGCCTCCACGCTATTTCGTATAGCCAAGTGTTAAATATAAGCTGTTGCTCAATCTTATACTTTTTATACAATTAAGCCTGCAAATTTAAATATTGAATATTTAGGCTGAAGACTTAATTTAGCATTTATAAGCCTGGAGACTATATGAATAACTACGCAATTATAACGGGCGACATTGTGTCGTCTAGAAAGATAGCGCCCAAGATAAGGGAAGAACTATACAATGCGCTCGACAGCTTTGTAAATTCGTTGAAACCCCAACGAATCAGTGCCTATGAACGCTTTCGTGGTGATAGCATACAATGCACAGCTACAGAAGGCAAAACAGCATTGCGCACAGCTTGTCTTATCCGATGTTTCGTACTTGCCTATGTACCCGAATCGAAAAGAAAAAAGACAAACTCAAAGGGGTATAGTTATGCGCAGTTTGATATACGCTTGGCCATTGGGATGGGAAGTATCGACTTTGTGCATGAAACAGAACTCAGCCGGTCCGATGGCGAAGCATTTGAAAAATCGGGCAGCGCTCTCGACAGCCTGAAGGGAAAAAGCGAAAGAATGACAATACTTGCCGAAGATACAACTGCAGAGCAAAGAATGGGACACCATTATTACCCTCATGGACGCCATAGCGCAAAAATGGACACAAAACGGGGCGGAACTGGTGCTCCACAAATTGCAGGACACAAAAGATGAAGAAATCGCCAACCTGTTTGGTGTAAGTACATCTGCCATTACGCAACGAAAAAAAATTGCGCAATGGCATGCAATCACCAAAGCGATAGAGTATTTTGAAACCAAATTTGCGCAATGACAGATCTGTTTACCTATGAAGAAGGCAGCATTTTGCTGCGGTTGCTGGCAGCGCACCTGCTCACCGATTTCTACCTGCAGCGCAGCCATTGGGTGCAAAGCAAAATGAAAAAAAACCTTGTATCGGGATATCTATGGTTTCATACGCTCATAGCAGGAGCAATGGCATGGCTGGCACTCTGGAGCTTGGGATACTGGTGGGTATTTGTCATCACTTTTGTTACCCATTTGCTCACCGATGCGTGGAAAATAAAAGCAAGCCGCGGCGTGCAGGAAAGCAACCTGGAGCTGCGCCAGAAAGCACAGAAAAGATTTGCGCCTCTTCCTGGCCGACCAGCTAATACATGTTGTTGTAATCATTGTACTGTGGCTGCAGATTATACATGGTTTTTCAAAGTTTGGTGAAGTCTTTTCGGGTGTAGTGCCCGATTATCATTTCTTGTTGCTGGCAACAGGATACCTGCTGGTGCTGCAACCAACGGGATTTTTTATCGGATACGTCACTAAGCGATGGCTGCCCGAATTGAACATGAACGACAGCCTGCGCGATGCAGGCACCTGGATTGGCATGCTGGAAAGAACCATTGTCATTACACTCATATTTACAAACCAGTTCAGCGCCATTGGTTTTTTGATAGCTGCCAAATCTATTCTGCGTGTAACCGACAAACCGGAACGCGGAACAGATACTGATGCAGAACCTTTCAGTTCGCGAAAACATACAGAATATGTGTTGATCGGGACTTTCCTGAGCTTTGGCTGCGCCTTGCTCACCGGAATATTTATCAATTACCTGATGGGACTTGTAACAGTATAAAGTGAGCGTTAAAAGCACAACATTGAGTAAAGTCTTAAAAATAGAAAACCGGCTGTAGATGAGCCGGTTTTTGTTTTTATTAAGATCACAAACCAATTGGAAGGTGCAGTTAGTACCAGTTATCTGCCGCTGGCACCAATCATTTCTTCCACTCCATTGTTGAAGCTGTCAGCTTTCAGGAGGTCTTCGAGTGTCATATGCATACGATATTGCCAGTAATGCACCGGGTTTGCCGGTACGTTGATGCGCTCATCGTTAGGATTAGCCCGGCGTAGTTCCTGATCAATACCCAATAATATCCTGAAGCTGGAAAATGCTCCACATTGCCGGAGAATAAAGGTGCTGTTCTACAATCTGCTTGTTGATCCATGGTTCGCACTGTTGTGGCGCCTCACCATGATGACCAAGCTGGTTATTATAAAAATTCTGAGTCAAATTCCTGTCTTCTTCCCACCAGCCGCGGATGGTGCTCATGTCATGGGTGGATGGAGTAACAACGCTGAGATAAGGCGCAGTATTTAGATTGGTAAATGTTGCTTTTTCGTCTTTGGGCATTCTTTGCACTTCGAGACTTAGCAAGCCAAGATCCTGCATCACGCGGGGAACAGTGGAAGGCACCATACCCAGGTCTTCACCGCAAATCAGCATGTCTGTTTCCCGTGCGAGAGCAGGTAGCTTTTGCAAAGCTTCGTGGCGCCAGAATTCATTTTGTCTTTCGTAGAAATAATTGATGGATAAATAATACAATTGTTTTTTGGTATAATCATCCAGATACTGGTACGATAAGGTGTTTTCCATACCAAAACGGAAATGGAACATCTGTCCGTTGCTACCATATTCTTCAAACAGGATGACATTGCTGATGAGATCAAACAACACCTGTTTCAGCCAGCTGTTGTGCCCGTTTTCTTCACGAATACTGAAATAGTGTTCTACACGCTTTTGAGTTGCCACTTCCGGTTTCAGGCTAAAAGTGCCATCTCCGTTGTCAGTTAAAAACGTGTCTTTCATATACCATTGCTGGTCGCCACATAAGTCACTTAATATCTGGTCATTGATGAAAGGTTTGCAATAACGTTTATAATCAAAATAGGTATTCCACAGGTGAAACTCATTGATATGAACGGGAAGTGCAGGAACAAAATGTCCCATAATACCTTCTACCGAATCTGTTGGAATGCTCCAGATGCGGAAGAAACCAAGAATATGATCGATACGGAATGCATCGAAATAATTGCTCATTTGCGAAAAGCGTTGTTTCCACCAGGCAAAGCCATTTTCTTTCATCTTCTGCCAGTTGTAGGTTGGGAAACCCCAGTTTTGACCTTTTACGGCAAACTGATCGGGCGGCGCGCCGGCCTGCATATCCAGGTTGTAGAGTTCAGGATGTTGCCATGCATCGGCGCTGTTGCGGGAAATGCCAATGGCAATATCACCTTTCATCACAATGCCCAGGCTGTGGGCATATTCAGCAGCATCTTTCAATTGCAGGTGCAGGTGATATTGTACAAAATAATACATGCCTGCGCTTTCGGCTTCAGCCCCGGATTGCAGAAAGGCAGAAACGGCACTTTCATCGTAATGTTTGAATTCGTTCCAGGTACTGAAGTCGGCAGACCCAAACTTGTCGCGTAATACGCAGAAAGCAGCGTAGGAAACGAGCCAATGTTTATTATCTTCAAAGAAAGCTTTGTATTCGGGCGACGCGAAAGTGGCTTCTTTCTGCAAAGGATACACTTCATGGATAATTTTCCACTTCATGTCGTTTACAGCCGCATATTCTACTGCATCCAGCTTATTGAGATGGCGCGCTTCGTCGCGGTATTGATCTGCAATGTGTTTATTATCCGCCTCTACCATTGCATCGATATTCAGATACATTGCGTGCAGGGCAAATGCAGAGATGGCCGCGTAGGGATAAGAATCTCTCCACGTTTTGGTGGAAGTGGTATCATTTACCGGTAACAATTGAATCAATTTGATACCAACCGATTTGCACCAGTCTGCCAGCGACCTGATATCCGAAAATTCGCCGCAGCCAAAGCTTTTGTCAGTACGAAGGCTGAATACAGGAATGGCTACGCCACTACCCTTCCAGGTGCTTTCGGGCACACGGAGAAAACCATCGTTCAAAATCGTTTCTGTATCGGGAGCCGCTGCTTCGAAGAGTTCACGGTTGGCAGATTCTTCGAGCTGCACCAATTGATGGTTCTGAACATCAAACAAACCATATTTATAAGAAACCGGGAAATCAGCCGCGGACAAATCGGTTTTGATTTGCCAGTAATCATCTGCTTTCTGCATAAGCAAAGGTTCCTGGATGCTCCAGTTGGTGAGAGCATTGGTGCTTCCTGTTATGCATACCACATGTCCTTTTTGGAGCAAAGGAAATTTTATTTTGAATGTATGTGTGACGGTGGAAGGTTGTGAGGTATCAGTTTGTGTAGAGTTATCTTTTAATAAAACTTGTTTGAATGGCTCTGTAAAAAATGCATTCCCAAAATAACCTGCTGTATTCCATGAATCAATAATATTGACGGTGCCAGCAGAAAAAGCTTGCGCAGAAAGTTTTTTATCTTTTCCACCATCGTATACAAAACTTCCGTCGGCTTCTTTCAGCAAGTAATTGTAAGTTACTTCATCGGTAAGGTCATTGTCAGCAAACGAAATTTCAGCTGTCCAATGGTCAGCGTCAAGATATTGCATGGGCAATGCTTCTTCAGGTTTTCCGTTTCCAAACAGCGGGTGATGAGCTGTAATGTACAAAGACTGACCGGGTGTGGTGTAATAAGCCAGCACGAATTTGATAGTGTTAGTTCCCTGCCTTGTTTCCGGAGCTTGAGTCTCATGTGTGTGCTCCGCTGCTTCAACCAGTTTATGCACCATCGCTTCGTTTTTGTGCTCAACCACAGTTTCCGTTTGTGGTTCTGCAACAGGTTCAGATACAGCAATTGGTTCTGGCACCGGTTCGGGAGCAACTTCTTCCTCAATGGCTGGCTCTGCAGGTGCAGCAACTTCAGAAGTTATAACTGGCTCTGCAGGTGCAGCTTCTGCTACAAGTTCAGTGTTTTCAGCAACAGGCTCGCGTTTGGCAGCTTTCCTAGCCGGTTTGGCTTCTGCCTCAGGCTTTGTGGTTGCCACAGCCGCTTTTACCTTGGGTGCTTTTTTAGCTTTTACTGTTTCTTCAGCAGGTGTTTCGGTGGCGGGTGCCGGCTCTGTTTGCGAAGGTTGCCGTTCGAAAAGTTCTGCAGCAGGTGTAGTTGCTGCATTTTTTGCCGCTTTTCTGGGCTTCTTGCCTTTTTCGGCAATGGCTTCAGGGGCGTTTGTTGGCTCTTCGGTAGTGTCCTGTGCTTTCTTTTTGCCAGCAGGTTTTGGTTTGGCAGGTATTTCAGCGGTAGGTGCAGGTTCTTCCTGTACAGGTGCTTTTTTTACTTTACCTGCTTTCTTTGGTTCTGCCGGCTCATTATTTTTCATGTCAGGATTTTCAGTCAGCTTTGGGTCTGATTTCTTACGAGTTGCCATCAGATAAATCTATTTTTTGAGTAGCGAAAATAGGAAAATACGGCTTAACCTTGTGCGCAGTCTCATTTATACAAAAAAAGGGTAATAAATTTCCACACCGTTTACCTGGTTACTTTGTGCTCTCTTACTTTGCAATCTTTTCAATTATGCGACAAAATCAGCAGGCAGCTCTTGGATTTATCTTTGTCACTTTGCTCATTGATGTGACGGGATGGGGAATCATCATACCGGTGATGCCAAAGCTCATAGAACAACTGATACATGGCGATGTAAGTATGGCTGCCCGCTATGGCGGCTGGCTCAATGTAAGCTACGCAGTGATGCAGTTTATTTTCGCACCTATCCTGGGAAATCTGAGTGACAAATACGGCCGGCGGCCGGTGCTCCTGTTTTCCTTGTTCGGGTTTACTATCGATTATATCTTCCTCGCTTTTGCGCCCACAATTTTCTGGTTGTTTGTAGGCAGGTGTGTGTCGGGCATCACGGGTGCAAGCTTCACCACGGCGGCTGCCTATATTGCTGACATCAGCAACGAAAACAACCGTGCTAAAAACTTTGGAATGATTGGAGCTGCCTTTGGTCTTGGTTTCATCGTTGGTCCTGTGATTGGAGGTTTATTGGGACAATTGGGCCACGTTTTCCCTTTTATGCAGCTGCAGCATTATGTCTGGTTAACTGGCTGTATGGATATTTTGTATTGCCGGAATCGCTGGATTTGCAGCACCGTCGTAAATTTGAATGGCGCCGCGCTAGTCCAATCGGTTCTTTACGGTTGCTTACCAAATATTCCTCACTCAGCGGTCTTATCACTTCGTTATCGCTCGTATACATTGCAGCACACGCAGTACAGAGCAACTGGAGCTTTTTTACCATTTACCAATTTCACTGGTCTGAAAAAATGATCGGCATTTCGCTGGGTGTTATCGGTGCTCTCGTAGCTATTGTGCAGGGCTGGCTCATCAGGTTCATACATCCGAAGCTGGGCAACGAACGGAGTGTATATATTGGCTTGTCTTTGTATGCTGTCGGCATGTTGCTGTTTGCATTTGCATCACAGTCGTGGATGATGTTTGTGTTTTGTATTCCATACTGTTTGGGCGGCATAGCAGGTCCGGCCCTTCAGTCGCTTATATCCGGGCGTGTTCCTGCCAATGAGCAAGGCGAACTGCAGGGCGCACTCACAAGCCTGATGAGCCTTACTTCTATTGTCGGTCCATGGCTCATGACATCGCTTTTCTATTATTTTACAAATGAGGATGCAAGTGTTCATTTTGCGGGAGCACCTTTTTTGCTGGGTGCCGTTCTGCTGTTGATCAGCAGCCTGCTGGCTAAACGAAGCCTGAGTCCTGCGGTAAGCAAGGCTTAGGTATAAAGGTTCTATTTCTACATTTATTAATCAGATACTTTGATAAAAGGTGCTTTTTAAAATATAACTATATGATGATTCCGGATGCAGATACGCTGCGCGAATGGGATGCATTTACCATAGCCAATCAATCTATTACTTCGCACGAACTGATGGAAAGAGCCGCTCAACAGTGCAGCAACTGGCTGATAAAACATCAATATCACAAAAAAAGAATACTGGTCATTTGCGGAAAAGGCAACAATGGCGGCGATGGTTTGGCCATTGCGAGACAACTACTGAAACATCATGTCATGGTAACGGTTTGTGTACTCGAATTTGGAGGTAGCCAAAGCAGTGATGCAAAATTAAACCTGGAACTGCTGATGCAGATGGATGCACCTGTTATCTTTCTAAAACAGGATGAAGAGCTACACCTGTCGGGTGAATATGATGTAATCATTGACGCCATGTTTGGATTTGGCTTGCATAGCCCGTTGTCGGGTGCATATGCGCAATTGATTGAAACAATCAACCATTGCAAGGTCCCAGTCGTTTCCATCGATGTGCCATCGGGTATGTTTACCGACCAGTCTTCCAAAGGGAATGCAATGGTGGCTGCTACGCATACACTCACATTCCAGGCACTGAAACTTTGTTTCTTGGTAGCTGAAAATGCTCACTATACAGGCGAAGTACATATTTTAGATATCGGTTTGCACCCCAACTTTCAGGCATCAAAACCCGGGCGTTTTGTGCTCACAGACCTTGACATGCTAACGCCAATGTACCGGAAAAGAAAAAAATTTTCACATAAAGGAACATTTGGACATGTGTTGCTGGTAGCAGGCAATGAGGGCAAAATGGGCGCTGCCGTGATGTGTGCAAAATCCTGTCTTCGCTCGGGTGTTGGGCTGCTTACGTGCTCGGACTTGCGGGACGATTTTGTAATAATGCATACGAGTGCACCGGAAGCGATGATGGTTGAGCGCGGATGTGAAGGAGATTTGTCGAAATTTTCAACCATAGGTATTGGTCCGGGATTAGGAACTGATACTGAATGCACAGCTTTAGTGCTTTCAATCCTTCAATCGTATAAACAACCAATGGTACTTGATGCTGATGCGCTAAACATTATATCACAGCAGGGTTGGCTAAATCAATTGCCGGCGCATTCTATTATCACTCCGCATCCAAAAGAATTTGAACGTTTGTTTGGAGCGGCAGACAATGATTTTGAAAAAATAAACAAAGCCATAGAAGCCGCGGCAGAATATAATATTGTGATTGTACTGAAAGGTGCCTACACCTTGGTAACGGATGGCAAAAGAAATTATTTCAACAGCACGGGGAACAACGGGCTTTCAACCGGTGGCTCAGGCGATGTACTTACAGGGCTTATCAGTGGATTACTGGCACAGGAATATTGTTCTTTTGATGCTGCTGTTTGTGGAGTTTATGTTCATGGACTTGCTGCAGATTTTTGTCTTGAAGAGCAATCGGAGGAAAGCCTCTTGCCTACAGATATTGTCGAAAAATTTGGCAAGGCCTTCAAACATCTTCAAAATAATAATGGGGCTTAAGAATAAGCCCCATTGTACCCTTCATAAACAATCCATACCCCTATGGAAAGACATTTATAATTAGTTGATTAATCTCTTTTACAAACCTATCCAACAAACAGTTAGTATACACTTCGTTTTAGACGAAACGTGTATTTTATTAGGTAAAACACGAGGTAAAAGCTTTTGACGTTTATATCATTTAACGCCTATATTTGTTAATATCTTTTCACAATTATTCTTGTCTGACATTTTTGCGTATGGAAAATCTGCTCTTTTATGCAGTACCTCTCATGGGTGCTATTGGTCTTGTTTACACTTTCATCAAATTTAACTGGGTTTCTCAACAACCTGCCGGCGATGCCAAAATGCAGGAAATCAGCACCTATATTGCTGAAGGTGCCATGGCTTTTTTACGTTCAGAATGGAAAGTGCTCAGCTACTTTGTGGCCATTGTGGCTGTGCTGCTTGGCGTGATGGCACAAACCAACGAAAACTCACATTGGTCAATTGCCGTTTCTTTTATCATCGGTGCGGTTTGTAGCGCTCTTGCCGGCTATATCGGTATGAAAGTAGCGACCAAAGCCAATGTAAGAACAGCACAAGCTGCCAAAACAAGCCTGGCGAAAGCCCTCAATGTTTCATTCACCGGCGGATCAGTAATGGGTCTTGGTGTTGCCGGTCTGGCAGTATTGGGTTTAGGTAGTTTGTACCTTGTTTTAAAACATTTTTTTGCACCTGACGCGGCTGCCAATTCCGAAGAAATGGTACGCACTATTGAAGTGCTTACCGGCTTTTCTCTGGGTGCCGAATCAATTGCTCTGTTTGCACGCGTAGGTGGTGGTATTTATACAAAAGCTGCCGATGTGGGTGCAGACCTTGTTGGTAAAGTAGAAAAAGATATTCCTGAAGACGATCCGCGCAATCCGGCAACCATTGCTGATAACGTAGGAGATAATGTAGGCGATGTCGCTGGCATGGGCGCCGACTTGTTTGGTTCTTATGTAGCCACCGTGCTCGCAACAATGGTGCTGGGACAGGAAGCGGTAGCACAAGATGATTTTAACGGGTATTCTCCGATACTCCTGCCTATGACGATAGCGGGTGTAGGAATCCTGTTTTCTATTATAGGAACCTTTTTTGTAAAAATCACTGACGGGTCAGGCATCAGCACAGCACCTGTGCAACGCGCACTCAATATGGGCAACTGGGGTTCCATTGTTCTCACGGCCATTGCCAGTGCATTCCTTGTATATTATATTCTCCCCGATTCTCCCATATATCTGCAGAGAGATTTTATAAATAACGACCCTACTCAAATTATAGCGGGTGCAACTGCTATAACACGCGGCGGAGTATTGGGCGCCATTTTAACCGGGCTTGCCGTTGGTACCTTTATGAGTCTGATAACGGAATATTACACGGCCATGGGCAAGCGCCCGGTCATGAGCATTATCCGTCAGTCGGCTACCGGTCATGCTACTAATATTATTGGCGGTCTGGCAGTTGGTATGGAATCTACGTTTTTACCTATCCTTGTATTGGCGGCTGGCATTTTCGGTTCCTATTCATTTGCAGGTTTATATGGTGTTGCAATTGCGGCTGCCGGAATGATGGCAACTACTGCCATGCAACTTGCAATTGATGCATTTGGGCCGATTGCTGACAATGCAGGCGGTATCGCAGAAATGAGCGAATTGCCGAAAGAAGTGCGTGAAAAAACAGATGTTCTGGATGCTGTGGGAAATACAACTGCGGCAACAGGTAAAGGTTTTGCCATTGCTTCTGCAGCACTTACTGCGCTCGCGCTATTTGCTGCTTATGTAGGCGTTATCAACCACAACGGTTACGAAATGATCGGGATTGATATCTATAAAGCCCGCGTACTGGCTTCCTTGTTTGTGGGCGGCATGATTCCCTTTATCTTTTCATCCTTAGCCATTCGGGCGGTGGGTGAAGCTGCCATGGCAATGGTGCAGGAAGTAAGACGACAGTTTCGCGAAATTCCAGGCATTATGGAAGGAACCGGCAAACCTGAATACGACAAATGCGTTGCTATCTCGACTGATGCTTCTATCAAAAAAATGATGCTGCCGGGAGCTATCACCATTATAGCACCGTTGCTTATTGGTTTCCTGTTGGGACCCGAAGCTTTGGGCGGATTTCTTGCGGGAGCTACGGTTAGTGGCGTGCTGATGGGAATTTTTCAAAATAATGCTGGCGGTGCGTGGGACAACGCTAAAAAAAGCTTTGAAAAAGGTGTAGAAATAAACGGAGAAATGTTTTACAAAAAATCAGAACCGCACAAAGCATCTGTGACTGGTGATACAGTTGGTGATCCTTTCAAAGATACTTCCGGACCTTCTATGAATATCCTGATCAAATTGATGTCAATTGTTTCTTTAGTTGTGGCACCTACGTTGGCGCATGTCTGGAGCAACAAACCGGACAACAACAATCCCAATACGCATATAGAACAAAAGCAAGTGCCGGTTGCAAAAGCTGATGCTCACAGCACAGTTAATTATTCCAAATAAATGGATCGAAACCAGCTTTGCAATCAATCTTTTAAAGCTGTTGACGACATCATTGAATTAAAAAGACCTGTGCCATCAAACCGCACAGGTCTTTTTGTTGTCGTAGCATTTTGGATTTATGATTACCAAACTTTCCTTTAAGAAGTTTTTCACTCAAAAACTAAAGAGCAATATTCCCAAATGGTTGTATCAATGATGCAGGATATTGTTGAACGTCATATTACATTTACCAAAGGATTACTCCTGTAGTAAGCACAAAAAATCCTGGTGATGAGTGTCACCAGGATTTTTTATGTGGTACAATATTTATTCACCTGCGTCTCCTGGGTCGCTCATCAATGCCGAATCGTTGCCGATGGCGCCTCTTTCCGGAACTGAAGGTTGCTGATCGTTATAAGCTTTGTCCATCTGGTCGAGTGTCTGGAGCAAGGTTTGCGCCTGCTGCAAATCGTAAGACATATTTTCGGCATCAAGACCGGTAAGACTATTGTAATATTTTACTTGTTGCTGCAAATCGGTTTTTACGCTTTTTGCAACTTTGGTAGCCAATGGTTTGTCTTCCGCGCGGTAGCAGGCTTCCAGGAACATCATCGCAATACGGTTGTGTTCGTTGTTTCTCGAAACCATACCGTAAGGAAAATTACTTTGCAGCATCATGTTGTCGGTTTTGTCCAACACTTTGCGTGCATCTTCTTTCCGGTTTTGCGCAGCTAAATCGATGGCAAGTTCCGCATCGGCACGGCGAATGATATTTAAGTGACGACGGTTTTCTTCATCAAAATAAACATTGAAAACGTTGGCATTGCCAAAGCCAAACTTGTTCATCACTTTGTCAAACATCCAATCTGTATTTACAGATGAGTTGGCAACCGGAACCAACCGATAGCTCAAACCATCTCTGCGCAGATAGTTGCTGAAACCCAATTCGCCGTAAGGCATGGTGAAATAAATAGGACGTTGCCATTTGTTGGCGCTAATAATATTGAGTAATGCCATATCGCCTTTGTACATGGCGTTTTTAGGTATTTCAAAATCAATGGCAGGCACCACGCTGTCATCGGCGTTTACAGTGCCGTTGCCTTTTACCAACGAGGCATCAACCGGCAATGATACTTTCTTCGTAGGGTAAATATTGTAACCACGATCATCCTGGTTTGCATCGTTTCCAACATAATTTTTCATCATGTCGTAAAGGTTGTAAAACTGGTTCTCAGGGTAAGATGGCTGTGCTCTGAACACCGCTACGTCCCTGTTACGTCCTTCAATCTGATTGCGCGACCAGATGACATCAATCGGTGCACTTTCATTTACTTTATACCGCAACTGGTTGATGTACCAATCGATTCCCAATAAGCTGGTGTTGATCACACGGATATCAGGACGGATTTTTTCTACTTCCTGTGCATACCACAACGGGTAAGTATCATTGTCGCCAAACGTAAACAGGATGGCATTCGGCGCACAGCTTTCGAGATAATCTCTGGCAATGTCGCGTGCCATTTGCTTGCGGCTCCTGTCGTGATCGTTCCATTCCTGCTGCGCCATAAGCACCGGCACTGCAAGCAGGCAAATGACTGTTGCGGCAATGGCAGCAACTCTTTGATTCATCTTACTGCTGATCCATTCGTTCACCTGCAAAACGCCGAGACCAATCCAGATTGCAAAGGCATAGAAAGATCCTACATATGCGTAGTCGCGCTCTCTTGGCTGAAAACCTGCCTGGTTGAGATAAATAACAATGGCAAAGCCAGTGAAGAAAAACAGCAAAAACGTTATAAACGCATCGTCGCCACGCCGTTTGAAATGGTAAAGCAATCCTATAATTCCCAGTATAAGCGGCAGTGCAAAGAGTGTGTTGTGTGCTTTGTTATTTTTGAGACTGTCCGGCAATTTGCTCTGATCGCCATAAATCATATTGTCAATCAGGTTGATGCCTGTAATCCAGTTGCCATCTCTTTTGTTCCCGATAAACAAACCTTCAATATCATCCTGTTTCCCGCTAAAATTCCAAAGAAAATAACGCAGGTACATGAAGTAATTCTGGTAACCAATAAAATATTTTACGTTGTCCCCAAAATTGGGAGCACGCTCATAACTGCCATCTTTCATTTTACCAATACCGGCAAACATGGCATAATAATCAGCGTGATTCTGGTCGTTACTGGCATCCCACATTCTTGGAAATACCATTTTGTCTTTTGGCAAATACACGTAGTGCCCATCTTTGCCCGTTTCTATATACGTATCTTTTCCGTCTACCTTGCTTTTCTGGTATTTGGTAGACGTTTCCATGTATTGGATAATATCAGCGGTAAACTTTTGTCCATATAAAATAGGAAAATCGCCATACTGGTCACGGCCAAGATACCCTACCAAACTCATGGGATTGTCTACGTTGAACATATCCACGGCAGGATCAGCAATACTACGGATCATAGTCGTGATGTACGTACTGTATCCCAACAGCATAAACGTAAGGCACCACAAACCTAAACGCAGATATCCCCAGCCTTTTTGCGCGGCGAAGCGCAGGCCAAACCAGATGCCCACTGCTACCAATACAAAAAAGATAGTAAAGCCGGAGAAGAACGGCAAACCGACATTGTTTACAAAAAAGATATCGAAATAGCCTGCAGCTTTGATAGACAATTGAATAACGGCAACCTGCACAACGCCGGTAATGACACAACCGATGACAAAAAAAATATATGCGCCGCCATAGTATTCTTTCCTGTCACTTTTCCATTTTTCAAGCAGATACAGGAACCCAATTGCCAGCAGCGTACCTAAAATGATGACTCCGGGAATGGTAGAATCGTTTACCTGAACGTCTTCGCCATATTTCTGTTGCAAGCTGGGAAGATATTCACTCAACAGGTTGGCTTCGCCCCTCCCGGCAAGATAGGCGGCAATAAAACCTAACACCCCGCCAATGATCAGGAAACGTATAAAATATTTGCGCACAACATCGTAATCAAACTGCGGACGCTTGCGGAAGTAGTACACCATTACGATTGCGGGAATGGTGAGCAGACCCAGCAAATGCACACCTATCGACAGACCCATCATGAAGAATATGAAAACAATCCAGCGGTCAGCACCGGGTTTGTCGGCTTCATGCTCCCATTTGAGGATAGCCCAGAATACCAGTGCGGTGAAGAGGGAAGATAAGGCATATACCTCACCTTCTACAGCACTGTACCAGAAAGAATCGGAAAAAGTATAAGCCAGTGCACCCACAATGCCGGCGCCCATGATGCTGAAAAGCTGACCGCGAAGTATAAGTACCGTCATCACTTTTTTGAACAATGCGGCGAGCAAAGTGCGTGATGCTCCAGAATAAAAACAAGATGGTAAAACCGCTTGCCAGCGCGCTCATGATGTTGACCGCTTTGGCAGCCGTCATGGGATTATCACCAAACAGCACGATAAAAAATCTGCCCAGCAACACGAATAAAGGTGCGCCCGGCGGGTGGGGTATCTGAACTTTAAAGCAACTGCTTACAAATTCACCGCAGTCCCACAGGCTGCCACCGGCTTCGGCAGTTAAGATATAGACTGTACAGGCTATAAGGCACACTACCCAGCCTGTGATATTATTCACCCTTTTGAAATTCATGATACGTCCCTGTTTTTTAAGACGGGCAAACATAGTATAAACTGTTGAATGTGCTTGCCAGCCCCTGCAATTTATGAATTGATTGATAGTTATATAACTGAGTCTTTGCGGCTAACGGTATTTAAAACGACCTTTTTCTTATCAGTTGGTAAATGTGATTTACATCATTTTTATTCCATTTAAATATGTCATTTATGGCAATGCCAGAGTCTTTTGAAAAACGTGAGAGGTAAGGACGCAGCATTACCAGATACGCCACGGTGCTTACGCCAGCCGCAGATGCAATACCATAGCGGGGCACCAGCAGGAAGTCGCCGCACAACACGACAATAAATGCAGTGAATGCAGCCTTCACGCTGATACGGACGTTTCCTTTTCCTGAAAAGAAGTTAGACAAAATGGAAATCACAGCCAGTCCGTAAATTCCCGGCAATAAGATGAGTAGCGGTATCTGAATATGTTGAAAGCTGTGGCCGAAGAGAAATGGAAATAGCCATTTCCCGGTAAAAGAAACAACAACAAATGCGATAACGAACACAATCGCCATTCCTTTGATGAGTAATAAAATGGTGCGGCTTACAGATCCCATGTCTAAACCGGAAGAGACCTGCGGATAAATGGCACTGCCAATGACCTGTGGCACCACGAGCATCATTTGCCCCAGTTTGGATGCCTGTATATAATTGCCAAGGTCTGAAGCACTACAAACCGGGCTATATTTTACAAAATAATAATCTACGCGATAGACACCAAACAATAGGACATTGAACAACAAAACAGAAATCGAATAACGAATCAATTTTTGTATGCCTGCACGATCAGGCAGGGAACGTTCTTTCCAGCTTTTATTTTTAATAATAATTGCGATTGTGATACTGATACCCTGTATGAGAAGCATGGAAAAATAAAGTTTTACCATCCATTCCGTATTCACTTCGAATACAACGTGAGCGAAAACCACGTAGCAGGTGAAAGCCAGGTTATACATGGACAATATGATATTGGGTGTAAAAAAGTCTCCCGCGGTATAGAAAAGATTGGAGCAGTAAGGTAGTGAGCAAAAGACCGGTAATAAAACAAAAAGCATAGAATGGTAAATGCGGATCGGTACCGGAAAATGAAAACAAAAAGAACACAAGAAGTTGAAGCACGATTATGATAGCTGTCCATATCAATGAAAGCCATAGCAGTTTGTTCGGTGACATCTGCCTGCCTGCGGCAAAATAAATGATCCCATTTTCTAAACTCAACCCTGCTACCAACTGCACGAATGCAAACGTATTGGAAATATAAAAAATGACGCCGCTGCCCGATGCCTTCAATTCGCGTGATAATAGCAGGTTTACCAAAAACACGCTGACAAAGTAAACGCCACGCCATAAAATGCTTTGTGCCAGTAGTTTTGAGAATTTCATTCAGTTCTGTCTTTTACTTCCATTGTTCGGATGTATATACGTGCCTACAGCTAGTTGTTATTTATAAAAAATTCAATGATTATCTAATTCATAAATTTCAAATAAATCAACATTCCTTCATTCCCAATGGCAAATGAACAGCAAGTCCACCTTCTGCAGTTTCCTTGTATTTGGCGTTCATATCCTTTGCTGTTTCCCACATCGTGCTCACAACGGCATCGAGTGAAACTTTTGCATAATCGGGCATACTGTTCATCGCGAGTTGCGAGGCAGTAATGGCTTTAATTGCCCCCATTGTGTTCCTTTCAATGCAAGGCACCTGCACCAGACCCGCTACGGGATCGCACGTCATACCCAGATGGTGTTCCATTGCTATCTCGGCTGCCATGAGAGCCTGTCGCTGTGTGCCACCCAGACACTCGGTGAGCGCAGCCGCAGCCATTGCCGATGATACACCAATTTCTGCCTGGCAGCCACCCATCGCAGCCGAAATGGTTGCGCCTTTTTTGAAAATGCTCCCTATTTCTGAAGCTGCCAGTAAAAACCGGATAATTTTTTCGTCAGTATCTCCACTGCTAAACAATACGTAATACATGAGCACAGCGGGAATTACACCGGCAGCACCATTGGTAGGCGCCGTCACGACTCTGCCGAAAGATGCATTTTCTTCGTTGACTGCCAACGCGAAACAAGTGATCCAATCGAGGACTGCTGAAAAATTTCCTTTGTTTTCCGCAATGCATTTCATCCAGCCGTTTACGTCTTCATAAGGTTGATTGTGCAATAGCTTTTTGTTCAGATCGAAAGCCCTGCGCCTGACGCGCAAGCCGCCCGGCAATTCGCCCTGCGCATGGCTGCCCCGATAAATACATTCTTTCATAGTTTGCCAAATGATGAGCAATTTGTCTTTTGTTTCTGTTTCACTCCTCCATGCGCTTTCATTTTCCAATACAATATCTGAAATGGACAATCCTGTTTTCATACACCAAAACAAGAGATCGGAAGACGTATTTACCGGGAACGGCAGGTCGGGAATAGCAGAAACCTGTTGTGTATTGTCGCCTTCCTTTACCACAAATCCACCTCCTACCGAATAAAAAGTTTCACTGATATTATGACCATTGCCAAAGCTTGCCAGGAAAGTAACAGCATTTGGATGGAAAGGAAGTGTTTCTTCCGACAAAAAGACAATATTTTGTGATGGTAAAAAAGGAATAGACTGAACGCCCGACACCAACAGCGTTTGTTTGTCGGCAATGCTTTGAATTTTTTCGGAAATAAGGGTTATGTCTGTTGTCACCGGATCTTCACCGAGCAAACCCATTTGCACAGCAATGTCGGTTCCATGACCTTTGCCTGTTTTAGCCAGCGACCCATAAAGCAATACAGTAATGGATTGCAGGTTGTTTACACCGCCATAACCCTGCAGGTTTTCGACAAATTGCATAGCTGCACGCCAGGGTCCCAGAGTGTGTGAACTGGATGGACCGACCCCGATTTTGAAAATGTCGAAAACAGAAATGGCTTCGTGCGGCATAAGCTCAAATTTTTGTATTCAGGCAACGTTTGAGTGCTTTTACTAATCTGATAGCAATGTAACACTGCCTGCGGATTATCGGGAGATTATTATGAAGGTGCAAACGTATAATGCCTCAAGAAGAAATTGAATCAAACAACAAGCTAATGTAACCTGTCAGACAAATATCACAAACATGAAAAGCCGGTTTACCACAATCCTAGCCCTCTCCGTTTTATCATTCCTTAGCGCATGTAGTCTCGAAAATTCGGGAGATTCGGCTATACCTTGGGCTGCCGTAAGTGTGTATGCACTGTCGCCCGACGCACCTGGCCTCGTATTTCGACTGGATAATAATTTAATTGCATCGAATGTTCCTTTTGGCAGCTACACCATGTATAACCAGGTAGAAAATAACAATACCTCTCTACAAGTAAAAGCTGTAAATAGTGATGAAGCCATTCTTGATACAATGATATTAACACACCAGGCAAATTATTATTCTGTGTTTCTTATCGATTCATTTCAAAAAATGAAAACCCTTGTTCTCAACGATAATCTCCTGGCTGAACGGCAGGATACGATAGGCATCCGCCTGTTGACATTTTCACCAGATGCGCCGGCACTTGACATTAAAGGTGTTTCTGAGCGTGGCGAAGCAACAATAGAATGGGGAAACCGGCAGTTTCTCATTTCGGCAAACGATAGTAGTAATGTATTTCAACCTGCAAAAGCTGGCAACTACCAGTTTGTGGTAATAGAGCACGACAGCCAGCGAACAATCGCCACTTTCCCGGATATAGATCTTTCCAAAAGCGGAAACTATACCGTCATGATCAAAGGCTATTACCAGTCGGCATTTGGCGGAACAGGTTTGCAATTAGGCGTTCGTCATCATTAATGGCGAATTTCACTGTTTTATTTATTCATCAGTGTCTGTGGCATCCGGGCGATATTCCACAATCACTTTCGCATTTTTTTCCTTCGTGGAAGTAATGGAAAGTTCATAACGCCTGCCCCCGGTTGTCACCACCATCAGCGCAGTATTGGGTGGAATTTTACCAAGATTATCAGCATACATCACAAATTCGTGGATGTTGTTTTGCACAGTCGCTTTCAGATTAATAGTAATAGGTTTTTTGCTCAATCCTTTTTGAAACGCCACAACTTCATTGTTGTGAAAAACGGTAATGGTATCTCCATCTATTTCACCGTTGTCATACAAATCGATCTTAATATCAGATGAATTGGTAATGAGTCTTTTTACAAGGTTGTTTGTCCGTTCCTTTAATGCGGGCGGAACAGGCATAGCCGGAGGCTTCACCGTTGTGTCGGCAGGCGGAACAGGTATGGAAACTACCGGAAGAGAATCTTTAGGACGTGGAGGCGTGCTGCGTTTTGGCTGTTGAGTTGGGGGTGCAGCCGGTTTTCGCGCACTTGGAGCTATGCGGGGCGGTTGTTTTTTTACCAAGAAATCTTCTTTTTTAAATTCAGAAGTTTCTACTCTTTCCAAGTACACGCTTCCTTTGCCACAATCGCCGCCAGTACCTGCCACCACACTTGTGTAGGTTCCCGTCAGCGTTTCGGTATTGCCGTTTTTCATGTAATCGAGGTAACAGGTCATGAGACAGGTGGAACCACTACTGCCACGCACTTCAAGCAGCGTATCTTCTTTCATGACAATATTGTCTGACGTTGTATGGTAAATGCCTTTCAGACCGGCTTTGCCATAAAACGAGGTTGTACTATAGGAATAGGTAACGCCCCGCAAAGAATGATTTTTCAGTTCATTTATCTGAACTTCAAACTTGTATCGCTGCTGAAAAAGCCCCAGCCCCGAATAGAAATAACCACGCCAGACACCGGTGAGCGACTGTGCCTGGACTAACGAAGCACTGAATAAAATTGCAACCAGCAGGATAGCCATTTTCATATAAGGCAAATGTAAATTTTACGTATTGGCTAAGCGATAAAGAAGCGTTAAGGTTTCGCAGCTTAACGTATTGGTGTACGAAGCATTCAGTTCTCTTCAAAAACCAGTAATGCTCATCTAAAATAATGCTAAACAAAGAGTATGAAGAAAGAAGTAAAACATTTTTTTACCCCAAATACAGTCATTAGATCTAAAAAACAAAAGGCAAACTAATTAGTTTGCTGATTAATCGGGTTATATTCTGATACAATTTTACCTTCGCGGGCAAATGACTGAAAAAATAATCATACTCGATTTCGGAAGCCAGTATACCCAACTGATTGCCCGTGCCGTGCGTGAAGCAAACGTGTATTGCGAAATTATACCTTATCTTAAACCGTTTTACTATAGATCCTTCGCTGAAAGGAGTGATACTAAGCGGCTCGCCATTTAGTGTAAACGATACCAATGCGCCTGTTGTAGATGTAGCTGCCATCACGTAAAGATTTGCCAATACTGGGCTTGTGCTATGGTGCTCAACTGAGTGCGAAACTTATTTGGCGGTAAGGTAATAAGTCAAACAAGCGGGAATATGGCCGCGCCAAACTTGCGCATTCAGAAGCCCGATTCTATTTTTGCACGATGTTCTGACTTCAGCCAGATCTGGATGAGTCATAGCGATTCCATCAGCAATTGCCAGAAGGTTTTGAAATTACGGCAACTACCGATAGCATTCCGGTAGCGGCTTTCCGTTACAAAACACACGATTCGCGTCCTGTATATGGTTTGCAGTTTCACCCCGAAGTCTATCATTCCACCGAAGGAAAACAGATTACTAAAAAATTTTCTGGTTCAGATGTATGCCATTGTACAGGTGACTGGACGCCCGCGGCTTTTGTTCATGAAACCATTGAACAACTGAAACAGCAGATTGGCGATAACGCATGTGATCATGGCGCTTAGCGGTGGGGTTGACAGCACAGTAGCCGCAACACTTAATCAGCCGGGCAATTGGCGACAGGCTGCATGGTATTTTTGTTGATAACGGCGTTCTTCGTAAAGATGAATTTGAACAGGTATTCGCACATATAAGACAATTGGATTAAACGTAACCGGCATTGATGCCAAACAGCTATTTTATAACGAACTGGCCGGACAAATCTGACCCCGAACAAAAGCGCAAAACGATTGGACGGTTGTTTATTGATGTTTTTCAGGAGGAAGCGGCTAAAATCCCGGAAGCCAGGTTTTTAGGACAAGGCACTATTTATCCTGATGTGATTGAAAGCGTTAGTGTGCATGGCCCTTCGGTAACCATAAAATCGCATCATAACGTGGGCGGTTTACCCGAAAAAATGCATTTAAACCTCGTAGAACCTTTCCGGTCTTTATTTAAAGATGAAGTGCGAAGGGTAGGTTTGGAGTTGGGCATTCCGGCTGATAGCATTCACCGGCATCCGTTCCCGGGTCCCGGGTTAGCCATCCGCATTCTGGGCGATATCACCGAAGAAAAAGTAACGTTGCTGCAAGAAGCAGATGACATTTATATGTAAGTGCGTTAAAGGCGTATAAATTGTACGATACTGTATGGCAGGCGGGTGCTATTTTGTTACCCGTAAAAAGTGTAGGCGTTATGGGCGATGAACGAACATACGAATATACCATTGCACTACGGGCTGTTACTTCAGTAGATGGTATGACGGCAGACTGGGCGCACCTGCCCTATGAATTTCTTGCAGATGTATCAAACGCAATCATCAATAATGTTCGGGGTATTAACCGGGTGGTGTACGATATCAGCAGCAAGCCACCGGCTACTATTGAATGGGAATAATCAATTCAAAATGAAACCGGCTTTTGCAAATGCCACACTGCGTTGCACTTTTCATAAAAAGCATTGTATCGAATGAAGCACATAAAGCTTGTATTACCTGTTATCCTTTTTTTCTGTATTCTTTCAATATTTGACGCAACTGCACAAGTAGCTCAACCCGGTAAAAAGACAACCGTTGCCGTGCTCTGCCCGCTCTACCTCGACTCTGCTTTCAATGGTTACACATATGTGTTGGGTAAAAACAGCATGCCGCAGTTTCTGCTCAGCGGGCTTGATTTTTACAATGGAATCATGATGGCGGTAGAAGAACTAAACAAGGAAAATGTAAATGCAGAAGTATGGGTATACGATACCAAAAAGAAAAACTCGGATATCAATGAACTGTTGAAAAGTATGAAAGTGCTTGACCTTTCGCTGATCATCGGCTCTTTTTCATCGGGGCAGGAGCAAAAAGCAGTGTCAGATTTTTCTTTTGAAAACAATATTCCCGTTGTGTCTGTTACCTATCCCAACGATGCAGGCATTATCGCAAATCCTTATTTCATTTTACTCAATTCTACTTTGAAAACTCACGTAGACGGCGTATACAAATACCTGCAGCAAAATTATGCGTACAGCAAGCCGGTATTTATTACTAAATATGGCAGCCTGGAAAACAAAATTGCTTCCGACTTCAAAGCCAATGACAACACCACCAAAAAAACGGGTAAACTATACAGTGGTGCAGGTAAATAATGATGTGTATTTCGACAATCTGAAACCGTATCTCGACAGCAATAAACAGAATGTGATTGTTTGCGGCTCGCTTAACAGGGATTTTGCCTTGTCTCTTGTGCGTGCAGTTGGCGAAAATGCAAAATACCGAACCACCATCGTAGGTATGCCCAACTGGGACGGTATGAGTAAATTATACTCTAATGATTATCCCAACGTTGAAATTGTTTATTCCACCCCTTACAACTATCCTCCAACAGATGAAAAGGTAAGAAACGTAACCAATATATACCGGTCACAGTTTTCTGCGCGGCCAAGCGATGTGGTTTTCAAAAGTTATGAAGCCATGTATCACTACACGCACATTGCAGCCGAGTATAAGAATGAGTTTATCGGGCATTTGTCAGATACAACTTATACATGGAACAGCGACTTTTTCCTGAAGCCTGTTTTTGTATCTTCCCAATCTTTACTCCCCGATTATTTTGAAAACAAAACTTTGTATTTTGTAAGAAAAAGCAAGAAAGCCACCGTCTCTGTTACACAGGTGGAAAATTGCGGAATAGGCGTAGAACACAAACCATTGCTTCTTTCTTTTGTCAGTATATATTGATGCTTCAACTTCACTATAAAGCCAAACAACTGTCTTGATTGCGAACAACGGCATGCACACTTCAATACCGCACAATGGAGTGTCCGGTATCGTACATTGCGCTTACGAAATGTTTGCTCAAAACCATTGCTGTATAGTGTTTCATACGTTGGCATAACCGTTGGAAGTTTATGCTGCTCCGTATTAGTACACATCAACAGCCGTTATGATTGAGATTGAACATGTATCGAAATGGGTGACTGCAGGTGGCACCCGCATTTTTATTCTGAAAGATATCAATGTATCGTTCCGTCAGGGTGAATTTATTTCTGTGATGGGGCCGTCAGGCTCCGGAAAATCAAGTTTACTTAATATTATCGGCATGCTCGACCAGCCATCGGAAGGAAGCTATCGCTTTATGGGAGAAGATGTCTTTTCCCTAAAAGAAAAACAACGATCGCAGTTATACAAATCACATATCGGCTTTGTATTCCAGGCATACCACCTTATAGATGAACTGACGGTATATGAAAACATAGAAACGCCGCTGATTTACCAGAATATTAAATCGTACGATCGTAAAGCCATTGTATCAAACATGCTCGACCGGTTTCAGATAGTGGGTAAAAAAGACCTGTTTCCTTCACAACTTTCCGGCGGACAGCAGCAGTTGGTAGGTATTGCACGCGCACTTGCTGCCAGCCCAAAGCTGATACTTGCAGATGAGCCTACAGGCAATCTCAATTCAAAGCAGGGAGAAGAAATCATGCAACATTTCAAACAGCTAAACGAAGAAGATGGCGTCACCATTATCCAGGTTACGCACAGCGAAAAAAACGCAGCGTATGCCAACCGCATCATTCACCTGATGGATGGCAGGATTGAAAAAATTGAAACCGCGCAAATAAGTTAACGATTATACTATTTTCCTTAAACGATATGAAGCTTTTTTACACATTCACACTTATTCTTTTTCTTTTAATGAGCCGCACAATCGTATCCGCACAGGATTCGGCTGGCAACGTGGCAACGCTCACTTTGAAAGAATGCATAGAAACAGCTACGGCGCAAAACATCGATGTAAAGCGAAGCGATTATGTTTCGCAGGGTAATGAAGTGAATGTAATGCTGGCGAAAGGTCAATTTCTGCCATCAGCAAATGGCGCCGTATATCATGGCAGCAACCAGGGTCGAAACATCAATCCATACACCAACACGTACATCAACCAAAGTGTGAACTTTGCAAATTATAGTCTCGATGGTTCTCTCACGCTTTCCGGGGATTGACTGCGCAAAACACACTTCGCCAATACCAGCTTTCCTTTGAAGCCGGGCAAATGGACGTGCAGCAGCAGCGCGATTTTGTTACTATCAATGTTATATTGGCTTACCTGTCTGTGCTCAGCAACCAGGACCAGTTATCACTGGCCAATCAACAGGCAGATGTAAGTCGGAAACAGGTGGAACGACTGCAATTATTAAATGAAACAGGTGCTATTTCTCCTGCTGCATATTATGATCTCAAAGGTCAGTTGGCTACAGATGAACTTGGGATAATTGCAGCAAAAAACGCGTTGGAAAACGCAAAACTATCGCTGGCGCAACTAATGAATGTGCCTTATAGAGAAAACATTGTGTTAGAGCGACTCGATACAGCTATCACGCCGTCAGCTTATGATTCAGGTGCAGAAGATATTTATACAATCGCCGTGCAAAAGCTGGCTATTGTGAAGGCGGCGGAATTTGCGCAGGATGAGCGCCAATAAAGGTGTAAAAGCCGCACGTGGACTCATCTTCCCAGGCTCAGTATCAATGGTGGGCTCGGTACCAATTATTCCAGTACCGGCACTATACAAACGCTTGTTCCATCTTCCGATATAGAAAGTGAAAATTACGTACTGATAAATGATGTGAAAGTGCCGGTTTATCTCACCCGCTCCGCAATTTTCTTCCTCCAAAATCGCCGTATGGCGACCAATGGAAAAACAACTTTAATTCTTATGTCAATATTGCTGTGAGTATTCCGCTGCTTAACGGGTGGCAAACAAAAGGACGAATCAGACAAGCTAAAATAGCTGCCGACCAGGCAAGTTTTGAGGAATCAGCCACGAAGCTGCAGTTGAAACAATCTATCGAACAGGCATCTATAAACAACAAGTCGGCGCTGCAGCGATACCAGACTTTGGTGCAGCAGGTAGCCGATTTTAGTGTGTCATTTGAAGCCGCACAGGCAAAATTTGAAGCTGGTGTATTTACTTCGGTGGAGTTCCTGGTAGTAAAATCAAATCTCGACCGTGCCCGCATCAATCTCGTGAATGCAGAATACGATTATATTTTGCGAAGCAAAATTTTGGATTATTACCAATCAAAGCCTTTGTGGTAGCGCAGATATCCAAAATACATGATGTATCGCACACCATCCTTTCGGAGTATCATAACTTATTTCCATTCGCTCGCTTTGGTTAGAATGTCAAGGGCATCATTATCTAATTTAAGGTTTGCCGCATCGGTTATCGATTCCAGTTGCTCCTCGCTTGTAGCACTGGCAATAGGTGCCACCACGCCGGGACGCGACATGAGCCAAGCAAGCGAAATGGTTGCTGGTGTGGTATTGTAGGTTCGCGACACAGCATCAAGTGCTGATAAAATTTTGTATCCCCTGTCGTCGAGATATTTTTTTATTCCTGCTCCCCGCTGGCTCTTCTCAAAGTCTTTTTCGCCCCGGTATTTGCCAGATAAAAATCCACTGCCAAGGAATAGTAGCTAATAACACCTACATGCTGGTCTACACAAATCTGTTGGTATTTTTCTTCAAACTCTTTCCGCGCATACAGGTTATATTCCGGTTGCAGCGTCTGGTACCTTGGCAATCCTTTTTCGTCACTTTCTTTCAAAGATTGCCTCAAACGTTCAGGGCTCATATTCGAAGTGCCGATCCATTTCACTTTTCCGGCTTTCGTCAGCTCGTGATAGGCTTCAAGCGCTTCGTGTGGGGGCAGGGTTACATCGTCGTAGTGTGTCTGGTAAAGATCTATGTAGTCGGTTTGCAAACGTTGCAGTGACT
>CAVXBN010000025.1:0-107793 GCA_963760045.1 uncultured Chitinophagaceae bacterium
TGGTATCCTCATCCGGCTTCGGTTTGATTTCCTTGATGATGATGTCGCCGTTGTTGAGAATGCACATCAGGTTGGCGGCATCGAGTTTACTAATCATAAAATCCCAGTCGGTGCTGTTGAACTGTACGAGTTGGTCATGTTGCAACGTAGAAGGAGTGATGGTTTTATTTGTAAACGTGATGCCATATTTTGTAAAAAAATCGTCTGCGATGTCGGTGGCGGAAGTGGGCTGATCGTGGTGCGTACTGTTTTTATCAATCGTCATTTTCACCGTTTCATCTTTGCATTCAAGCGTTAGCATTGCACATTCGTTATCCGCTTTTTGCGCGTTGGAAACAATGATGCCTTTGAAGGAAGTTACTTGTTTGATATCGGCATACCCAAGGCTGATCTCTATTGTTTTGCCGGGTAAAAACTGGCTGCTGCTGCTGATTTTAAAGTGTTCCGTATCGGGATCGCTGTCGATCAGCACGATGGTGGCGCGCGTGATAAAATTAATTTCCTGGTGAATGTTGATGCTCACGATTTCGAGCGCCTCAGACACCGGCTGATTGTCCACTTTCAGCGTGTAGGATACCGCCGCGCCAATGTCGGCTTTTGCTGTTGTCTGTTGTTCTGCTACTGCCATGTGTTATTGTTCTACCGGTGGAAAATAAATGTGGGTTCCTGCCGCACATTCCGGAAACCATCGAGGTGGTTATAAGCGGCCACGTGCAACAAATACTGTTGTTGTTTGTAAATTTCATTCGTCATCAGCGACAGCCGGTCGCCCCTTTTTACCACCCGTTCGTGCGTTACATCCGGGCTTTGCTTGTTTTCTTTTTCTTGCGAAACGCTTCTTTCACCGTGCCTTTAAAGGTGCATTTGGCTACGGCGCGCACCGGTGTTCCATCGGGTTTGAACAGCTTAAACTCGATGTCTAAATTGGTGAGCACACATTTAAAAAGGAGCGTTCCCCAGATGATTTTCAGGAAATACGGGCGGTGCAAATCGGGCTGATAATCCATGATGCTTTGCTTAAAGTCATCAATTTCTTTTGCCACCGATTTTGGCTTTGCCAATGGATTGAGCATCCCCAAACTCAATGGCGACGCGTCTTTGATGACGCCCGTAGTGTCGAACAAAAAATCGAACGTCATTTCTTCGGCAGCAATTTTATTAAACTTCAAGATGGGCATCGAAGTGCCGGAAGCCTGCGTATCGCAAAACTCTATTTTGTGCGCGTGGTATAGGTTTCGGGATTGATGGTGGCGGTAAATGTTTTGCCCGCTTCTTTCGAGAATCCTTTGTCTGTAAAGGCTTTGATGTACAGTTTGTCCAGCTTGCCAAATCCGCTCGTGATCATCGTTCATTTTTTTGTTGTAATGTTTTCAATATTTTTTCCGTCACTTCCTTGCTGATCTCTTTTTTAAGCTTCGCAATAACTTCCGCGCTCAGTGTGGCAGGTGCGGCTTCGGTTTCCCCGAAGACACAATGGCTTTGATGTGCAGCTCTTTGATTTCGATGGGCATCGTTTACATTTTATAAAAGTTATAAGGCAGCGGCGATACCGCCGGCAATGCCGCTCGCCACGCTTTCTACGCTGATGACGTTGAAAAACTGGTAACTGAGCGTAAAGGTTTCTATCACAAGGGCGCTTTCTTCCGCATTGAAAGAGCTGATGCTCCATTTTTTGGGAAAGGCATTCACCACGTACCAGGCTTGTATCGGGAGGTGCTGATCGTTGAGCAAGGCGATGGTAATGTTGGCAGGTTCAAACACGAAGTTTTCAAACGCATTCTGACACCACAATACAATGCCCGACCCCATGAACAACCCGCGTTTCAGCACGAGGTCGCTGTAGCGGGTGCGCTTTGGCAACTGCCACGAAAAACGGTTTTGCCCGCCTTCGGTAAACGTTTCCATTTCCATCTCCACATCCAGCCCGCTCACTTCCTGGAAGCGGGCATCGTTGCCCACCGGGTTTTGTAAAATCTGGAAGGTGACGGCGAAATGAAACCCCACCGGCGGATACGGTAACAAGTCCATGCTTATTCGTTTTGAATGGTGAAGCCTTCATGCGCAAGGTCAAGCTGTTCAATCGCCACATCGTTGCCATCGGCTTTCAGGTCGGTAGAGGTGATCTTGGTGGGCCAGGCATTTTTTACCTTCCAGGTAATCACGGGCGCCAGTGTTTCGTCGAGCAGGCTAATGGTGATGTCGCGCCGCTCCACGGTGTTCATATTGATGGTGTTGAACCAGGTGTAAAATTCATTGTCTGATTTGAACATACCGCGCTTCAATACAATGTTGCTGAACTTGCGCTGACCCGGCATTTTGATTTTATGATATTCAGGACTTGCCCCATCGCGGTATTCAATCACATCGTTGGTAATGTCTAAGCCGCTTACATCGGTAAATCCGATGCGCGTTTCACCCCAGTCAACCTGGAAATGAAACTTGGGAAGTGGATAATTGGCCATAACAATTGATTTATTGTAGTCGTAAATGAAAAGTGTTTTTCCAACTGCTGAAGAGGTTGATTTCCCCAGCCTGCAAAAGCTCTGCAGCGCCTATGCCTTATGCCTGTTGCTGTATCTGCGAAAACCGGAGGATGATAAACTCTGCCGGCCGAACAGGCGCCATGCCGATTTCCACGATCATCTTGCCGTTGAGAATATCATCGAACGTCATCGTTTGACCCAACCCCACTTTTACATAAAATGCCTGCTCGGGTTTCGATCCGGCCAGGGCGCCAAGCCGCCACAGGTTGGTAAGAAAATTTTCGATCATGGCACGCACGCGCACCCACGTATTGGCATCGTTGGGCTCAAAGACAAACTGCATGGCGGCTTTCTTGGTTGACTCTTCGACCATAATGTAAAAGCGGCGCACAGAAATGTAGCGAAAATCGTTGCTGTTGCCATCGAGCGTGCGGGCGCCCCACACGAGGATGCCTTTGCCGGTAAAGGCACGGATGGCGTTGATGGATTTGCCCGAATCCACATCTATATTCAGGTCGTCCTGTATGTTGTCGTCAATGTTGACCACCGGTTCTATCACCGAGCTAAGGCTCACGTTGGCAGGCGCTTTCCACACGCCGCGGGTGCCATCAACGGTTGCATACACACCCGCAATAGCGCCTGATGGCGGCACCACGATGCCTTCGTTTTTTACTGCATTAACAATAGCGGCATACACGGCATTGGAAGACGTAAGCTGCACTTCGAGATTGGCAATTCTTCGCGTTACGTCGTTGCGGAAAGAAAGAATCATATTCACCACGTCGTCATATAACGTTTTGAACCGCGGACGGATAAACTTCACAGCCGCTTCATCGTTGGCTGCCGGCGGCGCTGCCGGGAGATTGTTATAGACCGCTGGATCGGCAGTAACAAGGGGCGTACCGGCATTGGCATAACCCCCAAAATCGGCGGCACTAACGGCACCCAATGCCGCATCCGGATAACTAACATCGAGCAAAATGAGCTCGCGCATCAACCGCTCGATGGGCGAAAACGTGGAGGTAGCACTTGCTTCAATGGCCTTGTCGTGCAGCTCTTTTGTGGTTAGCCCGGTGCCCGGGGCCGTATCGGTAAGCCCTGCATTGAGACCAATAAAGCCATTGATGAGATTTTTGATGTATGCGATGCGGAAATTTTGCAGTTCCGGCTGATCATCGGTGTTGGCAATGGCAGCATACGCATCGGTAATGGCACCATCTAAGGGCGGCGCATTAAACGGCGCGGCAAAGCCGGGTGTTTTGATAAAATTGTTGATGGTTGCCAGGTCGGCAATGGCTTTGTCAAGTTGCGTTACAAAGCTGTTGTTTACAATCACATCTTTCTTATCCACGTTGCTGCCGGCTGGTTTCTGCAACTGTATGTTTTGATACGAAAAAGAATAGGGCAAGCTTGTGCGCAGCCAAGGATAATACGCCGCTCCGTAGTTGAGGTTCGACGTGCCGATTCCATTCCGGAAAACAGTGATGACATCCGCGCTATCAAACGTTCTTTCTTTATCGCCGTTCAATACATCAAGAATGGTAAACCGGTCCTGCAAATCATGGCACTGCTTCAGTGCCGATTGCATGATGCTGTTGAAATCATTGACACCGAGCATCACCGCATCGGGCACTACAATAAGGGTGGGTTCGTCTTCTTTGCGCAGCACTTCAAACGCTTTGGCAGTAAAATCGGCAACCGCTGCCGTACCGTCGGCTTTGTACCCGCCAATGGATATGATGTAACAGTTGACACCGCCGTTGATGTAAAACATCCTGACCGCATTGTACAACTGGTATTTGGGCGAAATAGATACGTCGTCCACACTGTTGTCGCCTTTCAGCACCACGTTTGCCTGCAGGTTTTCATAATCGCCGCCAAAGTATTGCGCATACTGCACGAGCGAAGAAATGCGCACCGCTTTGTTGGTAACGTCTTTGCCGTTTTGCTTCGCTGTTTGCGTATAGCCGATAAAAGCGGGAACAGCCGTAGCCACCTGCGCGATGGAAGGCGGAAAGGAAGGAATTTCCGTTACATACACGCCCGGCGTTTTGATGGTGCTTTCGTTTATCTGTGACATGGGTGATTGATTTTTGTTGATCGTGATTTAATAGGTGAGAAATATTTCGGAGCAGTAAAATGTATCGGAGGGCGTCACCAGTTGCGATAAGCGTTGCGGCCCGGCGCAGGCAATGGGCGTTACCTCCTGTCCTCCTACCGACAGGGTGAAATGCAATGCTTTTTGAAACAGTGGAATGGGCGATACCGATTGGATGATGGTGGCGGGCGGACCGGCAAAATCGTACACGCCATCGTTGTCGCTGATGCTGCCCACTTCGGTGCCCGCCAGTACGTATTTCCAGATGGTGGCCCGATTGATGAACGCAATGGTAAAAAGCGGCGACAGCAATTCATCGTTGTTGTTCAATAAGGCGTAACCAACCGGCAGCGTATGTTCGTGAAACAGATCAATGACGGCGAACACCTTGCGCCGGTTCAGCTCTTCGTTCAGGTAAATGTTGTGCGCATTACCATTCACTTCCAACCTGTATTTGCCGGCTGGCAGACCTGATAAATTGAGGGGAAACGAAACCACCGCATCGGGGAAACTTTTGTTTTCCGCATGTACCAGCGTAGTATAGTCATTTGTCGCGGCATCGTAGCCAAACACGCGGATGGCGGCGGCTGTTTGCGCAGCATCCAATACAAATGTGGACAAAGCAGGACGCCACTGCACACTGTCTTCTTCGGTGAAATAGCGGTTGGCATCTACGGTTTGCCAATCGGCACTGTCCACCGCCGTTGCCGGCGGCGCAATGCCGGACAGGGTGCGTTTTGCCCTGAACACCATGCCGCCTGCATTCACCGCCAGTTCGCCCGCTGTGTAGGTTTTGCCATTGTTGAAAATGATGGGCTGAGACAAATAATGTTTCCCGTTGCTCACATTGTTTGCGCGGTTGCTGAAGTAATAAAGTTTGCCCGAAGGCGCAGCAAACGGAAGCTGCGTATAATTGAAAAAGAGTGGGTTGTTGATCTCCAAAAAGAAGGTCAGTTGCGTGCCTTCCGGCGGAATGAGAAATGGCTTGGGAGGCAGATTAGGCAGGAACGTGTTGTCGGTTTCGATACCGGCATACAACCGGTGTTCCACTTGTTTTACCACCACCCGGTTGTTTTTCAACAATTCAGCGGTTTGTACAGATGGCACGATGCTGCCATCGGGAAATTGCAGGTCAGCAAAGAAGCGGTGCAGCAACTCAATCGTAAACAACAACGTATAGCGGATACTCGTCATGATGGTATCGTTTGATCGTTGATGGAAATTTGGGTAATCAACCCGGCTTCTCCCTGCTCAAAATCTTCGCTGATAGTTACCATCCGCATTTTGTACATCACCGATGGCAGGTATTTTGAACCCAGTATGCCCCATAAATTATTCATATCCTGCAATGACAAGGTGTGCAGATCCACGATCAGTTCTTCCACACCCTCCGGCATAGATGGGAACGTAATGGGAGAGAATACATTCTGGTGTTGAAAAAACTGGATGATGAGCGATAACCGTTTGAGCGACTCAACATAACTGGCCAGGTTGACAGAAAACAATAGAAGCAGGTTGAGATGAACTTTCGGACTCTGGTAAATGATGCGTCCATCTTTCCGTAAAAAATTCTCCTGCGATTTGCTGATGCGGTCTTCTTCAATATTGACCAATGTTAAAAACGCGTTCGTTTGTGTGCCACCTCCACCATTGTTGTCGGTGCCCAGCTGAGATACATTGAACAACACAATGGCATTGCTACCCGGCGCCAGGTCCATTTTCCTGACCAGGTATTGATTGATCTCGCGGCAAAGAAAGTCAAGCGTCAGGTTGATCATAATGCGTCATTGACCAGGTGGTTTGGCAATAGGTTTCCTGGCCATTGTGAGCGTCAGGTCTACTCCGGGATGGAAGTAGTCGTGTATTTGCAGACACAGGGAACATTTACTTTGCAATCTGTGCACGCAATTGCCGGGAGCAACATTCTTTTTAAGAATGCAGATTAACAGAAGCAGGGGCTGATAGCCGCCCGTGCGCCAGGTTGAAATACAATGCCAGTTGGTGATGTCCTTAAAATTCCTGCTTTAGCAGTCTGTAGAATAGTGTAAAAAAAGTACGTTCTAAATGGGGAAAGACCAGGCGAAAAATATATACGAACTACCGGATTAAAACACCGCATGTTACAGGATAAGGATCCGGAAGTGTCACGGTTGTACACTATGTGCAGAAAACGATAGTAGCAATGGCAGCATGTAAATTAAAGGTGATGTTGATGTGCAGATCCAGGCTGTAAGAAAAATCCGGGTTGTCTTAAGTTTTTAAAAACTCAATACCTAACTCTTTGGAAAAGAGTCTTTTTTTAGTTTAAAAATGTATATGCAAGGTAAATTGTTTATAGAAAACTTAAAAATATATTTCTAGCGCATCTAGCGTAGGCAGCAATATGAAATCTGCAGAGGGATAAAATTCATTGAGAGAGAAGCTGAACAAGGCATGATTTTATTAATCACACAGCAATTTTCGATTCGGGTATAAAATTACCTGCTTTCTTTGTTACCAGGTCATACGAATCGGCAATAAACTGAAGGAGTTGTTTTTTGGTCAGTAAGCCATCCACAACTATGGTGTTCCAATGTTTTTTGTTCATATGATAGCCGGGCAATACGCTTTGCGGATATTCCTCCCGCAATTCAAGAGCAAGTTCCGGATCGCACTTTACATTAAACTGGATTGGTGAAGCATCGAGCGACAGCAACAGAAACATTTTACCATGCACTTTAAACACAAGATTATCCGGACCAAACGGCATTGTTTCTTCGGCGTCCGGCAATCCAAGAGCATACTCGTGTATTAGGCTAATATCCATTGACCGTAAATATATTCCGTTTGTATAGATAAACCAACTGCACTGCCGCAGAGATTTTCCTTGTCGCTTGCCGCATTATGGTTGCCCTCTTTCGCTCATGTTTGTTGGTTGCGATGGCAGGTAAAGTTTTCATTTCGGCTTATGCAGATTCAGCCCATAAAATCTAACAATGAAGATTGTGCTTTACTGCAATCCTGTTATGCCTGTGCAAAGCAAAATTCGAGTGAAATAAAGCACTGAGAAAAAGAACCTTTATCTTATAAAAAAAGCTACGCCAACCAGAAGGTCAGCGTAGCCAAAGTATCAATTGTATTGTCGAAATACCCTTACAGGTATCTTTTGATTTCTTCCATTAATTCTGCTTTCGTGATGGGTACGCCCATGATTTTGTTATAGCCTTTGGCATCTACCAGATATTGGTCGCGGATAATTTTAATCAGTTGCCCATTGTTGATTTCAGGGATCAATACTGTTTCAAAATTCTTCAGCATATCGCCAAGGTTTTTTGGAAAAGGCCGCACATAGCGCAGATGCGCATGGGCCACTTCATAGCCCTCTGCCATGCAGTTCGAGCACGGCACTTTTGATAGCGCCATAGGTACTGCCCCAGCCCAACACCAGCACTTTGCCTTTTTCAGGACCGCTATCCAGTTTTTGTTCAGGAATATAATCCGCAATCTTATCTATTTTTTCCTGCCGGATCTTCACCATCAGCTGGTGGTTATCGGGGTCGTAACTGACGTTGCCGGTAATGTTTTGCTTTTTCAATGCCGCCAATGCGATGCTCCAGTCCGGCAGTGCCCGGCACAGCCCAGGGCGACACCAGTTTTTCATCGCGCAGATAAGGCTGAAACTTTTCTTCGTCGTCGACCCAGTTCGGTTTTAAACTTTACATGAATCGGCGGCAGGTCGTCACTTTCAGGAAATTTCCAGGGCTCGGCGCCATTGGCAATATAGCCGTCACTCAGAAAAATCACAGGCGTCATATGTTGTACGGAAATGCGCACGGCTTCGTACACTGCATCAAAACAATCGCTCGGCGTAGAGGCTGAAACGATCGGCATCGGGCATTCGCCGTTGCGGCCATAATATGCCTGCAACAAATCGCTTTGTTCTGTTTTGGTTGGCAACCCGGTAGAAGGGCCGCCACGCTGCACATTGATAATCAGCAACGGAATTTCGAGCATCACTGCCAGTCCCATTGCTTCGGCTTTCAACGCCATGCCCGGGCCCGATGTAGTGGTAACACCAAGGATGCCGCCATAGACTGGCGCCAATGGCCGAAGTGATGGCGGCAATTTCATCTTCTGCCTGGAAGGTTTTTACGCCAAAAGCTTTATGCTTGCTTAGTTCATGCAGAATATCGGAAGCCGGCGTGATAGGATATGACCGAGAAAAATTGGCAAGCCGCTTTTTTCGAAGCGGCAATCAGGCCATAAGCCAGTGCCTGGTTGCCCATAATACTGCGGTAAGTACCCGGCGTCCATTTTTGCCTTTTCCACCTTGTAGCGGGTAGTAAAGGTTTCGGTGGTATCGCCATAATTATAACCTGCCTGCAACGCCTTGATATTGCTTTGCAGGATGTCGTCTTTTTTGCCAAATTTTTCTGTAAGAAACTTATGGTGTTGTCCATGTCGCGGTTGTACATCCAGTACAGAAAGCCCAGCACAAACATATTTTTTGCGCGGTCTTTTTCCTTTAGTGCCCATTTCGAATTCCTTCAGGGCTTCGCGGGTCATCTTGGTAACATCCATCTTAATGACTTCGTAATTATCCAGGCTGTCATCTTCCAGCGGATTAACGCCGTCAGGATAATTGGCAAGCCGCAGGTTTTTAGCATCAAAGCCATCGGTATTGGCAATGATTTTTCCGCCTTTTTTCAGGCTTTTTAAGTTTACTTTTAGGGCAGCGGCATTCATGGCCACCAGCACATCGCAATCATCGCCGGGCGTAAATACCCTGTCGCTGGAAAACCGAAGCTGGTAGCCGCTCACGCCGGGCAGGGTGCCTTGCGGCGCACGTATTTCCGCAGGGAAATCAGGGAAAGTGGCAAGGTCGATGCCCAGCAAGGCCGTGTTGTTGGTAAACTGGCTGCCGGTCAGCTGCATACCATCGCCACTATCGCCGGCAAATTTTATCACTACGTCCTGCAGGACGGTTTCTTGTGCTGTTGTCATTGTAAATAAAGGTGGCAAAGGTACTATGCAGCAAACGAAGGAAGTCGTTAAATCAGGAAAAAACGCGCGTTGATGACTGAAAAGAAGCAAGGTGGAGAAAGCCCGTTATAGTGGTTTCGGCTTCGGCAAAATGCACCCGTGAAATTGCAAATGGTAAACCCTGTCACAAACAGGTTGAGCGGGCGCGCGTGAACCTGTAAATAAAGAATGCTTGTGTAGCGAATGCGCGTTGCGAAACATAGACGAATGCAGTCACCGGGGAAAATTTGGCAGGCAGTAGCGATGCCGGTTGGCTGCCCGAAATACACGAAAGGCAGACAACCGGCGGCTGATAAGGGAAAGTAAAACAAAAAGGCTACGTATTACATATGCTTTCCCATCCACGATTTCACTTCGTCGCGCGCGCCGTGGGTTGCCCACTTGTCGCCTGCTTCAAAAACAAGAACATCATATTTCTCGGGAGAGGAAAGTTCGCTGATGTCGGCACGGATATCGGCGGGCATCTTCGCGGTTTTTACAAACCACAAGCGCTCACCGGCACGGATGCCGGCGTTAAACCGGTCAAGATAGTCGCGATGACATCAAGCTTCAGCTCGGGTTCTGCCAGGTCAACATATACACATAAAATTCTCATATTTGCCGTTTTAGAAGTCCTTTTTCAATGGTATCAAAGAAACAATATTTGTAGAAACTACCGTTGCTTTATTTGTAAACGTATTGTAAACAGCCGCCCAATGGTTGCAGTGCCGAACTCTGCACACAAACGAATGAAATCAGGCAGGATTTATGTGAATAGTTTTACGCGGATTGTTTGCAAAACGTCTCCAAAACCATGCAATCGTAAATGTGGGAATGAAATCTGTGAACGGTAAAATTTCTTCAGCAAAACTAAAAGCCGCACCATAAATCGCTTTTTTACCACCAAAAGCAAATAGAAAATTATAGCAGAAAAGGCGCCCACACAATGTCGGAGGCTTCGCCAAGCACGGGCAGTGCAAAAGATGCATAACCAATTGCATCCATAAGAATGCAGAACAATAAAGAAGGTTGCTTATTCATATGACGATTATGATAAATCAAATACAAGTTACTCACCAATGTATAGGTTGCCACAAACTGGTTCATGTTCTAACGTTTATTAACCAAATTTTTTAAACCAACTGACCTCGTCCATGGGCATTCATCCCTGACAGAACTAAAAAAGGCTTCGAAAGAAGCCTTTTTAACACACAAAACAGTACGCGTTGTTATTCCTGAATCTGCACACTGAACTGCCCGTCAGTGATCGACTTTTTTGTTGGTACCTTCCCCGTTGGCATCGTAAAACGATCCGCTGAATGTTCATTTTACCGCCTTATCTGTAATTTCTGAAATGGTTATTTGCAGTGGCGAAGCCGGTGTAATTTTAAGACCACTATAAAAATATTATTCTTCGTCAGCGTCTTCAGGTGCATACAAGCCCCACACAAAATAGTTGTCGTGTTCGCCTTCCACATACTCACCCGCAGTGATGGGCGAAAGCGAAGTGAGCACAAAATCAAACTCTTCAGACAAAGATTCGTTTTTGGTACCGCCAATAACCAGCATGTATCCATCATCTGTCGATTCGATGATAGCGCCGTTGTTGGTGAAGTTTTGTTGCACGCCATCAATTTTCATTTTTAAAAAGTAAGTGTTCACAGGCGGCGGCGTAGATGTATCGCCACCTCCGCCGGGCGGTGGAGTAATTACGGGCTTACTGCCATCCTTACTGCAGGATACAAAAGCACCTGTTACCAGCATAAGGGCTAACATCCAGGTTGAGATCGTTTTTTTCATGGTGTAGAGTTTTTTTAAGCGTTGTGATTGAGTGACAAAAATAGAATTGTAACTGCCCTTCACAATCGCATGAATATGTGGGATGTAAAAAAGCCAAGTTTCGGCAGACATGATATTATCAGCACACGATCTTGACATGAACATGAGAAAACAGTGAGCAACGCATGAACCGCATAACAAGGCGGGTCACTTCATGCCAATGAAATCATAAAGATAAGCGGGAAAAAAGGGTTAAACGGATAACGGTTTTCACTTTACTGATGCAGGGTTATATGCGGAGTAATTAATGGAAGCTGATTCTTTCGGCAATAGTGAACCGATTTAAAGATGTACAGGAAATTTAGTCGTGTGAAAAAATGCGAGGTTAACAGGCAGGTTTATGACATAGGTATAACGACTAACAATCCTATTTCCGTTCTATCTTCCCGTTATCCCTCGCTTCCGGCAACAGCAATGTTGCAATATAAGTGTGTTTTCCTGCCTTATTCCAGGCTCTTGGCATTGCTGCCGATATAAAGAGAAAAAGCAGCCAGCGCTGTATCTTTCAGCATACTTACAAAAGCCATTTGTTTCATGCCTATATCTCCAGAATGCAGGTAGTTGGGAAGGTGAATGGTTAATACGAAAATGATGAGCAAAAGAGCGAGCAGGTAGCCTGCAAGTTTTGCCTGTTTATGTGTGATGAATGCAATAGCAGCCAGTATAAATGCTGCTCCTGCAAAATAGACCCAAATGATACCGCCGGGCAAAAATTCCGGAACATAAACCAATAAGCTTTGCGGAGCCACAAAATGATATAGTCCAAATACAATCATTACGATAGCAAGTATTATCACGGCTACGCGTGAGACAATAGAATGTGTCATAAAGCAAGATTTATGATAGTAAGGTAGTTACTTTTACCAATATCAAAAAATGTTTTAGGCAAATGTTGCTTATTATAAAAACACGTATGAAAACATATAACTTAATGACATAACATGCAGCATGTCACACTTTTATCCAGCATTGCAGAAAGTTCAAAACAGGGTCTTTGAGGGGCAACTTTGCACCACCTCTACACGCCATCAGTTCAATGGATAGCTCCACTAAATCTTGAGTCTTTGTGCACAAACCAAAGGCAGAAAAACCACCCGAAATCAGTAGCATAATTATCGTAAGAGAAACAGATGAAGACAACCCAATATATCCTCATCAGCTTGTTACTCTATACTATAAGTGAAACAAAAAAGGCAGGCCTGAAAATACAAGCCTGCTTATGTAAGACAATCATAAAAAATGAGCTTACACTCAATTCTTAAAACAAAATTTTTGATAAGCAATCCTATGCCGACACCATCGCATCTACAAACTGATGCACAGGCGTATTCATCAATACACCACTGTCCATCGTGAGCGCTAAAATGTCTTGCTGCTGCTTCACGGAAAACTTGCGTGCCAGATTGATTTTGAATTTTTCTATCAGCAATGGAATGCCATCTTCACGCCTGCGTTTATGACCAATCGGGTATTCCACAACCACTTCATCGAGCACGGTTCCATCATTCAGCGTTATCGTTAATGCGTTGGCAATAGAGCGCTTTTCAGGATCGTGATAGTCTTTTGTAAAACCGCTGTCTTCCACTGTTTCCATCTTGCTGCGCAATTCATCAATGCGTGTATCCATCGCTACTGCATCTTCATAATCTGAAGCCGTGAGCCTGCCGAATATAAGCGGCACAGCAATCATGTATTGAATACAATGATCCCTGTCGGCAGGATTGTGAAGCGGTCCTTTTTTATCGATGATACGGATAGCCGCTTCGTGTGTGCGGATCTGTATATGTTGTATATCGTCTGCGGTTTTTCCTTCTGCCTGCAACAGGTTGTAAACGGTCATAGCCGCTTCTACAGCTGTTTGCGAATGAAACTCTGCGGGAAAAGAAATTTTAAACAGTACATGCTCCATTACATAGGAACCATAGCTACGCTGAAAAGAAAACTCTTTGCCGCGAAACGATACATCGTAAAAGCCCCATGTCTTTGCTGATAACACTGATGGGTAACCCATTTCGCCCGTTTTGGCTATGAGCGCCAGCCGCACACCACGCGATGTGGCATCGCCGGCTGCCCAGGACTTGCGGCTGCCGGTGTTGGGTGCATGGCGATAGGTGCGCAAGGCCTGACCATCTACAAACACATGCGATATGGCATTTACCAGCTCATCGCGCGACAAACCAATGAGCTTGCCCACAACAGCAGTGGTAGCCAGCTTCACAAGCATCACATGATCGAGACCTACGCGGTTGAATGAATTTTCCAGCGCCATCACACCCTGAATTTCATGCGCGCGAATCATCGCATCGAGCACATCTTTTACCATCAGCGGTGCTTTCCCGTTTGCAACAGCCGTGCGCGACAGCCAGTCGGCAGTGGCTAATATGCCGCCGAGGTTATCGGATGGGTGTCCCCATTCTGCTGCAAGCCACGTATCATTGAAATCGAGCCAGCGCACAATGGCGCCGATGTTGAAAGCCGCCTGCACAGGATCGAGCTGATGGTTGGTGCCCGGCACTTTAGCGCCGTTGGGCACAATGGTACCCGGCACCAGCGGTCCTAACAGTTTGGTACAGGCAGGATAAGTGAGCGCTTCAAAGCCACAGCCCAATGTATCGAGCAGGCAATACACAGCCGTTTGCCAGGCAGTATCGCTTTTGATTTCGTAGTTTAATACATAGTCTGCGATATCGGTAATGACTTTATCAAATGGCGGTGTTTCGTTTGAGATGTATGATGACATGTTTGTATATGTAGTTGTATAGTATTATGTAGTAAGTATAGGTAGTAAGTAGTTTGTATTTAGTAGTGCTGACGATGAGATATGACAGCGTGTTGATGAGATAAAAGCAGCAAGCTGTTGCAGATTATGCTTCGTTTTCATCACAGATACATCCCGCTATTTGAGCTTTACCAGCGGATGATTCAACCCTTTCACCACGTTGCGCACCACTTCATATTTGGGAAGACTTTTGAACAGTTGGGTAAGGTTTTTAAAACCATAAGAGCGTGAGTCGAAACTCGGGTCAATCTTCCTGATATTCAAACCCACTTTAGCAATGTACACTTCATCTTCTTCATGTATCGAAATATCAAATGCTCGGTCAATAATGGCAGTATCGAGCTTGCCGGCAGCCACAGGTTGCTTGTTGGGTTCCAGCTTTAGTTTTACATCCGGACTGGCTTCTACACTGATGTTTTCGCAGTAGGTGAAAATTTCGCAGGACTGCACAAATGCGTTGGGCGTTTTCTTTTCCCCAATACCCATTACAAACAAGCCTTCTTCGCGAATGCGTTTGGCCAATCCTGTATAATCGCTATCGCTCGATACAATGCAAAAGCCGTCTATTTTTTTGCTGTGCAGTACATCCATCGCGTCGATGATGAGCGAACTGTCGGTAGAGTTTTTTCCGGTGGTATAAGAGAATTTTTGTACCGGGTTAAACGAGTGCAGGTTAATGACATCTTTCCAGCCGCTCATTTGCGAAATGGTCCAGTCGCCATAAATGCGGCGGATGGTGGCTTTGCCATATTTCGATACTTCTTCGAGTATTTGCTGAATGAGTTTAGGTTGCGCATTATCGCCATCTATCAACACGGCAATATTCGATTTGATCGTATCCATTATCTTCTGTTTTTAATCGTAAATAAATTGTGCCTGCGCCGCAAAGGTCTGTTATTCTTTTTCAAGCCTGAAATTACAGGCAAATCACCATTTCGTGCACCACAATAACTTCTCTTTACACCAGGTCCTTCAACATCCACAGGCTGCAACCAAAATGCTTGCTGTCACCCATTGGTTCGGGCAGGTAGCGAAAGCCCAGCTTCTCATAAAGGCTTACGGCTTTGCTCAGCTCGGGCATCGATTCAAGATACATGCTTGTATAGCGAAATTGCCTGCTGCCACAACATTGGTTTCTATCAATTGTTTACCCAAACCTAGCCGGCGCGCTTCGGGAAGCAGGTACAGCTTCACCAGTTCGCAGCAACCTTCCGGCAATCCTGCCGTTGGATATACGCCGCAGCCGCCTGCCATTTGCCCGTTTACTTCGGCAATAAAATAAGCCGAGTCTTCTTTTTTGAATAAGGAAAACAGGTCGTCCGTTGTAGGATCATAATAAACAGTGCCGGGTTTCGCTGCATTAAATTCCGAAAGCACAGACCTGATAATGGCCGCAATGCCGGCATTATCGTGTGGTTCTATCAGTCTTATGGTAATGTCCGTTGTCGTGGTGTTCATTTTGTCAAACATAATTGTTTTCTACTTTGAAATATAATGTTAAAGCGGGAGAAGATGGCAGCATTCGCCTGATTGCCGTTAATTTTGCGCCGCAACAATGGCTGAATAGTCAGCCACCAGCAAAGCAACAAAATGAATAAAAATGCTATCCTCGCTCTCTGTCTTGCCGTTTTGGTTCCGCTCATCAGCTACCTGTTTGTAAAATATGCCAGCCAGGAAGCCATTGATATGCCAAGGCATTATCTTCCCGACAGCGTGGTGACGCGTGTAGAAGATGGCAGACGCTCTACCGATACAGCGTGGCACACGGTAGCCGACATACGGCTGCAAAACCAGCTCGGCGATACGGTAAACCTTTACGACATACAAAATAAACCCATTGTAGCCGATTTCTTCTTTACCGGTTGTGCCGGCATTTGTCCGCGCCTTACGGCAAATATGGTAAAACTGCAACGTAGCTTTCGCACGGGCGGCGATGAATATCACAAAATTGATACTTCTGTGGTGCAGTTTGTGTCGTTTACCATCGACCCTGTGCGCGACAGTGCTGAAAAGCTGAAAAACTACGCCGACCGTTTTGGCGTAGATCACGACAACTGGTGGTTTCTTACCGGCAGCCGCGATTCTATTTACAATTTTATCTTCGAACAACTGCGGGTAGACAAGTACAGCGAAGAGCCAATAGACTCCAACTTTGTGCATACCAACCGTTTTGTATTGATAGATAAAACATTCAGGGTGCGCGGTTATTACGACGGGCTCGATTCCGCATCTCTTGGCAAACTGGCGCAGGACATCGGGCTGCTGATGGTGGAAAAAGCGACAAACCCTGAACCTCTTCCCTTCGATCCTGCGCTGATGGCTATTTTCCTGTTTATTACCGTGGTGATTGTTGTTGTTATCATCAGGATTGTATTTAAAAAAAGAAAAGCAGAGTATTAATATATGTTACAGGCAACGTTTCAGAAAAATGATAAACAGGCAAAGTGGCTCATTGGTATTTTTTCCTTTGTGGTGTTTGCAGCTGTGGTGTTTTTAGGCAATGTAAAATTCGATATCAGCGTTCCTTTCAATGTTCACATTTTTGCCGCCGCCAATGCGCTCATAAATGCTGTAATCGCTGTGCTGCTCTTAGCGGCGCTGCTGGTGGTAAAACAAAAGAAGTATGAGCTGCACAAAAAGCTGATGATGGCAGCGCTGATATTATCAGTTGTGTTTCTTGTGTCTTATATTGCCCACCATTTATTAGCCGGCGAAGCGCGCTTTGGTGATGCCGATCATGATGGCATTACCACTGATGCAGAGAAAGCGGCAGTTGGCTCTATCCGCTATGTATATTTCATTATTCTCATCACGCATATTTTTCTCGCTACCGTTATTCTGCCGTTTATTTTATACACGGCATATAAAGGATTAACAGGAGAATTTGCTCAGCATAAAAAAATATCCAAGATTGTATGGCCGCTATGGCTGTACGTGGCCATCACCGGGCCTGTTGTTTACTTCATGATTAGCCCATATTACAGATGATTTGTGATTGCCAATTTTGGATTTGTGATTGACAATGGAGATTGCTAAATACAAATGCCCGCAGACAGCGCTAAGTCGCACTATCTGCGGGCATTTTTTTATACTGGATTATCATTCACAAATCCTGAATCAAAATTCAAAAATTTTCTTTATCTAAAGGTTTGTTCAATCATAAACAATTACCATTCACAAATCCAAAATCACCAATCAGCATCATCCATTATCCAGCCCAGCCTTCTCTGTCGAGGCTTCTGTATTGAATGGCTTCGGCAAGATGCTCTACTTTTATATCACTACTCGCAGCCAAATCGGCAATTGTGCGGCTCACTTTCAGTATCCTGTCGTAAGCACGCGCGCTCAGGTTCAGCCGTTCCATGGCGCGCTTCAGCAGTGTTTCTCCTGCCTGGCTGATGGCACATATTTCCCTTAGTTGCTTGCTGCTCATTTGTGCATTGGCATACATGCCTGAATTGGCTTTGTACCTTTCGGTTTGTATCTCTCTGGCTTTGATTACGCGGTCTCGGATTTGTGAAGAATTTTCGCCTTTGCTGTTGGTATTGCTCAATTCACTAAAGGCAACGGGTGTTACTTCCACATGCAGATCAATCCTGTCCAGTAAGGGTCCGGATACTTTGTTCAGGTATTTCTGCACGGCACCCGGCGGGCAGGTGCATTCTTTATCGGGATGGTTGTAAAAGCCACACGGGCAGGGGTTCATAGAAGCAATGAGCATAAAATTTGCCGGGAAGTCCAGCGCCACTTTTGCCCGCGAAATGGTAACTCTGCGTTCTTCCATTGGTTGCCGCATCACTTCCAGAACAGTCCGTTTAAACTCGGGCAATTCATCTAAAAACAACACACCATTATGTGACAAGGAAATCTCGCCCGGCTGCGGCACATTACCACCACCTACCAATGCCACATCGCTGATAGTGTGGTGTGGCGAGCGGAAAGGGCGTTTGGAAATAAGCGAACTGTTTGCCGGCAACTTACCTGCACGCTGTGTATCTTGGTTGTTTCCAAAGCTTCATACAGACTAAGAGGCGGCAATATGGTGGGGAGGCGCTTTGCCAGCATGGTTTTGCCCGCGCCCGGCGGACCAATCAGAATGGCATTGTGACCGCCGGCAGCAGCAATTTCCAACGCCCGCTTTATATTTTCCTGACCTTTTACATCGTTGAAATCAATGTCAAACTCATATTGCGAATCGAAAAATTCTTCGCGTGTATTGACGATCACGGGCTGCAGCGAAGATTCATTTTTAAAAAATTCCACCACATCGTTCAGATGTTCTACGCCATATACTGCAAGGTTGTTTACGAGTGCCGCTTCTCGTGCATTGGCAGTTGGCACAATCAATCCTTTGTAGCCTTCCTTGCGTGCCTGGATGGCAATGGGCAATGCACCTTTTATTGGTTGAATCTTGCCGTCAAGGCTTAGTTCACCCATCATAATGTATTGGCTGAGGCGTTCGGGCTCTTCTATTTGTTCGGTGGCGCCAAGCACACCTACAGCAATAGGCAAATCGAAGGCAGAACCGGTTTTTTTAATATCTGCCGGGGCAAGATTGACCACAAGCTTGGTGCGCGGCATGTAGTAATCGTTTGTTTTAATGGCACTTTCTATCCGCTGAAGGCTTTCCTTCACGGCGCTATCGGGCAAGCCGACAATAAAATAATGCTGACCGGCACTTACATTTACTTCAATGGTAATGGTGATAGCTTCTACGCCGTATACGGCACTTCCAAATGTCTTAACGAGCATGCTTGCGTTGGGTTCTGTACGGGCAAGTTTACTGCATTTTTGCCGCAGTCACTCAATTTATATTCAGTTTTTACGTGTATAAATCTTTCGAATGTTTGCCAAACAGGAGATAATGCTAAATTGAGCCACTAAACAGTATATAGTATGAAAGTTACACGATGCTTCCGCCAAAGGAGTTACATTTTTACATTATTCATCGCCATGATCTTCATGGCAAATACAACAAAAGCCGGCACCTTATCAGCATTGCTGGCTAATGATCAGTCTGTAGTGGGCAGATGGGATATGACCATAGACTACAATGGCAAATCATCGCCCTCATGGATGGGCATCTGGATTTCGGGACACAAAACACTGGTTGGTGAGTTTGTAGCATCGGGTGGTAGTGCGCGTCCTATTTCGCACGTCATTACTAACGGTAATGGCTTTCATTTTTCGATACCGCCACAGTGGGAAACAGACTCGAGCGATGTAGTGGTGGAAGGCAATTTTGAAGGCGACAACTTAAAAGGCACCATCACATTTGCCAACGGCAAACAGGCAAGCTGGACAGCCGTACGTGCTCCATCGCTTGAGCGCACACAGGCACCGGTATGGGGCAAACCCATTACTTTGTTCAACGGAAAAGACCTGACCGGCTGGCATGCACTGGGCGACAACCAGTGGATAGCAGAAAACGGTGTGTTGAGAAGCCCCAAATCAGGCTCTAACCTCGTAACCGATAATAGCTATAACGACTTTAAACTGCATATAGAATTTAAATATCCTGAACACAGCAACAGCGGCGTATACCTGCGCGGACGCTATGAAGTGCAGATAGAAGACGGCGATACCACGCATCCGCCGTTAGACTTGCTAGGTGCCATTTATGGCTTTATTGCGCCAAGCGAAAAAGCCGGTAAAAAAGCGAATGAGTGGCAGACATACGACATCACACTTGTGGGTCGCATGGTAGATGTGGTATTGAACGGAAAGAGTATCATTTGCAACCGCGAAATACCAGGTATTACGGGCGGCGCTCTTGATAGCAAAGAAGGCGAACCCGGACCATTGCAAATACAGGGAGATCATGGCCCAATTGAGTTCAGGAACATCGTGATTACTCCTGCAAAATAGTCTCGCGAATAGGGATAAAAACACTGACCATCTTTATTAAAAAATAGTTTGCATAACAAAGCCGGCATCTCGTGGAGAGCCGGCTTTGTAGTTTTTTTTTTAAGGGTGGGTAAGTATACTATTGCTTGCATATACTTTTACGAAAGAAATTGACTACTGCATTCCCTGCGTGGCTTCTCCCAATCCGGAAGACTGCTTCGTGCGTTTGAACAGCGTGGCATCCATTTTACCAAAACGGTATGAGAAATTGATTCTTACAAGCTGCGGATTATTGAGGCGATAATAATTTTGTACAAAATAATTGCTGTAAGAATACTGATCCTGTTTGCGTGTTCTGAAAATGTCGCTTACACTCAGGCTAACCGTAGCTGCATTGCTTTTCAGGAAGCTTTTCCGGATGGCAATATCAGTACCCCAGAACGAGCGGATATAACCCTGCGATGAAGACTGCGCCTGCATCATAGGCGGACCTGGCTGACCTGAATTGGTGCTGACCGGCAGGTTGGTTTTGCTCTGGTAAGTGCCTGATAGCTGAATAGCGAAATTGTGTGGCAGTTTGAAGTTGTTGTTCAGCTTGCCAAACATGCTCCACATAGCATCCTGCGAGGTAGTGCCGCGTAATATTATCAGTATTGATTTTAGAATTATAAACGTTGACGTTGGTTGTTGCATCCCACCATTTGGTCAGGTAGTTTACCGAGGTAAATTCTGCACCGTAAGAGTAGCTTGAATTTGCATTGATATAAGTGTTAATCAAATCTTCCTTTCCCGTAGCTGCATTGATATCTTTCTGCAGATAACGGGTGATGAGATTATCAGTGTGCTTGTAATAAATAGAAGTCAGAATGTTGTTGTTGCCTTTAAAAGTTTTGCCATAGCTCATTTCAAATGAGTTGGTAAACTCAGGCACCAAACCCGGATTACCGCTCGTAATGTTGAGGCTGTCAGTATAGTCGGTATATGGTATCACCTGGAAAAAGTTTGGACGGTTTACACGACGTGTATAGCTTGCCTGCAGTTCCTGCTTGCTATTCAGTTTTTGGCTTACAAACACCGAAGGAAACAAACTGATCGGGTATTTGTTACTGAATGTTTCGCCGGTATTGGTCAGTTCACCTTTGTAATCGCTGCTTTCTCCACGAAGTCCAACCTGGTATCCAAAGTCTTTGATGGAACTTTTTACGCTTACATACGCTGCGTATACATTATCGTGGTTTTTGTAATTGGTAGAGCCGGTGTTTACCTTTTCAAACTGTGCTTCGGTAGCGCCAAGATACGTATCGTTGTTGCTGGTAAGGCTGCGCAATTGTGCACGCAAGCCAGTTTCCAGTTTTGTTTTGGTGCCAAGCGGTTTTGCATAGTCGGTCTGTAAGGTCAAAAATTCGTTGGTACCGTTGCTCAATACTCTTTGCAATTGCGTACCGCTGATGTTGCTGCCTGCATAATAGTTGGTGGTATACATGGCATCGCCTGAATTTTTTCCCGAAAAATAATTGGCGTCTCCCGTTAGTTGTTCGCCTTCTTTGGCAAAGTTGTGCACAAAACCTCCCTGCAATCCGTTGGCATTAAAAATACGGCTGCTGGCACTCAGCCTCTGGCTGTATGCGCTTTTGATATCGCCGCTGTTGAAGAGGCTGTCTGTTGTAATGTCAATGGTTTCATTAGGTTTGAATTCGCCATGAACCTTTATTGCAGATAACGATAACGTTGTTTTGTTGGTAACAAAATAATCCATGCCCAGCTTGCCAAACATAAAGCCACCATTGGTTTTGTTCACATTGTTCTGGTACACGTGAGATTGCGTGTCGCCAAGGTTCAGGCGGTCGGTTGTGCCTGTGTTGCGGTTGCGCATCATATTGGTCATGCCGGCTGCGGTAAGGTTAAATTTCCCCTGGCGAAGGCTGAAGTTGCCGCCACCGTTTATACCACCGCGACTATCTACACCTGCCATGAGATTGCCATTGTAACCGGTTTTCTTATTTTTCTTTAAAACAATATTGAGTATACCCGCATTGCCACCCGATGCATCGTACTTGGCAGATGGGTTGGTAATCACTTCCACGCTTTGAATGGCATCGGCAGGTATCTGGTCGAGCGACAAGGTAGTAGGCCTGCCATCTACATAAATGGTTGGTGCGGCGTTGCGGAGTTTTACATTACCATCAATATCTACCTGTATGGAAGGCACATTGCGCATTACATCTACAGCTGTTCCGCCGGCACTGGTGATGTTTTTTTCTACGTTGAATACTTTTTTATCAATATCCATTTTCAGAGACGAAATGGTAGAAGTAACAGCTACATCCTGCAGTTGTGTTGCATCTGTAATGAGTTCTATTTTACCCAAATCTTTACTAAAGGATGGCATACCAGCAGGCTGTGCAGGAGTTTCGCCCGGCTTTGGTGCTTTCGAAGGATCGAAGAACATGACCTGCTGCTGAAAGGGTTTGAAACCCTGTAGCCGAAATTTTGATGGTGAGTCCCGTAACCGGCAATTCATCAAAACTGAACTCGCCAATATTGCTGGAAGTGAGCCCTTTTACCAATATATCTTTCGACTTGTGAGTCGATGGTGTCCATTTTAGATTGAAGGATAATAACAGAAGCTCCGGCAACCGGTTTTCCATCACTGTCAGTGAGCTTGCCGTAAACATGTCCTGCATTGGGCATTTGCTTGCCGGCAAAAGCACCACCGCCGCCCGGAAACTGTGCCGATGCCCCTAAACAAAAAAGAAGGAAAAAGGCTGGGATGAGGAAAAATATTTTTTTCATAACTAAGGCTTGAGACCACAAAGCTACCGGTGCAACGAGTGGAAGATGTTTGGGGCAAATGAGACAATAACCGGAAAATGTTGCTACGAAAAAGTGGAAACGTTTTGGTTATGTTAAAGGCAGTAAAGGTACGCGGGCAGAGATAGTTTTTGGCAAAAGTGAGTAGCCGCGATGGCGGATAAGTGAAAGGAAGCAACAGAGAAAATAATGGAAATCAAGGCTTTTTCAGCCGCTTTGCCTGCCGGTAATTGCGGTAAGTGCATCACGGTAGTTTTCTCCTACAGGAAGCTCTATATCGCCGATGAATACACTGTTTTTACGGATAGCAGTTATGAAACTGACAGAAACAATATAACTTTTGTGAATGCGGAGAAATGAACCGGCGGGTATTTCATCTTCCATTGCCTTCAAGCTCATGCGCGTAACGATAGGCTTGCTTGTATTGTGAAGATGAATCTTGATGTAATCTTTCAAACCTTCCACCCACATCACGTTGTTCAGTACCACTTTTACAAGGCTGTATTCCACATTTACAAACAGGTAACCGGGCGCGCTTTCACGGGTGGTGCCGAGCGCTTTATTTTTCAGCTGATGAAGCTCCCACGCTTTGTTGCAGGCTTTTATAAACCTCTCCATCGGCACAGGTTTCACGAGGTAATCTATTACATCGAGACTATAGCCATCAAGTGCATATTTTTCGTAGGCTGTAATGAGGATACACATGGGTTTTTGCGCCATGCTTTTGAGGAACTGAAGACCCGTTAAACCCGGCATTTGTATATCGAGAAAAATGAGATCTACGGGCTGCTGCTGCAATACACTCATGGCTTCTATGGGGTTGGAACAAAGCGCAACGAGCTGCAAAAAAGGCACCTGGCTGATATTATCTTCCAGCAGTTCCAGCGCAAGTGGCTCATCATCTATGGCAAGGCAACGCAGCATCAGTGCAGTTTTATTTGAAGCGAAGTTACAAACCAACCATCTTTATCCGTTACCAATAAGGTATGACCAGCGCCATACAAGAGGTTGAGTCGGCGTTTCGCATTGGTCAATCCAATACCGGAAGTTTTATCTTTTACTTCTACCTGTGCGCTGTTGTATTTATTTTTTACCGTCAGGTGCAGCAGGTGATTGCTGGCTTTCAGTTCGATATCTATTTGTGGATTTTCAATCATTCCTGTGCCGTGCTTAAATGCGTTTTCCACAAACGGAATGAGCAGCATCGGTTCTATTTCATAACTGTTATCGGCCGTTGAAATGTCTACGTTGACTACAAGCTTTTTACCAAAACGCTGTTGCTGCAGGTCAATATAACTATGCAGATATTCTATTTCTTTTTCGAGCGCAACCTTTTCTTCATCTGTTTCATAGAGCATATAGCGCAGGAGCGAGGAAAGCTGTATCAGCGATGGCTCCAGCTGGTCAGATTTTTTTCGGGCAAGGGCTACCATGTTGTTCAGTACATTGAACATAAAATGAGGATTTACCTGGCTGCGCAAAAACGAGAGTTCCGATTTCAGATTTTCGGTGATGCGATCCTGCAGCAGCTTTTCTGTTTCCATTTTATCCTGTATCATCCTATAGGCGGTGCTGCAGGCAAGAATAAACAGATAGGGGAAAATATTAAACAAAAGAAAACCACTAAGTGTAAATTGTAACTGCCTGATGATGAGTGTAAAAAACAACCAGTGAAACGACATCAGCGATACTACAAGCAGTATCTGTATCATTATATAAACAAGAAACTTCTTTTTGTAAACCAGCTTTGGGAACAGTACATACGCATTGAAATAAAAGAGGAACACCCAAATCATGTCTGTAAAAACGGCGAGATAGATGAACCAGCTTCTGTCGACTACAACATGTTCTTTTTTGGAATTCTGCACCGATTGCTGCAGGAGTAATGGCAGTAAAAACACGATCATCCATGCAGCCACATGCAAAGAAACCACAACCCATTTTCTTTTGTACCAGGAAGATGCCATTGCGTAAATGTAAGATTGAAGCTGTGGATGAAGAATGGTGTGGCGACAAACGGGAAGAATGTGTATATCAAACCGGTGGTTGATGCCGCAGCCAAGCTGTTAAGTTTCCTGCTACTTCTTTTTACATTCTTTATGGTAATCATGTGACGGATTGCCTAAAACAAGAAATCCATTTCGTGGTTACTATTGTTGCTGTATCCTCGCAAATGTGATATACACTCAACGTGTTAGCAATTTACAACCTCAATCCATCCACCGCTCAGTTATTCTACTGTCAGTACGCAAGCCATCCAAACAAAAGAAATGCAATGTAAATTTTGCTGTTCTCAATTTTACATGACTGCTTCTTTCACTTGTTTATATATCTTGCAACAAGGGCTCATTCCAGGCCTCCTGTTTACTATCAACTTTTAATAACACAAATTCCAACGTATGAACTCACGGCGTAATTTTTTACAAAAAATAACGGCTGCGTCTATTGCTCTGCCATTTTTGAAAGAAGCAACTGCAGCACAACAAGCAGCCAAACCTATTCCCTACGACGGACCCATACTGCGGGTTGCGATACTGGGTTTGGGTAGCTATGGCACACGTGTGGCAGAAGCCATGCAAACCTGCAAGGCTGCAAAACTTGTGGGTGCTATCAGCGGCACCCCGGAAAAGCTTACAGACTGGCAGAAGAAATACGACATTCCTGCAAAAAACTGCTACAACTACGAGAACTTTGATAACATCAAAAACAACCCGGATATTGATGCCGTATACGTAATTACCCCCAATGCATTGCACAAAGACCAGGTGATACGAGTGGCAAAAGCCGGCAAACATGCCATCTGTGAAAAACCAATGGCAGTGAATGCAGAAGAAGGCCAGGTAATGATAGATGCCTGCAAAAAAGCGGGTGTGAAACTGCTGGTGGGCTATCGCATGCATTTTGAGCCGCATACGCTCGAAATCATCCGGATGAGGAATGCCGGCGAGTTTGGCAAAATCACTTTTTTCCAAGGTTTGTCGGGCTTTGTGATTGGCGACCCCAACCAATGGCGTCTCAATCCTGCCCTTTCTGGCGGCGGTGCCATGATGGATATCGGCATTTATTCGGTGAATGGCTCGCGGTACATGATTGGCGAAGACCCGGTGTGGGTAACTGCTGAAGAAACAAAAAACAATCCTGAAAAATTTAAAAAAGGCATCGATGAAACCATACAGTTTCAGCTTGGCTTTCCGGGCGGCGCCGTAGCTTCCTGTTTGTCTACCTACAGTATGAACAACCTTGACAGGTTTTTCCTCGATGGGCTTGATGGCTTTGCCGAATTGAACCCGGCTACAGGTTATGGTCCCATACGCGGACGCACACACAAAGGCGAAATAGACCAACCGGTAGTCACGCACCAAACACTGCAGATGGACGAAATGTCGGCGATCATTTTGCAGGGCAAGCAGCCAATAGTGCCCGTAGACGGAGAAGAAGCCTTGAAAGATTTAAAGATTATCGACGCCATCTATAAAATTATCAACACAGGCGAGAAAAAAATAACGCTCAGCCTGTAACGTTTGTTCAGCGAGATATTGCGCTTTGGTAAAACAAAATCCCGCTTTTGCTGAAAATAAAAACTGCCGGTACCTGGAAAAGGTCCGGCAGTTTTATTTGGCAGCTGTTTGTGCCATCATTATTCATTAAATGTATAAAAGATATTTAACCGTTATTTCTTCTAAACTGTCTGACCATTTACCTGGCTACCAATAGCTTACCCCCTGCTACTTGCCATAAAATCAATAACATTTACCTGTTATTTCTTCCGGCTTTTCATCCATCATTCCTTTGAGTGATTATCTGGTGCCAATTTTGATAATATGGAACAATGACATAAACATTGACAATTGCCCTCGCTTACATGAAAAAGAACTGCTTCAGACACAGCTAATTCAAAAACATACAGGGGTATTTACCATTTACGATTGCGCTTTATTCTCAAACGGTTTACAACATATGTACAGATAATTTTTCTGCAGCGAAGCTTATAATACGCTTCATGCAATTTTTCATCGATTAAAAATGGGAAAGTGGCAAACTGACGACTTTACAAATTGCGTATACCCCTTTGGCTTTTTTCATTTTCATTAACAGCGTTCAATATTGGATTTTTTTACTATTTATAATTTCAAATTTCAAAATTTATGACAAGGGAAACTGTACACATTGTTTTCTGGAAGTTATCACTGCTATTGTTGTTTGCAATAGTTGTGAACGCTTCTTTCGCCTCCTCGCACCGCGAAGCACCACTCATTTCTGTAGATCCACTGGCCGACAACACTGATGTGTATGCTTTCCGCAGTCCCGACGACACGACTACTGTAACGATCATTGCCAACTACATTCCGTTGGAATTGCCCGAAGGCGGTCCCAACTATTATACGTTTGGTGAAAACATCCGTTACGAAATTCACATTAAAAACAACACAGCTACTACCGCCGACGACATTACCTACCGATTTACATTTAAAAGTGTAAACGAAGATTCTACTACCTTTTTCAATATCAGGCTGGGGCAGCAAAATTTGAAAACAACCTATACCTGCGAAAAAAGCATCGGCGGAGGTTTGTTTGTCACCATCGTGAAAGATGGTGTAGTGCCACCCAACAATATAGGACCCCGTTCTATAGAAGATGCAACGGTAGGCTTAGGCACCGATTACAATACACTGATGACAAAGGCAATCGCTTCGACTACTGCAGGCGAAAAAATCTTTTGCGGTCCTGTCGACGATCCATTTTTCGTTGACATTTCCGGCGCATTTGATGTGGGCAATTTCAGACCTGAAAACAATAGTGTCAATCCAACCAAAGATGGTCTTGCGCGCTACAATGTTCACAGCATTGCACTGAAAATTCCTATCAGTATGCTGCAGAAAGATGGCAAAGCCGTTACAAACGCTACCAGCATTCTAGATGGCGATTTCGTAATTGGCGTTTGGGCCAGTGCAAGCCGCCAGCAAACGAGTGTGTTTGAAGATGACGGCTCAAAAAGCTATAGCGGAAACTGGGTACAGGTGTCTCGCTTAGGCATGCCGCTTACCAACGAAGTAGTGATTCCACTAGGCATGAAAGACAAATGGAATGCCTCCTATCCTACCGGCGATACGGCGTATATACCCAATTTCGAAAACCCGGAATTGGCCCTGTATATGGATGACTCGCAGTTTGGAACTGCTGTTCCTTCACTCAATGCATTGCGTATTCAAACCGCTTCTCTCGGTGCATTCGATTTCAGAAACGGACATAAAGGTTTATACGATTTGAAAGGCACACCAGCACTCGATGGTACCGCGTTATCTGAAGCTAACTTTGGCGGATTGTTGCTGCCCGACAGCACCAGCCCACGTGCGGTAGACATTCTTCCTATCTTTTATACCGGTGTTCCCAACCTGCCTCCTTACCAGTTGGCTACAGGCAAACCTGCAGGCAGTCCTTTGTCTCCTGGCAAACCGTTTGTCAACAACTTCCTGCCTACTCTCGGCGACATGCTGAGACTGAATATGGCAACACCCGTAACACCACGCAACAGTGCAGATTTCAGTTCACTGGGTTTGGTACAGGCGGCTGTATTGGGTCTTACCGACGCTCGGTATAATACCAACGCAAACGTTGAGTTTATACCAAACATGGACGGCTTTCCCAATGGCAGAAGACTGGAAGATGATGTAACCACTATCGAGCTTCAGGCAGTAGGTGGCGTAGCGCTCGCAGCCATTGGCTTGTGGTATGATGATTATAGTTATAACGGCGGCGATCCAGTATCGCAAAACCTACTGAATGTATTAACCTTCAGTGCCGGTATCACCCACAACGACACAACTTTCAAAGCCTCTTTCCCATATGTGCAAACTCCTTGGAGAGGATACGATTACACTTTACAACCAAGGTTCTAACCACCAAATCGAAATGAACATGAAACCATTTATAAAATTATATACGGCTGCCCTGCTTTGTATTGCATTCAGCTATACAGCCACAGCATCGTCTCATCGCGAAGCGCCTTTAATTTCCAACGATCCGCTGGCCGACAATACAGATCTGTACGCGTTTCGCAGCCCATGCGACAGCAGCAAAATCGTATTGATCGCCAACTATATTCCATTTGAGCTTCCCAACGGAGGTCCTAATTATTACAATTTTGGAGAAAACATCCGCTACGAAATACATGTAGACAACAATACAGGTACTACCGGCGATGATATTATCTATCGTTTTACTTTTAAAAGTATCAATGAAGATCCGACTACATTTTTCAATATCAGGCTGGGCAAGCAAAACCTGAAAACCACTTACATGCTGGAACGCAGTACAAACGGGGGCAAAAGTTTTGCTATAATCGTAAAAGAAGGTATTGTTCCTCCCAACAACATTGGACCCCGTTCCATTGAAAACGGCACAGTTGGTTTGGGCACTACCTACGAAACACTCATGACCAATGCCGAAGCAACAGCAAGTACAGGTGAAAAAGTATTTTGCGGTCCTGCCGATGATCCTTTCTTTGTAGACCTGGGCGCTGCCTTTGATGTGGGCGGTTTCAGAAGAGACGGCAGAGATGGTGTAGCAAAATACAATGTACATTCTATCTGCGTGGAAGTTCCTATTTCTACGTTGCAGAAAGATGGCAAAACCACTTCACAAGCTACCAGCATTCTCGATGGTGATTTTGTAATTGGCGTATATGCTTCTGCAAGCCGCAGAAAAGTAACGACGTTCGATTCAACTACAGGTCAATACACTGTAGGCAACGAATGGGTTCAGGTATCGCGCCTCGGCATGCCACTTACCAACGAAGCCATCATCCCGATTGGTCAGAAAGACAAATGGAATGCAACACTACCTTCCGGTGACGATGCTTTCATTCCTTACTTCGAAAATCCGGAGCTGGCCTTGTATATGGACGAATCTGCCTTTGGTGCTGCTGTTCCCGGACTGGCAGACCTGAGAATTCAAACAAATTCTCTCGGTTCTTTCGATTTCAGAAACGGACATAAAGGCTTGTATGATCTGAAAGGCACAGCAGCACTGGATGGTACCGCTTTATCTGAAGCCAACTTTGGCGGATTGTTGCTGCCCGACAGCACCAGCCCACGTGCGGTAGACATTCTTCCTATCTTTTATACCGGTGTTCCCAACCTGCCTCCTTACCAATTGGCTACAGGCAAACCTGCAGGCAGTCCTTTGTCTCCGGGCAAACCGTTTGTCAACAACTTCCTGCCTACTCTCGGCGATTATCTGCGTCTGAATATGGCGGTTCCGGTGACACCAAGAGACAATGTACACTTTAGCTCACTGGGTCTTGTGTATGCAGCCGTTTTGGGTCTTACCAATCCTGCCTATAATGGTAGCGCCGACATGCAATTTATACCAAACATGGACGGCTTTCCCAATGGCAGAAGACTGGAAGATGATGTAACCACTATCGAGCTTCAGGCAGTAGGTGGCGTTGCGCTCGCAGCCATTGGCTTGTGGTATGATGATTATGTATTGGGCGGCGACCCTGTAACGCAGGATCTTTCTGACGTACTGGGCTTTAATGCTGGTGTTACGCAAAACGATACCACTTTTAAACCTTGCTTCCCATATGTGCAAACACCATGGAGAGGCTTTACCGGCGCTGAATACGCGGGTCCGAAAAGCACGGTATTACCTGTACGTTTCCTGAGCTTTACAGCTGCAAAATCTGCTGAAACCGTAGTGCTCCGCTGGCAGGTAGCCAATGAAGTAAACAGCGATCATTATACTGTAGAATACAGCCAGGACGGCATTCATTATGCAACACTGACCACGGTAGCTTCACGTAATAATAACAACAGCAGCTACCAGTATGTACACAGTTCTCCTTCGCTGAAAAACATCAACTACTACCGCATTAAACAGGTAGATAAAGATGGCAGATCTGCTACATCAGCAGTGCAAACAGCGAAGTTTGTGTTCAACAATATCATTACCGTTTCTCCAAACCCGGCTACCAATGTTGTGAGGATTTATTCATCCCTTACATCTCTTCGTTTGTATGTGTACGACAATACAGGCAAAGTAGTAGCTACGCAAATGGTAAAAGATGGCAGTGCGCAGATTAACCTGTCTTCACTCTCAAGCGGTGTGTATACGATCGTTGCCGAAGACAATGGCAAACGCATAGACACAAAGAAAATAGTAAAGCAATAGTTCATTTATAATCGTTCTATCTTTCAACCTTATTACACAGCTTCAGTGCTGTGTAATAAGGTTTTTTTAAAAAACCTCAACTGCTGTTTACCAGACTTTCTGACTATTAATTGAAATTTGATTTTATGAAAAAGAGCCACATTTACCTCGTTAGCATCGTTATTTTTTGCGTTGCGGTAGCAGGAATTCTTTACAAATACAACAACACACAAAAAGAAGAAGCAACACAGGTGTATGCACTCGTGGACCGAAAAGGAGAAGCGGCCACCACACCCGAATGGCTGGCTACCAAACAAAAAGGAACTCAATTGCTGGCTGCGCTGAAAACCGATCCTGTAGATACAAAATCGGCTTTGCAGCTTGCCAGTCTTTATATAAAAGAAGCCCGCATCACCGGTAATCATATGTACTACGACAAAGCCGCGATGAAATATGCAAACGATGTATTGAAACAAGATCCCAACAATTTTGATGCACTGGTTTACAAAGCACTTATCTATATGTCGCAGCACCACTTTGCCGACGGACTGGCAGTAGCGGAGCAGGCACAAAAAATCAATCCATACAATGCCTATATCTATGGATTGATGGTAGATGGCAATGTGGAAATGGGCAATTACGATTCGGCTGTTGTATATGCCGATAAAATGGTTTCTATCCGTCCAGATCTTACGTCTTACTCGCGTGTGTCTTACCTGCGCGAGATATTTGGCGATTATGCCGGCGCTATTGCTGCCATGAAGATGGCTGCCGAAGCTGGCGGACAAGGAGATGAATATACCGAATGGACAAGAACACAACTGGCTGCACTCTACGAAAAAACCGGCGATTACAAAACAGCGGAGCAACTCTACAATCAGTCGCTGAGCATGCGTGTTGATTATCCTTACGCACTTGCAGGACTGGCACATGTGGCTATGGCACAAAAAGACTATAAGAAAGCCATTGCACTATATCAGAAAGCAGATTCGATAGTTACGGATAATACCATACGGGAAGAAATGTCGGATGCCTACCGGCAAATTGGGCAAACCAAAAAAGCAGATGAAATTCTGAAAGACGTTGTGGACGGTTTGAACAAAGACGCGCAGGAAGGCGATAAAGACGCAACCGTAGGTCACTACTCCGACAGGGAACTGGCTTATGATTATTTGAAACTAAACGACAAAGACAAAGCGCTCGATCACGCCATGAAAGAATGGAACCGCCGCCCCGAAAACATAGACGTGAATGAAACGGTCGCCTGGGTGTATTACAACATGGGTGAATATACCAAAGCCCTTCCTTACGTAAAAACGGCATTGAAAACAAATTCTAAAAACCCGGTGCTGCTGAGCCGTGCAGCACTTATTTACTTTAAAGCCGGCAATAAGGAATTGGCAAAACAAACATTGGGAGAAACCTCGCAATCCAATCCTTATATAGACATGGTTTTACAAAATCAAACTGCCGCCATCATTCAGAACTAACAAGAGATGCAGCTTTTCAAATTGAACATGATACAGCAAAAGAAGCTGGCCAGGTTCTCATCATTCACAGGTGTCGTGTTGTTGCTGTTTTCGGCAACCAGCAGTTGGGCGCACACTATTAATTATGCGCTGGAAAAAGCACCGGCACAGGATGTCATTTGGTTTTATCTGAAGCTTGGCTTTACACATATACTACCACAGGGTTTTGATCATATTTTATTCGTTATCGGGCTTTGCCTTCTCAGTACCAAAGCAAGCGTAATATTATGGCAGGCTACAGCGTTTACGGTGGCGCACTCCATCACACTGGCGTTGAGTATGCAAAACCTGATAGTTGCGCCAAGTGCGGTTGTAGAACCCATTATCGCTTTGTCTATCCTGTTTATCGCCGTGGAAAACCTGCTGCTCACAGAGCTGAAACCATGGCGCGTGCTGCTAGTGTTTTTGTTCGGGCTTATACACGGAATGGGCTTTGCCAGTTCGCTAAACGAAATCGGGCTGCCACGCAACCAGTTCATCACTTCTATCCTGTCGTTCAATGTAGGTGTAGAGCTGGGGCAGATTACCATTATAATCGCTGTATTTGCCTTCATCATTATACCGTTGCGCAATATAAGCCACTACAGGAAACGGGTTGTTTTCCCCTTATCTGCTCTCATTGGTCTTACGGCTTTATACTGGACCATCGAGCGTGTGTTTTTCAGCTGATTCCAATGCATGTGAAGTTCCCAATTTCAACAAAATGAGTATCAGAAATATTTCAACTCGCGCAACGCGATGACCCGGTTCCTTTGAAAAAAAGGAAAGAAAGTACGTTTTCAAAAACTACTTTTATCTTTACCACTGCAAACTATCCACTTTTATGCGACGCAACACTTTACAACAACTACACGGGACGTGCCTGACGGCACTCATGACCGGTTGCGGATCAGCATTGAATTACAATTAAGTTTCCTAATACTTATTCATAGCTAAACCCTGCAACTGCATGGTTTTTTCTTTGCCGGTAATGCCTGTAAAAATATTTCAACATGGCAGGAGGCATAGTTATATCATGTTGCCAGGGCAATCAGGCACATGCACGCCAGTATAGCATAGAAAGCATGATTGCAGCTACTCATTATTCAATTATAGAAACAAAGAAATTATTTCCTCAGAAAAGAACAACAACCATAACATGATGAAAAGAAACAACAGCTTCCTATGCATTCCGTTCCTCTGCTCATCGGGCGGCTTGCCGCTCCCGGAACAAACAAACAGGTATGAATCTACATTATGGAGAGACCGGAAATCTCTCATTATTACACTTCAGGCTGCGCAGTGCGCGCCAAAGAAAACGCCAGGCGCGTGATGAAAGGGACAGGCAATTGTTAGCCCTTAACAGGGAACTGAGAGCTTTATACAGTCAAAAAAACAGTCTTGGATGGCTGCCACTTCATCCGCCCGTGGTGCGCGGCTGGAAACGCTCGTTTGCCTTGCGGGCAGATGTAGCGCGTAGCAAAGATGCCGGCTTCTTTGAAAACATCCTGAAGAAAATAAATACGACGCAGTTCAGCTATCGCAAAGACTTTAGAATAAAAAAGCGGAAAGGTGGCAAAAAGATATACGTGGCAAGACCACAGGAATTGTGGCAACCTGAAATCCATCAATTTAACCGCTTGGAATTTACAGAGGAAGAAAAGAACTGGTTCAGTGAAATATCGGTAATGACCCATAGCAAAAGACAAATGGCACTTCGCTACGTCTTCAAAGAGCGGTGGCGTTTTGTATTGCGTGTGGATGCAAATATCGTTTCAAAAACAAGGGTCAGAAATGAAGAGATTGAAAGCCGCATACAGATTATCAGAAATTACCTGGAAAGAAACGATCTGAACAAAAGGCTGTATCACCTGACAGACGGGCATTACAACAGGCGCCGGGAAGATAGAAAAAGCGAAAAGAATCCTTTGACAAACAAACCAATGACTGATATACTGCAAATGGATGCCGATGCATTATTATGAAGGATAGTACGTTTTAATACATCTTTTGATAGAAGACAGACCTTACGTGACGGTTATATCAAATGATTGCTGATTCGCTTTATCACGATATGCTGTATGCAGATATCTGTACTGGTGCGGCTTTAAGGCAGATAGAAATATGAAACTAAGCTTTAAAGGAAACATTTATGTAACCAACGTGCTACACATTGCCCGAAGCCTGCTTACCTGCCGATGGGCTGCCGGATATGCGCAGGTACCGCGGTGATGGGTATGTGCGGCGGCGGTGTGCCGCAGTACGGTGCGATAGCCGGAACAAAAGTTGAGAGACAAACAGAACGATTACAGCCCCAAATGGCTGTTGCACAAAAAGGGATAGAGCCATGGCAAAACTAAAGTTAACAGGCAAGGAATTAAGAGCCATCGGTTTTCCGGAAGGACCGGTAATAAGCGTGGCGATGAACGTGATGGAAAAACACTATAAGCACCGCTCAAAAGACGACGCGCTCAAAGTGCTGAGCAACATGCTGACCGAACCGGCTATGTTTATAGAAGATGCAAATCTGGGCAACATTGCCAAGCTGCTGATGCCAAAGGAAATATCGACGGGCGATGAAATACAACTAATGAACAAGGGTGTTCATTTCAACATTTTTGGTGCAGAGTACATAGAAGAAAGTGCATTGCAACAGATGCATGCGGCCAGCAAACTGCCCGTGAGTGTAGCCGGCGCGCTGATGCCCGATGCACATTCGGGATATGGCTTGCCGATAGGCGGTGTATTGGCTACCGAAAACGCGGTGATTCCATATGGCGTGGGTGTGGATATTGGCTGCCGCATGTGCCTTAGCGTGTTTGATATGCACCCGAAAGAACTGCAGCAACGGCAATCTTACTTTATGCGCGAACTAAACGAAATCACGTTATTCGGCGCCGGTAAAGAGTTTGCCAAACCATCGTAAAGCGAAGTGCTGGACAGTGTGGTATTTGATGCCATTCCTTTTGTGAAAGGCTTGCAGGCAAAGGCAGCAAGGCAATTGGGCTCATCGGGATCGGGCAACCATTTTGTTGAGTTTGGCGTTGTGGAAATTCCACGCAAAGACGAGGTGTTGGGTCTGGAAGCAGGCGTTTACGTCGGCATGCTGTCGCACTCTGGATCGCGGGGTTTGGGTGCCAATATCGCCAACCATTATACGAAGCTGGCGCGCGAAAAACGGCGCCTGCCAAAAGAAGCAGTAAACCTTGCTTGGCTGGATCTCGATGAAGAAGAAGGTGTTGAATACTGGATGGCGATGAATCTTGCCGGCGACTATGCTTCCGCCTGTCATCATGTTATTCATGATAAGATGGCAAAACAACTGGGTGCATTGCCGATATGCAGGGTGGAAAACCATCACAATTTTGCTTGGAAAGAAACCTATAAAGACAGGGAAGTGATTGTGCACAGAAAAGGTGCAACGCCTGCCGGGAAAGATATATTGGGCATGATCCCGGGAAGCATGACAGCGCCCGGATTTATTGTAAAAGGTTTGGGAGAACCTGCCTCGCTGCAATCGGCTTCGCATGGCGCAGGAAGAAGAATGAGCCGCACAGCCGCAATGAAAAGCATTACACAAACGGCATTGAAAGATGAGCTCCACAAGCAGGGCGTAACACTGATTGGTGGCGGGCTGGATGAAGCGCCTTTTGCTTACAAAAACATCAGGGACGTGATGAACGCGCAGCAAAACCTGGTGCAAACGGTAGGATTGTTTTATCCAAAAATTGTGAAAATGGATGGCACTGTGAATCGGTCGGGCAATAAGCTGCGCCCAGAAAAAGGCAATACCTATGTGGAAGGAGAATAGAGGACAGTAGAAAAACATCATAAAACAGGCATCGCTCCCAACATAGGGAGCGATGCCTGTTTTATGATGTTTTGTTCGTTGTAAAAGGCTGATCGTTTTTTACTATCGACGGGTAATGTGTGCCTTTGAATATCACACAAGTCAATTACCACGAATCATAGCTTTGAAAAGGTGCGTTAACGAAAAATGTGCTTACAGTGCGGCTACTTCTTTGAAAAATTTCACAATCAACGGTGGAACAGTGGCAGGATATCCATGTCCGCCATTGTATTGCAAAAAGACCACCGGTGTATTGATAGAGGATGCGTATTTCGTACCCAACAATCCGTTGGGACCAGAAGCCCAATTGGTACCATTGCTGGAGCAGCGATCTAAACTGCGAACACTGGAAACGCAATCCTGCTGCCTGCTAAACTTTACACTCTGATCATTGGTGCCTGCTGTGTGTATCACTGGCAGCGGTGTTTTTCCATTTGTAGAATTGAGTACGGCTGCAGATGGAGCTAATGCTGCCAGCTTATCGGCGCGTACAGACCACAACACATCATACACAAACTCTCCGCCATTGGACCATCCGTGTGCAAACACCTGTTGCGAATTGACATTATACTTACTCTTCAAAGTAGACAACATAGCATCGAAGAATTTCAGATCCTGGTCGATAATACCTGTATTGGTATTCACTTCACCCACCGAATGCTGCCATCCCGGGTTTTTAGCTGCCTGGTCGCCATTGCTCTTTGTGGGCAATCCCTGCGGATAAACCACGATTGCTTCTGGCCACTCCAGTTCAAATCCTTTGCCCGAAAAGCCTTTGTCGGTACCGCCATGACCATGAAAAGCAAAGATAACAGGGGCAGCGCCCGTGTTACCGGTTGCGGGGTGTACAAGCGCTTCACGCATAACACCGTTCACATTCCAGGTCATCGTTTCCAGCACGGTTACAAACACATTATCCGAACGGCTGGTGCCACTATTATCGGTTACAGTGAGTGTAAACGTGTAAAGACCAGGTTTCAGATTGCTGACATTGGTTCTTGCACGTGTAGGCTCGGCAATAGCTGCTGTTGAGTTGCCACCTGTCTGTGTCCATCTGTAAGTAACTGCACCATCAGCATCACTTCCGCTACCACTCAATGTAGTAGAAGTAGCTGCGGGGTAAATGATTCTTTTGAGAGCGCCGGCATCCACCTGTGGTGCCGAGTTGGTTGCGTTGGCCATCATACCATCATTCATTGCATTCCTGTCGGCAGACGGATTGCTGAGCTGCTCTTTTTCACAACTGCTGAATACTGCGGCTGCAAACAGGGCAATTGCCATTAACTGAAAGAATTGTGAAACACTTTTGCGTGGAGCTTGTTTTGATGTAGGTTGCTTACCTTTTTGCTCACATGCTGATACAGATTTTTTAATCATAGAATAACCCGGAAACATTGTTTTTAAAATCATTATTTTACTTTTTTTTAACCCTTTCTGCCGGGGATTTCGTTACTCCCCGGAGAATACTTACCACATAAATTGTTTTGAGAAAACCGCACACGAACACCGCACACCCTTTCCAATAGGGGGTTTATATCTGAATTTGAAATAGACCGGAAATGGATAATCAATAGTTTGAAAAACCTTGTTTTGATTTTAGCACTGGCTACATACATCACTCTTACACACTTCATTTTATAGTAAAAACTAACATCAATTCATTATCATTCTCAACACATCTTTTCCAGGAAAACAGACATCAGAAAGCTGGCGCTTCTGCTGTTTGATGTGTTTAAAATGCAATGATCTCTTCCTCATTTTTTTGTCTGCAAAAAAGATATCGGATTACGGGGCGGCGGTTGGCAATATCCGTGCCATTGTGGTAGAACTTTTTCTTACATAAATAAAAAAATAATTAAAATAAGCTTAAAGAGAATGGGGTTTTTTATCGCGTTCATTCTATGAATCTGAGATAGAGATACAACTGGAATTGGGCTTTTTTCACATGAAAAGTCCGGCGTGGAATATTCAATTTACTGACTATCATATAAAGAGCCCGGTATTATTACCGGGCTCTTTATATGATAGTACATATTATCAATGAATAGCTATATAGCTTTTCTGATCATGAAGACTCATGCAAATCTTTCATTCGTTGTTTTCTTTTATAGGTAAAACCTCGCCGTTTAATAGACGCTGAATAACCAAAGCGCCATTTGCAATCGATGCAATCATCTGGCAAAATCGCCCGATAAAAAAGGCAGAAACAGCGGCTGGCTACTGCACCCACGCAATCAGTTTATAAAACAGAACGATCAATACTGATATACTTGCGCACATCAAAGTTTACTTAAACGCATTCGCTACATTTTGTGTATCTGTATAATCATGAAAGTGCACCAGCAGTCCTTCCTCATCAAACTCCATTACCATTACCCAATCAGACTGAATGGCTTTGCCGGTTGCGGCAACCTTGCCTTTGAAATGCCCGATTGATACCACCGTATGCTCATCGGCATTCAAAATTCTATCGGCTTCAAATTCGGTAAAATGCACTGTCTTTGCCAGTTGAGAGAAAAAGCGGGCAGTATCGTGCTGACCTTTATAGGTTCCGGCATAGGAAATGGGATCTGATCCGCTAACAATCCATGTGACATTGGGATGCATAAGAGAAATCAGCTTTGCAATTTCACCTTTATTAAAAAGGTCAAACATACGGGCTGCTATAGCAGCATTTTCTACAATCGTTTGCATAACAAAAGTTTTGTGTCTGATAAAGAGCAGACGGGTGAATAAAAAGAGGTCAATTGGGAAGCTGCGGGTTAGAGAAGAAGTATCATTAGAACAGGCGACTGCATTTCCGGTGCCAACGCAACATAATGGCAGCATCCATAGGTGATGCAAAAATAAAATTATTTTTCTGCATAGCCGTCCACCCTTTCACGACCATCATGCGCAATGCAGTTGTCTATGCGCTTTGATTACACGCATGGTGCCTGTGAAGGAGCTTCTGCTTTTCTGGCGTGCGCCTGCCAGGCAGTTTATTGATCATAACACAAAGCTGCCTGCAGAAAGAATCTGCAGGCAGCTTACATGGTAAAAACAAGCGTACGACTTACTGATGATTTATTACCAGCATTTGCCGTGTACTGCCGGCAGAAGTTTGCAGAATAGCGATGTAAATGCCAGCAGGCAGTGCAGTGGCGTTTAAGGTAGCAGTCCGGAGTTCTCCTTTGTTCATTTGCCCGCTAAACAATTGCTTGACCGGTTTGCCATTTATGTCGACAATGCGCAGGCTTGCCAGCCCCGGGTGTCCTGCGCGAAAAGAGAGGGAAGCCTGTTTTTGAATTGGATTGGGATAAACCCGGAGTTCATCCTTTGCATTATCCAACTTTGAAATACCTGCCGCCGTGAGCTCGGATGGAGACAAATCTGCCAGGAGCAGCGAATCCGTATTGAGGAGAAGCGGTTGCCCGCAACTGCTCAGGTAAGCGCCACGCTTCAAAAGAAAAGGCGCAACAGTACGAGGCAGACACAAAGAATATCCCTTGTAACAAAGCGACACCCGGTGATCTTTTGCTCCGCATAAAAAGTCGGGCAACACTTTATACAATTCCCTTCCAATAGAATAAGGATCAATTCCATGAAAATTGATAAGAACAGCAATGGTCATTTTCCTGTCCGGCTGATAAAACATAATAGCACGGTAACCAAGGGCATTGCCATTGTGCCCGATGAAGGAATCGGTTTCACTGATTTTATGATTCGAAAACACCCCATAACCCAGATAATCACCGTCTTCATCAGGATAAGGCGATATAGAATGCGTCATTGAATCGATTGTAGCCTCGTGCGTAGCTCTTCCGCCAAACAGCGCATTTCCCCATTTGGAAACATCAGTGGCATTGCCCGCCATGGCACCGCCTGTAAAGGCAGCCGACACAACGCCATCGAAAGGAAAACGTGAAATATTGGTACTTGTATCCGGAAATAAGGGCTGCCCCGTAACGGAGAAAATAGGATTGAACGGGCTGATATTATCGTGTGGGGCAGCCAGGTAGCCACGGTTGCCAATGCTTTCCCTTCCCGCAAGGTATAAAGACGACAAACCCAGCTTGTCAAAATACCTTTTTCGGAACAATTGTTCTACAGGTGTGCCTGTAGCCGCCTCAATGATAGCACCGAGCAATGCATAGTTGGTGCTGGAATATTTGCGCACGGCTCCCGGCGCAGCTTCCTGGTGCACATAGGCGGTAATTTCGTAGGGCGTCCAGATGTGTGTAGGCTGGTAAGCAAGAGCTACCTGAAAGTCCGGCTCATCGGTATAGTCTGAGTAGCCGCTTTCGTGTGCCAACAGTTGATGAATGGTAACGGACGTATTCAGTTCGGGATTATAGGCAGAGAGCAGCGGGAGATACATAATTATCGGACTGCTAAGGCTAAACACACCTTCATTGGCCAGATCGAGCGTAAGAGCTGCAGTAAATGTTTTGGTAATGCTATACATACGCGAAAGCGTATCTGTAATAAAAGGAGTGCCGCCGGGAAGCAGGTTATTATTTTCATCTATGTTGCGCGCGGCAAAGCCGGAAGCGCCTTTCCACACTGCTAGCCCATCTACGTTGATAGCCGCCGAAATGCCTCCAATAAAAGGCGTATCGGTATTGTTTTGAAATGAGTCGAGAACATGTTGCAATTTTTCGGCTGCAACCGGCGAAAAACCCTGTGCAAAAGGGCTGATACTACATACACAACTAAGGATAATGAGGACGAGGCGTTTGATGGGGCTGTGAAAGGTTTTCATAGTGTTGATTTTTGGGTAATTGAAAGGCTTGATGACAAGATAAAAGCAAGCATTCTTGTTCCACCGTACACGGCGCTGATTGTATACAAACGCACAGAGAAGTTTTGTATCAGAAATATGACAATTATCTGGTTATATATCGGTTTACAGGTAAAGAATCGTTCTTCCGGGTTTATAAACAAGCGTGTGTAACAAGGGAATACTCTTATCTAAAATACGTCAATAAGGAATGCCGGACTATTATTTTTATTCAGGCCAATGTCATCTTTTAACCGCTGTATTCAGAATATTGATTTACAGGCAATAGCGTAACTTTATAGAACATCCGATTGTCCCCAAACCGGGATAAGCCTATTTTTTCACTCTTAAAAACACTTGCCATGTATATTGTACGCGACACTTTCCACCTCAAATTCGGACACTACCGCGACGCGAAAACAGCAATGGACAATTTTTTTCAAAAAGGACTGTTACAGGACATGAAACATCCGCGTGTTCTTACCGATTTTACAGGTGATGCCTACAGAATGATATTGGAAGCTTCCTTCGATTCATTAGCAGATTACGAAGCATCATTAACAGGACATATGAAAGCGGAAGAATGGCAGCAATGGTATGCCGAATTTAAGGAGCACGTAGACCGCAGCCACCGCGAAATTCTGAAACAGGTGATATAGCATTTAACTGGAATATTTGCAATGGCAATATCCGTTTTTTCTATACTCTCTTCTATTGTATAGAGAAGACGTGTATTGTCTTATATGAAGTTGCTGAATGAAACAAATAGCGTGTATGTAGATGAAACAAATGCAATGAAAATTTACAGCACACTACCATCATTTACTATGAATAAAAAGCTGAATACGCACTCATTCGTGTGCACTTCCTATTCTGAAAAGCGATGCTTTGAATATGGTATGGTTTTCCCTTTCTATCTGCCAATATCACTTCATGAAATCAAAATCGGTTAAAGACACGCTGACCAAGCCAAAGGAAGCACACGAAATACTTTCGCAGCTTACAGAGGAATCAATTACGCAATACAAAAGAAAACGGGCGTCTTTGCTTCTTTCCGCTTTTAGCGCCGGGCTGGAAATCTCGTTCAGCGTTTTGCTCATGGGCGTTGTGTACACGCTCTTTAGCCAGCAGCTATCGCCACCCGCCTTGCACACACTGCTTGCCATTTGCTATCCTTTGGGCTTCCTGTTTGTCATTCTTGGTAAGTCAGAATTGTTTACCGAGCATACAACCGTAGCTGTACTGCCAGTATTAAGTGGCGAAATACGCTTTACCAGCTTACTGAAATTGTGGGGCATTGTGCTGGCAGGAAATATCACCGGTGCATTTTTGTTTAGTGTTATCCTGTCTACACTGCCTGTCAACATGAATATCATCAGCACAGAAGCTTATCATTATATCGCCAGCAATATTCTCGATTACCGGTGGTACAATATTGCCGGCAGTTCAGTATTAGCCGGATGGCTTATGGGTTTGTTAGGCTGGCTCATCACCTCTTCCGGCGATACCATCAGCCGCATATTCATCATTATTCTCGTCACCTTTGTGATTGGCATTACCGGGCTGCATCACAGCATTGTAGGTGCAGCCGAAGTAATGACGAGCGCATTATCAACAGTAGAAATCACTTATAGGGATTTCATTTATTTCATGCTGCTGGCCGTACCTGGCAATGTAATTGGCGGGGCAATTTTTGTAGCGGCATTAAAAAGCAGCAACACCGTCAGGCAACATTTTGACGTAGAAGAGGATGTATAAAAAAAGGTTACTATTATACAACGAATTATCATTGCATAATAGTAACCATAGTATTACAATTGAAACAGATGACTGTTACATTTTCTAGCACTTTTCAGTTCCATGTATTGCCAGGCATTCCCTTGCAGTATCATGCAGCTTTGCGTTGCTTTGACAGTAACAGTTGATTAACCTTTTGCTACTTCTTTAAAGAACTGAACAATATAAGGTGGCACTGTAAATGGATAACCATGTCCACCATTGTATTGCAACATCACGACCGGCGCATTGACAGACGATGCATAGCGGGTGCCCAACAGTCCATTTCCACCTTTAGCCCATACAGTACCGTTGGATGAACACTTGTTTAATTTGCGCAATTCTTCTACAGTTTGCTGTTGTTTGCTGAAGGCAGCTTTGTCATCATTTGTACCGGCTATATGAATGACAGGCATAGGGTTTTTGTTTTTCGAGGAGCGCAGTGTGGCTGCTGCCGGAGCCAGTGCCGCCAGCTTATCTTCTCGCGCTTCCCATAATACATCATATACAAAGTTGCCACCGTTAGACCATCCATGGGCAAACACCTGGTTCATGTTTACGTTATACATATTTCTGAATTGAGAGAGCATCGCATCAAAAAACTTGAGATCCTGGTCTTTGATACGGGTATGCACATTCACTTCGCCCACGTTATGTTGCCAGCCGGTAGCTTTCGCCTGAGGATCGCTATGTCCTTCGCTAAGCAAACCTTGTGGATACACAACAATGGCTTCGGGCCATTCGAGCTCAAATCCTTTTTGTGCAAAACCTTTGCTTTTGCCGCCATGACCATGAAAGGCAAATATGACAGGCGCGGCGCCTGAATTTTTGCTTGACGGATGCACCAATGCTTCGCGCGTTACGCCTTCTACCGTCCAGGTCATTTGCTGCAATACCGTAACCACTGCTGTATCACGTTGCGATGCGCCGTTTTTGTCGGTTACTTTCAATACAAATTTGTAAACTCCCGGTTTCAGATTGCTTACGGTTGTGGAAGCTTTATTGGGCTGGCTGATAGTGGCATTAGAAGTGCCAACTGCCTGCGACCACGCAAATGTGACGGCACCATCTGCATCAGAACCGCTACCAGATAATCTAGTAGAGCTGGAAGCCGGGAAAATCACCCTTTTCAAGGGGCCTGCATCCACCCGGGGCTGTGTATTAGCGGCGTCTGACACGATTTTGTCTTCTGTTGCAACCTTATCGAGCTGAGGATTTGTAACCTCGGCTTTCTGGCAACTACTGAAAATAACGGCGGCTACCGTACCGATAGCCAGAAACTGAAACGCGCCACGCATACGGCCGTTTCCTGTACCTCTTACTGCTTGCTTACTTGATGTAACCATAGATAAAAATGACAGATTGTTGACTTGCTTGTTTTTTTGCATAGTTGAATAACTGTTGTGAAATTGATACTGTGAATAGATAAACCAAAGATGTAGAAAGAGATATAGTAGATGAAACACACAGCAATGCCCGGCTCGTGTACAATACCAGACGTACAGGAGATCATTGGATACCGGAAACAATAAAACTGGAGTTTAGATAATCAACGGATTAATCGTTTTAAGTAAAAAAATAACATTTCTCTTCTCACACAAACCACAGCAATTTTTACTTCGCTATGATTGTCCCTGCCCTGCCTGTTATATGGAAAGTGTGCGGGCGCAGATGCGCCAACGCTGATAGCAGCATGTAATCATGCGCAGCTTTCCTTTATTACTTTATCGTCCTCAATGACAAAGGCTGTCATTCCGCGCCCCCATTTTCAACATTCGTGCCGAAAACGCATATGTTGAGAACAAATTTAGCAACGCTCTCTTCCGCCTTTTGCGTTTAGCGAAGGATACCCGGTATCATTACTCCATAAAAAAACTGATAACAATTTTAGCTGTTACCAGTTTATAATAAAGAGAGTATCCTCATGCAAATCAGTGCTATGCTTGCTATCAAATGAATTCAACAGACAGCCATGTACGGTTAGAACCTGATTTCTGCAGGTAAATATTTAGCAACCAGGTCTTCATAATACGGACGTATGGCATTCCAGTCGGGCGGCGTTGGATTTTTGGAATACAGGTCATACGGATTAAACAATTTTACCCATTTCAGCATGGCGCGGTCATGATCATCCAAGAAATATTCATATTCTCCTTCGCGATGCCACGCGTAAAAAGAGTGATAGCGCAGCATATACAAGCCTTCTTCCGGCAAGGTGTTTTTGGCAATGTGATAAATATATTCATCATGTCCCCAGCTCATGTGCACATTGCGCAAGCCGCAACCTTCGCTATACACGCCTAGTTTTGTATTGTAACGATTATCGTGATAGTCAGGATTATTGACAAAAAATTCAGGATACACAATCTTGTCTGAATAAGCGCAACCCACCGGGAAAGTATCGCCCACCACGGCCCACTGGGGCTCGCCAAAAAGGCACAATACTTTGCCAAGGTCATGTATCAGCCCCACTGCTACCATCCAGTCGGGATGACCGTCTCTGCGGATGGATTCTGACGTCTGCAACAGGTGCTGAAACTGGTCAAGGTCTGTATCCGGGTCAGAATCATCAACCAGTTGATTCAAAAACTGGAATGCTTCCCACACGGGCATTTTTTTCTTGTTGAACTGCAGGTAATCTGCCCGCTTCTGCATCACAAAATCATACGTCTGGTAAGTATGATTTAGCCTGTAAAACTCGCGAACGGTATCGCGCCCGGGCTCTTCATAGTTACGGTATTCTTCTTTTGTTTTGGCAGTAGCTATGGAATCGGGCTCAGGGTATCTTGTGAGCACATCATCTTCCCATTCGTCGAGGCTGCCAAGCGGGTTCACTTCTGCAGCAGATAACTGATTTTGTTGTACTTTATTCATGGCAAGCGTTTATTGAAAAATAAAGTTAACCAATCTGTCTTAATAACCTTTCTCACATTTACATTATCAAAGATGTAGTGAATGAATATATTGTGTGTTCAATAACGATTGATTGCCGCCATGAAACTGCACCTTGCTGACTATCTGATTATTCTCATCTACTTTGCTTTTGTAGTAACAGTTGGTTTTATCATCAAACGAAAAATAAAATCAAGCAACGATTTTTTGTCGAGTAGCAGAAATATTCCTTTATGGATCACGAGTCTTGCTTTTATATCTGCCAACCTGGGTGCGCAGGAAGTATTGGGAATGGTAGCGTCCGGTGCCAAATACGGCATTATGACGGTGCATTTCTATTGGGTAGGCGCCATCTTCGCCATGGTATTTTTAGCCGTGTTTATGATGCCCTTTTACTATGGCAGTAAGGCACGCAGCGTACCCGAATATTTATCCATGCGGTTTGATGAAAAAACAAGAACCGTGAATGCTGTATCCTTTGCCGTCATGACCGTTTTTTCGTCAGGCATTTCCTTATATGCACTGGCAATGCTCCTGCAGGTGATTCTTCACTGGGAATTTGCCGTATCGGTATGGCTGGCAGCGGGTATTGTAATGATTTACACATTTTTGGGTGGGCTCACGAGTGCCGTGTACAACGAAGTGCTCCAGTTTTTCTTAATTGTTCTTGGTTTGTCGCCGCTGGTAGTGGTGGCGCTGCACGATGCCGGCGGATGGTCTGCCATTACCAACAACCTTGATCCAAAACTTACGCATGCGTGGAAGTATATGGGCACGGCAGACGCGAACCCGATGGGCATTAATTTTATGTCGCTCATTTTCGGGTTGGGCTTTGTCATGTCTTTTGGCTACTGGTGCACCGATTTTTTGGTGGTACAAAGAGCGATGATAGCACGCAATATGGGCGATGCACAACGCACACCGGTGATGGCAGCTATTCCTAAAATGCTGATGCCGCTGATAGTGGTGTTGCCGGGTGTGATTGCCATTGCGCTGATGCAGCCTGCTTTGCTATCAAAAGGGTTTCGCATACCCACTACTGCCAGTGGCGAGCTCGACTATACAATGACGTTGCCTTCGCTCATTGCACATTATTACCCAAGCGGTATGCTGGGCGTGGGCATCACGGCGCTTATCGCTTCATTTATGAGTGGGATGGCAGGCAATGTAACGGCTTTCAATTCTGTGTTTACCTACGATATTTACCAAGCACATATCATAAAAAACAAGTCAGACAATCATTATTTATGGGTGGGAAAAATTGTTACGATAGCAGGGATTCTCATTTCTATTTTTACCGCTTACATTGCCCGAAGCTTTAATAATATCAACGATTTTCTGCAGCTTGTATTCAGCTTTGTAAATGGTCCGCTGTTCGCTACTTTCCTGCTCGGTATGTTCTGGAAAAGAACCACCAGTGATGGCGCTTTCTGGGGATTGCTTGCCGGCACTGCCGCTGCGGCACTTACACATGGCTTAACGGTTGCCGAAGGCAAAGGCGGCTGGATAGCACCAATGTATACCATTGGCAGCGGCATGGGGCAGGCATTCATTGTAGCATCGGTATCGTGGATTGCCAACTTTATTACTACTATTGTCGTCAGCCTGTTTACAAAACCAAAAGACGAAGCTGCCTTGCGCGGTTTGGTATATTCTCTTACCGATAAACCGGAATATCATACCCACAAGTGGTACAAACGGGTAGCGCCACTGGGCATAATTCTCATTGTCATTACCATTCTTTTAAACATTATCTTTTTCTAAAACGATGGCTATGCAAAAACGCCTTTCTACACTCAGCTTTATCATAGGTTTCTTCTTCACACTCATTGCGCTGGTATTGCTGATTGGGTATTTTATCAGCCCGTTACTGTCGGCAACTTTGAATTTATTTTCCGGCGTCACTTTTCTCATTTTCGGCTTGTTTATGATGCTTGTTTCTCAGTCGGAGAAAGAAGAAAATGAGGGATAGAAGATTTGGCTATACTGCTAGTTGACTGAATCATATTGGATACAAATTCTATCTTTTGTATAGACGTCCCATATCTCATTAAAAGGACATTTTATAGTACTTTTAAAAGACAAATATTTCCGCCTAATTTCTGAAAACACCGAAAACCTGTGTTGAAATCACTAACCAATGAACATATTAATTCTGCAGTTTACCAATAGCAGCACAATGGTTCTTTCCCCGCTTTTTACTTCATCGATTTAGTTTACACCACACATAGCACGGCACAATACAACAAAGAGATGCAGCACAGATCTTTTTTATAAAAAAACTGGCAACCTGTTGCTTGCACAGGTTGCCAGTTGGTAAGCAGTAAAACCAGGAACAGGTTCACCGCTTTGTATACATTCAATCACTTATCCATGCGTGGGTGCCGACAATTCGGAAGCCACGTTGAAATCGAGTTCGTTCAGGGGCACATCCCAATAATCTACATAGTTGTAGTCGATAAAGCAAGGCAGTATCTCAGCCGCCGTGCCGCCAATGAGGCTACCGGGCACCAACACATTTGCATTGGCTCGTCCGCCGCCATTGGCAGCCGGCGCTGTAATGCCCCAGCGACGCGCATCGTAAAATGCTACACCACGGAGATACAGACTTACCCTTCTTTCGCTGCGCAGTTCTTCAATCGCTTCAGTTTGGGTTAGGCCTGTGCCGGCTACATGTGCAAGACCTGCATTTTGTGCATCGCGCACTTTGTCTATCAAAGCAAGGCCGCCTTCTATGTCGCTGCCTGTCCTGATGTAAGCTTCAGCCGTCATCAACACATTTTCTTCCCAGGTAGCGCCGATGCTCACGGCGCCAACACTGTTTTCGGTGGCATAGCTGCCGCCGTTTTCAATGTCCACCACGTTCCAGCGGGTGCCAAACTGGATGCCGCGGTTGCGCACATTTACGGTTGGTCCGCCGGGGCGCGGTTCAAAGTTGGTGGTGAAACGAACATCGCCGGGTTTGTAATCCTGAATTAGTCTTTCAGATACCCAGGCAAATCCATTGCTGTAAGAATGGAAAGCATACGGGTGATAAAAGTTAGACGAAAGATCGTTGGTAGCTCCCGGCGCCATGCCAAACATGAACGAATAATCGCCTTCTACCATCCCATTTGCCGTCAGGCTCGTGACCACGCTCCAGTCATTGGCTGTCATGTCGGCCACTTTGTGATTGACGAGGAAGTTGCGTGCCTTGTACGTATTGATCTGCCGCACCCACATATCGGGCGTGATGATCTGCGTATTGAGGTTAAAGCTGGGAACAATGGACTGAAACACTTCATCATATTCGGCGGTTTCGGTCATGCCGGTCAATAGCGCGGCGGCTTTGTCGAAGTTCGCATTGGCTTCGGTAATGATGTCGTCATGCGTTACATAATCGCCGTTGGTAATGCCCGTTGCCGCTTCGTTGTTGATAACGCCGGCAATGTAAATGGACCCGATGCGGGAATAGGCAAATCCTTTCCACCAATATGCCCATGCCATCAGCATGTTTTTCTTTAACTGAACGTCGCCCGACAATTGCAAATCGGGGTTGTTCAGCGCGTCGAGCAGCAGGTTGGCCTGCGAATTCATAAAATAACACACATTCCATTCGTACTGAAGCGCGTTGGATTCGCCTGCCTGCCGGCTGTTATTGGCTTTTAAAATACCATCCTGGTTATAGCCGGAAGGGTTGGTAACCACGGTATTGTAAGGTGGCGGCAGCGTAATGGTGTTGACGTTTGCAGGATAGCGCATACCCCAGTTTGCCCAGGGAACAAAATCTTCGTCGCCCATATTGCTCTGAATTTCGAGGGCGATGTCCATGATGTTGGTCGAACCTTCGCCCGGCACATTGGCGATCCATTTTTGAAACAGTCCCATGGCAAATGACTCAATGCCCGCTTCTGTAGTGAGCGAGAGTGCTGTAGGCTGGTTGGGATTCACCAGTTGCAGGTCAGATTTTTTGCAGGCTGCCAGCAATACCAGCGGCAGTGCGTATATCAATAGTTTTTTCTTCATTTCTTTTCTTGTTTTTGCTTGTTTTTACAATCCGATGTTGACGCCAAACTGGTACGATTTCAGGTTGGGAATTCCGAAATAATCCACGCCTTTAAAGGCACCGATGCCCGTTGTGGCATTGCCCTGAGAGTCGGAAGTGGTGGTGTTTTCGGGATCCAGACCGGAATAGTTGGTAAAGGTGAGCAGGTTTCTGCCGGAAGCCGTTACCGACAATCGTTTCAGCCAGTTTTTCTTCACAATGGTGCCGAGGTCGTAGGTAACCGACAAATCGCGCAACCGCACGAAAGAACCGTCTTCTACAAACCAGTCGGTTGGCTTGACAAGGTTGTACAAGCTTTGGTAATAATTGACAAACGCACCGGTTTTTCCATTGATGGTAACTGCTTTGTCAAAGTCGCCCGACACACCGCCTGCGCCGCCCGAGCCGCCTGCCGGTGAATAAATCCACTGGCGCGTAAGGTTGTAAATACTGTTCCCATGCACCCAGTCAAACTGGAACGACACCGTCAGGTTGCCAAACAGGGTTACCGTATTGATGAGGGAAGAAGTGAAGTTGGGATAGGCTTTGCCAATCACCGACAAATCGTTGGTAGCACTCAGCACCACGTTGTTGGTATTGATGTTCACCACTTGCCCGTTGGCAACGGTATAGTTTCCTTTCTGGTCATCGGTGATGTAAGGAGTGCCATCCGGACGAAGCTGGTCTAAGCTGCTGAGTACCGTTTGACCATAAAAAATACCCAGTTGCTGTCCTTGTTTCAGGGCAAACTCACCGGAGATTACATCCAGTCCATTGGAGATTTTATCAACCACGCTTTTGGTTGTTCCCCAGCGAACCGCCATGTTCCAGGTAATGTTTTTGGTGCTGTACATGGTGGCGTCAAGGGCAATGTCTACACCCCGGGAAGAAATGGTTGTCAGGTTGTCCACGCGGTTGTTGAAACCGGAAGAAGCCGCCACATCCGCATTTTGAATGATGTCGCTGGATTTTCTTTTCCAGTAAGTGACATTCAGGTTCACGCGGTGCAGCCAGTCGCCATTTTTCGAAAGGTTAAAGGTTGCGTCCGTACCTACTTCCAGTTCTTTACTTACCTGCACGCGCAGGTTGGCATTGCTGGCCACGGTAGGCAACGAAAGGGCAACACCTGAGCCAAGGGTATTTACACCCAGTGTCACCTGCCGCTGGTAGCGGTCGGGCTGAATACCCGCTTCACCATACGCGCCTCTCAGCTTCCAGTCTACCAGTACTGCATGCCTGGCAAACAGTTCGGAAGGTCTGAAATATACCGTTCCACGCGGGAAGGTAAATGGTTTGGAACCGGCACCAAACTCAGACGAATAATCTGAACGGAAACCACCGGAAATACCGGCGATGTTGCCAATGTCGAAGGTTTGGTTTACCAATACTCCGAACGTGGTAAATGCTGAATAATAATCACCATCATTTTTCACCTGCGCTACGTTGATGTTCGCCGGCGGATAGATGGGTAGTTGAATGCCTTGTGCATAATAGCTGCGGTAATTGTCGCTACGCCAGTCGTAAGACACCTGCGTGGTAGTGCGAACGGGAATGTTGAGATGAAAGTCTTTTTGAAAATCTGTCCGGAAAAACAAGCTCGACAACGCATTCTGATAGGTATCCCTGCCATAAGAATTGGTGATGCTTCCTTCGCGGTCGGGTCCCCAGTGTACAGATGGTTGCAACGCGGCAGATTGGTTCAGGAAATAATTCCTGCCATCAGTGGTGTTGTAGTTGATGCCATACTTGAAATCAAGCTCTACAAAACGGGCAAACTTGTAATTGGCATTGATATTTTGTACAATCTGCACGCTGTTGTTTGACCGTTGGTGCCATTCCTGTTCTGACAGCGAATTGTTTTGGTTGGAAGAATTGGAGGTTTTGATGGCGCGGTGACCGGTAGAGTCGCGCCAATTCAGATCTACCCACGGATACGCGTTGATCACGGCAAACCGGTTACCGTTCAGCAGGTTTTCAGAACCTACAATCACCTGTGAGATGCTACGCAACGTAAAGCCTTTAAACGGGTGAAAACCGAGGTTGACTGAGAAATTGTTGCGGGTAAATTTATTGCTGAACACATCCTGCTGGTCAAGCCGCGATGCAGTCATTAAATAATCGGTACTCTTACCACCGCCACTCAGGCTAATGGTATTGGTGGTAGTGAGCGCCTGCCGGAAAGCCTGCTCAAAATGGTCGTAGGTAGGAAGACCAAACGTTTGATCGTTGGTAAGATCGGGGTTGGTAGTCGGGTCCGGCACGGCAGGATCGTTCCAGGCGCCGGTAGCGTCTCTTGAAATAACGTTGCCCGACGCATCGAAAATATTGCCACTGCCATCTGTTACATAGTGATGATATTTTGCCAGGATGTCGTTTCCAATCAGCGCATTATCAACACTTACTTTTGAACTCGCGTTGATGCTGAGGCGGGAATCGAGCGAGCCTTTCTTCGTGAAAATCTGGATGACTCCGTTGGCACCCTGTGCGCCATACAAAGTACCGCCGGCAGCACCTTTCACCACTTCAATGTGATCTACGTTGGCAGGGTCGAGGCTCGTAAGATCGCGCGTTTCCACTCCATCTACCAAGATCAGCGGCGTGGTGCTTCCGAGGCTGTTGACACCCCGCAGGATAATGTTGAATGCTGCACCGGGCTGACCACTGGTTTGGGTGATTTGCGCGCCGGCTATTTGCCCTGATAATGCCTGCTCGATAGAAGTGGTCGCGCTTTTGGCAAAATCTTTTGCGGAAACTGAAGCTACATCAATGGCGACTTTTCTTTTGCTGGTGGCAGCGCCTACACCTGTTACCACCACATCTGTCAGCATGTTCACATCCGTTTTCAGCGAATACTTCCAGGCTTGGCTGCGCACTTGCTTCTACTGTCAAAAAGCCTATTGCAGATAATCAACAGTACCTCACCGGACGGTACCTTCACGGAAAAAGTACCATTATTGGCCGTGATACCCAATACCTTTTTTGAATCGCGTGTAGTAATGGTAGCAGCAGGAATGGCTGCTCCCCTATCGTCTGTAACCTTACCCTGCACTTTGATGCTCTGCGCATACATACTTACGCATAGTAGCAGCGCAAAAAGCAACATACTTGCTTTCATTCTCATGTGATACTATTTTAGTTTTTTGTTGCAACAAATATATAAATCACCACTTCAAATGTGAGAATAAGGTTAATGGACTCTGTAATTTGAACCTATAAGTATATAAATCTATAGGTAATGTATTTTATTAATATAAATAAGTAGCTTGTTTTTGTCCCATTGCCATTAAATGGACCTTTTCAAGTCTGTACTATTTTAACTTGCATCTTTATATAAAATCATGAGACGGACATGGTAGTATTGGGGAAAATGTTTGAGAATTCCTTCCATTTTTCAAGCAGAGAGAGACTATTTTATGCATTGTACATTTATTCTGCACACCTGAATACACATAAACAACTGCCAGCGGTGTCACTGGGAGCAACCTCTTTGGTTGTGTTAGATGAGTTTGAAACAATAATATTTATCAGATCTATTTTCCGGTAATACAGAACTCCTGATTACAGAAGGATGCCAGAGCACCACCTAACATAAATGAAGGTAACCAGCATCAAAAGCCATAATCAAAGCCCGAAAATGTCTTTTGCGAGTTTGTATGTATTGCAATGCGCTTCTACAATATGCCGGATGTCGGGCGAATAGCCGCCTCCCATCGCTACGACAACCGGTATGCCACGCTGCCGGCATTGGTTAAACAGGATTTCATCACGATGATAACAATCCTGGATGCTGAGTTTCATTTTACCAAACTTATCGGTAGCCAGCACATCTACGCCCGCTACAAAACACACCAAATCAGGCAGCTGTTGTTCGATAAGAGCGGGTAGTGTTTGCCGAAGAATATGCAGGTATTCATTGCCATCAGTGCCATCGGGCAAACCAATGTCAAGATCGCTGTGCTCTTTATGAAACGGGTAGTTGTGTTGCCCGTGCATGCTGAAGGTAAAGACACGGTCGTCACCAGCAAAAATAGAAGCCGTTCCATTTCCCTGGTGTACATCAAGATCTGCAATCAAAACTTTTTTTACAAGCTTCCTGCCGAGAAGATAATGGCTTGCGATGGCAAAATCGTTTAGCAGGCAAAAGCCTTCACCCCGGTTGGCAAACGCATGATGCGTGCCGCCGGCTACGTTTAGCGATACACCAAACTGCAATGCATTCAAAGCGCAATCGATCGTGCCTTTACTGATGCGTATTTCACGATCCACTAATTGCGGGCTTTGCGGAAAACCTATTGCCCGCATTTCCTTTACCGTCAGTTCGCCCTTTTTCATGCGGTGCCAGTAATCGGAAGTATGTGTTTGCTAAAATGATGTCTTCAGCAAGAGGTTCGGGCGAAAACAGGTTGGCTTCTGTAATCACGCCTTCGTGCAACAGTTGTCCGGGTATCAGTTCATATTTCAGCATGGGAAAGCGGTGCGCCTCAGGCAATGGATGCGCATAAATAGAATCGTAAGCAATGGTAAACATCCTTTTATTTCCGGCTTTTGTCTGGTAATGCAGATAATTATCCCAAAATGTCGCAACAGTTTTCTATCAGGATTTCTGTTGGCAATGAATGGATTTGTAAAAAAATCGTAGAAATGAAGACTTATTCTGATCAAAAGAAAAAGAGATTTTCAAACATCCTGCTTGCATATGCACATTCAATTAAATTTTCTATGCAAAAAACAGCCCTGTTATTACACCAGCAAAATGCTTTGAAAATAACAGGGCTGTTGCATACACACAGTGCATATGATACCAACTTTACTGTTTGGCACTCACAGGCGGCTTGCCACCTTTGGGCACAAAAATCAGGGCATCGCTGTTCATACAATACCGCTTGCCGGTAGGTGCCGGACCATCATCAAACACATGACCCAGGTGAGAGCCTGTTTTGCTGTCTACTACTTCCCAACGGGTCATTCCAAACGCTTCATCTTTTACCAGCTTCACCGCATCGTTACTGATGGGAGCATAAAAGCTTGGCCAGCCTGTGCCGCTGTTAAACTTTGTGTCGCTGCTAAAGACCGGCTGCAAAGACGCAGCAGAATAGTAGGTGCCTGCTTCGTAAAAATGGTCGTATTTGCCACTGAATGCACGTTCCGTACCTTCTTCCCTTAGTATATGATACTGCTGCGGCGTAAGCATGGCTTTCCATTCGGCGTCAGAATGTTTCACCGGGTAATCTTTGCTGTGTTCTGTTTGCTGTGTCCCTTTTTTAGACTGTGCAAGACTGCATTGCGTAAATAAAATGCCGGACAGCGATGCGGCAAATAAAATTTTGTATAACATGGTTTGTTGTTGTAATGATAAACGATAATGAATGTACGATAAATGAGATGCGGCAAGGGTTAAAGCAGTGTAAAATAAACCCCATATTGTTAAAAACAGAACAGCCTGCACAATGCAGGCTGTTCTATAATGTTACTAAAGGATGTATATTTTTAGTAAGCTAATATACTATCAACATACGTGGTTAGTCTAATTGGCAGAAGCGCTTTCAATGCGGGTTGCGGTGTCGGTTACTTTCGCCGCTTCGCCTGGATTGGCAGTGATCACCGGCATGACAGCAGGACGTTTTACACTATAGTAACCTTTTTGAGCCACCGGTCTTTTGGGTGTAATGGCAATAAAGCTTTTACCACCTTTATGCACTTCCGTGTGATTGTCGCCAATGGCATAATAGCCTTTGTGATGAGCCTGGCTGAGCATTAGCTGATCTTTGGGCTTTACTGTAGCTACAAAAGAACCATTATGCAGTTTTTGCCGGTTGTTATAAATAGAATAATAGCCCTTGGTTATTATCCGTTTCTGAATAGCTTCATCTGCCGCTTTGCTTCTGGTAAATCCATCAAAATTACTGGCGTCCTGGGCATTGGAAAAAAGCATAGCAAAGAGTAAACATGCGGTTGTTACAATTATTTTATTCATACAAAGAGAGATTGAAAAATTGGTAATGAAATGGGTGTTAAAAGATTATCTGCACCAGTGTTATTGACCAGCTGATTTTTTTTACTGTACAGGAAAAATGGTAATCAGCAGGTAAAGATTGCAGGTATCTCACACAAGCCATGTGCAATGCTGCACATACAGAGGTTGCACGCAGACAAGACGTGAACTCATTATCAGGTCACTACCGTTTGGTAACGAATAATCTGCAAAATAACCGGCAACTATCGGCTTTGATTGTTTTAGTGGTTTTCCATTACCGGAATGGTAGCGCGGGTGTTTGTGCAGGGTATGAATAACAGCCCTTGCATGATGTGCACAGACAAGCTGGCAGCAATTGCTTTTTCCTGTTACAGAAACCTGATTTACAGCGCCTGATGTTGAAGAACAAGACACGTAACTGCATACAGTTAAGTTTCTTTCGCCGATAGACATTCCTGCCAATGATCGGAAACAGAAAAGGCTGTAAACCAGGCAGAATGATATGGTAATAATAGTCTTCATACGATGAAGACAAAAATACATAAAAGCCAAACAACCAAAGAGTTAATCAGAAGCAGCAATCGTTAAATCGAATGACATTACAGTTTATTACATGCATTAGTTAGACCAATTTACTCTGCATATTGCATCCTCACACTACACTATTCATTTAACTTTTGCAAAACAACATTCACAACAACAAAACCGGGCAATCAGATTCAGTTAGAAATATATTTTTTACATATTTACCTCCTCAAAAATCATAAAAAACCGGCGCCTTGATTCTACAAAACACCGGTAACAAAAATGAAATTCTTCATTGAAACAAAAGCCACTCTACTCAACAGAAAGTGCCGATACTGCTGCCACAAACTCATCCATATGCTCCGGCTGAAGATCAAACGAACACATGAGTCTTACTTCATTAATACTTTCGTCCCACACATAAAACGGCAATAGATTCTGCAATGGTTGGTTCCACGACACAGGGATAATGGCAAATACGGCGTTGGTATCAATGGGCTGTGTAATGGTTACGCCCCTGCATTGCTGAAGCCGGCTGGCAAGCAGTTGCGCCATCATATTGGTATGCATCGCTATATCGCGCCACAAATGGTTTGTGAACATGGCTGTAAACTGGCTGCTGATAAACCGCATTTTAGAAGACAACTGCATACTGCGCTTTAGTAAATACTGGCTATCGTTATACAAGTCCGTATTTGTGAAGATGACGGCTTCACCAAACATCATCCCGGCTTTGGTTCCGCCAAGCGAGATAATATCGGCACCTGCTGTTACAGCGGCCAGCGTGGTTTGCAGAGCCGCAGCAGCATTGAACAACCGCGCGCCATCAATATGCACATACAGGTTGTTTTTCTTTGCCACAACGGAGAGTTGTTCTAGTTCTTGGGGCGAATACACTGTTCCATACTCGGTAGGCTGCGTGAGTGTGAGCACTTTTGCCTGCGGATAATGCAGATCGCCTGTGCGGGAAATGCATTGCTCCAAAGCCGCCGCTGTAATCTTGCCGTCACTGGTAGGCACCGGCAGCAAGCGGCAGCCTGTAAAAGCTTCTACCGCTGTAGATTCACTTCCATACACATGCGCAACATCTGAGCAGATGACAGCGTGAAAAGAACGCGTCATGGTGCTGAGTGCAAACACATTGGCACCTGTACCATTAAAACAAAATGCACTTCTGCATTCGCACCAAAATGCTCCCGGATGCAAGCGATGGCTTCCAGTGTGTACCGATCGCCGCCATACGACTTCACATGACCTGCATTAGCATTTATCACAGCTTCGAGAATGGCAGGATGCACGCCGGCGTAGTTTTCGCTGGCAAGCGACAATGAATTATTCATAGAAAAAGAATTAAAATCCGGCTGCAAATGTAGAAGACGCAGAGTTAGCATCAGGCAAAGAACCCCAACTTATTCGCCCATATACTGAATGATCATCTTTGCATTTTCATTCATATCGGAGTGTACGGTAAACTCGTATTTTATTCCCCCGGCGCGCACTCGCATCAGGGCAGTATTGGGAGGAATGCTGCCCAGGTTTTCTGCCACCAATATAAACTCATGAAACGGGTGTTGCTTATCGGCAGTAAATTTATACTTCACCATTTCCTTTCCCAGCGTTTTGTGGCTGAGCACCAATTGGTTGTTGTGGTATAAAGAAACAATATCGCCATCTATTTCTGCATCATCCAGCAGCACCACCTGTATGTCGGGCGATGTTACTTCCAGCGTTTTCACCAGTGTATTTTTGCGGGTTGCTATTGCTGGCGGCAGGTTATTTACATCGGGTGAAGTTTCTCTCACCACGCTATTACCATAAACAATTGCAGAATCAAGGGCAGTATATGGGTACCAGGTCATCCAGTATTTGCGGGGAGCCATATCTTTTTACCAGCATCAGGCGCGTAGCTTCATCGTACCCGTCAAGATCGCGGTAATAGGAAAATCTGGAAATCATTCCCGGTTTCTCCTTCATTTCAATGTGCCACACCAGTTGCTGCCGGCTGATTGAAAAATATGATTTACTCACATTGACATTGACGATTGCAGCCCAAAACGGCATGCCGGGTGTTTCTGAAACACGAATGCGGTCACCGGGAACAAAGCTGATATTTCCCTTAACAAGTGTGCCGCTGCAATGCATTTTTACATTTAGACTGCTATCTGCGGTAAGATAAACACGTTGTATGCCGGTGTAATTATTCCCGTCTGCCGACGTTATCAGGAGATCGCTTTTTATGCTTCTTCCCTGCAGCGTATCGGGATAGATGGAATGATGCTGCCACAGACCCTGTAACCAATGGGCTTGCTGCGCAAAAGAAGAAAGATGCAGGCAACAGGCTATTACAAACAAGGTGAGCGAAAGAATCGGTTTACAAATCATCGTGCAGTCAGTTTTACAGCGCAGGAACCCGCTGAGTACTACAAAATAACAAATAAGAATGGTGAATGACTATTTAACTGCTGTCAAAACTTCCTAAGTTTCAAGCTGATGAAGCTTACAACGCATTTATACAAAAAGGAAAGCCATTTATAAAAAGCCAAAAATAAGCCTGTTGTCCTTCATACCGTGGCAACCCGCCTATCTTTGAGCCTTATCATATACATGTCATGGCATCTCAGGAAACCGCTATCGTTATTGGGTCGGGCGTTGCAGGACTTGCGTCAGCTATCCGTCTTTCGCTGCAGGGATTTACAGTCACTGTATTTGAAAAAAACAGCCGCGCCGGCGGCAAAATCAGCTACTTTACCAACAAGGGATATTGCTTCGATGGCGGTCCCAGTTTGTTTACACAACCACAGTTGATAGAAGAATTATTTACGCTGGCCAATGAGCGCATCGAAGACTATTTTTCCTATGAAACGGTACCGATTGCCTGTAAATATTTTTATGAAGATGGCACTGTGATCAACGGCTTTGCCAATGCGGCTGCACTGGCAAAAGAACTGAGCCAGACAACCGGTGAGAATGAAGAAGCGGTAATGGCATACATTGAAAGATCCAAAGCCCTGTACGAAACAACCGGAAGTATTTTTCTCAATTATTCGCTGCACAAAAGAAGTACACTGTTCAAAGCACCCATTTTAAAAGCACTCCTCGCACACAAGCCCGCGCAATTTGTTTTCTACCTTCCATACCATTAACAAAAACAGTTTTACCAACCCGCAAACGGTACAGCTTTTCAACCGGTATGCCACGTACAATGGCAGCAATCCTTACGAGGCGCCGGGCATGCTGAGCGTTATTCCCCATCTTGAATATAACGAAGGTGTGTATTATCCAAAAGGCGGCATGATCAGCATTGCAGACGCATTGTACAAACTGGCAATCAAAAAAGGCGTGCAGTTTCAGTTTGACACACCCGTACAAAGCATCATTCGCTCCGGCACTGCAATAAAAGGCGTGATGGCAAATGGAAAAAGCTATTTATCGGATGTGGTGGTGAGCAATATGGATGTGTATCTTACCTACAAGCACCTGCTGAACGACGACGCAAAAGCAAAGCGCATCCTGAAGCAGGAACGCAGCAGCAGCGCCTTTATTTTTTATTGGGGTATCAATCATTCATTTCCGCAACTGGAGCTGCACAACATCTTTTTCAGCGGGCAATATGCAGAAGAGTTCAGGTATATTTTTAAAGAAAAAAAACTCTATGCAGACCCGACGGTTTATATCAATATCACCAGCAAATGCGAGCCGGGATTGCAGGCGCCGCAGGGAAAAGAAAACTGGTTTGTGATGGTAAACGCACCGGCAAATGTGGGGCAGTATACCGCAGAATGGCAGCAGGAACTAAAGAAGAATATCCTGGAAAAGCTCAGCCGCATGTTAAAGACCGATATTGAACCTTTGATAGAAACAGAAGCTGTGCTCGACCCGGTGATGATTGAAAGTAATACCTCGTCGTACATGGGCTCGCTCTATGGCACAAGCTCCAACAGCCGGATGGCTGCTTTTCTGCGTCATCCCAATTTCAGCAAGCGCCTGGAAGGATTGTATTTCGCGGGTGGCAGCGTGCATCCGGGCGGCGGCATTCCGCTGTGTTTGCTGAGCGCAAAAATCATGAGCGACATTATTGCTGCAGATAAACGAAAGGGAAAGCATGCGTAAACATCATTTATCGTTGCAAAACATAGCTTTATTTCTTGTAATCCTGTTTCACGTAAGTGGTGCCATCGGCATTCTGTTCACTCCATACCGCGAATGGTTTGTTCAGAACACGCCTTTAAACCTTTTGCTGATGGCAGGATTGCTAATCATCACACAGAAGCAGAAAAACAAAGCTTTCTTTCTTTTTTTCTTCATCACTTATGCTGTGGGCTTTGCAGCAGAACTGGTGGGAGTAAATACAGGTGCACTCTTTGGCAATTATGCGTATGGTCCTGTGCTGGGAGTTCAGTATCATGGAGTGCCGTGGCTGATTGGCATTAACTGGTTTATCATGATCTACTGCGCGGGAACCATTTCTTCCAACATTTACAACTGGTCGAACAGGCAACTGATAGTAATGCAGGCTGAAGTGAAACCTGCCCTGCAGCTCTTTTCGTTTATAACAGATGGCGCACTGCTGGCAACGTTATTCGACTTTGTACTGGAGCCCGTGGCAGTAAAGCTTCACTACTGGCGCTGGCTTGGCAATGGCGACATTCCGTTTTACAACTACACCTGCTGGTTTGTGATAAGCGCACTATTATTAACAGTTTTCAGGTTGCTGCCTTTTGAAAAGAACAACCGGTTGGCAGTACATTTGTTTATTATACAACTGATATTTTTCTTATCGTTAAGAGTGTTTTTATGATATGGCTTTTCTACCTTTTCATTGTATTGGCTACCTTTTTTGTGATGGAAGGCGCCACCTGGCTCATTCACAAATACGTGATGCATGGTTTCCTGTGGTACCTGCACGAAGATCATCATAAAAAGTACCCGGGTTTTTTCGAAAAAAACGATGCTTTCTTTTTCATTTTCGCTATTCCAAGCTGGCTTTGCATCATGCTGGGCAGCATGTACGAACACTATTGGGTAGTGTGCATCGGCGCAGGATTAGCCCTGTATGGTGTTGCTTATTTTTTGGTACACGATATTATCATTCATCAACGCTTCAAGCTGTTTACACACAGCAATCACCGCTATGTGAAAGTAATCCGCTGGGCGCACAAAATGCATCATAAGCACCTGAACAAGGAACATGGCGAAAGCTTTGGGTTTCTGTTTGTGGCAAAAAAATACTGGGATAAAGTGAAACGCGACGAAGCCATGAGAAGAGAAACAGCAAAACCTCAAACCGCACAACAGTTGTTCAAAGGAAAATAAACGGTTCATTTGATACAACAACGACAGCAGGTAAAAATTACAACCAGCCCAGTTTCTTATACACAGTTTTTTGCGGCAGTTCTATCAAATCGCCGGGCTGCATTGTTCCAAGGTCCAGGTCAGCAATTCGTTTCCTGATTAAACGCAATGTAGGAAAGCCAACTTTAGCCGTCATTTTTCTTACCTGCCTGTTTTTCCCTTCTTCCAAAATCAATTGTATCCACGGCGCCGGAATTTCTTTTCTCACCCGTATAGGTGGCGTACGTGGCGGCGCTGCTATAGCGTCATGAAGCAGGGCAGCTTTGCACGGTTTTGTGCGGTACATTTTTCCATCAATATTTATCTCTACACCCTGCGCAAGCTGCGCGATGGCAGCATCGGTTACTGCACCATCTACCTGCACCCAATATTCTCTTTGGTGTTTGAATAAAGGATTGAGTAAGCGATGATTAACCGACTTATCGTTGGTCAGAAGCAGGAGTCCTTCACTGTCATTATCCAGCCTGCCTACTGCATACACATCTTTCGGAACCGTAAAAAAATCAGCCAGTGTCTGCTGACTTTGCCCGGCAGTAAACTGAGATAAAACGAGATATGGTTTGTAGATAATAAAGTAGCGATTCATACAACAAAAAATCCCGCATTTTGTTGCGGGATTTGCTATGTAGATGGGTTAGTAAGTACCGGGAATACAATTCCCAACACAATATTAAATATAGTTTTTACCAATGCAAAAAAAAATTACATATTTTTTATACACAAAATGAATGATGAAGTGTGCATTATGCAGGAAGAGAGCAAGAAAATCAGAAAACATTTTTTTCAATTTTTAAATCAGCGACCGGCTGAAAGGCTTTGCCGGAAAGGGTTTCAGCAATTACAATTTTGATGATAACTTAGATGGCAATGTGTAGCAAGTACATGAAAGCATAGTAATATTTTTACAAACATCTTCTTCATCAGTGCTGTTATCTTTGATGAAAGTAAAACAAAAAGCGCATGAAATTTCCGGCTCCCGTAACCATACAATGGCTTGCAAATATGATACATGCAGAAGTGGTAGGCGATGCACAGGCGCAGGCAACCGGCATTAATGAAATACACAAGGTGGAAGAAGGCGATGTGGTATTTGTAGATCATCCCAAATATTACAATGCCTGCCTCAAAAGTAAAGCCACGCATATCATCATCAACACTAAACAGGTGGAAGTTCCGCAGGGTAAAACATTACTGGTGCTGGAGCAGCCTTTTGAAGCTTATCTGCAAATCGTCAATCACTTTCGGCCTTTTACACCTGCTTCCAAATCGATCAGCGATTCTGCAGTGATTGGCGAAGGCACCATTGTGATGCCCAATGTGTTTGTGGGCAAAGACGTAAGCATTGGTAAAAATTGCGTGATACACGCCAACGTAACCATTAACGACTACACACAAATAGGCGACAATGTGGTGATACAGGCAGGCACCGTGATTGGCAGCGATGCATTTTACTACAATACCAAAAAGAACCGCGATGTATGGTACAAGCGTATGCAAAGCTGCGGACATGTGGAGATAGAAGATGATGTGGAAATAGGTGCCGGCTGCACTATTGACCGTGGCGTAACGGCTATCACACGCATAGGTCGCGGTACCAAAATGGACAATATGGTGCACATTGGGCACGACAGCAACATAGGCAAAAATTGTTTGTTTGCCGCACAGGTGGGCATTGCAGGCGCCGTGGAAATAGAAGACGGCGTGGTACTTTGGGGACAGGTAGGCGTCAATAAAACGCTCACCATCGGGGCAAATGCTGTGGTTTATGGTCAAAGCGGCGTTGGCAGTTCATTGCCCGGCGGAAAAGTGTATTTTGGCTCGCCTGTAGAAGAAGCATCCACAAAAAAACGGGAATTGGTTTGGGTAAAACGCATACCTGAACTGTGGGAAAAATTAATGAAAGACAACAACGTGTAGGCGAACTGCTACAGCAAAGTTTGATTAGGAATAGAAAAGGTTCCGGAGCCGTTTGCCTAAGAATTATTTACAAACTTCCCGGAACCTTTTTAATGTATTGTGTACAGATTGCTGTTTATTTCGCGTGCTGGCGGCTCATATAAAAGGTAAGTTCTCCGCCTTTCATAATCTCGCTGTGTGTAATATATCGCCTGTTTAGTGGTTTGCCGTTGAGCAACACCTTTTCTACATACACATTTTTATCGCTTTGGTTAATGGCTTTTATAATAAATGTATTGCCATTTTCCAATGAGAGCCTTGCGCCATCGATGGCAGGACTTCCCAGCCAATACTTGTCGGATGCTGGTGCTACCGGATAAAAACCAAGCGTGCTGAAAATATACCAGGCGCTCATTTGCCCCGCATCATCATTACCACCCAAACCACCGGGCGTATTCTTATACTGCATGGGCAATATCTGCCTGATGTGTTGCGCAGTCTTCCATGGTTCATCAGTAAAATTATAGAGGTAAGCCACATGATGCGAAGGCTCGTTGCCATGCACATAATTACCAATTATACCATCGCGGGTAATGTCTTCCGTTTCTGCAAAATATTTATCGGGCAGCTCCATGCTGAACAAGGAATCGAGATGTTTTACAAATCGCTGTTTACCACCCATCATATTGAATCAATGAATCGGGAGCCTGCGGTACATAGAGACTATAGTTCCAAGCGTTGCCTTCTATAAATCCTTCATCAATGGTTCGAGCGGATCGAACTCTTTCCTGAATCCACCATCACTCATTCGCGGGCGCATAAAACCGATAGAAGCATCATATACATTTTTGTAGTTTTCGGCACGCTTGCTATAGATGTCATACACATCACTTCTTCCCAGCTTTTGTGCAGCCTGCGCTATGCACCAGTCGTCGTAGGCATATTCCAGCGTTTTAGACACAGATGAGCCACTTTTATCTTCCGCTACATATCCGCTGTCTATATAGGCTCCAATGCCCTCATAACTGCGGTGGTTGGAGGTGGCGATACAGGCATCCAAAGCTTTGTTCGTGTCAAATGGCGCATTTCCTTTTACAATGGCGTCGCAAACCACGGATACCGAATGATAGCCCGTCATGCACCAGTTTTCGTTAGCCGAATTGCTCCAGATGGGCAACATATGTTCTACGCTTTGGTTGTAGTGCGCCAGCATGCTTTGCACCATATCCGCATTTCGTTTGGGCTGCACCAGGTTGAAAAACGGATGAAGCGCGCGATAGGTATCCCACAACGAAAAGGTTGTATAGTTGGTAAAACCCTTTGCTGTATGCACATTCTGATCGAGACCTTTGTAAGTGCTGTCGCCATCCATGTAAATTGTTGGGCTGAGAAAGGCGTGATACATGGCAGTATAGAAGTTTTGCTTTTCGGCAATACTTTTTGTATCAATGGCAATCTTGCTAAGCTCCTGTTGCCACAAAGCCTGCGCCTGCTGCCTGATAGTTGCAAAGTTCCAGGTGGCGGCTTCAGCCCGAAGATTCGCCAATGCGTTGGCTGTGCTCACGGGCGAGAGCGCGAATTTAACTTTGATCTGCTCACCTTCGGTTGTTTTAAAATCAAAATAGGCGCGGATTTGTTTACCGGCTATGTCGGGGAAATTATGACTTTGGTCCCATTTACCCCAAAAGCCGCGATACACTGATTTTTTATCAAATTTCTGATTGCCATAGGCATAAAAGGGTTTGGAAAATGTCATGGCAAAATACTGTGTGCGCGTTCTGCCCCAGCCATTGGTCTGGCGATAGCCGGTGATAAGCGTATCGTTTTCTACCCGCAGGTATGTCCACACATTTTTGTCATCGTAGTTATAGATGCTGTGCATCAAATCAAGGATAATATGCGCACTGTCGCTTGCCGGAAACGTATATTGGTGAAAGCCCACGCGCGTGGTGGCAGTGAGTTCTGCCAAAATGTTGTAACTGTCGAGTTTTACCTTGTAATAACCGGCTTCGGCCACTTCGGTTTCGTGCGAAAAAAGGGAACGGAATCCGCTGTTTGGATCTGCCCCGGTGCCGGGATTGAGCTGCAAAGCACCCACAGTGGGCATAATGAGAAAGTCGCCAAGATCGCTATGACCGGTGCCGCTGAAATGCGTGTGGCTGAAACCAACAATGGTATGGTCGTCGTACTGGTAGCCGGCGCAATATTTATATACATCAGGATTGTATTTCCCGTTCATTTCATAGGGAATGGTATCTGTATCCGGGCTTAGCTGCACCATGCCAAAAGGCACGGTAGCGCCCGGATATGTGTGCCCCATGCGATGCGTGCCGATAATAGGCTTTACATACTGCACAAGGTTTTCGGAAGCTGATTGCGCAAAGCTATGCACACATGCAAAAGCAGATATAAAGAACAACGAACATTTGATAAACATGAACCGTATTTTACGTTGAGCAATAATTTGAGATTGCTAAAGTAAAGTAGCGGTAGTAATAGTGAAGGATTTTAAAAAAAAGGAGTGTAAAGTATAACCTGCGCTATTTGGAATAGTGCCAATAACTGTGAACCTAGCATGGAGTGCAGATCAGTTTACAATTTTGTCGGCGCAGCAACTGCTGGCAAAGGCGTCAGGTTTTGCCTTAAAGGCAAAGCCCATCCCCAGTATATAGCCCATGGCTTCTTTCAGCGCATCGTTGCTTTTAAACTGCGGATTGGTGTTAATGTCGGCATGCACTTCCATTTCTACTCCATACTCAATAAAGAGGTCGCATAGCTCATAAGCTATTTCAATGCTTTTGGCTACTTCTACCAGCATACGTTCTTTAATGTGATACTGCAGTTTTGTTTTATCGTTATGAATGTACATAAAGCCACCATTGTGTTCGCGCAAAAAGACAATAACGGTGGCAAACTCTGTGTCTTCTCCTTTTACCTGGCTGTCTGTACCAATACATACTTTCAACCGGATCCCTTTTTCGGTTTCTTTCCTGATTGTTTCTTCTACTGCATTTTTGATAGGCAGCGAAATGGTTTCTCCATTAAATTTTCTCCAACGCATGCTCAAAAGATTTTTTGAAAATTACGCCGGATTATTCATATCATCCAGCCCTTGTTTTGATATTATTGCAAACACATGGTGGATAATATGAATGCAATTCCCATTTCAAAAATGTATATTTTATAGCTGAGAGCAAAGCAAGGCAGCAGCAGTAACTAAAAGAATATCTTACGGTTACACCTTTTACCACCGGGAAAGCTGTGCTTTGCAGATGTGGGGTAATTAATTTACTTTGCCCTGTATGCCTATCAGCCATTCATATTTAAAACGCCTGTATCACCAGGTTATAAACCTAGCGGATGAATCTTTATACAATCATTGCAGCAATCATTACACTGTCAGCCACTTTTGCTTATATCAACACTAAGTTTATAAAGCTTCCCGTTACCATCGGCATCATGATACTGTCGATGTGCGCTTCCCTGCTCATTGTTTTTGTGAGTTCTTACTTCCCGGCTTTTTCACTCATCAATGTCCGTGAAGCAATTGCCTCTCTCGATTTCAATGACCTGCTTATGAAACGGATGCTTGGCTTTCTGTTGTTTGCCGGCGCGATACATATCAATTCTTCTGAATTGAAAAAGGTAAGGTTGCCGGTTATCTCGCTGGCTACGGCAGGCATCCTGATCTCCACCTTTTTAGTGGGTACTATGACCTATTACCTGCTTCGTGCATTCGAAATTCCGGCCGATTATATCTATTGCCTTTTGTTTGGCGCGCTCATCTCGCCTACCGACCCGATTGCGGTGCTGGGCATTTTGAAAAGAGCCAAAATTCCACATGCACTTGAGCTCAAAATAGCAGGTGAATCGCTGTTTAATGACGGTGTGGCGGTAGTGGTATTCATTGTTCTGTACGAGATAGCGCAACTGGGAATCGACGAGGTGTCGGCGAGCAGCGTGGTTCTGCTTTTTTTGCGCGAAGCGGGTGGCGGATTGTTATATGGAGCCATCCTGGGATATATTGGGTTTTACCTGTTGCGGTCTATAGACGATTACAAGGTAGAAGTTCTCATTACAATTGCTATTGTAATGGGTGGTTATGAGCTGGCTAATATGATGCACATTTCCGGACCTCTTGCCATGGTAGTGGCGGGCATCATTACGGGCAACAAAGGAAAACGCGAAGCCATGTCGGATCAAACCAGAGACTATCTCGGAAAATTCTGGGAACTGGTAGACGAAGTGTTAAATGCTGTTCTGTTTCTGTTAATAGGTCTTGAGATGCTGGTGATAGAAGCCAATCATTTACTTATCATTGTAGGTATTATTTCGATTGCTGTTGTCCTGTTGTCCCGGTTTATCTCTGTATCGCTGCCTGTGATGCTGCTGCGTCCATTTATAAAATTTGAAAAACATTCTGTCATCATACTCACATGGGGAGGCTTGCGGGGTGGTATTTCGGTGGCACTGGCGCTTTCGCTAGGCACAGATATGCTGAGAGACATTTTTGTTCCCGTTACGTATACCATCGTGATTTTTTCTATTATCGTTCAAGGGTTAACCATTGGCAAGCTTGCCCAAAAGCTTAACGAGTAGTGTATGAAAAGAATATTAGTGATTATCCGGCAAGCTATCCGGTACCGCTTTAACCTTCATGAAGACAAGGATGAGGACAAAAAGATAGTTGACTCTATATCCAGGAATATAGATTTCAAAGGCTCCAATTTGTGGGCGCTTATTTTTGCCATACTGATAGCCTCTATCGGGCTCAATGTAAATTCCACTGCCGTTATCATCGGCGCGATGCTTATTTCGCCGCTCATGGGTCCAATACTGGGCGTAGGGCTTGGCATTGGCATCTCTGATTTTACACTTATCAAGCGCGGGCTTAACAACCTTGCCATTGCTACGTTTATCAGTATTGTTACGTCTTCTATTTACTTTTATTTTACGCCGCTGCACAATGTCAACTCCGAGCTGCTGGCGCGCACCAATCCTTCTATCTGGGATGTGTTCATTGCATTTTCGGGTGGTCTTGCCGGCACAGTAGCCACATCCAGAAAAGAGAAATCGACCGTTATACCGGGCGTTGCCATTGCTACAGCCCTTATGCCGCCCTTGTGCACGGCAGGCTATGGACTGGCTACCGGCAACCTCTATTATATGGCAGGCGCACTGTACCTGTTTTTTATCAATAGTGTGTTTATCTGCACGGCTACTTACCTCATCGTGACACTCCTGAAAATACCTACCGTTGCGTTTGAAACAGAGAGGCGAAAACATCATGTAAGAAGATACATGCTCTGGATCGTAGTCATTACTCTCTTACCAAGTATTTACCTGGCTTATAACATCGTAAAAAAGAGCATTTTTGAAACCAATGCGCAGCAGTTTGTAAATCAGGAAATAAATTTTCACAATACACAGATACTGAACCGCAGCTTTATCTACAACCGTGCAGATACAAATGAAATTTCTATCCTGTTGCTGGGCGATGAAATACCTGACTCTACCATCAACAAGATTGAGCAAAAACTGCCGATTTACAATTTAAGTAAAACAAAACTGGTAATCAGGCAGGGACTGAATGCAAAACAGCAGATTGATTTTTCGCAGATAAAAGCCAGCATTCTCGAAGACGTATTTACACAGCAGGCAAAAGACATATCTGAAAAAGACCGGGCAACTATCGATAGTGCGGCAAACATTGCCAATTTGCGCCAGGAGATTAAAGTATTGTTTCCGGTGATTAGCAATTACAGCATCTCGAACTCCACTTTTTTCAATGTAGACTCTGCCCGTTCAGATACCATTACCTTGTTTGTAGCCACAACAGCAAAACCAGTATATCGCGGAGAATATCTGAAGATGCATGAATGGCTCAGAAACCGCCTCCGTGCAGATTCGCTGATGGTGATAACCACAAGCCGCTAATGAGCAGTATATCCCCGTAAAAGCTTGCTTTATCAATACTGCCCTGTGCCCAGCATCACCAGTGTACAGGCATTCATAGGCTGTATACCGTTTTCCTTTGCCAGTGTTGCCAGTTCATGGTTTTCCGCACCGGGATTGAAAATAATACGCTTAGGCTTCAACGACAGAATATAATCGTAATACTGTTTTTGATGTGCCGGATTCAGGTATAGGGTTACCGTGTCCACATCATCGAGGTCGGGATGTTCCGTAATGATCTGCGTATCATCTATAGCACCCGTTTTTTTACCAATTGCCACTACAGGGTGATCGTACGATTTTAGCCGGCGCACAGCAAGATAGCTATATCTCATGGGGCTGTCTGATGCACCTAATACCACGGTCTTTTTTGTTGTATCGTTCATATTGAGTTGTTTAATACATTTCGGGTAAGTATAGAAACCGGCGAGCCGGCAGCCATGAATACGGAAGAAGGCTTGCCAGACAAAAACGGCAGCCATTGCTCACCATATAAGGTACGGATGTCGATGTTGATGTAATAACTTTTGATGTCATGTAACTTCCACTGCGGGTGCTGCACCCTGTATTCCGATGTTTTCCCGTGTGCAAGCTTTGTATATCCCCAGTAATGCTCTGCAATGAACTCTTCTTCCGATCCTTTTATCATCAGACTACTTTCCTTGCTTGCCTTTACTTCTATTGTATTCCATTGTTTGTTTACAAGCAAAGAATAACTTACTTCCATATCCTTACCTGTTTCCACAATATGGTTGCGCATCGGGTGATAATAATAACGCTCGCCATACAGCCCGTAAGCAATATAAGTGATCATACGCCGCGGTACAATTTCTTTTACAAAAACAACGCCGCGCTGATAGCTATCTCCTACCTTTCTGCGCACATAAAACCGAAGATTAAACTCCTCGAAATTTCGGTGAAAAGGAAAGCCGATGCCCAACAGCTTTGTATTCAGAAACATAAAGCCCACAAGGCTTACAATGCATTTTCCATTGTAAACATCAGGCTCTGTGCCGATAGGTAAATAAGGCTGCAGAACCGATACATCGGCTTCATAATTGGCAAAGATGAGATTCTTCCAGTAGGCGGTAAGAAATGTGCGCATATCCCGTGTGTAATCAAACCGTGTGCCCTGCACTTATAAGGCATTGATAAGGTTGTATAATGCATAAAACTTAGCGAACAAACGACATAAGAATCATCACAAAAAATATAAAAAAATAAACGGAATAATTTTTGAATTTATAAATTGTTATAACTTTCAGTTATTATTTACTAAACACCCATCTCATGGCAAAATCAACTAAAAAAGCTGCCGCTAAAAAGGCAGTAAAAGCAGCGCCTAAAAAAGCAGTTGCCAAGAAGGCAGCAGCTCCAAAAAAGGCAGCAAAGAAAGCAGCCGTTGCGGCTCCTAAAAAAGCAGCTACCAAAAAGGTTGCTACCAAGAAAGCAGCAGCCGTAGCTCCTAAAAAAGCAGCTACGAAGAAAGCAGCAATAGTAGCTCCCAAGAAGTCGGCAAAGAAGGCAGCTACCAAAAAAGCAGCCGTAGTTACTCCTAAAAAATCTGCCAAGAAAGCAGCTGTAGCTCCTAAGAAATCAGCAGCTGCTGCTACTAAAAAAGCAGCTGTTGCCACGCCTAAAAAGGCAGCCAAAAAAGCAGCCGTTGTAGCTCCAAAAAAAGCTGCACCTAAAAATGCAACTGTAGCAACACCTAAGAAAGCAGCTCCTAAAAAAGCAGCAAAGAAAGCGGCAAAAAAAGCTCCTGAAGCAATGCCGATGAATACCGATGTGCCATCAACTTCTTCTACTTCTATGGGCGAATCACCAATGGAATCACCAACAGATACACCCGTATCTGATACAGAAAAAACAGAAGAATAATATAAGAATTTAAAAAAAGCTGTGAGCCATAGATACACGTTATCTATGGCTTTTTTTTGTGCTGCAGGAAATGAGCAATAGCTGGAAGGAGTATAAATACGCAGATCGCTGTTAGTTAAGCTTCAGCGGAACTATCATTTCGAAGGGAGGAATATTTACAGTAAAGATGGTTTTGGAAAACAGGTTTTCCATGCGGTATTGACCATGCATCCGGCCCATTTCGGTACGCAGGTTGCACCCGCTCACATACTGAAATTGCTTGCCGGCTTCTATTACTGGCTGAACGCCGACTACGCCTTCACCTTCCACTTCACGATTCTGACCATCGCTGTCAAATATGTTCCACTTGCGATCTAAAAGCTTGATAGAAAATAAGTTGTGATTCTTTATGGTAATGCGGTAAGCAAACATAAATTCATGATTGGCAGGATTGCTATATTCTGCCTGGTAAAATGTTTCAACACTTATTTGTACTCCTTCTGAAATTTTTGATACCATAAGAGTTTGTTGGTTATAAGTAAAATTAATAGTAAGCGGGATAGCGCACTTTCTTATTTGTCAACAGCAAACAATCAATAAGCCAGCACTTTTTCACAGTTTCTCATTTTGAGGAAATGCTATGCGGGTGCCAAGCGTCCTGCTTTTAAAAGTAGCTATCAGCCTGATGCGGATAAAAGCAGGGCTTTGCAAAGATAATCATCTTTTTTTTGCCCGTTGCAGAAGGCTGCGAAAAGCCGGAAAACGGCTTAATGGTGCATTGCTGATGCAAATCTGTCACACCGGATTACAGATGAACTGGATATAATATTTGCGTAACCTGTTTTTATTATTCTCACAATAGTTTCGGAAGCTGCACAACTGTATGTTATACGGCAATGGTTCTGAACGTTAAATTAATTCTCGGCTGCATAACCTTTTTTGTTTTGGGAAGACTATGAAGCCAGTGCGACTGCACTTCCTCTTTCATCAGCAGCAGGCTGCCATGTTCCAGCCATATAGAAACCGTTTCTTTGGTTGCTTTATGTTTAAATGAAAATTTTCGTGCCGCACCAAGGCTAATTGATGCTATAGGCGCGTGTTTCTTCATCATCGGTTCATCATCACTATGCCACGACATCCCTTCTTCTCCATTATGATAAAGATTGAGCAGGCATGAGTTGAAACTTTCCCCCGTGGTATGCTGTGCTACCTGCTTTAGCCGGAGCAAAGCTGGCGTCCACGGCAGCGCTTCTTTTGCGATGTTGGAATAAGTATATGAAAAAGGCGAATCGCCATACCAGGCAACTTTTCTTTTTGTAACGAGCCGCTTTCCAAACATCATAATTTCATCTTGCTTCCAATGGTACAGTGTTGGTTAACACATTAAAAAAATGGTCTGCTTCCGATAACTCTATAACTGCAGGAAAATAAATAGCCATTCCATCGTATGGTAACAGATTTATCATGAACCGAATCTGATATAAAAAAATTCCGGAACTGCTCTAGCTCCGGAATTTAGTTAAAATGAGGTTTTATGGCTTACACTCTTTTCTTGTCCATTACTACCAGTGCTATACCGGCAAGCACTGCAATGCCTCCTGCATATACCGGCCAACCAATGGTTTTTTGTTCTTGTTTATTTACTTCCAATGGTCCTACATCCAGTATCTTTTTCTCTTCTGTAAAACTAAAACTCCGGAAAATAAACATAAGGATGCCGGCAATAATTAAGACAATTCCAAGTACTCGCATAAAGTGTATTTATTGTTTAGATGAATCGTTTGCATCTGAGTCAGAAAAAAATTTTTCAATGGTATGCATTAGCCCAGACACCGGGCCTTCCATTTTGTTGGTTCTGTCATCAACCGTATTATCGTTTATAAGGTAGCCAAGCTGCAAAGAAGCCGGCAAATGCATGAGTATTTCACTGCGGTTGTCTTTGAAAAAACCAGCAATTCTTGCAGCCGACGCATCTTTGCCAAGCGCATTGTGTGCTACCTGTATAGCCGCTTTTGCAGCATCATCCATTGCCAGTTCTGCCTTTTCATTGCTCACATGAGCATAAGAAGCTACATGCCTTACAATTTCGTCGCTTTTGGCTCCAAATATCTCATCAGTCCATGTTGTATTAGTTGGGTTTGCGCCTCTCACGATGTTCTGAGCATTCTCTTCTCTTCTTGTATATTTATATAGCCCGGTGAGTATGGCAGGAATAGCCGCCTGTGACAACTGCGCTGCTTGTCCGGCACCTTCCGACAGCGGAGTCTGCGTGTTGGGATCAACCTTGTGTACAGGTGCATAGCCAGATGCCTTCTGTACTTCTTCTATAATATTCATAACATAAGATTTTGTAATCGTAAAGTTAGCTGAATCTAATGGTTAAATATCATGCCATTATCTCAAAACACTATACACAACTTACTGATAGTGATAACATGATTTGGCTTTAGCAGACGTTCATCAAAGCTTTTGCAACTTTCCCGTTTATAATTTTTTTATTTCCACATTCCTGGTATCCTGCAGCCGCTGCACCACTTCTTCTAGCCGCGATTTGGGTATGCCGATCTGCATACTGCAAAACATACTCAGTTCCTGTTGTTCTATCAGGCAGTTGTATTGCTTCACCAGTATCATCACGTCGTTCATGAGTGTATAATCAAAAGAAAGATGATAGCTGAGCAATACCGGCTTTAGAATGGCAGGCGTGGTTTGCAGGGCGAGCGAAGCTGCTGTTTTATAAGCCTGGATCAATCCCGGCACACCGAGCAACGTGCCACCAAAATAGCGGACAACAACGATCATTACATACAGAAGTTGTTTGCTATCGATCTGGTTTAGAATTGGCTTGCCTGCTGTGCCTGCCGGCTCGCCGTCGTCACCTACCCTGAATTCGTTTCCGTCGAGCCCAATGCGCCACGCAAAGCAGTGATGACTTGCTTTTGGATGTTCTTTTTTGATTGCCTGCAGTTGCTCTTTGGCTTCTGCCTGTGTCTGCACCGGGATGGCATAAGAAATAAAGCGGCTGCCGCGGTCAGTAAATTCAGCTTTCGCAGGCTTTTGTATGGTGTAGTAGTTGTCGTTGTCAGCCATTATGATGGTATATAAAAAAAATAATCGATCCTGTCTGATCCTGTCATTTCTGAATGGGAAGGCTGGTGATGGTGTAAGATTGGAGCCAGCAAGCCTTCGCCGATATACAATGCAGGATTGGTAATGATGCGCGCCTCATCCCAAAGCCCGGCATCTATAAAGGTCTGCAGCAGCTGCCTGCCTCCCTCCACTATCAGGCTCGTCAGGTTCAGATCTTTGCACGTTCGGCAGATCGCCGAGGCAATCTCTTCACCCTCTGCCAGCTTGTAATACACAAGATGCCCGTCATCTGTATGCTCTTTTTCGTTGAGAATTACAGTTCGCACTTCCTTGTCAAACAGGTGCAGCGAGGCGGGAAGCCGCAACTGCCTGTCCAGAACCATTCGTACCGGAGAGCGTCCTGTCCACAAACGGTTGGTGAGTGCCGGGTTATCCAGCAGGGCAGTATGTGTTCCAACCAGGATGGCGGCTTCTTCGCTCCGCCAATGATGCACCTTACGGTTGGTAAAATGATTGCTGATGTATAACCGCTCCTCTTTTTGAAAAGCCATTTTGCCGTCTCCAGTTTGCGCCCATTTCAGGATAATATAAGGCCGCTGCTGTGTATGAAAAAGGAAGAAGCGCCTGTTTAGTTGCCGGCACTCTTCGGCACATACATCCACTGTCACGTCACGCCCGGCAAGGCGCAGCTTTTCAATGCCTTTTCCGTTTACAGCATCGAAAGGATCGCGGCAACCAACTACCACGCGGGGAATTTGTTTTGCCACGATCAAATCTGCGCAGGGCGGCGTTTTGCCCCAATGAGCGCATGGCTCCAGCGACACATAAATGGTACTGTACGGGATGAAGTTGTTCATCTTCTTTCTTCACGCTGCTGATACAATTCACTTCGGCGTGTGCCGAGCCGTATTGGCGATGATATCCCTCGCCAATGATCCGGTTATTGTATACCAATACAGAACCCACCATCGGGTTGGGCGATACATGCCCCGCACCCAGCCTGGCAAGCTGAAGGCAGCGCTGCATATAGGTTTCGTCTATTGTCATGATTGGCTGAAGATAAATGGCATAAAAAAGCAAATGTAGGCAGCCGGAAAATGTAACGGGAGATGATTATCATTGCAGCATGACGGTGCAGGAAGCTTATACACAATTGTCGGCGGCGCTACAAAGCATCTACGAGCCCCGCGAAGCAGCTACCATAGCAGGCATGGCGATAGAACATATAACGGGCTTTGCCGGCAGCCTCCGCCTGCTTCACAAGCATGAGCCATTTACCACAGAGCAGGTGCAGACTTACCGGAAAATAATGGCAGACCTGCTATTGCACAAACCTGTACAGTATGTATTGCAGGAAGCTTATTTTATGGGATTGAAACTTTATGTAAATGAAGAAGTGCTCATTCCGCGTCCTGAAACAGAAGAACTGGTGGAGTGGATGGTATCGGACATAAAGAAAAGCACCATGAAAAACAGCAGTGCAATGGCAATGCTGAGCATAATCGACATCGGTACAGGCAGCGGTTGCATTCCTATCGCACTCAAATCAGAATTGCCCGGCGCACAGCTATACGCCGTAGATATTTCGGCACACACACTGGATGTAGCCAGAAAAAATGCGGACGGCTTAAACACTGATATCCATTTTTTCATGGCAGATATTCTCGATGCTACAATCATGGGCAGGCATACCTGCTGTGCGACTATATCGTGAGCAATCCGCCTTACATAAGAGAAAGTGAATCTGCGCAGATGCACAAAAATGTAACTCAATTTGAACCTCACCTTGCTTTGTTTGTTCCCGATACGCATCCTCTTGTGTTTTACGATGCCATCAGTAAGTTTGGGCTGTCACATTTGCGAAACGGCGGACAATTGTTTTTTGAAATCAATGAAGCATTTGGTGAGGAAGTAGTAGATCTGTTGAAAAAAAATGGATATAACAATATTGAATTGAGAAAAGATATGCAGGGCAAAGACAGGATGATAAAAGCCACGTTAGATTCTTAATAGCCTGTGGATCTGCCAAAACGGGAAGAGCTAAAAACACAAGCATTTATAGATAGGTTCTTATTTCACATTTGCCACCACTTTGGCACCGGCACGCTTTGCACTTTGCATGATGTGAAAAACCTCGCCATACAGCGATGCAGTATCGGCATTTATCACAACAGATGGCGTATCTACGGTATTGCGCAATCTGCCGATTTGCTCTTTGAGAAGCGTGTCTACCTGGCTGATATCTATTAACCGCTGACCAAGATAAATTTTCTGATTTTTATCAATAGAGATCACGATATTTTGCTTTGCCTTTGTGTCTTTGGAACCTTTAGGATTGTTCACCTTCACCACGTTTGGATTGGCAAGGGTAGATACAATCAGGAAAAAGAACAGCAGGATAAAGAGCAAATCGTTTAATGTGCCTGCATGTAACTCGCCGTGCGACCTGTCTCTTTTGCGAATGTTCATTGTAACAATTGATTGTTGATCGGTATCCGAAACGTAGGTAAAAGTGGTTAGGATGCCCTCACCCTGCTTCTGCGCTCAGGGCTGGCAACATGCCATCTTATGTTTACCCTTATTAATGGGTTGGCTCCTGCAGCACGTCTAAAAATTCTGCGCTGGCAGCTTCCATTTTATTGGCAGTTTTGTCGATTTGAGCGGTTAAATAATTGTAACCCAACGTAAGCAAGCAAGCCCACAATAAGCCCTGTAGCCGATGTAATCATTTTTGTATAAATACCGCCGGCTATTTCGCCAAGCTGCAGCTCGCCTTTGGATGCAATGGCAGAAAACAACTGCAGCATCCCGATAATGGTTCCCAAAAAGCCAAACATGGGTGCAATTCCCGCTATCAGCGAAAGAATAGAGAGATTTCGCTCCATCTTATACATTTCCAGCTTCCCCACATTTTCCATACTTTTTTCAATAGCATCAATGGGTTTGCCCACGCGCTGCAATCCCTTGTCGATGATGCGAGCCACCGGGTTGTCGGTATTCCGGGCAGTGTTTCTGGCAGCATTCAGATTGCCACTCAGGATATTGTCGCGCACAATATTCATAAAGTTTGCATCAATTTTGGCTGCTTTGCGAATGGCGATCAGCCGCTCAAAAAACACAAAAATAGACGCTGCAAACAGCAGGTATAACGGGTACATTACCCAACCACCCTTCTCCAGCAAAGAGCCCAGTGTTTCTGTTTGTTGAGACATATTCACGGCTGTACTGTCTGCTACCTGTAATAAAATACCCATTCCTGTATTGGTTTTTGCTAAAGTAATTTGTAACGACAGTACAACGCCATGTCTGTGCATAAATTACACAAACCGAAAGTTTTAGGAAATGTTTTTCACATACCGGAAAATGAAGAAGCGCCCATAAAATAAGGGTGGCTTATGCATAGGAATGAAGCGGGAAAAGGTTACTTAAAAATCAATTCCTACCCACTTACGCTTGTTTTGTTCATATTTTTCAAAATTGAACATATAGAGCTTGCCAGGGCGGTGAGAGACATCGTTTTCATATTCGCCGGTGTCAATGAGGAAGTCCATATTGAAGAACTTTTTTCGGAAATTGCGGCGGTCGAGGCTGGTATTGAGAATCACTTCGTAAAGATTCTGCAACTGGCGGAGCGAAAACTTGTGAGGCAACAGGTTGATGCCCAGCGGATGCTCCTGAATACGCTTTTGCAGCCATTCGTAACACTCCTGGATGATGCGGCTGTGGTCGAAAGCCATACAATTAAGCCCCTGGACGTTGTGCCAGTGAAGTTCATTATCCAGCTTTTGCAACTGGCGATCCCTGATATCGAGGAGCGAACAGTAAGCTACCGTAAGCACACGTCCGCCGGGGTGCCTGTCCGGATGGCTGAATGTTTTTACTTCTTCGAGATATACATCATCCATACCGGTGCGCTGCTTCAGCACACGGTACGCAGCATCAGTCAGTTCTTCATTATCGGCAGCAAAATCGCCGAGCAGGCTCCATTTGTCTTTGTAAATTTCAAGGTCACTGCGGATGAGCAGAACTTTCAGTGCATCTTCATCAAAACCAAAAATCACACAGTCAACAGTAATAGGTACGCAGGGATAGGAAGCTACCAATGCATGGACATCTTGTATTAACGGGGCATTCCTTTCCACATCTACAGCAGATTCAGCAATAGTCATCGTCTTTCAGTTTATGGTATCAGCAATCGTTGAGTAAGTAGCTACGAAATTACTAGTTTCCTTACTTAGCTGCACAACTTAATGTAATTATTACACACTTAAGTTGGCAATGTAAAACGAGCAAAAATTGCGCAACAAACACAGATAAGCTATAGAGCCGGGAAGTGAACAAATAAAAAACTGTAGGAAGACGCTTTGAGCTGAAGCAAATGAAAAGGAGAAAATGCGGCTTAGGTAGCGGGTAAACAACGACAACCGGCAATACCAGGCATAAAAAAAGCCTCCCGATGACAGGAGGCTTTTTTTATAATAAGTGTAGACAGATTACAGATTTGCAGCGATTTTCTTATCGAGAACCGATTTTGGCACTGCGCCAATTTGCTTATCTACCACCTTGCCATCTTTGATAAACAAGATTGCAGGTATAGATGTAATACCAAACTTCACACTCACATCCGGATTGTTGTCCACGTTCACTTTACCTACGTTGACACGACCCTGGTACTCTTTGGAAAGCTCTTCGATTACGGGTCCTATTGCGCGGCAAGGACCACACCATTCTGCCCAAAAATCTATTACAGTCAATTTATCACTTTCCAACACGTCGGTCTGAAAGTTTGCATCGGTAAATTCTAAAGCCATAACTAATCATTTTAATAATTATCTAATAGTTATCAAAGATAATTCCAAAGCAGATTGTATGTTGAAATGACCTGACGGAAAGGCTAAAGTATGATGCAACTATGACAGTAAGGCTTGCCGGGCCAAAAATTCGAGCTTTTGGTTGGCATTGATCAGCTTGGATGTCAGTTCTATATTTTCTTTGCGGAGCGTATATACTTCGTAAGCCTTATCGATGAACACTTTAATCTCCTGTTCGTGCCACGGTTTGGTGAGATACTTATACACCTGTCCGCGGTTGATGGCATCAATAACAGCGTTGATATCTGTATAGCCGGTAATCAGAATCCTGATGGGGTCAGGAAAGATAGCTATGATAGATTCAAAAAATTCGATACCGGTCATTTTAGGCATTCTCTGGTCGCTGAGAATAACATGAATGATATTTTGCTGAAGGATACGAATGCCTTCTTCTGCAGATTCTGCAATAAAAATGTTGTAATCTCTTCTGAAAGCAGCTTTGAATGCAATTAGGTTGTGTCGCTCGTCATCAACGTACAGTACGTTCACCATGATAATTTGGATTGGTTATAAAGTTTTCGATTAAAATTTCCTTAAGCCAGAAAGTTAAGTGTAACAAAGTATCTGTATTTTCTACTTATCAGTTATTATTGCAAAATACGGATATGAATTCTGTACAAACTTAATGGTTACCGAGACGATTTTCATGACCCGCAAATCAAAACTGACAATTTTAAGCTAAATTTATTCTGAGTTCATATTATTTTAATGGAAGCTATTCGAGATAAATGGAAGTTACAACAGACATTCGTATCAGAGCGTTCAGAGCTACTGATGACCCGGAAACATGTTTAAAATTTATTGAAGGACACCGCCGCGTATTATCTATTTACGGAATAGAAAACATCACTACCAACACCGATGAGTGGATTTACAATCCTGCTATTTTTGTGATTGTAGTTGAATCCCTGGACGGCGAAAAGCTGTTTGGCGGAGCCAGGGTACAGGCTGCCAATGGTATTAACCCACTTCCTATTGAAGAGGCTACCGGCGAAATGGACAACAAAATTTACGATGTTGTAAAGCGATATTCACAGTTTGGTACAGGCGAATTATCAGGACTGTGGAACTCCAAAGAAGTAGCAGGTTTAGGTATAGGAAGTTTAGTTCCTACACGTTGCGGAGTTGTCATTGCCGAACAAATAGGCTTAACATCTATTTTTTCTCTTATCTTCTCCTACTACAGTCAGGTTTAATAAATGGCTGGGGAGTGAGGTACTTACAGAAGTAGGCAACAATGGCACTTTTTACTACCCGAAATTAGATCTGCTGGCTTCGGCATGCATCCTGAAAGATGCCGTTACTCTCTCCAATACACACCCAAGAGAAAGGGAAAAAATGGTTCATCTCAGAAATAACCTTGAGTGTTTTACCCGTGAAAAATCTCCGTTTAAAAATATCTACGTAAATGTACATTACAATCTTATTAGTACATTCTGCCATTAAAGGCGAATTCAAATAGCCATTGAACAGCCGATTACCGGCAGATAATTTATCTGGCATAATTTTCTGCAAATCAAGCTTAAAATTTTTAAAGCGCTGTTTAATAAAAATATAAGTACATGATTTCGCAAAACTTATACAATGATCTTTTAGCTTTACTCGGTAATGAATACGTAACAGTAAGCGGGAATATAAAGAACTGGCTGAAGCAACCAATTACAAGACGGATGAAACCATTGCTGCGATTATAAAACCAGAGCAACGTAACAGAATTGCAAAAGCTTGTATTTTATTGGCAAACAAGTATAAACAACCCGTTTATACCGTAAGCAAAGGAAAAAATTGGGGTTATGGTTCACGTGTTCCGGTTACAGAACAATAATATCCTAATTGAACTGGAAAGAATGAATTCTATCCTGGATTTCGATGAAAAGCTTGGATATATTACTGTAGAGCCTGGTGTTACATTTAATCAGGCATTTAATTTTTTAAGAGCAAAAACAATCGGAATTAATTATAAGCATTACTGGAGGTAGCGGAGATGCCAGCATGATTGGGAATGCACTGGAGCGCGGAATCGGAACGGGTTTATATGCAGACAGGTTTAATTTTATGTGTGGATTGGAAGTGCTTTTACCAAATGGCGAAATCATTTCAACCGGATTTGAAAGATATGGTAATCACTAAAACCGGTAAAGTATTTCGATGGGGTGAAGGTCCGATTTATAGACGGGCTTTTTTCGCAATCCAATCTGGGAATAGTCACAAAAATGACGATCTGGCTTATGCGAGTTCCGGAATATTTTAGCCTTGCTTTTTATAAAGTGAATTCAAAAGACAGCCTTGGAAAAAGTAGTAGATACACTTGCAGGAAATGGCAATGGATGGAATTATTCGCCCCACGGTTACTTTATATAATGATTACGAGTATTGTCCAGTATTATGCAGTTTCCTTTCGATAAAACAAATCCCGGAGATATAGATCCGGCAGATATTACTGAAACAAATAAGACAAGCATACGCCTTTGGGCAAAATGGTTGGCGACTGGAATGGAGAAATCAGCATCACGTTCCGTAAACGAAGAACATGCAAAAATGCAGTGTAAGATCATTGCTGAAAAATTGGGTGACACTGTGCAGGACTTAACCTTTGTCACTATTTCAAAACAGGAAGCACTGGATACATATGAAGAACATTACACAGTCTAACTGAAAAAAATCTGTGCACAGCCTACATTGAAAACTTTTTTAGCTAAAAAAGTACCTAGGGATACCCAGATAATGCTGCGGTAAAACAAAGCTTATTGGAGAAAACGTACAGCCTGCACCTAAAGAAGTAGATCCGGATAGAGATAAATGCGGTATGATTTGGATTTGCCCGGTGGTACCTTTTACAGGAGATGATGTGCTAAAGAGCTGTTGACAATTATAGAATCAGTTATCAAACAATATCATTTTGAACCTTCAATATCATTACAATGCACATCTGAACGATGCATCAATATCATAGCATCCATAAGTTGGGACAGGGAAATGGATACAGGAAGACGAACGAGCCGGAACTATGTTATTTTGCAGCCACTCAACAATTACACGAATACGGATATTTTACTTACAGGAACAATACATTAAAAATGCATAAGCCAGGAGAATACATACATCCTATAGCAAGTTCCTGAATACAATTAAAAAAGCTATTGACCCTGAACAAATTATGTCGCCAGGGCGATATATTTATGATTAACTATGAATCGTAACATTCTATCCAATGGAATCGCTTTGTATATACCTCTACTCATAAGTTTTGTGTTCCTGTGATTATACTAGGCACAGCAACATGCTCCTGCAATGTTTTTAAAAGAAAACACTGATCATAGGCAGTAATGCGTTTCCATAGCTAAGGATTCAAGTCTGGAACAATTAATCGTTCTCAAAGGCACTACATACACTTATTTTAAACGAAACAAACAGAACATCATCAACCTCGGCGTTTCATCATTCAAGCTATTGGATAAAATTTTCAGTACTTAACAAATCTGCCTACAGCCACTTATTTCTTGATATATCCCAAACCAGCATCGATAACCTGAAACTTTATTAGCTTCCTTCAATCCGGGCAAAGTGATTCCAAAAACATTTGGGAAACTCAATTTTTTGTTTAGCCGAAGAAATTTCAACAGTCAGGATTTTATTTTCAAACTTACTTATTGCTCAGAATGAGCAACTGATAGTTTTTACCTGAAAGTACAAAGCTCTACTCAACTACTTATTCCTATGCAGATAGGAACATGAGCAATACCATCTTTGAATACCTGTCTAGAAAAGATTTGATATTTGGATTGTTTTTTGGACTGGTTTGCGCCATGTTTTTTTACAACCTCTTTATATATTTCACCGTAAGAGATCCTATTTACATCTATTATGTAGGTTATATTTTCGTACTAACAATCAGCCAATGTACACTGCAAGGCTACTCATACAAATACTTTTGGCCTGAATCGACCTGGCTTGCACAAAACGGTGTGTTTGTCTTCACCAACTTAGGAGGAATGGCGGCGCTGGTATTTGCCAAAACATTTTCTACATGCAAAACATTATGTTCCTAAATGGAATTCGATATTCAATGTAGTCATTATGGTTCTTTGTGTTGTCTATTGTGTTGATGCTGTTAGATATGAAACAAATCAGCTTTACTATTATGCAGAATACAACCCTAATTGGGTCTATTATAGCAATCATCATTGCTGTAAACGCATTGAAAAAAGGATACAAACCAGCTAAGTTCTTTCTGTCTTGCCTGGATTAGTTTATTGTAGGGGCTACCATATATGTATTAAAAGATTATGGCATACTGCCTGTTAATGTATTTACAACCAATACAATCGAATTTGGATTTGCACTTGAGGTATTCTTCTCTCCTTTGCACTTGCCGATAAAATCAACATTTATAAAAAGGAAAAAGAAGAATCGCAGGCAGAAGCTCTCCGCATATCGAAAGAAAATGAAAAACTGATACAGGAGCAAAACCTGAACCTGGAAAAAAATATCGCCGAACGCACTTCCGATCTTGAAAAAACCCTGCACGAACTGCAGGATGCACAGATACAACTGGTGGAATCGGAGAAAATGGCATCTCTCGGTCAGCTCACAGCCGGCATTGCCCACGAAATCAACAATCCTATCAACTTTGTAAAGAGCAATGTGAGCCCGCTGCAGATGGACGTGAGAGACCTGTTTGAGCTGATTACAGAATACCAAAAACTGCATGGCACAGCAAAAGAAGAGCAGGCAACGCGTTTGCAGCAAATTAAAACGCTGGAACAAAGGCTGGACCCCGACTTTCTGAAAGAAGAAATAGAAAGCCTCATTGGCGGTATAGAAGAAGGTGCTGAGCGCACGGCGGAAATTGTACGCGGATTGCGCAATTTCAGCCGTCTCGACGAAAGTGAAATAAAGGAAGTGAACATCTACGACAATCTGAACAGTACACTGGTATTGCTGCGCAACATGATGCCGCACTACCTCAAAATCAGGAAAAAGTTTGATGCGCCCGGTCTTATAGAATGCTATCCCGGCAAACTGAACCAGGTGTTTATGAACATTCTTACCAATTGCATTCAGGCAATAGAAGCCAAACCCGTAAAAGAAAAACAGGAATACATTGATATCAGCGTTACGGAAGTGGACGAGCACATGCGCATAGAAATTTCAGACAGCGGCATAGGCATGAACGAAGAAGTGAAGCATAAAATATTCGATCCCTTCTTTACTACCAAAGACGTGGGTGAAGGCACAGGTTTGGGAATGGCTATCGTTTTCAAAATCATTGAAAAACACCATGGTAAAATATCTGTTACTTCCTCACCCGGCAACGGAGCCTCTTTTACAATCGATATCTCTTACATGCTAAAGTACGCAACAGCTACGCTGGTTAACAATTAATTATGCAAGAAGAACGGATCAAGATACTGTATGTAGACGATGAGGCAAAAAACCTGACTGCTTTTAAAGCCAGCTTTAGAAGAAGTTATGATATTATTACTGCCATCTCGGCAAAGGAAGCAGCAGACCTGTTGCTCAATCATTCATTTCATATCATCATTGCCGACCAGCGGATGCCTATGGTTACGGGTGTTGAGTTTTTTCAATCTATCCGTAAAACCTATCCCAACGCCATCCGCATTCTGCTTACCGGTTATACCGATGTAAAAGAGATTGTGGATGCTATCAACAAAGGCGAAATATTCCGGTTTATTACCAAACCGTGGAATGAATTTGAAATGCACAATGCTATCCGTAATGCTTTTGAAATATATCATACGCGGCTGGAACTGCAGAAAAAAATGGATGAACTGGAAACGGCAAATCATGAGCTGAACCGCCTGATCTACAGCACCTCACACGATTTGCGTTCTCCGCTTGCTTCTATCATCAGCATTGTGAACCTGGCAAAACTGGATGCACAACAGGAAGAAGTAGCCCACTATTTCAACCTGATAGAAACCTGCGCCGAAAAAATGGATAGCTACATCCTGAAGATTGTAGAGTACTACAAAAGCGTGCGGCTTGATGATGAAAGCTCGTTTATCGATTTTGCGCAGCTTGTGCAGGAAGCCGTAGACCTGTGCAGTATACAGAACAGCAAAATCACCTTCCGCCAAAACATTACTCAACTCGTGGCTTTCAAAAATGACAGCTTCCGCATATCGGTGGTTTTAAACAATTTATTGTCGAACGCCATCAAATACCAAAAAGCATCTGAGCCCAACCCCATGATTACCATTAAGGTAAATGTTACAAAGGAATATGCACACCTGAGCGTGGAAGACAATGGTATCGGTATTCAGCAGCAAAGCCTGGACAGTATTTTTAAGATGTTTTTCCGAAGCACCAAAAACGCAACCGGTCTTGGTATAGGTCTTTACATTGTGAAAGAAGCCATTACCCGCATGAACGGAGAAATTTCACTGAAATCTGAATACGGCGAAGGCACTACTTTCAATGTGCAGATACCCAACCGGCTGGAAGACTAAGCCGCGCTTGCATTTTGTGATTCCATATCATCTTTCAGCTTTGTATCCTCCTGGTATCGTACTACAATTTCAGCCCCAAAATTCAAACATCACCAATCACAAATCCTAAATCCGAAATCAAAAATCCTAATCCACCAATCACAACTTAAAGTCACATCATTTACATTCGTGTAAAACAGATAGGAATGAAGCTGACGGAAGTCACCCGCAAATCACACGCAAATCAGTTCATCCAGGTAAATGTGCTCATGAATGCCGGTAACCCTAATTATATACGGCCGCTCGACGATGAAATCAACGAAGTGTTCGATGCAGCACGCAACAAATATTTCAAATATGGCGAAGCCGTACGGTGGATATTGCAGGACGACAACGGCAAACTCATCGGGCGCATTGCCGCTTTTACCAACAAAAAATATATTAACAACGGCACCAGCTTCGCAACGGGATGCATGGGCTTTTTCGATTGTATCAACAGGCAGGATGCGGCAAACATGCTGTTCGATACAGCGGCACAATGGCTGAAAGAAAAAGGAATGGAGGCAATGGATGGTCCTATTAACTTTGGCGACCGCGATAAATGGTGGGGACTAATGGTGGAAGGTTTTGAAAAACCACCAATTTACGGGATGGCATACAATCCACCCTACTACCAGCATTTGCTGGAAGGCTATGGCTTTAAAAATTACTACAACCAATACTATTTTGCAAGGGGAGTAGACGATCCGCTGCCACCAAAATTCCCGGAACGCCACGCAAAATTTGCTGCCAAAGCCGGCTATCGCGTAGAGCATTTTTCTATAAACAAAATAGAAAAATACGCGCAGGATTTTACTACGGTTTACAATGCTGCATGGGCACAACACGGTGAAGCCAAAGAAGTATCCAAAGACCAGGTAATGAAGTTGTTTAAAAAAATGAAGCTGGTGATGGATGAACGCGTAATTTATTTTACGTACTACAAGGAAGACCCCATCGCCATGTGGATCAACATTCCCGACCTGAATGAATACTTCAAACACTTCGATGGCAAATTTGGCTGGTTCGAAAAGCTGCGGCTTCTATGGATGAAGTACCGCGGTGTCTGCAAAATTTTCACCGGCGTTGCCTTTGGTATTGTTCCCAAATACCAGGCGCTTGGCGTAGATTCGTATATGATACAGGAAGGAGGCTACCGCTTGCAGCATAAAGGATGGTACAATACATACGAGATGGGATGGGGTGGCGACTGGAACCCTAAGATGATCAATATTTACAAAAGCCTTGGCTCCTATCAGAGCCGGCGCATGATCACCTACCGGTTTATATTTGATGAAGCAAAAAATCCGTTCGAAAGACATCCTGTGATGGAATACAAATAGCGTTTTGCGAAAACCATAGTTGAAAAAAATGTAATGAAACTAATCAAACACCTTACGTTTACTCAACTCTGCGTTGCATTGTTACTCCTGCTTTGCATAGCACTGGCAGGAAGCCTTACCAGCATGGAGCTACGTGCCGAAGAACCCCGGCGTGCCCTTGTTGCAATGGAAATGGTAATGAGAAATGAGTGGATTGTACCCAAAATTCACGATGCTGAATATTACAACAAACCACCGCTTTTCAATTGGCTGATGGCAGCTGTGTTTACGCTTACCGGCAGCTTTGGCGAAGTTGCCGTTCGCCTTCCTTCGCTGTTGGCTTTCCTGTTTGCGGCTTTCCTTGTTTTTAAAATTACTGGCACTTATACATCAAAAAAGACTGGCGTAATTGCGGCTTTTTTACTGCTTTGCAGTGCAGATATTTTGTTTTATGGCTCGGTAAATACAGGCGAGATCGACCTGTTTTTTATGTTGCTTGTTTTTCTGCAGGCCATTGCTATTTTCCATTATTCGCAAAAGGAGCAATGGCTGCACATGTTCGTCTTATCGTACATCTTTACATCTGCCGGAGTGCTCACCAAGTTTCTGCCTGCACTGCTTTTCCAGGCTGTTGCACTCGCTGTATGGCTTGCGTATACCAGGCAATTCAGGCGACTCTTTAGCTGGCAGCATTTTGCCGGTATAGTTTGTTGCGCGTTGCTTGCTGGCTCCTATTTTTATGTGTATAGCACCAAAGCCGATGTATGGAAGCTGCTCATCAACCTGATCAACGAGTCTACACAACAATCGGGTTTGGAAAGCGATGCTTTACGTACACTGATTACCTTCCTCAAATCACCGTTACTCCTTTTTTACATATTGTTGCCGGGTTCGTTGCTGCTCTATTTTACCAGGTACAAAAGCGCTCGGTCTGCCATCACCCGCAACCCGTTGATGGTATTTTCGCTCTTGTTCATTTTGTTTAATATCCCGGTATATATTATCACCAGCAAAATTCACAACCGCTATTTATACCCGTTGTTTCCATTTGCAGCCATCCTGTTTGCAGGCATTTATCATGCAGCCGCTAAAGAGGAGTCAGTTATAAAAGTGGTGAGCTACCGTACCATTCTCGGATTGTGTATGTTAATGACCGTGGCAAGAATCGGCTATAATATATGGGGCATCCCTTATCAGCAAAAAACAGCGCAGCAGTTATCGTTCCGCAAACTGACAACTGAAATCTGCACGCTTACCGGCTATCGCCCTGTGCACATCACGGGCAAGCCAGATACGCTGCTGGCCAATCCGGTGCTGCCTTTCGTGGATCTTCCGGCAGACACGTTGCTCATTCCCCCATTCATACAGCCACAGGTGCCCTACTATTGCGCGCTCTATACCAAAGCCGTAATGAAGTATGACCCGGCACCCCGCACCGGGACGTTTTATATTGTTCCTGTCAGCGATCTTCCTGCTGAGCAGGTAACGGTGTATAAGTATTTTGAAGGATGGAATCACCGTCCGTTTGCACTGGCTGTTTTTCACTAACCATTATAGCAGGCACCAACTAAACAAAAGATGTGCTTGCGTGTAACGCACGGTGATGGTCAGGAACAAGTGATTACTCTCTCCTGAGGTGTATTACAATGCAATCCACGTATTGAAACTGCCCTCTCAGCAAATAATGGACACAAGTTCCAGATCGTTGTTCAATACAATCATAGCAGCAGGATACCCGTTTTTTAAAAGTGCTATTTCATCGCTGTGCCTGATAATGCGCGCCGGGAACAGGCTGCACATACGCAATGCCATTTCCGGTTTCATACCGGCATGCTGCACAAGGTTTACGGCAGCTTTGTGCATTGTTAATGCCGAGCCGCTGAGTATTCCATTCGAGGTATAGCGGTCGCCCTCATACTGATGCTGATACCAGCCATCGCCGGTGGTAGTTACCGCATCGGTAATGGCATACAGGCGTTCATCCAGCACTTTACGGGCAACGCGAACAGCCGCGAAGTCTACATGATAGCCATCGGGTATTATAGCTGCTTTTACAAGCGGGTGATCGAGCACAGCACCCACCATGCCCGGTTTGCGGTGGTGCATTGGGCTCATGGCATTGTACAGGTGCGTTACGGTATCTATACCGCTATTGGTAAATACGTCGGTAGCCTGACTGTAAGTCATATTGCTGTGCCCTGCCGATATCACTACATTGTACGATTGCACAAGTGCAATAACTTCCGGCGGGCACACTTCCGGCGCAAGCGTGATCATTTTAATGACGCCTTTGCCATATTCCAACAGTTCTCTCGCACTTTCTACGGTGGGCGAAAAAATCCAGTCGGGGTTGTGTGCGCCTCTTTGTTCGAGGCTGATCCACGGGCCTTCCACATGCAGTCCCAATGCGCCTTTTCCACCCTGGTTAACATATTCCCTCACCGCATCTATGCATTTAAAAATCACTTCATAGGTATTGGTAGCTACCGTCGGCATGCACCACGCCGCACCGCCAGCCTGGCTGTATCTTACGATTTCACCTACTGTAAAAGCATCGGGATGCAGCGACAACAACCTGCCGTAAGCGCCATAGATCTGCAGATCAACCAGCGCGGGTGCAATAAAACAGTCTTCGCCAAAATCTATTTTTTCATAGCCATCAGGCACCGCAATGGCCGGAATCAATCCTTCTATCTTTTCATCATCTACCAGCACCGCATGGTGACGTAATTCGTCTGTGCCGGTAAATATTTTACCAGCCGTATAAGCCAACTTTTTCTTCATGGTTGTATCATAAAATGGTCTGCATCGTGTAAAAAAGGAAATTTTTCCCGTATAGCAATCAGGTCTTCTTTGCGCAACGTGATGGTGAAGATATCTTCTTCATGTTGTTTGCTGTACAATACATTGCCAAGTGCATCTGCGAGCATGCTGTTTCCACAGTGGTAAATCTCATTGCCATCATTGCCTACTCGGTTCACACCTACCACATAACACTGGTTTTCGATGGCGCGCGCTAAGAGCAACGTTTGCCATGCGTGATTCCTGCGTTCCGGCCAGTTGGCTACATATAGCAGGATATCGTATTCGGCATGGCCGGCACTCTTGTTTTCATTTTCATCCGCAGCATGGCTTGCCTGCCTTGCCCACACCGGGAAGCGCAGATCGTAGCACACCTGCAGGTTTATTTTCCAGCCTTTCACAGAAGCTATCAGTCTTCTGTTGCCGGGCGTGTAATGCCTGTCTTCACCGGCATAGCCAAAGAGGTGTCGTTTATTGTACCAGCCACATGTTCCGTTGGGCAGCATCCAGATAAGGCGGTTGTAATAGTTTCCGTCTTCTTCTATCATCAGGCTGCCGGTGAGAATGATGCGCTTTTGCTGCGCAATGCGGCTCATCCATTGCACCGTTTCGCCATCGGCAGGTTCGGCCCATAGTTCAGGTTTCATACTAAAACCAGTACTGAACATTTCGGGCAATATCACCACTTCTGTTTTCTCCTGTATGCCCATAATCTTTCGTTCCAGCATGGCAAGATTGGCAGCTTTATCTTCCCAGTGAAGATCGGTTTGTACAAGTGTGATGGTGAGCGGTTGGTGCATATGTCCAGGTAAAATATAAATGGCAGAGATCAATCAATTGCTATCAGCAAAATTGAACATTTACAGGCAGATTTGCGCAATCTTCACGAATACATTAAGTCAAATATTGCTTTGCCAGTTCCAGGTCTTCTGGCGTATCTATGCCAACTCCTTTAAAACTAACAAGTACCATTTTCAAAGAGATACCATGCTCCAGGTAGCGGAGACATTCTATCTTCTCGGCTTCTTCCAATGGGGTGATGGGCCATTGCGTAAAACTCATGAGCGCCTTTTTTCGGAACGCATATACCCCGATGTGATGGTAATATTTGACGGCGCCGCCGGCACGGTTGTAAGGTATCACAGAACGGCTAAACAGGAGCGAATTCATGTATTTGTCCACTACCACTTTCACATTATTGGGATTGTCCACAAAGCTCTGATCGGTGAACACCTGCATCATGCTTGCCACCTGCACGCGGCTTCCTTCTTCCCCTTCAAAAGCTGCCAGCAGGCTTGCCAGCGGCTCGCGGCGCACAAAAGGCTCATCGCCCTGCACATTCAGAATAATGTCTACATCCATACCCGCTACCGCTTCGGCAATGCGGTCGCTGCCACTCTGGTGCTCGCGAAGGCTCATCACGGCTTTGCCCCCGTTGCCCGTGATTTCCTTAAAAATAATATCGCTGTCGGTGGCAACAAACACATCGTCGAACAACTGTGTGGCTACTGTATTTTCATAGGTATGGCGAATCACCGTTTTGTCTCCCAGCATCTGCATCAGCTTACCGGGAAAACGAGTGGCAGCATAACGCGCCGGAATGAGTGCAACTTTTTTCATCGTATAGAACTCCGGCAACAATGTTAGGAAAAAAAGGGCAGACAAGACTTGCTCTTCTGAGGCTGTAATTGAAAAGCAACACATCTTCATTCATCTATATAGAAACGAATCATCAGGCGAAGCCGTTGAAATTTATAAAAAATATTTACACCTTGCTGTTTTCAATGGATTGCGGTGGTCCCGATTCCTCTCCTTGCGCCTTTCTGCGCGATAGTCTATCTTTGCCAACTTTTTATCTTCATTATGAATCAACAATTATCTGAACAGGAAATTATCCGCAGGGAAAAATTAAAGGATCTGGAACAGTCTGGCATCGATGCCTACCCGGCTGCCTTATTCCCCGTTTCGCACTATTCTGCCAGCATCAAGGAACAATATACCGAAGAAACTAAGGATGCGTTTGCACAGGTTACAGTTGCCGGCCGCATCATGAGCATCAATGATAAAGGCAAGGTTTTTTTTATAAAAATACAAGACAGCAAAGGCATTATTCAGCTGTATATCAAAAGAGATGATGTATGCCCCGGCGAAGACAAAACTCTTTTTGAAAAAGTGATCAAAGGCGCAGACCTTGGCGATATTATCGGCGCTACGGGCTTTGTATTTGTTACCCGTACCGGCGAAACATCCATCCATGCGCAAACCGTTACCCTATTGTCCAAATCGCTGAAACCATTGCCGGTAGTAAAGCGCGATGAACAGGGAAATGTGTATGATGCCGTTACCGATCCCGAATTCAAATACCGCCAGCGATATGCCGATCTCATCATCAATCCTGATGTAAAAGATACGTTTATCAAGCGCACAAAAATCATCAACACCATACGCGATTTCCTGAACGAACAAGGCGCTTTGGAAGTAGATACACCGGTGTTGCAAAACATTCCCGGCGGCGCCATTGCACGCCCATTCATCACGCATCACAATGCACTTGATGTGCCATTTTACCTGCGTATCGCCAACGAGCTTTACCTCAAAAGACTGATTGTGGGTGGCTTTGACTGGGTGTACGAATTCAGCCGCAACTTTCGCAACGAGGGCATGGACAGAACGCACAATCCTGAATTTACGGTGCTGGAATGGTACACGGCTTACAAAGATTATTTCTGGATGATGGAAACAACTGAGCAACTGATGGAGCGCATTGCCCTTGCATTGCACGGCACCACCGATGTGCAGGTAGGCGAAACACTGGTCAAGTTTTAAAGCACCGTTTAAGCGCATCACCATTTTTGATGCAGTTAAAGAACATACCGGCATCGACATCAGCGCGATGAACGAAGAAGAATTACTCGCCACCTGCAGCCAGCTTCATATCAAAACCGATGCGAGCATGGGCAAAGGAAAACTGATTGATGAAATATTCAGTGAAACATCTGAAGACAAATATATACAGCCAACTTTCATTATCGATTACCCGGTAGAGATGAGCCCGCTTACCAAAAAACATCGCAGCAAACCCGGACTGGTAGAGCGTTTTGAGCTGATGGTAAATGGTAAAGAAATTGCCAACGCCTATACTGAGCTCAACGACCCGATAGACCAGCGTGCCCGTTTTGAAGAACAAACAAAACTGCTGGAACGCGGCGATGAAGAAGCGATGTATATCGATCACGATTTTTTGCGCTCGCTTGAATACGGCATGCCGCCAACGAGTGGTATCGGCATTGGCATTGACCGTCTTTGTATGATGATGACCAACCAGCATAGCATTCAGGATGTATTGCTGTTTCCGCAAATGCGCCCTGAAAAACTGGATTAGCATTGACACTTTTTCATGTGCATATTTTTGAAAGCAACTGCCTTGTGCAGTTGCTTTTTTCATAGAAGCTATCACTGTATGTTTCCTTATTTATAGTATTTGAATTAGGAACTCATTAATTGACACATCCTTAAATTAAAAAGCCTGCACTGTTCACCGCTCATCACTCCCAGAAACCGTTCAGCCACTCATTTGCTCGCTCAGCCTCCTATATTACCGCTCATCACAGGTACTTTACCATTTGTGAAACGAATTTAACCGCTTGTATCGGATATAATTTACAGCAATAAACCCGTTTATATCTTTACGTCATCAATCAAAGAGGAGAACATCTCCACCAACAATGAACACCCTTCTGGAATTTTTGTTAGCCCGTTGCCGCCAACGCGTTAAGCCACCGGAAATCTCCATTCTGTAATCTCTTCCACAGTAAAAGATTCTACCGTATCAGCCACAAGCACTGCAGCCAACTGCATTGCCAGAACATTCTATTTCAAATTCATCGTTCACTACATGAAACAAAAAATGAAATGGTTACTGGTGATGATGTTCCTACTATTCATCAGTATCCGTTACCATCAAAGCAGGCACCACGCTTCTGTTATCTATTCAAGGTACTCTTCTGCTCACGCAAAAGACAGCAACATAGAAACAGACTATTCCAGTCCTTTTAAGATTGTGATGATAAAGCTTCACTAAGCACACCATCATGGCATTGGTCATCTTTTACGATAACCAATTAAACAGCATAGAAAACTGTAAAGGCAGCGCTGTGCAGTGCATTTCAAAAGGCTTCTTTTATCAGATAAAATCATCATCGTTATGAACTCATTTAGCAAAAAAATATTATCTGCATTTGTAGATATACAAAAAGACGAATCGGCGGTACAAACAGGCAACAACACAGCCATTGCATCACCTGAAAATAATCAAACTTACCTGTCTTCAAATGGAGTAAACGACAAGTTTACCGAACATTTCGACAACCTGTTTAAAGATGCCAACCTGCCGGGACCGGACTATTACGAATTCTCTAAAATGACAGACGCCATGCAGGGCATTACTAATGAGCAAGCCCGCTACAGCGCTGCATTTGCCGGGCTGGAAGTGCAGGGATTACACAAGCAAAAATTGTTACAATCTGCACAACATTATGTACAACTCATTGAGGAAGATGCAGCGGCTTTTAACGATAGTATCCACAATGCCTTTGAAGAAAAAGTAAGCAAAGCAAAATCAGAAATAGAAGAAGCAAAAAGTGAAATGAATAAGCTATCGCAACAAATACAAAAACTGCAACATCAGGTAGAAACACAAACGGCCGAAATGGCTGAAAGCGAAACCAGATTAAGGAACAGCCAACGTGGCTATGCGATAGCGTCGCAACGGTGCAAACAAAAGTTGTTAGCCGACATAGATAAAATTAATCAACACATTTTATAAACTATAAAAACATGAATAACATAATCAACAAAACAGGAAGAACGGGTCGCTTTTCTGAACCCAAGCAGATAGCTACAGCCATCATTGCCATTGCACTGCTGGCAGGCATCGGCTATGCGTTTGTCGTCTTTGTTTTGCCTTGGCTTATCAGTGTTACCTGGAGCCTGATCTACCTCCTCATCGGCGGTGTAATTCTTAGCTTTTTGCTCATGCTGTTTACCAGTGCTAAATTCTGGCGCGCACTCAGTTATTTTTCAGAATTCGTTGCCAGCTGCACTATCGGTTTAGCTATTGAGCTTAACCCGTTTGCAATACTGGCGGCAAAGATTGAACAAGGATATGAAGACAGAAATACGCTGTATAAGCAAGCCGCAAGATTGAAAGGCAAGCAAAGCGAACTGATGGACAAACTGTCTTCCAGGGAAAAAGAGTTACAGCTCAATGTGCAGAAAGTAAAAATTTTGCAGGCAGAAAAAGGAAGCCACAGGCAGATAGATTTGTATGCCAATAATGTGCTTCGGTGCCGCGAATACATTGACAATGTAACGCCGATTGTTGAAGATCTCAACAAGCTCATCAGCTTTGCCGATGCGGCGTATGAAGAAAGCGGATTAATGCTCGAAGACGCAAAGCTCGACCTCGAAGCAAAGAAAGATTTGTATGACTCTGTTACCACCGGCTTATCGGCTGTAAGCAGCGCCATGAAAGCATTCAAGGGTGATGACGACCTGAACCGCGATGCGGAAAAAGCATTGTCAATTCTGCAACAACAGATCGGGGAAAAAATCGGGCATATCAAATCTGCTATCGACGTTACCTCGCGTTTTATGGACGATAAAGTGCTGGAAGACAAAGCAAAATCGGCACAGGCCGTAGAGCTGATGAAGCAATTTGATCTGCATACAGATTTCAATTATACAGGATCTGCCTTGCAAACAAACAGCAGCCGTGGCAGGTTGACAGATGTAACCATTAAAGACCGCTACCGGGGCTTGCTGGACTAACTATCCGCGAATCATAGCATATTAAGTATCCGCAAAAAACATAGGGAATAGCAGCTTTTAAAACGCAACAAAGAGCTGGCTGCCAATCCTATGCCTACAATAAAAACTAAACATTCATTACATTTTAAAAACTTACAACAATGACCATCAAATTAAAACCCGCAGGCAAACTCATGATAATTGCTGCGGTAGTAACAGTAGCTATTTTCAGTATTCGTTGGTATCAGCATCGCCCGCAGGAAGTAGGCGATTCTCTCGAACTTGGCAAAGTAATGCTGCCCGATGCACCGGAAGCTTCGCTTAGCACCAACGCGGTGCATTTGTCCTTACCTACTCACGTCGACGCTATCAACGGCGGCACGCAAATTATGTGGGAGCGTATGGCATGGAACAGCCAGTTTTCCGCCATGTATGCCAATGGCGGCGTCCATACATCGAAAGGCTCACTTTTCGACGGGGCAAAACTTGACGTTACCTATGTGCGCCAGGATGATTGTAACAAGCAAATGGCAGACCTCGTAAAATTTGCACAGCAATACAAAGACAACCCGAATGCAACGGGTGTTCTCATCACATTTATGGGCGATGGCATGCCCGGTTTCATGACTTCTCTTTCAAAAGAATTAGAACCATTGGGACCAGAATTCCAGCCCATTATTTTGCCCGTTACGCATGGCAAATCGTTTGGTGAAGACCAGGTGATGGGTCCTGAAGAATGGAAGCAAAATCCAAAGAGCGCCTTGGGCAAAAGTGTAGCAGGTGTGCTTCGCGATGGCGACATCAACATACTGCTGAAATGGGCTGGCGACAACGGGCTGAAAGTAAACCCCGACGAAACCACTTACGATGCGGCAGCCATCAACCTCATAGCCGCCAGCGACTTTCTTGATGCGCCAAACAAATACATAGCCGGCTATACCGAAAGCCGTAAAGTGGTTGCGAATGGCAGAACTACCGGTAAAGACACAACTATTGGTGTGGATGCCGTAGCTACATGGACGCCCGGCGATGTGAATGTGGCTACAAAAAAAGGCGGGCTTGTAACCATTGCCAGCACAAGGCAATACGCTTCGCAAATGTCTAATCAGACCATTGCCATTAAAAAGTGGGCGTATGATCACAGAACAGACATTGAAAACATGATCATTGCCCTTGCACAGGCGGGCGACCAGGTACGCTCTTACAACGATGCGAAGGTTTTTGCCGCCGGCGTTAGCGCCGAAGTGTATAACGAGCAGGATGCGGCATACTGGCTCAAATACTTCAATGGTATTGAAGAAAGTGATGTGCAGGGCAAAACGGTAAAACTTGGCGGTTCGGCTGTATTTAATTTACAGGATATGGCAAATACGTATGGCTTGGGTAATGATAAAATAGATCGTTACAAAGCCGTGTACAACACGTTTGGCAACCTGATGGTGAAAATGTATCCTGCAATGATGCCAACGTTTATGCCTTACGAAAAAGCAGTGGACAAGTCGTTTTTGTATTCCGTTATTTCCAATCATCCGGAACTGATGGAAGGCAAAGCCATCGAAACGAAGTATGCAGACAACATTACGTCTGCCGTGTCTTCGCGTTCTTACAGCATTGTGTTTGAAACCGGCTCTGCCAACATCAGGCAGGAATCTTACAGCCTGCTTGACGATATTTTTGAATCGGCAGTAGTGGCTGAAGGTCTGAAACTGGGTGTATACGGACATACAGACAACAGTGGTTCTGACGCGGTAAACATACCGCTTTCTGAACGGAGAGCAGCTGCTGTGAAAGCCTACCTGGCAAAGAAAGGACTTGGCAGGCAACCGCATGGAATCGAAAGGTTTTGGCGCTGCGAAACCCGTTGCCGGCAATGATACGGAAGAAGGCAGAAGCCAGAACAGAAGAGTGGAAATTGTATTGGGTGAATAATGATTGATAACGCCGCCGGTGTTTACCGGCGGCAATTTTTAAAGCCAGCAAAAAGCTTTTGGAAACTGTAGTTCTGCTTGCAGCTATGAGCAACGGAATAGCCGGAAAAAATGCTATGCAATCACGCAGGCATTTCCACTGCGGAGCGCGTGAGGGATAGCAGCGGAAAGCCCGCAAAGCGCCGCATGAATGAGGATAAGATTTAAGGCAAGCAGCTGGTATAGAAAGCGGTGGCGCTGCGGACTTGCAGCGGATAGCCCGACCCGGAAGGGCACGCCATAAAAAGTAAAACATATTATAAGTAAAAAGTAAAACGTCCCGAAAGGGAAATTGATTTATGAAACAGATATTTCAGCCGTTTGCGAAGATCAGCCGGCAAACGGTGTGGGTCATGCTGATGGCACAGCTATTAATCGCATTGCTGCTATGGCATGTTTCTGCCAATGGATTGATACCCAAACCTGCGCATGTAGCTGCGGCTTTTGCGCACCTGCTAAGTACCAGGATGCTGCTGGACAATGTGCTGGCAAGCCTGCTGCTTACGGTGCAGGCAATGTTGTATTCCATCATCCTTACACTTGTATTTGCCTACCTGTCGGTGCTGCCGTTTTTCAGAAGCATTGCCCGGTTTGTGGTGAAGTGCAGGTACCTCACACTGGCAGGTCTGCTGTTCGTGTTCACACTGATCACCAAAGACGGAAGCACATTGAAACTGTGGCTGCTCATTTTTGGTATTGTACCTTTTTTTGTCACCTCCTTTTTATCGGTGATTACCGCTATCAACAGCCAGGAATACGACTTGTGTAAAACAATGGGCTACAACAACTGGCAAACTCTTTACGAAGTGATTGTGGTGGGCAAGGCAGACGCGGTGTTTGAGATTTTGCGTCAAAACTTTGCCATAGCATGGCTTATGATTACGATGGTGGAAGGATTGAATATGAGCGAAGGCGGCGTGGGCGCGCTGCTGATAAAATACAACAAATACAATGACCTTACAAATGTGCTGGCGCTGCAACTGGTGATTTTTCTCATTGGACTTTGTTTTGATTTTTTACTGGGATTCACACGCAAGTGGCTGTTTCCCTACACACAATTAAATACTCAATAAATGACAACCTGTATAAAAGAAGAAGTGCTGCTTCAGGTAAAAAACGTGAACCTGAATTATCAAAATAAACAGGTGCTGAGAGATATAAATTTTGGCATCAGCAATATAGTGAGACCTGGGATTACACAAGGGCAGGTGGTATCGCTTATCGGGCGCAGCGGTGCGGGTAAAACGCAATTGTTCCGGCTGTTGTCGGGCCTGCAAAAGCCAACATCAGGCAGCATCGTCATACATGAAAATAAAGAAGTGGAAGCCGGAGATATGGGTGTGGTATTTCAAAACTATTATCTTTTTGAATGGCGCACCATTTACCAGTCGCTACTGCTGTCGGCAAGGCAAAACGGCAAGCTGAAAGGAAGCGAAAAAGAAGCGATTGAAACATGGGCTGACAGTTTGGGCATTGCGGATGTGCTGCATCAGTATCCCCAGCAGGTATCGGGCGGGCAAAGGCAGCGCGCAAGTATCATTCAGCAGTTGCTGAAAGACTCCGATTTTTTACTGCTCGACGAACCCTTTTCCGGTCTCGATGTTTGTGTGCTTGATAAAGTGGTGGATATGCTGTTGCAGGTGTCGCTGAGCGATGAGTTGAAAACGCTCATCATTGTTTCTCACGATATTGAAACAAGCGTAGCCATCTCCGATACTGTATTTATTCTGGGTAAAGAAAAAGGAAAAGCGGGTGCTACTATCCGGCAGGAAATAGACCTTGTGCAGCGTGGTCTTGCCTGGGAGAAAGACATCAGGTTGCAACCTCTCTTTGCAGATACCATTCAGGACATTAAGCACTGGCTGTAATGCAACCTGCATCATTTGGTATTTTTTGTGTTCTTACCATACAAAATTGTATAAAAAGAAAAAGCCACTTCATTGCTGAAGTGGCTTTTTCTTTTTATACACGTTTATGTGTTATTGAATTACAATTTTTTCCTTGTGGCTAATGCCTTCACCAGTGATAGACACATAGTAAGTGCCGGTGGCAAACTTAGCTACGTTGATAGATTTGGTAGCATCAGACAATGAATAAGCAGCAACCTGCTGACCGCCCATTGTGTACATTACAATCTGCAATGGTTTGGTATTGCCCGGAATATTGATGGTCAGCACATTTCTAACCGGGTTAGGAGAAATGCTAACTTTTGCAGCTGAAGCAAGGCTTGCAACAGGAGCTGTTTTAGCCGTGATGCCGGCTTTTAGCAGACCCGGAGGCATATCGTAAGCTGCAGTGTCATCGTTACGGTTGTAAGTTTGCCTTCTTTTGCACTATAACCACAACCACGGTTGGCAAAAGCCTGCCAGATAACGGGGCTGTACTGACCGCCATACAGGAGAGTATCAGCAGCAAAATTGCATTTCTGCCGGTTACAAATCCTACTGCACAAGGCTGCAGTTTCAATCCTTGCATCACCAGTTTCAAAGCCACAGAGTTGCCTCCTGCACCATTTGCATTGAAGAAATTGCGGTTAATACCTGCTGAATTGATAAGACTCCAGGTCATATCCCACAGCATGTCGCACCATGGCTCACCTACATTGTGCACTTCGGTCATATAGCTGCTGGTCGCAAGGCTATCATATGTCCATGGATTGATAGACTGTATAGTAGTGTACGGATAAATACGAATACCGGCACCTGTAACAGGCAATCCAGCTGCATAGTTTCCAATGGCACGTGGCAATGCACCATCAGTTGTTGTAGCCGTAGTCCAGTCGGTGGTCATCATCAGTGCCATATAATCGCTCCATCCTTCGCCCATCTGCTCTTTATTTTGCAGGCAATACGTGGTTTTGGTGGGTCCGCCGGTGAGACGTCCGGAAATACCGTGCATATATTCATGTGCAATAATAGAGTTGTCTATATCGCCATCGAGCTGCGGTAGTTGTGGTATCTGCCTGTAGCGTAGCATTTACAACTGTACCTGCATTCAGGAAAGTCTTTAAGCTGTCAGCATCTTTCAATGTAATGCTTACGGCAGGAATCAGGATATGTATTATTGGTTCCGCCCATAGCCAGGGGTATATCAGCCACTACATTATCACCAACGATCACACCAACCGCACCTGCCGTTTTGTGCTTTCAATACCTTATCGGTAAATGCACAATCACCACGGTCTATATAGGCAATTTTGCCAGACAGTGCAGCAGCGTTGCCGGCAGCCACGCAAGCAGTATGTGACGAGGTGCGCCCTGGTTGTTAAAGAATACCACATTTGCAGTAACCGGACCTACTTTGGCCAGCTTGTTCTTGGTGCTGAATGCACTTTCAGAACTCATTTTAAAACCCTGGTAAGTAGACAGGGGAATTTATTTTAAGCACTTTTATTTTAAATGGAGAAGGCGACCACAGGTACATCTGCATCCTGGGCTTGCTTCCATCTTTTATAGGCGTTGCAAAGTTGGCATTGTTGGTGCCGCCGCCATCCATACCATCAGCAATGACATAATCCGCAGGCTTTGCCACCACGGTTCTTTATTGTTCTGCTGAAAGTTGCCTGCTGCTTCTGTAAAGCCATACTGGTAGCTCATGTCGTGCATCATGTTGTTCCAGTAAAACAGGTTGGTAATAGCAAAGTTTTTGTTGGCAGTGCTTTTCAGCGGGTCAATATTGAAGTCTGGTGTAAAATTAAACGTCAGGTTTGGCAGTGCCGTAGAAGAACGGGCTGCATTGTTCTGCGTTGCATTTTTTCCATCGAGATCAGGCTGGGCATACACGTTGTTGCCGCGTGTGCTGTCGTAATCTTTAGAGCCGTCATTGTTCCATTTTAGCGTAGTAGCCAGGTTGCCGGCACCAAAAGCCTGCCATGGATTAGACACCAGTGTGGGCGCTGCATGATCAGGGTCCATTGCCGGGTAAGGAATTACTTTGTAAGAAGCCGAAGAAATAGCGTTTGCCGATTCTACACTTGTGCCACCATCTGTAGCGGTTGCAGCGGTTGCAGCATAATGTTTCGACGCATCAATGTGCCCGGGAATATGTTCACTTACCGTAATATTTTCCTTTGGTAACCATATTGCCTTTTTGTGCGTCTACTTTTACTACCCAGTTTTCGTTGTTTTTAGCCAGCTGGATATTTACCTGCCAGGTAAGCTTGTATTCATTTGCAGCTTCGGCAGGAGTCCACAGTAAATGTACAAAAATGTTGTTGTAAGAAATACCGGAATTGCCAAATTCATACTCATGCTGATTGGCAGAAACACTAACCGGCGACAGCATCGGCGCGAAGTGCAAGATTGAGTGCGGCAGCAGCAGTGCGCAGGGCTGCAGCGGCGGTAACAGCCGGCTTTGCACTTTTTTCGGCTGGCATAACTTCTGCCAAAGGCAGCACGGCTCGTACAGAAACAGGTTTGTCGTTTTTAAAAGCTACCGGCGTAATGGCGTTGTACACATCCACACCTTTGTGGGTTTGCTGCAGGTACACCATCGTTACTTTCGTAGCTTCATCATAGTAAAAAGATGAAATCCGCATGTTCTTGATCTCACTGTTTGTCAGATGTAATTCAGATGCATGTTTGTAAACTAAAGCGATGTAACGGATTTTTCGTCGGGAGAAATGGACTGAGCAGAGGAATGCAGTGCGAGTAGTCCACTCACAAGCAGTGCAAAGGAGACTTTTTTATACATTATGTTTGGTTAATGCGTTAAAAATAAAGCACATTTATCACACTAAATAATAATTCAATCATTTACCCCTTATTTATTTTTATTTTCCGATTTTTAATCCCGTAGGCGGGAAAAATCCATTCGTTCATCTTGTTTCCCTAGCCAAAATTTGCCCTGCTATTTATTGTGCTGAATACTAGCGGGCAGCAGGAATTAAAGTTTCATTTCATATATTCTTCCCTTTCACAAGGTTATCTTTGCCGGCTTATGGATACAAAGCGTTCGGTAGCATTTCATACACTGGGTTGCAAACTCAATTTTTCAGAAACCTCATCTTTATCCCGGCAACTGGAAATGGATGGTTTTGAAAAAAAGATGTTTGATGACTATGCCGATGTATATGTTATCAACACCTGTTCTGTAACCGACAATGCAGATAAAGAATGCCGCCAGCTGGTGCGCCGCATACAGCGAAAAGCACCCGAAAGCCTTGTGGTGATTACAGGCTGCTATGCACAGCTAAAACCAAAAGAAATCTCGCGAAATTGAAGGCGTGGACCTTGTATTGGGCGCTGCCGAAAAATTCAATATCAGTCAGCACCTGAAAGAACTCACCAAAGGCAATTCTGCCAAAATATCGAGTTGCGACATTGAAGAAGTAAGCGGTTTTCATGCTTCTTATTCGCTCTCCGACAGAACCCGCACGTTTTTAAAAGTGCAGGATGGCTGCGATTACAACTGTTCGTTTTGCACCATTCCTATGGCGCGTGGAAAAAGCCGCAGCGACAGCATAGAAAATGTAGTGAACAATGCGCGGATGCTGGGCAGCAAAGGTGTAAAGGAAATTGTGCTCACAGGCGTCAACCTCGGCGATTTTGGCAAGGGCGCGGATGGTAATAAAACAAACGAAGAAAACTTTTTCGATCTTGATTCAATCACTGGATGAAGTGGAAGGTATTGAGCGTTTTCGCATTTCTTCCATCGAGCCCAATTTGTTGTCGGAAGACATCATCCGCTTTGTGGCAGGCAGCAAAAAGTTTATGCCTCATTTTCATATTCCGCTGCAGAGCGGCAGCAACAAAACACTGGGCGCCATGCGCCGCCGCTATCGCCGCGAACTGTATGCCGAACGCGTAAGCCTCATCAAAAGCCTGATGCCTCATTGCGCCATTGGCGTAGATGTGATAGTGGGTTTTCCCGGCGAAACGGAAGCAGACTTTACAGAAACTTTCGAATTCCTGCACAGTCTCGATATCAGCTACCTGCATGTATTCACCTATTCGGAAAGAGACAATACAAAAGCGTTGGACATTCAGCCCGTAGTGCCTGTAAACATCCGGCATCAGCGCAATAAAACGCTGCGCAATTTGTCTTACATGAAGATGCAATACTTTACACAGCAGCACAGCGGAGAACAGCGCAAAGTGCTGTTTGAAGACGCTGAAAAAAATGGCATGATGGAGGGTTATACCGACAATTATATACGCATCACGGCTCCTTTTAAAAAAGAATGGACAAACACGCTGATTGACTGGACTGTGTAAAAGACTTTTATTCATTTACACATACATCTCAACATAAAGAAAGCAAAGCTACAGCAAGCCCGGAGGCAACTATAGCTTTGCTTTTTGCATTTTACTGTTTTTCGAAAAGGATTACCTTATCCTGTCAAGGCTTCTGATAAGCTTTATATCCCTGCTGATGCCCCGGATAGCCATGATACAGAAAACAGGAATAAGAAAGGCAAACACAGACGATAGCGCGATACCGGGCTTTACAATTTGCTCTTGGTAGCCATACTGATAATACAAAAATATATTGATGCGCACTTAGCACCAGCGCCAGCACGCATAATCTTCTCTGCAGCTTGCGGTTTTTATAAAAGAAAATAAGAAACAGCAGCAACGCTCCTAAAATAGACGTAAGCACCAGCAGCAGGATATTATTTGTAGCATTATACTCTTCTGTAGCCACGCCAGGCACGGTACTATTCACATAAAAGAACGGAAATTTAATAGACAGAAAAGCACAGGCTGAAGCCAGCAGCAACCATATACTTTGTAAACGCTGTATCATACACAGGATTTGTTTGTAAAGATTAGTTGCGCAAAATAATACATAAAGAAGCTTCACATCACAACAGCCAAAAGATTATCCCGAAAGAACCATTGCCAATTCCAGGAAATTTTAGAAAGGGTTACCAACCATTTGATTAAAAATGTAATCCAGCAAGCCGTACGAACATTTACGGATGGCGTTCGTGCCACCAGCAACAATACTGGCAACCGGCACTTTTGCACTACACCGCATACAGCAAAAACCGGATTGAATGAGATTTTAAATAAATAAAGTAATGTACTGCTTCGCAATACGTTACAGTCGCGCAACTTAGACAGCAAGATAAGCAGCGTTTCACCAGGCTCTTACATTGTATAAATTTTTACCAAAAACAAGTCTCTATTTACAAACCCTCGACTGATCCCGGAATCAAAAGCAAGAATGAACCGTTACAATAAAAAGGGGCACCTGCACTACTCACTTTTTTAGAGGTGCCTATCCCTGCAAGATTTGCACGTGCTATATTTGCAAACGGGTTTCTTAACTTTGCAACCCACATTTCATTTTATAAAAAGCAATACAGATAATGTTTAACAATCTGACCGAGCGCCTCGAAGGAGCCTTTAAAAACCTGAAAGGCGAAGCCCGCATTTCCGATCTCAATATTGCCAATACACTCAAAGACATTCGCCGCGCACTGATAGATGCCGACGTAAACTATAAAATAGCCAAAGATTTTACCGACCGTGTAAAAGACAAAGCTGTTGGCGAAAAAGTGCTGAATGCCGTGAGCCCCGGGCAGCAGATGGTAAAAATTGTAAAAGATGAACTTGCCGACCTAATGGGCGGCACCGAAGCGCCTTTTAATGTCGATGGCAAACCAGCCGTCATTCTCATTGCGGGTTTGCAGGGTAGCGGTAAAACAACTTTTAGCGGCAAACTTGCTAATTACCTCAAAACAAAAAAGAACAAATCACCACTGCTGGTGGCAGCCGACGTATATCGTCCTGCCGCCATCGATCAGCTCACTGTTCTGGCCGGGCAGATAAACGTAGATATTTACTCCGACCGCGAAAGCAAAGATCCGGTATGCCATTGCCCTTGCATGCCATTGAAGAAGCAAAAGCCAAAAACAGGAATGTGGTGATCATCGATACCGCCGGCCGACTGGCGATAGACGAAGCGATGATGACCGAAGTAGCCAACATCCGCGCAGCGGTGAATCCTACCGAAATACTGTTTGTGGTGGATAGCATGACCGGGCAGGATGCTGTAAACACGGCGAAAACTTTTAATGAGAGGCTCGACTTTAGCGGCGTGGTGCTTACCAAGCTCGATGGCGATACCCGCGGTGGTGCGGCACTTTCCATTAAATACACGGTAAACAAACCCATTAAGTTTGTGAGCAGTGGCGAAAAAATGGAAACGCTTGATGTGTTTTACCCCGAACGTATGGCGCAGCGTATTTTGGGAATGGGCGATATTGTTTCGCTCGTAGAAAAAGCGCAGGAACAGTTTGATGAAGAACAAGCCAAAAAGCTGGAAAAGAAAATTCGCCAGAACAAATTTGATTTCCAGGATTTTCTCGACCAGTTGCAGCAGATAAAACGCATGGGCAATATCAAAGACCTGCTGGGAATGATGCCCGGCGTAGGCAAAGCCGTAAAAGATCTCGATATCAGCGACGATGCGTTTAAAGGCGTGGAAGCAATCATTCATTCCATGACGCCGCAGGAGCGTGCCAACCCCGATTTCTGAACCCGAGCCGTAAACAGCGCATTGCCAAAGGTTGCGGCAAAGAATTATCGGAAGTAAACGCCTTTATGAAACAGTTTGACCAGATGCGCGAGATGATGAAAATGATGAACAAAATGCCAATGGGAATGGGAATGCCGAAAATGCCCGGCGGAATGAAACGATAAATAAGATATTCAATATGAAAAAAGCACGCTTGCAACTGCAGGCGTGCTTTTTTTGTGATATAATTTTCCTAGTAAGCATAGAAAACAGAGACGTTAGCTGATGTGTTCACATATTTGGCCTACCTGGATCAATTATTTACCTCTTTTGCTGATTTTGTTAAAGCTGATGAGCCTTTGCAGGTTGCTTTTAAACCGGCTGAAACCATTACCAGATTTTCTGTGCTTCGTTTGCCGCCCCTGCACCCGTTGCCGCCACATTTTAAAACTTGCGGTCTTCATTTCGCGGCGCATCAGTTCTATCACCTGCTGTTCGCTCATTCCAAACTGCTGTTGAATCGCATCAAAGGGCGTACGGTCTTCCCAGGCCATTTCTATTATACGGTCTGTATCCTGTGCACTCAGTTGTTCATTCATGATTACTTCAGTTTTTGTTCAATCCTGATATTCGTTGGCGCTTCAAAAATAAGATGGAATCAACGGCTAACCTCAATTAATATGCGGGCTGCCATTGCTGCTGCCAGTCTGCATGCTGGCCGGTGCATAGCAAAGCATTTCTCAATCATCCGGCTTCTGATTTACACCATACCCACACAGCGATATGTAAGCCAGATAAACCGGGCGGTTTGGGGCAAATCGAAGATGCAGAAAGAAAAACAGAACAAGGAAAGACAATTTCATGAAAAACTAATACTATGCTTATAACTTTTAGTAAAACGGGGCTTATTTTCGGGGCATGATCTGTCATCAGCATAAAATTATTTTTATTCATATACCAAAATGCGCCGGCAGAAGCATCTGCCACGCGTTCAACCAACATTTCGATCATCATACCGCGTCTTTCTACGAAACACAGCATACAGAGCATTGGAACCAGTATACAAAATTCACCACGGTACGCAATCCATACCAACGGCTGGTGTCCATGTATCACTATATAAAAAAAGAACCTTTTCATGCCAATCATGCCATTACCAACCGGGGTAATATGTTGCCATTCAAACCATGGGTAATGACAAACCTGGCAGCCTTCCAGGGCGAAATGGACCATCCCAGCATAGAAGGCAATCGCGAACGCGATGGCGATATGGGCAGCACATTCTGGTTTAGCAGCCAGGTGAGCCGCATATCAGCCGCCTGCCAGAACATTCACCAAAACCTGCACATCCTGAAGTACGAAGATGGCATGCATGCAGTGCAACAGTTTGTACACCAGAGAACAGGCGCGCAGCTTCACATTCCTCACCTCAACAGTTCGCACAGCGACAGCCGCAACCGCTTTCTGCATTACTACGACAATGAGCTTTTACAGGAGGTCAATTCTTTTCCACCATTTGTAAAGGACTGCACATTGCTGAGGTACGACAGGATAGACAGTGCCGTGTAGTACACAAAGCGTTGGGGTTTA
>CAVXBN010000026.1:0-81127 GCA_963760045.1 uncultured Chitinophagaceae bacterium
AGGCGAACCTGTAGTTGGCATTACATCCGGGTTGGCATTGTTTAGCGGAGCCATCAGCATCAGGTCTGCCGCATTGGTATACGTAACACTTTTGTTAGCGCCCTCTGTAACAGTCTGCAATTGAGTCGCATCCCATTTGCCCAGTATTTGTTGGCGTCAGCTTATCTATTTTATATGGAGTAGTAACTGACTGCAAAAAGCTGTTGTAAAACTTGCTGATACCCTGCATGTAGTAAGATACGGTAGAATCATCGTCTATATCCAAACCTGCTTTCTGTCCACCCATCACGATAGAGTTGGCAAGAATGAATTTGGAACCTCTTCTCCAGCGCATGCCATAACCATAATCAGGGCTTGTGCCGGCCGCATTGTTAGGACCTACAGCTGTAAAGTTTGACATAACCGGAAACGTGATCGGCGTTTTGGTAAACAGGAAACCGTTATTAGGATTCACATTGTCTACTTCAAAATTGTTGGAGATATCGCCGCCAGATTTGTTGTCGGTAAATGCCGGGTCTTTAATAGAGATCGCGTACTGGATTTTACCATGGTAACCGTCGTCCATGTCAAAATCATCATCCGCACAATTGTAGGCTACAAGATGTTTACAGTTTACAGCGCCGCCAAAAAATTCAAACGCGTCATCAAGACCTCTTACCATCTGCACATAATCGATGGTAGTGCCCGAACCTACGCCATACAGAGAAAGACCATTGATTTCGTCATCAGGATTTACCGCTTTACCGGCATATTCTATACGTACATATTTCAAAATACCTGAACTGTGCGCATCGTTGCTGCCGCCAAATGAGCTGTAGGCAGGATCTACGCCACCTTCAATTACGCTGTGGTTGCCATTTACTTTAGCCTGTCCCACCAGGATTAAACCACCCAGATCGCCGGGTGCGGGTGCTGCTTCGCCTGAAGTAAATACAATTGGATTTGTTTCGGTTCCTTCTGCATTAAGCGTAGCATCGCGGTAAATCACCAATACACCTGCAGAGTCTTTGTTCGATACAATTCTTGTACCCGGCTGAATAGTAACAGTAGCACCATCCGTAACATATACATAACCACGCAGATGGTAGGTTTTGCTGCTATCCCACGTCTGGCTGGTGTTAATTGTGCCACGCAGGTAAACATCTGTTTCGTTGTTGGCGGGTGTGGTGTCTACCGGCGGAGTAATAGGGTCTGGCATACTATCGCTTTTTTTACACGATACGGATGCTATTGTCAGCAACGTACCAGCTATAAAGAGGGATGCAATTTTTTTCATACTAAATGTTCATTTTTTAATAGAATGCGAATGTAGAAGCGGCATGTTACCAAATCGTTACTGCCAGCTTATCAAATCGTTACTAAACAGTTACTGTATTATTATGATATATGCGGAAACAATAAGGCTAAGCCGCACTGCGGGTGCTGAGAATAACTGCGATGCCGGTGGATATTAAAAAAGCCTGCAGAAACCTGTGGTCATTTGTGTGAGCCACTCTGTTCTGCAGGCTTTTTACGTTAGCGAATGCTTTTTATTTACCAAGGTTGTACCGCAAACTCACAGTAGTGGTAGTACCATATTTGTAACTGTTCATGATCCTGTCTTCTGAAGCTTTGAAAGCCGTGGAAGATGGATTGGGATTGAACTTATAATACCATACATAAGGATTGGCAAAAATGTCGCTTACGGTAAGTCTCACTTCCATCTTGTTCTTCATCAGCTTTTTGCTGATCTGCGCATCCATCACGTTTCTTGGTTTTTCGTACACGTTTTTGCCTGCACCGCTGGCAGCTCTGAACTTCAGGCGCTGACCAATGCGGTTGTACAATACGTTGAATGAAAGACCATCATTATCCGTAGTATAGGTTAATCCTCCATTTACAAGGTAAGGCGACTGACCTTGCAGCGGACTGTTGTAGGTAAGTGAGCCAAACTGTACGGAACCTTTGATGAAAGCTGCATTGGTATACAGTGTAAAATGATCGAATAAACCTTCACCCAGGAAACTCAGTTTTTTTCTCAGTTCGAGTTCTATACCATACGTGCTGGCTTGTTTTGCGTTAGCATAGCTATACACGTCGTTTGCCAGGTTGGTTTGTTCAATCGGGTCTGTAAAATGTTTATAGAATATACTTGCAGAGATAATTTCGCCGGCACCGGGAAACCACTCGTAGCGAAGATCGGCATTGGTATTTTTGCTGCGCGAAAGCGTATCGTTACCCTGCAGGATCACGTTGTTTTCGTAATCGTATACACGGTAGGTAGCCAGCTCGCGAAACTCAGGTCTGTTTACACTTTTCGAAACTGCCGCACGGATATTTGCTTTTGATCCTACGCTGTAGGTAAACAAAGCGGATGGTAAGATGTCGAGGTTGTCGAGTTTCACATCTTCTTTGCCCTGTGCTTTCAGTTGCTGCAGGTATCTTTCTGCTCTCACGCCCCATGTCAGTTTCACTTTGTCAGAAAACTTGTTGTCCAGCATCAGGTAAGCTGCATTCAGCATGCCTGTTCCCTGGTAGTCGGTAGAGTTGGTACCAATGTTCGCCAGTGTCAGGTTGTAGGCATCTATGTTTTCAGGACTGAAAATGTTGCTGTACGTTGTATTTTTTGTTTCCAGTATCTGCGTTCTGTAGCCTTTGCTGTTCAATACCGAAAAGCCAAGTGCGTCTACCTGCACGTTTCTGTTGCGGTAATAATTGCTTGCACCAAATTTCAGTTTTTGTGAATTGCCTTTCCAGTCAAACTGCTTGGTTGCATTCATAGTAGCGCCGTAGATGTTTTCTTTTAAGAATGTATATACGCGTCCGGCTGTGTTGATGCTGGGTGAGTTTTCATTGCTCAGTGTCAGGTAATAGCTGTTGTCGTCACCTGGAAATGTGCGAAAGCCTACAATTCTCTGGTCGGGCTGCCAGCGATACGTCATACCGTAAGATGCGTTCCAGTCAAGCGTCCAGCTGTTGTCGAGGCTGTGCAAACCTTCCAGCACCGAATTCAGGATGCCGTTGGCGGTAGCTTCTGTATTGTTGCTTTTATAGTAAAACTTACCTTCTTCACCATTAATCACGTTTACACCGTTCCTGATGCCTAATGTGCTGGAGAAATCATTGTTGTACAGGTTTTTCAGCGATATCTTGCTTTTGCCGTAAGAGTAAGTCAGGTTCAGCAAGCCGGATAAGGTGCTGCGCATGTCGTAGTTGGTAGTGTTATAGTTGTACGCCTGCACGCCATATTGCTCATATTCATCGCGGTAGCGATCTGCCACGCGCCTGCTGTTGCTATAGTTTACGGAGTAAATGTAACCCAGCTTTTTGCTGCCGTTGAGCAGTTTGGTATTGCCGCCTGTGTAGCCGATGCTCAGGTTGGGCTGGCTCACATTGGCCGTTTGATAACCGAAAGTATTCGGGAACTGTTTGGTGATACCTTGTTTCAGGTTGTCGTCGAGGCTGATAAATTGTGAACCGCGGTGGCGTGCATAAGAACCGGGCATCAGTCGTTTGTTGTCGAAATAGCCAAGCCAGTCAGTACCACCCTGCGGATATCCTTTGTAAAAATCTTTAAACGTTGTCAATGAATTATAACCAGCAGAAACAGATAGTTCGCTCAGCTTGCGGGTAGGATAATCTTTGGTAGACACTTTTACCGCGCCGCCTGCAAAATCGCCGGGCAAATCAGGCGTAGGCGATTTGTAAATAGTTACATTATCCAGAAGTGAAGAAGGCAGGATATCGAAAGAAAACGCTTTTTTGTCAGGCTCTGTACTTGGCAGTATAGAGTTGTTCAGCAATGAACTGTTGTAGCGTTCGCTAAGACCGCGAATGATCACGAATTTATTGTCCTGGATAGAAGCTCCGCTTACACGGCGCAAAACGTCGCTGGTATTGCGGTCGGGCGATTTGCGGATTACTTCTGCAGAAATGGCATCAGAAATAGCAGAAGCGTTTTTCTGTTTTGTATACAACGAAGCCACACCTTCGCGACGGGCGCTGGTAGTAACCACTACCGTATTCAGTTCAGCCGTTACAGGCTTCAGTGCAATATTGAGTGGTGCATTGCTGTTGGCGATCATTTTAATATCGCTCACCTGCTTGGTCTGGTACCCAAGGCTCGTGATTTCGATTGTATATGTTTCACCAGAAGATATTTGTATAAAGAAATTGCCTTCTACGTCGGTCCTTGTACCGGCTTTTGTATTGGTAAGCACTACAGAAGCACCTACAACCGGCGAAGCGGTAACAGCATCTGTGATTTTACCGGAAAGTTTAAGAGAGAGATTTGATTGTCCAAAAACCGTAGCGGACAAGCACACGATGAGCAAGGTCATCAAAAATTTGTTCATGAGGTAAATTTGACCGCAAAGATCAAACTGACGTTATTACCTCATTGTTACTGCAACATTAACCTAATGTTACCTCATTGTTACCGCAATGTTACCAAAATCAGCCAAGTTTTAAAACCCTTCGAAATGACAAGACAATGCACCTTTTTTTAGTTTATGGAAATTGTTGGCAACGTAAGATGTTATTGCACGGAAAATAGTGTGAATTTAAACTGGAGTAAATATGTTCATAAAATGGTGCAATAAGCTGATTGCTGGGCAATAAGTTATTTATATTTTAAAATTTTGTAATGGTTGTTTGCGTTCCTTTTCTGCGGAAGACTCGATGTGGATTTCCAGCGAATCTGCCGCGCCCGTTCGCGGATATTATTCAGCCCGTTGCCTTTTTGAACAGTCTGTTCATCAAAGCCCAGCCCGTTGTCCGAAATCGTTAAACAAATATTCCGGTGCACTTGCTGCAGCGAAAAATAAATATGAGTTGCATCCGGCATATTTAATACTGTTGTTGATGGATTCTTTGGCAATCAGGTATAAATTTCTTTTTTCATCTTTGGTAAAAGACTCATGATTTACGTGTTCATCTACATGGAAACTGATTTGAATACCTGAAGCCTGTGTTGCTGGCAAGGCAAACTGTTTAATGCGGCTGGTGAAGTCGTTGGACTGTCGCGCGTGTCGTCGAGCACCCAGATCATATCCCGCAAGCCGGCGGTAGCCTGCGTGAGCAATTCAATAATTTGGCGCAGATAATCATCTTTCTCCCGGTTGTTGAGCGCAAGATGGGTATACAGTTTTACGCTGTTTAAGTGTTGCGCCAATATCGTCGTGCAGGTCGCCGGAAATACTTTGCCGTATCTGTTGTTGTTTTTTCAGGTTCAGAATCCGGTTGCGGTACACCGCAAAAGGAATGAATGCAATGGCCAGAATAACCAAAATTTTAAACAGCAGCGTTTGGTACCATTTGGGCAGAAAATGGAGCGTTATGCTTTTGGGCGCCGACCAGAAGCCATCTTCGTTGGCAGACTGTACTTCGAGCGTATAAATGCCGGGCAACAAGCCAAGGAGGTTTACAAAATGCTGTGTATTCAGGAAAATCCAGTTGTTGTTTAGTTCCTTTATGCGATAGCGGTAGGTAACGCGGGCAGGATTTGAATAGTTGATACCAGTAAAGGATACATTGGTTTGCAGCCAGTCGTTTGGAATGTCCAATTCTTCCAGTTGAAAATTGGAAGTATCGAGTGTGCCTTCTTTTGTTTGTACCTGGATACCGGTAAAATAAAAAACAGGTGGCGTGCTGTTGATGGTGAACCGCGAAGGATCGATGATTGTGAATCCATTTACACCTCCGGCATAAATGAAATCTTTGCCTTGGTATCCGCAAAGCTGTTCAAACGAACTCGAATGCAGCCCGTCCGATTCATAATAGTTGCTGATTTTATGAGTAAGCAGGTTGATAACGGCTAATCCAAAATTGGTGCTTGCAATCAGCAGCGAATCATGATAGGGAAACAAACGGTACACATTGTCGTTGCAAAGCCCGTTTTGCGTAGTAATTTGCCGTTGCCAGTTGAGTTCTTTATCGGTTTGTATAATGCCGCTGCCATAAGTGGCAATGTAATAGGAGTCTGCCGTTTCGCACATGTCCATCAAATTGCTGGCATATTCTCCCGTTGTAGATTTTTTTATATAATAGCGCACCGATTTTCCACTCAGGGGATCTACCAGGAAGATTGAATTTTCTGCTACAACAAACAGTTTTCCCAGCCTGTTTTTAAATAGGTAGTCAATAATTCCCAACCCATTCAGCCGGTTTGTTCCCGAATTGTTTCGAAAGGTTTTCAACGTGTGGGCACGGATGTTCCAAACCGAAACCCCTCTTTGTATCATACTGCTAAAGCAAACAATACTATCATTATATTGAATGGCGCAGTTCAGCTGGTCGTGCTGCAAAGGCTGTAAAACAGGATCAAGCGTGCTAACAGGCAATATCCGGTTTTTGTTCACCGTAAACACGCCGCTTCTGTTAGACAGAATGATATCGCCTTTGCTATCCTGAAACAGCATAATGTTGGTTTTTGCTGTATCTATTTTCCGAATAGCACCGGAATGTATATTGGTAATGTATAGTCCATTCTCATCGCCGGTATACACAATAGAGTCATTTACCGGAAGTAAACTATATAAGTGATCTAAATTGTCATCCGACACTGCCGACTGGTAAAAATTAGAAAAAGGCTTTTGCTGAAGAGAAAACCGGGCAATGCCTTTCTGCGTTCCTATCCATACATTATTGTCCCTGTCGCAAAAAACTTGGTAAGCCGATTGTAGCCAGTTCTTATCCTGTTTGTCATCGCGGTTGTAAGTCGTGATCGCGCCGCTGCCAAGGTGATAAGAGCTTACACTATTATTAAAACAGGCAAAGAGAAGCCCTGTTGTGGCAAATGAGCACGACACGGCTGAAGAAGAAAAAAAACTAGTATTCGTATCTGTAATTGCTGAAGCTGTTACATGTGCACCGGCAGAAAAAAAACGTATACCCCAACTCGTTGCCATGCAAACCACACCTGCTGAATTTTCTGCCACATCCCAAAAGTGTAGGGCTAACGGTGAGCCGAACAGGTTTAAAGTGTCCGGACTAAAGAAACGCTGATATTGCTGTGATGAATTATAAAGAAAAATCCCTGTTTCGTCGCAGCCAACCCACATGTTCTGTTCTTTGTCAATGAAAATTTCAGACACGTTTTTTAGGGAAGCCATGCTATGTTCTTGCTGATAAGACGGAAGAGAAAGAAAACGGCGGTGTTCAATATCATAGGCAAACAGTCCGTCATAGCAGCCAATCCACAGGATATTCCGGTGCACGGTCAGCGTTCTTATCCATTGCAAAGACAAAGAACTGCTATCGGGCAGCGTTGTAATACGATTAACCACGGTATTGGTATTCAGGTCTATGGCGCAGATATCACCATAGGTAGTTGCAACCCAAACCAGCTGGCGCGCCGTATCTTCCGCAATGTCTGATACATAGCTGCCACCCAGCTTTTTATTTCCTGTATGTTGTTTGGTAAATGTGGTAAAAGAAGTGCCGTCAAACCGGTTCAGTCCATCCTGTGTACCTATCCAGATAAAGCCTTTGCTGTCTTTGATGATTTTGGTAATATAATAACTGCTTAAGCCTTCGTTTTGTGTATATTTATTCAGCGTAATTGTTTCAATCTCCTGACCTTTTGCCTGATCCAGGCATCCGACAGCAAGACACAGCACCAATGTTATAAGCAAGCTGTTTTTCACCTAACCAAACTACTGTAATGAAAAACAATAACAAATTTAAATGGACGGTTTTTTTTCTCGCCCGCTGTGCAGACCCTAGAACGGTTCGGTTTTTCGCAGATATGGTTAATGAATTGCGATCGGTGTTTATCAGCCAGCAACTGGGCATTGTGATGTGTGTGAATGTGAAAGCCACTGAAATCAAGCTGTTCGATAGTCAATACGGCGGTGAAAATAACAGTTCCCGCTCTGGTCTTACAACACTCATTTACCGGTTGGCAAGCCCTGCCGATGCTACCGAACCTCCTGCAAGTGCACTGCAACTGTTGAAAGAGATGCCGGAATTTAATATTGATGATAAAGAAGACGTGCAACGGTATTTTTCAGAAGTTGTTGCAGATCGTTTTTGTGCAGAACAATACATGCTGTTTACGTGGGACCACGGTTCACCAACCGGCATGTTTGCCATCGAACCCGAATCGGCAGAGCCGGCAGATATAAAAATGCTCACAATGTCTGAGCTTTCTGATGCTTTGCAGGGTGCATTTGGGAAGAAGATTGATGTGATCGCGATGATGAATTGTTACGTTCATACCATTGATACAGGCTTCACGTTAAGCAAAAATGCACGATACCTTACAGCGCCGGAAACCAACATATCGCTCAGCGGCTACCACTACAGCGAGATTTTTCAGCGGCTATCAGTTTTCCCGGATATGAAGGCAAACGAATTGGCTAATCTCATTACGTCCACTTTTGCCAATAAAGCAGATACATCTGGATTAAAACAACTAACGGGCATTTTTACAAGCCGGTTATATGTGTATGAAACCATTGCCAAACAAATCAATCAGTTGGCCAATATTCTGACCGATAGTCTGCCGGATCAAAAAGACGTTATCAGCAGGGCAAGAGCAAAGTGCGGTTATATAACCGAAAATGGTTCGATGATAGATTTTTTCTTTTTCTTTCAGCAATTGGTGGCAGAGCCGTATTTCCGGCCATTATGCTCAGCGCTGCATTTGGAACCCGACATGATCATTACAGCTTCCTACGAAGGCGATGAATTTAGAACCGGCAACAGTCAAATATCCAGCATGCCGTCAGGATTTTCTATTTATTTTCCCCACGAAAAAGAAAGACTGGACAACGCGTTTTCCAGGCAATTTTATCGTGTTTTATCAGGAGATGCAACCCGGTTTGTCAGGACTGAAAGCTGGATTCATTTTTTGCACAGCTACCTGTCGTAGCGGTTACTTACTCTTTGTGGATGTTTGTATTTTCACGTATAAAGTCGCCGCCCGATAATGGCACTTTTGTTTTAACAACAGCTTTGATTGTCAGGTCCGACGAATCTCTTCCCGGGTTAGAAGTCAATACAGCTTCTACACTTCCTACATTAATGTCGGGAGCAGGAACAGCCAATCGTCTAAAGCTGTTGTTACTATCTACTCCTACGTCCGATGAACTTTTAATGTTTATCTGAAGGTGTAAAAGTATGCCGGTAGCGTCTGAACTAACAGAAATTTGCTTTACAGACTGGATGATGTTTTCATTTAATTGTAAGAGAACGTCACTCATGATTATTTTTCTTTCAAATGTAATAGGAACACATTCGGTGTTTTCCGCTTTTTACCCCAACCCGGCACCGTATTTTTCCCGCAGATTTGATGTTCTACTTGCCGCGTTTATAAGTTCAAGATGAATGCAGCAAGCTCACAAAACCACCCAACCATTTACGCTATTGTGCTTTGCTTTCAGCACCACTTTGTAAAAACCATCATCCGGCAAGCCGGAAACATCTGCTGTTGCGTGGCGTTGCGATACAGGAACCGTTGCCATCAGCCGGTAATCATCTGTTCCGCCTTCGGCAAAATGGTTTGTCGTGGTTATCCAGACTTCTACATTTCCAGCTGTGTCAAGTGCCTGCCAGCTGATATCCATATTGTTTTTTAGCAACTGCAGCTTTGGCTTCGCAATGGAAACAGCACCAATAAAAGGAACACCATCCAGTTCGCGGCGTGATGTTTCGGTAAAGCGAAGCTTCATAAAATTGCCAATTGATGGCAAAATATCCACGATAGCAGGTTCGTCATATTTTCCATAGGCATTCACCGGTTTGTTGGTAGCTATCCACGTAGTTCGCTCGCGAGCCGACTGTCCGCCGTGATTATGACCCGTCGTGGCGTCGCGCCCGTGATCGGTGGTAATTACTATCATCCAGTCTTCGCCCTTTGTCTTTTTCCTGTATGCAATTGCTTTCCACAGCCTGCCCATTTGTTCATCGAGATATTGCACGGCGCTATCCTGCTCTTTACTGTCGCCATACATATGCCCGATGTCATCGGTATATTCCAGGTATACCCACGATAGGTCGGGTGCGTGTTGCCTTATCGCATTGGCTGCGGCGGAGATTACTGAATCATCTATTTGGTGCATAAAACTGCGGCGCTTGTCGTGAGGAAAACGAAGCGTATCGAGTTCAAAGCCATCAGCCGACCAGTTCATTCGTATCCTATCTGTTTGCGGAAAACCTTCACCAATCAGCTTGGTACGGTTGTCTTGCCAACTGCTGAAAACTGCGATTGTTTTTTCAGGGTACTCATCTTTCAGCAAGCGGAAAATGGTTTTGTAATGATAATTGGGTGCAGCTATATCATTATCCCACACATTGTGTTTGTTTGCCCATGTGCCGGTAATAAGACTGTTGTAACCATTGGCAGAAATGGTTGGCGTTTGGTTATACCTGCCGCTATCGCCACCCACATGCGCACGCAGGTAAGCGCCTTCTTTCGCTATGCGGTCTATGTTGGGTGTTGATACCCTTTCGAGAACATCGGCGGGAATGCCATCGGCTATCACAAACACTGTTTTTTGCGCAGACAAAGACAAGACATCAACAGCAAACAGGCAGAAGAGTATCCATTTCATACAGGGATAGTGAGACTTTTTTAGAATGAAGGAAAAGAGACGTTTTACAAAGCAGAAATCACTTCTTCGGCAAAGCCAAAAGATAATGTCATGCCGGCGCCGCCCATGCCATTTACAATCGTAACGCCATCTTCAGGCTTGTACACAAAGTCGGTTTTGCCATCGGTTTTTTTGGGGTAAATCCCGTTCCAGGTTTGCTGAAGCTGCCAGTTTTTAAATTGTGCAAACTGTTTCAGGTAATCGAGTATCAGTTGGTTAATGGATTGCCTGTCAAACGGGTCGTGCACCAGTCCATACTCATGGCTATCACCAATGGTAAGCTCGCTTTCACCGTTTTGCGATACCATCACGTGAATGCCCCATTTCAGGTAGTCGGGCATTGTTTCGCTGTAATGCTGGCGCAATTGCAAAAGGGAAGCCGCCGCTTCAAAGCTTTTGTAATGAATGAGCGACAGTCCGCCACAAAGCGATGGTCCAATGCTCCAGCCCGATTGAGATGCAAGGCGCATCATCTGCAGTTTGCATTTGGTGAAATGGCTGGCGCTAAATACTTCGGGATACAAGGTTTCAAAATCGGCGCCGCTGCAAACATAGATGAGATCGGCACTCCAGCTCTTTTTTCCTGCATACACTTGCGGATGAGATATGGAAGTAATCGCAGTATTAAAATGAAACTGCATGCCGTATTTTTCGTTCAAATAAGCAGGCAGTTTTTCCATCGCTACTCTCGATTCGATAATCATTTCATCGGCACTCCACAAAGCGCCTTTCAGTCCGTTTGGGTTAATGGCTTCGCTGCGCCGCACTGCTTCTTCTTTTGAAATAGCCATAACCGGTCTTGTGTCTTTCATCGCATCCGACAGTTCATTCACAACCTGCCATTCCAGGTTGTTATAGCAAAGGTGCAGGCTGCCGCTTTCATTGTGCCACAAGCCTGCTTCTGCGCACACCTGTTTCCAGATAGCTTTCGTTTTCAAAGCTCTTTCGTACATGTTGCCATCGGGCTGACCAACCGGCCACAGCATTCCAAAGTTGCGGATAGATGCGCCAACCGCTTTTTCATTTCTTTCAAATACAGTAACGCCATAGCCTCTTTCGGCGAGGCTTCTTGCTACGGCAAGCCCTACAATGCCGGCACCAATCACGATAGCTGTTTTAGACGGCATAGCCAGCGGGTATTTTGTTTCGTTCAACAGAATTGTATTTTTTCTTAAAATAAAAAGCAGCAACGATAGTACCGCTCATGCCAAAAACGGAGATGATCAATACCATGTTGGTAAAGAAAACCGTCCATGATAAATGAAGCCCGAAAAACTCCTTTGACAGCAGTACAAGTACACTGCCGAGATAGCCAAAAGAATCGGAGATATACATCAGGAAACCAACATTTCCCTTAATGCGGTACGATGCGATCATGCGTTCGTAATACAGTGCGTTGAAAGGTACATAGCTGAGATATAATCCTGTGCCCACCATCGTCATCCACACTACCGCGCTGAGTGTATGATTGATAAACAGGAGCGTGGAAACGAGAGCTACGGCATACCCACCGATGATGATGTAATGATTGATGATAAACGCCTTCATATTGTTCTTTACGCCAACCAGCAGGCTCATGCAAAACAAAACGACCAGCGATACAATGGTTTCGGTTTGTGCAAAAATATCTGCCTGTTGTCCAAAGCCCAGTTCCACCCATATTTCATTTGAAAAATTATCCCTGAAATCGCGCAGAATGGTGAGCAAAACATAAGATGCTACAATCACGATAATACCCGGCAGGAAGGTGGTAAGAAAATGTTTTCTTTCTTCTTTGGTCATTGGTTTGCGCAGCGTGCGGTGCAGGATATCGTTTGCCGTAGGCGGCGGCACATGATTGAGCAGCCACACAAACAAGAACATCGGCACCACAAACAAACCACCGGTAATAAAAGGCATCCACATTTCACTTACCTGCCAGTTGAGAACAAGGCTTTTGCCCACTGTTTTCACCACGCCCGAAGAAAAGATAAAGCTCACGGCAAGCACCGTTCCCATAAACTCGGTAGCGCGCCTGCCTTCTACGTAGCTGAACACCAATCCCCACACCAGCCCGAGCGGAAAGCCATTGATCAATAAAAAAACAATGCCATAAGGTACCGGTGTGATGGAAAAGAAAAACAAGGCCACCCACGAAATAAGAATGAGCACCACGATACTGACAGCACGTTTACTTTTGTCGATACCCGATATGAAACGGATACCATAAAACTTGCTCAACGTATAGCCGATTACCTGCGCAATCACCAGCCATACTTTATAGGGCATTTCCAGAAAATAGAGACCATCAAACCCCGCAGCGGTAAAGGGTTTGCGAAAAGCGTACATGCAGAAATACACCCCAAACGCACACACAGCCGCATACACGGATGTAAGCCAGAGAGGCGCGGCTGCCAGCTTTTTTTCCCAGTACGCGTGAATGAAGCATGCGTTACTGGTTTTGAAGAATAGGTAACAGCTCTTTAATGTTGTCGATGATATGACGACGGCTCGTAAGGCTGGAGTTGCGCACGGCTAAAAGCGCCGGTCGTTACCGCTATGGAATAGAGACATCCTGCATTTTTGCCTTCCTGCACATCTACTTCGGTGTCGCCTACTTTTATTACCTGTTTTGCATCGGTAATGCCAGCCTGCTGCATCATGCGCTGTATCATAAAGGGTTGCGGTCTGCCTGCCGGCACTTCATCGCTCGAAACGGTATAGTCAACCATGCCATCCCTGAGCCAGCCAAGACGATCCATAATCACGGCTGTGATGTCTTTGGAAAAGCCGGTATCCAGCCCTATTTTAATGCCGTTTTCTTTCAGGTAAGTAAACACTTCCATCACGTTGGGCAGCGGTACTACTTCATTTGTCGTTTTGTAATACTGAATCATCAGATATAAAAACCGGTCGTGAATGGCGTGGATATAATCATCGGTGATACGAGTTTTGTCTGCCTCGTGTTCAGTCACCATTTTGCGGATGGCTTCCGGTTTTTTATAACCCATCAGCGGCATGATTTTATCCATTGGCACTTCGTAGCCAGATTCTGCCAGCGCATCGTGAAAAGCAGTGCCTATTTCTCCTTTATCCTGCACCGTAGTGCCGGCAATATCAAAAACAATAAGTTTGATGTTGTGCATGTATGCTGATTGTAGAATGTATAATGTAAGCTGTATTAAGTAACAGGTATTTTGTAGTAAGATTAACGGTTGCTGAGATAGGTTTCGATAAAATTTTTAAACATACTCAGCGGCAGCAATACGGCATTGTAATCCTTGGCTTCTTCGTCCCACAGTCTCACCTGAAGAATGTCGGTAAAATACGGATGCTGCCGAAAGGCTTCTGCTTCATCTTCACTCATGGCGCCGCCCTGCCAGCGAAGCGTTTCCCGGCTCGCAGCCGACAAGCGCGAAGCATACGAACTATCTGTAGCCACAAGGTATCTTTTAGCCGCCACATGCCCATTGACCACGGCACAAATGCGCTCACCAAAGCCATTGTTTTTCAGAAAGTCGGCGCCCAGTGCCTTCGTGGTTGATGGCGCCAAAACCACCCATGTCTTCAGCCTGCTGCCGGTGCCCCAGCAGGTGGCCCACATCGTGCAGAAAAGCGCCCAACACCAGCTCCGGATCGGCATTTGCCTGCATTGCCAGCATGGCGCACTGCACCATATGCGATGTTTGCGTTACCGGCTCGCCGTCATAATCGTTGTTGCCATATTCTTCAAACAACTGCATGATGTAGTCGGTGGTTTGCTTTACCTCCGGGGCATTCTGAGAATACACTTCCATGGAATAATAATTTACAATGAAACAATCGTAGAATACAGATGGATTACTTCGAAACGATACTGCTGATAGGATGCATCACCGGGTGTTGCGGTTTAAATTCAAAGCCCAGCAATGCGGCAATGGTAGTGGCAATCTGCCGCTGGTACAACTGTCCGGGCTCTTTTACTTCACCCATCGCTTTTGTATCAGGACCCATCGCTGCCAGCCACAGTTCACTAGCGCCTTTTATCTTTTGTCCGTGGCTTGTCCATTCCGATTTCACTTCATCGCCCCTGCCATGATCGCAGGTTACAATCAGCGTGGTTTTGTCTTTGTATGCGGCATGCTTTGCAGCGTTGTCCACAGGTCTTTTATCATATGGTCTTCAGCCTGCGCGCTTTTCAAATATTGGTTGTATTCACCGCCGTGCGCATAGTCGTCTGTTTCGTCGAAAGCAATGTACAATACTTTTGGTTTGAATTCTTTCAGGTATTCTTTCGCGGCCATATAGGTGAGTACATCGGGGCGCACACCAATGGGTTTTGCGGTCAAAAATTGAAGCTGGTTAATGATGTTGAACTGCGGAGAACCGAACGGCAAAGAATCCACATCCGAGTTTACATAAATGCCGCTTCGTTTTGCATTCAGAATGTAGGGAAATACATCCCAGGTGCTAAAGGCAGCCACTTTGCCTTCGTAGCCTTTCTGACCATTGATAAACTCCAGCACATTCACATTTTTATTCAAGATTTTATCGTTTGAATTCACAGCTGTATCAGGATATCCTGTAAAAATTTCGTTGTAGCCGGGATACGAAAACCAGTAAGGATTGGTGGTGTTCATAAAGTTGCCAAAACGCCGGTTGCCATACAGTTGTCCCTGCTGCGCAATGGTGCTCCACAAAAACGGAAACAAGGTTTGTCTTCTTTGCAGTGAATCTTCTTTCCAGAACTCGCGCTTCAATCCCGCCGTATCGTGAGCATAGGTTTCATTGTTGATCAATACAGAATCGGCGCCGCCAAATACTTCCTGCCAGCGCATGCCGTCAAGCGTTACAATCACTACGTTTTCTGTTTTATGCTGCGCAAAAACAGCCAATGCAAGGAAGAGATGGGCAAATACCAAAGTGAGTTGTTTCATGAATCAGTTTTAGAAAAGGCAAAAAGTATTCGAATATTTCTGTTGTAGTAAGCGATGCAAAAGTGAAGTGCGCGGGTCTTGTAGAGAAACCGGAGTCACCAGTTTCTCTACAGTCGCACTAAAATACTGTTTATGAGGAGAAAGCCTGCTATTGAATGAGCCACATTTTCGCGTTGATATCATCTACGCCTCCATACTGGTTCGCCAGTGCTGCCGCAAGGTTGCTGCCATTGGTCGTGATTTCATTGCCCGGATACTGAAACCTTAATGGTATTTTGTTACCATTGCCTGTGCCCGGACCATAGTCAAACGATGGCACGCCGGTGCGTCGCCACTGGTAGTATGCCTGCAGACCCGAATTGCGGGCAAAGCCCAGGTATTTCTGCAATAAAATCTGGTTCAGCCCGTCGGCATTGTCTCCTTTATACTTCACCAATGGCTGGCTGAAATAATCGCTGAAGCTAAACGGAATGGTGTACGACACGCTACCTGTGCCGGTGCTGTTGCGAAACACCACTACATTTTCGCCGTCTTTTATGCCATAAAAGTTAAACATAGCCGTTGTGCCTTTTTCGTACCACGATTCTGCATCGCCCGCAATCCAGCCGCGGTTGATGGCTTCGGCAATAGAAAAGCACACTTCACCATAGCTAAGAATCAGAGTTGGTTCTGCAGTGAACGTGGTATAAAAATGATTGTAATTGTACAGCGAAATTTTACCTGCTCCCGATTCTGTTGCCAGCGTTCCTACGTCTTCGCCCGATAGCCCGCCCACAAAAGAGCGATAATCTGTATCGGGAAATCCGCGTCCGCGTGCGGGCTCTCCGAATACCATGGCGCGTATATCGTGCAGATTGCCAAGATTGGTTTAGCAAGTGTAGCGGCAAGGTTTAGCCTGCCGGCATTGTTGCCGTAATTGTTCGGGATTGTCGGGGTAATAGTTGTAGCTGCTGTTGTACACATACTGCAGGTTATCTTCATTGCCCGTAAAAATGGGATAGCGGGCAGGATCGGCAATAATGGCAGCAAATTGTTCTTTTACGTTCAGGTCGGCATCCTCTGCATGTTTGCTCAGTTCTATCAGCACGCTCAGTCTGTAACTGTTCACCACTTTCTGCCATTGTACCAATGCATCGCGGCCGTTAGAGCCGTTCTTGGGATCGATAAGCCTTTCTTCATAGAAAAAATCGCCCGAAAACTCAAGAAAGCCATTTGCCAGGAATTTGTCAGCATCAGGTTCGACGAGTCAAGCCATTGCAGCGATTGTTTGAAAATCTCTTTTTGCGCATCATATTTGGCATCGGGTTGTTCAATCCCTGCAGCGCTTCGTCATGGGCAGGTCGCCTACTTTTTCGGTCATGTTCACAAAGAAAAAAGCCCTGAAAAACAAGCCAAGCGCATGATAAGGATTATCGTCGTGTACCTGCCAGGCGGCGGGCTTCGTTTTCCATAGCCAGCACATTGCGCAGCGTGCCATAGTTAAGGTTGGCGCTCCTGTCCAGTATTGGTTTTGCCATAATACGTATAGTTGGACACAATAAACTGGTCGATTTATCCTGTCGATGCCGGGAAATACAACCATGTCATTCAAGATAGCAGGCAGTATCAAACTGGGCGGCACCTGTAGCGGGAAGGTTTTTATTTTTAGAATACTCTTCAAATTTTTATCTGCAGCAAAGGCATGTTGCTAGAAAAAAGCAGCCATTAAGATGATTAGATGACTGACTTTGTAAATCTCATAATTATGGTTATTAAAATGAATTTTAAAAAGTAATGTTTATATTCAACCCATAGCTGCGGGTGGTGGGCGTTTGCAGGTCGTATTCCCTGTTGATAGATCCAAACTGGTTACGCCCCGGGTACTGGTCCACATCAATATCATGAAAAGCTTTTGGAAAAAATACAGCAGGTTTCTGCCTACCAGGGATACATCTACTTTACTGATGAATGATTTTTCCAGCAGCCTTACCGGTAAGCGAATACGTAATTACTACTTCGCGCAGCTTTGCATAGGTTTTGCTTACCATCGTATGCTGCGGATCGTTGTAAAAACTGCTTACATAATCCTGTATCCAGTTGGTGGTAGAATCGTTGGGCAAAAACTGAGGGTCTTTGCAATTGGTGATTACGCCGGTTGCAGGATCGTATTGAATAAGCCCCGAACCAGCCGGCTACCTGTACGCCATCGCCGCCGAGTATAGGCTTGCCATTGGCATCGCGTGCACCGCCGGTATGCTTTGCATCGCCGCTGCCAAAATAGTCGCATCGCCCCAATGCGCCGCTTCGTAAGCGCGTGCTTCGCCAATGACGCCTTGTACCGTATTGGCACCACGCCCGCCTTCTGTTAATTTGCGCAATACCCTGTCCTGTATTTTTCCACCCACCATACCATCAAACTGGAAGGAGAAAGCTGAAGGATTTGTAAGAAAATTTATTGTTGATACCCCAGGACCAATTGGGGTCTGCATGACCGAGGTACTGTGCTTTAGGCAGGTAAATGGGAAAGCCCGACTCATCATGAATCACTTTGCCATCGGGCGTTAATGCTTCGTAAGCACCAAACAACTTATCTACACGGTCGCCAATTTTGTAAGGATACCCGGTACCATTGGAAACCTGGGTGGCCCCACCGGCAAATGAAGTAAACACTTCTTTATAGCTGGACCAGTTGACCAATACATCCCAGCGAAGGCCACTTACGATTAGAAATGGGCGTGCCGTTGAGGGCAATTTCTTCGCCTGTTCTTTTGGTTGCCCCGCCATTGGTTGTAAAATAGCTTAACCCGCTGGTTTCGGATATGTATTGATTGGAAATGTTGGGACCGTCTTTATACACAAAATAAGTAGCGCTTAACCCTAAGTCGGTTATTCAGAAAACGCATATCCAAACCTGCTTCATAATTGCTGCGCGAAAAGGGTTTGATGCTGGAATTGATCACATAGTTCGGAGAGCTTGCCTGCGTTAAATTGTTATACCCGGGCGTGGTAGCGTACGGCGGTGTAGACAGGCTATAATTAGGACCGTCATAGGGTGTAAAATAGCCATTGCCATAGCCTACCGGGCTGCCTACACCAAGGCTTTGAAAAGCAGTGCCAACAAAGGCATCGGTGCCACCGCCTTTTACATTGGCATAGCTACCTCTCAGCTTCAACAAGTTAATTACCTTGCGGTAAAGCAATATAATCGGACAATGCAGTGCTCAATGAAACAGAAGGATAAAAACCGCTGTTATTGCCAGGGGTAAGTGCAGAGGTTTTATCTACTCGTCCCGTAGTAGATACCGTAAAATATTTTTTGTATGTTAATGTCAACAGAATAATAGGCACTCAACATAAGCAGGTTGCTGCCAAAAGAATAGGCCCTGTATGGGCTTTAAGGTGTTGGCAAATGTATATACTTCGGGTACGGTCAATTGGTCGGTGCTTACAAAGGAGGAGGTGTATTTCATATTGCGTGCTGTACCACCCACAAAAGCACTTACCGATACCCCGCTGTTTGCTACATTTTCTTTGTTGTACCGTACCAGGAAATCGGTATTATTTTCCCATAAATCACGGCGGTCTTCACGGTAGTTGCCATGATTATGTTCGTCGCCGTAAGGATGTGCCGAAAAGGGTTCTTTTTCGTTTCTCAACAGGTTGTAGGTTGTAATGTTGGAGCGCAGCCATGACATCCACATTTTTAGTAAGATTGTAGGTAAGTGCAGCCCATCCGTACAAGTCATTTTTGTAGTGACCTCGCAGCCATTCATAACTCATAAAATAAGGGTTATGATACCGCTTGTACTCAACAAAATTGGACTGCAATCCTTCTTTACCCGGCTGCCAGTAATTAATAATATTAGGATCCAGCACATTCCAGTCTGCCCCCGTCCAGATATCTATATTATAAATGATACTGTTGGGACCATATACCGCATCAGGAATATTGGGTGTAAACTGGCGGTTGTAATTGATATTGGCTTCTACTTTAAATTTATTGGTAATGTTATAGCTGCCCATCACATTAAAGTTAACCGTATTCAATTGTGTATTGGGTGTAATGCCGCGTCTGGTGACGATTCGGAAGCAGACATGCGCACGATGGAACGATCGGCTACAGAAGAAAAGTTAATATTGTTGGTAGACAAAAGCCCGGCTTTTAAGAAATTCTGGAGGTTGTTTTTCCGCGTCGATACCCAGGGCGTGGGCTCTATATGCCCGATAAAGGTTTTGCCATTGGCAAACGTAGTGGTAATAGTCTTTGGTAGGGTCGTAAGGTCCATCGTATTGCGGCAGCAGCAAGCCTGCATCCAGTTTGGGTCCCCATACATCATAGTCTTTATCATTAATGCCCGAGCCGGTGCCATTGCTGTTATAATCGCCAAAAGCGTATTGCTGATTATCGCCGCCGCCATATTGCATTCTGCACTTTGGGAATGGCAATAAAACCTTTGTTTATCTGGTTGCTGCTGTTTACTTCTACCGTAAAGCCTTTGCGGTTTTTGCTGCCTCTTTTGGTGGTAATCAAGATAGCGCCGTTAATGCCGCGGCTGCCATACAAAGCGGCGGCGGTTAGGACCTTTCAGTACGGTGTAGGTTTCAATATCATCGGGGCTGATATTCCAGGTATCGGAGTTAATGGGAATGCCATCTACTACATAAAAGTTGAGTGGCGAACCGCGCAGCAAAACAGTGGGAGAAGCCAACATTTCCTGGTTGATGCCCACATTCAGCCCCGCTACTTTGCCCGCCAGGCCATTGACAGGGTTCGATTCGCGGGCTTTTACCAAGATCGCTGCCTTTTACTTCCTGAACCGAATAGCCCAAGCGTTTTGCTTCTTTGCGAATGCCCAAAGCCGTTGTCACCACCACGTCATTCAGCAATGCTGACGCAGAGGCAATTTGTACATTCATCATGCCGCTGGAGACTTCTACTGTTTTGCCCCGGTAGCCCACATAGCTGAAGAGCAGGTTTTCGTGCATAGCAGCCGTGAGAGAAAATCGCCCTTCGGCGTCTGAAATGGTGGAGGTGCCCCCGTTTTGCCTGCTGATGCTTACGCCGGCAATGGGTGCGTTGCTGGCCGAATCGGTTATTTTTCCTTTTACAACCATGTCTTGCGCTCTAGCAGACTGGTGTAAAAGAAAAAGACACAGAAACAGAAGCAGCATTTTGGTAAATGAATAATGGTGATTCATAGAGGAAATATTAAAGAATTGAGAATTGCAAAGTTGAGGGTGTGGTGTTATGAGATTATTAACCAAAAATTAAGTAAATAATATGAAACGATTACCATTTTATTACTTTTTTCTTCTGGAAGGGCTTGGGTGGTTAATATGATGGTTTAAAATCAAGTAAACTGGTGCATATTCATATCGATTTGTATGCGACCAACTTCTATTATGCACAATAGAACCCGCAGGCAGCAGATATTGCGCCTGTTCCTAAACTTTTAGTCATATTTGCCAAAGGCATTGCTATTATAACTGACATGAAAAAAATAATCATCTCCCGCGATATCAGCTGGCTTTCATTTAATGCAAGGGTGCTGCAGGAAGCCGCCGATAAAACCGTAGCCCTGAAAGATCGCATCCGGTTTATGGGAATCTTTTCCAACAACCTCGATGAGTTTTTCCGCGTGCGCGTAGCTACACTCAAACGCATGATTGAGTTCGGCAACAAAAAAATGAACATGCACCTTGAAACCAATCCGCACGCTGTGCTCGATGAAATACAGCTGACGGTGCTGAAACAGCAAAGTGAGTTTGACCGGATATGGAAAGATATCTGCGTGGAAATGCAGGAGCAAAACGTATTCCTGGTAGATGAAGAACATCTCGAAGAAGATCAGCAGGAGTATGTGAAAAAATATTTCATCGAAAAGGTGCGCTCCAACATCATCCCGCTTATGATAGAAAGCGTGCCGCAACTGCCTTACCTGCGCGAAAAAAGCATCTATCTCGGCGTGGTGATGAGCAATGCTTCTTCTGCCTACACGCAGAAATACGCGCTGATAGAAATTCCTTCGCGTGTGCTTGGGTCGCTTTGTGCTGCTGCCCACAAAAGCCGGTAAAAAATACATCATTTTGCTGGAAGACGTGATCCGCTTCAACCTGCCGTTTATTTTCTCCTATTTTGACTACGAACGCTACGATGCGCACCTGTTCAAGATTACCAAGGATGCGGAAATTGATATTGACAATGACCTCTCGACCAACCTGGTTCAGAAAATAGAAAAAGGCGTAAAAAACCGGCGTAAAGGAAAGCCTACACGCTTTGTGTACGATAAGGAAATGGACAGCGGCCTGCTGGAATACCTGATACAGCGGCTGCATCTTACCAAACGCGACAATATTATTCCCGGTGGCCGCATTCACAATTTCAGGCATTTTATCGATTTTCCCGATGTGTTTCCTGCGCGCAGCAGCACCCGTATTCAGCCATTTACTCATCCCGGCATTGCAGCAAAGCCAGCGCGTAACCGATGTGATACAGAAGCAGGACATCATGTTGTATTTCCCTTATCATTCTTTCAATACCATCGTCGACCTTTTGCGCGAAGCCGCCATAGAACCCGATGTTATTTCTATAAAATTAACTGCCTACCGGCTTGCCGAACATTCTACCATTGTCAATGCACTGATCAATGCAGTGCGCAATGGCAAGCAGGTAACGGTAGTGCTCGAACTGCGCGCCCGGTTTAGCGAAGAAGCCAACCTCGACTGGAAAGTAAGGCTGGAAGATGAAGGCGTAAAAGTGTTGGTGGGTGTAGAAAATATGAAAGTGCACGCCAAAATCTGCGTCATCAAAAAGCGCAGTGGCAAGCATGTAAAAGAATATGGCTTTGTAAGCACCGGTAATCTTAACGAAAAAACCTCTGCGGTATATGTGGATTTTTGCCTGCTTACTGCCAACCGCGCTATCATCGCAGACATCAACCGCGTGTTCCGTTTTCTCGAAAATCCAAAGTCGCTCACGCCGCTTACCACCTGCAAAACGCTGCTCACCGCACCGGTAAGCATACGCCGGGAAATGATGCACATGATCGACAAGGAAATCAAATTTGCCAAAGCCAAAAAGAAAGCCTCCATCACTCTGAAGCTGAACTCACTGAGCGATGAAAAACTAATCTTTAAGCTTTATGAAGCTGCCGCCGCCGGCGTAACGGTCAATTGTATCATCCGCGGAATTTTTTCCGCGCTTTTCGATACGTCGAAACCCAAACACCAGGTAACGGCTATCAGTATTGTAGATCAATACCTGGAACATGCCCGGCTCTATTCGTTTGGCAATGGTGGCAAAAGAAAAATGTACATCTCGTCTGCCGACTGGATGGTGCGCAACCTTGACCACCGTGTAGAAGTGGCAGTGCCGGTGAATGATGCCAAAATAAAGCAGGAAATCAAAGACATTATCGACATACAACTGAGCGACAACGTGAAGGCGCGCAACCTGAATGACGGCTTGCACAATGAATATGTGCAGGGCGAAGAAGGTGACAAAAAAGTGCGTTCGCAAATAGCTATTTATCAATATCTCTTACACAAAACAAAAGAATGAGAATAGGCGCTATCGATATAGGCAGCAATGCCGCACGGCTGGTTATAAAAGAAGTTACGATACAAAAAAGCGGTGAGCCCGAATTTACCAAGCTCACGTACCTGCGCATTCCGCTGCGCCTGGGTTTCGATGTATTTGAAACCGGCACTATTTCGCCACTTCGCAAAGAAATGCTGCTCAATGCGATGGATGCTTTTTCCACACTTCTGAAAACGTATGATGTGCAGCTTTACCGTGCCTGTGCCACAAGCGCCCTGCGCGATGCCAGCAATGGCAGGGAAATGATGCGGGCTGTGAAAAGAAAAACGGGCATTGGCATCGAGATTATCTCGGGCGACGAAGAAGCTTCGCTGTTGTTTGAAAACTATTTTTCAGAACATCTGGACGCTACTAAAAATTACCTGTTTATAGATGTAGGCGGCGGCAGCACGGAACTCAGTTTTTTGTTTGACGGAAAGCTAAAGGCAAAGCAGTCTTTTAACATCGGCACTATCCGCATCCTGAAAAACCAGGTAGCAGAAAAAGACTGGGCAGATATGAAAACATACATCATTGACAATTGTCCTTTATCGGCGCCCGTTACGGCAGTCGGCTCGGGCGGCAACATCAATAAATTGTTTTCGATGAGCGGGCTGAAGAAGGGAAAGCCACTTGACATAAAAACGCTGAAGAATTTTTATAAACTTTATCTGCGCTGTCGGTAGAAGAAAGAATGCACGAATACCAGTTGCGCGAAGACCGTGCTGATGTAATAGTGCCTGCGCTGCAGATATTTATCAATGTCATGCGGTGGGCAGACAGCGAAGATATCATGGTACCCAAAGTAGGGCTTGCCGATGGAATGATTCAGTCTATGCACAGCGCGCACACCGGATGAATGCAGAACGGAATGGTCGTTTCTCCTTCTATAGCATAAACAATATCTGCAGGTAAAACATAACGACAAGAACCAGCAACGCCATACAAATATTGAATGTATAGGCGTTTTGCTTTTTTTTGGCGGCGGCGCTTTCCTGCGTGCTCGACAAGGCAATGCTGTAACGGTTGAAATAAAACCAGTTCACCAGCTTTTTGTGGCGTATATGCTTCACAAAATGCCGCGTTTTGATGATAATTAGATAAATGATTATGAAAAATACTACGCTGTAAGCTACGATCATCATGCAAATACTGTTTGGTTTGTAACAAGCGCCTCATTAAACTGAACCAGCAGCAAGATATAGCAAAAAAGTCAATTTGTAATAAGCGCCGGTGTTCTTGCAGACTTGTCTGGCTTATTCGCCAATTTTTTTATATGATTAATATTATTATCATAAGTGCTATCGTTTAATCTTTACAAGGCGCACTTTTTTCAGCATTTTTAACAGGAACCTTTTCAACCTGCCCGTTCATTTTTCATCTGATATAGAAGACAAAGTTTTTGCAAATCACTGGGAATCACACCACATTGGCATACACTTCTATGTATTTGCAAAATGGGATCACACTTCACCAATGTTAAAAATTGTTGCCATGAAATCAATGTTACGCATTTCTTTTTTCGCATTTGCTATCCTTCTTTTATCCTCCTGTACAAAATCGGTGAACACACCGGTGCAGCAAGCGGTGAATCCGATGGTCGGTTCGTGGTATCTATATGATGCTTCTGAAACGTATGGCAACGGCTGGTATTTTTTTGATGCCGGTATTGATGGTGTGTTAGATTTTTACCAGAATGGCGAAGCTCAGTATGAAGACAGCTATCTGTATATGCAAGGCAACTGGTATACCGGCACTTCCTACGATGAATATTACGATGCTAACGGAGATTATCGCACCGGGCAGCACCAAACTTTTCAAACCCAGTTGCGCAACAGCAGCAACGCATCGCTCAGCCTTGTTTTCGATGCGGTTAGCTTTAGCGGCAACAGCCAGTTTACAGGCACTTATTATAATGGGAAAAGCGTGGAGCGCTACATCTTCAGGCGATATTAGCAGGTTTTCAACCTCCAACAGTTCAATCATGTGAAAGCCCTGTGTATCAGCTACAGCAGGGCTTTTGTTTTGCATCTGCCGGTAGCACAATGGCTTTTGTATCCTTCACATTACTTTATTATTTACACACAAAACAAAAAATTTGTTTCCGATACATTTGTAGCAAACTTAAAATTCACCTTATGCTAAAGTCTATAGTTACTTCAACCTTCCTGTGGCTGATGATGGCCGGCGCGCTTCAGCAGCTCAGCTCAAAACCTTGATACAAAGCTGCCGCTCGATCCCGGTATCCGGAAAGGCACGCTATCCAACGGACTCACCTATTACATCAGGAAAAATACAAAGCCTGAAAATAAAGTAGAGCTTCGCCTTGTAGTAAATGCCGGTTCTATACTTGAAGACAACGATCAGCAGGGATTAGCCCATCTTACCGAACACATGGCTTTTAACGGTACACAGCATTTTGCAAAAAATGAGTTGGTGGATTTTCTGCAGAAAATGGGTGTTGAATTTGGTGCCGATCTGAATGCTTATACCGGTTTTGACGAAACGGTATATATACTGCCTGTTCCTTTGAGCGATAGCGGCAACCTGCGCAAAGGGGCTAAGCGTATTGCAGGACTGGGCATCGGGTTTAAGTTTCGATACTGCCGAGATCACCGGCGAGCGCCCTGTTGTGCTCGAAGAAAGCCGGCTTGGCAAAGGTGCCGACGACCGCATGTTCCGCAAACTGTATCCCGTGCAGTACGAAGGTTCACGCTATGCCGAACGCCTTCCCATTGGCATTGATAGCATTCTGAAATTCACTCCCAACGAAGCACTCACACGTTTTTACAAAACCTGGTACCGCCCCGATCTGCAGGCGGTGATTGTGGTTGGCGACATCAATGTAGACTCTGCGGAACAATTGGTAAAAGAATACTTTGGCGGGTTGCAAAATCCTGCTGGTGCGAAAAGAGCGTTTTTATGCTACGGTTCCTGCACGCCAGCAAAGCCGCGCCATTGTGGTAACCGATAAGGAAGCTACCAATTACGTGATCGAAGTAGATTATCCCATTACCAAACAGCCGGAAGAAAACACGCTCGGCGATTACCGCAATACTTTCATCAAAAACATATTTACCGGTATGCTCAACCAGCGGCTGTCGGAACTGTCGCGCAGCAGCAAACCTCCGTTTCTGTATGCCGGAACAGGCTTCAACAGCTTAGCCAGGAATTACGAAGGATTTACTGCCTTTACCGTTGCCGGTCAGGCGGGTCCTGATACTGCGCTCGCCGCATTGATGACAGAAATAGAACGGGTAAAAGAATATGGCTTTACGCAGGGCGAACTGGACCGCGCCAAAAAACAGCAGATGGCATTTATCGAACAGTTTTACAACAACCGCGGTAAAACAGAATCGAGACAGCTTGCCGACGAATATATCCGCAACTTTCTCACCAACGAACCTTCGCCGGGTATTGAAAATGAATACAAATATTACAGCGAATTGTTGCCCGGCATTTCACTGAAAGAAGTAAATGAACTGGCCACGCCGCTAAAGCAAAACGAAAACATTTTTGTAAGCCTGCAGGGACCTGCCAACGGCAATGTGCAACTGCCCGACAGCACCCAGCTGCTGGCTACTGCCCAAAAGCTGTTGCAAGCCAACGTGACAGCCGTATGAAGAAAAAGCACATGGCATCCGAACTGATGACCAAAAAACCTGCTGCCGGCAAAATCATCAGCGAAAAAAAGAATGACAGAACTGGGCGTAACGGAACTTACGTTTGCCAACGGCGCCAAAGTAGTCTTGAAACCCACCACATTCAAAGACGATGAAATCATCCTGACTTCTTTCCGCAAAGGCGGCCAATCGCTGTATCCGGCTGCCGACAAAGTCCAACTTTACGTTTGCCGCAGGTGTAGTGCAGCAGATGGGCATCGGCAACTTTTACACCTACTGATCTTCGAAAATGCTGGCTGGCAAAGTAGCATCTGCATCTCCAAACATCGGGCGCCTGAGCTGCGGGCATCAGTGGCAAAAGCAGTGTGAAAGATGTGGAAACCATGCTGCAACTCGTAAACCTGTATATGACTGCTCCGCGAAAAGATGCAGACTTGTATAATGCCTGGAAAGAAAAGCAAAAATCGGCTACGCAGTTTTCCATGTCCGATCCGCAAACCGCATTCATCGATACGTTTGTACAGGTGCGCTATGGCAACAATCCGTTGGCGCCCATTTCGGTGCCTATGCCTTCCGATTTTGATAATACCAGATTTGAACCGTATCCTGTCTATTTACAAAGACCAGTTTGGCAATGCGCAGGATTTCACCTTCATATTCGTTGGCAATATTGATGTGGAAAAAATGAAGCCTTTGCTGGCAACGTACATTGGCAGCCTGCCTTCCGCTAAAAAGCCGGCTGCGTTTGTGGACAATGGTCTGCGCCCCGTAAATGGCGATGTAGATTTTACCTATCACAAAGGAACCGAGCCGAAAAGCCTGATTGTAAAAGTATTTTCCGGCGAAGTGCCTTATACCGAAGACCTTGACCTGAAAGCAGCGGCGCTTACCGAGATTCTCAACATCAAAATCACGGAAGATATCCGCGAAAAAATGAGCGCGATTTATGGCGGCGGCATATATGGCGGATTGTCAAAATTTCCCTACAACAGTTATTCGTTTGTCATGCAGTTGCCCACTGGTCCCGATCATGTGGATACCGTGACTGAAAGCGGCGCAACAGGAAATCGACAGCATCAAACAGTTTGGTCCTTCGCAAACCAATCTTGATAAAGTAAAGAAAACCTGGCTGGAACAGTATAAAATCAACGTTAAAGGAAAATGGCTACTGGAGCGGAAAGCTGCAGGGCGTGTATTTTAACGGCGACAAAGCGCAGCGAATCTTCAACTACGAACAACTGGTGAAAGCCATTACCACGGAAGACATAAAAGCCACAGCCAACAAGCTGTTTGATGGCAAAAATGTGTTGCAGGCGGTGCTGCTTCCCGAAGGGGAAACCGGCAGGTAAACGCTTGTATCACTCATTGATAGGCTGAAAAAGAAAACCGCTGCACATCGCACAGATGGCAGCGGTTTTTTTATGATGTAATGATGTTAAAATGAGATTATGCCGGCACTTTTCTTGGTTTTTCGCGTTCCCAGAAGCGGTGTTGCGCTATAGCCATGATAAACTGATCGGCTAATTGGTCAGCATTTTCACCAATAATCACGCCTTCGCGCATCACGGTTTCATCACTGTTGTCTTCGGGCAGTTTGCGGGCAAAATAAGTAGCTTCCAGCACCTGCAGCGCATCTGCATCGGCAGCAATGGCTTTACAATGCCGGAACGCTTCATTCAGGAAATGAATGGCGTCGGGATCGGCTGCAATGCGTAGCTACGCTGTTGGTGCCGCCCGGTACATACACCGCATCATACAATACTGATGCAGCGGTGAGATAACTTTCAAACACCGGGTATTTCCACGTCGTTTTTCGACATCACCGTTCCGAGCCGTGGGGCAATAATTTTCACCATGGCACCTGCTGTTTCCAGTGCGGTTTTTACGGTCATCAGTGTGGTTTCGTCTACGCCATCGGCTGTCAGAATCGCTATTTTGCGGGTCGCGATAGAATCTTTTATCGTATTTGCCATACTCAGCGCGGCGCTTTTTGCCACAGAACCTTCGTATGAAGAACGGCTGGTAATCCGGGTTGTTTACCTCATCGGCAGGCACGCCTTTGTTCAGCGGTTCGGTACTGTCTTTTGGAATCGACAATCCCAAACCATACGCTACCTGCGTAGCCAGTCCTGTGTCTATCAGTGCCAGGTGGCGCAGCATGCGTTTGCGTATGTCCACGCTGTCTACCTTGCCCAATTCAAACGTCAAGGCATCTACAATGTGGTTTTTTTCCGGCTCGCTCTGGCTGTTGAAGAACAGCGTCGCCTGGCTGTAATGATCAAAAAAGCTGCGGCTGCGTTCGCGCACCTTGTGAGCTTCTATCCTTTCGGGATACGACACAAAACCACCTTCTTTCATCATTGCCTGGTAAGGACAACCGCCACCCATCGAATTGGGGTTATAACTTACGCGACCTTTGTTGATGGTTTGCCTGCCATAGCCATCGCGCTGGTTGTTGTGTACCGGTGCAATGGAACGGTTGATGGGCAACTCGTGAAAATTGGGTCCGCCCAGCCGGATCAGTTGGGTATCGGTATAGGAAAATAAACGTCCCTGCAACAGCGGGTCATTGGTAAAATCAATGCCCGGCACCACGTGTCCCACATGAAAAGCTACCTGTTCGGTTTCTGCAAAATAGTTATCGGGATTGCGGTTCAGCGTCATTTTACCAATGCGGCGCACCGGCACCAGTTCTTCAGGAATCAGTTTGGTGGCATCAAGCAGATCAAAGTCGTATTTAAGTTCGTCTTCTTCAGGTACAATCTGCACACCAAATTCCCATTCCGGAAAGTTGCCGCTGTCAATGGCTTCCCACAGGTCGCGGCGATGAAAATCGGGGTCTTTACCCGAAATTGTCTGCGCTTCGTTCCACGCTACGGAATGCACACCCAACAAGGGCTTCCAGTGAAATTTTACAAAGCACGATTTGCCTTCGTCATTTACAAGGCGAAACGTATGCACGCCAAAACCTTCCATCATACGCAGGCTGCGGGGCATGGCACGGTCGCTCATCACCCACATCAGCATGTGCATGCTTTCGGGCATCAGCGAAATGAAATCGTAAAACGTATCGTGTGCCGAAGCTGCCTGCGGTATTTCGTTGTGCGGCTCCGGTTTTACGGCATGTATCAGGTCGGGAAATTTGTTGGCATCCTGGATAAAAAATACGGGAATATTATTACCCACGAGGTCAAACACGCCTTCTTCGGTATAAAATTTCACGGCAAAGCCACGCACATCGCGGGCAAGATCGCTGGAACCGCGCGAACCGGCTACGGTAGAAAAGCGGACAAACACGGGCGTTTCGCGCGCTGTATCATTCAGGAAACCGCTTTGGTAAATTCTGTGAGTGGCTCGTATAACTTGAATACGCCATGTGCGCCTACACCGCGTGCGTGCACTACGCGTTCGGGAATGCGCTCATGATCGAAATGGGTCATTTTTTCCCGAAAAATAAAATCTTCCAACAGCGATGGTCCGCGCGAACCCGCTTTCAGGGAATTCTGATCATCGTTGATGCGAACGCCCTGGTTGGTGGTCATAAACTGACCTGTGCTGTCTTCTGTATGTGGCTGAAGGCTGCCCACTTTCTGGTTGTCTGCAGGCATATTGTCTTTATTGTTTTCTGGCATTGTTGATCTGTTTTAGCTATGATAGGATCGATAGCAGTACTGTACAAAAAGTTTGTACTGCTATTTGTAGTCAATGAAAAAATATAGAAATACATCAATGGTGATGCATAAATTGAAATGCAACGATTATGGCATTTCTTCCGCAAGCTGGGAAAGCAGTTGTGATGTTTCTGTTTCTTCGGCAAGAGTTTGTTGCAACAGGGAGGCAACTTCTGTATAGCCCAGTTTTCCGGCAAGCTGTATGATGCCGGTATACGTGGCAATTTCGTAATGCTCTACTTTTTGCGAAGCCATAATGATACCGGTGTCGCGGGCAGTGGTGCCCGTATCAGTATCTTCTATAATGCCTTCGCCTTCTTTGGACAGGCCTTCCATGGCGTCGCATTTTTTCGCACGCACTCTTTCGCCCAGTATTCTCAAAAACCTGCTCCAGTCTTTTACATGATTTTTTGTTTGTTCCAGGTGGTTGGCAATGGCGTTTTGCAATGTTTCAGAGCCGGCTGCATTCTGCATTTTGGGCAAGGTTTTCACCAGGTGGTTTTCTGCCCAGTAAATGTCTTTGATAGCATCGGTAAATAATTCCTGCAAGCCGGCATCTGCCACTACCATCATTGGCGGAGCAGTACTCATAGATTGGCGGCAACGGGAGGTTATTCAGAGGTTTTTGTAATCACTGTCTATTTTTTTGGCAGCCGCTTTTTTTGCGGCGGTGGTTTTAGACATAGGTATATAGTAATTTAGATACTTTCTGCTCTAAAATTCATGCCGCGAAGCAGTAGGGAGGGTTATCTTGTTCTTATTATTTTGCACGTAGTTGTTCAGCAATGATTGCTTTTATGACGGCATGGAACTGACAACGTACAGGCATCACAGCGCATACATGGCATGTTTTAGCAATATTCAGTATTGTTAGAAGTTGGGCGTTGTGAGCACCACAAGCGGACCGGGATACAAGGTATTGGTATTGTCTTCTGCAGTAATAAATACCCTGTTGGGCTTGTTGGCCGATACCGCATTGATAGAAGCTTTGTAACCTCTTGCCAATAAGCTGCGTGAAGTGTTCAATTGCCCGATATTAAACACGCCGCTGCTGGTTTCGTTCCAAACGATATAAGCTTTTTGGGGCGGCGTCAGGTTTTCGGGTGGCGTAAGGTCTTTTACATCAACATCAATTGAGTAGTTGTTGTTGTTGTCTTTTTTTACTTTCACTTTGCCGCTTGCCGATGGCACAACGATCGATTTTTCGAAAACCGTTTTGCGGGCGCAGGCGCTGAAAAGCAATACAGAAAGGAACACAGTCAAGAGGTAAGAAGATATCGTAACGGGATATTTCATCGTGTAGTTTTGTTTAATTCTTCTAAAGATAAGACAATTAGGCTGCATTATCGGGCTGATACGTCATGTTGCTGCATCTCCAATTCCGCAGCTTGCAAAAAACAGCACACCAGTGATACAAACCTTATTGCCGGATATACCGATAGTGAAAGCCGAAAGCCGAAAAGTGCAGATAAATTTTTAAAGAAAAAATGATTGCTAAAGGGTTTGGATGTTAATCAGTTCTGTAAAAATAGCTGCTGCGGGCTTTCATAACATATATGCCTATACATCGAGCCAAAAGGTAATTGGCACGAAAAATAGTAGATTATTCAGATATAAATGCTAACCTGTGCGCAAACTTATTCATTGTAGATGACGATTACGATATACTGTTATCGCTCAGTATATGGTTCAGGAAAATGGGTTTTGAAGTAGATACTTTCGAAAGCTCAAAAAAGCTTTATTCTGCCATACAGCGAGTCGGAACCCGACCTTGTATTGCTCGACATCAACCTGCAGGGAGAAGACGGAAGGGAAGTGTGCAAACTAATTAAAACAGAAATGAAAGCGCATTGCCCGATCATATTGTTTTCTGCCAATTATCCTGCGCTTGAAAACTGCAAAGACCGCTGTGCCGATGGCATAATTCACAAACCGTTTGAACTGCAGGAAATTTTGCAACTTGTAAAATCGCACATTCCTTCCAACGGCAACTCTTCTATTCATTAATTATTCGTTTTTTCCACTTCCTGCTGTACAGCTGTTTCATTCTTTTGTTTTTGCTACAATTGTTGAAATTCTGTTATTCCAATTGGCGGAGGACAGGCAAGTAAAGAGTGTTGTTTGGAAAATAACACCTAGTATCCCCGACTCTGCATCTGCTTGCCTGTTACCGAATCATCTGCCCTTCCCGCACAAATTTCTTTACCCGTCACCTCTTTCTCCCCTAACTTTATTTTTTCCGGTTCTTAATTCATTATAAGCTAAACTGAAAACCACATTACATGAACAGAAGGAATTGTATTCTGCTGGTCTGTAGCATCATGCTATTGGCCGGAAGAGTAAACGCACAAGCTACCTATCCGCAAAATGGCATAGCCGACCAACGGCATCAGTATTATGCCTTTACCGGTGCCACCATTGTAAAAGATGCCAGCACCACCCTCACCAATGCGACTATGGTGATCCGTGATGGAAAAATTATAGCCATCGGCACCGGCATAAAAGTACCCGACGGCGCCGTTTCGATAGATGCCAAAGGTAAGTTTCTGTATCCCTCGTTTATAGACATTTACAGCGAATATGGCACGCCAGCGCAGCCACCGCGGCAAAGCAGTTACAACTATACTTCCCGCGCACAACTCACGAGCAATACAAAAGGCGCCTATGGATGGAATGAGGCCGTCCGCCCCCAAACAGACGCTTCCAAAGTATTTGCAGAAAATGAAAAAGACGCCAAAACCCTGCGTGATATTGGATTTGGCACGGTGCTTACCCATGTTAAAGACGGTATTGCCCGCGGAACGGGAGCCATCGTAACGCTCAACACCGACAAAAGCGAAAACCTCGTGATGCTCAGAGAGCGGGCATCGGCGCACTATTCCTTCACCAAAGGGTCTTCCACGCAGGCATATCCTACTTCTATCATGGGAAGTATTGCCTTGCTGCGGCAAACCTATCTCGATGCGAAATGGTACAAATCGCGCCCTGCTACAGAAGGCGTAAATCTGAGCCTCGAAGCCTGGAACAACAACCTCAATTTGCCACAGATTTTTGAAGCCAACGATAAATGGAACGACCTGCGCGCCGACCGTATTGGCGATGAAGCAGGCTATCAGTATATCATCAAAGGCGGCAACAACGAATACCAGCGCATTCCCGAAATAAAAGCTACCAATGCGGCTTACATCCTGTCGCTCAATTTTCCCGAAGCCCGCAATGTGGAAGATCCTACAGACGCGCGCTTTGTTTCACTGTCTGATCTGAAAGAGTGGGAACTCGCGCCCACCAATCCCGCAGCGCTGGAAAAAGCAGGCATCCTTTTCTGCCTCACGTCCGATGAGCTGAAAGACAGCAAGCAGTTTCTCACCAATCTGCGCACTGCTATCAACTATGGACTGAGCGAAACGGCTGCACTGAACGCATTGACCAAAAACCCGGCTTCCCTGCTGGGAATGAGTGATTCTCTGGGAAGTCTGGAAGCCGGCAAACTGGCGAATTTCTTAATTACCAGCGGACCCATTTTCGACGAAAAAACCACCATTTACCAAAACTGGATACAGGGCGAAAAATATGGAGTAAAAGATGACATTTTTAACCAGGCGGTGGGTAAATACAACATCACACTCAATACAGCCTCCGGCAAAAAAAATTATACACTCGATTTTAAATCAGCTTCAGCTGCCACTACATTTTTGGGTCAGGATACCGTGACGTCCAAATTTTACTACGATGGTCGCAATGTGCGCCTGAACGTAGCGCCGGAACGAAAGGCGGAAGCTAACGTAAGACTATCGGGCGTGGTAAGCGGCAACCAGTGGCAGGGCTATGGCGAAGACAGCGCCGGCAACCGCTTTACGTGGACGGCTGCTTATGAGTCTGCCGATTCTGTTGGTGTTGAAAAAAGATACAGCACGTCCCAAACCGTTGGTCCTCGGTAAAGTTCTTTATCCCTTTACCGCCTTCGGCTGGACAGACAGCGCCGCTCCCAAACAGGAAACCATACTCATTACCAATGCCACCGTATGGACTAACGAAGCAGATGGCGTGTTGCAAAATGCCGATATACTGCTGCGCAATGGAAAAATAGCAGCTGTTGGTAAAAATCTGTCCGCTGCCGGAGCACGCACCATCGATGGCACCGGCAAGCATGTGACGCCCGGCATTATAGACGAGCACTCGCACATCGCCTCTTCCTCTATCAATGAAGGCGGGCAAAGCGTAACCTCTGAAGTGCGCATTGGCGATAATCTCAATCCTGATGATGTCAATATTTACCGCCAGCTCAGTGGTGGCGTTACCACCTCTCACATCCTGCACGGATCTGCCAATACCATCGGCGGGCAAACACAGCTCATTAAACTGCGCTGGGGCGCCGATGATGAAGGACTAAAGTTTAAAGGCGCCGATCCGTTTATCAAATTTGCCCTTGGCGAAAATGTAAAAAGGTCGGTGAGTGCTATTTCTAATTATTCCAACAACAACCGCTATCCTGATACACGCATGGGTGTGGAGCAGGTATTGATAGACGCATTTACCCGCGCCAAAGAATATGAAAAAACTTGGAAACAATATGATGCCGGTGGCAAAAAAGGCATTGCGCCAAGAAGAGATCTTGAGCTGGACGCATTGGTGGAAATACTCAACGAAAAGCGTTTTATCACCTGCCATTCTTACGTGCAGAGCGAAATAAACATGGCATTGCATGTCGCCGATTCTATGGGCTATAAATACAACACGTTTACCCACATACTGGAAGGATATAAGGTAGCCGATAAAATGAAAGCGCATGGCGCAGCGGCATCTACCTTTTCCGACTGGTGGAATTATAAAATGGAAGTGCTGGATGCCATTCCCTACAATGCCTACCTGATGCAACAGCAGGGATTGGTAGTGGCTGTAAATTCAGACGATGCGGAAATGGCGCGCCGCCTGAACCAGGAAGCTGCCAAAAGCATAAAATACGGCGGCATGAGCGAGGAAAACGCGCTGAAAATGGTAACGCTCAATCCTGCAAAAATGCTGCACATCGACGGGCAAACCGGTTCGCTGAAAGTGGGCAAAGACGCCGACGTGGTACTGTGGAGCGACAACCCGCTGAGCATTTACGCCAAACCATTGTATACCATCGTAGATGGCACCATTTATTTTGATATAGAAAAAGACAAGCAGTTGCAAAAACAGGTGGCGGCAGAGCGCCAGCGCATCATCGGCAAGATGAACAGTGAAAAGAAAAGCGGCAAAGCTGCATCGCCTGCGCAGCCATCTTACCAAACCATTCTGAATTGCGGCGAGCACGAACATCACGGTATGCTCATTATTAATTCTGACAACTAACCGGGTAATGAAAAAGTGTTGAATGAAGTTTCGTCTGTTTGAACATGTTAGTAAACAACTTGAGATCCATTTTCTAAAAGTCAAAATCATTGTATGAAAAAATATGTCTTTCTTTTTTCTTCTTTTATTTCTCTGTACGGCTTCGCGCAGCCTTCCGTGTTGCCGGGTGCAAAACAGACAACGCCCATCGCCATTACCGGCGCTACGGTACACGTAGGCAATGGTGAGGTGCTGCCAATGCGGCTGTCATTATGAGCAATGGAAAAATATCGGCTGTTGGCTCCGGCGTGGCAGTACCTGCCGGCGCTACCGTGATCAATGCACGGGCAAGCACGTATATCCCGGGCTTATTTTATCGAGCAGCAATTTAGGTTTGGTGGAAGTAAACAACGTGCGCGCTACCACGGATGTAAAGGAACTGGGCGACTGGAATGCCAGCGTACGCGCTATTGTAGCTTATAACGCCGAATCGAACGTGATTAATGCGCTGCGCCCCGAAGGTGTGTCTGCTGGCAAACATTGTTCCCGAAGGCAACCTGCTGAGCGGCTCCTCTTCTGTGGTGCAGCTTGATGCGTGGAACTGGGAAGATGCAGCTATCGCAATGGATAACGGCATTCATTTTTATATGCCTGCGCTGCTGCCACCGCCGCCCGGCAGAATCAAACCTGCAGATGGCGCAGGCGACCCCGTAAAAGAAGGTCTGGAAAAAGTAGACCAGTTTAAAGCCATGCTCCGCGAAGCGAGAGCTTATAGCCGACTGAAAACGCCGGAAGAAAACAACCTCAATTTTACAGCGTTGAAAGGCCTGTTCGATAGTACACAAAAACTGTATGTGCATGCCAGTACCGTAAAGCAAATGCTGGTAGCTGTTGACATTGCCAAAGACCTCGGCATTCCGGTGGTGATTATCGGCGGTGAAGACAGCTGGCAGATAGCCGACCTGCTAAAACAAAACAAGGTAGGCGTTATCCTGAACCAGATGCACAGCCTGCCGGTTTCGGAAGACGATGATGTGGACCAGCCCTATAAAACACCGGCGCAATTAGAGACTGCGGGCGTACTGTTTGCCATTAACGATGTGGACGAACAGACGCGCGGACGCAATCTTGCATTCAATGCAGGAACTGCCGTAGCTTATGGATTAACGAAAGAACAAGCGTTGCAGGCTATTACGCTCAACGCTGCCAGGCTGTTGGGTATCGGTGACAAAACCGGAAGCATAGAAGCAGGTAAAGATGCGAACCTCATTATCAGTGATGGCGATATATTGGATATGCGCAGCAACCAGCTTTCGCATGCGTTTATCCAGGGCAGGGAAATAAGCCTTGAAAGCCGGCAAACAGCAGTTGTTCGAAAAGTATGAGAAGAAATATGCAAGGCAGAAAAATGCCAATCCATAAGGTTGAAATTTTGCAGTATTTTTTATCTGTACATCATGGGTTGAATCATGAATAAACTCATCACCTCATCATAATCGAACGGAAAAGCTATGCTGAAAATGTTCAGCATAGCTTTTCATTTTACATAAATGCTTTTTTTTATAATTATTCTATTATGAAATCACTACTGCTGCTCATTTTGCTAATACCTGTTTTTGCCATTGCCCAGTCGCTGCCTTCCCTTGGCGAAAAGACAAAAGGCATGACAAAAAAGCCAGGGTTTATAAACCTGTATATCGATGCGCCGGGCAATAAAATGTACCTCGAAATCAGCAAGCCGGATTCTGAATTTTTGTACCAGACGTCTTTGCCGGCAGGCTTGGGTTCCAATGATATCGGGCTCGATAGAGGCTTGACCGGCGATACACGCATCGTAAAATTTACCCGCGCCGGTAATAAAGTGTTGCTGGTGCAGCCCAACTACAGCTATCGCGCCCTCACAGCTGATAAGGCAGAAGCGCGTTCGGTTGAAGAATCGTTTGCGCAGTCTGTTTTATGGGGCTTTACCGCCGAAGCCACTTCCGATACAAGTGTATTGGTAGACGCGACCGACTTCCTGCTTCGCGATGCCATGGGCGCTGCCAACCGGCTGCGTACCATGAACCAGGGCAGTTATTCGTTCGATAAATCGCGCAGCGCCTTATATCTTCCTTACACCAAAAATTTCCCGCTTAATACAGAGCTGGAAACCACCATTACGCTCGTAAACAGCGATGGTAAAACAGGAAATTATGTAAATGCGGTAGCACCATCGCCCGAAGCGCTTACGTTGCGCATGCATCATTCTTTTGTGCAATTGCCCGATGCCGGCTATGTGCCGCGCACATTCGACCCGCGATCGTCGTTTTTCAATATTACATATGCCGATTATAGTACGCCGGTATCAGAACCTTTGCAGAAGTATTTCATTTGCCGGCACCGCCTGCAAAAGAAAGATCCTTCAGCAGCGATGAGCGAACCGGTAAAACCCATTGTGTATTATGTAGACAATGGAACACCGGAGCCCATCAGGAGCGCGTTGATAGAAGGCGCATCGTGGTGGAATGATGCATTTGAAGCGGCTGGATATAAAAATGCGTTTATCGTAAAAGTATTGCCCGACAGCGCCGACCCGATGGACATTCGCTACAACATGATCAACTGGGTGCACCGCGCCACACGCGGCTGGAGCTATGGCGCTACCATTGTAGACCCGCGCACCGGCGAAATCATCAAAGGGCAGGTGACACTGGGTTCGCTGCGCGTAAGGCAGGATTACCTGATTGCGCAGGGATTGCTGGCGCCGTATAAAAATGGTGTTCCGGCAGATGACAAGATGATGAAAATGGCGCTTAGCCCGCCTGCGGCAATTGTCGGCGCACGAAACAGGGCATACGTTAGGACTGATGCATAACTATTCGGCGAGTACCATCAACCGTTCAAGTGTAATGGATTATCCGCACCCGCTGGCAGAAATGGGAAGCAACGGCGAAATAGATTTGGCCAATGCCTATGACGATAAAATAGGAGCGTGGGATAAAGTGTCCATCACATGGGGTTACAGCGATTTTGCAAAGGGAACGCCTACGGCAGATACATTGAACAATATTTTGGCGAAAGCCTACAAGAGCGGATTGCGCTTTCTTACCGACCAGGATGCAAGACCGGCTGGCTCGGCAAGCGCGTATGCGCACCTGTGGGATAATGGCGCCGATGTGATAGACGGACTAAAAGACGCGATGAAAGTGAGAGCCAAAGCGTTGCAGCAGTTTGGAGAAAATAATATTCAGCCGGGTATGCCGATGGCGATGCTGGAAGACGTGCTGGTACCTGTATATTTCTATCACCGCTACCAGGTAGAAGCCGTAACCAAACTGGTGGGCGGGTTAAACTATACCTATGCTTTGCGTGGCGACTGGCAAACAAGCACAACGCCTGTAGAGAAAGCGGTGCAGGAAAAAGCGTTGTCGGCGGTGATGGCTTGCCTCGATCCGCAGTTTTTAAGTCTTCCGCCCAAAGTGGTGGCGGCTATACCGCCGCGTCCGGCAGGTTATATCGATTCAAGGGAATTATTTAATAAAAGAACAGGGTTAACATTTGATGCATTGGCACCCGCCGAAACGGCTGCTGATATGCCGCTTTCTTTTTTGTTCAATCCCGAACGCGTTAAGCCGCATGGAGCAGTACAGTGCCGGCGGCGGACTGAGTGCCGGCGAAATGATAGCGGCATTGATAGACAAAACATGGAAAGCGCCGCGCCGAACCGGCATGGAAAAGTTGATACAGCAACAAACGGAACAGGTGCTGCTTACTTACCTGCTAAGCCTGAGCGTGAATACCAAAGCCAGCTTTGGCGCGCAGGCGGCGGCGGTAAGCGCCATCAGCCAGCTGGAAAACTTTATCAAAGCCCGGCAAAAAGTAAGTACCGATGTTTCTTATTCGGCACATTTGGCGCTGGCGCTCAATAGAATGAAAAAGCCTGAAGAAGCAAAACCAACTTTGCACGAAGCCATACCACCCGGCTCGCCCATTGGTTGCGACTGGAATGAATGAAGATGGTAATGATTGGTTAAACACTCAGGAGCGTTGGCACTGCGAATTATTCGCGAGGCTTACAGTTGTATGTATGTTGCAAAATGATTGTACAAAGTTTAGCATGATTTGGTGAAAACAGATTGCTCTGCAGGCTCGCAATAACGGGTTGCATTTACCGTAACCTAAAAAGTTTTTGAAAAAGCCGCCTCTTTTCCCTGCATTATGCAGCAGATAATTTATGGTTTGTAAGCTGCAACGTTTACAAATACCTTTACTACCATTAAACAGATAGCTATGCTGGACATGGTGATAGAAGCACGCAAAGCCTCGATAGGTGCGGGACTCAGCGTACAAAGGATACTGCCGTTCCGGCTTCGCCGGATGGTGGGACCGTTTATTTTTATGGATCATGCCGGACCGGTTCAGGTAGCGCCTTCTTTACTTCCTGCCATGGATGTGCTGCCACATCCGCACATCGGGCTGTCTACCGTAAGCTATTTGTTTGGCGGGCAGGTTACGCACCGCGACAGCACTGGTGCTGAGCAAATCATCCGTCCCGGTGAAGTGAACTGGATGACAGCCGGCAGCGGTATTTCGCATTCTGAGCGTTTTGAAGATCCGGCTGCGCTGGCTGGCGGCGCGCTCGAAATGATTCAAACCTGGGTGGCACTGCCCGAAAAGGATGAAGAATCGGCTCCTTCGTTTCACAATTATAGCGTAAAAGAACTGCCGGTTTTTACTGATAAAGGCATATGGATGCGCCTTATAGCCGGCAATGCTTATGGTTTGCGTAATGGTGTGCTTACGCATTCGCCACTTTTTTACCTTCATGTGATACTAACGAAAGGCGCGCGGTTTGGGTTGCCGGCAGAACACCCGGAGCGCGGCATTTATATCGCCAAAGGAAAGATGGAGGTAAACGGGAACGCATATACGAAGCCGGGCAAATGCTGGTGTTTACCAAAGGTGTGGATCCGCTGATTGTGGCTGACGAAGACAGCACGCTGATGCTGCTGGGTGGCGAGCCGCTTGGGCCCCGCTTTATCTGGTGGAATTTCGTCTCGTCCAGAGCCGAGCGTATAGAACAGGCAAAAGCCGACTGGAAAGAAGGTCGCATCCTGCTGCCGCCTGCCGATCATCTTCAGTTTATACCGCTACCCGACGACCGTTCTAAACCAGCCGGAGGTCCGCCACCTGAAGTGCTGTCATGAAAAGACATTGGTACTACGCACAGATTTTTCAGTATGTATAAAATGCTGCTGAAACTGTAGCATTCATTGCCTATGATGGGTAATTGTTGGTGAACTATAAAAGCGTCTGTTCAAGAAAAAAATCTGCTCTACTATTGTTGATGTTTCCATAAGATTCAAGTTTCCAAGCGGGTTTGTTGGTCTTGCTTAACCCCGCTGGATTTTCATTTCATATAAAATGGTAAACCAGTTATACAACGTATCCGGTTTTCATAAAAAAGAAAAAAGCAGGCACTCCGGAAGATATTGCATGATAGGAAAGTTGCCGGCGTCGCGGGCAGAAGATACTCGTTTCCACTTTGTCTTTTCAGATTCTGCAGGATGGTTTTGTTTGAAGAACGGAGGTTACCATCACTCCGTGGGACACCGGAATATTAGCATATTTCAAAAAAATTGATTATACTTCCATCTTCGTGCGAGGATTAGATTCTCAAATCGCGTACGGATCTTATTCCATTTTACCGGATTTCTTCCGGCCGATTGCTTTTACAAACAGATTGCGTATATGAAAAAATTTAAATTTACATCAGGAGATATTTTTGGCGGATTAACAGCCGGCGTGGTTGCTTTGCCACTGGCGCTTGCCTTTGGCGTGCAGTCGGGCATGGGTGCGGCTGCCGGTTTGTATGGTGCTATTTGTATTGGTTTGTTTGCGTCGGTATTTGGCGGAACGCCCAGCCAGATCAGCGGACCTACGGGACCCATGACCGTAGTGACCACTACAACCGTTGCTGCCTTTATTGCCGTTACGGGCAGCCTCGAATTGGCTCTCGGCGCGCTTGTAGCCTGCTTTGTGCTCACTGGTATCCTGCAGATTGTTATGGGAGTGAGTCGTATTGGTTCGCTCATCCGGTACATTCCTTACCCGGTAGTGTCAGGCTTTATGAGTGGCATCGGCGTCATTATTATTTTGCTGCAGCTTTTTCCTGCACTTGGGCAGGCCTCGCCGCAAAATACACTGGGCGTGGTAACGAGTATTGGCAGTGCTTTTACCGGTATCAATGTATGGGCGCTGCTTTACAGTGCACTCACCATTCTCATTATCTATACATTTCCTTATATCAATAAAAAAATACCCGGCTCTCTTGTAGCACTGATTGTGGTAACGATCTTGGCTGTATTTCTGCAAAAAGAAGTGCCTACCATTGGCACGATACCGCAGGGGATTCCGGAATTTCGGCTGAATGATATTTTCTCTGTTTCGCCAAAGCTCTATTATACCATTTTCGAAGCGGCAATAACGCTGGCAGGTCTGGGCGCCATTGATTCGCTTCTTACTTCTGTAGTGGCTGATAATTTTACCAAGTCGAGGCACAACAGTAACCGCGAACTCATCGGGCAAGGTATCGGTAACAGTATCGCCGGTTTGTTTGGCGGTATTCCCGGCGCGGGCGCTACCATGCGCACGCTGGTCAACATCCGCTCGGGTGGCAGAAACCGCATATCGGGCATTATTCACTCGCTTGTGTTGCTGGCCGTATTGCTGGGTGTTGGTAAATATGCGGCGCTGGTTCCCAAATCTGTGCTGGCAGGTATCCTCATTACAGTAGGTATCGGCATTCTTGATTACAAAGGCTTCCGTCACCTGTTTAAAGTGCCGCGTGCCGATGCCATTATCATGATCATTGTATTGCTTGTAACTGTGTTTCTTGACCTGCTCGTAGCAGTAGCCATTGGTATGGTGATGGCATCGCTCCTGTTTATGAAAAAAATGGGCGATATGGTGCAGGAAGAAAGCAAAGTTTATGATATGGACGATCATCTGAAAGGCAATGGTTATCTCGACAATGACGAGGTTCCGCTATCGCTGAAAGACAAAGTGGTGGTCACGCATATCAAAGGACCGTTGTTCTTTGGTTTTGCGTCGTCATTCCAGGAAATGATACGCCCGTTGTCGGACCTTCAATATGTAATTATTCGCATGGAGCTTGTCAATTTCATTGACCAGACGGGATTGTATGCATTGGAAGAAGTCGTTTTGTCGCTGGAACAAAAGGGTGTGAATGTGTTGATTACAGGTTTGCAAAGTCAGCCAAAACACATGATGACGCGTATTCAGCTTATAGACGGGCTCATTAAAAAAGAAGATGTATTCGACACGTTTGATGAATGCATCAACTGGCTTGTCAGTGGCAAAAATATTCGGTAACTACCTGCTGATTCAGTTGGAAACATTGGGTTACCAAAAAAAGCAATGGCTTCTCAAAGTCATTGCTTTTTTTGATGAATGATAATCACTGTGAAAGTTTGTTCATGTAACAGTGAATGAAAGATCAAGCTACATTGTTGATATATTTCAGCAGGTTGATCCTTGTCATCAACAAATCTTATGAATGTAGCAATGATGCAGTTTTGAACAACGAAGTAATGAAGTATTGCTCTGTTCGTTTACAATTGCATCAGCTCTTCCATCGTATCTTTCAGCGCGCCGGAAGCCTCATCAAACAAGACGTCTTTTGTTTTTTTGGAAGCTTTATTGTCGTTCGACTTTTTTACCGTTGCCCTGATGGGATCAAGAGCTTCAAAAAAATGAGCTACCTGTTTCTCATACTGCGGGTCTGCTTCCATCTCCTGTAGCAGATCTTCATACTCATCGAGTATGCTATACATTTCCTTTACATTGTCTGCTGTATGCCGGCGGGGAATGCGGTCAAACAACTCTCTTATTTTTTCAACAGTTTCCTTCATCAGATTGTGATTGTCTTGTGCAAATGTACCCTGCCTTTTACGAAATACATGCAGATTGCAAGCCAGGAAAGCACTTTTATTACGTTAGAAAAAAGCAACAGCCGGCTACAGAGAAAACCAAGGCTATATTTTATTTAAAAACAAGCAGTATAGATCGGCATCAGAATATTCAGAAAGCCTGTTTGCCATCAACAATCATTCTACCTGCACTTGCAAACTATGTGTGTAATTTTTCATATTCACTTACCAGCTTTTGTATCAGACCTGTTGCGGTGCCGGCACGTGGCTTTCCGGCACACTGCCCGCTCCACAAACTCATGTATTCTGTATCATTCTGTTGCTGAGCCAGTATGCGAAGTTGCATCAACAATAGGCTCTGCAACGGGAAGGGTGGAATTGGAATATGCGACTGCTCTATGGAGTTCATCAGCTCGTTTCTAATGCCACGTGCCCACCTGCCCGAAAAGGCTCTGGTGAGGGCTGTATCTGTGTCTTTTGCCTGTTCCAGTCTTTGCCGGTAAGCCGCGGGAGCATTGCTTTCGGCTGTGCCTATAAAGGCTGTTCCTATCTGTACGGCGGCAGCACCCAGCTCAAAAGCTGCTTGCATAGAGGCTGCGTTATGAATGCCACCGGCAGCAATACAGGGAATGCTCACAGTGCCAGCCACCTGTGGCAGCAATGAAAAAAGTCCCACTTGCGGCAAAGGAATATGTGTAAGAAAGGAACCTCTGTGTCCACCGGCTTCTATACCTTGAACAACAGCGATATCAACGTTGTGCTTTTGCAGGTACAGTGCTTCTTCCACACAGGTAGCTGTGCCTATGAGCATACACCCACAGGCTTTTAGCAATTGTATGCTTGTATCATCCAAACACCCGAATGTGAAGCTCACTATCGGTATGTTTTCTTCCACCAAAACTGCTACCTGATCCTGATATGAATGCAATGTAAAGTTGGAAAGCCCGGCAGTATCCAGCGTATAACCTCTTTTTTGTGCCAATTGTACAATCAATTCCCGCATGGGTGCTATGTCGTTTTCGGTATAGGCCGGAAGGTCATGCGCAAATAAGTTTACGGCAAACGGCTGCCCGGTAAGGGCTTTTGTTTCACGGATCAGTTGCCGTGTAGCATCTGCTGATAACCCACCAACGGGTAAAGAACCAAGTCCGCCGGCATTAGAAACGGCGGCTGCCATCTGTGGGGTTGATACACTCAGCATCGGAGCCTGTACAATGGGATAGGCTATTCCTAACTTGTGAGTGATGGTATGTCTCCAGGTCATGGCATTTTTCATTTTCTCAAAACTAATTGCCATAATGCAAAACAAATTGCTGATCATCCGTTTTCAATGGTTCCTTCATGCCGAACAGCAATGATACTATGAAGGTAAGAAATGTTTGAAACCCGCTTCCAGGCAATCCATGCAGCGTAAGTCAAAATAAAGATTTCGGCAGGAGAGAACATAATTCACCTCATTAGCAACAGGATGTTTTTAAGTATCCTTTTCACTTGTCATGTTGTCTGCTTTTCCGTGAAATCAAAATCAGTTCTGATTAAGGCTTACTAAAAATGATTTAATGTAAAACCAAATGACTTTTTATTCAACTTTTTCTATTATAGAAGTAAAGCCTTGCTAACCACTCAAACCCGAATCTGCTGATTGCCCCGCGTGCGGAGGCACAACATTTGATTTCCCAACCACATGCAGCACCCACCAGCCAAGGAAAATGAAAAAGACGGATATGTTCACATTACCGGTGCAAGGGAACACAATCTCAAAAATATAAGCCTTGCTATTCCACGCAATGCGCTAGTAGTGTTTACAGGCGTGTCAGGTTCGGGCAAGTCGTCGCTGGCATTTGGTACTCTCTATGCTGAGGCACAGCGCCGTTATCTCGAATCGGTATCACCCTACGCGCGGCGTCTTTTTCACCAGATGCCTGTGCCGGTGGTAGACAGTATCGAAGGCTTGCCGCCAGCCATAGCCTTGCAGCAGCAACGCGGCGGCACTTCCACGCGATCATCTGTTGGCTCCGTTACCACGCTTTCCAATCTCCTGCGGATGTTGTATTCAAGGGCGGGCGACTATCCACGTGACCAGGGCATTCTATATGCCGAATCCTTCTCGCCAAATACTCCGGAAGGCGCATGTCCCCGCTGTCATGGCTTGGGGCGCGTATACGAAGTAACGGAGAGAAGTATGGTGCCCGATGACAGTCTAACCATTCGCGAACGCGCGGTGGCTGCCTGGCCCACCGCATGGCAAGGGCAAAACCTGCGCGACATTCTCACTACGCTGGGGTATGATGTCGATATTCCCTGGCGCGATATGCCGAAAAAAGATCGCGACTGGATACTCTTTACCGACGAGCAGCCGCAGGTGCCGGTGTATCCCGGCTTTAGCAGGGAAGGCGTGAAAAAAGCAATCCAACAAAAAATGACACCCGACTATATGGGTACGTTTACCGGTGCAAGGCGATACGTGATGCACACATTTGCCACCACCCAAAGCGCGCTGATGAAAAAACGGGTGGCGCAATATATGCTGGGCAGCGAATGCCCGGCATGCAACGGGAAGCGGCTTCGTAAGGAGTCACTTTCTATTACTTTTGCCGGATATGACATTGCTGATATTTCGCGACTGCCTCTCAAGCAGCTGCTCAATATCTTTACACCTTACAGCGATGGCAGCGCCGCGGGCATTGCCAAGCATAACAAAGAGCACCACGAAGAAAAAGCCATCGTAGCCCAACGCATTGCCGAAGACTTTACCGGCAGGCTGCAGGTATTGCTCGATCTTGGTTTGGGCTACCTGACGCTGGAACGCAGCACGCCTACCTTATCGCCGGGCGAGCTGCAACGGTTGCGGCTGGCCACACAGGTGCGCAGCAATTTGTTTGGCGTGGTCTATGTGCTCGACGAGCCTTCGGCGGGTTTGCATCCTGCCGATACGGAAGCCCTGCTGCGCGCGCTCAATGGACTGAAAGCTTCAGGCAATTCGCTGTTTGTGGTGGAGCATGAAATAGATGTGATTCGCTGTGCCGACTGGATTGTGGATGTAGGTCCGGATGCAGGAGAAAAGGGCGGGGAAATTTTATACAGCGGTCCGCCCGAAGGGTTGAAAAAAATCGCTGCATCGCATACAAGACAATACTTATTTAACGAAGAAAAAAAGCAATGGCGACAACCACGACAGCCAAAAGGCTGGCTAAAGCTCAGCGGTGTCATTCGCAACAATATTAGTAACCTCGATGCTGCTTTGCCTTTAGGCATACTCACTTCCGTTACCGGCATATCAGGGTCTGGTAAAAGCACATTGATCAGCCAGGTGCTGGTAGAACTGGTGGCAGAATATCTTGGGCACGACCTGCCAGCAGAAGAAGAGGAAAGCGATCCATTGCAAACCGACTTGCCGGTAACACTGGGCGGAGCCATTACAGCCGGGATGGACCAGGTAAAACGTATGGTGCGCGTCGATCAAAAACCAATTGGCCGCACGCCCCGCTCTAATCTGGCTACCTATACAGGTTTGTTTGATGTAGTGCGCAAATTATTTGCCGCCACGCCTATGGCGCGAAGCCGGAAATACGATGCAGGCCGGTTTTCGTTCAATGTAGGAAAAGGTAGATGTGAAAATTGTGAAGGCGAAGGTTTTGTGATGGTTGAACTCCTGTTTTTGCCGAGCGTATATGCGCCATGCCCTGTTTGCAGCGGCACACGCTACAATGCAAAAACGCTGGAAGTTTTGTACAAGGAAAAAAACATTGCCGAAGTATTGAAAATGACAGTGGGAGAAGCTGCGCAGTTTTTTGCCGATGAAGCGTCTGTAAGCCGTTCGCTTACTGTGCTTGCCGAAGTGGGGTTAGACTATCTGCGGTTGGGACAACCCGCTACAGAACTCTCCGGGGGCGAAGCACAGCGCATCAAGCTGGCTACCGAACTGCAGCGCCCCGGCAAAGGCAATACGTTGTATATCCTTGATGAGCCCACCACCGGTTTGCATCCTTCAGACGTAGCCAAACTTATTCTTCAGCTAAACCGGCTGGTAGACGCGGGCAACACAGTGATTGTGGTGGAACACGATATGGACGTGGTGGCACAAAGCGACTGGGTGATCGATATGGGGCCTGGTGCAGGCGATGAGGGTGGAACCATTGTGGCAGAAGGTACGCCGGCAGACATTACAAAGGTGAAAAATAGTAAAACCGCCAAATATCTCATGATACAATGAGTCTGTAGTTGGCTCTTCTATTCATTCAATTATTGGAAAATAGCCCAGCCGGAAACTTGTTAGTTCGGGTTGGGCTATTTGGCTGCAGGTTGGTTCTGCGTCATTATCCTTCATTCCTTTTTTGCAATGGATACATGCGCGCTCGCAATCAGATTCGATCTTCTCAGCGCTGCTACTTCTTTGAAAAACTGTGTGATGTAAGGGGGTATTGTATAGGGAAATGTATGAGGTCCGTTGTATTGCAAAAACACAACCGGGTCATTGATAGATGAGTTGTAATGCGTGCCCAGTATACCACTTGCCCGGTAGCCCAAAGGGTACCCGAAGGAGAACATTGATTAAGGGTACGCACTTTCTGCGTGGATTCCTGCTGCACACTAAAAGCGGTTCTTTCATCCATCGTGCCAGCAGTATGAATAAGGGGCATGGGAATTTTACCGCTGGTTCCGGTAATGCTGTCAAGCGATGCGCCTATGGGGTTCATTCCGGCTAGTTTGCTGCCTCTGCCCGGCCAAAGCGCATTGTAGATAAAATCGCCACCATTTGACCAGCCATGTACAAACACCAGGTTCAAATCTGCGTTATACGTATTTTTTAGTGATACTAAAATGGCATCAAAAAATTTGAGGTCCTGGTCTACCACACCCGTGCGGCAGTTGGCTTCTCCAAACTTTGTTTGCCAGCCTCTTTGCTTGCAATTTGGATCGATATTGCTGAGCGTAGGCAATCCCAGCGGATACACCACAATAGCTTCAGGCCACGTCAGTTCAAATCCTTTTGCGGAATAGCCCGTATCGGTGCCGCCGTGCCCATGAAAAGCAATAATCACAGGTGGTGCCCCGGAGCCACCGGTTGGAGGATGCACCATTGCCTGCCGGGCACTGCCGCTTACAGTCCATGTCATTTTCTGAAACACGCTGACAGTAGTTGTATCCTTGCGCGATACATTGCTGTTGTCGGTTACGGTAAGAACAAACGTATATAGACCGGGCAGAAGACCGGTAATATTGGTTGTTCCCTGTGTGGGCTGTGAAATAGTTGCTGTTGTATTGCCGCCTATTTGTGTCCACAGGAATGTAACAGGACCTTCGATATCCGACCCGGTTCCTGTTAGTTTGGTGGAAGAGGCAGTAGGATAAAAGACTCTGGTATTAGGTCCTGCGTCTACTTTGGGTGGCTTATTGGCAGCAATTACAAAAAGGGGAAATAATAAAACAAGGCTGTTGGTTATGGTGATGAATGTCTTCATATACTCATCTGATTAAGGTTTGAATGGAAGAGGGTGTGCAAAATGATACCGTAACTAAAGTTATAATAAATCCCGATGGAAAACCATTCCCCGAAAAAATACCTGATCTTTTTTCTCTACTCTATTTGATTGCTTTTCTCATTGGTTTAATGTGTATCAGGAAGATTGTATGAAATGAGAAAACGAGCAGCGTGCAGATGGTTGCTGGATTGCCTTTTACAAGTAGACAAGATTTTTTTATACACCAGGTTGGATCTATAATTTATCCTTCCGGAAATAAAATAATGAACTAGAAAAGGATGGGGTGTATTACCAGGAAACTGGGTTTGCTGACGAGAAATTTTCAATGTAGTGGCATGGCAATTGAGCCACAGGAACAGCCATGTGACCATTGCTCTATAAAGAAGATTCTATGAAGAAAATATTTGCACTACCAGTCCTGATGCTTTGCTTCAGCATGCCCTGTTTCGCTTGTCCATTGTGCAATGATCAAATCCGCAAAGCCATTTACGACAGCCGGTTTTACCCCAACCTGTTGCTGATGCTTTCCGCTTTTATTGTTCTTACGGTTATCGTTGTATTCATGATTGCCATTACCAACAAAAAGCACCAATCGTGGTTGACTGCCAATCCATCAAAGAAGGTACTGTCTCCTGTTCCGCTCCTAACCGCTTCCATGGTGTTAGGCATTGGCTTCGGCGGATTTATTGATGGTATTGTGTTGCATCAAATCCTCCAGGTTCACGAGATGCTGTCTGCCAAAATACCTGCAACAAACTATATAGGGAAAAGTGTCAACATGTTTTGGGATGGTATCTTTCATGCGTTCTGTCTTCTTGTTGCCTTTGCAGGTGTGATACTGTTATGGAAAGTAATGTTGCGAAATGATGTGGACCGGTCGGGCAAACTGTTGTCTGCAGGTTTGTTATTCGGCTGGGGCATTTTCAATCTCGTGGAAGGCGTGATAGACCACCAGCTCCTGGGGCTGCACAACGTGATAGAATATGCAGACAATCACAGCATTGGCAATTATGGTTTTCTAGGAATATCAGTCCTCATTCTCCTTATTGCCTGGCTGCTGATGAGAGATGAAAACAGGAAAAAATATGTGGTGTAAACAGAAGAAGATACATGCCTTGGTTTACCTGCCGTGAAATGTTGATAGCATGGCAAAGCGCGTAATACAAAGCTCACAAGCTGGCAAGTTATTTTTACAAAAAACCGTTTTTTTACCTGTTCAATGTGTCAGGTTGTATTGCAGAAAGTAAACAAGCTACGCCCGAAAAATAGCCTGTCAGTGGCCAGCCAGCTAATGCGTTTTACATACCAGAAAAAATGAATTTTTTCCAAACCCATCGCAGCCACGCCCGCTGTAGAACCAATGATCAAAGCGCTTCCGCCGGTTCCCGTTGCATAGGCTAAAAATTCCCAAAAGAAATGATCTGTCGGGTAACGGTCTAATCCATACATGCCTTGTGAAGCGGCCACCAAGCGGAACATTGTCTACCACCGCCGACAGCAAGCCAATCGACATCACAATGAGTGTATCGTTATGAATGGTAGTGGAAAGCCATTCTGCAAGTTGTGATAACTGTCCCGTAGCCTGCAATGCCGATATGCTGATCAGGATACCCAGAAAAAACAAAATGCTGGGTGTATCAATTTTGCGAAGCGCATGCGCAACGGACAATGTGTCTTTGTCCGCTGCATCTTTCTGCGGTGTGCAGGAGTTCAGTAATCATCCACATAAGCCCAAGTCCCAACAGGATGGCCATAAACGGTGGCAAATGAGTCAGGAGTTTAAAGACGGGTACAAACGCCAAAATGCCGACGCCCAGCAAAAAACAAAATTTCTTTCAAACGCAGGTTTCATTAGCATTTTTTCATTTTTCAACGCAGGTTCAATGGTGCCTTTCATCCTGAACGAAACAACAATCAACGGAATGAGCAAACAGAAAACAGCTGGGGATAAACAGTTGCCTCGTTACATTGATGGCGGTTACCTGTTGCCGATCCAAAGCATGGTTGTGGTAACGTCTCCCAGAGGCGACCATGCACCGCCGGCATTCGCCGCAATAACGGTGATGCCCACAAAGAACAACCGTGTTTCTTTCAAGGCAATTTTTTTTCTCAACAGCGAAACAATCACAATGGTGGTTGTAAGATTATCGAGCAGGGCAGATAGAAAAAATGTAATGATAGGCAATGATCCATAGCAGCGTTACCGCATTCTTTGTTTTGATGCTGTTGGTGATCACTTCAAAGCCGTCATGTGCATCTATCAGTTCTACAATGGTCATAGCCCCCAACAGAAAAAACAAAATGCCCGACACTTCGCCAAGATGCTCCATCAACTGTTCGGTCACTAGCATGTTTGTCGGGCTGAAATAAGATATAGATCGTCCAGCAAACCACGCCGGTAACCAAAGCGGTAGCCGCTTTATTGATGTGGATATTATGCTCCAGTGTAATGGCTAAATAACCAAGTATAAAAGTGATAATGATGGCTACACCCATGCTCACAGTTTAAAGATAAATCATGCTTCCAAATTCTAAAATGCAGTAAATGATCAGCTGTTACAACGCGTAAATTGAAAGGAAATTCAATGCCATGTATTCCTCTCAAAGCTGCTTTTGCGCTGGGAAAAAAGACAGACCAAGGAATAAAAATTAACTACTGAAAAATTGTATTCCTTATCCAGATATACTCTTGTTCTTTTGCCGAAATTGCTTTTTGCGCCGTTTAGCAACCTGCACAAAATCTGCTTTAGCTACCGTTTATCCATCCTGACTGATAGATATTACAACACATTACTTCATCCTTCCACCCTTAATATTTCCAGCGGAGGACGGTTTAGCGCAGAACGGCTGTTTAGCAACCCGATCAATACCGTTAAGCTACATACCGATATAAATACAATAAAAACTGGCAGCAGCGCCGGTGAAAAAACCGTATCAAATGTATACGTTGCCAGTGCCCAGCTACCCGCCATTGCCAACACAATTCCGGTTGCGGCAGCCATAGCGCCGAGAATACAATATTCAAGGGCGGTAATGGCAAAAATCTGTTTGCTTTTAGCGCCCAGCGTCCGCAGCAATACATTTTCCTGTATGCGCTGATACTTCGAAATGAGCACTGATGCGATAAGCACCACCAACCCGGTAATGATGCTAAACGCTGCCATAAAACGAATCACAAAACCAATCTTGCCCAGCAGTTCATCCAATATGCCCAACACCAGTTGCAGGTCTATGACTGACACATTGGGAAACCTTCTTACCACCGCGCGCTGAACACGTGCAGAAGCGGCTGCCGACGCTACTCTTGTGAGCAATACATGAAACTGTGGAGCGTCTTCCAGCACACCTGCAGGAAATACCACCAAAAAGTTGGTTTGCACCCTGTTCCAGTCCACTTCGCGCAGGCTGCCTATCACTGTAGTCATCAGCGCGCCCTGCACATTAAAGTAGAGCGTATCGCCCAGCTTCATGCCATTGCTTTCGGCAAAGCGCTGCTCCAGCGAAACAGGAATAAGATTGCCTGCCGTTGCCGTTCCTGTCCATTTGCCTTTGGTTACAGTTTCCGAAGAGATCAATGTATCGCGAAACGTAACACGGTATTCTCTTCCAAATACCCACCGTTGCACCGGAAGCGTACTGTCTTCCAGCAGCCTTGCCGGCGTAACCTGGTTGATGGCTTCAAGGCGCATCGTCACAATGGGAACCGTTCCGCTTACCGGCAATCCTTCTTCTTTTGCCAGTGCTACCACAGAGTCTTTTTGCGCCGATTGAATATCGAACAACACCATATTTGGCTGGTTGTTGCTGGCGGTTAATGACACGCGGTTCAGCAGCATGCTTTGTGTAAATATCAGCATACAGATCAGCGCTGTTCCCAACCCAATTGAAAGAATTAAGATGCCTGTTTGATTGTTTGGACGATAGAGGTTGGCAATGCCCTGCCGCAACAGGTAACTCCATGATACAGGGAAAAATTTTCTGACCAGCCACATCAGCAATGCTGCCATAGCGGCAAGTATGAGTAAGGCAACCGCCAGCCCGGCAGTAAACACAAATGCCTGTGCCCAGGTACCCAGTTGCAGAAAAGAAAAGATCACACAAACAGGAAAATGGAGGCATACACCAGCCAGGTAAAAGGATCTTTGGCAGAATGCGGGCGTTTCGTACGACATCCGCAACGTATGTAGTGGCGAAACGTTGCGAACCGAAAGCAGCGGCAGCAAAGCAAACAATACAGAAATAATGACACCCAACACCATCCCCTGCCCAATAGCAGACCAGGATACGACTGTAGAATATCACGGGAAGCAGATCCTGCAGCACGGCGGGTAAAAACTGCTGAATGACGCTGCCCAGCAACGCACCTATGAGCGAACCCAGCAATCCAATGGCAACAATCTGGATAAGATAAATGAGAAAAGCCTGCAGGGATGTAGCGCCAAGGCACCGCAGCACGGCAATGGTGCTGATTTTTTCGCGGATATAAATCTGGATGGCGCTCGCCACGCCAATGCATCCAAGCAGCAGGGCAATGAACCCCACCAGCGACAAAAAATGCGTAAGATCTCTGAACGAACGGGCAGTATTTTCTTTTTGCGTCGCAATGGTATCCCAGCTTACACCTTCTAGGTTGAACGGTTTTTTGATGCGTTCCGTCACCGCCTGCATATCTGTTGGCTTGTCCCATTTCACATGATAGCGGTAATTGATGCGGCTGCCCTTTTGTTCAAGCCCGGTTTGCGGCAGGCTTTCAATGGGTATATATACTATCGGCGCAACGGCCGACTGAGATGCCTGTTTGTCCCGGCGCGCTCACCAGTGTGCCGCCAATGACAAAGCCGGTATTGCCAATGCGTACCGAGTCGCCCACATGAGCATCAAACTGCAACATCAGCGTTTGGTCTACCAGCGCCTGGCTCTTTTTTCTAAACTGCTGTCCGGCCGCAGCAGGTTCGGTTTCGAGCTCGCCATAATAAGGAAAATCGCCGCCCAGCGCTCGCACTTCTATAATGCGCGTGCCACCGGCTTTTGGGAAAATAAACCATGGAAGAAAACCGTTTTCTTCCGACCGGCGGTCGCCTAAGGTTTGGATAAGTTGCAATAGTTGTGGCGTATAAGGCTTGCTGTTACTGATTTCGAGGTCGGCGCCAATGAGTGAGGCCGCCTGTTGGTCAATCTCGTGGTTCAGGTTATCCGATAAAGAATAAATGGCAACCAACGCCGCGATGCCCAATATGATAGAGGAAATAAACAGAAACAATCGCGGACGGTTTTTCCTGCTGTCGCGCCACGCCATCTTTGCCAGCCACTTCCACTTTATTCCTGTTTGATGATGCATTGTTTTCGTTTATAAATCCATTATGTCAAAGCAGAAGTTGAGTAGATTGTTCAAGTATAATTTTAACGTAACTTCTTTCTTCCTGCCTGTGTATTTCATCGGCTATACTTCCTGCGCCATCACCGTCTCGTCGGCTACAATTTTGCCACCTTTGATACGGACAATCCTTCCTGTTTTCGATGCCAGTTCCATATCGTGTGTTACCAATACCAAAGTAGTTCCGGCTTCTTTGTTCAGGTCAAAAAGAAGGTTCACAATTTTCTCACTTGTTTCAGCATCCAGGTTGCCGGTAGGCTCATCGGCAAACAATATTTTGGGGCTATTGGAAAAGGCTCTTGCCAGCGATACGCGTTGTTGTTCGCCGCCACTCAGTTGTGCCGGGTAGTGATGCCCGCGGTCTGCCAGCCCCACTTTGTCGAGCAGTTCCATGGATCTTCGTTTGATGTTTTTTTCGCCACGCAGTTCCAGCGGCACCATCACATTTTCGAGCGCGGTGAGTGTAGGCATCAGTTGAAAATTCTGGAAAATAAAACCTACATGCTCGTTGCGCACCTGTGCCCGCTGGTCTTCCGACAAACGGTCGAGCACAATGCCGTGAAGCTCCACAGTGCCCGTACTCGCGCGGTCAAGCCCGGCGCAGAGACCGAGCAAGGTTGTTTTGCCGCTTCCCGATGGTCCTACAATAGAAAGCGCAGATCCGGATTCTACGGCAAAATGGACATTGTCTAAAACCGTTAGCATGCGGTCGCCGCTTTTATAGGTTTTGCTCACATTTCTCACTGATAATATCGTTGCCATTCGCGTATTGATTAATTTGCCCTTATTCCGTTACCAGGCTCAATATAATTCAATAAGCCAAAAGGATTTGTTACAACACCATAAAGTTTTTATATGAACAAAACGGTTTTCTTCATCGCCGGTGCTTCGCTTTCTATTCTCGCGGGTTGTGGCAACGGCACTTCTGAGTCATCAGTCAAACAGGCCGATACAACCGTGACGATGGCAACAGCACCCGTAACCGCTAGCAAAACAGTATTATTTTTTGGCAACAGCCTTACGGCCGGCTATGGTGTGGAGCCTACGCAGGCATTCCCTGCGCTGATACAGCAGAAGATCGATTCGGCGAATCTTTCATACAAGGTAATCAATGGCGGTGTGAGTGGAGAAACAAGTGCAGGTGGCAATCAGCGTATCGACTTTGTTCTGAAGCAGCAGCCTGTGGATGTGTTTGTGCTGGAACTGGGTGCCAATGATGGTTTGCGCGGCATTCCTTTGGGTGAAACGAAGAAAAACCTGCAATCCATTATTGATAAAGTAAAGAGCAAATACCCGGGTGCAAAGCTGGTTTTGGCGGGCATGCAGATACCGCCCAATATGGGGCAGGCATATGCGTCAGAATTTCGGGAGCTGTATCCTTCTTTGGCAAAGCAAAACAATATGATATTGATTCCGTTTCTACTGCAGGGAGTAGGTGGCGAATCGCGGCTTAACCAGCAGGATGGCATTCATCCCACGGCGGAAGGTCACCAGGTTGTAGCCGGTACCGTATGGCAGGAACTAAAAGGCGTGTTGTAAATAATTCAACCCGTTTCTCGAAAACATACACCGGGCATGAATGGGATTCTGCCTCGTTTGTGTGCGAATTGCTAACCCGTGTATAGATAGTTTCGGCTAATGTATTTTACTAAAACCTACAGTCCCATTTATAAAGCCAGTAAGGTATGTGTTCCTTGTTCCCGTAAACTCTCCGTGATGTTTGCCTTTGTTTCCAATGCCGTTTGCAGCGTGGCTTTTGCCATTGTTTTATTACCTGCTTTTGCATAAATCAGTCCTGCCCTGCATAGCAATGTCGGGTTTTTGCTATGTGTGGCAAGTGCCGCATTGATGTGCGTCACTGCTTTGTCCATATCGCCTTTGTGATAGTAAACCCAGGCAAGGCATTCGTTCACGTCTATATTATCGGGTCGGCGGTTGTATTCCTGCAGCGCATGAGTTTCGGCTTGTGCCACATCGTTGATGTTCAGATAAGCGTAAGCGAGTTCCCTGTCTACATAGTGACCAATACTTTCGTCGGTAACGCCACTTTCAGCATCTTTTTTCATCGCTGCAATCACTTCTTTATCAATGCTTGTTGCCATGGCAGTATTGCCTTGCTGGCGATACACGTCAGCCAGTCCTTCTTTAATTGCATAATCCATTACCGAAGAGTCTGCCTGCTGATAGTAAAGAATGGCTTTGTTGTAGTCTTTTTCTGCAGCCGCAATACGGGCAAGCCCGGTGAGCGCATAAGCATACCCGGGTCTTTCCTGCAGCGCGATGCGGTAGTGCATAGCGGCATTGGGCAGGTCGCCGGTGTTTTCGTATAAATGTCCCAAGCTGAATACGCGACCATTCGGTAGCTTCATCGCCGGGATAGCCTGCGTCTACCGCCATTTTCATTGCTTCTATGGCACCGGGATAATCGCCATAAATTTCGCGCAGGTAAGAAGCCCTTGAATAGGAACGTATGTCGGGACGAATAGACAGCATTTTATCGGCTTCTTCCACCGCCGCTTTGTAATTGCCCATCTCCACATCGCCATCCACACACAAACCATATACATATGAGTTGTATGGATTTAACAGCTTTTGCTTTCTGCGCCGCTTCAAGCCCGTCGGCAAAGTGGTGCTGCGACAGGTAAAGCAGGGATTTCAACACCATCGCATCAAAGTTGGAAGCATCAATACTCAGCGCATCATTCACATACTTCATTGCGGCTTTATCGTAATAGGCATAATTGCCGGTGATGCGCGCTTCCTGTATGTAAAGCATAGCCAGCTTTGTTTTAAATGTTATGTCTTTTGGCTTGTCCTGAATAGCGCGTATCAGCGCATACGACTGGTTTTTTGCTTTTTGCCAGCCGGGGTCCTGCGCTGTGCTGCCTGTTCTTTCCAGTATCGTGTATTGGTCAGGTCCGTCGCTCTTGCTTTGCTGGTATTTGTAAATGAAGATAAACAGCAGGGAGAAAATGAGCACCATGCCAATGTATCGTATATTTTTATTCATAACCGAGGATTGATGATAGGGAAAGAAAAAAAGACCGCACTGCCATGTGCGGTCTTTTCTTATAGTAAAAAATTAAAGCTTCGTAACGCGAACTGATTGTTGCAGTTGTCCGTTGATAACAGCATTGATAAAGTATACACCGCGGGCAACGCCGGAAGCGTTCCACTGCAGGTTGTAAGTACCGGCATTTTGCTTTTGATTAGCCAATACCTGCACCTGTATTCCTTTTTCGTCATACACGGAAATGCCCACATTCGATGCTGCCGTTAGCCTGTACTTAATGGTACTGCTGCCGTTTACAGGATTGGGATAAGCCGTCATGAAATATTGCGGAGCCGACATTTCTTTACCGCTCAGTGATTGTGTCACCATATTGCCTGAAGGCATGGTTTCTTCTTCACTGTCCTGGTTCATGTTTGTATTGCATCCGCAGCTAGGATCGGTGCCCGACCATGGCATTTGCACATAAGGGAAATCTGCACGCAATGCGGTGTCGTTTTTATTCACCCTTGTATTGTAGCGCAATTCCTTAAGTAAACGCGGTGTAACAAGGCTTTCGCCTGTGTAGTCGTCAAACGGCAAACCGATAGCAGCCAGCACAATGCCACCCACTGCCTGGAGTTCAATACGTGTCACGTCATCTTCCAGCCTTCTTCCATTTGGAAATCCGTCCATGTTGGGAATCCACTGTATATCTGTGGTTTGATTATACTTCGGATCGAGCAAGCCCAGAACCGCAGCTCTTATCAGGCCTTCGCGGCTGAAAGCCGGATCATTTCTTTTTGTGGGCGGAACAGCCATGTTCAGGCGAAGCATATCGCCGCCATTAGGCAAAAAGTTGTTGATAAAAGGCTTGCCGGGAGACAGCGGACTGCCTGCGGGTTTGCCGGTAGCCAGCTGGTAAGGAGCCAGGTTGGGAACACCGGTATGAAAAATAGGCCAAATATCTACAGAGCGTGGCGATGCCAGGAGCCGGTAATAATAAGGTGCCAAAAATAGCATCGTCCAAAGCTGTGCCTGCAACCGCTGTTGAGCCTTTGAGTGAGTACAAGCCATCCTGCCCGTTGCCAAAGCCAAATGCACCCAGTGAATTCTTTTGAATACGCAACGCGTTGAATGCCGGAACTGCGCGAGCCAAACTGTGCATCATCCATGTATAAGGCCAGCTCAGGATTGTAAAAATAGTTGCCAAATGTGCCCACGTTTGCGAGGTCCTGGTATGGAGTCAGCGAGTTCCAGAGGTCTTTGGAACCAATGGGAACCACGGCTTCATTGGTCAATGGCATGCCAAGGCGCGATACCTGGATCCAGTCGCCCGATTCGGTTTGTGTACCATCACCATTCAGCACACGCATGCTTTTGCGGCTGGCAGAAGCCCATACGCCAATTACAAAATCGCCGTCCAGAATGTTGGTAGCGCTTCTTACACGTTTGTGGTCTTTCTGCAGTTCGGCAATGGGAATTTCAAGCGCAATGGTAGACACATTTTTACACTTCAATCCATCTGACGGAGGTGTGTTTGGCGGGGTTCATCGCCTAGATCAAAAATACCGCCGAGGTCTACAAAAAACGGATCGTCAACAGGTCCTACAAATACCTGTTCGCCGGTGCTTGCTGTGGTAATAGCCTGTTTAACAGTTGTTCATAACTGCTGGCACCCAGACCGGTAGAAGATGTGATAGAGCGGGGTCCGATATTGTACGGAGCCACATATCCATCGCTCTTTACCACGCGGAAAGTATGACCACCATCGGTGCTTTTTTCCATCGTATACGTGTTCTTCAGGTTTTCGGCACCGAGCCTGATGTTGAAGAACGTAGTAGGATCCTGGTTGGTGCGCGTAAATGTAAATCGGTAGGTAATGTCGTCGCCAGGTGTTGCCGTGTTGTTGTCGATATGGATTTCATAACGGATGTTTTCTCCAAAATGATAATAATTCGGTCCTCCGAAATGGCAGTTGCCCGGGAATGTAATTGGCAATGATGCAGATGTTGCCCGGATGTGTAGGACTCCGGAACGCATATACATCTGTGTTGTCGGCCAACGGATCGTCGGCAATCATAGGGGCTTCGCGGTGACTGGATGACATGAGCATACCTGAAATAGCTACAATGCCGGCCATGGCAAGCCAGCCCCTTTTGTTGAGTTTACTTTGCATAAAATGACTGTTTATTTTGAATAAATGACTAAGAGAAAAATGTTTGCAATCAAATGGGGTACAGTTTTGTTTTTGTAAAACCTACATACGAAAGGCAGAACTCGCAGGGTTTTAGAAATTAAGTTTTTTTTAAAACTATTTTACAATTTCTTTCCCATTAGTACGCACCTAACCAAACGCCCGGAGACAGAAGTCGCTTTCAAGATAAATTTGACCAATAAAATTAAATGATGAATAGAAAATTAGCGTGTTGGGTTCAACGGATATAAAACGTTACATCTTTTACTAAAAAATTGCAGGCAAATGCGGCAAGGTTTCCAGTGAAACTTCTAAGAATTTTATGAAGCTCTATATGAAATTTGGTGACTTTCCTTGATGGCATGTGTACATGGGGTTGTTATGGAAGCGCTACACAATTGTAACTCTTTGTTGCACAAAAAAACGCGGATAAAATATCCGCGTTTATAAAAACTAACTGCTAAGAAAAAGGTGTGAAAAAGAAATTAGCGGCGTATAGCTGCCTCTTTATTTTTCATTTTATAGTCCAACAATTTCATAAAATAACCCCCCACCACGCTGCGCGCCTGAAAGCCAACCTGCTTGCCATCTGTTGTTTCGTGCCAGTCGCTGAGCGGCACACGTGTAGGTGTTTCGGTAGCATATTTATACACGGTTCTATCAGCTTTTTAAAATCGGCTGTCGTTGTTGGCAAGCGTGGCGCTCCAGATTATCCAGTCGCTTTTGGTATAGGTTTTGCGGCTGTCGAGCGGCAAGCCAAATTCGTTTTGTTTCGTCGAGGTAAAAGTTCACTTCCTTATCATACACACTTTGCGGAAACAGGTTCAGATCCGAGCACTTTATCCCACACCAGATTGTACTTCTGGCTCCATGTATTTTTATCGCTGAAGGTTAGTGCAAAATGGTCGCCGTCATTTGCCATCTGCTGCCATCTGCCAGCCATCGCCATTGCCGAATCGTGGTATTTTTGCGCCGTTGCTTTATCGCCCATCATATCGGCCATCATCGCATAGCCGCCAATGCCCACAATGGCTTTGGCAGACAGGTTGGTGTTGCGTGCCAGGTGACCTGCAAAGTCATCGGTAGACAACTGGTTGGCAGGGTCAAAGCCATTGTTCATCAGGTAGTTTACCCAGGTGGTTAGCGTTTGCCAATGTTTTTTGGCATAGTCGGCATTGCCTTCCGCTTTTGCAATGGCAGCCGCTAGAATAAGCATGTTGCCGCTTTCTTCCACCGGCATGCCTTCGCCATACGTTTGCCCGTTGGCAATGGGATAGGTGCCCAGGTCGTGCGCGGCAAAATCGTGGTTCCATTTGCCGCGTTTCGCTATAGTAAAAAATACCGTTCATCATGCCTTTCAGCAGGTCGGGATTGTATATCAAAAACAGGGGCGCCGAAGGATACGTGATATCTACCGTATTGATAGAGCCATTGCTGAAATTTTCTTTTGACAAAAACAGCAATTCGCCCTGCGGACTTTCCAGTACCTGGTGCGCGGCAATTGCCTGCCGGTAGGCTGCCACGCAAAGCTTTGCATATTCTTCGCCGCCGGCTTTTACCGCATCATTATACATTTTTTTGTTAAAGGCTTCGCATTGGCTCAATACACGCTTTCGTAATTGCTTTTCTGCCAGCGCCAGTTGCTGTTCAATGGCTGCTTTTGCCATCTTTGTTCCAGTAAGGGCGCAGGTTTTGCACCAAAATACTGAACCGACATATCCTTCATCGTAGCCCAACCAGCACGTGTGCTTTCCTGTTCGCTGCTCTAATCTTGCCCAAGGCAAGTACGGTATTCAGCATCAGTTGTTTGCCCGGTTGCTGTTGTTGCCAAGCTGCGTTTTGCCGCTGCTGAAGTCGTCAATGCTTTTTTCCGGCGAAGCTACCGACTGCATTGGCTTTTCGCTCTGCGGCGCAGCCACATACATATAGCCCCAGTCAATGCGCAGGTCGTCGCCTTTTTTCTGCAATACCGGTTGCTCCGTGGTTCCCGCTTTCAGGATCGCCAAATTGCCGGAGGTATATTTCGTGGCTTTCACTTCCTGTGTGGCGTGTTTACCGCAAGGTCGGTAGACGCGCCAAAATAAAGTTTCGCGTCGTGCGCAGCACCGTCATTGGCATTTACAGCAAAGGATACATACGATACCGGGCGTGTCATCAGCGACAAGATCGTTCATCAGCAGCGGCGAGGTAAACGTGAGTTTTAAATCGGCAGCACCGCAGGTAAAGTTGTAGATGGTTTGCGTAGCATTCATCACCACACCTGTTTGCACCGCATTAGCAATGGCGGCATTTTCTTTCGGCTGTTGTTCGGTCACCAATCCTGCATCCAGCCACGAGCCGCCGGCTGTGTTGGCTACATGTATGGCCAGTTCATTGGTGCCTTTTTTAAGTGTGCCGGCAAACTGATCAAGCGGTATGTATTTGTACTTGTTGAGCCAGCCCTGGTACTCGGTACACCTGTTTGCCATTCAGATACACTTCTGCATTGTCGTCGTGCTGAATTTTCAGATACAGGTTTTTGAGATTGGCATCTGTTACGGTAAAACGAGCGGCGTACCCACAGGTCTTTGCTGTGTCCATTTTGTTTTTACGCGGCTTTCGTTGTCGCCAAACGGTGCGGCGCCCGTTTTCCACGAAGCATCGTTGAAGCTGCTGTTCATCCAGCCGTCAGCCGGCTCATCTTTCGGTATATTTTACAGTATAATTGTGTTTCGTCGGCTGCCGGCAAAATGGTTTTGATAGCTTTTGTCCATTTCACCCATAAAACGGTAGGCTTTGCCATCTACTTTCAGGATGCCTACAAGCGATTGCGTGGTACCCGTCCAGTGCCTCGTAGGGCTTGCATTCAGCGTATCGGTAAACGACCATACACTAAAATAAGGCGTATGGGTAATAAGCGGGTAAGCCGGTGCTTTTTGCAGTTGTGCAAACCGCGATGCAGCATAGTGCGGCAATGAGCAATAAACAGCAATATTTTTTTCATGGTAAAAATCTGTTTTGTTAAGTAAAAAATTCGATTGCCGCGGGAGATTGCTGTTGTTGGCAGCCAGACCGCTGCTGCAACGAGCGTGCAGTAACCGGTTGCAGCAATGTGCAATTCTTATGCACGCTGTTGATCTTCCTGTTAATTATTATGGTTTGATGCTGTACAACTTTGCTGTTGACGGTATTCAGTTTGTCAAGCGGCATTTTCATCACTTTACGGTCGTAGGTCATAAAGCCATTTACTTCGCCTTCCACATCGGTGGTTTGGGTATAAACAGCTGCCGATAAACCCAGCGGAATCAACTCTGCCAGCCGGTCGGTAAGTGTTTTGTACCGCATAAACAAGCTGTCGTTGCTTTTAAAACTTTGGTAGCCCCAGTTTTTCTGCTGCCAGGTATGCTCGTCAACCGGCAAGCCAAGCCCGCCAAATTCGCCCAATACCAGCGCTCTGTCTTTGCCAAAAATATCGGGACGCGGCATGGCAGGATCGGGATAATTGTGCAGGTCTATAATATCGCCAACGTTGTAAAAGTTGCCGCCGCTGGCGCTGTTTACCAGGCGTGACGGATCTTTTTGCTTTGTCCATTCTGCTATTTCCACGGTTTTAAATTGTCCCCACGCTTCGTTAAACGGTGTCCATACCACAATGCAGGGAAAATTGTACAGGTCGTTCATGATTTCGTTCCATTCTTTGCGGTAATAGCCTTCCGATTCGGGGGTGCGGTCTTTATCGGTAGCCCTGCCCAAAATGCCGGGACGGTTTTCCCAACGGTTGCCAAGGTCGCCGCTTGGCATATCCTGCCATACCAGCATGCCCAGTTCATCGCAGTAGCGGTACCAGCGGGCAGGTTCTACTTTAATATGTTTGCGGATCATATTAAAGCCCATTTCCTTTGTTTTTACAATGTCGAATTTCAGAGCGTCATCGGTTGGCGCGGTGTACAATCCATCGGGCCACCAGCCCTGGTCAAGCGGTCCATATTGAAACACAAACTGGTTGTTCAGCATCATGCGCTGAATGCCGTTTTTATCGGGCGCAATGGATATTTTGCGCATGGCAAAATAGCTGTTCACTTCATCCACCACTTTGCCTTTGCGCAGCACCGTTATTTTCAGATCGTACAGATGCGGGTTGGATGGCGACCACAGTTCTGGCATTTGCGATGGATGAGAGTAGCAGCGGTGTCGGCTACTGGTTTGTTCGGCAACGATTTGCTGTTGTTGTTCAGGCTGTAAACTGTCAGCTCGTCGCCGGGCTGCATGCCTTCTACAGATGCGCTTACAGCCAGTGTGCTATTGTCTACATCGGGTGTTTGTCGTGGTAGCGGCAATATAGGTTTGCGGCACGGTTTCCAGCCATACCGTTTGCCAGATGCCGGTAACCGGTGTGTACCAGATGCCTTCGCGGATTTTTCACCTGTTTGCCGCTTGGCTGCGGCCATCGGTCGGTAGGGTCCCACACGCTGATGGCAATATCCTGTTTTGTGCCTTTTTTAAGCGCACTGGTAATGTCGATGGTAAACGGATCGAAGCCGCCTTCGTGCGAACCGGCTTTGGTGCCGTTCACATACACATCGCAATGCCAGTCTACCGCGCCAAAATGCAGCAGGGTCGTTTTTGCCGTTTGTAGCTGGCAGGTGTTACATGTTCTTTTATACCAGAGCACACTGTCTTTACCCACTGTTTTTCCTACGCCCGAAAGCGCAGATTCTACCGCAAAAGGTACCAGGATATTGCCCTGAAAGAAGCGGCATGGTGGCTTGCTGGTCTTTGGGAACAATGGCATATTGCCACAAGCCCATTCAGGTTGGTCCAGTTGTTGCGCTCCAGTTGCGGGCGCGGATATTCGGGCAATACGCTGGCATGGCTTTACACTATCTGCCCACGGAGACGTAATTTTGTCGCCGGCCATGTGCCAGGATGATGTTTTGCGCCGAAGCAGCAGTTGCACGGCAAATAATCCCAAACTGGTTAAAAGCAATAGTTTCTTCATATCTTATCTTCATTTTGTTGAATAAGCAAATCACATGATAAGGTATGGCGATGCCAGTTGATGGCTTTATTTATTCCTGGTATGTCTTTTTGTGTGAATGTTGTTTATTGTTCAAATAGGCTGGCAGTTGGTTTGCCAGTGAAAATCGGTGTCAATTCGTATGTTGCATTGCTTTGTCTTGTTTCTACGATTACCGCGCCGGGTATGTCTTTCCTTTGTGGTAAATTCCTCATCTTCAGCTGCTTGTAAACTGTCCTGCGTGAAGCCCTTTCATTGCCTTTAAAGTTTGCCGAATTAACCTCGTGAAAACAATCGGTTGCAGTGTTGCTTTGACTGTAATGCAGGATATGTGCCCGTTCAGGTTTCGTTTGTCCAACACATGTGCATGAAACGATGAAAGATTGTAAGATGAAAAGAGAAAGCACCATGTTTTCATCCATGTTCGAAACAATGTTTATAGCAATCCAGGCTACATACACGAGTAAATGAAAGTGGGAAAAAATACGGGTAAAAAAGCCGCCTGTTTTTCAACAACAGGCGGCTTTGACCAGTTAAAGCGACACCTGTCACGAGTGGCGAAAACAACATGTCTTCTACACCGGCAATTTTGACACCCACCCGTGCAAACACATAGTTTTGCGCAGGCACAAGAGCGGGAACTGGTAACACTCATCGAAATGCTGTTCATATCTGTAATGTCGGCCCGGCTATGCTGGTAGGAAGCAACCTGGTTGCCACCGGAAACAAACTGTGTTTTGTTGACATACAGGTACACCGTTTCTATATCTTTTGCATTGGCATCGGTGATGATTTTTTCCAGCGAAAAAGTTGCTGTTACGTTCCACCACTGCTGCGCTGATCTGCGTATTTCTTACCATGTAATAAGGCGTTACTTCAAGGTCGAGCTTCTGGTTGCCGTTCATGATCGACAGAGATGGAATCGGGCGTCGCCCGTGTGCTGTTTGTTTCCACATAAAAGGTCCTTGCCCGTTGGGAATGATGAGTTTGTATTCCCCATCAAACAGAAGTGCGGAATAGCTGCCGTCCTGGGCAAAAATGCCACCGATAGCGCCCACGCGGCCAAAACCAAACTGGTATAGCTGGAAAGGCACCTGGTTTCTTTCCACCTGTATTGGTTGCTCCCTGGTACACGAGGCGCCCCGTGAGAGTGTAGATTTGGGCGGCTCGTAATTGTCTTTTTTACAGGAGAATGCAATGTGGCTAGCCAGAGACAGTACGCATATATATCGGAATAAACTGTTTCATAATTCGATTAAATTTTTAATACAGCTTATTGGTTTGGTTGTCTTACAATTTTAGGATTGGCACCAATCACATCATCACCAATAGTAGTGTAATAATTACCCAGTAAGAAGCGGTTGGCTACCGGTAACAAGCGCAGGGAGGGTTTCTCTATACACCCATTTGAAATTATTCGGCTTGTTTGGATCGCTGTACAAACTTATACGGCCACAAACCCCATGGCTGTGTGCTTCTGTCTTTGGCAGCGCCAATATTGGTCAGCAAATCGTTTTTGGTGGTAGGCAAACCATCCCATACAATGTGAGCGAGTCTCCAGCGCTTCATATCGTAGAAATAATGCCCTTCAAAAGCAAGTTCTACGCGGCGTTCATGTACAATGCGGTCAAACGTAATGTCGGTCGGCTGTCAGCGGAATGGTAAACCGGCACGGGCACGCACCTGGTTCATATAATCGGCAGCGAGTTGCGTTGTCCCCAGTTCAAAGGCAGCTTCGGCGGCATTCAGCAATACTTCGGCATAGCGGTAGCGGATAAATGCCGTGGCGCTGCCCTGACCTCTGCGTCCCGAACCTACTGTAGGATCAATGTATTTGCGGATGTAAAACCCCGTTTGTGTTCTCAATTCCAGGCCATTTACCGGTCCGTCTTCACCCACCACCTGTATGGGTGTGCCACCGGGAACCAATGGTTTAGGATTAGTCGACTGGTCGCTGGAAACGATGGTGCCGTCAGGCAACTAAAACCTGCCCAGATGTCTACGGTGCCGCCTTTATATGTACCTGCCAGGCAAAAGAATGGTACCTGCCAGGCGCGCATCGCTGACCGGCAAAAATATCTGCGACTGGTTGTCGTACTTGATAAGATTGCCCTGATCATCAGTAGTGGCAAAAGGAGCAAACGTATTGTCCAGCTTTTCATACTGTTCGGCCAGGTTAAGAGACGGATTGATACGACCTGCATCGCCACCTTCTTCAGACAGTGAATAAGGCTGGTTGTTGGTTGTGAAAGCATGTGTTTTGCCACCTACTTTAAAGTCTTCATACAGGATGCTTTCCGGGCTGGATTTATCAAGAAACAGATTGGCAAAATTATCAGACAGGTCGCCGCCATTGTTATACAAAGCATAACTGCCTGCACTGCCGCTGATGATTTCCTGCGCTGCGCGTAAAGCAGTGGTATAATAATTTGCCGACTTTGCCTGCATCAATGCCCACTTCGCCCCCAGCTAATGAAACAGCAGGTGTGCGTAGCGCCGTATTTGGCAATAGAACCGGCATATAACGCAGCTCTTGCTTCCATGGCAAGGGCAGCGCCTTTGGTAGCGCGCGATTTTTCGCCCGAGCCACCCGAACTTACCTGGTTGCCGGCAGCGTCTACAAAGTCGTTTTTAATGGCTTCTGCTTCGCTGATCACAAAGTCATACATGTCCGATTCTTTGGCGCGTGGCAGTTGCAGGTAAGCAGGATCGCCTTTGTAATCGTACGTGAGAGTGCTGGTTACCAGCGGCACACCACCATAGCGTTTTGCCAGTTCAAAGTAAAAATTGGCTCTTAAAAAACGGGCTTCGGCATAGAATCTTTTCTTGTAGTTCTCCGTACAGTTCGGTAGAGGCACTGTCGCGCTCCATAAACAGGTTGATCTCGCGGATGTATTGGTAAGCATCGGTCCAGTTTACACCCCATTCACCAAAGCCCCAGCCGGTGCGTTGTACAAAATAGGCGCTGCCGTTTTCGGAAGGAAAACTTTCACTGAAATCGGCAAAGCTTTGCCCAGCCATTGTCAAGACCTGAAAAATCTACCTGGCGGTTATACAAATCGCCGAAAGCAGAGAAGGCAAGCGCAGGATCGGAAAATACCTGGTCGTTGGTAAGAAAGTCGGTTGGCTGAACGTCTAAAAATTCACTGTCTTTTTCGCAACTCCACATGCCCAGTGTAAGCAGTGCAGCTGCTGTATAGGAAAATATCTTTTTCATTTACGAATATTTTAAAGTAGAAAAGAGTTTAGAATGAAAGGTTGATACCTACATTAAACACCCTGTTTTGCGGGAATTGCAAACCGTTGTCATCCACCAGTTCCGGATCAATGGAAAATTCTTTCAGGTTGTCGATAGAGAACAGGTTGTAAGTATTAACAGTACACCCTTGCGCGCTGCATTTTCAACCCGTGCAAAATGGCTTGTGGCACCGAATATCCCAGTTCGATGGTTCTTGCCCTCAGCATTTTCACGTTGTGCAGCCAGAAGGTAGAGTTTGAGCTATAGTTGCTGTGTCCAAAACCCATGTTGTAACGGTTAGCCGGGTATTTGCCCGGAATCCATTCGCTGTTTACGATCATAAATGTCGGCTCTGTGCCAGCGGTCGGTAAAGATGCTGTTCAGGTTACCATTGTTCTGGAATGCCCAGCGTGTTTCCCAGTTCTGGAACCAGGAGTAACCGGCTGCGCCTGAGAAATCTGCATGAAAATCGAAATCCTTTATAAGTTGGCAGCCAGTGAGAATCCAAAGTTGATGTTTGGCTGAGATCCATAGCCAAAAGAGATGGGGCGCTGATCGTAACCATTGATCATTTTATCACCGTTCAGATCCTGATAAATGATGTCGCCGGGCAACAACGTGCTGTTGCCTTGTCCGTCAATATCCACATCATAATTGTTGATCTGCTCCTGCGAGGTAAACTGTCCGTATGCAATATAGCCCCAGTCTTTGTTGTTAAACCTGTTACGTCTGAGAAAGCGGTATTTATCCCATGAGTTCAGGAAGGTAGGTTTGTAAATATCCAGTGATTTTGGAACGGGTATAACGACAGATTGCCACTGACAGTAAAGTTAACGCTGCCCAATTTTGCTATTGTAAGCCAGCGAACCTTCCTGTCCGTATTGCGCATCGGAATTCAGGTTTTCGCTGGCGAGGTTATAACCCACTTCTATCGGCAAAATCACGTCAGTTTTAATACCTGGCAAGCCGGTACGTTTCCGGTAAAACCAATCGAATGTACCAGTGATTTTCCCATTCAGGAAGCTGAAGTCCATTCCCACATCCGTGATCTTACTTTTCAGCCACGAAATGCTGGTAATGGGTACGCCTTTGTCTCTGGATGTAGCAACTACATTGCCACCCAAAACAGCAGCGCCTACGCCATAGTTGTAGCCGGGCAGGAAGGCAAAGGGAGACACAATTGGGTTTCCGTTTGGATTATCATCACCCAACTGACCATAAGAACCTCTGAATTTGAGGTCGCTGAGAATGTTGGTTTTATTGTTCAGCAAGGCTTTTAAAAAAGGCTCTTCGGTAATTCTCCAGCCCACGGAAGCACCGGGGAAATAGCCCACACGATAGCCGGGAGCAAAAAGGTAAGAGGCATCGCGGCGGGCAGATAGCTTCAAAGAAATAACGGTTGGCAAAGCTATAGTTTACACGCCCGATATAGCCCAATACGGGTTTGCGTAGCATCTGCATCTTCATACCGGTCCATAATGTTGAAATACACCAGCGGCAAGTGCGTTTGACTGTGGTGAAGCGTGCAGCCAGTTTCTCAGGAAATGGTTTTCCAGCCGTTCTGCTACTACCGTAGCGCCTACGGTATGTTCGCCAAAGGTATTGTTGTAGCTGGCCTGTGCCTGCAGCGTGGTATTAATTTGTTTAATCTGCTCCCTGTCGCGCCATGGGTTGGTAGCACCACCGGTGCGGCGGTATTCTTCAGGCGAAGTTTCTGTAGCCGGGAAATAAGTGTAGGCGTCGTAGGTATATTCCTGGTTGTTTTCCAGCCGGTCTGCCATGTAATAAGAGCCCAGACCTCTTACTGATAATCCTTTGATCCAGGGAACATCCCAATCTACATGAAAGTTGGTTTGCAGCACGCGCCAGTCGTCACGCAATTTGCCGGATATTTTCTCGTTCAAAAACGCATAGTTCGATTCGAGGTGAGCACCAAGATCATTCAGGTATAATGGATTATCGTTGGCATAAGGTCTTTCCTGCGGTGTGTTTCTCAACACGGCAAGGCGCGCCAGAAAGTAATCATCACCACCGGGAACACCGGGGTTTCTTCTCGTTTCCACACGTCCGTTGATATCAAAACCTACTTTTAAGCCATTGGTCAGTTTCGCGGTTACGTTAGACTGAATATTGGTACGGGCAAAACTGTATTCTTTACCCAAAACCGAATTCTGATACAGGTTGGTACCCGATACATAATAGTTTACTTTATCGGAACCGCCACTGATGTTGATATTCACCGAACTGAGAGGAGCGCCGTTATTATTCAGTACATAACCTCTCCAGTCAAAGCTTCGGTATTGCGGGTCGGTTACTGCTTTGCGCATCCATTGAGTGTCTGCTGTGTAATGTTGCTGCTGATCCAAACCGGTTGATTTCGGCATCGGCGCGGTAATAGAGATAATCAGCCGTATTGGTAACTACTTCCGGGAAACGGGAGAAATATTGCCAGCCATTGTAGGCATCTACATTTACGCTGTTGCGGCCGGTAGTGCCTTTTTTGGTAGTTACCACCACCACACCATTGGCAGCACGCACACCATAAATAGCGGCAGACGCATCTTTCAGCACGGTAATGCTTTCAATGTCGTTTGGCGCAAGGTTGTTGAACTGCCCTGCATCCTGCTGCACACCATCAATTACATACAAGGGATTACCCATGTTGCGAATTTGGATGGCGGCCGAAGCGCCGGGGCGGCCTTCGCCCTGGCGGAAGGTAACACCGGGCAGCTTGCCTGCTAACGTAGTGCTGGCTGTAGCGCCGCCATGCACACGGCCGATGTCTTTGCTGGTAACGGTGGAAACCGCACCGGTGATGGCTTCTTTCCGTTTGGTACCATACCCGATCACCACCACATCGCTTAAGCCCGAATACGTCGGGGCGCAAAGTGATGTCGTAATTCGGATGAGCCATTGATTGCCTGGGTTAATGATTCCATGCCTACGTAGTTAAACGACAGGTTTTTGTCTTTTGGAGATACACGGATGGAGAAAAAACCTTCGTCGTTGGTAATTACATTTCTCTTGGATGCGTCGGTGCTTACTGTAACACCGGATAAGGGACGGGAAGCAGAATCGGTAATGGTACCGGTCACCATCTGATCGCCCTGCGCCTTACCTAAAAACGGCAGGAAAAAAATCAGTAAAAAAAACAGCGTTTTGGGAGGCTGATAAAGCCTCCTGCCGGGCAATGAATCCTTATTCACAGCCAGACAAGTTGACAAGCAATTGTTCATAACGGGAGCTTTGTTTTTGTGTGATAATTAAAAAATAAATCGAATAAATGTTGGTTAAGAATGATCAATTATATTAAGCCTCAATGCCTGACATTGAGATGAGTTCTGTTCCGTTTTCTATCTGAGTGACATAGGCTTTGGCGGTGAGCCCCATTTCCTTGTTGTAGGCTTCCGTTACGCTTGCAATGAGTGTGTCTACTGCTTCTTCCTTCACCAGGTTGATGGTGCAGCCGCCAAACCCGCCACCCATCATCCGCGCACCCAGCACATCGCTGTTGTTCCTTACCTGCCGCACCAAAAAGTCAAGCTCTTCGCAGCTTACCTCATACTTTTTGCTCAAGCCTTCGTGAGAGCCGTACATCTGCTTGCCAAACGCCTGCATGTTGCCTTCTTCCAGGTAGCGGCACGCAGACAGCAGCCGGGCATTTTCTTCTATCACATAGCTGCACCGCTGGTAGATGAGCGCGTCCTGCGGCTTTACATGCCGGTCGAGCATCTCCATCGTTACGTCACGCAGCGACTTTACTTCCCCATCATGGTGCGCACGCACCATGGCTACTCCTTCCTCGCACTGTTTGCGGCGCGTGTTGTATTCCGTTTCGTTGAGTGAATGCTTTACCTGCGTATCTATGAGCACAATCTTAAAACCCTGCATGTTGAAGGGTTCATACACATACTCCAGCGAGCGGCAATCGAGCCTGATAACATGATCTTTTTTGCCCATCATGCTGGCAAACATGTCCATGATGCCACACATGAGTTTGGGATAGGTATGCTCGGCTTTCTGCGACATCTTCACCATGGTAATCTTGTCGAGGTGAGCACCTTCGGCAGTATTGAGGGCAAGGGCAACGGCGTTTTCCACGGCAGCAGACGACGACAAGCCGGCACCGATGGGCACATCAGCCGTAAGGGCGGCATCAAAACCTTTGGTCAGCAGCCCGCGCTCGCGAAACTGGTTGGCTACGCCAAGCAGGTAGTTGGGCCACGACGTTTCCGTAGGGGCAAAGTCGTGGATATTGCCGCTGTACCGGTCGTTGAGGTCAATGGAGGTAAGGTGGATCTGGTCGTCGTTGCGGGGCGTAAAAGCAAGATAAGCTGCCTTGTCGATGGCTGCCGGCAGCACAAACCCTTCATTGTAATCGGTGTGCTCGCCAATGAGGTTGATCCTGCCCGGTGAACGAACCAGCAGCGTATTGCCTGATATAAAAGAAGACAGCTTGCCGGATATTGTTTGATCTGTATCAGATAGTGTCATAGCTTTTGTATAGAATTATTTGCCGGTTAAAGATTTGATAAGCGCTGTTTCTTCCGTGCTGTAAGCCGAGCCATCTTTTTTGAAGATTTCATGAAACCAGATTTTCGGGTCTTCACCGCCCGGCAGCGGTGTGTCCCATGCATATTTTGTATTGGTTTTACCTTCTACCAATCCCCAGTTGATGGCAGCTACATTTTCTCTTTTCAACATGGGCATTACGGTGGCAAATGTACTGTTGCGCGGGCGTGCCATATACTCAGTGCACAGCAGCGGGCGACCATATTTTTTCAGTGTGTCTATCGTATGCTGGTGCACATCTGCGGGGTTATAATCATGGTAGTTGATGACATCAGAATTAGCAAGCTGGAAAGTGTTTAAAGCCGTAAGGTCTTTGTTCCAGATACCGGCACTCAGCGGCTGAGAAGGATTGACCTGCCTGCCCCATGTAAATATTTTTGCCAAAAGCGGAAGGCTTTTATCACCGTATCCCGAATTGCCCGGTTCGTTATACAAGTCCCACATGAGGATGCGGTTGTCATCTTTAAAAGTGGTCATTACGTCTTTCACATACATTTCCAGTGTATTTGCCAGTTGGGGTTCTTCGTAATACAGTTTTCCCGGGTCGCGTATCCAGCCCGAATTGTGAATGCCTGTTTTCGGTTGGGGTTGTGTGCCGGCATGATAGCTTTCGTTCCAGCAGTCGTCGAAAAACACAAACATGGTAGAGATGCCATGTTTGTTGGCAATGGCTAAATATTGGTTCATCCTGTCTTTAAATCCTTGTTTATCTTCCTGCCAGGCCACATGGTGCAAAAACACGCGCATGCAGTTAAGCCCGATGGATTCGGCATAGCCGAGTTCGCGGTCGATGGTAGCCGGGTCAAATGTTTCGGCCTGCCACATTTCGAGCTGGTTAATGGCGGTGCTGGGAATAAAGTCGCTGCCGCGCAGCCAGCCTTTGCTGCTGTACCATTCGTTGGCTTTTTCCTTTGACCAGACGGTGCGCGGATTTTGCGCAAAGGAAAGAGCAACAAAGAAGCTGAATAATAAAAATAAGAGTGCTTTTTTCATGTCTTACGAATGATGGTGATGATAAAAAGAGGAACCTGGTTATTGTTGTTGAACCACAGGAAACGCAGAGATGCGCAGCCGGGCTGCACCCATAGGTATCAGAGTAATGTTTTCAGTAGCTGTACTTACGCTCACCGGGCTTTGCGGCAACGTATCGCACAAGCCATACTGATCTATGGTCCACTGCGGAATCTGCCTGCCTTTTGCCTTTATTTCAATGGGAACTGTTTGCTGGGTAAATGGAAAATTGCTGGCAGGCCAAGGCTTTTTTACTACTGTAAAGGATGACGCTGTATCTGCTTTCAGCAATAGCCCGTAATTCCAGTTGCTGGCAGGATAAATTTCGAAAGAAGGCCATTGTTTTTCATCTGCATCTGCCTGCCATTTGCTGTCGCCGATAGCCGATGCTTTGCTGTCCATTTTTTTGTACTCTTCCTGTATCTTCAGCGAGTAGGTGAGAGGTCCATAATTTACGCTTACGCTGTTTTTGTTTTTATCCCATTGTCTTACGCTGATATGCATGGGAAGCTGTAATTCCACCACATCGTTTTTATTCCATGTCCGTTCTATTCTTGTATAAGTACCGGGCTTGCTGGTATGGCTTTGCAGCTTTCCGTTGATCTTTAGTGTTGCATGTTCTGCCCAGGAAGGAATGAGCAGGTAAAGCGGGAACGAAGCAGGTGAGGCAGGCTCTATATGAATCTTTATGTTTTCATCAAAGGGATAGTGCGTTTCTTCTGTCAGCGTTACGTCCGTACCATTGCCCACTTTCGCTGTTGCGCTGCATTCGTTGTAGTACAATGTGGCAAGACCATTGTCGGGCGTTGCCATCACAAGGTGTTCGGCAAAATAAGGCCAGCCCTGTGCATGATTGTGCTGGCAGCAGCGGCTGCTAAAAGGATTCATCATGAGGAAAGGACCATCGTTCTGCAAACCGGGACTGTGGTTTTTGCTGTCGCTCACTACCATATTGGGGGCTGTCAGATAGCGCAGGCTTCTGAAGTCGGGCATTACGGCAGCCGGGTAGGTGTTGAAAGCCACATCTTCAGCATTTTCTATCCACATCGGGTCGCCGGTAAAGGAAGCCAGCAATTCATCGCTTGCCATCTGCTCTACCATGCCGCAGGTTTCTACAGCCTGGTGCGGATCTGTATAGCCTTTCCTGGCATTTTCATCGGCGCCAAACATGCCGCCGGGCACTTGCCCGTAAAGGTTTCTGATAAGGTAAAAATCGTTGTAGGTGGCGTTTAGAAAAAAGCTGTCTTTTGTTTGCAAATAATAAGTAGCCGGCTCGCGAAAGGATTGCGCAATGTTTACGTTGTGCCAGTTGGGCAGGTTGTCTTTTTGTGTCCAGTCGGCTGTATTGCGATGAATTTTATGAGCCAGGTCGAGCAGCCATGCTTCGCCCGTACGGTTATACAGCCAGTAAATACTGTAAAGGTTGTCGCCGCCGCGGCTGTTTTCCCAGTAGATTTCGAGCAATTGGTTGTCAGGCACAGTCTGCTGCCATTTAAAATAGTTGGTCATAAAAGGAATTACCCGGCTGTCGCCACTGTATTCGTAGTACGACTGCATACACCACAGCATAATCATATTGGGCCATAAATCGGGCGTAGTGCCTTTGTTATCCTGGTGGTCTGTTTCTCTTATGGCAGGTCCGAAATAGCCGTTGGGCTGCTGGCTTTGGAATGCTTTTTCGAGCCAGCGTTTGGTTTCGGCAATGATGGCAGTATCGTGCAGCACATACCCGAGATCGCCATAGCCTTTGAGCCAGTAAGGCACTTCTTCCCAGCCATGATCGCCGGTTCCATTGCCGCTATACCACGCGTTGTTGTTTTTATCGAGCCATGCGCTGATTTCGCCAAGATGCCCGGTGAGACCATTTTTCTGTAACAGGAGATATTCTTTGAGCCAGCCACCGGAACGGATAGAACCAATGGGCAGCCTGATGAAACTGAGCTGTTGCAGTGGTGCGCGATTGCTGGTATAAAAAGCGTTTGACGTAAGGGTAGGCGGGCGTTCTACGGTAGAAATCGTGCTGTCAGAACTACCGGATACCCAGCTTACCAGGGCTGCACCGAAAGCAACCACCGGCAATAGTGTTTTTACAAGCATGTTGAAATAAGTTAAAACAATCGATTACACAAAAAAATATGGCTTTGCCTGCCGGGCTCTTTACAGAGATTTCATCCTCATGGATGATTCCCTGAAACGCTCAAGCGGTTCGAGTGTTATACTGACTTTTTTTTGATGGGAGAGATCTTTTTCATAGATCTGGCTAAGCAATAGTTTTAAAGATTCTTTTCCCATCAGCACTGTTTGCTGATCGATGGATGACAAGCTCGGCGTAATGTGTTCACCAAACGATTCATTGGCAAATCCAATGACACCCAATTGCTCAGGTATCCGGATGTTTTTCTCTTTCGCTGCCTTTATAACCCCGAGGGCTGTAAAGTCTTCTACTGCAAAAATGCCATCGGGCGGTTGTGGCAAGCTGCAGTAATAGTCCATCGCTTCCTTGCCGGATTGTATGGAAACATTACCGTTATAAATTAAAGACTCTTCTACCGGCAATCCTGCTGCATGCAATGCAGATTTATACCCGTTGAGCCGGTCTCTGAACACTTTCAGATGCTGCTGTCCCGAAATGTGGGCAATGCGTGTATATCCCTGTTGCAGCAAGTGCTGCGTAGCAATATAGCCGCCTTTAAAATCGTCTACCGTCACAGTAGGAACATTCACCATGTCTTTACTTCTGTCGAAGAATACAAGGGGAATTCCCTTCTTCTTCAGATCAAGATAGTGCGAGATATCGAGGGTGTCTTTTGCAATGGAAGCCAGCACGCCATCTACCTGTACATCTATAAAGGTTTCAATGGCTTTGCGCTCGTAGTCATACGACTCATTGGACTGGTAGAGCAGAACATTGTATCCTTTTTCGGTGGCAATGCTTTCGATACCATGCACCACAGATCCGAAAAAATTAATCTCCGCGCTGGGAATAATCACACCAATGGTGTGCGTTTTTCCGGAGCGTAAAGAAGAAGCAATTCTATTGCGGCGATAGTTCATTTTTTCCGCCAGTGCCAGCACTACTTTTTTGGTAGAAGCACTGATGCGGGGATGATCGTTGAGAGCGCGTGATACAGTCGCCGTTGTTAAATGTAATTCTTCAGCAAGGTGTTTTATCGTAACTTTTGATGACAAATTTGAGAAACAATCGTTTGCACAAATCTAATGCGTGAATGTCAACAGACAAACTTTATTTTAACAATTCTTAACTTTTATTCTTTAAAACACAAATTTTTATACTTAACCTGTTCCGGCTTTATCTGATTAAAAATAAAAGATATACATATAATTATTTATTGATCATCATCTTTAAAGATTTGGCATCTTGTTTCCTGCAAATGTTTTCCTGCCCCAAGCTTTGTGCTTATGGCATTCTTACAAAAAGTGTTGTTTTTGGAAGATTGCTTTCAATTTGAGTGTCTGAAAACAATAGTCTTAGCGTGGATATTTATGCGCAAGAGGATCTGCTTATTACCGCATCAACTTATCTGTGCAGAAACGTGTATATACGTCATTCTCTATTGCAGATATGCCATGACTGCGGTTTCAATCCTGTGTACAATTTTCGTAAAACCTCAACACGCGCAAGAGGTTGAGCCTGCAACTCATTTTTAGAAACATCAACACGGCGGGTTGTTTTTCTTTTAGCCTTTGTATCTATTTTTCCGCAGGTTCATCATGTTTCCGCGATTTGTAAAAACGTAACCCCATAAAAATGTTCGCTTCCTGGCGCGGGCAAAAGGATTGAATTGCCATAGTTATGTTTTGGAAACGTGTGTAGGTTGCAAATTTTTTTTTGTTTGGGTAAAACTGTCAGCCTGAAACGCGGTGCAATGGAAGGATGCTAATGCCTTGGGAAAGCCTTTCTTATTAGTAAAGACATTGCCGGTTCGTGTGCAATAAAACGGGCAAGCTGATGATGTTTTGGAAAGATACAGGCACAAAAAAGCGGCGGTTACACGGTAACCGCCGCTTTTCCAGTATCCTGATTTTGTTCTAAAATTTAGCTCCTACGGTCACAAAGAAACTGCGGCCATCGGCTGGCATTAATCCCGGACCAGGATAACCGCCTGCGCGACGTGTGAAATATTTGGTGTCGGCTACATTATTGACACCGGCTTTTACCGTGTATTTGTCATGATAACGGTAAGATGCCGTAACATCACCAACAGTATAGGATGGAATCAATCCCGTGGTTCCGGAACTGCTTGGCGTTATAGTATTGTTGGCATCGCTGAAGGTGCTGCTTACATAAGACAACTGTCCCGTTAAGGCAAAAGTGTGATAGCTGTAGGTAAGCCCGGTGCGAACGATGTTTTTCGGTGCATTTTCCACCCTTTTATTTTTCAGATTCTTTTCTACCAGCTTGTTGTCCGAATCTTTGGTAATCACTTTAAAATCATTGTATGCAGCATCGGTATAGCTATAGGATACAAACATGCTGATTTCGCCGTTTTTGCTGTTCAGCCATCCTGCTTTAAAGGGATTGAACTCTGCCATGGCTTCCACGCCTTTACTGCTGCTGCTGCCCACATTGGTTTTAAAATTATAGGTAGACAGGTCGGGGCGCATCTGCGTGATGGTACCGATACGGTTGTCGTAGCTCAGGTAAAAGGCGCTGGCATCAAACAGGAAATAGCTGCCAAGTTTGCCTCTGTAGCCAAGGTCGGCATTGTAGCCTTTAGCGTCTTTCAGGTTTGGATCAATGATATCTGTAGTAGGTGCCGCGGTAATATCGGCAAACTGTATAGGGCGGTAAGCCTGCGTAATGTTGCCATACAGTTCGGTAGCGCCCATCTGGTATTCGGCAGCCAGTGCAAGAAGGGTAAATGTCCTGTTGTTGGTAAGGTCCTGGATCTGCTTGCCGGTGCCATCTTCATTCAGCCCGTTAAAGCCATTGGCTGACGCCTGTATCGATTCAAACCGGATTCCCGGTATCAGCATGAACCGGTCGCTGATGCGAAACATGTTTTCTGCCGCCAGCGCCACGTTGTCTGTGTTAAACGTGATATTGGTAGGGTAAATGCCGATAATATTTGTGTTGAATTCAGTGCCTGTATCTCCTTTGCCTCCTTTCTGGCGGTCGGTATTGCCATGAAAATAGCGGGCAGATAGTGTCGCGGTATTTTTCATTTTACCCAGTTTGTAATTGGATAAATAACGCAATTCGGCACTCGTATTTACATATTTGTCTACATCTACCTGCCGGTTGTTGTAGCTGTTGGTGGCAGCGTTTATGGTATCGGGCTGGCTGATATTGCCAAGGTAGCCAATGCTGTTGCGGTACCCGCGCATGGCAGACACTTTCAGGTTCAGCTTGTTGTTTTCGTTGATAGAATAATCAATGTTGGCTGCGCCGGTGGTCCAGTCGAGATTAAACCAGTTGCGGCTTCTGAACGACTGCCTGGCAGAGACAGCAAACTGTGAGTCGGTTAATCCCCCGGGCTGCTGGCTTAGCATATCGTAGTGCATCAGTTCCACGCCGGCAGTCCACTTGTCGTTGAATTTGTAATTATAATTGCCAAATACCGTATTGGTTTTGTAACGGCTGTTGTCTCTCCATCCGTCGGCGTTGCGATGGTCGAAAAACGCGTAATAATGATCTTTTTTACCTTGCCCGCCTATGGCGTTGAAGCTGTTGATCAGTCCAAAACTGCCGGCAGTCTGGTAGGTTTCAAACAAAAAAGGTTTGTTGATTTCGCTGCCATTGCGGATCACATAATTGACCACGCCCCCAAACTGCGGACCATATTGCAGTGAGCCTGCGCCCTTTACAATCTGCACACGCTGCACAGCCTGCAAGGGTGGATGGTAATAAGCTTCGGGATAGCCAAAAGGATCGGCAGAAATGTCGTACCCGTTTTGGCGCACATTGAAGTCCCAGCTTCTGTTGGGGCTGAGCCCGCGTGATGCAATACCAATCTGAATGCCGCTGCCATCGCTTTCCCAGATATGAATGCCCGGCACTTTGGCAAGTACCTGGCGCATCGTATTGGTTACCACATTTCCGTTTACATTATCAATAACAACAAGGGCGTTTTTTTTACCGGCGAAAATATGCGTGCCCACAACCTCGGGCAGTTGGTGAATATCGGCATAGCTGTGGCGCCCGACAACCGTCAGGTCGGGCAAATAATTCTTAGCCTGCATGGTATCTTCAGCCGCTTTTTGTGCTTGTGAAGTTACTCCCATCAAAATCCCCGCTAACAACAAAGTAGCTTTACAATTCATAGTTTTTTACTTATGATGCAAAGATTACCTGCAAAGCCGTATTGTGCTTACGGATTCAGGAATACAGGTAACGAAATGAGGAACTAATTGAAATACAAGGGGTATTGTGCAAATAAACATGCCTTGGCAGCTTTTTAAACCAGCAAGGCACTAGTGAGTATATCGGTAGCCTGAAGAGCTGGGAGTTAGTCGTTTAGCCCGGATTTTTCGGTTTTCAATGAAGATTCCCTGACTATCAGTTCTGATTTGATAACCACGGTGTTGGTAAGGCTCATATCCCATATACCTTTCAGGTGATTGATGAGACTGCGCGCAGCCACCTGTCCCATTTCAAAACCGGGATAGTTGATGGTTGTCAGTTTTGGACTTACAACCTTGCCGATAATATCATTGTTGAAGCCCACTACAGCAATATCTTCCGGTATGCGTATGCCGGCATCTTTCAACACCTGCATGATAACGGCTGCTGCAAAATCGTTGGTGATGAATAATCCGTCGGGCAATGTTTTCATCGCGAGAATGGTTTTGGCAGAACGTGTGGCGTCTTCTTCCTTAAAACCGTCCACAACCACGAGTTTGTCATTAAACTTCTGCTTGTAGTCGGTCAATGCCTGTTTATAGCCTTTCATCCGTTCGGCATACACATTTCGCTTGAGGCTCGAGGTAATATGAGCAATGCGCTTGCAGCCCTGCGCAATCAAATGCGCTGTTGCATCGTAACCTGCCTGGAAATTATTGATGATAATCTTGGCGCCGTCACTGTTTTCAAACACACGGTCGAAGAAAACCACCGGTATATTTTTATCATGAAACTGCTGAAAGTGCGAGAGATCTTCTGTGTCGAAGGAAAGAGAAGCAATCACGCCATCTACCCGCTTGTGAAATAAGTTGCGCGCATTGGCTGCTTCGAGGCTTGCATTTTCAGCCGAGTGCACAATGATCAGATTGTATTTGGCTTCTGTGACCACTTTTTCGATGCCCGACAAGACGGAGGTGATAAAAGAGCTGTTGAGCTCATGCACAATCACGCCGATGGTGTGGGTTTTTTGTAAGCGCAGGCTGCTTGCAAATGTATTGTGCCGGTAACCCAGCTTTTCTGCCAGTGCATTTATCTTTTTGCGTGTGGCAGCACTGATAGAGGGATTGTCTTTCAATGCACGGCTCACGGTAGCCGGCGACACACCCAGTTGTTCTGCAATGTCGTAAATGGTTACTTCCTTTTGTTGTTTCACGGTAAAGACCTGTTGAGGGGCTAAATGTAGGAAGTTCTGTGCAACAACTGTCCATCAGTTGCAAAGGGAATAGGCATATATTGATAAATAATATTTCATACGGCAATGATTACAATGTGAATTTGGGCTAAAGGTTAGCTTTGTGTAACGTTAGATGCAATGCTCGCTTTCCATTTGTTTCGCAA
>CAVXBN010000027.1:0-90326 GCA_963760045.1 uncultured Chitinophagaceae bacterium
TGTATGTCTGCTACGTGCTGTGCCTCAACAGTTAGCACTGCAAGCACGAGGAGCAACACCGGCAAGAAGAGTACAGGTTTTGTTTTCATGAGAGTTGTTTTATAGTGAGTATATGCAAGCACATTATATGGACGTCTTACATCGTTATTAGAAGGCAAGTATCATCAACAGTGGTAGCTGCTGTAAATGTATATGTGACGGAAAGGCTGGTGCAATACCCCATTTGTGGTACATAAATTTTGCGTGGTAAAAAACTTGGCTTAGATTGTAGGTCTTATTACCCCATTCATACATCATGACATTCCTGCCCAGGCTTCCCGCATTGGCTCCCGCTGCCCGCGAAGAAATTATGGCTGCCTATGACCGTTTGCAAGCTTGTACTGCCACCTGCGACGCCAGCCTTCTGATGGAGCAAAAAGAAAAATTTGCCGATTTGCTCAACCAATCGGGGCTGCACAGCGAAAGCCGGGAATATTATTATGCGTTGCTACCGGTGGCTGCATCGCTCATTCACCAATCAAGATTGCTCCGCAAAATATCGTCGTCCTTTATTGCCCAGCGCGAGCACCTGAAAGCGCATGCTACGGCAGAAGAAGCATTGGTGGTACTAAAGCAAGCTGACGAAAGCGAAGTAGACCTGCCGGAACTATTTGAGGCATTAACGGCAGCAGCCACGTCCAATTATTTTATCGGCAGGGCACAGCGGCTGAAAGAATTGGTGCGGGAGATGCGGCTTCATTTTCCCGCTATCACAGATAAAGCCGTCAGGCTTCGGTTTTACTTTGTGGTAACGATGGATATCTTGCTCAGGTTTAAATGGTATATGCTGCCCGAAGAAAGCATCACCCATGGCGAGCTGCACCTGCAGTTTGCAATAGAAACTAACAACCCCAATGCGATAGCCGCTGCCTGCAACAGTTTGGGCTTTGCGCACCTGTGGCGCGAAGAGCACCAGCTGGCAAGGCAATATTTTGAAAAAGCATTGGTTGTTTTGCAAAACCGCAACTTTGATATGATACTCATATCGCAGGTGTACACCGCAGTAAGCTATAGAATGCAGAACAACATTGCCATGACAGAAAAATGGACAACCATTAGTATGGAGGTAGCTACAAACAATGAAAACCAGCTGTACATAGCGATGTCGTATGGAAATGCAGCCTGGCTGCATGCAAAAAGAGGCAACTGGCTGTATGCAGAAGATTGTGCACGAAAAGGATTGGAACTACTAAAACCATACCGGCAGCCGATGATGTGGCTGTGCATATTTCCCCTGTTGGAATGCCTCTATAAAAGCGGAAAATATGAAGAAGCCGGCATGTATGGCTACCTGTTGCTGCATCCTTCTTTCAAAGGTCTTCCGCCTGCGGTAAATGAAAAAATTGCGCACATGAATAGGTGCTGGATGGAGGACCGGCAGGGCGACATGGCGGCTTGCCTGGCAGACGTGATTGATGAAGCCAAATTTCAAAACTACTTTTAAAAAGTGCCCTGTACAATAAACATCCTTCATCCCAGACCCGCGGTAGGCGAAGCTTTGAGATTGTGCCTGCACAACAGCAATTATGAGGACATTGCCGTGTTTCAACATGCTGCAGACTTAACAGAGGTTGATAAACATCACATCCACCTGATAGATACACAGTTGGTTCTTTCATTCTTAAACAACCACACCGGAGACTTCACTTTTTCACTGCTGGTTACCTCAGATAGCGACCCGAATATCATTGAAGCGTTATATGCCGGTGCTGCGTCGTTTATCAATATTGCAAAAGGACCGGAACACTTTGTAAACAGCGTGGACCGCATGGTAGAAAACAAGGGGGATGAGCGGAGTCAATTGATCCGGAATTTTTTACTGGAAAAGAACCATCCGCAACATGCATCGGATAGCGAAGACTACCATCTTACCAACAAAGAGCTGCAAATACTAAAAATGATGCGCGACGGTATACACCTGAAACTGATAGCACAACAAACCAACACTACCTACGAGACGGTTCGCACGCATATCAAGCGCATTTATAAAAAGCTCGGCGTAATGTCTGCCTCCGAAGCCGTTATTAAGGCTATGAAAATAAAGCTGTAGATGCCGCAAAAAGTTTACTGATAAGCCAACAAGCATTACGAGGCAGCGATAACCGCAGCCTGCACCACGTATTTCCCGTTCCGCATAGACCACCGCTGTACAGAATAGATAGTTGATTCACTTGTATTTTGCATTCTATCAGTTCTTTAAAATTACGGCGTACAAATAGGTGCTGATGCGTTCTTCCGGTTTTGCAAAAGCCATTGCTGTTGTTATAAACTACTGGTTAACTATTCATGAGTGTACGATAAGGCAAAGCACCTACAGGATTTAATCGCTGCACCATGCACCCGATGTACCGGAAAGTATTTGCGCGAGATGTGGCATTACGGTGCAAAGGAGTGTTATGTTTTCATAATGGCAAGTCAGTAACGGGTGCATTTACAAACGTGTTTAACCAAAATCATAACGGTAGGGGATTATGCAGGAGGGTAAGTTAGAGCGTAAAAATCTATTAGTGAAGAAGGCAGAATGGGAATCAACAATTTAGCATGTTTAAAAATAGCATATGCACATGTAAAATGTGGCAATTGAACGTTATGAATGTTAAAAGTAAAAAAAATGGGTAAACAAATCAGAAAATAGCTTTGTTGGTAATGAGTGTGGGTTTTATATTTGCACCCCCGAACACAAAACGGGAAGTTCTTTCAGGAGCGAGGCAAGCGAAAGCTGCGGGTTTAGCAGGGGGGAATGGTTCAGTGTTCTGGCAGGTTAAAAAGCGAGGTGTAAAGACGGTAAAAAAACTTTAAAAAAAGTTTGGTTGAATGAGGGATCGCAGCTACATTTGCACCCCGCCTGAAAGGGGGGAAGTTCTTCGCCAGGTTAGCTGCTCCAAGCCAAATGTTTTTGATCACCTGCACAGGCGGGTGGCATTTTCAGAAGAGGGGCATAAAAAAAAAGATTTGGCAGAATGGAAAAAGTTATTACCTTTGCAACCCCAAACGAAAGGATAGGGGGTTAGGAAAAGGGAAAAGTTCTTCGGCAAAAGACGGTGTGATAGTAAAGAAATGAGATGAGACCATAAGGGGGTTTTGGAAAGAGAGGTTCGCAGCCTCCTCATTTACAGTATAAGGCTGAAGGAGTTCAGCCGGATAAAGATCTTTGAAAGATTGGAAACAACAGTACGTAATTTTGGAATTCAAGATTCTTAAGCTACGGTAAGAAACGAAGCGTAAGACATAATTAGAAAAACAGACCGTTAATTTCTATTTAATTGAGAATTTAATAGTCAGTGATTCAAACTTCATTTACAATGGAGAGTTTGATCCTGGCTCAGGATGAACGCTAGCGGCAGGCTTAATACATGCAAGTCGAGGGGTAACAGGTCTTCGGATGCTGACGACCGGCAAACGGGTGCGGAACACGTACGCAACTTTCCTTCAAGCGGGGAATAGCCCAGAGAAATTTGGATTAATACCCCATAACATAGTGAGAAAGCATTTTCTTATTATTAAAGATTCATCACTTGAAGATGGGCGTGCGGCTGATTAGGTAGTTGGCGGGGTAACGGCCCACCAAGCCTACGATCAGTAGCTGATGTGAGAGCATGATCAGCCACACGGGCACTGAGACACGGGCCCGACTCCTACGGGAGGCAGCAGTAAGGAATATTGGTCAATGGACGCAAGTCTGAACCAGCCATGCCGCGTGGAGGATGAAGGTCCTCTGGATTGTAAACTTCTTTTATTTGGGACGAAAAAAGGGAATTCTTTCTCACTTGACGGTACCAGATGAATAAGCACCGGCTAACTCCGTGCCAGCAGCCGCGGTAATACGGAGGGTGCAAGCGTTATCCGGATTCACTGGGTTTAAAGGGTGCGTAGGCGGGTAGGTAAGTCAGTGGTGAAATCTTCGAGCTTAACTCGGAAACTGCCTTTGATACTATCTATCTTGAATATTGTGGAGGTAAGCGGAATATGTCATGTAGCGGTGAAATGCTTAGATATGACATAGAACACCTATTGCGAAGGCAGCTTACTACGCATATATTGACGCTGAGGCACGAAAGCGTGGGGATCAAACAGGATTAGATACCCTGGTAGTCCACGCCCTAAACGATGATTACTCGACATACGCGATACACAGTGTGTGTCTGAGCGAAAGCATTAAGTAATCCACCTGGGAAGTACGTCCGCAAGGATGAAACTCAAAGGAATTGGCGGGGGTCCGCACAAGCGGTGGAGCATGTGGTTTAATTCGATGATACGCGAGGAACCTTACCTGGGCTAGAATGCAGAGTGACCGCGGGTGAAAGCTCGTTTTGTAGCAATACACACTTCGTAAGGTGCTGCATGGCTGTCGTCAGCTCGTGCCGTGAGGTGTTGGGTTAAGTCCCGCAACGAGCGCAACCCCTATCATTAGTTGCCATCAGGTAAAGCTGGGAACTCTAATGAAACTGCCGTCGTAAGACGCGAGGAAGGAGGGGATGATGTCAAGTCATCATGGCCTTTATGCCCAGGGCTACACACGTGCTACAATGGGGGGTACAAAGGGCTGCTACCTGGTGACAGGATGCCAATCTCAAAAAACCTCTCTCAGTTCAGATTGCAGGCTGCAACTCGCCTGCATGAAGCTGGAATCGCTAGTAATCGTAGATCAGCAACGCTACGGTGAATACGTTCCCGGACCTTGCACACACCGCCCGTCAAGCCATGGAAGCTGGGTGTACCTAAAGTCGGTAACCGCAAGGATCTGCCTAAGGTAAAACTAGTGACTGGGGCTAAGTCGTAACAAGGTAGCCGTACCGGAAGGTGCGGCTGGAATACCTCCTTTTTAGAGTACTGTTTACGGCTTCGCTACTGTTGTTTCCATTTCTTTTAATTTTATTTTAGGTTCTTTACCGGTTAGTTTGACCCGTTTCAGACCCGTAGCTCAGTTGGTTAGAGCGCTACACTGATAATGTAGAGGTCACCAGTTCAACTCTGGTCGGGTCTACTTATCAATCAAAAGGGTTTTCGGGGGGTTAGCTCAGCTGGCTAGAGCATCTGCCTTGCACGCAGAGGGTCATCGGTTCGACTCCGATATCCTCCACACTGAAAGAAAAGAACGCTTGCAGCAAAGGCTGGAGCAAAGAAAAAAGAGTTTTTTACAAAAAAGACACAGTGATAATGGAACATAGGAGTATGTGTCCTGGGATCAAATCCACATTATCAGCAGTAATAAGGGTGTAGTCACGGGCAGAAATGCAGTGATCGTTAGCCTTCATTAAAGTTCTTTGACATATTGGGAAAGCGAAAAATAAATTAACTAGCAATAGTTTAGTGGTGGTAACACATCGCTACAATTTCAAATTTTTTTAAAGCAACATAAGGGCGCATGGTGGATGCCTTGGGTCTGAGAGGCGATGAAGGACGTGGTAAGCTGCGATAAGCTTGGGAGAGCTGCACACGAGCATTATATCCCAGGATTTCCGAATGAGACAACTCACTATATTGAAGATATAGTACTCCAGCAATGGAGAGCCAACCCGGAGAACTGAAACATCTAAGTACCCGGAGGAAAAGAAAATAATAATGATTCCCTGAGTAGTGGCGAGCGAAATGGGAAGAGCCTAAACTTGAGCGGCGTGCCGCTTGAGGGTTGTAGGACTGCATTTAGAAGCTGTTATCAAGTTGAACCAACTGGAAAGTTGGACCATAGAGGGTGAAAGTCCTGTAAGCACAAATTAACAGTAACGAGCAGTATCCTGAGTAGCGCGGGACCGGAGAAATCTTGCGTGAATCTGCCAGCACCATCTGGTAAGGCTAAATACTCCTCAGACACCGATAGTGAACCAGTACCGTAAGGGAAAGGTGAAAAGCACCCCGAACAGGGGAGTGAAATAGTACCTGAAACCGTGCGCCTACAAGCGGTCGGAGCCAGTATAGCAATATATGTGGTGACGGCGTGCCTTTTGCATAATGAGCCTACGAGTTACTCCTAACTGGCAAGGTTAAGTTCATATTTAACGGAGCCGTAGCGAAAGCAAGTCCAAACAGGGCGATTAGTCAGTTGGGGTAGACGCGAAACTTTGTGATCTATCCATGAGCAGGTTGAAGGTGTGGTAACACACACTGGAGGACCGAACCCATTGACGTTGAAAAGTCTTGGGATGACTTGTGGATAGGGGTGAAAGGCCAATCAAACTGAGAGATAGCTCGTTCTCCCCGAAATGTTTTTAGGAACAGCCTCGTATTTTGAAGTGTGTTAGAGGTAGAGCTACTGATTGGGCTAGGGGGCTTCACCGCCTACCAAACCCTGACAAACTCCGAATGCTAACACATATCTACGGGAGTGAGGCTGCGGGCGCTAAGGTCCGTGGCCGAGAGGGAAATAACCCAGATTAGCAACTAAGGTCCCTAATAAGTAGTTAAGTTGATCAAACGCGGTGGGATTTCTATAACAGCCAGGATGTTTGCTTGGAAGCAGCCATTCATTTAAAGAGTGCGTAACAGCTCACTGGTCGAGAAATCCTGCACGGAAAATAATCGGGCATCAAACTACTAACCGAAGTTCTAAACTCAAGCTTAATTGCGCGAGTGGTAGGGGAGCATTGAAACCTGCGTTGAAGCTGTTGGGTGACCAATGGTGCAGCGGTTTCAAAAGAAAATGTAGGCATAAGTAACGATAATTAAAGTGAAAAACTTTAACGCCGAAAGTCTAAGGGTTCCTGATCAACGTTAATCGGATCAGGGTTAGTCTGGTCCTTAGGAAAACCCGAAAGGGGCATCTGATGGAAAGAAGGTTAATATTCCTTCACCTGCTATACAATAAAAGTGACGCAGAGCCGTGGTCGTTGCGTACTGACGGAATAGTACGCCTGAGCAGAACCTTCGGGGGAAGCGAAACGGTAAAAGCTCTGCCGAGAAAAGCGAGTATAGCAGCCAGTACCGCAAACCGACACAGGTAGACGGGATGAGTATTCTAAGGCGCTCGGGTGAGCCGTGGAGAAGGAACTAGGCAAATTGACGCTGTAACTTCGGGATAAAGCGTACCGCAGCGATGCGGTCTCAGTAAATTGGTTCAACCAACTGTTTAACAAAAACACAGGGCCCTGCAAAATCGTAAGATGACGTATAGAGCCTGATACCTGCCCGGTGCTGGAAGGTTAAGGAAGGATGTTCGGCGCAAGCCAAAGCTTCTGACTGAAGCCCCAGTAAACGGCGGCCGTAACTATAACGGTCCTAAGGTAGCGAAATTCCTTGTCGGGTAAGTTCCGACCTGCACGAATGGTCTAATGAGTTGAACACTGTCTCCTCCACGAGCCCGGTGAAATTGTAGTATCGGTGAAGATGCCGGTTACCCGCCACGGGACGGAAAGACCCCGTGAACCTTCACTACAACTTTGCATTGATTTTGAGCAACAAATGTGTAGGATAGTTGGGAGACTATGAAGCAGTGTCGCCAGGCATTGTGGAGTCAACGTTGAAATACCAACCTTTTGTTGCTTAGAACCTAATCCCTACTGGGGAGACATTGCATGGTGGGTAGTTTGACTGGGGTGGTCGCCTCCTAAAAAGTAACGGAGGCTCGCAAAGGTACCCTCAATACGGTTGGTAATCGTATATAGAGCGCATTAGTAAAAGGGTGCTTGACTGTGAGACAGACAAGTCGAGCAGGTGCGAAAGCAGGCTAAAGTGATCCGGTGGTTCTGTATGGAAGGGCCATCGCTCAAAGGATAAAAGGTACTCCGGGGATAACAGGCTGATCTTACCCAAGAGCTCATATCGACGGTAAGGTTTGGCACCTCGATGTCGGTTCGTCACATCCTGGGGCTGGAGAAGGTCCCAAGGGTTCGGCTGTTCGCCGATTAAAGTGGCACGTGAACTGGGTTCAGAACGTCGCAAGACAGTTCGGTCCCTATCTGTGGTGGGCGCTAGTAAATTGAGAGGACATGACTTTAGTACGAGAGGACCGAGTCGTATGTACCGCTGGTGAATCGGTTGTGGTGCCAACTGCAGTGCCGAGTAGCTACGTACAGCCAGGATAAACGCTGAAAGCATCTAAGCGTGAAACCTTCCTCAAGATGAGTTTACTTTTAAGGGTCGTCAGAGACGATGACGTTGATAGGCTATAGGTATACAGATGGTAACATCAAAGCCAAGTAGTACTAATTACCCGTAAGCTTTAATTTTTTATTATTTATTCTTCGCTTCTTTCCCAATATGTCAATCTTATTTGCTCACTCCGCAACACTCCGAAAGGAACCGGATGTAAAAGCAGACCTCTTTATGGTGGTTTTGCCAAGGGTGTTCACCTCTTCCCATACCGAACAGAGAAGTTAAGCCCCTTATGGCCAATGGTACTTGGATCTTTCCTGGGAGAGTAGGTAGCCGCCATATTTATTCTAAAAAGCCTCAGCTTCAACAGCTGGGGCTTTTTTTGTGCTCATAAATTCTATTACTTTAATTACTCGCGCCAGTTTTCTGGGTGCTTGAACATTTTCTTAGTGTGCGCGCAATTCAGAATAGCAGAAACTTCAAGGATTGTCGTTACTTCACAAATGTGCATTTGAAGCTACACTTGTAATTCTATCGTCTCATACATTGTGACAGACATTTGAAATCTCTTACCAGTTAATCAATTTCTTCAATTTCACGCAGTCACAAATTTGGTCGGTCAATAACTCTATATATTTCAACAGCCTCAGGATATATTCTAATATCTTACTCAAAACGTAACAATAATTTTAGTTCCATTTCCTTCGACTCATAAAGACATCACTAGTTTCCAAAAGCGGAATGTGTTTGTCAATGTATCTTAGTCCTGTATTCGTAGTGTCGTGATGATGCGGAAAATTCTCCGATTTTGTCAGTAACCATTTTATATCCGAGGCTAATTCAATAATGCTTACCCTGCAAAAAGTTGCCGATGTGTTTATTCAAATATGCCGAATCGGCAGGGTTGGAGCCGCGCCAGCGGTATGTCCCCACAAAGAAGGTATAGGCTTAAAAGTAACACCGGGAATAAATTTGGCTTCGTAAGTGGCATCCCCAATGGGGAAATATAAATCGGTTTCCGAAGGCATATACAGAACTGGTACTTTGATAGAAGCGAGCGCTTTTTCTACATCGCCACCAAAGCCTTTTGTATCTCCCACATTGTGTTGTTCCCAGGTACGCATTTGCAGAATCAGGTCGTTGGCATCGGCTCCATCTATGAAATGGGTGCGGTAATTCTCCAATACCTGTTCGAACGTGGTGCCTGCCGGTGCAGTATCTTTCCACAGTTCTTTTCGCCACCATTCCTGCGAGTAAAGCCATGCCGTCCAAACCACGGCAAATGCCTGCAATCCTTTTTCCGGCGGCGCGGTATAATTGCCACCATTAAATGTTTGGTCTGCTGTTAAGGCTGCAATTTGTCCTTCGAGCCGCACAATACCATGCGGGTATGTTTTAGCTGTGCCCGACGTTCCTACAATTTGATCTGCAAAAAGCGGATAACTCACCGCCCATTGAAACGCCTGCTGGCAGCCCATGGAAAAGCCAACCACCGCGCGCAGATGCGTGATGTTCAGTTCTTTCGTAAGCAGTGTATGCACGGCTTCCACATTGTCGCGGATGGTAGTAATCGGGAATCGTGGACCATGATAAGGCTCGGGCGTATTGCTTGGAGACGATGAACGACCATTGCCAAACAACTCGGTTGCTACCAAGAACAATTTTGACGTGTCCAATGCTTTTCCCGGACCAATGAGCCATTCGTAACCATGGAGGTTTGCCATATAATGTGAAGGCAGCAGAACCACATTGTCGTGTGCCGCGATTCAGATGTCCGTAGGTGCCGTATACAATATGCACTTCAGGCAACGTTACGCCGGTTTCGGTAGTAAATTTTGTAATGGTGTACCTGTGCTCTATCGCCGTATCGGCATGTATGCTTGCCCGTGCTGTTACAATATGTGTAAAACAAAACAAAAAGAGCAGGTATTTTGTCATATAAGGTTGGTTTAGAAAAGCAGCAACACTACTTCTGTATCAAAAATAGATGATGATGCCGAGATGCTATGCAGGATATTTTACTGTTGAAAGTGGGAAGTCGCCATGTAAATCTCACTTGGCATGTAAAGGAGTTAAGCGTTCATTTATACTGTATATGGTACGTTTGTATTCCGTTGTTGCATGCAAAACAGAGCGCTCTCGACAACAAACTGGTAAAGGCTTCTATAACTAATCTGAAAAACATGGTATTTAATAAGAAAAGTATAGTAGTTACCAGAGCCCTATTCATTTTACCTAGAAGTGTATCGATAGTAATGATAAAATTTAGTGCGTGCTACCAATTATTAAGACATCTTCTCAAGGCAATGATTTCACCGATGTGATAGCTGTTGTGATCAAACAACACCAATGCTTCGCGCAGCCAGCTTTGCCCGCTTCCATGCGGGAAAGGTGCATACATATCTTCTGCATCCTGCAAGCACTTGATAAAAGCCTGCAAATCTGATTTGATCATATTTATGCTTTGGTGCCAGGAGGTTTCATTGAGAGGAGCGTCTTCTTGCACCCAATAATCATCCGGCCATTTCAATTCTTTGTATTGGATGTTGACAGAAAAATCGAGAATGTCTTTTTGAGCGATGCGGATGTGCTCCACCTGTTGCCAAAGACTATAAGGAATGCCATTAGGTTTTTTACCTAAATCATCAAAAGGAATGTTGGCAATGGCATCTTCAAAAGAAACGTGAGCACCACTTTTTGTAAGCAACGCTGCCAGTTCATTCTTCAGTTGTTCGGTGGAATGGTTTTGCGTATTCATAAGAAATATTTTGATAACATAAGAAAAAGTGGATTGCTGTTAATCAAGCCGCCTGTATAAATATCAGCAATTCAACGATCAATTTTGCAGTTGACTTCCGGTAAAACCTTCATCAATCATTTTACTCCTACGATTTTTTACGGCATCTTTCCCGGAAAGGCTGTCTACAGTAAGACGTATTATTTAAAAGCAAAAAAAAGGGCGTTCAACATTCGCATATAATCTGTTGATTCAATAAGTATTTTCCAGAACACATAGTATGCAAAATTGAGTGTAAGCAAGAAAATGCTTTACGGTTCGTAACAATTTGGTAATAAACTAATAATATAAATAATAATAACATATGGCTGGTAAAACCATAACTTTAACCAGCAAATTATTACAATATGTTCAAAATTGCATTTCAATACCTGAAACAGCCGTATACCGCTACCGTTCAGAAAATTCAGTTTGAACCAATCGAATTTATTGTTTTCGATTTAGCGCCACATATTGTTTTGATTCCCGACCGGCTCATCTTTGAAAGCAATCCAGCAAACGACCAACTGATTTATAAGTCTTTCAATCCTGCAAGTATGGAAGTACTCACCATTATTGGGCAATCTATCTTCACTACCTGTTATGAACAAAAAATTGCGGTGCATAGCTAGCTCATTTCAACAGATTAAAAAACTGCCTGCATATTCATACTAATGTATCAGGCTTATTTTCCGTAAAATATCTGCCTGCAAATCCACACCAGTATTGATTTTTAAACGGTGTAAATAAATATACAGGGAACCTGTGGCCTAAGCTTCTGTTTCGCTAATCTTGCAATAAACTTGCAGGTATGTATAAAGTACTATCTCTCTGGATTGCATTGCTTGTAGTGACAAGTGTGTTTGCCCAAAACCAACCGCTGACCATTATCAAAGCAGGCAGGCTTATCGATACCGAAAACGGAAAACTGCTCAATAACCAACTGATCGTTATCAAAAACGACACGATCCAAAGCATTTTGTCTGCCTATACCATACCTGCCGGTGCCACGGTAATCGACCTTTCCAACGCTACCGTATTGCCGGGGCTCATCGACTGCCACACGCACATCACTTTTCAGCCCGGCGAAAATTATTATGACGATCTTTTTCGCAAATCACCTATCGACAATGCCATTGTCGCACACCTCTATGCAAAGCGCACACTCGAAGCGGGTTTTACTTCGTGCCGCGACGTGGGCGCCTATGCATTTTTAGATGTGGCGCTGCGCAATGCCATCAACAAAGGCGACATTCCTGGTCCGCGCATGCAGGCAGCTACCATGTTCATCGGCTCTACCGGCAGCCATGGCGATATGAATGGATTTTCACCTTTCCTGAGTTCCCTGTTGCCACCGGAAATGAGCGGCGTGGCTAATGGCGTGGATGGAGTAAGAAAACAAGTGCGGTACAATATCAAGTACGGCGCCGACCTTATTAAGTTTGGCGCAAGCGCAGGCGTATTGTCGGAAGAAGAGAGCGTAGGTGCTCCGCAATACTCGCAGGAAGAAATGAATGCCATTGTAAGCGAAGCCAATATGTGGGGCAGAAAAACGGCTGCCCACGCACATGGCGCCGAAGCCATCAAAATGGCGGTGAAAGCGGGTGTTGCCTCCATTGAGCACGGCAGTTTTTTAGATGATGAAGCCATTCAACTCATGAAGCAGCATGGCACATACCTCGTATCGGATGTGTATGATGACGAATACATTTTGAGCGAATATGCAAAGCTGGGATATCCGGAAAAAATTATAGAAAAAGAACGCACGGTTGGCAAAACGCAAAGGGAAAGCTTTGCCAAAGCCGCAAAAGCCGGGGTGAAAATTGCTTACGGCACCGATGCCGGCGTGTATCCGCATGGCTGGAACGGCAAACAGTTTAAATGGATGGTGCGCTATGGTCTTACGCCGATGCAGTCCATACAGGCTGCCACTACGCATGCTGCCGACCTCATGGGCTGGAGCCAGAAAAGTAGGTTCTATAACGGCTGGCAAACTCGCTGATATCATTGCTGTTAGCGGCAACCCGCTCGACGATGTAACACTGCTGGAAAATGTGCAGTTTGTGATGAAAGATGGCAAAGTGTACATTAACAAACTGAGCGCTACGGAAGGTAATAAGTAAAGGAATGACGCAGCTACACTTGGCGTAGAATTCAGCTATATATTGCAACAAGAGTCAGTTTCCCAAATGAAAATTTTTTATTTCAACATTCGTTGGTGTTATTCTCCAACGAATAGATGACTGTGTCCAAATGATATAGCAAAAAACTGTGTGAGTCTTTTCGTTGATCACAAAGGTCTGATCGTTTATGGGTATATCATGATGAGCAGCCATCTTCATTTGCTAGTACAGGCTAAAGGCAACAACTTGTCGGATGTATTGTGCGATTTTAAAAAGTTTACATCATAAAGAATTATGCACGCCATTGCAACCAATAATGGAGAAAGCCGCAAACGTTGGCTGATGTGGCTGCTCACTAATGAAAAAGCGTTGGAAGAGAAAAGTGTTTCTCACCGCTATTGAAAATACGATAATGGCGCTGAAATCTGCTTTACGCTTTCTTTCATGTGGCAAATGCTGGATTTCATACACAACTACCCGATGCAAGCAGGCATTGTAAATAGCTCGAACGAATATAAAAGCAGCCGTGCAGCAGATTATGTTTATGGCAGGGAGGCGGGTCGCGTTAAGATTGACTGGCGGGATGCATGGTGTTAAGTGCGTAGTGGAATAGTAAGTCAGAAACCTGCTTTTCATGTTCTGCGAAATGTTAGCGCAGTGCACGTCGAAAAAACATATATATGCGAATCATGCGTTTTGCAGCGGATACTAAGTATTATTATTATTTGGTATTTTTTAAATATATCGATCTATAAAAAACAATCCAATACTGTATCTACACACACAACTCCGACTAACCATTCATACATATTGTTACTAGATTTTCGCTGCTGCAAATTCCCATCGTTGCGGCTGTTTTATACGGTATATATTCTGATGTTTTTACCGTAGTAGAAGAATAGAGGATTATGGATATTTACTCACTGCAAATTTACCAGTTGCTCGTCATACGAAGGAATTCTAATAAAGATAAATTAAACTACTATTCATATTAATGATTTTGCGTTCATTATGTATGTAATTAAATAAAACTTATTTGTGCAGTCAATAATAGCTCTAAATAAAGTAAACATATAAAACATCTGTTATGTTTGACAACGTTGCATTTGAAGTAGTTATAGGTTTGATTTTCATTTACCTTCTTTATAGTCTGCTGGTTACTTTGTTAAGCGAAATGATAGCAACCTGGCTAAACATCAGGGGAAAATTTTTGCGGGTAGCTATTGAAAGAATGCTGAACGACGGTTATTATTTCAAGATTGCTAAACAGAAAAGCCCATCTCACGCTCTTTCATTTCAATGGCGTAGAGGTATTGAAATGAAAGAGCGTGATGAATTCAAAAACAGCTTTGCCGGCAGGTTTTATGACTATCCGGCTATTAAATATCTGGGACGAATCGAAAAGTCGAAAGAAGGGAAATTGACTTTATCAAAACCCGCCTATATCAGTGCTCCCTATTTTGCCGAATCGCTAATCAACTTCCTGGCAGATAAAGGAGTAGGAAATACAATCATGGACAAAATTGCTTTTTGTTTACGTTTCAATACTTACCAAATTCAGCCAAATACCCTTCGGCAGTTCGTTAACCTGTTTGAAACTTCGGCAACCCTAAACGCTTACAAAGCTAACTTGACCAACTGGTATAGCGAGACCATGGATCGCACAACGGGCTGGTATAAACGCAGATTGAGACTCGTTTCTTTTTTATTGGGGCTGAGTATCGCGATTGCCTTCAATGTTGATACCATCAAGATTGCTAAAATTCTGGCAAAAGATAAGAGGCTCGGAATCAGTTAGTAAACATGGGTATTGCATTGTCAAAAGATTCATCCAGATACAAAGATTTCATTGTCGAATATGGTGATACCCTTCACCCGCAGTCGGTATTGGATACCGGCTTTGCCAGGCTAAATGAAGACATCAGTGCTGCAAATCTGGTTTTGGGTCTGGGATGGGATTTTCAAACGAAATGAAATATGATTCGTTCACTGTCAATAATAATGATACAACAATCAGTTACTTGGAAAGCGTGAAAGTTCTAAAGGAAAAAAATGATATGCTTGACAATGAGTTGGAAAGCTACCGGCGGGAAGTAGTGAATCAAAAATTGCAGATGGACAACCTCTACAAACAAGCCGCTTTGGATTCTTTGATGTTAAAGGCTGACTTATTATCCGCTGCAAATGATAGTGCGGGTGAATCCAAACTGAAGGTGACCGTAGATACCTTAGAGGCTTACAAACAAAATTGAGTTACAACATTACACTGGCTAAAATTAAAATAGATTCTATTTCATTACGCGCAAACCAACAGATTATTGATTTACTGAGAAACAAACTAAATACAGATTTAAACAAAACTTTGTTGCGATAGATTCAATATCCGGTAACAACAAAACAGTATATGGAAAAAGGAAACCACAGACATTGAAAAGTTAGGAACATTCATTATGAATGTCATTTTAAGCCTTGCAGGATTCATTATTACAGCACTGGCACTGTCACTTGGTGCTCCATTTTGGTTTGACATGCTTAACAAATTGGTAGCAATCAGAGGTGTTGGTGTAAAACCAGAAGAAAAAGAAGCTAAAAAACCTATTGACAACAATAATCAAAATCAAGTTAAGGACGATTCTCCCAGGTTTATCACTGGCAGCACCTGATCCGGTTACTGATATTATTGAAGCTGCTTATCAAACTTATGCCACCATAATCAGAAGCATTCCTGGTGTAAAATCGGTATTCACCGTAATGAGAAATAACGTGAAACAACTGCAGGTGAATGTGAACGATGACATAACCAAGAAAGTATTGATGAAACAATTTTCTGCAGGGCTGGAAGTTGGAAAAACAAAAGTGCCCATTACAATTGTCAACAGCGGAGTACCAACCACGCATGCCGGCGGTGATGGGCAAATTTGCAACAGTTCTGGTTTCAATGGTTTTGGCTCACTTGGTTGTATCCTGGAATGGAAAGAAGCCCAAACACAACATATACTTTCCTGTTGGCATGTATTGAAAGGCAATATGAATTATGGAAGCCCCGATGCGAATAGGATTATTAAAGAAAAAAACAGCAATCAGGAATTAGGAGAAAGATGGGCTGGCGGAATTAAGGATCAGTATGATTACGGATTGGCTGAATGCAATCCCGGAATTGTATATCTCAATAATTCACTTTTGAAAAGAAAGCTAAACATTCAAAAGCAATCCATCGCTTTTCGTGAAATATCAAAAGCAGATGTAACAAAACAAATTGCCATTCAATATTACAATGCCTTACATGATTCAATAACCCCCGGAATTATTTTTTCTGAAAGCAAAAACGTTGAAATTGATTACCTCGATCACACGCGTAACATGCAGGATATATTGATTCTCACACAATCTAAGAATAACGAAACCACTATCAGTCAAGGCGGCAATTCTGGCTCCGTCGTATTTGACATGAATCAAAATGCTATCGCTATGATTATCGGTGGAGACAGAAACTATACGTACGCAATTAAGTTATCCCACATATTCAAAATTCACAGCGAGATGACCATCGCTTAAAATACTCCTATGAAAAACACTATTAAATTCTTGACAATCGCAATCGCAACTATCCTTTCAACCACATCTATGGCAGCCGACACATTGAACTTAGACGCAACGGGACCTAATCCGACCTTAAAATTCAATGGCAGCCTACTTAGAATTTCCCCAACATTTTCACCCACCTCCACTTCCTGGTTTTTCAAAGTCAAAAAAAGTAATGATGTCTCCATTCGAATAAGCAATCCCGAAGGCAAACGAATTTGAACCTTTGGAGGATGTGGATGAAAAAACATATCCCATTTCCAATAGCAAACTGCCTAATGGATTTGAGTTAGGAGAAAAATTTTATATAGAAGTGATTAACAAATTAAATAATGATTCCATCAAAAAATATTTGTTGACATACAAGCCGGGTAAAACGGAATCAGATGGATCAACTGGTTTAACAACTGATCTTGACAAACCAGATCCAAATAAAGATGAGTGATGGAATAGATATTCCCGATGATTACAAAATTGGATCACCCATTATTGATGCCTTTTATTTGGCAAACGGCAGCAAGGGAATAAAAACTAAGATCTTGATTCATTATAGCAGCCATCCTTTTGCAAATGATTTGAAGTCTACAGATTATAATGGCAACCATTTTTTAGACAAATTGGCAAATCATTTAATAAATATAAGTTCACAACAAAATGCAAATATCGCTTCACTACTTTCTTCAGTTGGCGGATTAGACGTCACCAATTTAGCTGATGGACTTTCCAAATTCATCGTAAAACGGGCAAAGCAGGAATTAGACATTGCTTTTTTGCAAAAATTTAAAAAAGTAATTGTTAGAAACACCTGATATCCTATCTTTTTTTCCTCAAACTGCCAACCTGCTGTTTGTGATAGATGAAGACATTTATGATTACCAGCATACCTGCAAGACCTCAGGGAAAACATTTAAGAAAAAACCACAGAAATACATCGCAACCTGCCAGGTATTGTTGACAATCATCCGCAGTTCTTTACAAACACCAGCCTGCAAAAGCAGCGTTGTTTCAGCCTGTTACACGGCAGTTCAGTTAGACGAGCAGTCCCATCCGGCGATATAGTAGCAAATTATCCATTGGAATACCTTGATCCAGATGCCGAGGAATCAAAAACTTAGAGCTGTGATTCAAATTATACAATTGCTGAGCGCTTCTCTAAAAAACACATCATCTGATGCTAATGAAAGGTATTGGGCAAACATTGATGAGATACGCGGGCGGTAAATGATAAAGAGGTTTCAAAATGTACCTCGGTTTGCTATACCAGGAAACGAAAAGTAAAATATGACAGCATTCAATTTGATAAAACCAATTTTCTGACATTACTTAATTCAGTAGCAAATCAGTACGAACAGATTACAATATTTATACAACCTACCGTTCGTAATTCTACGCTTTGGAGAAAAAGCAGTAGTGTTGAATAAGTGATTAAAGACAATTCCGATGAAGACTTATCCGATTCTGCCCGTGTAGAAACATATGCCGCTTATTTTCGTACCTGCAGTTGAAATGTTGGAATATAGTACAGCTGGTTTCAACTGCCAGTTATACAAAGAAAATGCCGATCACTACGTGATCTAACCAAAAGCTTCAACAGAAGTACTTTAATGTTGCATATGCCACTGCCGATTTTGACAGCAGCAGTGAATAGGAAAAACTATTCATCAGCCATAACAATGCAGTTAGGGTATATAACATCGTAACCTGAAGCCATCCCTACCAATCCCACTACAATCGAAGCAGACAACGCTAGAATTTATGCCAACGAACCAAATTCCCATCCAGATACAATGAAACAAACTTTAATAAGATGGTACAATATGGCAGTTTTATGGCTACTGTTGCAACGGCAAAAACTAGCGATGAAGATGACCACTGCTATTGAAACAGCCGCACTACCCGTGGGATAAACGCGCGTAAAAAAAGAGTATCGAATTTCAATGTGGCTTTGAATGCATATTGCGGTTGTTTATTGCCCATGAAGAAGAAACTTTTAGCCTAGACAAAGGTATTTCTTCAATACGTTTGGCGTCACGGCACCGATTGGGATGAGTGTCAGCAAAGGGATATTTTTAACAACGGCCATCACTGTCACTGTTATTATCCATCATAGATGTAGGCGCAATCACGACCTTTCGTTTTCATGATGACACTTGCAAAAAGCTTGTCTAAAATTGAGTTGAAAGATATTGTTTCACCTGGATTAACGCTTTCCTACGGCATTCCCAAAACGCCTCATTCACATTCAGGTTACCAGATTGCTCCATTTCTCAGAACCGTCACCTCATCAGAAAATACTTTTAAAACTAGTTTCTCAAGATTCAGCACATCCATATGTGTAGGTGATTCCTGTTTTCAATTTCTTTAAAAAGAATAAGTAAGATAATCAAGAAAGTAAGTTAACATGTAATAAAAAAGGTTTAAGGCAGAATATACGTTCATCCAATGGTGTTGGATAAGAATGTAATCGCACACAAAATCTTCCTCTAATCTCCTACCTTTCATTCATGAAAACAGAGAAGGAAAAAATGATGGCTGGCGAGCTATACGATGCACTCGACGCGCAATTAACAGAAGAAAGAACAACCGCGCGACTACTGGTTAAAGAACTGAATGATACCCGTGAAGATGAAGCCGTAAAGCGCACAATCATCCTCAAAAAACTGGTGCCACACGCGGGCGAAGGCTTATGGCTGCAGCCGCCTTTTTACTGCGATTATGGCTACAACATGAAGCTGGGCGAAAAGGTGTTTTTCAATTTCAATTGCGTGGTGCTCGATGTGGCCGAAGTGAGCATTGGCAGCCGCACGTTGTTGGGTCCCAATGTGCAGATTTATACCGCTACGCATCCCACCGATTATAAAGAAAGAGCAGCCGGTCTCGAATATGCCAAACGGATAGCCATTGGCGAAGATGTATGGGTCGGCGGTAGCGCGGTCATTTGCCCCGGCGTGAGCATTGGCGACCGCAGCATCATTGGTGCGGGCAGCGTGGTAACGCGGGATATTCCCGCAGATGTGTTTGCCGCAGGCAATCCCTGCAGAGTCATCCGGCACCTGGCAGAAAGAAGTAATCGACAAATACTTGTTATACCAGCACTTTTGTTCCTCTTTTTTTGAGGTATGCATGCCATAAAATCATAGCGGCAATGGTGCGGTAAGGTCGCCAGTTTTCTGCTACCGCCAGCATCTCTTCTTTCGTAGATTTTGGTGGCAATCCTTTTACTTCTTTCAGGCTGCTCACCAGCGCCACATCGCCCAGCGGAAACAGGTCTGTACGTTGCAGCGCATGCATCAGGTACACATCTACCGTCCAGTCGCCAATGCCTTTTACCCTTTTTAAAATTGTACGTATTTCATCATCGGATGAAAGCGATAATTGTTTCAGGTTAATTTGTTTCGAAACTATGGCTGTTGCCAGTCTCTTGCATATACAGTTTTTTGCCGGCTGAAGTAGCAGGCTCGCAGTTCATCATCTGTCATCGACAGTATTTTAGCCGGCGTTACAAAACCAATCTTCGCTTTTAGTTTTTGATAAGCCGCATAAGCCGAAGCAAGCGATACCTGTTGCTCCAGAATGGTAAGAATGAGTGATTGAAAAATGTTAGGTCTTGTCCACATGGGCGGCAATCCATATTCTTCAATAATGGCGTTAAGTGCTGCATCGCGGGCAGGCCAGTTCGTGGCAGATCTGACTGGAAATTTTCTTTGGAAAATGTAAGATGCATAAGTAGTGGCAAAGGTAAACTGGCGCATGTTCATATGGGTAGCTACGCAAAATGCTTTCAACATATTCAAAGCAGAAAAGAAACACAATATCATGGATATTTGCCTAAGAAGTCAACAGTTGCTCCAAGTCTTCTTCCTTGCTGAAGTTGGTATTGTGCTCCGCTGAAATAGGCATTGAGTAACGGCTCCTTTTTACCAAACAATTTATAGATGTTCTTTTTGTTGGCAGGCAAAAAACTGTCGTAGCTGTCACCTATAAAATACTGTGTACGCTTTACAATGGTAATCTCAATATTCTCAGATAGTTTGCTGATTTTTCCCCGGTCGTTGATGGAACTGATAATGGTAAGATTGCCTATAAAATCGGGCTTCCCTTCACTGTTCAGTTTTCTCATATCCGCGAGTTGCAAGGTTTCTTTTTTGGCAAGCTTCCCGGTTTCATTGCCAGTTATCAGTTTCAGAAAACCTTTATCTGCATAAAAGGTATCGGTACCAATCGCGATATATTGAATAATAGCAGCATCTGCCACATCAAGCGTATCCTTTTCTTTTAGAAACTGCATATGTCCTGACAGCAGGTTGTAGTTGAGCAAGGCTTTCGAAAATCCTTTGTCCTTATATATCACGGTTCCCGGGCTGAAAGACGCATATTCATATCGCACGCGCCGGGGAATAGCGCTGTTTGTTTCATCATCGCCTTTCACTACCCATTTTTCACTTTGGGCGTTTGCGAAAAAAGAAATGAATAAAGAAAAAATGATTGGATAAAAACTCTTCACGGTTCCAGGTATAAGATGATAAGTGTAAAACAAGATACAGGTTCTTTTACTGGCAGCTAGCGTAAAATGTTGCCTGGTGCCGGAATGCAGTTGTCTGCAATGGCAGCAAAGGTGTGTTGATAATAGAAATGTGTGGCGCTTGCATCCGTCAATTGAAATGAAATAAAGATCTGCTTTTCCCGGGCTTCAGCAGGCATAAAAAAAGCCTCTCATGCAAAGAGAGGCTTTCTGTTAGTGACATGCTATTGTTATTTTAACGGGAAAAACACACCTGCATGAAAGTTCACAGTATTCAGGTTGTTATATCCGTATTTGTTGTAGGGAATAAAGCTGTAATCGGCTCCTAACTGAAAGCCTGATGAGCTTAGTTTCCCAAATGGAATCATCACGCCTGCACCTGCCTGCGCGGCAAACGAAGCATTGGTTTTGTTCACTGAGGTAAACTCGCCAAGATATTGGTTAAACTTCACCATCGCAGCACCTGCGCCTGCTGTAATATATGGTTGCACAAAGCTCTTGTTTGCCAGCGGCAGATACGTAGCTTTTGCCAGTAAAGGCGTGGTTTCCACACTGTTGGTCATCACTGCCGATATCGTTTGTGTCTTGCTGATTTCGTACAAAGCACGCGGGTAAGTCTGGCTAAAATTCTGGTATCCGGCGCCTAAGCCAACTAGCCCATTTATCGCTTACATAATATTGCAGGCTACCCATTCCGCCCGAAGCCGATCCCTTGCTGATAAGGTCATTCTTAAAGCTTCCAACAGGAAGGCTATAGTTATAATTCAAATCAACTTTTACTTGTCCTTTCTGTGCCTGCGCCGCAATAGTGCTACCCAAAAGGAGCACAGCTGCAGCAATTATATTTTTCATTTGTTTCATTGTATTAGTTATTTGTTTTTAAGTAAGGAGATTGGTCAAACAATGCTTTTACCTGGCTGTCTGCAGTTGCTGCATCTGCCAGGCCTTCGCCACGTATCAGTCCTGTCCATACCAGTTTTATCTGGTTGCTGGCAGAAGCGTTTTTCAGGTCGAGCAGGTCAATAGAAACCGCGCCTTCGCGAATGGTGTATGTGCTGTAGGAATAAGGCGAATAATAGTTATAGCCACCATAGCCCCAGTAATACGGATCCCAATAGCTGTCGTAATAACCATAATAGTTTGGATAGCTTACAACGCCGGTAGAGGTATTGATAATGCGGCTGACGTCCACACCAATATCGGGCGCGTTGCTCTTGTCTACCAGTAAATAGCCTCTTTGCGACATATACTTTTTCAATGCCTCAATATAAGCAGCATCCGCAGCGGTCAGTTGTTTTACCGCCTTATTGTCGTCTATCACCGCTATTGAGTCGGAGATGCTGTAAGTTCTGTAGTCCGTAAAGTTTACGGTAGAATCGTAATCAGTAATGTAAATGCGGGTTTCCTCGTTGGTTAGCTTTTCAATGGGTTGTTTGTTGCAGGCTGCCATTGCAACCACCAACAAAGCCAACACCGGAAACAACCATCCTGTTCTGTTCTTCATCATCTTTTATGTATTTAAATTATTGTATAGGATATACGTAAAGAGAAGAGCAAAAATGTTGTCGTTTTCACTGGATGAGAACATTTTAGGAGTTCTTTAGAACGACCTTAGCAAAACGCTAAACCTTTCCCGCCGAAGTGTCAGAATACTCACTTTCTGGTTGAAAATTTTTCATAAACGATTGACATTTTGTACAAGCCCGCTGCACCAAAAGAGTGAAGACAATACAGTTTTTAAAAACACGATAAAAATTATATGTGTCTGTTATCTTTGCCGCCCTATGAGCGTACAACAACAAGACAATAAGCTGCAGGCTATCATAGCCCATGCTAAAGAATATGGTTTCGTTTTTCAAAGCAGTGAAATATACGATGGGCTGAGCGCCGTGTATGATTATGGACCATGGGGCAGCGAGCTGAAAAAAAATATCCGCGATCATTGGTGGAAAAGCATGACGCAGCTTCACGACAATATCGTGGGTATCGATGCCGCTATTTTTATGCATCCTACCACGTGGAAGGCGAGCGGGCACGTAGACAACTTCAGCGACCCGATGATAGATAATAAAGACAGCAAAAAGCGCTACCGCGTGGATCACCTGATAGAAGCGCACGCCGAAAAGCTGGCGCTGGAAGGCAAGAAAAGAAGAAGAATTTGCCCTGCTGAAAACAATGGACGAATTACTGGCTGCCGAAGATTATGCAGGATTGAAACAACTGATAGAAGATAAAAAAATCAAATGCAGCATAAGCGAAACCTCTAACTGGACAGATATCCGGCAGTTCAACCTTATGTTTTCCACACAGCTTGGCGCCGTGTCGGGTGATGCAGAAACCATCTACTTGCGTCCTGAAACAGCACAGGGCATTTTTGTCAATTTTCTCAATGTGCAGAAGAGCGCGCGCATGAAAATTCCTTTTGGCATAGCGCAAACCGGAAAGGCATTCCGCAATGAAATTGTAGCAAGGCAGTTTATCTTTCGCATGAGGGAATTTGAACAGATGGAGATGCAGTTTTTTGTGCGTCCCGGCACAGAAGGCGAGTGGTACCAGTTCTGGAAAACTGAACGCCTCAAATGGCACACCAGCCTGGGCATTCCGGCAAGCGAATACCGCTATCACGATCATGTAAAACTGGCACATTACGCCAAGGAAGCCTGCGATATAGAATACAACTTCCCGATGGGTTTTAAAGAGGTAGAAGGTATACATTCCCGCAGCGATTTCGACCTGACGCAGCACCAGCAGCACAGCGGCAAAAAGATGACGTATTTCGATACGGAAATCAACAAGCATTATATTCCTTATGTGATAGAAACATCTATTGGTCTGGATCGCATGTTTCTGCTCATCCTGTCGCACAGCTTTGAAGAAGAAATCCTGACGAAGGAAGACGGCACCACCGACAGCCGCACCGTGCTGCATATTCCGCCGGTATTGGCACCCATCAAACTCGCTGTATTGCCACTCACCAAAAAAGATGGATTGCCCGATATTGCGCGCGTAATTATGAACACCTGCCAGCCTTACTTCAAATGCTTTTTTGAAGAAAAAGATACCATTGGAAAACGTTACCGCAGGCAGGATGCCATCGGCACACCGTTTTGCGTTACGGTCGATCACCAGACGAAGGAAGACGGCACCGTTACGCTTCGCCACCGCGATACCATGCAGCAGGAACGCATACACATGGATGAAGTGCAGGGCAAGCTGTTTAAATTGATTAACGGATTATAAATGGGTGCAGTTCCGCAAGCAGTGCGGATCGTAGGATACAACAATTACAAAAGCCTCAGGCAATCAACTTGTCTGGGGCTTTTTGATGGTCAGCGTTCAGTATTTTAACAGTTGTGAATCATGACTATTCAATTGAAATTGTATTCACAAAAGTTTCCTTACATAGTTACAACCAAATGGCTGCGCAAATCCGTGCTAGCTGCGATGCTTTCAGCATTTATCCATACAACTCTAAATGCACATCGTACCTGCTGTATCCAAATGCTAGAATTTTTTCTTTCGCTTCGTCTATCATGTTTTTCCAGCCACAGAGGTAGAATGTTGCCGGTGCCTGTTCCTTGTCAATCATTTGCTCATATAAGTGGTGCACATAGCCATGATGTATGCTGCTGTTAGAAGGATCTTCGCGTGAGAAAGTGGGCAGGTAATAAAAATTGTCCATGGTAGCAGCCAGTGCTTCCAGCTCTTCTTTATATAAACAATCGGATAATAAACGGCAGCCGAAAATGAGGTAAATGTTTTTGTGCGGAATGTTGTGCTTGCTGTAGATAATGAACCATGGAACGGAACGGTGCCACGCCGGTGCCGGTGCAAATGAGAAAGAGGTTTTTATCAATCTCCTGTGGCAATACAAATGTGCCCTGCGGGCCACGAAGTTGCAGCTCGCTGCCTACCATCACTTCGCGAAACATGTAGTTGGTGCCCAGCCCGCCTTCGAGCAGCACAATCACCAGTTCTATTACATTCGTACCATCGGGATAAGAAGCAATGGAATAGCTGCGCCAGCGTTTGTTGCGCTTTTCGTGAATAGGCAGGTCGAGCGTTACAAACTGTCCCGGCTTAAAGTCGAAGGTTTCTACGTCCGGCACTTCTATCCAAAAGCGCCTTGTGTTGAATGTGGCCTCTTCTATCCTGATTACTTTTCCTGTTCTCCACGGCTCCAGCATAGTTTACTTTTTACAAAAATACCGTTAGCACAAGACTATTAAGCATCAATAAAAAACAGAAACCTTTTATCTTTATCCATATTACTCAATCACATCCACAATGCCAACAGTTCATCTCATTGTTAAGGGAAAAGTGCAAGGTGTTTTTTACCGCGCCAATGCTAAAAAAGCAGCCGATAAAAACGGGGTAAAAGGCTGGGTGCAGAATACGCCCGACGGCAATGTGGAGATAACGGCAAGCGCAGAGCAGGAGCCGCTCGAAAGCTTTATACAATGGTGCCACAAAGGCACAACGGCTGCTAAAGTATCGGAAGTAGTGGTTACAGAAGTAGGAGATCAGCCATTTGCAGATTTTGTAATTAACCGGTAGTAATCCTTGTTTGCAAAAATGAAGTATAGAACTATTATTCTGCGGTTACTTCAATTTTCCGGGCCAGTTTCGAGAGTTCAGATTCTTCCAATACAAACCGGTGCGACACATTCGCATCATCGTACACCCATTTCACAAGCCTGATGCAGCCTTTACTGATTTCAATTCCCGTAATGTCGCCATCACTAAAGCAGCAGCAGCCGCTATTGAAATAGTTGGGTTTAAAACCTGTGAAGTCGGGCAGCGTTTCGCCAATCTCAAACCGGTGATTGATGCGCTTTTCTATGTCTGTCACCGCTTCCTGGTCGTTGGCTTTTTTGGCTTCTGCCAGTTTGTTGTACAATCGTTCCATCAGCGTAAGCGATTCAAAAACCGGCTGGTGCGTATGCCCCGTTACGAGTGCCATATCGTTTTCGCTGCTCCATTCATACATCATTTTGTTGTGAGTGGTTTTCAGTTGTGTATCGTAAGCCGGCGTGTTGGGGTTAATTTCGAGATATGCCTGGATTCTCGACCATATCATCGATACAAACCATTTGCTAAACCAGTTGCCATCGCTTTGCATATCGCCCTGGTGCCCATGCGTGAGAAACACGTGAAAAGGCTTGCCATAGATGGTTGTTTCGAGTATGGCTCCTTCATAAATATCAATGTGTTCGCCATAAATGTCTTTTAGCTCCAGCGGCGCTGTAATGATATCGTTGCCCCAATACAGATCATGATTGCCAAAGATTTTCAGAAACCGGTTATCCTGCAAAAACAGTTTTTCACTTTCAAACGTAAGCGTGTTGTATTTGGTTACCTGCTGCACCGTGTTTTCCCACAGTTCTTCACTGTCGCCCAGGTTGATATAAAAATAGCCGTTGGTAAAATAATAGTCAAGCGCGGTGAGATAGGATTTTTCATTGTCGGCAAAATCGTCATTGCCGTTTTTTGCTCCTTTATGCTGGTCCGATAAGATCACAAACCGGTCTGTATCCAGATCAAAGGAAACTATCAGCCCTTTTTTTGTTTTGCCGGCGGCAATATCATTGTATAGGTTGGTGAGGGAGCTAAACACCCTTTCCTTATCAGGTCGCGATGAAAACTTATTGGCCAACCGGATGACCGGCTTCCTGAACAGATTTTGAAGCTGCTTGCGCATGGGCTAAAAGTAGGGAAGAAAATATTGTTTGCCCCTGTTTTTGTAAAGCAGGAACCAGACCAAAATGCAGGTGGTTTAGCATTATAAAGAGATGCAGGGCACTAAAAAAGCCGGTGACAGATTGCTTCTGATAACCGGCTTCTTTCAGGAAAATATGTAAAGATTACTCGTAAATATTTTTTTCTTTCTGCCACCACTTGTAACCCAGAAATCCGGCGATGCTTAGCGGCGCTACCATCAGGTACAGGATGCCTGCGTTTAAACCCTTGCCCGGACCTTCGCCCAACTGCTCTGCTGTTTTGGTGCAGATAGAGCATTGCGCATTGGCTGTTGTAACTGCCATTGTGCTCACCAGTAAAATCATCAGCCACTGTTTCATTCTTCAGAATTTGTCAGACGCAAAAGTAGGCAGGAACAAAGGAAAAACAGAAAAGGAAAAAGCTAAAAAAAATTGGCAAAAACCTGATGGTATTTTCCGGTACTGCTACAAACTCATCATTTCTTTAAACTTCACGGTTTGCCGGCGGCTCACTTCTATTTTTTCGCCACCCTTCAGCTCTACCAGCAAGCCTCCATTGAAATAGGGTTCAATTTTTTCTATCCACCGCAGGTTGATGATATGCTTGCGGTTGGCCCGGAAAAAAGTACGTGGGTCCAGCCTTTCTTCCAAAGCGTTCAGCGATTTTAAAATGAGAGGTTTGTTGCCTGCAAAAAACACTTTGGCGTAGTTGCCCACGCTTTCAAACAAGCGAATTTCGCCGAGTTTCACAAACCAGCAACGCTCACCGTCTTTTACAAATACCTGGTCGGCATCGGTAAGGGGTCCGCGGCTAAAGGTAGCATTGGCATCAGTTGCTTCCTTGGCAATTTCGTACTGCACTTTTTGTATGGCATCCGTAAGGCGGCGCGGCTCTACCGGTTTCAGCAGGTAGTCCAGCGCGTTCACCTCAAATGCTTTTAACGCATATTCATCGTAAGCGGTGGTAAACACCACGTGTGGCGCACGTTCCAGCTCTTCCAGCAACTGAAAGCCCGTTTTTCCCGGCATTTGTATATCCAGGAAAATGAGATCCGGGTTTTGCAGTTCTATTTTTTCTACTCCTTCATCTACATTGGCGGCTTCATCTATCACTTCTATTTCAGAATGTTCATGGAGCAGCTTTTTCAGTTCGTTCCGGGCAAGACGTTCGTCGTCTATAATAATGGCTTTGATGGACATAGTGGTAAGTATACGTGAGTAAGGTTAATGATATTAAAAGTAAAACGTAAAAATGATAACGTAAAAAAGCAGCCTTCCGGGCTTTTATTGCACCAGGTAAGCTGAGCGCTGCAGTTCCGATACCGGCAATGTGACTTTTGCTTCTACAAAGTTGTTGTCGGTGTCTTTGATATCAAAAAAAGCGCGGGCGCCAAACAGCAGTTGCAGGCGGTTCACGGTGCCGCTGATACCAAAGCCTTCGTTCGGCAACTGGTTGCTGAGCATCCCTGTGTTGAGCACCACAAGCTCGTGATGGTTGTTGACAAATGCAGATCTTACTTTGATGATGCCACCATTTTTCTGCTTGCTGATGCCGTGTTTGATGGCATTTTCCACGAGGGTTTGCAGCATCATCGGCGGCACCGGTAAATCGAGCGTTTGTTCATTAATGTCATATTCTATCTGCAGCCGGTCTTCAAAGCGAATGTGCTCCAATGCAAGGTAGTCTTTCACGATACTCAGTTCTTTTCTCAGTGGTGTGGTTTCTACCTTTTCGGCATACATGCTGCTGCGCAGAATATTGCTTAGTTCCGTAATGGCAGTGCGGGCACGCTGCGGATCTTCGTCAACCAGCGCCCGGATACTGTTGAGTGCATTAAAGATAAAATGCGGATTGATGTGCGCTTTGATGGTTTTTAGCTCCAGCTCTTTTACCAGGCTTTCCAGTCTTATTTTGTCGAGCTGGTCGTTGCGGCTTTTTACAATGTAGTGATAGCTGAAATAAATAAGATTCCAGATGCACAAAAAAAGGAAAGGCGTGAGCACAATGCGCATCACGCGGCGCAGAAACGAATAGTCTTTAGTGCCGGGATCTTCAATTTGAAAGACGAGCACCAGCAGGCTGTCTACAATGGCGTATAAAAAAGAAAACAGCAACGTAATGGTCAGCATGCTGGCAATCTGCTTCACGAGTGGCTGCTGCAGCAACTGGTATTGGCGGATAATGGTGCGCATGAGATGGCTGATGATAAAGCCTTCGAGCATAAACAGAAAAAGAACCGTAAAAAAGTTGGGTGTAGGTTCGGTATTGAAAGTGATATACAGGAAAGCATACACAATTCCAAAGGCTCCCCAGCCAGCCTGGCAGATCCAGTATGCTGATAATTTTTCTTTCATGCCCTGTAAATATAAATACAATTTAGGGTAGAAAAAGCGGTTATGGATTAGTGGCAAAAGGCAAGGCTGTGTGGCAACAGGCACTCTACAGGTGCTCTTACAATATTGGGAATACAATCCCCGCAGCCTGTTGTCCTGCAGGGATTATCATTTTTTTATTAACTAACGGAAACAGACTCTGCAGCGCTCTTGGTGATATGCACTGACCATTTGTCCAGTTTGTCCAGCAGGTCTTTAAAGTTGATAGGCTTGGCTATATAATCGTCCATACCGGCGGCAAGACACCTGTCGCGGTCGCCCTGCATCACATTGGCCGTCATGGCAATAATGATGGGTTTTACTTCAAAATTGGTAGCGATATATTCACCTGCGGTTAGTCCATCCATTTCAGGCATTTGTATATCCATGAACACAATATCATAAGGCTGTTCGGAAGCCATCTGGATGGCAACTTTGCCGTTTTTGGCAATACCAATTTCGTAGCCCAGCTTGGTGAAAATGTGTTTCGCCAGTTTTTGATTGACAGGCTCGTCTTCGGCTACCAATATGCGCAGCGGATGCTTCGCGGCAAAGTGTACAGACAATTCGCTTTTTTTCCTGTTACCAAATTCTGCCGGTTTTTTCAGATGCGAGCGCATGGCTTCTATCATGTAGCCGCAAAGCACCTGCTGTTTTACCGGTTTGTTGACAATGGCGGCAAACAAATGGGAGTATTGCCGGCACACGGTTTCGCCGATGGAGCTAAGCACAATCACCGGCAAATGCGGATACAATACGGAAATCTTTTGTGTAAGCTGAACGCCATCCATATCAGGCATTTCCATATCGGTAAGCACTAGGTGAAATGGATGTGACGCACTTAGTATCTGCAGGGCTTCCGGCCCGAACGGGCTGCCACAACTTCCAGCTTCCAATGTTGCATCTGTTTTTCAAGTATCACGCGATTGGTGGCATTGTCGTCTATGATAAGCACCCGTTTGCCTTCGTGCCCTGCCATGCTGTTGTTGATGTAGGCGCGCAGCGGTTGCGTACTGTTGTTCACCTGTATGGTGAATGAGAACATGGTGCCTTTCCCGGGTTTGCTGTTTACCACTATATTTCCGTTCATCAGCGATACGAGCTTTTCGCAGATAACGAGACCCAGACCCGAACCGCCATATTTGCGTGTGGTAGACGAATCGACCTGGGAAAATGATTTGAACAGCATGTCCTGCTTGTCGGCAGGAATCCCAATGCCGGTGTCGCTTACTTCAAAACACAGTTCTGCGCCGTTGTTTTCCATCACCTTATTGAGGCGCACATTCACCAGGATTTCTCCTTTTTCGGTAAATTTTACAGCATTGCCCACAAGGTTCATCAGTATTTGGCGAAGCCGCAACTGGTCGCCGATAATCTGCGCGGGAACATTAAAATCGATCTGGTAAATAAGATCGACGCCGGCTTCGGCGGTTTTATTGGCAAATACATCAAGCACATCTTCTACGCAGGAACGAAGATTGAAATCGTGGTTTTCGAGTTCCATTTTCCCCGATTCTATTTTCGAAAAGTCGAGAATGTCGTTAATAATGGCCAGGAGGCTGTCGCTGCACGAGATAATGGTTTCGGTGAAGCCACGCTGCTCGTCTGTCAGGTTGGTTTCGGACAGCAGGGCTGCCATACCCATCACACCATTCATAGGTGTGCGTATTTCGTGGCTCATCGTAGCAAGAAACACACCTTTTGCCTTATTTGCTTTTTCGGCATCCTGCCTGGCTGTTTCGGCTCTTTTAAAAGCTTGTTTCAGCACTTCTTCATTTCGCTCCTTTTCTTCGTACAGCAGTTTTTCTTTTTGCAACTGCTCCATCTTCACAGCTTGCTGCACCTGTCTTTTCCCCAACTTGTCGAAGCGGTAAGCCCACAAACCGCAGGTAAAAAATATAGCCGCTGCCAGCAGGATATGAAAGATAAAGGTCTCGATCTGAAAATAATTGAGCTGGGTGAAATACACCTGGTCGAATCCAATATTCTGCAGGTAGCCCAATAGGGCATGATGGCACACGACAAACAGGAACATGGGTATTTGCAGTCGCCAGTTTTGATAAATGATCAGCATGGCACTGCCGATAAACGCAAAAAAGTGCATTTCGAACATGCCGTGCATCTGGTAGATATACTGCGCCATGAAGATGCCCAATACAACGCTCAGCACATACTGGTACAGTTTAGACTCGGGAAGTAAGAATTTGGTGGAGTAAAAAGCCAGCAAGCAAATGCTGCCTACACTACCAGCCAGCAGCCACGTATCATAGAAATAAGCAGCTACAAGCCCAAAGGCAAAAAAGCTGATGAGAAAATAGTCCATGATGACATCAGCCTTTTTCTGAGCTTCTCTGGCAAAGGCTTGTATCTGTAAAGGTTGTTCCTGAATGCTAATTGTACTGTTCATTGGGTAATCAGTTTTGGAAGGCTGCAGCCATAGGCATGCAAGGCAAACGGACTGGTAATATTGACTGGCTTGTGCTGCAGCACATTTTCCACAGCTATATTTGCATAACTGGAAACCGCCTCGGTACAATAGCGGCTTTTGTTGTAGTTGCCGCGGTAAAAAAGCGTGGTGTCTGTATTGATAATAACTGCCTGTGGCGTAGAATATACACCGCACCGCGCGGCGAGGGTAGTATCTGTAACAACAGGTAGCTTCAATCCGATTTTTTCTTGTATCTCTTCCTCCGTAAATGGTTCTTTGGTAATGGGCACTACGATGAATGTGATGTCACTGCTATATTGTTTTGCCAGTTGTGAAAACTGCATTAAGTTGAAACGGGAACAAGGGCAATCGGGATTGAAAAAATGAAGAAAAACCGGTTTGTCGTATTGGGTTGTCACTGCGCTGGGAAGCACAATTTTGCTGCCGTTAGCCACATTTACATAATGCTCCGGAACGGGCGTAGGTTTGGCATATACCCATGCTGTGTACCAGAATATAGAAATGATGGCGGCAAACAAAACGCTCAGCCAAACCACAACAAGTTTTGTCTTCATAAATAGATAGATAAAATCTGAGTCAAATGCTATGTAACGTAGCTAAGGGTTGAGTGTTTATCTGCAAAGATTGATATATTTCTTATCCGGTAAGCTTGTAGGGGTTAAATGAGTATTAAAATGTAGTTTGGTTTTCAGTTTAATTTAAGACATCGCCTGATAACGACAGATTGTATTAAAATGTACTGAAAATTACCAGGTTGCTGCATGTTATCCTATACAAAATTCCTGTTCCCTGCTGCGTCTTTTGCCCTTGTAGGATGTAGAAAATCGCCCGGAAAACCTTTCTTTCTAAAAAGGCTTTTATATTTTCTCCAGTGTAATGGCTGGTTTATTTTGACCCTGAGCTTTATTAGAAGGCTGTTTGTTGATACAGATGCATAAATGATTTGAGGAAGCCATGTTTGCGAATGACAATGGCGGCATTAACACATATAATGTACATGGATGAACAATTTTTTTACAGAATGATGCCTGATATCTGCATTGACAGGCAAATGGCGCAAAAATTGAACAATATAGCATTGTAGATTTTTCATCCAATGTTTGTGCAGGTGTATGATAAACCCGGAAATGAAGTGTTTGTGTAAGATTTCGTGGGTTTGCTACAATTTCAGAATAGGGAAAGCCATTACTTTCTAAAATTCGCATTCAACATCAGGCTCCTTTTTTGCAACCATTTATCCATAGAGAAGCAGGCGTTAAAGCCTGCTTTTTAATTTTCTTACCTGTGCCGCTTGCACAAGCTTAGGTTTGTGAAATTCGGGTGTTCCAATCCTTCTCTCAAGTTTTTAAGGATCTTACTTTATTCGGGTTAAAAGGTAGACAAATACTTCTGCTAACCCTTTCTCTGCTATACGTTGTAAAAGACAGATATTTCGCAATAAGCGGTTATATAGTTTTGCTTTTTCCCAAATTCCATAATATCAGGTTCATTAAAAGAAGATTGTGCAATAGTGAGTTTTAGTCTGCACTCTAAGTTGCATGTATAAAAAGGTTTATATAAAAAACGAGTTAGAAATAGATAAAATATAAATATATGTTCGGCAACAAGGTTCCGGTTTGGTGAAATGGTGTTTAGTGCAGATTGTTTTCTTAAAGGTATTCCTTCATAGATTCTCTGAAACTGCAAGCCTATTTCCTGATATACATCGATCTGGAGATTGAAAATTGAAAGAAAATTGATGTGCAAAAATAAATTGTAAAGAAGGTAAATGTATGCGTAATATTCCTGTTGCAAGTATCAACCAATTAGTAATCAATGGATTAATTGGAAGCGAATCTTAAATGAGATTAGATTTTTCAGGCAATGAAAATGCTATGGAAGAGGTTCAAATTGGCGTTTGAAAATTTTCTGAGAAAGAAATTTGAATCGCATGTAGGAAAAGATCCGCACTTTGCTCATCACGCAAATATCATGTTTGAAAATTGTCACATATTATTTTATAAAAATATAACCAATCTGTCAATCAGCCTCTGTTGTGAATAATTTAAAACATATAATCTAAATATATATGAATGCACATATTCAGGTTGGCTTTATTAATTTCGATTAGTAAAGCTTCATTGGAAAGAAGGTTGGAGCTGAAACAGTTGTAAATAATAAGAACCAGGCAAATCATTGTTTTTTAATATCCATCAGCAATAGCAAAAATTTACAAACCAAAAATTTACAATTATCTAAGAACTTAATATTGTTCCATTTACCTCAGTTTCTTCAATTTATTTTTATTCATCAAGTGCAAATTCAGAAAGCGTGTGAATAATCATATTGCTTTGCTTTCAGTTATCAACACCAATACCAATCTTCTCCAAACAAGAGCTTTATAATGCCATTTATTGGCTGATTTGATTGATTCTTACTCTTTTCTACATGAGAATTGCCTTACAAATACGCCCACTGGAGGTGTGAATTTTCATATTCCAAAATAGAGGGATTTAAATATTAAATTCATTTTAATTCGTTAACTAAATCTTAAGGTATTATTTTACGCTCCAATTTGAGGGATGAACGGTAATATAACGTGATGAAATATACCGGGCAAATTCTGAAGAATTGTAAAACTAAAATTTAATTACACATGAGAAAACAAGTTCTAATCTGCTGTTTGGCAGTATTGGGTGCGCTCTCTTCATTACACGCTCAGAACACCCTTGTCAAAGGCACGGTATCTGATCAGAAAGGAGCACCTATCCCGGATGTTAGCATCACTATCAAGGGCACGAAAAAGGGTACACTCAGCGATCAGCAGGGTACATTTTCTATTTCAGTGAATGGTAAAGAAGTCCTTGTGTTTTCGGCTATTGGCTTTGCTACACAGGAAGTAAATCCAACATCAGAATCTTTAAATCTTGTATTGACTGCAGAAGACAAAAGCCTGAGCGAAGTAGTTGTGACGGCATTAGGTATTAAAAGAGATAAAAAGGCACTGGGCTACGCTGTCTCTACCGTAGCAAGTAAAGACATCGCTCTGCGCACAGAAGGTGATGTTGGCCGTGTATTGAATGGTAAAGTGCCTGGTCTTGAAGTGTTGAACTCAAGCGGCATTTCAGGTTCGGGTACCAATATTACCATTCGTGGCGTAAGCACCATCACGGGTGGCGCGTCTACACCATTATTTATTGTAGATGGTGTGCCGTTTGACGGCAGCAACAATGCAGGCGACAACTTCCAGTATGGTGGTGGTACATCTACTTCGAGCCGCTTTTTAGACCTTGACCCTAATAATATAGAAAGTGTAAGTGTATTAAAAGGGTTAAGTGCAACCACTCTGTATGGTGAAGCTGCCAGGAATGGTGTGGTATTGATTACTACCAAAAATGGCTCTACCAGCAAAACAGCTAAAAAGAGAGAAGTAACTTTCAGCCAGTCGTTATTTGCCAACAACGTATCCAACCTTCCGGATTATACTACCAAGTATGGCGGTGGTTTCGACATGGTGCCTTCTTCGGCCTTTAGTAACTGGGGTGCTGAATTTACAAATCCTCCGTTGCAGGTAAATTATTCGCCATCTTTACAGGCAGCTTATCCCGAACTGTACAGCGCAGCCGACGGGAACAAACAGGACTATAAAAGCTATGAAAATAATGTAAAAGACTTTTTCAGAACTGGTCTCGTAAGCACCTCTTCTATCAATATCTCTGGTTCTTCCGATAAAGTAAGCTTTAACGGAAGCTATTCTTATATGGACGACCAGGGCTTTACGCCAGGTAACCATGTATATAAAAACAACTTTGGTTTGGGCGGAACAGCCAAGCTGAGCAACCGGCTTACATTAAACGCAGTATCCAATTTCGCCATCACCGACTTTACTACACCAGCCGTGGGTGCCAACAGCGGCGGCGGCGGTCCGGATGTAACTTCAGTGTTCGGTTACCTCATTTTTACACCCCGCAGTGTGAACCTGATGGGATTGCCTTTCGAAAATCCACAGGACAACAGCTCTATTTACTATAGAAACGGTAATGATATTGAAAATCCAAGATGGACGGCCAAATACACCAAAAACAGCGATAAAACGTATCGTACATACGGAACCGTAGGTTTAAGCTACGAACTCATGAAAGGATTAAGCGTAAACTACCGCTTTGGTTACGATGTATATAGCGAACAGACTTCTTTGCAGGTAGATAAAGGTGGCAAATCTGGTGGCGCAGGCTATGTAAATGGCTTGTACCGCACTACCAGCATCTTCAATTCTATTCTGAACCATTATGTAGTAGCCAGTTACAACACCAATATTGCAAAAGATATCACGCTTGATGCAGACCTCGGTGGCGATTTCAGGCACGACAGCTACAACCAGGACGGATTGAAAAGTACGTATCAAACTGTTTTCGGATTGTTTAACCATGGCAATTTTACCAGCCACGATATTTATAGCGAAGGCGGAAACCTGCTGCAATACAAATCGGAGAAAATCAGAACCGGTGTGTTCGGTCAGGCAAGAATGGGTTACAAAGATTTCATGTACCTCACTTTAAATGGTCGTAACGACTGGGTTTCTACGCTGGAAAAAGCGAACAGAAACCTGTTTTATCCGGGTGTAAGCCTTGCGTTTATTCCGAGTTCTCGCATTTGATGTATTCACAGGTTCCAAAGCTGTAAACTATCTGAAACTGCGTTTGGGCTATTCTACATCAGCGCATTTCCCTGAGCCTTACAATACGCGTTCTTCTTTAAACATTACTACCAATGCATTTGTAGATTATGCAGGTAATGTTATCAATGTAGGTTCTATTCCTAACCGTTTGCCCAATCCAAACTTAAAGCCTGAGTTGCTGAGAGAAGTGGAAGGCGGCATTGAAGGTAAATTTTTCGACAGCCGGGTAAGCCTCGATTTTACAGCTTATTTCCGTACTTCACAAGATCAGATTCTTGACCGTCAGTTAGATCCATCTACCGGTTCTACCGTTACGCAGATCAATGCAGGCAGTGTAGACAACAAAGGTATTGAAGTGAGTCTTGGCCTCACGCCTGTGCGCACCAAAGACTGGAACTGGGATCTGAATGGCATTTTTACCTTGAACAGAAGCAAAGTACACGATCTGCCCACCGATACAAAACAGATCCAGATTGGCGGATATTCCAACCTTGGCACCTTTGCCATCGAAGGCGAACCTTTGGGTGTTATCCAGGGAAATTACGTGCAAAAAGATACTAAAACCGGAATGGACGTAGTGGACGATAATGGTTATTACTTAGGCTCGGCCGACATTGGCATTATTGCAAATCCAACTCCCGATTTCAAACTCACCGGCGTAAGTACTTTGTCCTACAAAAACTTCTCATTCCGTATGCAATGGGATTACACACAGGGCGGGCAAATGTGGTCAAATACCGTTCGCACCATGCTGGCACGCGGTTTAACCAAAGACACCGATTTCGACAGGTTGTTACCACTGATTTTGCCTAACTCCGTTAAGCAGGATGGCAGTGTGAATGATTATCAGCAAAGTGCTACCAATATGTTCTTCAACAACTATGGTTTTGGTCCTTCTTCTACCGCTATCTGGGATGCTACCGTTGTTCGTTTAAGAGAAGTTTCTTTTACCTATTCTTTGCCAGCCAGTTTACTAACCAAAACTCCTTTTGGCTCAGTATCCTTTGTGGCATCAGGCACCAACCTGTTTTATTATGCACCTAACTTTCCTAAGTACACCAGGTTCGATCCTGAAAGCAACAGCTTAGGTGTATCCAACGCCAAAGGTCTTGACTTTTTCGCAGGTCCGTCTTCACGCCGTGTGGGTGGCAGCATCAGGATTACTTTCTAAAGTTTAAACAAATTTGTAATGAAAAATAGAATTCAAAAGCATATTCTTTCACTTTCCTTAGTGGCTGTTATGATGGCCGGGTTTGGATGCAGTAAGATGAATGACAGGTTTGACGGACTGCTTACCAATCCGAATCTGCCTTCGCCTGCAGCGGCTGATGTAAATTTATATCTGAACCAGGCGCTGCTTAGTTTCCAGAATTTTCACAGAAACGTTTCTGACCTCACCGGACCGCTGGTAAGACAGGAAACCATGTTCGGACCTACATACTTTAACGCGTATTCGGCCAACAGTTTTGATGGTGTATGGTCTACTGCCTATACTTCTATCATCAAGACCACCAACACGCTTATTCCATTGGCGGAAGAAAAAGAACTGTATGTGCATTCAGGCATTGCAAAAGTGTTGAAAGCATTCACCCTGCTTACTTTGGTAGACTTGTTTGGCGATGTTCCTTATTCTGAAGCAAATCTCGGTGTTGAAAATCTCAACCCTAACCAGGATGCGGGTCCGGCTATCTACGAGCAAGGACTTTTACTGCTCGATTCTGCAATTGTGACCCTGCAGAAAACCGCAAAGGCAAAGCCTTCCAATGATATATACTACGGTGGTTCGGCTGCCAGCTGGATAACGCTTGCTAAAACACTGAAACTGCGTGCCTATGTGCAAACAAGACTGGTAGACAACGGTAAAAGATAAGATCAACACGCTTCTTGCAGATGGCGACCTCCTTACTTCTGCTGCAAATGATTTCACTTTTCAGTACGGTACCAAAACAGCTGCACCTGATAGCCGCGATGGCCGCTATGTAGGAAACTACGGTACGGATAACGGTGCCGGCGGTTACCTTGGTACTTATGCCATGTGGGTAGCTGCAGAAGAAAAAGGATTTGTAGATCCACGCACTTATTATTATTTCTATCGTCAAACCACGCATCCTACCGATTATACCGATCCACGGTTTAGCCGATCAGCGACGCTTCAGTTTGCATTGGCCTGTTATTTCCGTGCCGTTCCTACTCATTATCCTGCAAGCTCACCCTATTGCGTATTGCCAGGTGGCTGGTGGGGTCGCGATCATGGTAACAATGAAGGTACGGGACCTGATTTGCTGGTAAAATCTACCTGGGGTGTTTATCCTGCCGGTGGTGCTTTGGATTACGGTCAGAATCTGTCTGTGGGTCAGAGTGCCGGCCGCGAAGTGGGTGCCAAAGGTGCAGGTATGGAGCCTATCTGGCTCAGCTCTTTCACTTACTTCCTCGAGTCGGAAGCAGCTTTAACGCTTGGTACTACCGGCGATCCGCTGGCGCTGCTCGAACAGGGTATCCGGGCATCTTTTGCTAAAGTAAAAGCCTTCCCGGCTTCTATTGGTTACGATCCTACTTCAGACACTACTTACCTCATCACCGATACAAAAGTGAACAGCTATGTAAACTATGTGAAAGGCAAGTACAACGCTGCAACCACTACCGATGCCAAGCTGAATATCATAGAAAAAGAATACTACATCGCTGCATGGGGTAACGGATTGGAGCCATACAATACGTATCGCCGCACTGCCAAACCCGATAATTTCCAATTGGCGGTAATTGCCAATCCCGGAGATTTTATCCGCTCATTCTTTTACCCGGCTTCTTACGTAAACTTCAACCAGAATGTAACGCAAAAGCTAACCACCAACGTAAAAGTGTTCTGGGATATCAATCCTGACAACCTATATCATTAATTCATAATCAAACTAAGAAATGAAAAATTATCTTTTAGCACATATTTGCCTTGATGATAGTCGGACTCGGGTTTAGCTCGTGTAAAAAAGACAGCATCAACGGCGATGCTAATAACCTGATCGGCGGTTCTTATATTACGCTTGATTCTGTAATTAATACCAATCTCGATTTTAGCGATCCGGCAGCGACGGTTTCCATTGCCGTTACAGAAAAAGGCTCGCCTGTTGAAAGCATCAATATTTTCCTGGCTACGGCAGATAACTCTGCGGACACAACCGGCTGGGTATACATTAAAAATGTACCCTATACCGGCAAAAGCACAGTGCTGCAGGTAACCACGGCTGATATCGTAGCTGCTTTAGCGCCTAACGCCATAACACCCGGCACACAGTATATACTTGAAAACCAGGTGGTAACAGCAGATGGCCGTAAGTTTTCTGATGCCAATACGCCTTCGTCTTATTCTTCGCTGCCTTCTTACAATATGGCGCTGTCTGTGGCCGGCAACTGCCGTTTGTGCTTTTGATGCTGCAGAAACAGCAGGTACCTACAAAGTAGTGCAGGACGATTGGGTAGATTATTACCCTGATGAAATTATTACCGTAACCGCTGATGCAACCAGCAACCAGGTAAGCTTTTTAAGTTATCCGTCAACGGCTGCCGGTGGTCAAAATCAAAAGAACACAATTGTAGATGTAGATCCGGCAACAGGCGCAGCTACAATAGCCAAACAATCTACGGGCGACTATTCCGGCACAAGCGCTGCTGTGGAAGGTTCCGGATTTGTATTTTCCTGTACAGGTGTCATCAATCTTACGATGACCGTATACTACGGTGGCACACCATATGGTGGCAACAAGCTGATCCTTCAGAAAGTAGAATAAACAGCTACTCTTTGCATAATAGAAAAAGCCTTTCGGGAAACCGAAAGGCTTTTTCTATTATGCTATGTAAGATGAAAAATCAGGATGCGGGTCTTATTGACAAGTGAAAGGGACGAGACAAACTACTGAAACCCTTCCGGTTATGTTTTAAACCGCTTCTGTCTTCATGCTCTTTTGTGTTCTTTTTCTTTCATCTTCATCGAGGATCACTTTGCGCAAACGAACCACTTTGGGTGTAACTTCAATGCACTCATCTTCCTGTATATATTCCATACATTCTTCGAGTGTCATCAATGTTTTTGGTGCAATGCGTGAAGCATCATCACTACCGCTTGCACGGTGGTTGGTCAGCTTTTTAGGTTCTGTAGCATTTACAATCAGGTCTCCTGGTTTGATATGCTCGGCGATGATTTGACCGGTGTAAACTTCTTCTCCCGGATCTACAAAGAAAGTTCCGCGATCCTGCAGTTTATCGATAGAATAACCGGTGGTTCTTTCCTGGTTTTTAGACAGCAATACACCATTGTTACGGCCGGGAATCGGGCCTTTCCATGGTTTATATTCGATAAAGCGGTGCGCCATAACGGCTTCACCGGCTGTGTTGGTAAGCATATTGCTACGCAAACCAATCAAACCACGTGAAGGAATTTCAAATTCAAGATGTTGCATCTCGCCTTTGGTTTCCATCACCTGCAGTTCACCTTTACGCTGTGTAACAAGGTCGATTACTTTACCGCTGAATTCAGCAGGAACATCTACCACGAGGTTTTCGTAAGGTTCACTTTTTTTACCATCAATATATTTTACCAATACCTGCGGCTGACCTACGGTAAGTTCATACCCTTCACGGCGCATGGTTTCCACCAAAATGCCGAGATGCAGAATACCGCGACCATATACAAGGAAGCTATCTGCACTATCGCTGTCTTCTACACGAAGCGCGAGGTTTTTTTCCGTTTCTTTCATCAGGCGGTCGCGCAAATGGCGGCTGGTTACAAACTTGCCATCTCTGCCAAAGAAAGGAGAGTTGTTGATGCTGAACAACATGCTCATTGTGGGTTCATCCACGCTGATAACCGGTAAGGCTTCCGGATTTTCCTGGTCGGCAATGGTATCACCGATGTTAAAATCTTCAAGACCTACCACAGCACACAAATCGCCGGCAACCACTTCGGTTACTTTGCGTTTGCCCATGCCTTCAAACACATATAATTCTCTTACGCGAAGTTTTTTGATAACGCCTTCTGCCTGCATCAGCGCGATTGGCTGATTTTCTTTGATCACTCCACGGGCTACTTTACCAATGGCAATACGACCAAGGAACGAAGAATAATCAAGCGAAGTAATCTGCATTTGCACCGGACCTTCATTTACTTTGGGTTCCGGTACATATTTTAAAATACCATCCATCAAAGGAGTGATATCTTCCGTTTGTGTAAGGCTATCGTTGAACCAGCCATTTTTGCCGGAACCGTAAAACGTTGGGAAATCCAGTTGTTCTTCAGTTGCATCGAGGTTGAAAAACAATTCAAAAACCGCATCATGCACTTCGTCGGGACGACAGTTTGGTTTATCTACTTTATTGATAACAACAATAGGTTTCAATCCTAACGCAAGCGCTTTCTGTAATACAAAGCGGGTTTGCGGCATCGGTCCTTCAAAAGCATCAACCAGCAGCACAACGCCGTCAGCCATTTTCAATACACGTTCTACTTCACCACCAAAGTCACTGTGCCCGGGTGTATCTATCACGTTTATTTTAACATCTTTGTAGATTACAGCAGCATTTTTACTGAAAATTGTAATGCCACGTTCTTTTTCCAGGTCGTTGCTGTCCATGATCAGCTCACCGGTATCCTGGTTATCCCGGAAAACTTTTGTTGTGTGTAAAATTCTGTCAACCAACGTAGTTTTACCGTGGTCAACGTGTGCAATGATTGCTATGTTGCGGATTTCCATAAGGCCGCGAAGGTACGATTTTGCAACTGCGATAGCAAGCGTGGCACAATGTTTATCATTTTTTAACGCTTGCCTTGCATCTTTACCCAAACGTTGGTTTTAAAAAAAGAAGCTCTCTGGAAAGAGAGCCTCTGTGACACATATGAGAAAAAGAATATAAAACAATTTGTTTCTTTAAAAAAAGCTCATTCAGGCATCATATGCACATTCACATTGGGGTTGGGATGATAGATACCCAATGGCTGTAAACTTTGATTGCCTCACTGCTTTTTAAGATCATGATGATCGCGATCAGCAGAAGAGAATGGATCATTGTTATCATGAAGAAAAATTAAGGGTTATAAGAAATTTGGGTCAGGGAACCGGTTGGTTCGATTGTGAAATAAAGTTATATAAACGAAAGGGAAAACGGCTGGCATTTTTACGGTAAGCGATACCGTATTTTTCACGTATTTCGCTGCATGCAATTTGTTTGCTGCAGATGAAATTTGACAAGAGTTTTTTTCTGTCTGGCAAAGTTTTTTCTAGCTTCAATTTTTTAAAAGACTCACAAGGCCGGCGAGGCATTTATATTATATTCGTCGGGTTGATTATTGATATTACTGTTGAATGAAATGGAAAGCAAAGTATGAGTAATGAGGTTGATCTAAGTATTTTTAAGCCCTATGCAACGGACGGGTTAAAAAGAATGGGCGGCATGTACGATGGCGGTTATGTGGTTCATTATCCATCGTTGCTGCAAGCTGATTGTATGGTGAGCTATGGCGTTGGGTATGATGTAACGTTTGAAACAGAGTTTCACCAGGTTACCGGCAAGCCTGTTTATGCCTTCGATCCCACCATGACCAAACTGGGGTATCTGAAAGAAGGATTTATCAGCGGCAAATATGCTGACACACTGAAACGCGCTGCCAAACTGCTGATGTGGCAAACCAAACAGAAAGAACTGGAAACGCATCAGATACACTTTGTACCCGAAGGTCTTGGCGACACCAATACGCCTGATTTTAAAACCATCGGTTACCATTATTCGAAATTTAACCTGCACCACAAAAAACTGTTGTTGAAAATAGACATTGAAGGTGCCGAATACAAAGTGATGAATGACGACAGCTTTTATCCGCATCTGGATAATGTGGTACAGTTGCTATTCGAATTTCACTGGCTCGATACAAGACTGGAAAAGCTGATGCAGATGTTTAAAAAAATAGAACGCACGCATAGTCTCATTCATATTCACGCCAATAACTACGGAACAACATTCGACTACCGTGGAAAACACGTGCCGCAGGTGATAGAAGGCGCTTTTCTGCATAATTCCTTTTTGAAAGAAAAAAAGCGGTCGGAACAATCGTACCCGATCAGCGGGCTGGATTTTCCTTGCGATAAGCGAAAAGAAGACATCAGTCTCAATTTCTTTTAGAAAGCGTGTGCCAGCGGGCATGCTTTTCATCAACACAACATCAGATTTACTCATTTTGCAAAAAATGGATAATAGTCAGAATGCTCATCATTTTGCCGGTTTGTTTTTGCGTATGCATCCTTTACAGCGCATTTTGCTGAGCCTTGCACTGGCTGGCATTACGTTTTTCTTTATTCCGCACGGCAGCGGTGTACTGATGGAGAGTATGGCTGTGTGGATTGCTTTTGCGTTTACTTACCTCATTACAGGCTGGATCATTTTGTTTCACCGCCCCATCGACAGCATTCGCCAATCTGCAAAAAAAGACGATGGCAGCAAACTCTTTGTTTCTCTGATGGTGCTGCTTTCTTCCTTTGCCAGCTATTGCATGGTGCTGCTTCTCATGGTTTCTCATTCGGAAGAAAATACAAATCCCATTCTGTTTGTGCTAATATGTATTTCAGGCATTTTATTATCTTGGTTCATGGTTCATACGTTGTATACCTTTCACTATGCGCATATGTATTATGATGAAGCGCCCGGAGATAAAGCCAAAGATGCCGAAGGACTCGAATTTCCGCAAAAAGAAGCGCCAGATTATCTCGATTTTGCCTATTTCGCGTTTGTGATTGGCTGCACATTCCAGGTGTCTGATGTTGAGATCAGCTCGCGCAGCATTCGCCGCGTCGTGTTGGTGCATCAGCTCATTTCCTTTGGGATGAACACATTTGTGGTAGCGCTGACCATCAACCTCGTAGCAGGATTGCGTAAATAATTTCACTCCTTTATTGTTTGGGTGCATTTTTGTTTGGCTAAAAAACGCCTCTGTTTTTGCTGTTGATCATCAACAGAAATGCAGCGGGAAACATCATGTTCACATTTTCAAATCATTATATATATCACGTATGAGCAAGACTACTGTTGGCTGGATTGGTTTAGGTAATATGGGTATTCCCATGAGCCGCAACCTGATGAAAGCGGGCTATTCACTCGCCGTATACAACCGTACCGAAGAAAAAATAAAACCATTAATACACGAAGGTGCCACTTCGGCAAGCAGTCCTGCCCGGTTGTGGGACACAGCTGAGGTCGTGTTTATAATGGTTACCGATGATGCGGCTGTCACAGAAATTCTTACGGGGGAAAATGCGTTGTTGTCAAACCCGGCGGCGAAGGGAAAGCTTATCATAAATACGAGTACCATTTCTCCCGAAACATCCAAAGCAATGGCTGCGCAATGCAGCGAAGCCGGAATACACTACCTGGAAGCGCCGGTATCAGGAACCGTTAAGCCAGCCGAAAATGGCGCCCTTCTCGTTATTGCAGGCGGACCGGATGATGTGCTGGCAAGGGCGAAACCTTACCTCGACTGCATTGGTAATAAGATTATGCACGTAGGCGATTATGGCGCAGCCAGCATAGCCAAACTGGCTATTAACCTGTTGGTAGGCTTTAATGTGCAGGGATTGGCCGAAGCTGTACTTTTTGCGCAAAAAAATGGAGTTGATACACAGGATATGCTCACCATCATCAATGAAGGTGCCTGCGGCAATGGTGTTACAAAAGGCAAATCGCCTTCTATACTATCCGGAAATTTTAGTCCTGCATTCACGGTAAAAAATTATGCAAAAGATCTGCGATTGGCAAAAGCAGCCGGCGTGACAACGCCGATGGCAAATGCTTTGCACGATACCTATCAGCAAGCAATAGGAGCGCATGGCGATGACGACCTGATGGCGGTGATTCAATATTTAGAAAAGCCATAAGCAAGCTCTTTGCCCTGCACAAATCATCATGTTTGTAAGGAGAAAAACAGCGATTGGTGCATATGCAGATGATTTGATTCTGTTGCCTTTTACAGCCTTAGGATGTTACATTACACAGGCAATAGATTCCTGTTTCACAGCCTGCTTTTCAGCCAGTAAGACAGTGGCGTAACATCTTGCTTTAGCAATAGTGTATCGCCGTGAATTTCGTAGTTGTTGGCGCGCATCAGGTTGTTTACAAATGCATTTTCATCTAAACCCGGGCATGCCATTTTTGTACTCACCAGGTTGCTGTCTATCGATAGGTTATTGTCTCTTTTGGCAAACGAAACACTGAAATTATTGCAACCTGTATTGCCCGATAGCTTCATGTTTGCCATGTCGAAAGTAAGCCATGGAATCCTTCCCGTAGCTGTGTCGGCAGGCAAGGCCGGAATCAGTTTCCATCTGCCGGCAAGTGAGTCTGTCATTTGTGTATCCGGATTGTTTTTCGATGGCAAATGAAGAGCGGTTGTATCGTCTGCATTCAGCTTCTTTTCATCTGTTGCGCAACTGCACAATATGAGGGCAGCTGCCAGTAAATAAGATTGTCTCATAATCTGTTTTTTTAGACTGTTTACAAAAACTACACCTTTTGAGCCATTCCTTTTTTGCCGTTTGGTGAAAGGCGTTTCTCTGCACAGAAGATAACATTTCGTTTGTCTTAAATAGCCATTTCAAACTTTGATACTGATGCCTTGCGAGGATACAAATCTGGCTGCATTAAAAGTTCGTTTCGTATAACGCAGCTGGTTTAATATATAAAAATGCCAACTATCATCAATAATCTTGTTTAACTTCATTTATCATTCAACACCTGTTTTTTTCTTAACGGTCATATTCTCCTCGTCTTTAATGATCTGTAAGCCAGGAGTTTTTCAGCACAAGGTTTTTGTTCAAAGCCCTTGGTTGCAGGCAGGTTCATACAAGCGAAACCCCGCATCTGGTTGTGCTCTTTTACTACATTCCTTTCACTGTAAAAAATACATCCTATGAAAATTAATAAAGAAAAAATCCCGGTAATAATGGAAGCCCCAGGCACCATTATGCGTGTACTTCCCGGTTTTGGTGGCATGAGCGCATCGTTCAATGAACTGCCTGCGGGAACGGATCTAGGTCCTTTGCTGCAAGGCTTACAAAATGATAGTTGCCAATGCCCGCACTGGGGATATATTGCAGAAGGCGAAATACGCATGCAATACGATAATGGAACAGAAGAACTGCTCACAAAAGGCGACATGTTTTACATGCCGCCGGGTCATACCGCCATCGTAGAAAAAGACCTGAAGATGATTGAGTTCAGTCCTGAAAATGAAATGTCGGAAGTCCTCAACCATGTGGCTCATAAAATGGCAGAATTAAACAATTAATTTTTTTTCAAACAAGAGTAAATAGTTAACAGGCTCATTCCTTCTACGTGCAGATAAGGCTTGGTGCTGCTATCAATTTTCCTGCGGGAGCTACCTGGAAAAGCTGCTTTGCGTGGGCGCGGCAGCACTGGGTATGCTCCGAGCGAGTAAAGCTGTACGCCCACCAGATTCAGCTTCTTTTGTTCCGTTTTCTCTCATCCGTCACCTCTTGTTTTAGTTGTTTTTTTATAACAATCACTTAGTACGCATTTTGCTATATTGCAGGTATGCCATTTCAGTTGCAATCTCCTTATCAGCCCGGCGGCGATCAGCCGGCAGCTATTCAACAATTAACGGAAGGGTTGTTCCAGGGTGAAAGATACCAGACTCTTCTGGGTGTTACCGGCAGTGGTAAAACCTTTACCATGGCCAATGTGATTCAGAACGTGCAGCGCCCAACACTGGTGCTTACGCACAACAAAACCCTGGTGGCTCAGCTTTATGGCGAGTTTCGCCAGTTTTTCCCCGACAACGCTGTTGGTTATTTTGTAAGTTATTACGATTATTACCAGCCCGAAGCGTATTTGCCCGTTAGCGATACGTATATAGAAAAAGATTTAAATATAAATGAAGAACTCGACAAGCTGCGCCTGCAGGCTACTTCACAGTTGCTTACAGGAAGGCGCGACATTATAGTGGTGGCCAGCGTAAGCTGCATTTATGGTATGGGAAATCCGAAAGAGTTTGAAAACGGCGTGATCCGTATTGCCAAAGGGCAGGTTATATCGCGTCAGTCGTTTCTGCATTCGCTGGTCAATTCATTGTACAACCGCAGCCAGGGCGAGTTTGGGCGTGGCTCATTCCGCGTAAAAGGCGATACCATCGATATCAACCTGCCTTATTCCGACCATAGCTGCCGTATCACTTTCTTCGGCGATGAAATAGAAGAAATAGAAACGATAGAAACGGCAAGCGCCAAGCGGATGAATACGCTGGAAAATATCGCCATTTTTCCCGCCAATCTCTACCTTGCTCCCAAAGACATGATGCAATCGATCATGTATGAAATTCAGGACGAAATGCGCCTGCAGGTAGAATATTTTAAAAGCATTGGCAAACTGATAGAAGCGCAGCGCATAAAAGAACGTGTGGAATATGACCTTGAAATGATACGCGAACTTGGGTTTTGCAATGGTATCGAGAACTACTCACGTTTTTTTGACCGTCGCACACCCGGCAGCCGCCCGTTCTGTTTGCTCGATTATTTTCCCAAAGATTTCCTTTGTATTCTTGATGAAAGCCACCAGACGGTGCCGCAGATTGCGGGCATGTATGGCGGCGACCGCAGCCGCAAAATGGTGCTGGTAGATTATGGATTTCGCCTGCCAAGCGCATTAGACAACCGCCCGCTCAATTTTCACGAGTTTGAAAACATGGTAAACCAAACCATTTTTGTAAGCGCCACGCCCGGCGAGTACGAACTGGAAAAAACCGGTGGCGTAGTGGTAGAACAGGTGGTGCGACCTACAGGATTGCTGGATCCGCCGATAGAAGTGCGGCCAAGCGTGAACCAGATAGACGATTTGCTCGATGAAATTGACAAACGCGTTACCAAAGGCGACCGTGTGCTTGTTACAACACTTACGAAGCGCATGGCGGAGGAAATGGATAAATATTTAGGTAAAATCAACATTAAGTCAAAATACATTCACAGCGATGTAGATACGCTGGAGCGCGTGGAAATTTTGCGCCAATTGCGTTTGGGAGAAATAGACGTGCTCGTGGGCGTAAACCTGCTGCGCGAAGGTCTTGACCTGCCCGAAGTGTCGCTTGTTGCCATATTGGATGCCGACAAAGAAGGCTTTCTGCGCAATGAGCGCTCGCTCACGCAAACGGCTGGACGCGCGGCGAGAAACGTGGATGGAATGGTGATTTTTTACGCCGATAAAATGACCGAAAGCATGCAGCGCACCATTGATGAAACGACGCGCCGCCGCGAAAAACAGGTGGCTTTCAATACCGAACACAACATTACGCCGCGTACCGTCATCAAAAGCATTGAGCAGGTGATGATGCAAACGTCGGTGCTCGATATCAAAGGATTTGATGCCAAACGTCCTTACGCCATTCAGGGTGACGAAGACATTGTAAAAAATTCGCAGGCGGCAGAAGAACAGGCAGGATACAAAACCATTCCGCAGGTAGAAAAAGCCGTGCAAAATACCAAAAAGCAAATGGAAAAAGCCGCCCGCGACCTCGACTTTATAGAAGCGGCAAGACTGCGCGACGAAATGTTCCGTTTGCAAAAAGAGCTGGATGCGATGAAAGTGTAATCACATTCTTAAATGAAAAAGAATGATTACAGGCTGCACTGAGTTTTGTGACTCCTGATCTGTTTGTTGCACACCAACGCATTTGAGTAAAAAAGCCATTTTACATATATCAGGATGTTCGCTTTTTTCTTCGTGATTCATCCCACCTATATACTTTGTGGTTCCTAAAAACTACATTTTTTATTTTCTGCTCTTTGTGTTTTAGTGTATTTGCCGCAGGCTATCTTTGCACCTCTCAAAAAATCAGGTATGAAAATATTGGTTTGTATTAGTAAAACGCCGGATACAACAGCTAAGATTGCTTTTAAAGACAACAATACGAAGTTTGAAGAAGCCGGTGTGCAATGGATTATCAATCCATATGACGAGTGGTATTCGCTGGTGCGCGCCATAGAACTAAAGGAAAAAGATCCTTCTGCGGTGATTCACCTTGTGACAGTAGGCGGTGCTGATACTGAACCGGTTATACGCAAAGCGCTGGCACTCGGCGGCGATGAAGCCATCCGTGTAAATGTGCAGAGCGATGACAGCTATTTTGTAGCTGCACAAATAGCAGAAGTAGCCAGAACAGGCGGTTACGATTTGATTTTTACCGGTAAAGAAACCATTGATTATAACGCATCAGCTATTGGTGGCATGGTAGCGGAATTGCTCGATTTGCCTTATATTTCATTAGCTACCAAATTTGAGCTGAACGGCACTACGGCTGTTGTGACGCGCGAAATAGAAGGTGGCGAAGAAGTAAACGAAGTGGCTTTGCCGCTTGTGGTAAGCTGCCAGAAAGGCGTAGCCGAGCAGCGGATTCCCAATATGCGCGGCATCATGTCGGCACGTACCAAACCATTGAAAGTGGTAGAACCTGCCGCCGCAGATACACTTACCAAAATTGTAAATTACGAATTGCCCGCACCTAAAGCCGGTGTGAAACTGGTGTCGGCAGACAATGTTGCTGAACTGGTGCGCCTGCTGCACGAAGAAGCGAAAGTCATTTAAAGGAATTTAGATCTTTGATGTAAGATTTAGGATTGAGGTAGAACAATGAAGTTTGCTTGTCTAATTCAAAACAAGCCTCATCATTCACAATTCAAAAATCCGCAATCAAAAATCGCAACTTATTCATTTATTCATTACAAATCATTCCATCATGTCTGTTCTCATATTTGTCGACCATTCTGAAGGTCATATCAGCAAATCTTCTTTTGAAGCGTTGTCTTACGGTTCTGCTTTAGCCAAACAGTTGAATACAACTGCCAACGCCGTGGTGCTTGGCGATGTGTCTGATGATGAAGCTGCCTCATTGGGAAAATACGGCATTGAAAAAACATTTTTATTTGCCGGCAGTATTTATAACAATCTCGATGCGCAGGTGTATACCAAAGCAATCGCCAAAGCTGCTGCTGAAAGTAGCGCAACCGTGCTGCTCTTTTCTCATAATCAAACCGGAAGGGCAGTAGCGCCGCGCGTTTCAGCCAACCTGAAAGCGGGGCTGGTAACCGGCGTTGCCGGATTGCCGCAAACCAACAGTGGCTTTGTAGTAAGGAAAACTGTTTTTTCGGGTAAAGCCTTTGCAAACGTAGATATTACGTCGCCGGTAAAAGTAATTACCATTACCCCAAACAATTTTCAGATTCAGCAAACAGGAGACGCAACTGCAGAAGTAGTAGCGCTGACTGCCGGCACAGACGTGAAAGTGAAAACAACTGCTACCAACAAGGTAAGCGGCGAAGTGCCTTTGACAGAAGCTGAAGTGGTGGTAAGCGGCGGCCGCGGATTGAAAGGTCCTGAAAACTGGACAATGGTTGAAGATCTCGCCACAACTTTGCATGCAGCACTTGCCTGCAGCCGCCCCGTAGCCGATGCCAACTGGCGTCCGCACCACGAACACGTGGGACAAACCGGTATACAGATTTCACCGAAACTATACATTGCGCTGGGTATTTCGGGTGCCATACAGCATCTTGCGGGCGTAAACAGGAGCAAAGTAATGGTGGTGATAAATAAAGATGCCGATGCGCCATTTTTCAAAGCTGCCGATTATGGGATTGTAGGTGATGTGTTCGACATTGTACCGAAGCTGACAGAAGAAATCAAAAAGATGAAAGCATAAATTGCTGTTTAACATATACTCATATAAAAAATCCATAGCGCAGGCTTTGGATTTTTTTTATGCACCCATGTTGCTTACTGTTTCTTCATTTCTCTTTTTCGCATGGGCATAGCATCAATTATCGCGAACAGCTTCTCGTTGGTAACCAACTGGTGTGAGCGCAATTTCTCCGTTCCGTCTTTCCCGACCAAGAGAAACGTAAACGGCTCATTTGTGTCGATTCGCCACTGCTTTGCTTCCGCAGTGGCAGTATCCGTGTTGTAAACATGTATCTGCAAGTCGCGATCCTGTAGTCCGGGTTTGTCTGAATAAAGCGCTTCCACTTGTTTTGTGTGCAGCACATTGCCCTTGCCTGAATAAAAAATATAGATATGTCTGTGTTCTGAAAACATGAGAAACGGAATAATCGTGAGCAAAAGCGCTTTCATCAACTTATTACCTCAAACTTGAAACCGAAAAAAGTGTAGGTTTTGAGTCATTTATACAACCAATTCATTTTTTGTGTCCATACTATTGTTTTCACTATGTGCAGCAACATCCTGAACATTATAAATTCTGCCTTTCTGCCCCATTCCGGCAGTGCAGGTGCGTTCTTTTAACCTTTATAGAAATTCATTTCACCTAAAATGGAATACTGCTGTTATTTTTGCCGTCCTACCAAAAAAAAATATAATGGTTGACGTAATTCTAGGCTTGCAGTGGGGCGATGAAGGAAAAGGGAAAATTGTAGATTATTTCGCTCCTCAATATGATGTGGTTGCCCGTTTCCAGGGCGGACCCAATGCAGGACATACACTCTATGTAGATGGTAAAAAAGTTGTGCTGCACCAGATACCGTCGGGCATTTTTCACCAGGATAAAATAAATATTATCGGCAATGGCGTGGTGCTCGATCCGGTAACGCTGAAGCGGGAATGCGACACGGTTGCTTCATTTGGCATCGACGTAAGGAAAAATCTTTTTATTTCCGAACGCACCAACCTGATAGTGCCTACACACCGTGCTTTGGACAAGGCTTCCGAACTGTCAAAAGGCGAATCGAAAATTGGCTCTACACTAAAAGGTATTGGACCGGCCTATATGGACAAAACCGGCCGCAATGCATTGCGGGTGGGCGATATCTTATCTAAAAACTTTACCACCGATTATATAAAACTGCGGCTGAAACACCAGAAAATACTGGATAGCTATCATTTTAACGAAGACATTTCGGCATGGGAAGAAGAATTTTTTGAAGCGCTGGAATTTTTGCGCACTATTCCTGTGGTAAATGGTGAATATTTCATCAACCATCATATTTCTGATGGCAAAAAAATACTGGCGGAAGGCGCACAGGGCAGCATGCTCGATGTAGACTTTGGTACATTTCCGTATGTTACTTCTTCCAACACTATTTCGGCCGGTGTATGCACCGGTCTTGGCGTAGCGCCACAGCAGATACGCGATGTATTGGGCGTCACCAAGGCTTATTGCACTCGTGTGGGCAGCGGTCCGTTTCCAACGGAACTGGAAGACGAAACCGGCGATGAACTGCGCAAAATCGGTAACGAATTTGGCGCCACCACCGGTCGTCCGCGCCGGTGTGGCTGGATAGACCTCGTAGCCCTGAAATATTCCTGCATGATCAATGGCGTTACACAGGTGGTAATGACAAAAGCCGATGTGCTCGACAGTTTTGAAACACTGCAGGTGTGCACAGCCTACAATATCAATGGCGAGGAGAAAAAAGAAGTGCCTTACCAGATGGATAAAATGCCCATAGAGCCCGTTTATCAGCCTTTTAAAGGCTGGAATACAAGCTGCGAAGCCATGACAGGTGCAGCAGATTTGCCCGAGGCTATGTCAACCTATATTTCATTCATTAATGAATACATTGGTGCACCGGTAACTTACATTTCTAACGGACCGGGCAGAGACCAGATTGTGGTTTTGTAAAGAGAGTTTGGCACCAAAAGTTTTTTTTGCTGATTAAAAAAGTCGTTGAAATTTTACGTCGTTAAACCGGGAATTATGGCAAAATCTGCAAACAAGAAAAGTACAGGCCGACCATCGAAAGCGGCAGAAGAAAAAGAAGAAAAAAAGCCTTCTATCAAAAGCAAGAAGCAAGTGGACGATGATGATGATCTGGACGACGACGATGAGCCAGTCGTAAAATCGTCTTCCAAAAAAGCGTCGAAATCCAAATCAGACGACGATGACGACGAAGATGCTGATGAAGTGGAAGAAGTAGAAGATAGCTGGAACAAGCCGGAAGACGATGATGAAGGCTGGGATCCCGACTTCGATGAATTTGACGTGCCCAAATCGAAAAGCCGCAGCAATGGCAGCAGCGGCGGCAGCAAGAAAACCGGCAGCAAAAAAAGTGATGATGACGATGAATTCAAACTGGATGAAGACTTTAAAGAGTTTGGTTTATATAACGATAAAGCAGGCTTCGATGATGATGACGACGATTTCTAAAAGGTCTGTATCTCTTTATCAGTTGTGATGCGCACCACAGCATCCTTTGTAGTTGACGATATTTTTCTTTGCAAACAGCAGATGCTAAACTGGGCAAACCGGTTTGGCATCTGCTGTTTTATGGATAGCTGCGGCTATCGCGATGCGTACTCGCGCTTCGACTGCCTGGCAGCAGCAGGTGCGGAGAAGATGTTTTTACCCCAACACAATCGGCTGTCTCAACTTAAAGACTTTACCAACGAGTGCAAAGACTGGCTTTTTGGGCATATTGGCTACGACCTTAAAAATGAAATAGAAGCTCTTTCTTCTTCACATGGCGATCAGCTTCTTTTTCCTGACCTTTTTTTCTTTCAGCCACAGGTTGTGATGTACCTGCAAGGCAATGCGCTCACCATTGAAAGCCTGCATCAATCGCCGGGAGACATTTACCGGCAACTGCTTTCACTGCCTTTGCCCGACGCACATGACACTCAGCTGGCTGCGCCTGTGAAAAGTCGTTTGGTTAAGCAGCAATACCTCGATATTATCGCTAAACTAAAGCAACATATTTTGCGGGGCGACTGTTATGAAATCAATTTCTGCCAGGAGTTTTTTAGCGAACATGCCGTGGTGGATGCAGTGGCACTTTATAAAAAACTATCTGCGCTGTCGCCATCGCCGTTTTCGGCTTTTTATAAAATAAATGATAAGTATGCATTGTGCGCAAGTCCTGAACGCTACCTGCAGAAATGCGGAAGCCGAATTATTTCGCAGCCGGTAAAAGGTACATCGAAAAGAAACCTGCAGGATGAAGCCGCTGACAGAGCGCTGAAGCTACATCTGCAAAACAGCCCGAAAAACAGGATAGAAAATGTGATGATCACCGATCTGGTAAGAAACGATCTGAGCCGCATTTGCCTGCGGGGGTCGGTGAGGGTACCTGAGTTGTTTGGTGTGTACACTTACCCGCAGGTGCACCAGATGATTACAACAGTAGAAGGCAAAGTAGATAAAGACATCAGCATTGCCGATGTGCTGCAGGCTACATTTCCCCATGGGCTCGATGACGGGCGCGCCAAAGCGCAAAGTAATGCAACTGTCGGAGCAATACGAAAGTTCAAAAAGAGGCTTGTATGCGGGAAGTATCGGCTACATAACGCCCGGTAATGATTTCGATTTTAACGTGGTAATCAGGAGTATTCTATATAATGAAACCAACCAGTATCTCAGCTTTCACACGGGCGGCGCCATTACATTTGGCAGCAATGCGGAAGAAGAATACAATGAATGCCTGCTAAAAGCAGAGGCAATGATGCGGGTAACAGGAACTTAATCACTTGCCCGATTCATTGCCTCTGTTATCATTTATTATAAGCAGCGGATACTATTGACCCTGCGCTAAGCTATAAGCTTTTTTATCGCCCAATTTCAATAACAATTCAGACGAACAGATTTTAAAATTTCCACTCAGGCTTACGTACAATCCGAGGATATCCTGCTGGTTCATAGGCGAATCGTCTATGCTTTCAAAACGAACATTGTACTGGTTGACAAGGTTGGTATACACCGATCCTGTAGGCCAAACCTGCGTGCCGCGGTTGCTGATATTGACGAGTTTGAATTTCACGCCTCCATGACGCATACATTTGCCGGCAATAAACGCGGGCTGTTCATTGCTTTCAATAAAAAAATCTACGCCACCAATCAGTTCCGGCGCATATTCTTTTGATTCCATCATTTCATTTCTTTCCAGCTTGAAATGTGTAGGAGTTGCAGGTTGGTTGGCAAGAAGAGGCTTTGGCACCTTGTTCAGGTTGTTTGCCAAAGTTCATGATGATAGACGTTGGCAAATTCCGTAGTGTTCAGCGACGGAATGTTTTTGTCGCCAAAATCGCCGGTATGAATGCCTTGTTCCAATGTATATAACAATGCGTTTTCAATAGTGCCGGCGCTTTCCATAAGCCCTAAATGGCGCAGCATGGCTATGCCACTGAGCAATAATGCAGTTGGGTTAGCAATATTTTTCCCCATAATATCAGGCGCGGTGCCATGCACTGCTTCAAAGATGCAGATATGATCGCCGATGTTGGCGCTGAAGGAGCAAAGCCCAAACCACCTACAAGCCCTGCGCAAAGATCGCTCACAATGTCGCCCTGCAGGTTGGTAAGCACCACCACATCAAAGGTATCAGGACGTGTCACCAGCTTCATACAAAGATCATCGACAATGACATCATCGGCTTTCAGTTCCGGGTATTCTTTGGCTACTTCATAGAACACTTCGAGAAACAGGCCATCCGTTATTTTCATGATGTTGGCTTTATGCCCGCAGGTAATGCGACGGGTATTTTTTGCGTTTCGCCATTTCAAACGCATAGTTGATCACCTGCTCAGCTTCCGGGCCGCGTAATGAATCGGCGGCTCAGCGCCACATCATGTGTGAGCATATGTTCTACGCCACCATAAGTATCTTCAATGTTTTCGCGCACAATGGTAATGTCGATGGGTATTCCTGCTTTGCTAAATACGGTATCCACACCGTGAAGAGTTTGAAATACGCGTTTGTTTGCGTAGGTATTCCACGTTTTGCGGGCTGTCACGTTCACACTTTTCACACCTTTTCCTTTTGGTGTTTCCATCGGTCCTTTAAACAAAATGCCTAGTGTTTCTATGGTCTGCTGCGCTTCAGGCGTCATGCCGTTGCTGTAGCCTTTATCGAATACCCATTTGCCCATGTCCACCGTTTTATACTCGAGCGGTACATTGGCCGCCTGAAATATGTGAAGAACTGCATCCATTATTTCTGGTCCGATTCCATCTCCTTTAGCTACAGCAATTGTTGTCATAGAATGGTTGTTTTGCCGCAAAGGTAAGCGGGAACAAAAGAATCCGGCAATAAGAAATCACCTGCTGCAAAAGATGTGGTAAAACTGTTGCTGAAACTGTTTGCAGCCGTGCGTGATGAGCCGTATGCCACCAAAAATGAAATGACTCTCAACAACAGTATTACGAAGGCAATGTATGTTATGCGCTTTTGTAAAGTTCTGTAAGTAGCGGTACAGTGCATGTACAGTAAAAGATGCTGTTTCTGCAACAATTATTTGCGTATCCTTACTTCCGATGACAACACATTTGTTCCAAATTGTGTATAATATTCCGTATAGCGCAGAGATCCGTAATCATACACAATATTTTCCCATGTAATGGTAACTGGCTGCGCTAAATTCCATATCCACACCAGTTCTGTGTTCGTTGCATCTGTAAAGTGCCAGCTAAACGATGTGGTTGCACCTCCATTATCTGTATACGAGCCTGTATTATCGGTGTGAAACGTGATAAACTCATTATCAAAACTCTGGGAATTGGATGTGCCGCCGCGCGTGTAGTAAATATAAGTGCCACCCGACAAGGCTCTCACTTCCTGCAGCTTCCAGGGCGTTGCCGTAAGAAGAGCCGTGGTGAGCAGCGTATCTTTTTCCTGTAATGTATCCCTGATAATGGTAATGAGCGTATCCGTTTTGGTACGGATAATTGAGTCAATTATGGTCTCCGTTTTTGTGCAGGAGGACAAACTTGTCTGCGCCATCAGGAACATAAAACAGGCAAACCCTGTGGAATAGAAAAAGCATTTTTTAAACATGGAAATGAGTTGGTTGGTTACTGATAGATTTGGTTATAAACTGACCATCGGGAATAGTTGTGTAAATATACACGCCGGAGACAAACCTTATGGTAGAAAATAGACCAAAATTTTTTCCTGCCTTTACATTCAATACATCAATCAGCGCATGACGTTGCACCGGTAATCATGACTGCATGGAAACGGGTTTGTTTAAATGTACTACACATACTAAACGGTTTGTATCCACTTTTGTGTTGTTGTATTTTTTAAGTTGGTGGTGAAACGCACCCATTCCTGCGAAATTGACATGTAGATGTACCTACAGCTCGTGACAGTTTATGAGTAAGCTTCATTCATTTTTGTAACATCTCTTTGCCTTTTTCTCTCCCTACCTTTGTAAAAACGGATATTTTACAAAGAAGAATTACAAGATGAATACAACAACCGGATCTATCCCTGTCTCCATATTAGATCTTGCACCTGTGCTGCACGGCACTACGCCGGAAGATACATTTCGCAACAGCCTGCGGCTGGCACAGCACGTAGAAAAGCTTGGCTACCGGCGCTATTGGCTGTCTGAACATCACAATATGGTGAGCGTAGCCAGCTCGGCTACGGCAGTGCTCATTGGTTTTATTGCAGGCGGCACGCACCATATGCGTGTAGGTTCTGGCGGCATCATGCTGCCCAATCATTCTCCGCTGGTAATTGCTGAGCAGTTTGGCACTTTAGCCAGTCTTTATCCCGGACGAATTGATCTTGGATTGGGGCGTGCTCCCGGCACCGACGGGCTTACCGCCACAGTGCTGCGCCGCAGCAACCACCTGGGCGCAGAAGATTTTCCACAGCAATTGCACCAGCTGAAAACCTATTTTTCTGCCGCCAACCATACAGCGAAAGTAAGAGCCATTCCCGGCGAAGGAATCGACATTCCCATGTGGATATTAGGCTCCAGTACCGATAGTGCTTACCTGGCAGCAGCAATGGGTATGCCCTATGCATTTGCGGGTCATTTTGCACCGCAGCAAATGCAGGCTGCTTTTTCCATTTACCGGCAAAATTTTCAGCCGTCTGCGCAATGGCAGGAGCCATATATGATGGCTTGTGTAAATGTTATAGCAGCAGATACCGACGAAGAAGCCAATTATCTCGCTACATCTGCCTTCCAGGCTTTCCTGGGCATTATACGCGGCACGCGCGAACTGCTGCAGCCCCCGGTAAAAAACATGAATGACATCTGGAATGAATATGAAAAAGCTCATGTAATGCAAATGTTGGCAGGCTCCTTTATCGGCAGTGCAGCTACTATTGAAAAAGGCATACAGCAATTTGTTGCACAAACGGGTATCAATGAACTAATGGTAAACGCTCATATTTTTGATATGGAAGCGAAACTGCATTCTTACGAATTGCTGGCCGAAGTGATGGAAGCCGGCGTGGTGTATTCGTAATGGTTTCAGGGCATTTCATTTGAAAAACCGTCATAATATCTGCAATGTAAAAGTTGCAAAACCAAATAATAAATAAGTGTCGAAAAAAGCAACGCATTCAGAATTTGCTCTGAATGCGTTGCTTTTTTATGTGTTTATTCTGTGACCTGTTACTTCTTTACCTCGTAGCGAATCCATAAGAAATCTTCATAAATTCTTTCAACAGATTTGATGGTAAACCGCGTGGCTTGGCGGCCACTGTCGTGCCCTTCTTCTGCTTCAAATACCGTTGGCGAACCGATAGTGCCGTCTGCTACCGGCGCCAGCACAAGGCTGAATTCATCGATAAGCCCGGCTTTTAAGAAAGAGCCGTTTACGTGTCCACCTCCGTCTATCCGAACGGTTGAGATAGAAAATAGCTGTTTTAGCTTTTGTAAGGCAAGTGCAAGGTCTAGTTCGTTTTTGCCGGCAAAGACATACGATACTTTTTTGCTCCGCAAATGCTCGAGATAGCCTGGCGATACCTGTTCTGATAATACCTCGATAACATGCTCGGTAGAAACCGTATTGCTATCCCAAAAGCACTTTCCCGATGGGTCAATAACTACGGCAAAACTCTTGGCTTCTGTATCGCCCACAAAGTCTTCTTTGGGATATCTTCCCCGGTGGAAGTGATATCATAAGATCGTTTGCTCGAAAATTCCTGCATCGTTACACGACCAACTAGCCAGGCATCGGTTTCAATTTTTTCTGCCGTTTCTTCAAAGTATTGGGATGCATTTTCAAATCCCCAGATGTCCTGCTTGATACGACCATCCACAGAACCCAGCATGTGGCAAATAACATAAGGCTTATCCTTATTCATACACTCTGATTTTATTGTTCATGTTCGAACGGTAGATGGCAAAAGTATTGCCAACAGGCAAAAGTGGCTTTTGGTGCGAAAGATGCAGGCTAAGTAAATTCGGAACAGGGAAAGTGTACAGCTCTTCCTGCAACAGCATTTCATCACCTGATTATCTCTTTCCATTGATCTATGAATTGTAGAGAAATTCTTCTTTTTTGTTTACTTGTGCCGTTGTGTTCATTTTCCCGGCAGTTGAAGCCGGGGTTCGACAAAGAGGAATATGCACAATTGCTGCGTATATCGGCACATCAAACCGATACAGCATTATGGACCAAATCTTCTGTTTCCATGCCCGAAGACTATTCACTGGCCTATCGCGCACCCGTGACTGGCCTTAGACAACCGCTGGGATTTATGGATACACAACGATCATTCGCTGGCTGTCATCAGCATACGCGGCACTACACCCACCAGCAGCAGCTGGCTCGAAAATTTCTATGCGGCCATGGTGCCTGCCAAAGGTGCTTTACAGCTAAACGACAGTACGCTTTTCTCATACCAGTTAGCAGACAATGAGAAAGCAGCTGTGCATGTGGGCTGGCTTCTTGGAATGGCAGGTATGGCAGACGATATTGTGGCAAACATCGATTCCTGCTATCGTGCCGGTATCCGTGAATTTTATATCATGGGGCATAGCCAGGGAGGCGCCATTGCTTACCTGCTCACTTCCTACCTGCACTACCGGCAACAGGCGCAGACATTGCCGGCAGATATTCTATTCAAAACCTATTGCAGCGCTGCCCCCAAACCCGGCAACCTGTTTTTTGCCTACGATTATGAGCGCCTCACGGCAGGAGGCTGGGCATGCAATGTGGTAAATACGGCAGATTGGGTACCGCAAACACCTGTCGCTATTCAAACGCTGGCCGACTTCAACACAACCAATCCGTTTACAGATGCAAAAAGCATGGTCAGCAAACAGAAATTTCCAAAAAACCTTGTGCTGCGGCATGTATACAACCGTCTGGCAAAAAGTACACAGAAGGCAAGCGAAACCTACCAGAAATACCTGGGAACAGTGGTATATAAACTTGTGCAAAAACAGGTGCCCGGCTACAAGCAACCTGCTTACTACAACTCGCTGCACTACGAGCGGGCTGGCGACTTTATCATCCTGAACGCCAATGCGGAGTATGCTAAAAAATTCCCTGATAGCAGGCAGAACATATTTATTCATCACAACTTCGATGCTTATCTATATCTTCTTACTTTTATGTAAACGATGCTTGCTTTTGTAGGGGATAAACATTGCCTGCAATTACTTGTCATAAGCACGTCTTATTTTTCTACTAAAGACTTGGTTACTTACTATGGAACAGGTACATCCCAATTACAATCTTACGAGAAGCCGGCAGGAAGGTGATGCTGATGAGGTATTCACCAATCCTTTGCCCCGAGCTGTTATTCGTCCCAACGCCTATGTATTGCTTGACGGTGAATGGAATTTTGCACTCGATCTGGAAGACGCAGGTCTTCGGGAAGGCTGGTTTTTATGGCATCAATATCAGCAGACAGCCCACTGGCCGGGCAGCATAGAAGAGCAGATCAACAAAGGCAAGGAGCAAAGCGATAACCCAAGCTGGCAGGACAAAGTAGTGGTATGGTACGAAAGAGAATTTCCGCTGCCCGACCGCTCGCAGCTGCCACCGCAAAACATGCTGCAGCTTACGTTTGGCGCCTGCGGATACGAAACGCAGGTATGGCTCAATGGATTGCCGCTTTCCACCATCGAAGGCGAGGCGGTGCACATAGGAGAATACACTTCTTTTTCTTATGAAATCAATGAAGAAAGTCTGCGCCTCGTAAACCGCCTTACAGTACGCATTGCCGATACAATGGATGCCGATATACCCCGTGGCAAGCAGGAATCGTATGTGTATAAGCGGGGCGGAATCTGGTACCAGACCTATACCGGTGCCGTTCGCAGCATCTGGCTTGAATCGGTAGAGCGCAACCGGCTTCGCTCGCGTGTAGGCGTAGTGAGCATTGTGGAAGACAATCTTGTCCGTTTTAATGTTACGTCGCGCATTCACGATGCCGGCAATTATGTGCTCCGGTTAAAAGTGTTTGAACGCAAACAGGAATCTGAAGAAGCCCGTCGCCACATCTGACTATCCGTTGCGGCTGGAAGCAGGGCAAAAAAGGCAGCGCGTGGTGCTCGAAGTGCCGGGTGCCAGGCATTGGTCGCCCGAATCGCCACATCTGTACCGCCTTGTGGCGCAGCTGATAGATGCAAAGGGATACATAGCTGAAATAGAAACCAATTTTGGCTTGCGCAAAATAGAATCGCGCGGTTGCTGCGTGTATCTCAACAATAAACCTGTGTATCTGGATGGTATTTTGTATCAGCCGGGCACCTCATCTTATGAAGAAATAAAAACGCATATGTATGCCATGAAAGAGCTTGGCTGCAACCTCGTGCGTATTCATATTGCCGGCGTAGATCCGCGGATTTACAATCTGGCCGATAAAATGGGCATGCTGCTGTGGGTGGAAGTGCCAAGCCCGCACAGCTCAAACGCGCGAAGCCGCGAAGCCCACCGGGCCGAACTGATGCGGATGCTGGCACTGATAGAAACGCATCCATCCGTAGTGATCTGGAGTTTGTATAATGAAGACTGGGGCGCGCAGGACATTGCCACCAATCCCGAAACCCGGCAATATATCATGGATTTGTATCATTATATGCAACTTGGCGCATCCGCAGTTTTTGGTGGTGGATAATGATGGCTGGCAGCACGTGTCTTATGAAGGAAGGCTGAAGTCGGATCTGCTGACAGCGCATTTATACACGCCCGATCTCGACCGCTGGAAAGATGTGCTGGACAGGCTGGTAGACGGACAACTCGATGGCGTGGCTGCCTTTCCGCTGGTAGTAGGCGATCCGTTTTTTTACCGGCATCAGTTGCCCATCATCGTAAGTGAGTGGGGCGGCTTTGGTTTTGCCAATTATGGAGGTCCCAAAGATTCGGAACGACAGGACAACGCAGATCAAACTTTTTAAAGAAGAGCTTCGCAAACGCCCGATTGCCGGAGATGTATATACACAGGCAACCAATATAGAAGATGAAAGAAATGGCATTATAGATGCCGGTACCGGCGAATTGAAAGTGCCTGCGGGTATTCTCGCATCGAAACCGCCACAAAAAGCTACCACTAATGCGTTGCCTGAGGAGGAAACTGCAGAAACGAGCCATACTTAAAAGAAAGTCCCCGCACAGGAAGCTAGATTTTTTTGCTATTAAAAAAGCAACAGGTTGGCAATATCATGGAAAACATGATAACAGCAACCTGTTGCTTTTTTCTTTGACAATCTGCCTGTCTGCGGCTACCTTTTCTGCGTCTTACGCTTTTTTAGGGGGCAATGCAAAAGCCACCGCATCATGCTCAAAATGTCCTTTGTGCGAGCCATCGCAGAAAGGCTTGTTTTGCGAAAGACCGCAGCGACAAAAAGAAACGACCGTGCGACCACCAAGGTCGTAGGAACTTCCGGTTTTATCTACTACTTCAAATTCACCTTCTACTTTCAGGGATCCGTTATTGTTAACTGTAATTTTTACTGCTGCCATTATTGATAATATTAGGCGCTAAAATAAGGAATAGCGGCGGAAGGAATGGTTATGCGGTTAAATACCTGTTTGTGCCGCATGTTTATGCGATTGTAAAAAGAATGTAACAAAACTACTTTTGCAACGTTATCCTTTCAACTCAACCGTTAGAAATGAAAAAAACATATTTCACCATCCTGCTCATTGTTCTTTGCACCTCATCGGTGTTGAGCTCACAAATGTACAGGCAGCAGAATGCAGCGCCGGTTTACAAACTGGTAGTTTTGCCATCTCACAATGAAGCGCCTGGCTCTATCATTGCCGGTATCATTCAGTTGCCAACTTTCCGTTAGCCAACGCATAGGTATTTCTAAAATGGTTTGCCATGCGTGGCACTAATAATACGGTTGGCTACAAACGGCAGGTAGTGCATTGCCTGTAAGAAAAAAGCCGTTGACCTATTGCCACCAAACAGCCGCTGAATGGTTCTTCCTGCCATCAGCCTGGCGGCAAACTGATCTTTCCATTGCGCAGCATACTGTTGCTCCATCTCACTGCGTGTTGTTTTTCCATTGAAATAAGAAGAAATATTGCGGAATGCAATAAAGGAAGAATGCATTGCCATACTCATACCGTTGCCGCAAAGAGGCGTTATCAGCCCTGCCGTATCGCCAAGCATCAAAATGCCTTTTTCAAGCTGCGATTTTTGTTCAAAACTAACCTGTGAAATTGCCAGCGGCTGAGCATACAAAAAGCTGGCGTTGCAAAAAATATCTTTCAGCAACGGATTTTTCGATAGCACCTGTTTTTCCATTTCCCGAACACTGTTGTTGTGTTTTTTAAGGTTGTTGGCCGAAGTCAGGTAGCACAGGCAGCACTTGTCGTCTTCTATCGCCGAGATGCCGCAATAGCCATCTGCAAAGTTGTGCAGGGCAATGGTATCTTTCGGTTGCGGATACTGAACGTGGTATTTAATGCCAATATAATGGTTGAGTTTGTTGGGTTTTTGCTGCGCAAATGATCGCTTCCATTGAATATCAAAATTGCTTCGTTTACCATATGCTGCGCAGGCTATTTTCGCGCTGTAAGTTGCCGATGAAGTGTGAATGATATACGCATCATTCTCCGGTACAATATCACTCACTTTGTGTACTGCTGAAGACTGCTACGCCTTTGCGTATAGCAATGCCATATAGTAAGTTATCAAGTGTGTAGCGGCTGATGCCAAAGCCACCCATATCAAGTGGAAAATGATAAGCCTTCCCTTTAACATCCGAAACCGTAAGCTGGCTGATTTGTGGAAGAGCCAACTGGCTGAGAGGCACGCCAAGACGCTCTAAAAAAGGGCTGCTTTCGTGGCTGATGTATTCGCCGCACACTTTGTGAAACGGGTACGTTTCGCGCTCAAACAATGCTGTTTTGTAACCTTCGCCTGCACACTGAATCGCCAGCGACAAACCAGCCAATCCGCCGCCAATAATTGCGATATCGTAGCTGCCATTATGGTACATGACGATAAAGGAGAAGATAGCGAAATGCCCATTGCCATTGAATTTTAAAATGATGAATGCCGGCTTTTGTGAAAATATATTTCCAGTCGCGTCTGCTGAATCCACGCGCCACGCTCAGCTTTGCATCGTGCTTTACAAGGTAGGAATCTGAAAAGCAACGGGTGAGAAGTTGAATAGAATGATAAGCCAAAAAGTGCCGTTGCAAATCATTGATAAAAAAACCTATTGAAGAATGGCGCTGCATCCACTGCAGTTGCTGTATCAGTTCTTCATTGCTGAAATGATGGCAAAACAGGCTGGAAAAAATGATATCGGGAAGATCGTGGAAAATCACATCTTTTATAATCATTCACAATCCAGTTGGTACACAGCGGCAGTTCCTGTTTCGACCGGGCGAATTCAATGCATTCTTCTTTAATATCAATGCCGGTAAAACTTACGCCTACATTGTTTTTCTTACACCAGCGATAAATGGCAAGCAGGTTGTCGCCGCCGCCGCAGCCTATTTCACAGATGTGGAGGTTTTTTTGTTGACCCCGCAATGCGTTAAATCCTTTTAGCGTGATGCGGTGCCCGCCCAGCAAAGTGTTGATGGTATTGAGTTCCTGCATATTCTGCCGGATATCATCGAACGGGATGTTGTCGTTGTCTAACAGTTCTTTCTGATAAGATCGCTGCTGCAGGTTCATAGGATTGTAGCGGTAAAAGTTTCCATCGTTAGTCCGGGTCCGAAAGCCACACCCAGCGCAGGTGCCCGGTTGCCTGTTTCTTTTGCCTTCCGGCATATTTCTTTCAACACAAAAAAGATAGTGGCTGATGATATATTGCCATAATTGCTCAATACGTCGCGTGAATATTGTACAGCTTCATCCGGCAGTTCTAATTGTTTTTGAATGGTATCGATAATTCTTTTGCCACCGGGATGTATGCACCAGTAGCCAATGTCTTCTTTCGAAATATGGCTCACAGCCAGTGCATCTTCCACCAGCGAAGAAATGTCGTGCTCTATCAGTTGAGGTATATAACCGCTAAGCGTCATCAGGAAGCCTTTGCTGCTGATTTCCCACGCCATATCCTGCTTGCCTTTGGTAGCAATGGCAGAATGAAAATGATCGATGGACACAATGGCTTCCCGGCTGTCCTCGTTGCTCATAAGAATAGCGGCACTGCCATCGGCAAACAAGAGGCTGCTCGCCGCATTATCGGCTGTATAGTCCTGCTGAAAGTGCAGGGTGCACAGTTCTGTAGATACTATCAGCACATGGGCATGCTTATCTCCGTCGCAGATGAGCTTTCCCAGCTTTAGCGCATGAACGCCCGCATAGCAGCCCATAAAATTCACAGATGTGCGGAAGATATTGGGCGATAGCTGAAGCGCTTCTACCAGTTCCAGGTCGAGCCCCGGTGCGCTCATACCGGTGCAGCTTACCGTAATAAGATGCGTGACCCTAACCGGGTCTTTCAATTTGCTGAGGCATCGCTCGGCTGCTTTTACGCTCAGGGGCAAAGCATGTTGTTTATAAAGCTTCATCCTGATATCCAGTGGCGTGGTTTCGTTGCTTTCCACATTGATAAACTGCCACTGCTGTGCCGGCAGGCTAAAATCCTGCAATACGGAATAGCGTTTTTCTATACCACTGTGGCGATACAAAAATGCCAGCTTACGCTTATCGGTGGCATCGAGATTATATGCCTGCTGCATAAACTGCAGTATGTCTTCCTGCCGGTGACAATGATCGGGTAAAGCGGTCGCTATCGAAATAATGTTAGCCAAAATGGTTCAATATTGTTAATGTAATAAATGCTGCATTTGTACAGGTTGCAGCCAGCCAGTTCATTTTCATCGTGTGTGCAAAATCTGCATAGGTTCTGTCTTGCCAGGCTTTCTTTGCCCAGTAAAAAAAATAAAGCAATACAGGAATAAAGAACACCTGCACCAGCAGAAAACGGAAAACCTGGTGCGCGCGTTGAAAGTGGACAAACAGCAAGCCAAATGCAACCAGATACATTGCTGCGCAAAAAACAAAAGTGCCACGTATGCCCAGCATCATGCTGATAGTCGTTACACCATCTTTCGCATCGGCCTCGTGCTGGTATACCTGCGTGATGGGATAAAAGCCACCGATGAGAAAGGTAGCTGCTACACAAAGAAGGGCCGGAAAAGGTACGGTTTGCACAGCATTTGCGCCGGTATAAACCATCCAGAAAGTGAGCGCGCCCTGGTTGAGGATTACGGTTAGATAGCCTGCAACAGGATACTGTTTTAGCCTTATTGGCCGATAGCTATACAATCTTGAAAAAAAAATATACACGGCTACTGCCCCGGCAAAAGAAACACTGATGAAAAAGGAAGCTATAACAGCGCACACATCGAGCAGCACAGACGCATAAAAGAGTTGCTTTGTGGGGAGCATAGGGTGTGCAACGCCACCAATACTGCCCTCGTCCCTGTCCATATAGCTGTTGTAGCCGTTGCTGGCAGGATATACCAATACATGAAGAATGATGAAAATGATTATGGCATTTGTAACCTGCAGCGCGGGCAGCGTGCTCAACGCGAACCAATATACCGGCATCAGCAAGAAAGAAAAGGGCAGACGCAGCAATTGTATGGTAGAGCGGTGCAGCATAGGTAATGAAGATAAGCGGAAACAAGGAAATTAAGATGCCATACGCCGAATGGATAGAAATTCGGTCGGGTCTGGCATTATCTTTAATCATCCAACTTTATCTATGAAAAACTTTTTACCATTTGTTCTAGTTCTCCTTTCCGGCAGTTCTTCTTTTTCGCAAACCATCATTCACCGCGATACGGCGATAGAGCGCATGGTAAATGAAATATCGGCCGATTCGCTACATGCCTATATCACGTCGATGGTGAATTATGGCACACGCAGCACCATCAGTACACAGAAAGAAAGACAAAAAGGTATTGGCGCTGCGCGCAACTGGGTGCTCGAAAAATTTCAGTCGTTTGCTGCGCAAAGCGGCGGCAGGCTTAGCGCTTATATTGATACAACCACCCTTTTGCCCAATAAAAACCGCCTGGACGCGCCCACTTTGCTGGGCAATGTAATGGCAGTGCTCAAGGGCACAGACACAGCAGATAAAAGAATATTTGTAATCAGTGGGCACCTGGACAGCAGGCGTACCGATGTGATGGACAAAACCGGCGACTCTCCCGGTGCCAACGATGATGGCAGTGGTGTGGCTGCCGTGCTGGAATGCGCGCGCATCATGAGCCGAAACTCTTTTCCGGCTACTATTATTTTTGTGGCCGTGAGCGGCGAAGAGCAAGGCTTGCTGGGTTCTTCTTTTTTGGCTCAAACATCAAAAGAGAAGGGGTTGGACTATAGAAGCCGTGCTGAACAACGACATTATGGGCAGCAACAACAGCAGCGAAACGAATATCATCAACAATACAAAACTCCGCGTATTCAGCGAAGGATTGCCGGCTTACAGGCTGGATAGTCTGGCAAAGATGATACGCTTTATGGGCTGGGAAAATGATGGCAAAGCCCGCCAACTGGCACGCTACGTAAAAGAAGTGGGAGAGCGGTATACAGACAACCTGGAAGTGGTGCTGATCTACCGCAACGACCGGTTTTTGCGCGGCGGCGACCATACGCCTTTTGTAGAAAATGGTTTTGCTGCCGTGCGTCTTACAGAAATGAACGAAAATTTTGAACATCAGCACCAGGACGTGCGCACAGAAAACGGTATTCGCTATGGCGATCTTGCCGAATTTATGGACTTTGAGTACCTGAGGAAAAATACAGGTGTGAATCTTTCTGTACTTGCCAACCTTGCCAAAGCTCCGCAATCGCCACAGGAAGTAAAGGTGGATGTAAAAGATCTTACCAACTCTACCTACCTGTCATGGAAACAGGCGGGCAGCCGTGCCACAGGTTATTATGTGCTGATGAGGGAAACGTCTTCAGCAGTATGGCAGCAAAAATTTTACACCACTGCTACCAGCATCCGGCTGCCTTACAGCAAAGACAATTACTTTTTTGCCGTGCAGTCTGTAAATGAAACTGGCAATGAAAGTTTGCCCATTGTACCGCAGGTAGGAAGGTAATGCAATGCTTCTTTAGGCAACGCCGGAGCTTTTACTCGCTATCGGCTGGTTTCGGGCAGCGATTGCAGCCATTGCTCTGCCTCTTCTTTATTGTCGAAAAAGTGATTAAAATGGTTGTCTATGGAATCCACTGTTTTATTTGCCGACATTCTGCTGAAAGTGCTGTCTGAATAGATCCAGGCAAAATGCCTGAGCCCTGCTTCTTTCATCGCCGGAAACCAAAAGCTTGCAACCCAGTCTGCTGCTTCAGACCAGTTTCCTGCGACGTGCGTATTGTCGTTGAGCACTTTTGTACAGGAGTTATTTTTCATCAGGTTCAGCAGAATCATACAACCCCTGGTAACGGAGTCGTAGTTTTGATAACCCAGCCAGTCGGCTTCAATCCAGTGCTGGCTTTCGTTGTAATATATGGTAAGAAAGCTGCTTTTAAAATAGGTTTTATGATCCGTTTCCAGGTCAGTAAAAGAGTTTTTTCCGTTTACCGGCAGTAAGAAATAAAAGGTGGACCCTTTGCCCATCTCGCTTTCTATCCAGAAGCTACCGTTGTGGCGTTTGATGATTTCGGAGGAAATAAACAAGCCCAGCCCAAGACCCTGGAAGCGCATAGCTGTATTGTCTGCACGGTAATAGCGTTCAAAAAGATTGTTCAGATTTTCGGGGGCGATGCCAATGCCAAAATCCTGGACAGATACAATTAAATTGCCCTGCTGCACTTCGCGGCTTACAATCAATTTGGTAGCGCCGGGAGAGTATTTTATGGCATTGGTAAGCAGGTTGTTCATCACCTGTTCCAGCCTTAGTTTGTCGCCTTTTATCCTGATATTTTCCTCGAGATTTTAATACTATGGTATGCTGTGTGGACGTTTGCTGCACACTTTCTATGACCTCTTTCAGCGTATCCGTAATATTGATGTTTTCAATATTATAAATCATTTTCCCGGCATTCATTTTCGACACATCGAGCAGGTCGGAAATCAGTTTTTCAAGGCGTTCAAGCTGGTTGGCAGCCTTGTTGATAAAGCGGGAAGCGCTTTGATCCGGTTCTATGACCGTTTGTGCAATCTGCAAAAATGCTTTTACGGTGGTGAGTGGTGTTTTTAGTTCGTGGCTGGCAATGCTGATAAATTCATCTTTCTTATTCTGGGCATTTTTCTGTTCCTGGATATCGGTGCAGGTGCCAAACCATTTCAGCACTTTCCCTTTTTTGTCTTTTAAGGGAATTGCATTGCCAAGATACCACTGGTAAGAAGAGTCGCTGCCGCGTTTAAAGCGGTATTCAATTTCGTAGGTAAGCCCGGTAAGAAGCGAATGGTTCCAGGTTTCTATAGTGCGGTCTTTATCGTCGGGGTGCAATACCGGCAACCAGCCCCAGCCATGAGGCATGTCTTTATACTGACCGGTAAAGTCGTACCAGCGCTGGTTAAGTAGTCTACCGTTCCGTCTGCATCTGCTGTCCACACTATTACGGGCAGGCTGTCGGCCATCAATCTAAACTGGTCATTGCTAAGATTCAGTTCGCTTGCCGTATCGGCTAGGTCGGTGAGTAAGTCGGCATTTTGCTTCTGCAATGCCGCATTTTTTGACTGCAACAACGTGTTCCTGTTTCTCAATTCCGTAATCTCATCAAGTAATTGCTTGTACTGTATGCCAGCCTCCGTCATGTTCCTAAATTAATTTAACCAGCGATAAAATTACCTTTTGGTGATGTGCAACCACCCTTAAAAATTGCTTATAATTATGATATCCGGATTTACAGTTTTAGTGCTGCGAAAATGATAGCACAAAAAATGTGCGACATCGCTACGATATAAGCAACGGAAGAAAAATAATTAAAAACCTCACTTAAGGCAGCAAATTAAAGAAGGGTTGCACAGCAAAATTAATTGTATCCTTTTTGAAAAACAGATAGCTTTGAGATGAACTTTTATACACACTCTTCTCTCTTATTGGCTTATAGAAAGGAAATTACCTTCATTGATTTGTTAGAACTTTCAGACTGCCTTTTTCCATTTTTGATCGTGGCTTGCCGATAACAGGAACAAGGAATAAACACAAAAAACAACTGATAGCCAGAATAGAAGCAATTACTGACTTTATTCGGTTTATTAACGAAACCATTCACCTTTAAAAACTCTTTTCCTCTTTTTTCAAAAACAATTTCAACGACTTTTTTTGCCAGTTCATTGTGAACTGATTTACGTTTTACCAGCAAAAGCTTCCCAAACGTAAAAAACGCAGGGTTAGAACACAAATATGGAAATGACAGTGGCAGTTCTGAGACTGCAACGTCTGCCTGCGCTGTGAAGTTTATAAAGCCAGACTTAAAATTCAAATACACCCTAAAAACAATCAATCATGAAAACGTTCACTACATTAATGCTGATCATGTTTCTGGTTACTGCTGCCCAAAGTCAGCCCGGCAGCCTCGATGCTTCCTTTAGCCACAACGGAAAGAATACAGCTCAGATTGGCAATCATTCATCTAAAGGTACGGCTGTCGCTATCGACTCTCACAGACGAATTGTGGTAGCAGGAATTTATGATAACCCTGAATGGGCTTTTGGCGTATGCCGCTTTAAGCAAGATGGTTCATTAGACAACAGTTTTGGAGATCACGGTACGGTGGGACTGAAGATTTTTACGCCTGGGAGTGGGTATTATTTATCAGCAAATGCAGTGGCGGTGCAGTCCGACAATAAGATAATCATAGTGGGCGATGATGCCCAGTTTTCTTTTAGCAATGGTTACATAGCACGGGTAAATGCCGACGGAACGCCAGACTATTCATTTGGCGGGGGCTAGGGCTATACCCTTGCGGGAACTGGGCTTCGGTCGGTAGCCATACAAACCGATGGTAAAATTGTGCTGGCCGGCTATGTAGTGTATGTATGGCAATACCGATAGAGACAAATTTGAGATTATACGGCTGAATACCGATGGTACAACGGATAAAACCTTCGGAACGAACGGGGCAGTTACCATTAGTTTTACCACAGGTTCGGACGAAACATACGACCAGGCATATTCAGTAGCCATACAAACCGATGGTAAAATTGTTGTCGCAGGTGTATCAGATGGTTTTACCAATGATGGTTATAGCAATCGCTTTGCAGTTGCCCGGTTGTTACGCAATGGTGCTTTAGATAACACTTTTGGCAATCATGGAAAGGTGGTTACGCAGATTGTAAAAAACACGTCTTCAAACTTCGGAGGAGGCAGAGCCGTAACCATACAGGGCAATGGGAAAATACTGGTGGCAGGTGACTATTATGACGCAGATAATATTGCAAAAGGCGCGGTGGTCCGGTATCTTGCTGACGGATCGCTGGATTATAAATATGGCAACAAAGGAAAAGTTTTGCTTCCCAATACTTCTCACTCATTGTACCACCATGCAACGGCTATTGCCATGCAACCCAATAGGAAAGTTATTGTAGGAGGATATGTAGCATCCGATTCCTATGACGCCAATGCTAAATTCGAGTTGACCAGTCTTAATACAGATGGAACACCAGACGCAGGCTTCGGTTCTGATGGTATAGTTACTGCTACATTTGGTAAATCTTCTACGCAACAATCTGTGGCGTATGGCGTAGCCGTACAAAGTGATGGAAAGATTGTGGAGGCAGGCTATACTTCCACTGGCTACAGCGAACCGCGAAAAATGGCTGTTGCCCGGTTTTTAAGCGCAGGTCCTGCTATTACAACCACCACCGAAACACCCATTGCCTATTCCAATACGTCGCCCGTTAACTTAACTCTCAGCAATAACATAGCTGATACTAAAATCCCTGCTGCCGATCTAAAAGTTTATCCCAACCCTGTAGCAAATATGGCAACTGCGGCGTTTGTTGCAAAGGGTAAATACACGCTGCAACTGACTGATATGTCGGGTAAAACATTGATGTTGAAAACAGGTACAGCAAATGAAGGTCTTACGACCGTTTCACTCAACATGAGCCGCTATGCTGCCGGAAGATATATATTGGTATTAACTGACGATCAGCACCACAATCAAACCTTTACTATAAGTAAACAATAATGCTGTTTATCCAGCATGTTCAACCGTTACTGTTGAAAAAGTGGTGTGCAAAAAATGAAGAGCTGCCAAAGCATTCGGCATATATCACTTCAAGCTCTTTAGCATGCAATCAAAGTGTACCATTTACTTTCGATAATGCTAATTGCCTGTTGCAGTAGAGCTTTTATGCAAGTGGTTGTGTGGTCTGTATTTATTTTTCAACCAGTAAAAATTCCCGTTGTCGGTTATCCGCATTTATAAAAAATTGATTATCGAAGGTTTTGAGATTGCAGTGGTATGGCAGCAGTTGCCATATTCATTTGTTTGAGTTTATACCTGCACACTCACATCATTATGCGGTTGCAGCAGGCTGTTCGTCGTTTTATTTTTGTAAAACACCATCCCGTTACATACAATCTGCAATGAACGATTTGGTTTTTATTTGATGAAGGTTGATGAGGAAGCCCGCTTTGTGCGGGCTTCATTGTTGATAGAAAGTTATTCACTTTATTCATAGTCTGTATTGCCAACACCACCTTCTTTAATTATCGTTTTCCCTTCGGTTGCTATTTTCCTTCAATTTGAAACGGCAAATAAATAAACACCGGTACCAACGACTTTTTTACTCAGATCCAACAGTGGAATACCCAACCAACACCGGCAGGAAATCGGCAAAGCTGGGCGCACTACAGAAAAGAACAAGGTATCAACATAAGCTGCTATCTTTAACTTATAGAATCACTTTCGGTTGTGGCTTCAGGCGTAAAAATACGATTGCACGTCTGCGGCATTCTTAAAAATTTATCTATGTATATTGAAAAGTCAACGACTGGCTCCCCTGTAGTATCCGGAGGATCGAAGGGCAGTAACTCCCTGTTTGGAATTTCACTTATTGCAGCGCTGGCAGGTTTTATTTTTGGTTTTGATACAGTTGTTATTTCCGGTGCCGACAAGCCTATCCAGGATTTGTGGCATACGTCGCCGTGGTTTCACGGCTTTTTTATTATGTCAATGGCTTTGTGGGGCACAGTCATCGGTGCACTGGCAGGCGGCATTCCTACGCAGAAATATGGCAGAAAAAAAGTGCTTATCTGGATTGGCATTTTATTTACCGTTTCTTCTATCGGTTCTGCTTTTGCCACCAATCCTTATATGTTTTCATTTTTCCGGTTTATCGGTGGTTTGGGTATTGGCATTTCATCGGTTGCAGCGCCTACGTATGTTGCCGAAATTTCCACACCCTCTTCCAGGGGCAGGCTGGTAGCCATGTACCAGTTCAACATTGTGTTTGCAATATTGATGGCTTATATATCCAATTATTTGCTGAAAGGTGTGGGTGGAGAAAACGACTGGCGTTGGATGCTGGGTGTTATGGCTATTCCTTCGATTATTTACTCTGTGCTGGTATTCACTATTCCTGAAAGCCCGCGCTGGCTCATTACCAAAGGAAGAGATGCGGAAGCAAAAACGATATTAAAGAGGCTTGGCATTTCCAATGCCGATGAAGAAATAGCTGCCGTACGGTCGGGCATAGCACACGAAAACGGCAGTAAAGTGCATGGCTTTTTCAGCGCAAAGCACAAAACCATTTTGTGGCTGGCTTTTTTCGTAGCTTTTTTCAATCAATGGTCGGGCATCAATTTTATATTGTACTATGCTCCCCGCATCCTGGAAAGAGCCGGGCTGGCAGCAAAAGATTCGCTGCTGAGTTCTATCACCATTGGTGGCACCAACCTCGTATTTACCTTTGTGGGCTTGTACCTGATAGACAAACTGGGTAGAAAAACGCTGCTGCTCATTGGTTCTTTCGGCTACATATTTAGCCTAGCCATGGTTGCCTGGTGTTTTTACAGCCATGCAAGCGCAGCTATGCTCACCGCATTTTTAGCCATGTTTATTGCGTCGCATGCCATCGGTCAGGGTGCGGTGATCTGGGTGTTTATTTCTGAAATATTTCCTAATAAAATAAGGGCAATGGGTCAATCGTTTGGCGCAGGAACACACTGGGTGTTTGCCGCTATTATTACCCTGATATCGCCTGTATTTATTGATAAGGATAATGGCATTTTGAAAGACAACCCGTGGCCTATTTTTGCTTTCTTTTCGTTTATGATGGCTTTGCAGCTGGTGTGGGTGCTCACCAAAGTGCCGGAAACAAAAGGCAAAACGCTCGAGCAGATACAGCATCACCTTGGGCTCGACTAAGTGAGGAATGAATGCTGATGAAAACGCCTTGCAAAGTGTAAACATTTATGCGCTTCGCGGCGAACGGGTAGTATTATGTTATTATTAATTCTTTATCACATCGGCTAAGCTACTGCCACATCTCTATTTTTGCACAAATCGATACTATGGGTTTAAATACGTTTGGAAAGCTTTTCATGCCGAAGAACACCATTTTTTATGAGTTGTTTGAAAATGTGGGCACTACCGTGTGCGATATGGGTTTGCTGTTGAAGCAGGTGGTTCACGAGCCTGAAAAAGCGCGACGCACACAATTTATCTCCCAGCTCGAAGACATGGAACATCGCAACGACGATACCACGCACAAAATATTTACAGAACTGAGCCGCAATTTTATTACGCCCTTTGACCGTGAAGATATTCATGCCCTTACTTCGGCGCTCGATGATATCTGCGATTACATCTATGGCTCCGCTAAAAAGATCAACTTTTACCAGGTAAACCCCGATGATACCGGCATCCGCAAAATGGCTGAGCTCATATCTGACGCTACCAAAGAAATAAAAACCGCGGTAGACGGATTGCGGGACCTGAAAAACCTGCGCCGTATGACGGAAGCCATGGTGAAAGTAAACAGCATAGAAAACCAGGCAGATGATATTTATGATCTGAACCTCGAACGCCTGTTTGAAAATGAAAATGACATAAAGGCATTTATCAAAAAAAGAGAAATTTATCAGGCAATGGAAATCGTAACGGACAAGTGCGAAGATGCTGCCAACGTGATAGAGTCGATTATTGTTAAATACGCGTAGTCATCCATTATTCCATATACCTCTCTCATACATGAGCTTATTAGTAGTTATCATTGCACTTGCTCTTATTTTCGATTATATCAATGGCTTTCACGATGCTGCTAATTCGATAGCCACCATTGTTTCTACCAAAGTGCTTACGCCGTTCCAGGCAGTGTTGTGGGCTGCATTTTTCAATTTCGTAGCTTTCTTTATTGCAAAATACTGGGTGGGTGGTTTTGGCGTAGCCAATACCATTGCCAAAACTGTACACGAAGAATACATAACACAGTACGTGGTACTGGCAGGATTGATAGCCGCCATCATCTGGAACCTCTTTACCTGGTGGTTTGGCATTCCTTCTTCTTCTTCCCACACGCTGATTGGTGGCTTTGCGGGCGCAGCTGTAGCACACGCAGGCTTACAGGCGCCACAGCTCGATGTGATTCTGAAAATCGCAGCGTTTATCTTTATCGCGCCCTTTGTGGGCATGGTGGTGGCTTTTTTCATTACTGTGCTCATTGTGCATATTTGCAAGCATACCAATCCATACCGTGCCGATAAATGGTTCAGGCGGCTGCAGCTTGTATCGTCGGCACTCTTTAGTATCGGGCATGGCAGCAACGACTCGCAGAAAGTAATGGGTATCATCAGCGTAGCGCTGGTAGCTGCGGGTAAAATAAATTCAATCAACGATATGCCGATGTGGGTGCCCGTCTCTTGCTATACGGTAATAGCGCTGGGAACCATGAGTGGCGGCTGGAAGATTGTGAAAACCATGGGTACACGTATTACCAAAGTAACCCCGCTGGAAGGCGTAGCCGCCGAAACAGCCGGTGCATTCACGCTGTTTTTTACCGAGCACTACAAAATTCCTGTGAGTACCACGCACACCATTACGGGTTCTATTATTGGTGTAGGTGCTACCAAGCGGTTGTCGGCCGTTCGCTGGGGTGTTACCATCAATCTTATCTGGGCGTGGATTCTTACCATTCCGGTGAGCGCTTTGCTGGCTATGGGCATTTATGCCATTATTTCCCTGTTTATTTAAGTCTTTTCCATCATCACTTTGCAAACCTCTTTTGGCAACGAAAGAGGTTTGTTGTTTTTAAGATGTCACCGGCAAATGATGGATAAACTTTAAGTGTTTGCTGTGAGTGGAAGTGTGTTTATTTACAAACAAACAGGCAGTATACATGAGTCAGGAAGGGCATATGAAGACGAAACAATGTCATTGCCCGGAGAATAGCACAGAACCTTAGTTTAGGTGGTTTCTTCGCCGGGAGCCATCTTAGAAAAGCCATCAATAAACGTTTTTACCAGTGCATTAAACTGCTCTTCTTCTCCAAACAAAAACCGGGGCTTCACCGGCAATACATAAAAGGGCATATGGCTTAGCTGCTCATCAAACTTGTGAAGTCGTACCGCATCTTTTTCCGTAGTGATGATGATTTTATCTTCTCCTTTCATTTCTTCAAACCTTTTGCGGATATCTTTCAGATCGTCGATGGTAAAGATGTGGTGATCACCATAAAGTTTTTCTTCAAAAACTGCCGAGTGAGACTGCAGGTATTTCTGTAAAGGCTTGGGATTGGCTATGCCACAAACCAGTAATACGCTTTTGTTGGCAAGATCGGGTAGCCTGGCAGATGACAGAATATGATAGGCATCGCCATAGCTGATGCAGGTGAAAAATACATGCTGGTGTTTCAACGGGTGAATGTCGGCGATGACCTGCTTTTTTTCTTCATCGTTCAAGCCGGCAGGACATTTGGTAACAATGATGATGTGCGCCCGTTTATACGATTTGCGCTGATCTCTCAGGTTGCCACTGGGCAAAAACCAGTCTTTATAAAATATGTCGTTACAATCGGTGAGCAACAGGTTCAGTCCGGCATTTACATAGCGGTGCTGAAATGCATCATCCAAAATGATCACTTCTGTGGCGGGCCTGTCGTGCAGTAACTGCGGAATGGCTACAAGGCGCTCTTCGCCTACGGCTACGGCAACGTCGGGAAACTTGGTATGAAACTGCATCGGCTCGTCGCCAATTTCGAGCGCCGTGGTTGCCGCTGTTGCCAGCGCATACCCTTTCGTTTTTCGCTTGTAGCCGCGGCTCAGCGTAGCCACAGTATACACGGGTTTCAATGTTTCTACCAGGTATTCTACCATCGGGCTTTTGCCGGTGCCACCCACCACCAGGTTGCCCACGCAGATAAGCGGAAAATTGAAAGTTGCCGATTTAATGATTTTTACATCAAACAGCCAGTTGCGGATTGTGACGGCAATGCCATACAGCAAAGCCAATGGCAAGAGCAAAAAACGGAATATGCCAATAAAAATGTTCTTAGAACTCATAAATATGTTGTGGCGTAATGCAATAGTTGAGCGGCACATCGTCTGTACTGCTATCGTCAATCTTTTCTTCGGGTTCAAAATAGCTGAATCCTACTTTGATCACCGTATCGTGGCATTGTGGTAAATACCGGTCGTAAAAGCCTTTTCCATAGCCCACACGATGCCCCGCCAGATCGCAGATGAGCATTGGTACAAATATGAGGTCTATCGCGGCAGGCTCTATTATGGTATTGCCAACGGGCTCGGTTATCTGGAATGCATTCATGGCAAACTCTGTTTCTTCGTTTGTAGCAACGGCATGCATGGAAAATGTGGCAAATTCGGTTACGGGATAAGCAGTCTGCAAGCCGGGAATGATGTGTTCGAGATAGCGGGTAAAAAAGCGGGTTTCCGGCTCGGCAGTGTGTGGCATAGGCATGTAGGAAAGCAATACTTCAACATTCTCAAACGAGAGTTTCTGAAACTGTATCAGCAACAGGTCATCCATCTTCATCCTTTCTTTTTCAGATAAGGCAAGGCGCTTTGCCCTGTATTTGATGCGCAATTCTTTCTTCATCATATCCTTGGTGGTTTCCCGCAGATAGCGGCGATAAACGCAGATGGGGCAACCGTTTTGTTTGTATCATACCCGTCTGCGATAATGGGTTTTCTGTTTCAATACAATACCTTGCGTAATGTATCTCTTAGTCTGTTTGCCTGAGCAAAAACAAAGCCTTTATCTGCTTTGCCTGCCAAAGGTAATGAAGCAATCACTGGATAGCCACTCCAGCCTGCAATCTCTTCTTCATAGTGCATATACTGATCGTTGAATATCCATCCTGCAACGTGGATGCCTTGGGCTTTGCAAACAGCAGCCGTAAGCAACGAGTGATTGATGCTGCCAAGATAGTTGCGGCTCACGAGAATCACTTTCGCATCGAGTTTTTTAATGAGGTCTGTCACAAATTCCAATTCGTTCAGCGGCACCATCAGCCCGCCGGCACCTTCAATGATCAAAGGTTTTGTAGGGCTTTGCGGTAGCTGCAGATACGATTCATAAACAGTATCCAGATCTATCCTTAGCTGCTCTTCCCGCGCAGCAATGTGCGGCGATGCCGGCAGCTTTAGTTTGTATACTTCCGGGTGCAAAGTGCTGTCTGTATTCGTTAATAAATCTCTTACAGTAGTGGCATCAGTTCCCTCATCGAAGCCTGCCTGCACCGGCTTCCAATAGTCGGCTTTCAATGCTTCGGTGACAATGGCAGAGACAAGTGTTTTGCCAATGCCTGTTCCGATTCCGGTTATAAAGATTGGTTGATGTTTTATCATACAATTGAAAGCTGTGATAACTGTTTGCGCATTAATGCGGATATACGCAGATAAACAGTATCAGATAAGTGAATGTGGGTGCCATTGATGAATGGCAAACCGTTATTGCAACGTTTGAGTAAAATGATCAACAAAAAATCAGCAGTCAATCCTTTTTATCAGCAGCCTGTCGAACACGCAGCAGTTATTTTTCACTCACAAAAAAAGAGAACACCGTTGTGCCGTAGTTGCGCTGAAACGAGAAGCCTTCATACGTGGTATAGTTGTTTCGGGGCGTATGTTCCAGCACAAAAAAACCACCTGGCAGCAACAGCTTTTTTTGCATCACCAGTTTTGGAATATCGTCAATGGAAGTGAGGGCATATGGCGGACCGGCAAAAATAAAATCGAACTGCGAAGTGCTGCTGTTGATAAACTGGAACACATCCATCATCAGCGCGGTACAGTTTTCAATCTTCAGGTCAGCTATATTTTTTTTGATAAACGCATACATCTGCGAGTCTTTTTCTACGATAGTGAGTGATGCCGCGCCGCGCGATGCGAGCTCGTACGTAATGCTGCCTGTGCCGCCAAAAAGGTCGAGCGTGGCAATGCCATCAAAGCTCATACGGTTTTGAAGGATGTTAAACATGCCTTCTTTTGCCGTATCGGTCGTTGGTCGTGTATAGGGCATCTTAGCCGGCGGATTAATGCGTCGTCCGCCTAATGCACCGGATATAATTCTCATGCTACAGGTAAGTTATACGTAGTAAAATAATGAGCCGGGTATTCGTCTTTTATCTTGCCGCTCTGTGCCGGCTGCAGGTTGTGCACATACAGGTACAACTCTTTGTAAAGCGCCGATGTTTCATCGATAAAACCAGACACATAAGCGGCTGTTTCTTCGCCGCGCATTTCCAGTTTGTCAAGCGTGTTGAGTATGTAATACACGGCTTCGTGCGGCGTTTGAAACGCATAGACAGTTGCCAGTTGCAACACGCCGTTTTTTATGGCCGTTACTAAAAAATACGATTGGTAAAACTGTATATGAATGCTGTTGGCTGACGATTTGTTTTGCTGTTGCAAAATGCTTCGCACCTTATGCGTATGCGTTGCTTTTGGCAGGTTGCCGGATACAATTTTGTACAGCGAATTGTCGGCAGTGTATGCCAGCACATAATCCTGCATTTCTTCTTTCATGGGTGGCGACTGAAAGCTCTGGCTCGTTACCAGGTTCAGGTAAGCCAATGCGGTGCCATCTTCAAACTTTTCTTTTGGCACAAACATAAAATGGCTGTTTTCCCACACGATTTCTTCTTTCGCAAACGTATTGTTCAGCAGTATAGAACTGCGTTTTATTTCCCTGAATACATCTACAAAACCACCTTCCGTGTTGTCGTAGGTAAATGAAAAATATTCCAGTGCAGTGAAGGCGCTTTCTGTGCCGGTAAGCCAGCAGGCAATATGATTGCTGCCCACTTCTACATGCAGGTTGTCGCTTTCTTCGGGGTGTGTGTATATGCTGAATAATTTTTGAACCATAAGTATATCGTAAATAAAAAGCAGCACAAAGTAAGGGAAAAGGAAGGAGGTAGAAGAGAGGTTTTGTTTTGCGGCTGATTCCGTGCATGTTGGAGCAATGGAGAAAGGAAATCAGGATATTGGTTACAGGATAGCATTAAAAGCCAGGGCGTATAAGGGTTAGGAAAGCTTCACATATTGGTAGCAGGATATCGTCAACTGCAGGAAGCAGGCACTGATATGAATGGTGGCGGGATGAATGGATGAAAATACCGGAGAAAAGGCAAGTCTTCAAAACCATTTCAACAATGCTTCTTTGCGGCTGCGCGATACACTCACCAAAGCACCATCGCTGATAACGACATAGCCGCCTTCCCCGCGAACATATTTGGTTACTTCGTTCATATTTACCAGCCACGAATGGTGTACACGCACGAAAGATGAAAAATCCTGTAATTGCTCTTCTACTTCTTTTAGCGACCGGCAGGCTGTAATTTTCCTGTTGTCTTTTAAAAACAGATGAGTGTAGTTGTTATCGGCTTCGCAGCGAAGAATATTCTCTGCTGCAATCAGTTCATAACCTTCGACAGTGGGCACTGCCATTTTGCGGAAAGCACTTTCTTTTTGCCGAAGGCGGCTGTGTAAAATATCAAACTGTTCGGCTGCCGGCAATTGTTTTTGCAAATGTACTCTGTGTACCGCCGCAATCAGTTCTTTGGGCTCTACCGGTTTGAGCAAGTAATCGAGCGCGCTGAAACGAATGGCTTTAATGGCATATTGGTCGAAGCAGGTAGTAAAGATCACTGCGAATTGAATGTTTGTAAACTGCTCCAGCATGTTGAAACCGTTCATCACAGGCATTTCAATGTCGAGAAACACAAAATCCGGATTCTTTTTTTTGATAGCTTCTATTCCTTTTTTTGCCGAACTGCATTGTTCCAGCACTTCCACTTCAGGGCAATATTCTTTCAGCAACATGTAGAGTGTGTCTATGCAATGCACTTCGTCATCAATAATCACAGCCCTGATCATCGGAAGTCTTTTTTTACATAAAGAGATTATTCAAGTTAAGAAAACTAAATGGAAAGCCATCCGGAAAGCATCGGCATAGAAGATAGCATACCGGCTGATATTGTCATACATGGGTAATTGCTGACTTTCGGGCGCAGCCAGCCAGTATGCTATTTAAAAAAAACAGGGAGGATTATAATTGTCTTCCTGTTGCTATCCAATGATCATAACTGGCTGCCATAAAAGGAAAATACAGAAGGTACCACAAAGGTACTTATATCGCCGGGCACGCCGCCATGGGTTTGTCCGTCCAAATGATAGGCAATGGCAAAATGCACCTGGTATTCTGAAGAAAGGCATTGACCGATAGAACCGAATTCTGACAGGGGACCGGCACGCAAGATGACGGCGAGGTTTGCAGTGCCGGCGGGAGAAACTTTCAGTTTATTCTGGCTTCCGTCGGGTGCTCCCAGTGCGCCTTCGGCAATTTCATAATCAAATGTGCCATTCCAGCCGGGCGCCTGGAATACTTCATTCCAAACCGTATACACACCATTCGGAACCAATCCCCTGAGATGAATGACCACGCCTGTGCCGTTAGGCAGGCATTTCAGCAACGCAAAGCCGGAGGCCATTTTAAATTCACCCAACATAAGCTGGTGCCCATCGGGTGCCAGGATAGGAATATGACCATTTTTATTCCACAGCAAGGTGTTGTCATCCGTAACAGGCATCATGTTTTCATCTTCAAAAAAGATGTCGTAATAGCCCGCCTCAACCGGTACTTTCAGTGGTGATATCATTTGGGTTTCCAGGTTATCCACTGAAGTTTTTTCTGCAGCAGAATTATTATTTGCAATCACCGGTTCTGACGTCTTTTTACAGGCACTCAGTGAAACCACAATGGCGACCGCTGCAATCATCATAAAACGCGAAGGAACATTCACATTGTTTTTCATAGTTATAAATTTAAAAATGATAAAAGGTGGATTGTCTGTTTGAAGAATTACCAACGTAGCCCCAATACATTGTCGGCGATCAATTGTCCGCACGTAAGCCCGTTTGCATTATCGAAACTGTAATGAATGCCACCATATAATCTGGAAACAGCAGCCTCTTCGGCATATTCAGTAAAGTTGTGAAAGAAGCGTGGCGAAAACCCATCGCCTATTTTGGTACTGTCGCTGAAAGCTAACCCGCTTCCGAGGTATGATGTAAGAATAGCAGACACTGCCCCGGAAAAAGTAGAATGTCCTGAAGTGTAGGTTGGAAAAGGAGGTGTGGCTAAAGAGGAAAGCCAGGATGGTTCAATATAAAGCTGGATATAACTGATGGGGCGAATGAGGTTCCATTTGTACTTGGCACGCCAGCATACGATAGATGCATCGCATAGCGCTATGCCTGCTTTGGCAAGCAGGGTAGCAGCGTCGTTCAGGTTCAGGTTTAGGTTGCGAATCATCTGCATGGCAATGGCAATGTTATGTCCTGGCGGTGTAAAGGTGTTGCCACCATCAGCCCAGAATAAGGCAATGGTGTTTTGCTCTGCTGTAAGGTGTAAGGAAGTATTATACACTTCGTAGGCAGCACTGTAAAATGGCGATGACGGTGCCGTGGAAAACAGCGGCGGCTCTGGCGGATCTACAATGCCGGATTCATCGGCAATCAGCATCGTACGGTTGCTTCCCCAATAAGGCAACATGGCAGTTTGATACAATGGCGGAGTAGGAATCCATTTGCCATCTCCTGCCGGAGGAATATAACCGGGAGGAAAATTATTGAGATATGCCTGGTACCCGCCATCAGAAACCGACCAGTTGTAGACAGCATCTGCCACGGCATGCCCGTAGTTGCGGGAACGTGTGAATATAGGCTCGCTGATCTGGCTGGCATACAACTGTTCGTTGGCTAATTCCAGCGCATCTATGCTGGCAAGATTGGTGGGAGATGCGTTTTGAAACAGATACCTGATGATGCTTGCAAGGGCTGCATTGGCGGTAATGGGTGCAAAATAAGAATTGCCTTTCGTGCGCGAGGGAATGACGTGTAACCCGTTTAATTGCCCGGCGATAGAATGATGGTTTTTCATGTCTCCCACCAGGGCTTCGTAAAGCGCGACGCCTGTATATCCAAAGCTTCGGGCAGCAACAGGTGGTGTATGACCGGGGGTTTCCACAATCAGTTTCATCATCAGGTTGTACCAGGTTTGAGGTACGTATGTGTCGGCTTTTTTGTCGTCGTGAACCGATTTTTCCGAAACAGCGCCGGGAGTCTGTTGGTTCAATTTTGGCAGATAGGATTCATCCTGTTTACGGCAACCTGAACATACGATAAGTGTAATGCACATTACACCCAACAGGTTTTTAAAGATTAATTTCATAACGTTAGGGTTTGTTTGGGAGCGAGCAAAAAAATGATTAGCCCTGGAACAATGAATCGTTTAGAGTAAGGTAGGTTCCTGCATTCTGCATCGTTAGAAATGTACTATCTACAGGTTTAGTACCGTTGTCTTGTTGCTACTATTGTATAAATATATTTTGAAAGGCAGGCTTGTCTCAAGCGCTAGTTAGCCATTGGCTATTATCAATGGTAACTGGCTGCTATGAAAGGGTAACTGATCCAATTCCTGCTGTTGGCTTGCCGCAAAGAATAATTGTTGGCGCTGATATTCATTCGTCAAAATTATTCCACAACAGTTTTTTTGATATTGTTATTCGATGATTTTATGTGTAATACAGCAGCGGAATTTGTATGAGTACTTCAGTTCCGGCAGCAGTTCCATCGGGTAGCTTTTTATCGGTTATTTGTATGCCATAGCTTAGTTGTGTGTTGTGCTGCATCAGTGAAATGCGATCGGCAGTAATACGCATACCCATAGGCTTGTTGATTGAATATGAAGTGTTTTTGATTTCGGCTGCTTTATTTCTGCCTACACCATCATCTGTTATTTTGAAAAAAAGCGTTTCATCTTCCTGAAATATTTGAATGTCCAGGTGTCCCTTTGTGTCTTTGTGCATCAGCCCGTGCCAGATAGCGTTTTCGGCATAGGGCTGTATGAGCAGCGGCGGTATTTTTATCAGGTCCATATCCAGGTCTTCACTGGTAACAATGGCAAATGTAAAATGGTCATCAAATCGTAGCGCTTCCAGCTCTAGGTATAGTTCTAGCGCTTCCAGTTCGCTAAACAGCGGGATAAATGCTTCCTGCGAGTTTTGCAAAATGAGTCTTACCAGTTTCGAAAATTTTGACAGGTAAGCCGAAGCTTGTACACAATTGTTCTGAAGTATGAATCGATTGATAGCGTTAAGCGAATTGAAAAGAAAATGAGAGTTCATTTGCGCGCGCAGCTTCTGCATTTCCAGCTCTGTTTTTTGCTGCTGCAATGCTGCTACCTGCTCTTTTATTTCCGTTAATTCCAGCTCCCGGCGATGCTTTAAGCGCATGCGCCAGCGCTTCATGGCATAGACAAGAGTACTGATACCGGCAAGAGCTGGTAATCGAAACCATCCTGTTTGCCAAAAAGAAAGCAAAAAAGCCAGCAGGTATTGCGAACCAGACACACGATTTTTTTTCCTGCCAATCATTCCCACCCGGATGTGATGTATGCCGCGGATTAGGTGGGCATTGGTAGCAGTAGTGAGTACGGATGTGCGGCGAATGTATGAATGCCTGCCGCCAGGATTATGATTGCGCGTGTATGATGCATCGTTCCATTGGAGTGATGCAATGCCAGCGAACAAAAGCCTGTGTAGGTAAAAGAAATGAAGGAATTGGACAGGTAAAAGCCAGTTCTTGTACCATAGCAAAAAACCGCAATTGAATTTCTGCTTTACCTCTGCCTCTTTACGCAAGGCAACTGTTCTATCAGTATCTATATGCAAGGCTTCCCAATATTTGCAGGGAGCAGAAATCAGCACATTGGGCACTAGATTGATAGAACTTAATTCTGCCTGTTGCCTGTTGCTGTAACACAGAACCCAAAGCATGATTAAAAGATAGGGATATGGGGTAAGAATTTTCATGGGAAAAAGGTTAGATCATTTTCTACCTCTAAACTTTTTTCTTCCATTCTGAACACAACCTCAGGGTTTATACGCGGTTGCAACAACCGTCAGTATGCAAAAAATCCACTTAATGATGTTTCACCATCAACCGCGTATGCTACTGCTCACTAAAGTTAAGTAATTAAAGTATGATGTAGACTTTGCAATGTTTTGTATAGGATAGAGATTGTTTGGGTAGATGCAAAGTGAAGTAAAGGATAGTTTAAGCACAACCACCGTGATACGCTGAGAAATTTTTGGGTTAAAGACGTTGCATCCATTATAAAGAGACAGGCAAACTTTTCCATTGCCTTAATGCTGCGCTCCTGATCTACTTTTGCATTTCAATAACTGGTCAGGAAAACCTGCTATGTATATGCCAATTCTTACTGCAAGTTCAGTATTGAAGCCTTACTGGTTATCATCACAGATTAGTTATCATGGCGAACCCTTTATAGCGTTAGATAAAGTTGTTGCATTGTCATGTATTTATTTCAACGCCTTTATAACACGCACCAGCATATCTGCAATCATCCTGTTTCCCTGGTCGGAAGGATGCAATCCATCATACGTTGTACCAATGGCATCTGGCGGATATGGATATTCATCGGTATCCGGGTTGAAGGGAACTGCTACATAATCAGGATATGGATAATTCTTGTAACTGCCCGTGGTGGTATCTTTCAACCGTTTGTACCGGACTGCATTTTCGACCGTTATTCCACTGTGGTTGTACAAATCCACTACTGGGATATGTTCGTACATTCCAATCGAATCGATAGCAGTTGCTATCTGCTGCAGCCACAAGCCAGAGTGATCTTTGTAAGAACCCTGAAACCGATTGTGAAAATCATTGATATATACAAAATCGGTTCTCTGCAAAGGTGTCATCAATACAATGTCTGCTGATTTATTCAGTTGGCGAAGTTTGCTGATGATGATGCGGAACGAACCATAAATGGTTTCGTTTCCGGTGTTGTTTTTATAATCTCTGAGACTGCCTAATATGCGACCGTGGCTCCAGTCGTTGGTGCCAAGGAAAATGGTATAAAGATCTGATCTAACCAAGCCCAGCGAATCGATACGTTCTGCAATTTCTCCAGCTGTCCAGCCATTGTGTCCCTGGTTGATGACATGAAGCGAAGGCATCTTTTCTGTTACCAGTGCCAGGTAGCCTTTTGTAAGACGGTTGCCTGTTTCGTCAGTATGATCGTTCAGATAAGTAATAGAATCGCCAATGGCTGTCCAGCTTTTCTCTTTGGGTACAAAAGAAGTAAGTGTAAAAATGGCAAAACAGGCAAACAAAAATCGCATACAATCTGAATTTGTACCCGTAAAGTAACGAAAAGGAAATGGATAGATTACAGCCAGAAATTGTGGATGTTAGAAACCTGCCTGGTGAACCGTTTGCATGTAATAGGAGGCGCACATATAAAGACATTACATGCAGGCTTGCAGGGTTGTGCATACTATTCTTCACCTAAAAAAAATCATCAAAGCAGTTCACCAAAAAAAGCAGGTAAAACACTACGTATGTCTGCCAGGAAATTTGAGGATAATCCCATTATTCACATCACCGGTAGCGAAGGCGGTAGTGTGATGATAAAGGCTGCAAATGGTATGATTTCTTGTATACCTGATCAAGCTAAATGAAATATGAGTATTTGCTGCTTTCATCTGGTCTGAACCTGCACTGTTGAATGATCGTGCGGCATATCCTGCCGGTTGCAGGCGTTTGCAAAGCAAAAAATAATACCGTGGTCAGGGTGAAAAACCATTTGCACATCCGGCACAGCAATGCTTCGTTAAGCGTAGTATATTTGCCAAAAATGCAATAATCTGTTTCCCAAAATTTGGAACGGGTATTGAAGTATAGTGAGCCAAAAATAATAATGATGCCTACAGCCAAAACAACAGCTACCCAACCAAAGAAAGTACTGATAGTAGAAGATGAAGCCGATATGTGTCTCCTGCTGAATATCATGTTAAACGCAAAAGAAGTGGAACTGGACCACGTAAACAACCTGGCAAAGGCAGAAGCCTACCTGCTGGAAGAACAACCTTCGCTGGTGCTTCTCGACAACAGGTTGCCCGATGGTTTTGGGGTTGATTTTATTCCACTTGTGAAGAAGCAATATCCTGCTGTAAAAGTTGCCATGATATCCGGCTTCGATGGTGCGGCAGAAGATGTGGCGCTCCATAATGGTGCAGACGTATTTATCAAAAAGCCGTTTACACGCGAGCAGCTTTCCAGTTCAGTGAAAGCGTTACTCGCATAAGCTTTCATTCCTCCTTGTTTGCCGGTACAAAAACACGAACGGGCGCAGTTATTGTGCCCGTTCGTGTTTTTTATGAATAGCGCTGTTATAATGCTTTTCATTGAACCCGTTTATATGCCGTTGCATGTGGCATAGTAGAGTGTCCTTTTTGCATAGGACTGAGGCATTTGTACTTCCCTTTTGTGAATGCTTTTTGCAGAACAATTGCGAACCATCTGCTGCTATTCATCACGGCAAGCTTTCTTTCAAACATTACGACTTCAGCCAGCCGGTAATGCTCATTCTCGGCTTGTTTGTCAGCAACACTTCGTGCTCCAGTTCATTGCTTTTGAAAAACACACTTTTCCCGCCGGCAGGAGAAATGTGTTGCTGTTCGCCTTGCTGATGAATGCACAATTCACCTCCATCTGCTTGCTGCCAATCCTCATTCAGGTACATGATCATTGAATATTGCCGGCTGTCGTTGTTGCGAAACTGATCAATGTGTTTTTTGTAAAAGCTTCCCGTTTCGTATAACGTGTAGTGAAACTCATAGCCCGTGATGTTTGTATAACAGGTTTGGTTCAAATAGCTCACAAAGCGATCCATAAGGTCGAAAAACTCATTTTCGTGTACATCATTGTGTTTGCGGTCAAGCCAGTAAATGATGTCGCTTCTAAACAATTTGTCGTGATCGACTACTGCGCTATTTCCCGTACCGGCATTCCTGAACTGTTCATTGGCTACAAGGGAGAGAAGGTTTTCTGTCAGATGGCGGGATAGTGTTTTGCTTATGAAATCCTGTGCGATGCCTATTTTGTTAGCAATGTAGCTGTCGATGAGCGTATCAAAAATTGTCTGCAATCAATGGATTGAAATTTTTATGACCAATGGTCGAATCGGGGTGAAGATAGCATTAATGCTGTCGCTGCGCCGGCAAACTGTTCAGACGCTGTTGCTCACACTTGCATTCTCCTTTTTATGACAGCCGGTTGGTTCCACGGTAGGGTTAATTTCTGTCCATTGCTTTCCATGCCAAATGCACTTTACAAAAGCCTTTGCAACGGGAGTATTACCCTGCTGCAAAGGTTATTTCAACTGTGAGGTAGCTACTTCAATTGGTGCTTTGGAGAGTCAGGGTTGCCAGCAGGTTTTCAAGGTAGTTCAACGTCATGGTAAATCCTCCCTGGAAGCCCATTGCCAGCATTTTCTCCAGGTCTGTCAGCACGGTGTGCTGAATGAGGATGCTCACTTTCGTGGTGCCGTTTGTTTCGCTGAAATGCAGGTCCCAGTTAGAACTCGGCATGTCAGTATTGATATGTTCATCCTTGTCTGAAAACGAAGACAAGATTTTGAAATTGGACGTTGGCGTAATGGACGTATATTTCTGTATGGACCAATGCTCTTGTCCTTCGGGACTCACCATGGCATACAACCGGTACCCGCCCACTTCAAAACGCATATACTTTGTTTTGGAAACCCAGGGTTTGGGCGCCCACCATTGGTCAAGAATTTCCTGTTTGGTAAAGGCATCCCATACCAGCGGAAGACCGGCCGCAAATTCCCGGTTTACCGATACTGTTTTGGTGTTTTGTCAACGGCAAAATCGAATAGCAGATTGTTGTTCATGTTTTGTGTTTTTTGATGGTAGATAATACGGTGTCAAGCTGGTCAAAGCGGGCTTCCAGAGTTGCCTGAACTGGTTGAGCCACTGGTCTATTTCCTGCATTTTTTCTATTTGCAAGCGAGTAGTAAATTTCCCTGCCCTGCTGTTCGGGTTTCACGATGTCGCATTCGGATAAGATGCGAAGGTGTTTGGAAACCGCTTGGCGGGTGGTGTTGAAGTTGTCGGCAATGGCATTGGGTGTCATTGCCTGCACGCAATCAGGGCAATGATGGCGCGCCTTGTCGGGTCGGAAATTGCCTGGAAAATGTCTCGTCTCATGGCGTTCGTGTTTTGCATTTATGAAACCATTCGGTTGCAAATATAAGCGCAACCAATTGGTTTCTCAAAAATTATTTTTGTGAAGAAAATTTTGGGTGGTATAGCAGGGCGATATAAAAAAAGTTGGGTGGTGAATGGTTGATTGCCGGTGAATTGTTCGTTGCAACTTTTGAAACAACATTTAAGAAGACAGATTGGTATTTTTTCAGCAGTTCATCAAAGTGTTAACACCGCGCACTTTGATGAATGGATCAGGTAAGTTTCAAACTTACTTTATGCCGTTTGTAGTGGTTTAGAAAATCATATTGTGTGCCTTAGATTGTGCTGTGATAAATCAAGAAATACGAGGAATGAAACTGAGGTT
>CAVXBN010000028.1:0-37780 GCA_963760045.1 uncultured Chitinophagaceae bacterium
GATCTTTAGTAGTTTTCAAAGTGTGCTTACCGGGTGCGGATCATTGCGAAATGTACGATTGTTGGCTTGCTTTAATTCAAGCTGTTTCTGCAATCTCTTTCCGGCAGGCACGCTCATTTATCGAAAATTAATACCCGGGATTTTGTGCCAACGCCTCGTTGCGGCTGATTTGTATGGCGGGAATAGGAAACAGCTTGTGTTTGTCGTCGGCAGCAGTAACGCCTCTTGCTTTGGCATCACTAATCAAGCGGTCGTGGCGCAGCAGGTCCCAGCGGTAATGCCCCTCGCCTACAAACTCACGGGCATATTCGGTGAGCACGGCATCGCGAAAAGCATCTTTGCTCAATCCTGCCAAATCAGGATACATCGTTTCCGGCTGCTCGCTGGCAGTGCCCACGGCTCTTGCCCGGCGGCGAACGGCATTGATGGCGTCGTAGGCTTCGGCCGTAGGTGCGCCACCCGCTTCGTTGACCGCTTCGGCATAAGTGAGCAAAATATCGGAATAGCGAAGGAGCGGAAAATTAACGCCTTCACGCAACGCGCCCGTGGCAAAATTGATGCGGTGATACTTGGTCATGAACGGCGCATACATCTGAACCGTATCCATCACGAGGTTGCCAGCACTCACGCCATTTTTGTAATAATAAGGCATTTTGTCGCGCATAGACCACCATTTCCTGTATGTGTCGGGTGTATTGCTGAAAAACGGGTTCATCGCCTGGAAAATCACCAGGTCTTTCAGTGTATGAAACTGAACATTGGTGCCATCCGCCAATGTTTGCGCCGGAGGGCCAAACAGGTAAATCAACCTTGTCTGGTACAACTGCGAGGTACTGTTGGCATTGCCACCAAACTGGATGGAAAACAAATTTTCAGAACCGTTTTGCATATCGGGGTTAAAGATGTTTTCGAAGTCTGCCTGCAACGAAAATTTACCCATGTCCATAATCTTCTTTGCTTCGGCTGCCGCTTCGGTCCATTTCTGCTGCTGCAAGTACACTTTGGCGAGCAACCCTGTGGCCGATGCATAAGTGGCTTTACCAAGCGATTGATCGCCGGCATTGAACGGCGACAATTCTGTTTGCGCTTCTTTTAAATCCGTTTCAATCTGGGCGTACACTGCTTCGGCAGACGCCCGTTGGCTGTAAGCAACACTGAGGTCGGAGGTGCCGGTGGTATATAAAGGCACGCCGCCAAACATGCGTACCAGGTTAAAGTAAAAAAACGCACGTAGAAATTTCGCCTGCCCGTCGATGCTCGCTTTCGATGCTTCGGGGATTGGTGATATCGCCAGCTTGTCGATGAGCGTATTGTCCCAGTTGATGGTCTGGTAAAATGAATTCCAGCAGGTAATGAGCTCGATGGCATCGGCTGTCCAGTTGTAGGTACTCCATTCGTTGACAATACCCGAACGGTCGCCGGAGCCGTTGGCACTGCCGCCTCCGGTGAGTGTGCCCGCCGTTACGTCGCCAAGCGTAATCATCTGTCCATCGCGGTAGGGATCGTTCCACAACGAGTTGGCATAGACACCGTTGAGTGCCAGTTGTGCCTGGTCGACTGTCTGGTAAAACTGGTCAACGGCTACCTGGCTATACACCTGCTCTTCGAGCTCGCGGGTGCAGCCGAAAAAAGCAGATCCCGCAGCCAGCATCGTCAGTGCGAATGCGGCTGTTTGTAGGTTGGTCAATATCTTTTTCATGAACAATTGTTTATTAATGTAAAGGCTGTATCAAAAGCCAAGTGATAGTTGAAAATTTACAATGCGTGATGGCGGGTATCCAAAGCGGTCCATGCCTTTGGAAGTATTGCTGGTGCCGTAGGAATTCACTTCAGGATCGTACCCGGAATAGTTGGTAAATACAGCAAGGTTATTGACGGCAATGGCGAGGCGTGCAGTCTTTATCACGCTTCCGCCAAACATGTTTTTTACCGGTAAATTATAACCTACTGAAACCGTCTGGATACGCAGGAAAGAACCATCTTCTACCAATATCGAGCTCACACGTTGCGGGTTGGATACTGCTGCGGAAGGATATTTACCATCCGGATTTGTAGGGCTCCAGCGGTCGTAGGCGCTTGGCAGAGGGCCCGATGCCATCGAGGGCAAGCTGCTGCGCGGCGAGGTTCAGTACTTTGTTGCCGTATTCGCCGTACATGAATACGTGGAGGCTCCAGTTTTTATATGAGAGATCGTTGGTAAACCCGAAGTTGAAATCGGGGTTAGGATTGCCTAAGAATACGTCATCATTTTCCGTATCGTATTTGCCATCTCCATTCACGTCTTTATAGCGGATGTCGCCGGGTTTTGCAGAAGGCATAGTACCCACTTTGTCTATTTCTTCCTGCGAAGTCCAGATGCCTTCGTACACAGAACCGTAAAACTCTCCTACGGAATGACCGGGTTGTAAACGTGCGGTATTTTTATCATGCGGCGTCACGTTGCCGCCACCTACCCAACCGGTATAGATATAGGGTGCGCCACCAAGAGACAACACCTGGTTTTTGTTGAACGAAATATTGAAGTTGGTATTCCAGGCAAATTTGCCTACAAATGGTGAAGCTGTCAGCCCAATTTCAACACCTTTGTTGAGCATGGCGCCGGTGTTTTGCAACACGCTGCCAAACCCAGACTGCGAGGGAACCGGAACATCGAGCAGCAGGTCGGTGGTTTTCTTGTAATAATAATCAACCGACAAGTTTAACCGGTTATCAAATACACCCATATCGAGACCTACGTTGTACTCGCCGGTTTTCTCCCAGCTCAGGTCGGGGTTAGCCAGGTTTTGCGGGTAAGCAATCGGGTAGCGCGTGGTGCCATAGATATAGGAAGAACGGGTGCCAAACGAAGTGCCGAGCAGGGATAGCGAGCGATAGACACCAATGGCTTCATTGCCCGTTTTGCCATAGCTCGTGCGCAGCTTCAGCTGGCTGAAGACATTCATGTTTTTAATGAATTGTTCTTCGCCCAGTTGCCAGGCAAACGATACGGAAGGAAATACACCAAACTTGTTGTTTTTACCAAACTTTGAATCGCCGTCGGCACGCACCGAAGCCGTAAACAGGTAACGGTTCAGGTAAGAATAGTTGACCCTCCCGAGATAAGAAATAAGCGTCCACTCGGTATAGTTGCTGCCTGGTGTTTGCACGCTGCTGCCCAATCCCAGATTGTAATATTCAAAGATGTCACTGGGAAAACCAAATGAGGACGCATCCAATATTTCGTTAGTATTTTTCTGGTACGTATAGCCACCAAGCACCGTGAGGCGATGGTCTTTATGAAAGGTAGTTTGGTAGGTCAATGTATTGGCACTGCTGAAGTTGATATTCTTCATGCTTGATTGCCGTGCCTTGCCATTGGTGCCCGCTGCGGCTTCGGAGCCAATGGGGTAATATTCATGATAACGCCAGTCGTTTACATCTACACCAAACCGTACATTCAGATCCAATCCCTGGAGTATGTTGTAGTTGGCAAACACATTGCCGATGAGGCGGCCGGTATTGGCAAGCTGCTTGTATTTTTCCGTCATCAGCAGCGGGTTTTCTTTGCCGCCGCCCAGAGGAAAGTTGGCTAATTTGACAGGTGCACCAGAACTGTCGCGGGCAGCGATAGTGGGCGGCGCTTCGTATATGGCATCAATTACATTGGAGATGCCTTCGTAGCCCTTGGTATCGGTAGGCACCATCTGGTTGTTGGTAATGCTGTACATGAGACTTTCACCAATTTTCAAGCGTTTGCTCACGTTGGCATCCACATTAATGGTAGCGCCATACCGTTTAAAATTAGATCCGGTAATGATACCATCCTGGTCAGACACATTGCCGGCAACAAGGTAGCGGATGCCGGCGTTGCCACCGGAAAAAGACAACTTGTAATCTTTGCGGGCAGCGGTGCGATAAACTTCATCCTGCCAGTCGGTGCCCTTGCCAAAATTAGCCACATCGGCATCAGAATAAGTTTTGGACTGACCTAACAGTTCAGCTCTTTCGTTTGCCTGTTCGGCCCATTGCTGCGCGGTGAGAAACGGCAGTTTGTTGCCCAGTTTAGCAATGCCATACGAGTATTCCACATTGGCAGATTGGTGCCCTGACGTGCCTCTTTTGGTGGTGATGAGCACCACGCCGTTGGCAGCACGTGAGCCATAGATAGCGGTGGCAGAAGCGTCTTTCAACACCTGTATCGAAGCAATCTCAGACGGGTCAATGGAGTTAAGCGGATTGGGCGGTGCACCAAACGATCCGGCGTCCGAACTTCTGCCGGTCGTGAAATCATTGGAGATGGGCATGCCATCAATTACATACAACGGGGAGCCGCCGGCAGAAATGGAAGCCGTGCCCCTGATTTGTACCGAAATGCCGCCACCCGGCGCATGCGAATTGGTATGCACCTGCACACCCGCAACCTTGCCACGCATTGCCTGGTCGGGCGTGGTGATAGCAGAACCTTCAATGTCTTTGGCAGACACGGAAGCAATGGCGCCGGTCAGGTCTTTCTTTTGCTGCGAACCATAACCGATGACAATCACGTCTTCCATGGAATTGACCAGTTCTTTCAATACAATGTTTGTGTTTTGGGCAGCCGAAAAAGTGATTTCTTTTATCTCATAACCTACGGATGAAAACACGAGCACAGATCCGGGTTTTGCATTGAGTGTAAAAGCTCCGCCGGCATCGGTCATGGTGGCATTACCGGTTCCTTTAACGGTAACCGACACGCCTTCGAGCGGCTTTCCCGAAGCATCCGTTACCATTCCTTTTAATGGATCGGCAGCCATGGCGGCTGTACTAAAAAACAGCAGGATCAGGAGAAGAGCAGATAGCAGACTACCCTTCCGCAAACGTTCTGAATACAATTTCATACGGCATTTTTAATGAATAAATAATGAATGAGTACAAGGCATCGCCTTCCGGTAAGAAGGGAATGTGTATGGACAAAACAATGTTTGTGTTGTTGTGTAGAAAGCCAGTATTATCAATGCTTTTTGCCGTTACGGGCAATACAGTTCCGTTCGGAAAAAAAGCTCATTTCTTTCCGGGGCACAATGGTAACAACACCAATGTACTGGCAATGCTAACTAACTATATAATGGGAATACCGGCAAGTGGTATTCAATCGTTTTATTGCGGCAATGGTACTTTTTCAACCGTGATGAATACAAGCAAAGCAGTGGCTTCGTCGCCATCCGGCAACGCATTTTACAAAGCTCTTTTTTATGGTAAAGACTATCTTGTTTTTAATACAGGTATGTTACCTGCAAACCGTTTACACGAATATATCCAGGTATACAACTTCTTCTGACACCGGCATAATGCCGTGTTTTTGCAATGAATTGAAATAGAGACTATCTCCTGTTTTTAACAGGTATTCAAACTCGCCTACCTGCATCTTCATTTGCCCGCGAATGATGTATATAAACTCTTCTCCTTCGTGCGATACTTCGTGTGGTTTTACTTCTCCTTTCCGGGCAACAAACAGGAAAGGCTGCATCTTTTTTTCGTGGTAATCCGATGCATAAGGATAGATGAGATAACCCTTATCGGTGGAGGCTAAGTTTTCCTCTGCCTTTTGCCGGGGCGTAACAATCGCGTTTAAAAATTCATTTTGTTCCAGCAAACCTGATATGTTGGTACCAAGTGCTTTTGCAATCTTCACAAGGGCGGCTACCGACGGGATGGCTTTGTTGTTTTCTATTTTGGAAATCATGCTGCGCGATAGTTCGCTGGCATCAGCAATTTCCTGCAAGGTCCGCTGCTGCCCCATCCGCAAAACGCGGATCCGGTCACCGATGTTGAGACTATTAATCTTTTCTTCGAGCTGTATCCCGTCCATCATGCAACATTGTTTACAATCATTCAACCTTGTTGAATACAAATGTAACAGATTTCCCAACAGTTCCAAATATTTTAAAAACATTTTTTTTAAAAGGCGTTAAATGCTTCCGGTTCAGCAACTTGCAGCTGAAAATCTACCCTATGCGCTTTATGTGCTGAAGTAAATAACGGCATTATAACAGAAGACCGGGCGCAGGCAAAACATCTTTTCTTTTCTTTGAAAAACTTATGCAATTCACCCAGGAGCAGAACGACATTATACAATCTGACGGCAACATCAAAATCAACGCGGTGGCAGGCTCAGGCAAAACAACCACTATTATTGCCTATGCGGAAGCCAGACCACAGAACAGCCGGATACTCTACCTTGCTTTTAATAAATCGGTAAAGATCGAAGCCGCAAAAAGATTCAGGGAAAAAGGTCTGCATAATGTGGTGGTGGAAACAGCGCATTCGCTTGCTTACAAGCACATCGTATTTAGAAACGGCTACCAAGTGAAACCGCAGGGCTACAAAGTAAACGAAATTGCCGAACTTCTTCACCTGCAGGGCAACGGCGAAAAACATACAGAATATATTGTTGCCAACCACATTAGCAAACTCATCACTTATTTTTGCAACAGCGACAAACAAAAGGTGCAGGAACTCAATTATCCTGACACCATTTCTGATGAAAAAGCAAAAACCTTTGTAACCGCTTATTACCCGTATATAGAGGCCAAAACGCGGCTGCTGCTGGGCAAAATGAACAAAGGCGAGATCGACATTACGCATGACTTTTACCTGAAAAAATTCCAGCTTTCGCAGCCGGTTCTTCCATACGATTATATCCTGTTTGATGAAGCGCAGGATGCATCTGCCGCGATGCTGGATGTATTTTTGAAACAGAAAGCTACCAGGGTAATTGTGGGCGATACGCACCAGCAAATTTATGGCTGGCGATATGCCGTTAATTCATTGCAAAAGGCAGACTTCAAAACGTTTCATTTGTCGACCAGTTTCCGCTTCGGGCAAGATATTGCCGACCTTGCCGTGCAGGTGCTGGCTTTTAAAAAACACATAGGCAGGGAACATGCGGTTACCATCACGGGGCTTGGCAAAAGCACAGCTTCAACAACCAAAGCTGTACTGGCACGCACCAATCTGGGTCTTTTGCTGAAAGCCATTGAATATGTTACGGGAAAAAAAGAGGTAAAGCACATATACTTCGAAGGCAATATCAACTCCTACACATATGCCGATGAAGGCGCATCGTTATACGATGTATTAAACCTGTATAATAAAAAAAAGAGTCTCATCAGGGACAAGATGATTGGGGCAATGAACGACATGGATGAACTGGAAGACTACATTGAAAAAACAGAAGAAGTGCAGCTTGGAATGATGGTGGAAATTGTAAAAGAATATGGTAATGATATTCCCGGAATCATCAAGTCGATAAAAGACAAACATATTGACAATGATGATAAAGGAAAAGCAGAACTGATCTTTTCTACCGTACACAGGTGCAAAGGCATGGAATATGACTCGGTAGAACTCGTGAATGATTTTGTAACGGAAGAAAAACTAAAGAAAGCAAAAGACGATAAAACAGAAAACACCAATCCCGAAAAGCTAAACGAAGAAATTAACCTGTTGTATGTAGCGGCAACACGCACTAAGAATAAACTCAGTATACCTGAAACATTGATGCCAGCAGGCTTTCCTGCATCGCCTCACATACACATCATTAAGGTGGCTTCGAAAGACGAAAAATCAACAACCTACCAGCCGGCTAAAGCTTTGCATAAAAAGGAAAAGAAAACGATGGTGCCGGGCAAAAAATATTCGCTGGCGGAAGCAAGAGAGCAACATAAATCAGCCTATCAGCCCTGGACGGAAGAGGAAGATAATGAACTGACAAAGATGTATTATGATGGCATAACGGTAAAAGCGATGGCAGAGTTTTTCGGACGTGGCAGCGGAGCTATCAGCACACGCATTAAAAAGCTGGATCTTTGGGAATAATTCACGTCAAGTCATTGCTTACTCTTAAGGCGTATAATCTATAAAAGAAGGAATAATTATTATTAGTTTTTTTATCAATCCACCGCACACATTACTTCCTGGGAAACACATTGGTCTTCATTGCCCAAGCATGCCACAGGCTATCCATTTGTTTCACCATTTGCGGGTGCGTGGCAGCCAGATTATTGGTTTCTGTCTCGTCGTCTTCCATATGATACAGGTGCCAGTTGTCGCCGTTGGCAGCCACCAGTTTCCAGCCATCGTACCGCACGTATTTGGCTCCAAAATGCTCATTAAACAAAGCTTTATGCCCTGTCCGATCTTCTCCCTTTAACAAGGGCACCAGACTGTTTGTATTTGTTTATATCTTCGAGTGTTGCCATCAGCGGCCAGTGCGGAGCCGTGTGCGCCACATACAGGAAGAAAGGCTGATTGTCCTTACTAAACTCTTTGATATAAGCTGCCGCAGAATCGTTGATTGCATCGGTATGATAATAGGTTGCAGGCACCGCCCGGATAGCGGTTGTTCCGCTTACCAGACTAAACGGATCGAAAAAGTTGACCACGCCCCAGATATTTCCAAAATAGCGTTCAAAACCGCGATTGGCAGGGTATTGGTCAAGGGGAGAAAAAAGCGGGTGAAACAGCTGGTGGTTGAGCCATTTCAATTGCTCCTGTGGTGTAGGCTGCACCACGGTATTCGACACATGCCACTTACCCGTCATGCCGGTATGATAGCCTGCCGCACGTAGCACTTCGGCAATGGTAACCACGCTGTCTGTGAGGTGACCGCGATAGCCGGGCAGATGGCGGTCTTCAGTCATTTCTCCAATACCTGCATTATGATTGTAAAGCCCTGTGAGCAGCGAAGCGCGGCTGGGGCAACAGCGCGACGTATTGTAAAAAGAAGAGAACCTGAGCCCGTTTTGCGCAAGCGAATCGAGATGTGGCGTGTGTATTTCTCCGCCATAGCATCCGATGTCTGAATACCCAAGATCATCTGCAAGAATAAGAACAATATTGGGTCGCGTATGCTTTCCCCTTATCTTGGTTTTCTCTTCTGCAGGTATGGCAATAAAACCACAAAAACTGATCACTAAAACAGCAAACAGGTAACAGAGATTTTTCGTCATATGGCAACATCCATTTCGTTAGGCGCAGGCTTTTTTGTACAATCGTTTGAAGTTTGAATGTAAGGCAGTATGGAATATGCGTGTAAAATTTATTCGATTACATACTGTTTATTCAATGGCACTGATACAATGACTTGTCAATTCTTTGAATGGAGATTTCAAACTTTTAAATAAAGCTGTATGCATACTCGATCATATTACCATTGACATAAACTGGATTTGAAATGCGAAAAAAGCTGCATCCGCAATAATGAAAACGGATGAATGCTTAGTGATGATTAAAAAGCTGAAATACTATTACAATGCAACCATTTTCTCATGTGCTGTGATACGTTTTGCATTGCCGATGATAGAAGCCAGCGACAATTCCACATCTTCATCGGTGGTAGCATGACTGCTTACGCTGATGCGCATGGCAACAGTGCCTTTCCATACCGTACCGCCGCACCAGCAAACGCCTTCTGACTGTACTGCCCGAATTACCTGCTGTGTAATGTGGTCGCTGCCAAAGCTCACGAGCACCTGGTTGAGCACCACTTCATTCAATATGCTAAAACCGGCAGCCGACAAGGACTGTGCAAAATGTGAAGCCTGCCTGCAGTTTTTTTCAATCATTTCTGCCAACCCACGGGTGCCCAGCCCTTGAAGGGCTGCCCATACAGGAATGCCCCGTGCCGCGCGCGACATTTCGGGCACATACTGAAAAGGCTCGCGTGCCGCATCCGGCGTTAGATAAGCCGCCGATGACGACATGGAAGCAAACAGAGATGCTTTATCTTTTACAAACACCACCCCGCAATCGTAAGGCACATTCAGCCATTTGTGCGCATCTGTTGCCCACGAATCTGCCATTCCCAAACCTTGCGTAAGATGCTTTTTCTGAGGCGACGCTGCTGCCCACATGCCAAAGGCGCCATCGACATGCACCCACACATTTTTTCCACCTGCTACCTTGCAGATATCTTCTATCGGATCGAAAGAACCTGTATTTACTTCGCCTGCCTGCACGCAGATAATAGCCGGCTCCTGAATAGTGCCAATACGCTCTGCCAGCATTCTGCCTTCGCTGTCGGTAGCTACACGCGTCACGCGGTCTCTGCCAAAACCCAGCATACTCAGAGCTTTCAGCACACTTACATGCACCTGCTCGCCCACAATTACCTGTATTTCAGGAGCACCAAACAGACCTTTTGACTCTACATCCCAGCCCAACTTTTCCAATACTGCATGGCGTGCAGCAGCCAGTGCCGTAAAGTTTGCCATGGTATCGCCGGTTGCAAAGCCAAAGCCGCAATGAGCAGGCAAGCCAAAGATTTGCAACAGCCATTGCCCGGCCACTTCTTCCAGTTTAGAAGCTACGGGCGACATCACCGTTAACCCGGCATTCTGATCCCATACCGTAGCCAATAGTTTGGCACTCATAGCGGCAGGCAGAGAGCCACCAACCACAAAACCAAAATAACGGCCGCCTGTTGTTTTAACGGTAGCCGGCGATCCTATGTCATCAAGCAGGGCAAGCACTTCTGCCGCATCCATCGGGTCGCGGTGAAGCGCAGCATCAAACTGCTGTAAGTTTTCAAGAGGTTTTTGCTTTCGGGCAAACAGGGTTGTCGTTTGCCTGCGCCAGGTATTGTTTTGCGCGCTGCGCAAATTCGTCAAACAGATGCATATGAAAAAGATTGAGCAGGTAAGATAACCAATTTATACCAAGAAGATGTTTGCCGGCTATTGGTATAAGTATTAAGAAAACAGCCTGCAGTACCAAAAAAGAGGCTACGAGATGTTAGGTTCCTGTTGAGACCGGCAAACAGCAGGATACCTCTTCAGTCAGGAAGAAATCATGGAACATTACGCTGAAACTTTTCGTCTCTCTTTTGTTTTTGCTTTTCTGCCTGGCGGCTCACAAATCGTCCAACATAGATGGCAACGATCGTTGGCAAAGCCAACCACAGATCGTAAGCCAGCTCGATGGGAATCAGATTATGGCTTGTGGGATAAACGGCAGATTCTGCAATAGCTGCCAGAGGAAATATAAGATGCAGACAGATTGCAGCAGTCCAGGGATTGAATGTGAAATAGAAACCAGCAGTTCCTCCAATCAACACAAAAATGATCTTTACCAGCAGCGTAAAATGGTTTCGCAACCACATCGAATAATATTCTTCTCCTGTTTGCGGCTGGGGGACATGCTCAAACAGGCTAACAAGAAGTAACGTAAGAATACCAGTGAAAACAAAGGGCGAAATTTTCATTTCAAAAGGGTATTAGCGGATGAAGTATACAATGGCAGTTGAGCTATTGTTGACATAGCTTCCGGCAGGCTTTTTACTACCTGTCATTATACTACTAAAGTTACTTTCTTATTTCAGAAGTTGGTCATCAAACAGTTTCAGGATTCTTTTGTACTCATCTGTCCAGCTCGAAGGTTCTATAAACCCATGACTTTCTACAGGATATACAGCCAGTTCCCAATTGTCTTTTCCCAATTCTATCAGGCGCTGAGCCAGTCTCACGGCATCTTCAAAGTGCACATTGGTATCTACCATGCCATGACAAATGAGCAAGTGATTTTGTAAGCCTGCAGCAAAATTGATAGGCGATGAACGCGCATAAGCGATACTATCACTAAACGGTTCATTAAGGATAGCCGCCGTATACGTATGATTGTAATGCGCCCAGTCGGTAACAGGCCGCAATGCAGCGCCCGCCTTAAATACATGAGGTTGGGTAAAGAGTGCCATTAGTGTCATAAAGCCGCCATAGCTGCCACCATACATGCCAATGCGGGTAGAATCAATACCATATTGCTGCACTAGAAAACCGGGCGGCATCTACTTCATCATCAAGATCTTTGCCTCCCATATGGCGGTAAATGCCGGTGCGCCAGTTGCGCCCGTAGCCTTCGCTCGCACGATAGTCTATATCAAGCACGGTGTAGCCTTTGTCTGCCAGCAGGTTGTTGAACATGGCTTCACGAAAATAAGAGTTGCTCCACCGGTAATCCACATTTTGCAGATAGCCTGCTCCATGTACAAAGATGACAGCGGCGCCATTTTTTTTGCCGGCTGCCGGCTCGTAAATGCGGGCATACACAGGCGCGCCATCGCGTGCGGCGAACGTAAATATTTTTGTATCGCGCCAAGGGTAAGCACTCCATTCTTCACTCGCGGCCTTATGTGTAATTTGCACTGGTGCTTTATTCACTCCGTTGTCCTGAATAAATAGTTCCCACGGCTTTGTTTGGTAAGAAAAACGATAGGCAATTTTCTTTTCATCGGGCGACAGCACTATATTGTAGCCACCTGTCTGCGTGGTTAATTTTTGTTTGTTCGTTCCATCTGTATTGATGCGGTAAAAGCTTTGTTTGCCAGGATGCTCTTCGTTAGTAACGAGATAAAAAGATTGCTTGTTCCTGCTAAGTTCCGCTGATTGCACCTCATAATTTCCCTGTGTGATGGCGACTTCTTTTTGCGCCGGCAAATTGAAACTATACAGTTGCGAATAGCCGGTAGCTTCGCTAAAATAATATACCGTGTAATCATTGATAAATCCAAGCGAAGTATTGCCGAGCCAGCCAATACCGGGACCGCCAATCCAGGCTTCATCGTGCTGGTGACTGAGGGTTTTTAACGACTGCGCAGCAGTGTCAAACTGCATCAGCCAGCGGTCTTTAAAATCGAGTGAGCGGATGTCGGCAATAGCTGTTGAGCCCGCATCATTCCACACCCATTCGGTCAGGTATACATCTCTTTTTGCAGCGCTGTCGGCTGTATTATATTTATACTCCTGTTTATACAAAGGCTGCACACTCAATCCTGGCAAAGAATCGAGATGTAGGTGAATGACTGTATCTTTTTTCCTGTCGAAAACATAGAGAGAATAAGTGCCTTGCGGCGCGCCCACTTTGCTACGGGCAGGAATATCGGTTGTATAGCCAGATTCGGTTACATAAGCCGGCACTACTGTTTTTTTATCATCTGCATCTTCCAGCAGCTGATAGCTTACGAATCTTGCATCGGGGCTGGCCTGCATTGAATACACTTGTTTGTTACCGGTATAAATAACATGCACGGTGTCGCCTTGTTTCAGTTTGTCCAGGTAAGCTTTTTCCTGTTGCCGGTTCTCTTTTCTCCGTTGCAACACATCAGAAGTTTGCAGGGCTTCCTGCTGCAGCCATTGTTCTTCTTTACTCTGTTGTTTTGCTGTGGCAGGCTCACCTTTTGCAAAGCTTGTTACCTGTTGTGTAAGCCCGGTTTTTGTAACAAAAATATAGAGGTCATTGTCTTTTTGATAAGCAATATTTTCACCGTTATTCACAAATTGCGGTGCCGATTCGTCAGCTTTTGTTTGTGTAATTCTTCTTGTATTGCCGGATGCAATATCCAGCAGGTAAATATCGCCTTCGAGCACATAGGCAATCTGGGAATAAGCCGTATTGTAAACGCCATCATGGATTGCCTGCGCAATCTTTGCCTCGCGGTAAGGCACTTTTTGAGGAGCTTTGCTGCCTATGAGAAACTGGTACGTGGAATCGCTTTCACTACCGTCGGGATTCCATTGAAAAAGAACAGCTTTGCCATTGTAAGACCAGAAAATATCTTTAGGTGAACTACCTATCCATTTTGGATCCCGCATGATTTTTTCAACTGTAAGTGCCTGCGAAAAACCAAAAAAAGAAGTGCCTACAAACAGCAGTAACATGGATATTCTCATAAACAAGGAATAAGATTTACGCAGTGAAACAATGACCTTTCACATCAACAATTTCAACAGAAGGGGCAGAAAAGAAAGTGCGGGAAGTAAAAGACCGCACATACAAGTTTATATTGGCTATACAACGCCCGACTGCACCGGGATGATAAAGGCAATTAACTCTTCGGGCAGCACACCAGCGCGGTTGCACGCATCCTGAATGTCGTCGCGCGACACGTTAGCGGCAAAGGATTTTTCTTTCAGGCGCTTTTTCACCCCTTTCACATCCATGCCTTCGTAGCCGTTTGGACGCATCAGGCTGTAAGCATGTATCAGCCCGCTCAGCTCGTCAAAAGCATACAGCATTTTGTCCATATTGGTTTCGGGTTCTACGCCAAAGTACAAAGGTCCGTGCGAGGCAATGGCATGCAGAATTTCCGGATCTACATTCCTGTTTTCCAGCTCTTCAATAATCTTTTTGCAGTGCTGATCTGGCCATTGATCCCAGTCGGCATCATGCAGCAATCCAGCCATTTCCCACCGCCACTGATCGTTCTCGTTCAGTCCTTCTTTTTCCTTAGCCCAGCTTTTCATCAGTGCGGCTACCTGCTTCATGTGCAGTTGCAGCCGCGGGTTGATAACCCAATCCGAAAACAATTGTTCTGCTTCGGTTCTCGACAGCGTATTTCCTTTGTTGGCTTCGTGGCCAAACTGATTGCGATGGAGGAGTAAAGACATAGGACATATTTAGCACGCGGCGCTACTTGATTACAAGTCGTTTTGCGCCGCTTTGTTTTATGTAATTGGTTAATGGTATAATGACATGTACCTTATAATGAAATACAATATAAGAATGGAATGAATGCAATGTATCAACAAGACATATCAGCTACGTGCTGCTGCCGCTAATGAGCAAAATGGATAGCGTAATCACCTTTTATTCTTTCGATGGGCGGATTGTAATATCCAAATTTCAGTTGCGGAAATTCTTCCTGCAGCAATTCCATCATTTGCTTCATCCCCAGCATTTCGCCGGTATCGTGCACGCCTATCAATCCAAGATACCAGTCAGGATCTATATTGAAATTGCGCCATTGAATCATGGTTAGGTCTGTGTCGATAATCAGTTTGCGCAGCGCTTCATATTCGTCTATGCTATCCGTCATGCCGGGAAATACAAAGTAATTGATACTCGCCCAGCCGCCATAACTTCTCATTACTTTCAGGCTTTCCACAATGTCTTCAAACTGGTAGTTGTTGGGGCGGTAATACTTGGTATAAATTTCTTTCCTGGCAGAGTTGGTGCTCACGCGGATGCTGTTCAAACCGGCTTCGCACAAAGCTTTCACAGCATCGGGCTTCGAGCCGTTGGTATTGATATTAATGCTTCCGTTCTGCGTATGCTTCCTGATTTCGATAATTGATTCGCGGATCGTTGGCCACATCAGCAAAGGCTCGCCTTCACAGCCTTGCCCAAAGCTTACGATGGGGTATGGCGCGTTTATCAGGTGCGGCACGGTAAATTCCACAATTTCTTCAGCCGTTGGTTTAAACTGAAGCCTGTCTTGCGTAGATACAATGCTTTCTTCTTCGGGCTGAAAAGAAATGCAGCCTATACAATTGGCGTTGCACGCCGGCGACGAAGGTACCGGGCATTCCCAGCGGGCAAGCGCAAAATTGCGAGCAGCGGGGCAATGATACGTGTTGCAACAATTTTCCATCAGGTGCTTTACGAGGCGGTTATCCGGATAATTCTGCAATAAATGCTGAACACCGCTTTCAATGCCAGCTTCGTTGTATCCTTCGCTTTCCTGTCTTACGTCCTGCTCTATGCGTACGGCAGGCACATAAAATTCATTGTTGAACCATCCGGCAGCCGTGTAGCAAAAAAGAGGAAGCGTAGGTGCGTTGGGCTCGCTTTCATAGGCAGCCAGATATAAACCGGTGTGTGCCGGCGGAATAAACGCAGCCACCGCCCAGCCCTTTGTGCACAGCCTGAGATCGCCGCTATGCACGTCGATACCAATGGCTTTCCTTCCCGGCAGTTCATACAGGTTGCCACCTTCGGGCAGCAATATCCAGTCTTCTTCCGGCACGGGCAATGCATCCCATCCGGCGCGGCCAACGGCATACAAAGTTTTGTCTTCAAAGATGTTTCCTTTGCCGTCGGAGTATAATAAGAAAGGTGATGTAGATAGTGTCATAATTGTAAAAAATGAAGACTCATTTTATTGTATAGAAGCCAGTTTGCCCTGGCAATAATGATTGAACTCCTGCTCCAGTTCTTTGCTTACTTCCGATTCTATTTCATGCTGAAACAGCTTGTTGTTTTTATAATCAACAGTCAGCATGCCTTCTTTCAACAACAGGTTATTGATGTCTTTCCATTCATATTCTTTGGAAGGAAGTGTATTAAAGGTAATACCCTTATCGTCTACTCCTATTTCCTGCGGAAATTTCACCTGCCTTTCGAGTACAGCGGCCAAAGCAAACAAGCCAGCCATCCAGTAGTTGCTCACCGGCTCGGTATACCAGCCAATAGCGGCAACAAACAATGCTACCCGGTAAAAAGCAATCTCATCGGTTTTTTTTGCGCGCCAATACGTATAGAGGCTCCACAAAACGATTACGCCAACCAGCAGTGCATACATGATAGCGGCATTGTGGTAGGCTTTGGAAGTCCATCGCTGCACCGCTACATATCCAAAAAATACGGTTGCCAGCAGCAGCATCAGGAATGCCACCATATCGGCCCTTTTGTAATCAGGCTCCTTGATGGTGATAATATAGTTGTACTTATACATGTTTCGGCTTATAAACTACCGTCAGTGCTGTTGCTCTTTACCAATATATTGCACAGGCGCCACAACAAGCGGGCTCCCACATGCGAGTCTACGCAATCTTCGCCAATGCCAATTTCTACGAGGTCGAAGCCAATCAATTGCTTGCCTTGTTCGGTCATTTTTTTCACGATGTAGAGAATCTGTTCCATATCGTAGCCACCGGGCACAGGCGTGCTGGTGTGCGGGCACAGCTTCGGGTCAAGCCCGTCTATATCAAAACTGAGATACACCTTGTCGGGCAGGTGCTGTATGATTTCGTCGGCGATCATGCGCCAGTTTTCGCCTTCATACATGCGCTCTTTCACCCGCTGATCCAGATACGTGATGATACGGAAATTGCTGTTGCACACAAAATCCCATTCTTCTTCCGACAGGTTGCGCGTACCGATCTGCACCAGCCGCGTTACGGCAGGCACTTCGTTCAGCACGTTGTACATGATGGAAGCATGCGAATAGGTAAATGCTTCGTAAGATTTCCTCAGATCGCAGTGCGCGTCTATTTGCAAAATCCCAAAGTTGGGATGATGTTCTGCCAGTGCTTTTATAAACCCAAGGCTGATGCTATGATCGCCGCCCAGCAAAGCTACCAGTTTGCCTCGCTTTAGCAATTCACTTGTTTCTTCGTACACCCAACTGTTCAGCAGCAAAGAACCTTCGTTGATTTCCTTCAGGCTTTTGGTCATGAACTTGTTCTGGCTCACGTCGTTGCCTTTGGTGATAAAATCTATATACAGCTCGGCTTCGCGGCGCAGATAATCGCTTTTCATCAGCATCTTACGGTTCACCTCGCGCATAAAAAAACCCTGCTTCCATCCGTTGGGCACGTCCGTATCAAACACATCTACCAGCAGCGATGCCTTGAATACCTGTTCTGCCGTTCTCGAAGTACCGGCGCTTGCACTCACAGTCACCTCCCATGGCACAGGCAATATCACAACTTTGGATTCTTCTTCCGTAAAGGGAAGTCCGAATACCGTATTGTTGGGATTACTGGCTGTGTTTGGATTATAATTCTTTAAATCAATCATCCGTTTTACTTTTAAAAACGATGCAAGATACACAACAGTTGATGCAAATGCAGTTCAGCCTGCCCTGTGCGCATAGCTGCGCGTATACTTAACATCTTATTGGTAAATAGGGGCACAATATGAGGTATTAAAAAATGAGGAATTGCCTGTATGGCAAGCGCTTGCAGGCTTTGCAGCGTTTCTTTACACAAATACTTGTTAATTAGAAACCCTCTAACTGCCACCTTTTTATTTTCATTTAATTTTGAAACAGATGTTACAAAAATTCATACGAATTATGATGAGCAAAAAAGTGCTGCCTGTATTGCTGATTGTTTTGATTGGCGGATTGCTGTGGACCTTTACCAGCAGTGGAAAAAACCCTGATGATGACCTGAAAACCCGCCAGCAACAATTGCTTGTATTGGTAGGCGCTATTTTGGAAAGAAATCATTACGATCCGAAAAAGATTGATGATTCTTTTTCAAAAACAATATTTACCAGTTATCTCAATGATCTGGATCCGGATAAAAACCTGTTTCTGCAAAGTGATATCAATTCTTTAAAAAAGTATGAAACCAAAATTGATGACGAAATTCATGGTGCTGCTTTAGAATTTTACCCCGCTGTTATGACCATTTACAAACAGCGCCTGGAAGAAACACCTCAGATTTACAAAGACATTCTTGCCAAGCCTTTCAATTTCAATACCGATGAAAAAGTACAGCTTGATCCTGACAAACTATCTTATCCGGCTACTGATGCCGCGAAGAAAGAACAATGGCGCAAAAGGCTGAAATACTTGACTCTCGAACGCTATGTTGAACTACAGACACAGCGCGAAAAAGCCGGTGAAAAAGACAGTATCCGTCTGAAAAACGACGCAGCACTTGAAGTGGATGCCCGCGACAAAGTGCTGCAGATGATGAACCGCATCTTTAACCGCCAGCAAAAAACATTTAGCGAAGAAGACCAGTTCAGCACGTTTGTAAATTCTATTACTGATGCCATGGACCCGCACACCAGCTATATGGCTCCGGTGGCAAAACGCAGCTTTGATGAAGACATGAGCGGACGCTTTTATGGCATTGGCGCACTGCTGAAAGAAGAAGACGGGCAGATAAAAATCAGCAGCGTAGTAACGGGAAGTCCCGCCTGGAAAACGCAAAAAGTGCACGAAGGCGATGTGATAGTAAAAGTAGCACAGGGCGACGAACCGCCGGTAGATGTAACCGGTTTCGGCACGTCGGACGCTGTAAAACTGATAAGAGGAAATAAAAATACAGAAGTAAGGCTTACGCTGAAAAAAGCCGATGGATCGCTGGAAGTGGTGCCCATCGTGAGAGATGAAATTGTGCTGGATGACACCTTTGCCAAAAGCCTCGTGATAGAGAAAGATGGTAAAAAGATAGGATACATTTACCTCCCCGAATTTTACCTAGATACGTACCGTGAAGATGGCGCCAGATGTTCGCAGGATGTAGCAAAAGAAGTAACGAAGCTGAAAGCAGCGAATGTAGATGGCATTGTGATGGACTTGCGGAGCAACCCTGGTGGCAGCCTGCCTGAAGTGGTGAAAATGGCTGGCTTATTCATTAAATCCGGACCCATTGTGCAGGCAAAAGATAAGAACGGTGATCCGATAATCTGGAAAGACAATGATCCTTCTGTTTTATACGATGGTCCTTTGGCAGTGATGGTAAATGAGGGAAGCGCTTCTGCTTCGGAAATCTTTGCTGCCGCCATGCAGGATTACCACCGTGCAATTGTAGTGGGCAGTTCTTCCACTTATGGTAAAGGAACCGTGCAAAAACCCTTGCCTCTTGGCAAGGTAAACCAGTTTACCGGCGTCGGCGACCTGGGCTCACTGGTACTGACCTTCGAAAAATTTTACCGCGTAGATGGCGGCTCTACCCAATTGAAAGGTGTGACGCCTGATATCATTCTGCCCGACCAGTATGAGTATCTCAAAATCAGGGAAAAAGATAATACCTCTGCCCTGCCCTGGGATCAGATACAGAAAACAAGTTACCAGTCGTGGAACAGCGGCATCAACTTTAAAGCTGTCCAGGACAATGCCAGACAACGGATTTCCAACGACAGCGCCTTTTCGCTGATTAATAAAAATACGTCGTGGCTGAACGAAAACGCAGATAAGGAATACAGCCTGAACATTTCAAAATACAAGGCAGAGCAGGATAAATTCAGAAGTATTATTCGCCAGAATGATACACTCACCAAGCTTACTTCACCCCTGAAGATTGAGCCTTTACCTGCGGACAACGACAAGTATTACAACAATCCGGACAAAGTGAAACTGGAACGCAACAAGCAATGGCTGTCCATTTTGCAGAAGGATATGTATATAGATGAAACTGTGGATATTCTGAAAGACATGATCAGCACAAATACCGGCAACGTGGCTATGCAATAGCCGCGAGCGTTGAGAGATTATAAAAAGAAAGGCTGTTGGTATTGACCAACAGCCTTTCTTTTTATAATCATTTGTGACATTTCAAATATTGCCCTGCATAGAAATACAGGGCATTCAACCCTAAACCCTTAAGGCACTAAGGTATAAAATAATCACATATTATTATTTAATTTTTTTTAGGGTGGATATCAGCAACATCTGGCAAATTAAAGCGCAAATAAAGGAGATTGCCATCATATCATTAGAGTAAGACTACGTTGAAAACGAATCGTTTCAATGATATGCTTTGCTTTCAGAACCAGCAAACACCCAATCTATATTAGCTTTTACCATTACCTTCTGCACTTGCAAACAGCAACGATCAGCCAAGCGCAATATCAAAATTTACCAACTGAACAAACGCTTCCATGCGCTGATCAATGTCGGTTTTCGTGATTTCCTTTAATCTTTCAGTGCCAAATTTTTCGACGCAGAAACTTGCCATTGCTGAGCCCATAATGATGGCTGTTTTCATATTCTCGAATGAAATGTCCTTTGTTTTAGCCAGGTGACCAATAAAGCCGCCGGCAAATGTATCGCCGGCTCCTGTTGGGTCAAATACATCTTCGAGTGGAAGAGCGGGTGCAAAAAACACATTCTGATCGTGAAACAGCAAGGCACCATGTTCTCCTTTCTTGATAATGAGATATTTGGGTCCCATCGCCAATATTTTGCGCGCTGCTTTTACCATTGAGAATTCACCGGTAAGCTGGCGGGCTTCGCTGTCGTTTACCAGCAGCACATCTACCATTGTCAGCACATCGAGCAGGTCTTCCAGCGCAGTGTCCATCCAGAAGTTCATGGTATCGATAACAATGAGTTTGGGTCGCACTTTCATTTGCTGAATGACACTTTTCTGCAATTTAGGCATCAGGTTGCCCAGCATCAGAAACTCGGCGCCCTGGTAGCTATCAGGCACAATGGGGTTGAAATCTGCGAGTACATTTAGGTCTGTCGCCAGCGTGTCGCGGGTATTCATATCGAGATGATACCGTCCGCTCCAGAAGAAGGATGGTTTGTCGGCCACCACTTCCACGCCGGTAAGCTCTACACCACGGGCTTTCAGGTCGGCAAACTCTTCTTGCGGAAAATCGTTTCCTACGATAGAAATTTGCTGGATGGGAGTAACAAAGTTGCTGGCTGCATATGCTGCATAGCTGGCAGATCCGCCAATGATCTTATCTGACTTTCCAAATGGTGTTTCGATAGCATCAAACGCCATCGTTCCTACTACAATTAATGACATATTACGGTTTGATATGGCGCAAACCTATCACTTTTTAACCATGGTGTAGCTATCAATAGAAGAAGCCTTGTGGCAGTGAATACCTCAAAACAGTATTTGCCGGGTTGAAACAGCAGTTGCAAGAACGTTTGTGGTTAAATTTTTTTGGTAAGTGTATACCCGTTTTTAAGAAGCCATTGCAATACTTTGTCGCGCTGGTCGCCCTGCACAATCATCTCTGCATCTTTGGCGCTGCCCCCGGTGCCGCAATGGTTTTTCAGTTTTTTGCCTAATTCTTCCAGATCAGATTCGATACCAATAAAGCCGGTAATAAGGGTGACGGCTTTTCCGCCGCGGTGCTTTGTGTCCAGCCTTATGCGCAGCTTTTGCTTTTCTGGCGGCAGGGTTGCCGCAGGTTCTTCATCTGCATGTTCATACCTGAAATCGGGGTTGGTGCTAAAGACAAAACCACGGCTGTCCGGCTTATTTTTTTTACTCATACCTGCTGTTTTTTTCAATGCTTTGTATAGATGTGGCTGCCGATGAAAACAAGCAAATCTTCATTTATACAGAAACTATATGGGTGGTTTAAATAAAACAATATTGCTACTGTTGGCAGATTGTTTAGCCTGATATATCTGCTTTTAAACTCAGGTCGAGACTTTGCGCCTGGTGAATCAAGCCGCCAACGCTCACATAATCCACGCCTGTTTTGGCAAATTCTTCCACCGTATCCAGGTTTATGCCACCGCTGGCTTCTGTCTCAAACCGGTGGTTGATGAGGTCCACAGCTTCTTTCACCTGCGCGGGTGTAAAGTTATCGAGCATAATGCGAAACACTTTGCCTTTTGCTTCGTTACACACGGTTGCCACGTCCTGCAATGTTCGGGTTTCCACTTCTATCTTCAGGTTCAGCCCCCGCTCCTGCACATATTGATATGCGGCGTCAATAGCCGGAATAATTCCCCCGTTATAGTCGATATGATTGTCTTTGAGCATGATCATATCATACAAGGCAAAACGATGATTGACACCGCCACCGATACGAACGGCTTCTTTTTCGAGCAGGCGGAAGTTGGGCGTGGTTTTGCGCGTATCGAGCACACGCGTATGATATCCCTTTAGTTTATCTACGTATTGCCGTGTAAGCGTTGCTATGCCGCTCATGCGCTGCATGCAGTTAAGAGCCAGCCGTTCGCATTGCAGAATGGTGTGTACCGAAGCCTCTACTTCAAACGCCTTCTCACCTGCCTTCATGGCTTCTCCGTCGTGCTTATACGCCTGAAAAACAGCAGATGGTTCTACCATCCGAAAGAGTTTTTCCGCCACGGCTACACCAGCCAGTATTCCATCCTGTTTGATTTTGAGGACAGCTTTTCCCTGCTTTTCTTTTGGTATAGAACTCAGCGTAGAATAGTCGCCGCTGCCTACATCTTCGTGCAGTGCCATTTGCAATAAGGATGTCAACGATTGATCGAAAGATTTCATGCCGGCAAAAGTAGTTTTGTTTGCCGCAGGTATGTATGGTTTTTCGTAAAAACTACAATTTTCCAATGCAGCTATTTTAATTCGGGCTGAACTCGGTAGCCATCAGCAAACTGCCTGCATAAAAAAAGCCACCCCTTGTAGCGGATGGCTTTCGTTTTTTGTATTTACCTTTTCCTTATCTCTTTTGTCTTCTCGACGGGAAGAAGTTACCCGTTCTTTGCTTTGTATTGGTGCCTTCGGGCGCTCCGTAGTGCGTCATGGCACAGCGGAAACCAATGCTGCTGCTGCTTTGATCTTCCTGCATAAAGCGGCGTGTGCCGGGGCTTAACCAGTAAGGCATATCGTTCCAGCTACCACCTTTATATACACGTGATTTATCATTTACCAGGGTAGTGATACCGTAGCTATAACTTACACGGCTTAGTGAATCGCCATCGAGATAGTCAATTGCATATGCCTTATTGTAGTTGCGGCGGTTGTGGAGTGAAGAATCATCTTCCGGAACTTCTTTGATGCGTCCCATAGAATCTAACCATGCAGTAGGATCTTCACCACCACTTTTATCTACTTTGGTAAATACGTTACCACGGAATGGGTTCATATCTTCTTCTTCAGCACCTGTGGTAGGGCGATATACATCGGCAACCCACTCGTTCACGTTTCCGCTCATATTATACAAACCAAAACCATTGGGGAAAAACGAGGTAACGTCGGCAGGAATGGCAGAACGGTCGTTCAACCCACCGGCAGTACCCATGTAGTCACCATTTCCACGTTTGAAGTTGGCTAAGAATGAACCCTGCCAAGAACCATGACGGGTAGAGCGAAGGTTATCGAAACCATCATTTTGCCAGGCATATACCTGCTTGTTGGCAATCAGTTCTTCGCCTCTTTTCTTTTCGCTTTTACGCTGTTGCGGGTTGCTGGAGATATATCCCAGTGCGGCATATTCCCATTCTGCTTCTGTAGGAAGGCGGTAGTCGGGAAACAGGATACCATCGGAGAAATCGACCTTGGTACGCGGACGTCCCTGTGAGTTTTTAAGTTCGTTATTTTTCGGCTTGCCCGGTACGCCTTCGTAAGCGCCCATGAGGTAAGCTTTTGTGTTAAAGTTATCCTGTCCGCCACCGGCAAGCTCGGTTTTGATGACATTTTTGTTCTGGTAGCCTTTTTCAACCAACGCTATTTCATTTACCCTGTCGGTTCTCCACATGCAGAAATCATGTGCCTGGCGCCAGGTGACGCCTACTACCGGGTAATAGTTGTAGGATGGGTGACGGAAGTAATATTCCACATACACATCGTTGTAAGCCAGCTCTTTGCGCCATGCCAGTGTGTCGGGCTTTGCACCGTCTATCACAGCCTGGTTGTCCTGAAACACGTTTTCGAGCCAGTAAATATACTCGCGGTAGTGCACGTTGGCTACTTCAGACTTATCGATAAAAAAAGAATTGACCGTAACACGGCGTGGCACATTGTTCCACTCGCTCATTACATCTTCCTGCGTAGAACCCATAGTAAAGGTACCGCCCTGCACAAACACAAGACCGGGACCTGTTTTGATATCTTTCGGTTTGGCTACATAATAGCCACCCTGATCTTTATCATTATAGTTCCACCCTGTAGCGGTAGATTTTTCCGGCTTTTTCTTAAAAATGCTTCCGTTTTTACAGGAAGCTAACGCACCTAAAGCAGTAATTAATAAGGTAGCATTACGGAGCTGCTTAAACATGTATGTACGATTTTATAACTTTTATTGAAACGGGTAAACCGCCTCTTTATTGCAGTTAGCAGCAACGAAAATAAAATTTAATGATGAGAAGTGGCGCTTCTGCAGATTAAAAAAGTATTATAGTAAAATAAAAACGTCACGATGAAAGTTTGTATTGTAATGCAAAAGCTACATCTTTGTACGGTATCGAAGCAACCTGCGTAACTATATAAGTTTTGTCTATCGAAAGAATATCTACACAATTTTGCTCAGAGTAAAGCGCCATAGCGTTTGTAACCACCAGGATTCTGCTCTGCAGCCAACATTCATATTTACTATAAATCTTTTTTAATGAAGCTTTTGAAACTGCTGACTGCTGCATTTGTTACTGTTGTTTGCTTTCATACCGGTGTGAGTGCCCAATCTTCTACCGATCCTATCAATATCGTAACAACGGCAGTACCTTTTCTACGTATATCTCCCGATGCCAGAACCGGCGGAATGGGCGAAACAGGCATTGCCACCTTGCCCGATGCCAACTCCGGCTTTTCCAATCTTGCCAAAATTCCTTTTGCGGTGAGCAAAACACAAGCTTCGGTGACCTATACCCCCTGGCTGAAGGATATTGCTTCTGACGTTTACCTCGCCACGCTGGCAGGATATCATAAGATAGATGACGACCAGGCTATTGCTGTAGGCATCCGCTATTTCAACCTTGGCGATATCCAGTTTACCGACATTGAAGGAAACAATGTGGGCAACGGGCGTCCGCGCGAATTTGGAATTGACTTTGGTTATACCCGTAAGTTGTCGGACAAGCTGGCTTTGGGTGTGGCTTTGCGTTATATCAATTCGAGCCTTGCGAGAGGCGACCTCGGAAGCGGCACTATTTACAGGGCGGGCAATGCAGTGGCAGGCGACCTGAGCCTGTTCAGCAACAATGTGAATGAAGAAGGACAAGGATTGACATGGGGCGTAACGCTGAGCAATCTTGGTTCTAAAATAGGATATACCAACAATGCAGCTACCAAAGACTTTATTCCTGCCAACATGGGAATTGGTGCTGCCTATACCGGCGTGATAGATGAAGAAAGTAAAATTACCATTGCGGCAGATGTGAACCATTTGCTGGTTCCTTCCCTTCCGGTGCTGAGCGCAGACGGGCTTGATTCGGCCGGCGATGCATCCAAACTGGATGACTACCGCAATACCGGTGTGTTTGAAAGCTGGTTTAAATCGTTTGACAACCAGGCGTATTCTGTTTCTTTAGGTGCGGAATACTGGTACAACAACCAGTTTGCCGCCCGCGCAGGCTACTATTGGGAAACCAAACAAGGTGGCAACCGCAAATACTTTACCGTAGGTGTAGGTGTAAAATACAATGTGTTTGGGTTCAACTTCTCTTACCTCGTGCCTTCGGGCAGTGGCATTACGCGAAACCCGCTTTCGAATACACTGCGCTTTAGTTTGATATTCGACCTCGACAATGAAACCAATGGTTCATCTACCAACCCGTAAGGGATAAGAAATAATGATAGAAAGCGAAGGTACTATTACCTTCGCTTTTTTTATGTAAGTTATGAACATACGCGTAGGTCAGGGTATCGATTTTCACAGGCTGGTAGAAGGCAGGGATTTGTGGCTGGGTGGTGTGCTGATTCCGCACACAAAAGGCGCATTGGGGCATAGCGATGCAGATGTATTGCTGCATGCGGTGTGCGATGGTTTGCTGGGTGCAGCCTGCCTTGGCGACATTGGTACTCATTTTCCCGATACCTCAGAATGAGTTTAAAAATATTGACAGCAAGATCCTGCTGCAACGCACGTATCGCTGCTGGCAGAGAAAAACTATTCGGTGGTGAATGTAGACTGTATGCTGTGCCTGCAGGCGCCCAAAATAAAACCTTATATGCTGGAAATGCAGGCGGTGATTGCCGGCATTTTGAAGATAGAAGCCGATTGCGTATCGGTAAAAGCCACCACAACGGAAGGGCTGGGATTTGTGGGTCGGGAAGAAGGCGTGATGGCGTATGCAACGGTGTTGATAGAAAAAGACAAGCTGCTTGTTTTAAGGCGAATGATATATCATTTAGCTGCGAATGGTTTTCTGATTACATTTGCAGCCCTTGGTCTTGTAGTACAATGGATAGTATAAGGGTCTCCGAAGCCTTTGATTCAGGTTCGATTCCTGACAAGACCACCATCAAAAGTGCCTGTAAATCAATTGATTACAGGCACTTTTTTTATGTGCGAGTCTTACGCAATTTTAATAGTGTGATTACCGTATTCACAGAAGGCGGTATAAGGGGCATCGCGATACAGGCAGGCAACGATATCTTCCGTAGATATCTGACAAGAGAAGAGGTAACCTGCACTTTATAAACCAGCCGTTTCAACCCTCCTCCAATTCTATTTTTAGCGTGACACCATCCACGACACAATATTGTTACCGCATTTATAAAGCGAAAAGGTGCCTGTATGCGCATCAGCATACCCTAAGGCGTTCATGAATCATCTATGGCGTATGTACGGCGTATATACGGCTTATGTAGGGAGTAAGCACAAATTATATTTACAAAAGAAGCCCTTATAATTTCTCCGTTTGTGTTCTACTTCTTAGTTTTAGCGTTCCTTACTAAATTCCATCTTTTTGCACAACCAAAATCCTGAACAACTCGTTAGAGACGATATAGACCAACTGTTGCAGGCATCCGGCTGGGTGTTGCAATCGAAACAACAAATCAACTTAGCGGCTTCCACCGGCGTAGCCATCCGGGAGTACCCAACCGGTATTGGTCCGGCAGATTATGTATTGTTTGTGAATAAGAAGCCCGTTGGGGTAATAGAAGCCAAGCGTATAGAAGAAGGGGTACGCCTGACAGTGCACGAAGAGCAGAGTACGGAATACGCTACGATAATAAAAATGGCGAACCTAAACATTTAACTAAAATTATAAAAACAAAATAAAATGGCAATAGCACCAATTCCACAAAACATTCAGCAGGTATTTTCATTACGACATATTACATAGACTTTTACCAAAGGCAATATAAATGGAATAAGGAACCTGTAGAAAGGTTACTTGATGACATATTTTACAAATTCAACCAAGATTACCAAAAAATTGATACATCATTTGAATCCGGAATTAGCAGGGGGTAGGATTGGATTTTATTTTTTGAACACCTATGTTACCAACACTATTAGCGGAAAAGTTTTCTTAGTTGATGGCCAACAAAGGTTTACTACTATTACGTTGATTCTTATTCAACTTTATCAGCTAGGTAAAAGATTTAGCAGTGAACTTACTGACTGGATAAGGGATAGAATTTATGGAACCTCTGGAGCAAAAAAGAACTTCTGGTTACAGCATCAGAATCATTTACCGGCAATGGATGGCTTCTGCAGGGGCTATCTTTTTCCGAGATTCCTGTAAAATCAGGTCTTACTGCAAAAAATATGGTTGAAAATACAAAGTTTATAAAGTCATGGATAGAAAATGAGCTAAAGACGTTACATGAATTTGATACATTCATCTACTATATGCTTCGCAACCTGGAAATTGTGAAATTAGAAGTGATGCAAACTGACGTTCCAATGGTTTTTGAAGTAATTAACGACAGAGGAGTAAGGCTGAAGCCACATGAAATCTTAAAAGGCAAATTGCTTGGACAGGTAGATAAGCAGGAATTGGAACTGTTAAATTAAATCAAAGCTATCGGGAGAAGCAGATAAATATTGGTAGGAGTTGCGAACTCCGGAACAGAAAATGACGAAATTGATAACTTTTTTGAAACATTTATTCGTTCCAAGATAGCAACTACGAGAGGGTACTGCTGAAAAATATACTTTTAGAAACTATCACCTGCATTCTTTTTCCAGGTGAAGTTGAGGATTATTTTAAGCTGAATCGAAACGCTGGTAAAACAAAACAGTTCTTGCAAAACGAGTTTATTTACTATCCAAACCTTTACAGTCGTATAAGAACACTTCGATATCAGCTTTCAATAACGATTTTCAATACTTATACTTCAATCAACTTAATGACTTAACCGGTCATTTTATTTTAATATTAAGTGCATGTAAATTGAATGATGTTGAAGAAGACGAAAAAATAAAAAATTGCTTATCAGTACGATAAAATATTTGCCATGCTGCACCTCCAAAAGGCATATCTAAATAACATCTTGCCGACTTAGTTTATACTATAAGCAACGATATTCGCGAAATAGCTGCTGTCGACATTGCTGCTGTATTTGAAAAACATTTACTGACAGCACTTAACGTGCAATTAAAGGAGTACCATAACTGAAACTATTTAATTATAATTATTTTAAAGACGTTGGTTATCCGATTTACCTACTCGCTTTAATCGTTATTTCTTTTCCGTATTGAACATTTTATTGCGAAAGAAACTGCAGTGAAATGCAGCAAAATTTTGATAACCTGGTACGTAATAACGGAAATGTAAACGGTTATCACGTTGAGCACATACTAGCACATAATACAGAAAACCTGTGGCATTTAATGGCGATGAGGAAGATGTTTGAACGAGAACGTAACCGGTTTGGTGGTTTATTATTGCTCCGCGGAAATTCCAACCAAATCGAGTGGTAATGAATTATATGAGGATAAACTAAAAACCTATGCTCAAAGTCTATATTGGAACGCTACATTACACAAAGACACCTATCATTCCAATCTCGATCTGCAAGCATTAATGAGCAGGCATCGCTTAGCTATAAGGTCAATGGATAGTTGGTCCAACCGAACTCGAAGAAAGACATAAACTATTGGCCCAAATAGTACAAATTATTTGGAAATAAAAAGCAATAACAGAATCTATATAATTACGATAAGTTACGAACTCCTAAAATGGCAAGAAGTAATAATCGAAGAAATATTAATAGTAAGCAACTCAATTTGGATTTCAATGAACAAACTCGACCTAATAAAAAAACTACAACAGCTTGAAGGCCTAACCAGCGATGAAAAAGCCGAGCTGATAAACCTGGTAAACACCAAAAAGAAATACGGGCTGGTGTGGGAAGATAAACCCGAAGAAGTGGAAGAACAGCTACGTGAAAACCTGCCGGTATTAAAGGAAGTAAAAGAAAAGCGATTATAGGCTCTCCCAAACCGCTCCGAAGGAGGAGCTTAAAACTCTGTGAATCGAATTATTTAGTGAAGCTCTTAACTCCTCCCTGGAGAAGGCGGGGTGAGACCCTGCTCCCAACCACATACTTATAGAAGGCGACAACCTGCACGCACTTAACCGCACTTAGTTTTACCCATGCCGGAAAGATTGATGTGATTTATATAGACCCGCCTTATAATACCGGCAATAAAGACTTTAAATACAACGACAGTTTTGTTGATAAGGAAGACAGCTACCGGCATAGCAAATGGCTATCGTTTATGCATAAGCGGTTGGAGATTGCCAAACGGTTGCTAAAGAATTCTGGGGTTATTTTTATAAGTATCGATGATAATGAACAAGCGCAGTTGAAGATGTTATGTGATGAAGTTTTTCAAGCCGTAACTTCTGCGGCGAAATTTGTGTTGTAAATAATTTGAAAGGAAGAAGTGAGAAAATTATCGTTGCAAAGACACATGAATATATATTTTTTATACAAAAGATGACAATTTAAAACATTTAGGTATTTCTGCACCAGAAGATATACCAATGAAGTATATAAATTAGCAAGATGAAGATGGATTATACAAATTGTTACGGGTTAAGAAACCGAGGAGACAATTCCAAACGAGAGGATCGCCTAAATCTTTTCTATCCAATTTATTTCGATCCAATGCAAACAGTGGAGTTTAGAAAAGAAAAGATTTATTAATCCGATTAAAATAATTCCAATCTACCAGAAGGTAGAGAAGAAATTGCGATGGGGTAAGGAAAAATTAATGCTAATGAAAAAGTGAAATTCAATATTCGAAAAGTGGTAGAAGGTAGAAATGAATATAATGTTTCCAAGAAGTAAAGACTTGCCATCTGAAGATATAGCCAAGAGAGTAAAACCCAAGTCTATTTGGCTCATAAGGAAGTGAGAAATACCACAGACTCTGCAACAAAAGAATTGAAGAAATGTTTGGGTTCCAAAAGGTATTTTAGGAGCCCCAAACCATACCAATATTATTCCGATTTACTTAACATAAGTCTCTTCAAGCAAAGTGCTACCATCCTCGACTTCTTCGCCGGTTCCGGCACCACGCTCCATGCCACAATGCAGCTAAATGCGAAGACGGCGGCAACCGCCACTGCATTTTGGTAACCAACAACGAAAATAATATTTGCGAAGAGGTCACCTATGAGCGCAACAAGCGGGTAATACAAGGCTATACCAATGCCAAAGGCGAGGCGGTGGCGGGCTTAACCAATAATAACCTGCGGTATTACAAGACCGATTTTGTACCTAGCAATAAAAGTGAGCAAAACAGACGGCTGCTCACCGAAGCCAGCACCGATTTGCTGTGCATAAAAGAAAACTGCTACCACGAGCTAACAGGCGATTATGGCTTCAGCCACCAAACACTGCCGGTTGTTTACCAATCAGGCCAGGTAAATACCTGATAGTAGTGTACCATAGCCGCAAACAAATGGAAGTTTGTGAACAACTGATACAGGTTATTTATTCGTTTGGACGATTATCGGAGCCGGTAAAGCTGTATGCTTTCAGCCCCGAAAAAGAAACACTGGCCGAAGAGTTTACCGAAGTGGCTGATAAGATAGATCCCATACCCTTCCCCGATGCTATTTACAATGCCTTCCGCGCCACCATCCGCACCTTAAAGCTGGACAAAAACACCATTGAAGCGAAGCAGCAAGTAAACATGACAAGATGCAAGCGAAGAGGCAAACATTATTCAATCAACTTCAAGACTAATCCTACCATGTATATTTTAAAACATTTTCAGGAAACGGCGGTTAAAGCTTTGCTTAACCATACCTATGAAGCGTTGCATGAGACCGGTGAACAAATACCCATTTTGCTGGAAGCACCAACCGGCTCAGGCAAAACGGTAATGATGGCATCGTACCTGGAAAGGTTAAGCGAAGAATTGCCGCTGCACCCGGGCTTGCAGCACATAACATTGCTTTTATCTGGTTTGCGCCCAATACGCTGCATATACAAAGTTTTAAGTCGTTGCAAAAGCTCTATGCCGATAAGCAAACTCAATTGCATCGACCTTGGACGACCTAAGTAATAATCCATCGTTTAACCCCAAAGACCTGTTGTTTGTAAACTGGAGCAGTGTGGATGGCTTAAAAAAAATATGGCGGAAAGAAAATGAACAAAACACCAACTGGAAACGCTGGTAGAAAATACGGTGATGGAGGGTACCACAAATCGTTTTGATCATTGACGAAGCACATTTAGCGGCTTTTACCGGTCCACAGGCATAGCTGTCCGTCAATCTAATAAAGGCCAAAATAGAAGTACTGGTTACCGCCACACCAACCAACCGGCCGCCGCGCAATGTGGTCATCAACCGACAGAAGTGTGGTGATTAAAGAAGAAATGATTAAGAAAGGGTGTTCGCATCAACATTGGTCTTAATCCCTGAACAACAAAACGGTGAAAACGTACACATACATTTGTTGCGCAAAGCTTTTGATAAGAAACAGGAATTGGAAGCATTGTACAATGAGGAGTTCGGCGAAAAGAAAATAAACCCCCTGTTGCTTATTCAGTTGCCGTCTGAAAACAGTGCACTAAGCGACGAGGATAAAAACATTAGGGATACATTGGTAGGCTTACTAGCAAACGAATATGGTATAACCACCAGCAACGGCCGGCTGGCCATTTGGCTGTCGGGCGAAAGAGATAAAGACGGGCTGGAAGCAGTGAACGGCCTCCAGGATGTGCTGATATTTAAACAGGCCATTGCGCAGGGATGGGATTGCCCGCGGGCTGCGGTACTGGTAAGCTACCGCCCGGTGCAGAGCCAATTTTGGCATACAAACCGTTGGCCGCATATTGCGTATGCCGCATCAAAGGCATTATAGCCACAGACGATTTGAACTATGGCTATGTGTACACCAATATAGAAAGCAACCGCATCAACTTTGTGCCCAGCGATGCCGACTATTTCAACATGCAATACGCCGTGCGGAAAAATAATGCGGATTGGGTATATAACCAATTAAAAACGGCTGCCATTATAAACGACCGGCCAAATCCCAGGGGTATTAAGTACCGTATTTGAAGGGCATTTTTTTGACGTGATGGAAAAACGGTTTGGTGTAAGCCAGTTGCCCGATATTGACTTGTTTTACCCCGCAGGAAGAAGCGATTAAAAGAGCAGGTAGAGGATAACAGGCAAGAGTTACGAAGAAAACGGATGGGAGTTTAACATATGATGAACACCAGATACATATCCCGGGCGATATTGAAGTAGATCCTTACGAGGTAAATGCGATAGTTTTAAACGCCAATCAAATCAGCATTTCGCAATCACCACGGCAGAGTTCAGCTACCATGTTTGAGCGGTTTTGTTATGAGAATATCACCCGGCTTAAACCGTTCAAAGAGCTGGAAGAAGCTGGCAGAGACGCTTAATTCATTTTGCCGAATATTACTTAAACATGTTTGAAACCGACGCCCGAAATTTTATCTGTTTCCGCAAAATAAAGCTTTGCTGGTTCCTATGATTCCGCTGGCCTTAGAAAAGTTTGAAGCATGGCAAAAAGCCAAAGGTAATGAATAGCGAAGGGTAGAGAACAGCGAATGGGCAGTACCCGAAGTGCGTTTTTACAGCGATTGTACAAGCGAGAAGAAATTGATAGCGCATGCATTAGAACCCTTTTTTGAAGCGGACAAAGCATCATCAGTAGAAAAGGAGTTTAAAGAATTTTTGATACAACATGAAGGCAATATAGAATGGTGGTATAAAAACGGGGATAACGGCAAGGAAAATTTTGCAGTACCTATAGAAATTTGCAGAACGAGTTGCGTTTATTTTATGTTGACTTTGTTATTAAGTTTAAATCTGGCAAGATTGGTTTATTTGATACCAAAACAAAACGATCAGATGTGGACGCCCCTCAATAAGCATAATGCACTGGTTGAATATATGAAAAGGCAAAATGAGGAAAAAGTGAAGAAGAAAATTGATTGGAGGCATTATTGTTCCAGAAGATGAAATAGTGTGGTAATTTCTTTCAGATACTCCTATAAATAAGATCAATGACACCAAAGATTTAACGGGATGGAATTATTTGATCCCATAGCAGGTGAATTAAAATTAATAGCATGGCAAAAAAAGGATTAGATACCACATTTGTTCATTATGGCATTCGTAAGGAGGATATGAATTTAATAGAAGCACTATGTACAGAGCATCAGCTAGACTTTGATTGGGTAAAAGAAGATTTGCTAAAAGAGTTTCATGAAAGAAAAATTCGCAACCAGGAGATGGATGAAAAGGCATTGAGAAAATAATGGAAAAAGCTTTGCTCAAAATAAAATAACTGCTTATGCTGATAAAGCGGATTAAAGCGAAAAACTTTAAAACCTACCTAAACCTTGATTTAGATATTTCCGTTGAGCAGGATAAACCAATAATCCTGATTGGCGGTGCTAATGGCGGTGGTAAAACAACATTGTTTGAAGCCATCTATGGTGCATTATATGGCTTACATATACATAATGCCAGAAGCATTTAAAGAATTTTTAAATGCGGGCTGCCTTAGGTAATGAAGAAGAAAAGATAATCCTTGAGCTTCATTTTTCCGGTAAGGTATTAAATGAAGAACAGCAATATGTTTTAACCAGAACCTACATGCTTAACCCTTCCAAGCAATCCTGTTGAAAGTGTAAAGCTGAATATGAATGGAACCATATTTTCTTATGGCACAGCAACACCGCCGGCACAAAGGGCAGAACAGGAAGCACAAGTAAACAAAATCATTAAAGCAAATCTGCCGCAGGAATTAAGCCGTTACTTTTTATTTGATGCAATGGAAGCTGGTAACCTTTTAAAAGAAGACCAGCTTAACCGGGTAATCAAAGAGAACATTGAAAATGTAATGGGCTTTAATAAGTATATGCAAATGGCTAAAGAGTGCTGAAACTTTGTTTCAGGCATACACTGCACAAAGGCTGCAAGTAGAAAATGAAAAACAGGAGTACTTACAATTAGTTGAGCAGAAGAAAAAGCAGGAGAAGATACAAACCAAGTTAGAATTGCAATTGCAGGATGCACTTCAATATTCTGTTGCCAATAAGGAATTGTATGACAATTTGAAAGGCGGATTAAACCAGGAAACAACCATCAAAAATAAGATTGAGCAAACCAAAGCTACAGATTGAAACGATTAATAAAAAAGAAGCATTTATCGAAATGACTTAGATGAATTTGTAAAGGACATTGAACTGAATGTTTGTTTCCAAAAATGGCAGATGCAATTAAATCTGAAATCAATCTTATTCTAAAAGTAAAAAACGAGCAAGAGCAAAAGCAACATAGCAATATTTTGCCGGAGCAGGTTGAAGCTATAAGCAAGACAATACTGCATTACTTAAATGAAAACAAATTGGTCCTTAAAGAAATTACAGTTTCTGAACTGGTTGATTTTGTTATTGCTTCATCTGCAAAAACCTCTAATGGTGACCAATACGATTTTCTTGAATTTTCAGAAGTTAAAGCATTAGAAAGTTTACTTAACACAAAATCGAATAACCCGTTTCCTGCACTTAACCAGCAGCAGGTAGAACTAAATGTTTCACTCAATCAAATTCCACATTTGGAAACACAGATTGAGAACATGAAAGCGCAGATTACTGGTAGAGATTATATTTTATTAAAAGCGTATGAGGATAATGAAAGCAACATAAAGAAGTTTGAAATAAGTATAGCAGACACGAAGGCTGAAATAACTAAAATCGAAAAAAGGTTACATCTATTTGATGTACAGACAAGCCAGGAACCAGACCCAAAATATGAAGCATTAGGTAAGCTCAAATTATTTTTTGAAGATGTTGCTAACCGGTTATTGAAAGTAAAGAAACAGCAGATTGAATTAAAAATGAAGCAAGACTTAAATATAAATTTAGCTGCTTATCGTGATGTAATTGATAGAGTAGAATTATCTGAAAATCTCAAAGACCTAACCTTTAAAATATTTCACAAAGCAGGAAATGAAATATATCTAAGCCAATTAAACACTGCATCAAAGCAGGTAGTAATACAGGTACTCTTAAAATCATTACACGAGTTTGGTGATTATGACCCACCAGTAATGATTGATACTGTAATGGGAGTGTTGGACGAAACGAGCAGGGCAACAGTTTTAGAAAACTACTTCCCTGAATTATCCCAGCAAACCATTCTTTTAAGTTCAGACAGTGAGATAAGAACAGGCAAAGACCTTGAAAAAATAGAGCCTTTTATTTCGAAAGTATTTACGCTTAAACGTGACAGAGAAAAACAACTAACTGATATAATTCCCGGGTACTTCGGAGTTACCTTAAAAGACTAACTTATGAGTGTAATTAATTTACAGAATATAAGACAAGCCGAGGGCTTAATGGATGATCTTCACGAAATCCGCAACAAGATTGAGCAGAGAATTAATCTTGAAAAGTATTCTGCTACGCAGAAACCCGTTTCATTAAACGGGAATAAAATAATGCGTATTTGTTTATTAGCAGGTCTTTCAAACAAAGAACATAGAGACATAAATACAATTGAACAAATTCAATTATCCAAAACCAGTAATAGAATTTTTGAAACGTTGTTCACTCTTCACAACTTAGGTGGCGCATATTCAGCATTATTGAAATTACGTTATCATGGCTTACCGGTGGATTGGGAAAATTCTGTACTAAAAAGTAAAATAGTAAATGCAGAAATATTAAAGGGTCGGGATGTTTTGCTTAAAAATGATATGTTGGACGAATGGTTGCTAAATACAGTTTCTTCATCTAAAGGTGGCAAAGCCGGTGCAATACCGTTTCTAAATCTCAACATAGGTTCCTATGAAGATGATATACCTGCAACACTTAATCTAAACAGCCGTGAAATTCCAAACACTCAAATATTAGTTGCAGGTACAACAGGTTCAGGTAAATCAAATTTGTTAGCCGTCCTTTTAAATGAAATAAGAACACTTTCTATCGAAAGTTCATATCCTGTAAATTTTTTATTGTTTGATTACAAAGGTGAATTTTCAGATCCTGCAAACAACTCATGGCTTACACTTTTTGAAGCCGACAGAAGTGCGATACTTGACCCAATTATTGCACCACTACCATTTACCCCGTTTAAAGATTTTACAGGCAAAGCACAAAATGAAATAAACCTTTATTCAACAGAATTAGCAAACGCACTTTCTGCAATTGACAGAGCCACTATAAGTGCGAATATGAGTAACCGGCTTTCAGAGGCTATCATTAATTCTTACAATCGAACTCAAAACCTTGCTATCACTTTTGATATAATACTTCAGGAATACACAGCACTCCAAATTGATAAGGACAGAACAAGGATGATAGCGTAAAATCAGTATTAAAGCAGCTAATCCGTAACAATCTTTTTGCAACAGAAGACAGAATTGATTTAATAAAAGATAGTTACATAGTTAAGATGGATGCTTTTCCAAAGGATGGTCCAATTGCTAAAGCAATTGTGTACTTCATTGTTTCCAAACTAAATACTATTTACGAAAAACTACCAAAGCAAGCAGTTGATGAAGATTGTGTTGAGCTACGCCACTTCACAATCATAGACGAAGCGCATTACATGCTTGGCTTTCGACAACAAGCCACTTCGTGACTTGATTGCTGTAGGTAGAAACAAAGGGTTAAGTATTATCTTGGCTACGCAAAATATGGATAGCTTACAAGAGTGAGTACTTTGATTTTTATGCCAATGCTCAATATCCTTTAATCATGGACAGTTCGGTGCCGGTCCACACGGGCGCGCGCTTGGCGAGGAAGGCGTCGATCCCCTCGGCGGCATCCCGGGCGAGCATGTTGCGCGTCATTACCTCCGCCGCATAGTCATAGGCGTCGGCCAGGGTCATGTCGGCCTGATGGTAGAACGCGGTCTTGCCGATCGCGACGGTCAGCGGGCTTTTTGCCGCGATCTGCCCGGCAAGCGCCGCCACCGCCGCATCCAGTTCGGCGGCGGGAACCACCCGGTTGACCAGGCCGAGCTCGCGGGCACGCGCCGCGTCGACCATTCGCCGGTCAGCAGCATCTCCATCGCCGCCTTGCGATGCACCGCGCGGGTCAGCGCCACCATCGGCGTGGAGCAGAACAGGCCGATATCGACACCGGGCGTCGCGAACCGGGCGGTGTCGGCGGCCACTGCAAGGTCGCAGGTGGCGACCAGCTGGCAGCCGGCCGCGGCGATC
>CAVXBN010000029.1:0-128890 GCA_963760045.1 uncultured Chitinophagaceae bacterium
TTAATTGCCAATGGCGGTAAAAAACGGGATTCAGAAAGCCTTCAGCACTTATTGCGACGATAGTGCACATATCCGTTCGGGCGATACGTGATTTCCGGCAAACGTGCCATCAAAGAATATTACGGTCAGCCTTATTTTAAGAAAGTACCTTATTGTGGAATGCCGATTTTGTAGATGCCAGCGAAAGCGGTGACATGGGTTATACATTTGGTCATTACACGTTTATCATCAAAGACGGCAAATCCAAAAAGTCCGAGAGCAAAGGCGTTTTTCATTCGGTATGGAAAAAGAAAAACGGAACCTGGAAAGTGGTTTGGGATGGCTAAACTGGTAGCAGACAAACTTTCACAGGCCAAACAGTTGTAAGGTGAACAACACAATAGAAAAGGTATGAAAAATATACAAACACTTTACCAGGAAGCCATTGCCTTTGCCGCACGAAAGCACATGCACAAAGGTGAAACGGTAAAGGGACGGATCTTCCTTACCTCGTTCATGTGTGTAATGTGGCTATGGAAATATTAATGGCTGCTCCGCAATCGGGAGACTTCAACACCGCACTTGCTGTTCAGGCAGCATTGCTTCATGATACTGTTGAAAACACCGAAACATTACTATCAGAAATTGAGCAGCAGTTTGGAAAAGAAACAGCTGATGCTGTGGATGCGCTAACCAAAAATGAAACCTTACCGGAAGAAGAACAGATACCTGATAGCGTGCAACGCATCAAACGACTGTCAAAAGAAGTATGGGCTGTGAAACTCGCTGACCGCATCACCAACCTGATGCCGCCACCAGGCGACTGGAACCAGCAAAAGATAAGGCAATATGCTGACGTATCCCGGTACATACTTGACGAATTGGGAGAAGCCAACGAATATCTTGCCATGCAAGGCTGGCAGAAAAGATAAAAGAGTATCAGCAGTATTTGTGATATATAAAGTTTCAAATATTTGAGCAGACAGAGGGAATAAATCATTACTTTTCCGAAGTCTACCGTGAAAACCAAAAATGGAATTCATTTAATTATCTATTCTTATGAGTCTTTTTGCAAAAAAATCTTTGAAAACGTTAATGGCCGAGGCGGCAGAAAGTGAGAAAGGGTTGAAGCGAACACTGACGGCTGGCTCACTGGTTGCATTGGGCATCGGCGCAATTATCGGCGCTGGTTTGTTTGTGCGCACAGCGGCCGCTGCTGCTCAAAATGCCGGACCCTCTGTTACCATCGGGTTTATTGTGGCCGCTGTAGGTTGTGCACTTGCAGGATTGTGTTATGCCGAGTTATCTTCATCCATACCAATTGCGGGAAGCGCATATACTTATAGCTATGCCACCATGGGAGAACTCATTGCGTGGATTATAGGCTGGGACTTGATACTCGAATACGCTGTGGGCGCTGCCACGGTGGGTATTGCCTGGAGCGAATATTTAAACAATCTGTTGGTAAATGTGTTGGACTGGAAAGCGATTCCCTACGAATGGTGCCACTCGCCGTTTCAGTCGCTCACAGATCCTAATACGCACGAAGTGCTGGCTCACGGTATAGTAAATATTCCGGCACTGGTAATTGTGTCGCTGCTTACGTTGCTGCTCATCCGCGGCACACAGGAATCGGCTCTGGTGAATGGCATTATCGTTATCACCAAAGTATCCATTGTTGTACTGTTTATTATCCTTGGCTGGGGCTATATCAATCCTGTAAATCATACACCATATATTCCCGATGCAACGCATCTATACCGATCATGAAGGTTTGCCACACAATTTTGGTGGATTCTGGGGCATTATCGGTGCTGCGGGCGTTGTGTTTTTTGCATTTATTGGTTTTGATGCAGTAAGTACCGCGGCACAGGAAGCCAAAAACCCAAAGCGCGATATGCCGATTGGTATTCTTGGCTCACTGGCTATTTGTACCGTGTTGTATATCCTGTTTGCCCATGTGCTTACAGGAATGGCTACTGTGGAAGATTTCAGAACTTCGGGTAAAGAAGCTTCTGTTGCATTTGCCATACAGAAATATATGATCGGATATGGCTGGCTGGCAAAACTGGTAACTGTAGCTATTCTCGCTGGTTTTTCTTCCGTTATACTGGTGATGCTTCTTGGGCAGTCGAGAGTATTTTACTCCATGAGTAAAGACGGGCTGCTGCCCAAAATGTTCAGCGAAATTCATCCAAAATATAAAACTCCATATAAAGCCAGTCTGGTTTATTCTCATTATTGTTGGCATTTTTGCAGGGTTTGTACCCGGCGATATTGTTGGCGATATGACGAGTATCGGAACCTTGTTTGCGTTTATGCTGGTTTGCGCGGCAGTGCTGGTGCTTCGCAAAACCAACCCTGAAATGCCACGAGAGTTTAAAACTCCGTTTGTGCCTGTGGTGCCAATTTTAGGCATATTGGTTTGCGGATTGATGATTTTAGGTCTGGGATGGCCCAACTGGCTTCGGCTGATTGTTTGGCTACTCATTGGGTTTGTATTATATTTTTCTTATGGCAGAAAACATAGCCTTGTTCAGAAAGGAATGACCGTGTTGCCAAAAGATCCGCCGGGAAATAAATTGACATTAATTTTTGTTGTAAACCTATACGGCAGCCGCTCACTTGAGCGGCTGTTTTGGTTATTGTTTGATTGTATCGCTTGTTTTATTTTTGCTGTTTCTGATTTTTTAAAGAAACTTGCCTGCGGCAAACTACCGCGAATGCAAATATTCATGGATTTCTGCAGCAGTTTAACACAACTGAAATGTTGAAAAGTACAAGGGCTTCGAAGAAAGCAGCCAGAAGAACAATGTGAATGACCAATGGTTTGCAGCATGTATGTAATGTTTAAATGCAGGATACAGGTATCTGCATATAAAATCGGAAAAGTCAGGTTAACACATGTATTGATTGACCATTAAAACGTAGTAACGATAAAGTTATGGGACGCATATTTGAAGTAAGAAAAGCCACCATGTTTGCGCGCTGGGACAAAATGGCAAACAGTTTACGCGCATTGGTAAAGAAATAGCGATAGCCGTAAAAGCAGGCGGACCCGACCCAGGAACCAACTCTGCGCTTTGCGCCGCTGCATGCAAAATGCCAAAGGTGTGAACATGCCGAAAGACCGCGTGGAAGCAGCCATTAAGCGCGCGCAGGGTAAAGAAATGGACAACTTTGAGGAAATTGTGTATGAAGGTTATGCACCGCATGGCATGGCGGTAATGGTAGATACGGCTACCGACAATCCGACACGCACGGTGGCCAACCTCCGTACGCATTTTAAGAAAGGTGATGGTATCATTGGGCAACAGCGGTTCGGTTGGGTTTATGTTTAACCGAATGGGTGAATTTAAAATAAAAAATGACGGGCTCGACATTGAAGAACTGGAGCTCGACCTTATAGATTTTGGATCTTGAAGAAATAGGAGAAGACGGAGAAGGTCACATCGTTATCCGCACGCCATACGATGAGTTTGGACACATGAGCAAAGCGCTGGAAGATAAAGGCATCACACCCGTAAGCGCCGAATTACACGCATCCCAACAACCACTACGCATCTGGATGAAGAACAGGCGAAAGAAGTACTTGAACTGGTGGACAAACTGGAGCAGGACGAAGACGTACAGAAAGTATATTACAACCTTGCCTAAGAGCAAGTTGGACATAAACAAAACAACAGCGCCTGTTAATTAATACAACAGGCGGTTTGCTTTTAATGATTGTAATAGTACCGGTCTGCAAAGCTCAAAATTCAGCGATTACCTTATTGGTTTTTTACGAACGCATCAAGATTGTTCCTCCTCCAAGTGAAGTAATACCTGCCAATTCCTCTTTTAATTCATCCAGCGTTTTATTTACCGGGTAAAAACTAAGTAATCGTTCTATCACTTTCTCCACCACAGAATCAGGGCAGGACGCACCGCTCGTAATCAGAATTTTTAATGGTTCTTTTGCAGGCAGGTAATCCTGTATCAGCATTTCTTCTTTCGTACGCCAGTTGCAGTGAATAATTTCATTTTGCGAAATGAGTTTAATGGCATCATCAATAAAATAAGTCGGAAGTTTTTGCTCACACAATTCAACAAGGTGAGAAGTGTTGCTGCTGTTGTATCCACCCACCACAATGGCAAGATGCGCAGGTGTTTGCAGCATGCCGTTTACGGCACTTTGGTTATCGTTGGTAGCATAGCAAAGTGTATCTCTGGTATCGGCAAAATGCTCGTGCACATTGCTTTCATCCAGTTGAAACCGCGAAATCATAATGCTGCGCAGATAATCTGAAATAGCTTGTGTGTCGGTTGCCAGTTGCGTGGTTTGGTTCACCACACCTATGCGCTGCAAATCTGTTTCTGCGTTAAAACCCGGAGAAAATCTGCCATTAAATTCCTGTCAAAAAGCGATGCGGCTTTTTCACCGGTAATGTATTTTGCCAGTTCAATGGTTTCCTTCATGTCATTAACCACCACGGTTGGCGTGTTGGACGATGCATGTGAAAAAGTTGCCCTTGTTTCTTCATGTTTGGGTTTGCCATGCACAACAATGCTGTATCCTTTTTCCGCTATCTGCTCGCTTCGGTTCCATACTTTTCTTACAAACGGGCAGGTAGTATCGTATTTTTCGGTTTGAATGCCTTTTTGCAGTGAGTAATTGCTGAATGTGGAGCGTGGTGCCAAAAGCAGGAATCAGAACCACATCATCAGCTGTAAGCTCGTCGAAAGAAATAACCTGGTTGCCATAAGTATCCTGTAAAAACTGAATGCCGTGCGCTTTTAAATCGGCATTTACCTGAGGATTGTGTATCATTTCGCTCAGCAAAAAAATACGTTTTCCTTTATTTTCTTCAATGGTTTTAAAAGCAATATCAATGGCATTTTCCACACCGTAGCAAAAGCCAAAATGGCGTGCAAGATAGATGTGAACAGATCCAAAATCGAGAAGGCTGGGCGTAAAATCTTTCTTCAGCCTGTCAGACTTTTTGCGTTTGTTTTTAATAGTGCTGATAAGACTGCTTCGGTAAATATTGGGAACAGTAAAATGTTTCATGAAAAATTAAAAAGTAAATAAACTACGAAATCATGCAACAAGCAAATTTCGGCATAGCTTTATACTTCAGCATTTACCAGTTGCCCATATGTTCTTTTACAATGCGTTCCGGATCTTTCACATTGTGTATTCTGCCAGTCGGGATCGTACCTTACAAACCAGCTAAGCCAAAGCGACCGGGAAATCGCATGAGTACAGGTTGCAAAAGAATAAGCAATACCGAATTGACGCCGAGATACCAGAATAAACTGTTGTCGTAAATGGAGATGCCAAGCAATACCCACCACGCGACAAATACAGCCACAGAAAAAGCAACACCAATGGCATAACTCACATAGCTGGTGCCATAATAAAAACCTACTTCAATTTCGGTTGGCTGACCGCACACCGGGCATTTTTCATGCATCTGTAATATACTCGCTGTGTTTTAGCGCATATGCGTTGTGGCTTTTAAAAATATAACCTTCCCTGCACCGCGGACACTGGTTGCCAAGCACACTCAGCAGATAACCGGGTTTACTTTTGGCTTCACTCATACCCTTTAATTTCGGTGTAAATTTAATCAAAAGCTTGCCACATCGGCGTTAAAGACTCAATTGATGATATTTTCCATTTTCATACTGCGCGATCCTTTTACCAGTACATAGGCATTTTGTGCATGTTGCTGCAGCCACCAATCTTTTGCTTCCGCTGCTGTATTGAACTGCAAATAAGGATGACTAATGTCGCCAAAGTGCTTGCCTACAAGCACAACATTGGTAAAATGATGTTGTTGAATCAGATTCACGAGTTCGCGGTGTTCATCCAGGCTGTCGGCACCCAGTTCTGCCATACTTCCCAGCAATAAATATTTATTGGAAGAAGGTATGTTGGCGAAGTTTTCAATCGCTGCTTTCATGCTTGATGGATTGGCATTGTAGGCATCAAGAATAATTTTATTTCCGTCTTTTTCTATCAGTTGCGATCGGCTGTTAGATGGGTTGTATTGTTCAATTGCAGTCTTTTATTTTCATCGGGCACACCAAAGAATTTGGCGGTTGCTGCTGCGCACAAAATGTTGGGCAGGTTGTAATTTCCCACAAGCTGCGTCTGGATATTGTCGAACAGACAAACCTTTTGTGATGATCACATTTACAAACGCGCTCCCTTCTTCTGCGAACCCGGTTACAATACCTTCCCCTGTTCCATACCAATATAGATGTTGTATACCGTGCGTCATGTGGTGCAGGTAATCATAATCGTGAAACGCAATGACAGTGCCGCCTGTAGCCCGCAGATAATCGTAGAGTTCGCCTTTGCCTTTTCTTACTCCTTCCACACTGCCAAAACCTTCAAGGTGAGCTTTGCCACAATTGGTAATGATACCGTGTGTAGGCTTTGCATACAGACAATAGCCTGCTATTTCCTGCAGGTGATTTGCACCCATTTCTATAACCGCTATTTCTGCATCCTTGCTTATTTTTAACAAGGTAAGAGGTATGCCGATATGATTATTAAGATTGCCTTCCGTGGTATAGGTTTTATAGTGCGTTGACAGTACGGCATGCACCAATTCCTTAGTGGTAGTTTTTCCATTACTGCCAGTGATGGCAATCAAGGGAATAGTAAATTGTTCACGATGATATTTTGCCAGTTCTGCAAGCGTTTCCAATACATCATCTACAACGATTATACGCTCGTTTTCCTGCAATGGTGCTTCGTCAACTACAGCATACGCAGCGCCAAGATCCAAGCGCTTGCATTGCAAAGCTGTTTGCATTAAAATTGTTACCTTTCAATGCAAAGAATAAATCGCCCTTTGAAAGCTTTCTTGTATCGGTTTGAACTGATGGATTTTCCAGGTAAATCTGGTAAAGTTGTTGTATCGTTATCACACTTAAAAATTAGATGCACGCAAGGTAAGAAACCTCTCATTAGATTGATTATATAGAACATACTGAGTTGATGAAGTTAAATGCTGTTATCTTAAGCAGAATGAAGAGGGTATTAGTTTCGGATTAGTAACCAGGCAATGTTTGTAACGTGTTGATAATTATACTTAACACCGATATTTTTAATTATTTTGACCTAAAAACACGATAATTATTTTGTTTTTGTTTGCAGAAATTACTGTAACATTGCACAAGAAACATAGCTGATTAGTTTTAATCAATTTTCTCTCAGCTCGCCAAAGTTTCTTTTCAATCAAGCAAGTTTATTTTTCTTTTTTATCAAATCCAGATTGAATCTCGATCATTTATCTGATTTCTTTTTATACCATTATATGTACGATATTTTGCAGTTAAACGACATGTTAGTGCCGGAGTTGCAGGACATAGCCGAGCAGCTTAACATTCCCAACGTAAAAAAACTCAACAAACAAGATCTGGTTTACAAAATTCTTGACAGCCAGGCGCTTGAAACGTCTGAGAAGCCTGCAGCACGACAGCTGAAAAACCAAAGCGCAAGCGCACAGTAAAAGCAGCTGCCACGCAGCAGAATGCCTCGGAAGAAAAAGCATGCCAAACCCGAACCGAACAGCCAGGCCTCCAAACGCAACCTGCATCAGCAGATGATGCAGTGGAAAAGAGCCTGTAAAACGCCGCAAACGCAAGCCTGTGGCTGCTCCTGCTTCTGTATCCAACGTATCTGAAAACGACAGAATTCAGAAGATAATGAAGCAGAAACAGATCCGCTGAACGAAGATGATATCCCGCAAATTTCTCCTGCTTTTCTTGCCTTGCTCAATGGTAGCGGCAACGATTCGTTTATTAGCGAAGATGTGAGCGACGATGAGTTTGAAGGAAGTGAGGAAGAGGAAGAAGAAGAGCCGAAGAAGTGGAAGTGGTAAAACCAGCCAAGCAATCTTTCAAAAAGGAACCGACTTTCAATATTGAATTTGATGGTGTTATTACCGGTGAAGGTGTATTGGAAATGATGCCTGATGGTTATGGCTTTTTACGTTCATCCGATTACAACTATTTCTCATCACCCGATGATGTATATGTATCTCCATCGCAGATAAAACTGTTTGGTTTAAAAACAGGTGATACCGTTGCGGGATCTGTACGTCCGCCAAAAGAAGGTGAAAAATATTTTGCTCTTTTAAAGGTTGAAAATATCAATGGTAAAAGCCCGGATGAAGTTAGAGATCGTGTACCATTTGATTACCTGACCCCGTTGTTTCCTTTCGAAAAGCTGAACCTCTTTACAACGCCCAGCAATTACAGCACACGTATCATCGATTTGTTTTCGCCAATTGGTAAAGGTCAGCGCGGACTCATCGTTGCGCAGCCTAAAGTTGGTAAAACAGTTTTGCTGAAAGAAGTGGCAAATGCCATTGCTGCCAATCACCCGGAATGTTACCTGATGGTTGTGCTCATTGATGAGCGTCCTGAAGAAGTAACAGACATGGAACGCAGCGTGAAAGGTGAAGTCATTGCTTCTACGTTTGACGAGCCTGCAGAAAAGCACGTGAAAGTGTCTACCATTGCTTTGCAAAAAGCCAAACGCCTTGTAGAATGTGGTCATGATGTGGTAATCTTACTCGATTCCATTACGCGTCTTGCCCGTGCTCACAATACGGTAGCGCCTGCGAGTGGTAAAGTATTAAGCGGTGGTGTGGAAGCCAATGCGATGCAAAAACCAAAACAGTTTTTTGGTGCTGCGCGTAAAATAGAAAATGGCGGATCGCTTACTATTCTTGCTACTGCACTTATTGATACCGGCAGCAAAATGGATGAAGTGATTTTTGAAGAATTTAAAGGTACCGGCAACATGGAATTGCAGCTTGATCGCCGCCTTGGCCAACCGCCGTATTTTCCCGGCTATTGATCTTGTTGCATCATCTACTCGTCGTGAAGATTTGTTGCTCGACAGGGAAGTCCTGAAACGTATGAATATCCTTCGTCTCTATATCAACGATATGAATACGGAAGAAGCTATGAACGAACTGCTGAAACGTATGCGCGGCACAAAAAGCAACGAAGAATTTTTAGCCAGTATGAATGGGTAATTCACATTAGGTTACGATATAAAAAAGCCTTGTATCACCTTGATGATGCAAGGCTTTTTTCATGACTAGAACTCCAGAATATACCATTATGTAATTCATTCAATCACATGAAAAAAGTCACATGAAATTTTAACCACCATGTGACTTTTGTTTATCAAGGTTTTCATAGCCTTAATTATAATTTATTCAATTGTAACAGGCTTACCATAATATCTTGTCAGCGAATCTTTGATACGTGAAGTATCTGAAGCGGATACACTTTGCAAAAGATAAATTCTGTACAGGGAGTAATTATCTTTTTTGGTGCTATCAAGATACACTTTTGTGCCATAGCTTTTCAGCTGGTCAAAGCGTTTTCTTGCGTAAGCTAGAATTGGGCGTACGGTTCAAAATAAATTTATAACCACCTGCATTTCCATTTGTAGCAGTAGTGGTAGTAGCTGAAGGTGCTGCAGGAGCCATTCCCGGTGGCTGCGTAGCAGTTGTTGTACTGTTCATGTTAGATGAAGAAGGCACCGAAACAAGTGTATCTGTGATGGTTGCAGGCGTGTCGTTGCCAACCGCAGACACCGGAGTGCTATTCTCATTCAGGTAAAAATATAAGCCACCTGCGCCAAGAGCAAGAACTATGAGTACGGTAAGCAGGACAGTGCCTGTATTGCTTCTTTTTTCGGATGGAGATTCGCTCGGTTCATATGTGCTTTGCTGTTCTTCTGCTGCAGCTTGTTTGCGCTTGATTCTTTCGTGCAGGATATTTTCAGTAGGAGCAGACTGAACAAACTCCAGCTCGCGGTTTTTCCCAAGTTGCAGTTGTCCGAAACCGGGTATCATCCAGGGGGTGCCGATATTGATAAATTGTTTTACCTGGTTGAAATGCGCTTCCAGGTCGAAGCCGGTGACTACCTTGTTTTTGTGTTCGAGTTCTGCCACATACGATACAAGTTCTTCCGATGTTGGTACTTGTTTGTTGGCAGTAAATTCTACTGCAGGCGCACCGTTCAGGGCTTGTCCGCTTACGACTACAAATTCGCCCAGTCCCTGTGCGGTTAGTCTTTTATTGTTTGACAGAAAATTGGCAATATATTTATCGAAGTTGGTCACGTTGAGTTTTTAGCAAAATAAGCAAATCAAGTTGTTTAAAGTAATACCACGCCAAATAACACACATTTTTCTGTTTTTCTGAAATCTGATTTTTCGAGTCACCCAGATTGCATTTTTCCTCTCTCCAAATTATGCTCTTTCAAACGCTGTGATCTGCTGGTGCGTTACTTTTGCGTATGCTTACATCACATGAACAGCGTTTTGTAGATTATTGGGAAAAGAACCGCGAACGCGAAAAAAAGTTGTTCCGGCAATTGCTCCTTGGCCTGCCAATTGGATTGCTTGTAGGCGTTGGCATCTTCACATCATTGGTTACCGGCAACTGGTACGAGCGCGCTGAAATGGTTGCCAACACACAATTGAATCCTAATGTCCTGATTGTTGCCATTCTTTCCATAGCCATCTTCATTGCTATCTTTTACAAAAAGTTCAAATGGGATCAAAACGAACAATTGTATAAAGAACTGCTGGCAAAGAAAAAACGTGATGAACCGATAAATTAACGGAATCGTACAGAACTTACTTTCCCTCCAAATATAAATGGTGATAGAATGAAAAAAAAGAGACAGTTGTTACACTGTCTCTTTTTTTATGGTAATACAATTTGAATGTGTGATTAACTCTTTGCTTTCACAACGGTTTGTTTGGAAATGCCGAGTGGTTTGTTGCGTCCAAAATCTACAAGGATTGGAGCTGCTACAAAGATAGAAGAATAGGTACCGGTAATAACACCAATCAGCATTGCGAATGCAAAACCACGTGTTACTTCACCACCAAAGATGAACAACACAAGAATGGTTAGGAATACTGTGAGGGATGTCATGATGGTACGGCTCAACGTTTGGTTGATTGCACGGTTGATAATCTCTTCTTTCGGTGCGCCTGTCATGAGCCTTGAATCTTCGCGGATACGATCGTAAACAATTACCGTATCATTCATCGAGAAACCAATTACCGTGAGTACAGCCGCAATAAAATGCTGGTCTATCTCGAGCGGGAATGGCACCACACCTCGAAGGAAACTAAACACAGCGAGCGTTACAAACACATCATGCAGCAAGGCTACAATGGTTCCCAATGCATAGCGCCAGTCGCGGAAGCGGATGAAGATATACAGGCATATGACAAAGATGGCGATGATAGTGGCTTTGGTGGCGCCCGCTTTCAGGTCGTCTGAAATCGTAGGCAACACAGTCTGCGAGCTTTGTTTGTAGCGGCTGTTAAATTCACTATATGTTGTTCCTGCAGGCAATGTATTCTTCAAACCAGTCAAACAACGCATGTTCCACTGTAGAATCGACATTGTTGCCGGTTTCTTCAATCTTGTATGACGTAGTGATGTTAAGCTGATTTTCATTATCCACCGTTTTAATTACGGGGTATTCACCAAACGATTGTTTCAGATCGCTGCGAACTTTGTCTACATCCGGTTTATTGGCAAAACGAATGGTATAGCTGCGTCCGCCAGCAAATTCAACTCCCTGGTCGAAACCATTGAAGAACGAACCAATACCCAGCAACAGAACCAGCACAGAAATGCCATAGGCAATTTTGCGGTATTCAATAAACTTGTAAGCGGTGTGTTTGAATACTTTTTGCGAAAACGAAGTAAAGTATTGAAAATGGCGATTACGGTTTGTATATAAGTCAGTTACCAGCCTTGATACAAGGATACCGCAGAATAGAGATAAAATGATACCCAGCATCTGCGTGGTAGCAAAACCTAATACAGGGCCAATGCCGAAAGTAAACAATATAGCAGCCGTAAGGAACGTGGTAACGTGCGCATCAAGTACAGGAGCGTAAGAACGCTTGTAACCATCGTTTACTGCCGTAATGTACCCTTTGCCGCGGGCCAGTTCTTCTTTAATTCTTTCAAATATAATTACGTTGGTATCTACTGCCATACCCACTGTAAGTACAAGGGCGGCAATGCCTGGTGCTGTAAGCGTGGCACCAAGTGCTGCCAGCACGCCAATGGTAAACAGCAGGTTTAAGATAAGCGCAATATTGGCAACCCAGCCGGCAGTATTGTAATATACCAGCATGAGTACGAAAATGATAACAAAAGATATCAGGAACGAAAGAGCACCACCGCTTACCGCTTCGCTACCCAGGGTTGGTCCTACGATTTGCTCCTGCACAATCCTTGCAGGTGCCGGAAGTTTACCAGATTGTAGTATCTGCGCCAGATCCTGCGCTTCCGTAGTGGTAAAATCGCCGGAAATCTGGGAATTACCATAAGGTATTTCGTTTTGAACGTTGGGAGCACTGTACACTACGTTGTCAAGCACAATGGCGATAGGACGACCTACATTGGCTTTGGTCATCTGCGCCCAAAGTTTGGTGCCTATTTCATCCATCTTCATGCTGATCGCCGGATGATTTCTTTCGTCGTAGTCGGCCGTTGATTGGCTCACATGCTCACCTTCGAGTTTGGCAGCGCCATTATCGAGAGTTTTCAGGGCATACAGCGTAAGTATATTGCGGGTAGCTGCTGCATCAGGTCTTGTATTCGGTCTGCCGTAGGCAAACAAAATATTCGATGGCAGTTTGCTTGTCACAAATTCCTGGCGCAGATAATTGCCAAGCGTAGCAGTATCTTTTACCTGTATATAACCAATTTCCGGAAGAAACTGTTGCTGACCGGTTGTAGGATTCTGACGCGGCTGTGCAAACTGAACGATTGAAAACAGCGGATTCGCGTTTCTTCTGATCGTGTTGCTATCTACTGGGTTGTTGGCAGCGAGACTGCTGTTCGCTGTGTCACCTGCCGTAAAAGAAGTATCTGCACCACGTGCAGCACCAATGCCGGTTGTGTCTTTGTTTAGCGTGGTGAGCGTATCTACAGTAGATTTGCCATTTAAAAAGTCGCTCAGCGATTTGTCGGCAGCCACCAAAGGCTCCTGCAGTTCGCCAATATTGTAGACTTCAAAAAACTGCAGGTTGGCAGTCGATTGCAAATATCTTCTTACTCTTTCAGGGTCGTTCACACCAGCAAGCTCAATATTGATTCTGCCTTTGGCAGGATCAGGATTTACATTGGGGGAAGCAACGCCAAAACGGTCAATTCTCGTACGGAGAATGTTAACCGTATTGTTGAAAGCCAGGTTAGACTGCTCGCGCAAATAAGTCAAAACAGCATCGTTTCCGGTAGTTGATTTGATTTTGCCATTGCTGCGACCCACAAAAAATTTCGCGAGGCTTGCATTGTTGCCGGCAATTTTCTGGTATTCTTCATTGAATAAACTAATCAGGTCATCACCGCCGGTTGCTTTACGCTTGATAGCGGCATCCAATGCCTTTTGAAACTGGGGATCTTTTGAATTATTAGCCAATGATCGGATTAAACCGTCGAGACCCACTTCCATACTCACGCTCATACCGCCTTGCAGATCGAGACCCAACATCAGTTCCTTGTCTTTTGCACTTTGGTAAGTAGCAAGTCCAAATGGCCCGATATTGGTTCCTTTTGTGCTGTCGAGCAGGTAAGCTAACCTTTGTTTTTTAAGTGTAGTAAGACTATCAGCATATATTGCCTGCCGGGCTTTATCGTCCGGATATTTTTGCTCGGGTGTACCAAAATTCGCCCTAACCCACGAAGCAGCGCGGTCTGCCATATTGCTTTCGTGGCTGCGCACTATCCAGGTGAAAGATAGCTGGTATAAACAGATCAGAACAAGAGCAATCGTGAAAAAACGCACCAAACCTTTCAGTTGCATATTATAGTATTGGTTTACTTGATTTTTTTAGTGAGGCGCAAAGATAGGGGTTTGAATATAATAACAAATTGTGAAATACAACCTCTTGATGAATCGTTAAAATACGTCAGTGTTATTGAGCTGATATTGTATCTGTACAACTCCTTTTACACCACATTTCCGGTGCAGATATATTTAATAATCAAATACTCATCTATGCCATAACGACTGCCTTCTCGCCCGTACCCACTTTGTTTTACGCCACCAAAGGGTGCTTCTGCATGAGATATCAAACCTTCGTTAATGCCAATCATTCCATATTCCAGTTGCTCAGCTACGCGCCATGCGGTAGAGATGTTTTCGGTGAAAAAGTAAGCTGCCAATCCAAATTCGGTATCATTTGCCATCGCAATTGCTTCTGCTTCCGTACTAAATGTATAGATAGAAGATACCGGCCAAATATTTCTTCATGGCTCATATTCATTTCATGTGTGCAATGCGAGAGGAGAGTAGGTTCGTAATAAAGCTTTCCTAGTTTGACCTTGTTCCACCTAGCAATAGCTGTGCACCTTTGTTGAGGGCATCCTGCACCAGGTGCTCTACTTTATTTATTGCTTCTTCATTTATTAAGGGTCCCACCTGCACATCCTTCTGCAGTCCATTTCCCATTTTCAGCTGAGAAACAGCCTTTTTATACTTTTCAATAAAATCGGGCAACACTGATGACTGCACCAGCAATCGGTTGGCCGATACACATGTCTGTCCCGAATTGCGGTATTTACGCAGCCATTGCGCCCGCTACGGCAATATCGATGTTGGCATCTTCAAATACTATTACAGGCGCATTTCCACCCAGTTCGAGCGACATTTTCTTTACCGTAGACGATGACTGCTGCATCAATATTCTGCCCACTTCGGTGGAACCGGTAAACGATACTTTTGCCACCGCCGGATGCGTGGTGAGCAGCCGGCCCACTTCTGCTGCATTGGTAGTTGTCACCACGTTGAAGACTCCGGGTGGAAAACCCGCTTCTATGGCAAGTTGAGCCATCGCTAGTGCACACAATGGCGTGTCTTCGGCAGGCTTCACCACTACAGTGCACCCGGCTGCTATTGCGGGTGCTATTTTACGCGTGATCATCGCAATGGGGAAATTCCAGGGTGTAATGGCAGCTACCACGCCAATAGGTTGTTTTAGCGTGATTAATCTTTTTCCTGCAGCAGGTGTAGGTATTATATCACCATAGGTGCGTTTGGCTTCTTCTGCAAACCATTCGATAAAAGAGGCTCCATATTGCACTTCACCTTTAGCTTCAGACAATGGCTTTCCCTGTTCGGAGGTAAGAAGTAGCGCGAGATCGTCTTCGTTTTGGATGATAAGATCAAACCATTTACGAAGGATAACTGACCTGCTTTTTGCCGTTTGCCGGCTCCACGTTGCAAATGCTTCGTGTGCCGCTTCAATAGCGCGATGTGTATCTTCAACATCACCATCAGCAATAGTAGCAATCACGCTCTGATCAGCAGGATTCGTAATGTGAAACGTTTTTCCGGATCTTGCGTTTTGCCATTGATTGGCAATACACAATCCTGTTTGCAATAAGGATGGGTGGGTAAGCTGCATCGTTATATTTTCAAACAAAGCTAAACAGCCATGGCAGCGTAGGAAAGTTATATTTAAAATGAATTAGCACCTGTTCGTGCAAAATGATTGAATACCTGGCAAGTAGTTACGAATGAAACCATTGCAGTAAGTACTTACATTAAGTATCTTTTGATGCTGAAGAAAACACGGGCAAGGGTTCGACAAAGATGTAGCAGGCTCACTACCAACTGATGAGTGAAGACACCGGGTAGCGGCTGTTACGGTATTGCATCATATCTACCTTGATGCTGCCAATTTTTATAGGGCTTTCTATGCGAATGGGCATGTGGTTTTTATCGTCAGTTACCCAAACAGTCATTTTTTCTCCACCTTCAAAAATGGTCCCGTTTATAAGAAGAGGTTTGAATTTAATACTGTGAAATTTACCATATTTCGTTTTCACTTTTTCTTTGCCGAGATAACGGATATGTAAATTATAAACCTGGTTGTCCAGAAACATGTTGAACGGTATCAGGTCGTTCACTTTATAATTGTCGAAATTAATATTGCGTGCATAATACACCGCGCTGATTACGTCCTGAATGCAATTGGGCACCTGGAAGGTGCCGGCACTTGAAACTGCATTGTTGGTACGCTGATTGAACGTTACATTTTCATATTTTTTATAACCGCCTTCGTCTACTTTCCGGATAAATTTATAAGGCTGCAGCGTAGCCGTATCAATATAGCTTTCATAGCGGTCGCGAACCTTGAATATCCAGTCGTAGCTTGAATTGCTGGTGCCTTCGCCCACTACATGATAAACCGGCGTAGATCCTATATTTTCAAGTGATGTATTGAACGTCGCAGTATCCTGCATTTACATAAAACCAGCTACAGAATAAAAGATCGTGTAGGATATAAATTCGCCTGGCTTTGAAAGCGCGGTTTCGAACACCACAAAAATCATCTCCGGCAGTACAGCCTTGCGCAGCTTAAGGTCAATAAAAAAAGAAATACTATTTTTTTCACGCTTTGCTTCTGAATATTTTTATACCAATCAAAAAAAGACTGCCTGCAACAGCAGGAACAATCAAATTTACAATCCAAATAAATGTGGCTGAAAATACTATACCAACGGTATTGGCGCTCAACAATCCAAACAATTGCCGGCTCACTTCTCCGCGAACTCCCAGTTCTGCAATATTGGGAACTGCAGGTATCACAGCCAAGATAAGGAAAAGTACGGCTGTGGCAAATATTGCCTGCAATCGTTCTATCTGAACATCGAACAACTGAAAGACAACCAGGTATTGAACAATGAAAACGGAGTAACGTATAAAGGAAAGGATTAAAATATGTGTTAATTGTCGCCAGCCAAAGTCTTCCAGACTTTCTATCAGCAAGCTGATGCTTGTGCACAAAAGGGATTTTTTCGAACCATTTGGTAAACCAGGAAATTTTGAAAAAGATCACCAGAAACACAACAATGGCAACGACTAACGGCATACATCAATCCATTGAGCCAGATAACCGACAAAGCACCATCCTGCCCCGGGCTATGAATAAGAATACCTTTAAATAAAATAAGCCCACAATGCCGGCAATCAGCGTAATCACAAGCTGGCCGATACTGCCAATTACATTTAGCGGCAATGATCGCAAACGGTTGCCTTCCTCCATATACAAGGTTCGCCCCACATATTCGCCGGCAGCAGTTGGGATAAACATGGAAAACGACAACCCCGAAAATACAGCTTTACAAGCCGTAATCAGCGATATGTGCTGAACTGGTTTCATCACCAGCCTCCATTTCATCGCTTCCAATGTCCAGTTGAGCAGCATGAGAATAAGTAAAATAAACACGTAGACCCTGTGATCACTATTGAAGGCACGGTTAAATATAGTTATCACATCCTGCCACGAATACTGCTCACGCACATGACTGTACACCGACCATGATAACACAATAAATAACAGGGGTCCTGCGATGTAATTAAACAGGAGTTTGTAGTGGCGCTTCAATACTATTTTTTTCAAACCTACTGTAAAAATAGTTGGTCACGAATCCTGCTGTGTGTATTACTTTCACACCGATAATGAAACCGGAACAAATTATATTAGGAATCGATCCCGGAACCATTGCTATGGGATATGCAGTGGTAAAAGTGGAAAGCAACAAACCCAACCTGTTGGTGATGGATGTGCTGAAGATGCGCTCACAAAAAGACATTTACCAGCGCCTCCAGATGATCTACGAAAAAGTAATGCAACTCATTGAGCAATATCACCCAACCACATTTGCCATTGAAGCTCCTTTCTTTGGTAAAAATGTACAAAGTATGCTCAAACTCGGGCGGGCGCAGGGCGTTGCCATTGCTGCAGCCATGCACACCTCTCTTAGCGTTACAGAATATTCTCCCCGAAAAATAAAACAAGCCGTGTCGGGCAATGGAAATGCCAGCAAAGAGCAGGTTTGGAAAATGCTTCAGCACGAACTGCGCTTAGGCGAACAAACTGCCCAATTTGATGCTACCGACGCGCTCGCCGTTGCTATGTGTCATTTTTATCAATCCAATTCTCCTTTGGCTAAAGCCGGACAGCAGTTTGACGGGTGGGCAGATTTTATTCAGAAAAATGAAAGCCGTCTCGTAAAAAAATAAACCAGCGATATCGATACTCACATTGCTGCTTTTATCTGTTCCTGCACAGATCTCAAATCTTCCGCGCTCATAGTTAATTTGGAGCGTGTAAAATTCAGGTCGTTGGCACTGTTGATTGGTATTAGGTGCACATGCGCATGAGGTACTTCTATCCCGATTACAGAAATGCCGCAACGGTTGCAATCGAATGCTTTTTCTATCGCTTTCGCCACTGGCTTTGCAAACACCAGTATTTCGGCTAAGTAATCATCTCCAAGATCGAAGAATTTATCAGTTTCAATCTTTGGCACTACCAAGTACGTGACCTTTTACAAGAGGAAATACATCTAAAAAAGCAAGAAAACGCTCATTTTCTGCAATGGTATAGGAAGGCAGTTCGCCACTGATGATTTTGGAAAATATAGTCATGGTAAGTGTTTTTCAGGTTTGCACGGCAAGAATACTCAAAAAAAAGCGACCCTGAAAAAGGTCGCGGTTAAAACTTTATGTTGCTTTCGGGTGGTCACTAATTGAGTGCATGATCAAAAGCTCTTTCCGCTCTGCCTGCATACCTGTTCATGGTTTTGTGGGCATCATCGGCGGCATCTATCATATCATTCTCAGTTTGATCGTCGGCAAATTGCTGGCGGAGATACAGTACCAGTCCGGCAACTGCAACACCTGCTACTAACGTAGCGATTAATAATTTGTTCATCGTTATTAATTTTAGAACAGAACAATGGCAATTCATGTACCAAGTTGCACAAAAAAATCCCTGGAGCTTGTGCACCAGGGATTTCCTTTGCTGTAATAGAACAGTCTAAAGAGATATATCTAAAACCTTAAATTTTAGTGTACCGTTTGGCGCTATCACCTCTGCTTCCTCGCCCACATGCTTGCCGAGTAATCCTTTGCCGATAGGTGAAGTAACGGATATCTTGCCCAGTTTCAGATCTGCTTCCGATTCGCCCACAATCTGGTAAGTCACTGTTTTTTTTGTTGCCAGGTTGGTAATGGTTACTTTGGTCAATATGGAAACCTGGCTCGTATCAATTTCACTTGCATCCACAATCCTGGCAATAGCGATATGACCTTCCATCTGGGCTATTTTAGCTTCCAGAATTCCCTGGGCTTCTTTCGCTGCGTCATATTCTGCATTTTCTTTCAAATCACCTTTCTCTCTTGCCTCGGCAATTGCCCGCGAAGCGGCAGGTCGCTGCACCGCTTTCAGATGATGAAGATCAGTCCGCATTTTTTCAAAGCTTTCTTTTGATACATACATTACATCACTCATAAACATTTTCTTTTTGTGAGTATAAAAAAAATACAACGCCGCGGAAATCGCAGCGTTGCATATGTGTTCAAAATTACAATATTTCTTCAATTAGAACAAGTGGCTATTATTTGGATAGAATTTTTTTGTGAATTTTTCCCTTTTGAAAAATCGAAAAACCTCACCAAACCAGTTTCGGAAAATTGTTTGCAACCTGGAAGAGATATGTGCCGTTGTTGCAGCCGGCTGATGGAAATGATGATAAAAAGTTTTATTTTACAGAGCCATTTAACCGGGTTATATATTCTTGCTGCCGGTTGTTTACAGAAGTTGAAAAGAACCCAGTGAATGATTGCTTTTCTGTGCAACAGCTTCCCTCAAACCGCAAAATCTATTTCACGATGAGTATTAATATGATCAGCGCAGACAGCGGCTATGTAAAATCTGAACTTCACAGCCATGTTTTTGTAATTGAGTTTTACAATCCGCAGGGAAATGCGCTTTCTACAACGCTGCTTACTGCCCTCGTTCACGAAATTTCCGGAGCGTCCCACAACAGCGATGTTCGGGTGATTGTGCTCCGCTCTGCCGGCAACTCGTTTTGCGGTGGCGCTTCTTTTACCGAACTGCTGCAGATAAACGACGAAAAATCGGCTGCCCGTTTTTTCAGCGGTATTGCTCACCTCATTCTTGCTATGCGCAGGTGTCCAAAATTCATTGTAGCGCGCGTGCACGGCAAATGTGTTGGTGGCGGGGTAGGACTGGCTGCCGCGGCCGACTATGCCATCGCGCTGGAAGGTGCGGACATCAAACTGAGCGAGCTGTCTATTGGTATCGGACCGTTTGTGGTAGGACCCGCTATTGAACGCAAAACAGGACTTTCAGCGTTCAGCCAACTTGCCATTGATGCAGGCAACTGGAGAAACGCAGACTGGGCACGTCGAAAAGGAATATATGCAGAGTTGCATCCTACGGTTGAAAGTATGGAAGAATCTATCAGCCGGCTTACGCACTCACTTGCACACTACAATGCAGATGCGTCTGCCGAAATTAAAAAAATGCTCTGGCATGATACCGGTCACTGGGAACAACTATTATTGGAAAGAGCAGCCACCTGTGGCAAACTGATAACTAGTGAGCAGGCACGGCAATTTTTCGAAAAATTTCGCGAACAAAAAAGCATCCGCCAACAACTGACGTTCTCTTTTAGTAAAAAAAGGTGCTTGGAAAATATGTTTGCAGATTATTGAAGCTCCTGAAGTCTTTTTTTACCTTGTTCTTTTATGGCAGCGTCATCGGCAGTGCGGTTTGGCAATTTTACCAGCCGCGTAAGCACGTCAATCTCATCTGACGGGCGGTTTTTCATACGGTACGCTTTTGCCAGGTCGGCATAATTTTGAACAAAATACGGTGATAGCCGGCGACATTTTTCCAAATAATAGATAGCAGAATCTAGGTCGGGTTGGGCTAAACCATCCCCGTAAAAAGTTTTGAGCGCGGCTTTTTTCAACCAATTCAAATCCAGCATTTCAAGATGCCATTTACCTTCCATATAGTTCAGTAGCGCATGATTTTGATCTAAAGAAAGACCTTTATCAGCAAAGTGTTTTATCTGTTTTACAGCCGCAACAATTTTTTTATTCTCTGTTTCAGTTGTGGAGGCATTGGCAAAAGAAAGTGCCTGAACATATATTGCATCCGCGTTGTTTGAGTCGAGAGCCAATGCTTTGTCGGCGCATTCTTTGGCTTCTGTAAAATATTGATCCCGCAATGCTTTGTCCCGCTGTCTGTTGCCGATAGAAGTGCTTAGCTCCGCACATTTTACCAAAGCCATCATATTGGTTTCATCAGATGTTAGTACTTGCTTATAAACCTGCAAAGCTTCTTCTTCCTTCAGCTGTTTCTGAAGCGTTGTGGCATTTTGTAGTAGTTCGGTGGAGCTTTGTGCAACAACGCAAATGCTGAAAATCAAAGAGGTAATGACGAAAAACACTAATTTTTTATACATAATCATTTAAGCTTTTCTACCGGATGTATAAGTGATACCTACCTTACCCTGAAACCTGGCGAGCGGCGGATGTTTCTTTACGACGTTGATCGTCACTTCTTCCACCATTGAAAACCGGGCAAACAAATCGGCTGCCATTACTGTAACAACTGTTTCGAGTAATGGCTTCGCCTCCAGCATATGTTTTTTTACCAGGTCATACACAGACGTATAATCAATGGTTTCGCTTAAATGCAATACCGGTATTTTCTTCTCGGAATAAGACACGGTTACATTAACTACGTATTCAGCACCGAGCATTCGTTCTTCCGGGTGCACACCATGAAAAGCATAAAACTGAAGGTCGATCAACTGGATGGAAAGCATAAAAATAGTGGCTAATGCAATGATTAGTGAGCGTAGACCAATTTTTTGAAACTGTCAGCCAAACCGCTTTTCTGTAGTGGTGATTGTTGAAAAAATATTTCTCCCACAAGATTGTTTTTGGGATCGGCCCAATAAGTTGTACCAAAGAATCCGCCCCAGGCAAAGCTGCCTGCAGGAACCGCTGTTGCCTTTTCTCCCTCAGCTGTTGTGATTTCGAAACCTAGCCCAAACTTGTTTTTGCCAAGGTTTAGTGTGTCAATCTGGTTGGAGGTCATTAGCTGTATTGTAGCAGCTTTCAAAAAACGATGACCGTTCATTTCGCCACCGTTTAGCAACATCTGGAGAAATTTTGCATAATCTGTTATCGTAGAGCTTAAACCGGCACCGCCCGCATAATACGAACCTTTTGAAAGAGGATAATAGGGTGAAATGCCATTTCGGGAGTCGTTCCACAGTACCGTTTTGTCTGTGCTGTCAACTGTATAAACTTTCACCAGCCGGCTAAACTTGTCTGATGGAAGATAAAAATAGGTATCAGCCATTTGCAGCGGCTCAAAGATGCGCGTTCTGAAAAATTCGCTCAGGTTCATACCCGATGCAACTTCCACTACTCTGCCCAGCACATCTACACCCAGGCTGTATGTCCACTTTTCACCCGGCTGATGAATAAGCGGTAAAGTTGCCAGTTGGTTCACCATGTTTTCCAGGAGCATGGTGTCGTTTCCAAAAGCAGGCACAAATTGTTGTTTTGCATACACTGCTTTCATTTCAGCCGATCCAATTAAGGGATAATCGATGCCCGATGTATGGGTTAATAAATCCTTTATGGTGATTTCACGTTTGGCAGGTACGGATGTAAAGGAACTATCTGCCGCATTAAATGTGCTGATAACCTGTGGATGCGCAAATGCCGGAACAAACTTGGACAAGGGATCGTTTAGTGAAATTTTACCTTCGTCGTATAACATCATTACCGCCACAGACGTGATAGCTTTTGTTTGTGACGCAATGCGGAAAATATTATCAGTCCGCATTTTTGTTTGTGCTTCCCTGTCGGAATAGCCAAACGCTTTTTTATACAACTGTTTATTGTTTTGTTGCACCAGCGCTACCGCGCCCACAACCCATCCACTGTCCACTGCCTCGTTTAGCATGCTGTCAATGCGCGCAAAACGGGATGACGGCGTTGAAGTTCCGGGCACATGCGCTGTGCGGCATTGTAAAAAGATAAAGGCTGCTAACACAATGGTGCAACCTTTTGTCAGCGAAACAAACGTTTTTGGTAAATGGCTCATGGTAGTGGTATAAAGCTGGCTCGGAAAATTAGCGAATAGTTGTTTACATGCGCGGCTATAGGGAAGGGAAGAAAAAGGGCTTTTAAACAAGCCCTTTTTCACTTAAATATCGTTCGGCATCCAGTGCTGCCATACAACCGCTGCCAGCTGCTGTAACTGCCTGCCTGTAAATTTTATCCTGCACATCGCCGGCTGCAAACACGCCTTCGACGTTGGTTTTCGCCGTTCCCGGAATGGTTTGAATATATCCTGATTCATCCATATCGAAAATGTCTTTAAAAATATCGCTGTTGGGATGATGGCCGATGGCTACAAAAAACGCGCTAACCGGGATGGTTTGTGTTTCGCCCGATACCGTATTTTTGATACGAACAGCTTCCACTTTTTTCTCGCCTACTATTTCATCGGTTTCACTATTCCAGTAAATGGTAATATTGGCAGTGTTTTTTACACGTTCCTGCATCACTTTACTGGCGCGCATGCCATCTTCGCCACTGCCGCACAATCATATGCACCGTGGTAGCCAGTTTGGAAAATAAATAGCCTCTTCGCAAGCGGTATCGCCGGCACCCACAATAGCTACTTCTTTTCCCTGAAGAAAAATCCATCGCAAACGGCGCAGGCACTTACGCCATAGCCGTTAAGGCGTTGTTCACTTTCGATATTCAGCCATTTGGCAGAAGCACCGGTAGAGATGATTACCGAATCGGCTTCAATCCATTTGTCTTCATCAATTTGCACTTTATGCGTACCCTCCGAAAAATCAACTTTCGTTGCCAATCCATACCGTACATCGGCACCCATACGCTGCGCCTGCTTTTCAAAATGAATCATCATTTCAGGTCCCTGAATACCTTCGGGATAACCGGGATAATTTTCAACTTCGGTTGTGATGGTAAGCTGACCGCCCGGCTGAATACCCTGGTATAAAACAGGTTTTAGGTTTGCGCGTGCTGCATAAATAGCGGCGGTATATCCTGCCGGACCTGAACCTATAATTAAACAATGTACTTTTTCTGTTGCTTCCGTTTTCCATGTAAAAATTAATAGATAAGAATGTGATATAAATAGGCATGCTGAAGAGTAATAATTCGCGCTTATAATTAGCTATGTCATGCCTGACACTATTTTAATATAAGCCTTCTATGCTTAAATATCTTTCGCCGGTATCATAATTAAATAATAAAACGCGGCTGCCTTCCGGTATATCCGGCAGTTTTTTAGCTAAAGCAGCTAATGTAGCACCACTTGATATGCCTCCAAAAACGCCTTCTTCCCGGGCTGCCCGGGTACGGTGTACGCAAACGATTCATCTTTATTTACCAGTATGGCGCCATCCAATACCGATGTATCTAGATTAGAGGGAATAAAACCAGCGCCAATGCCTTGTATCGGATGCGGACCGGGTGCGCCGCCACTGATAACGGGCGATAATTCGGGCTCTACTGCATATATTTTAAGATTGGGAAAGCTTTGTTTTAGCACTTTACCCACGCCGGTAATATGACCTCCGGTACCTACGCCTGTAATCATATAATCAAACCCATCCGGAAAATCGGCAAGAATTTCCTCTGCCGTTGTTTTCATATGAATATCCACATTAGCAGGATTATCAAATTGTTGCGGCATCCATGCCGCCAGGTGTAGAAGCCACCATTTCCTTTGCTTTTTCTATGGCGCCTTTCATTCCTTTTTCGCGGGGCGTCAGCTCAAACGTAGCACCATAGGCACTCATTAATTTTCGCCGCTCCACGCTCATGCTTTCAGGCATAACCAATATCAGTTTATACCTTTTAACTGCAGCTACCAAAGCCAAACCAATACCCGTATTGCCAGAGGTAGGTTCTATAATTGTACTTTCTTTAGTAAGTATTCCTTTTTGCTCGGCATCTTCCACCATAGCCAGCGCAATCCGGTCTTTAATGCTGCCACCAGGGATTTGCCCGTTCCAGCTTTGTCCAAACTTCTATATTTTTGGGAAACAGCTTATTTACACGAACGTGAGGGGTATGACCAATTAACTCTAATATGCTTTGTACTTTCATAATTTTTATTGATAAAAAATGGCAATAAAGATAAGTACGCAGAATTGTGCATCCGTATGAGTGCCGAAAGGTGTTGCCAGCCTTATTCTCCTTTACACCTTGCAATACCTGCTTTTGCCTTCTGATCGATAGAATCTTTATAATCGTGATCATCCATGTTAATGCACGCTTCATAATACCGGATTGCCATCTGCTTATTTCCCTGTTGCTCGTAAATTAAGCCCGATTTGCAAGGCTGCCCGCGAAGCAAAATATTCGCGGCTGTTTTTACCCAATGCTAATGGTAGTTTTATAAGCTTCAACCGCTTCATTGTCTCTTCCCAAATCATCATAAATACGGGCCGTGCGATAATAAAATTCAAGCTGTTCTTCGGGCTTTTTAAAATCAGAATCCACCTTTGGTGAAAGTAACAATAAGCGCTTCGCTGTTGTATCCACCATCATTTAATAATCTTGCTTTTAACAGCAACGGATTTGGATACGTGCCCGATTTGAGCTTCGCGATATGCCTGCTTATCTGCATCCGATACCGTATTGCCCCGTTGCAATAACGAGCATTCCGCGCATTATCGGCTGCGGCTTTATTTCCCAACAGATAATAGCACCAGCTTAGTTTTTGATACGCATCTTTTACATAAAAACTGCCTTTGAAACGGGACAGAAAGGTTTGAAGCAGCGCTGCAGCTTCGGATAGTTCCAAATGATCGAGTTTAATAAACGCGAGCTCGTAGTTCCAAAAGGAATAGATAAATAATCAGGAGAACGATTCCGGTTTAGAATGACAGTTTTCGAATATTCAGCCTGCTTGCTGTTGATGGCTAAATTAGCCGCCATATAGGCAAACAAGTGGTTATTTACAACATCCAGATTTTTTGCCGGATAAAAGCAAATGCTTCCGTTTGGCTCATTTTGCATATAAAAAAGAAGATAACAATAATAAAACGCCGCTTCATTAAAAAAAAACTGTGCGGTCGGCATCGTTGCTGTTCACAAAGACTGCGCATCAGCATACATTCCATGATTCACAGATCCTCTTATGCCAAGCAATCCTGCAATGCTTTTATATCCATCAGGTATAACGCCGGCAACCACTTCCATAGGTGCATAAATCATGTTGTTGGGTAAAAAAGAGGGAAAGGCTTTCGGTTATCCTTTATATAGGAAAATGCTTTTTTGAACGCAATAAATGCAGTAATCCTTTCATTAAATTTAATAGCAATCATCGCTTTTTGCAGATACGCAACTGAAATACAGTAATTGTAATAAGGCGAAGTTTCGTTTCCGTCTTTGAAAAGAGAAATCCGCTTGTCTATATTGTCTTTTACGGTTTCTGTATTCGTCAGGATCTTCATTGAAAAACAGCACAAAAAAATCGATATACCCTTGCAGCAATTCAGGTATAAGATTCGATTGGGATTTTGTTTTTTGCCGCATTTACAAGTGCCTGCCCGCTTTTAATTTTTAGGCTGGTAATATCAGCGTAGGCCTGCCGGCAGATAGCATCAAAAAATATGTTTTTGCTGCAAAGGAAGTTAGCGTTAGCACATGACAGCAAAAGAATACAAACATGTTTCATAGAATCGGCTATAAATAACAAAGGGTGCATACAGCACCCTTTGTTTAAAAATAATTTATGAGTTATGCAACGTCTACAACATTATTCAGATCGTCATCTACCAGAATACGTCCACAGTTTTCGCAAACCATTACTTTCTTACGTTGCTTGATTTCGCTTTGCTTTTGTGGCGGAATGGCATTGTAGCAACCACCACATGCATCGCGGTCTACAGGCACAACGGCTAGGCCATTGCGGTAGCTGTTGCGGATGCGGTCGTAAGAATAAAGCAAGCCTTTCATCCATGCCTTTGCGGGCTTCCTGCGCGAGCGCGTTAAAATGGTTTTCTTCTTTTTCGGTTTCGGTGATGATTTTTTGCAGATCGCCTTTTTTGTTATTCAGCAAAGCATCTTTGGTGTCAATCTGCTTGTTGGCAAATTCAAGCTGTCTTGCTTTTTCCGACAGTTCTTCGTTGGCATCGCGGATATGTTTTTCCGCAAGTTTGCCTTCGAGCTGCTGCATTTCAATTTCTTTATTGATGGCTTCAAACTCGCGGTTGTTTTTTACATTCTCGCTTTGCTTTTCGTATTTTTTAACCAGTTCGCCCGCTTCTTTAATGGCATTTCTTTTTCTGCTCAATAAATTCGTTGATGCCGTTGATTTCTTCTTCAATACGGTTTTTGCGGCTGGTTAAACCCTGAATTTCATCTTCCAAATCGCTCACTTCCATAGGAAGTTCACCTTTTAAAATCTGAATCTGATCGAGTTTGGAATCAATTTTTTGCAATTTTATCAGCGAAGCCAATTTTTCTTCTACCGAATATTCTTTAACTGCGGGCATATTTGTATTAATATTTACGATTTACAATGTAAGATGTACTATTTTTTTCAAAACTCACCAGATTACCGTGTTATGTACTACTGACAAAGTAGTGAACCGGATTGGTTATTATTTCCGTTTTGAGGACGGCAAAGTTAGGAAATTTAGTGTGCAAAATATCATAAAGTAAATCGAATCGTAAACTGCTCACTTTCCCAATGCCCAATATCAGCCAGAATAATTTTGTTTTCGGCATCAAAAAACTCGTGATATTTTACATCGGCAGTGATATAAATATCCGCTTTTTCTGCCATGGCTTTTGGCAACAGGAATACGCCCGCGCCGCCGCACAGCGCAATTTTTTTAACATTTCGATCAGCAGTTGTGTGTGTTTGATAACGGTTACACCAAATGTTTGTTGCAAGATTGCAAGAAATTCCATTTCGGAAACCGGCTGATCCAACTCGCCAATGATGCCGCTGCCAACTTTTTCAAACTCATTAGCCAGGCTGAGAATATCATAAGCCACTTCTTCGTATGGATGTGACTGCAACAGAGCAGCTACAATCCGGTGTTGCAACTGTGAAGGAAAAACAATTTCCATTTTCACCTCACTGGTTTCTTCGCGTGTGCCGACTTCGCCAATAAAAGGTTGGGTGCCTGCGCCCGGCTTAAAGGTTCCTGTTCCGGTTGTGCTAAAACTGCATTCGCTGTAGTTGCCGATGTGACCGCCGCCAACACTAAACAATGCATCGCGAACCGTTTCGGCATAAGCGGGAGGCACATACGTGTAAAGTTTTTTGAGTAACCTGGATTTAGGGCTCAGGATTTTGCAATTTCGCAAATCCAATTGCTCCGCCATACGATGGCTTACACCATTGTGAACATTATCAAGATTGGTATGAATGGCATATATAGCGATATCGTTTTTAATGGCTGTAATGATGCGTTTGTTCCACATAATTTTTTCCTGTTATTTTTTTGAGACCGCTGAATACGATGGGATGATGTGCTACAACAAGATTGCATCCCTTTTGCTGCCGCTTCCTTTATAACTGCTTCCGTGGCATCGAGGGTACAGAGCATACCTGTGCATTCCCAGCCTGCATTGCCAGTGATAAGCCCGGCATTATCATAACTTTCCTGGTAAGATAGAGGTGCGTAGCTTTCCAGCGTTTGAATAACTTCGTGGATGATCATGAAAATAAAGATAAAAGAGAATGAGCGATTGCGTGGCGAAAAGCATAACCAACGAAAAGTTTATCCTCTTTTTCGAACCAAATTGTCCCACTTGCTAACATTTTGAAATGCAGCATGGTGCCATTAATCAGCATCTTTTCTTTGCCCAAAAATCTCATTTTTTCACCATCCAATCCATTGATGCCATTGCAACGATATATCAATTATAACAGCATTCTTACGCCGGCTCATCAGCCTGTGATTACAGCCGACAACCGCTCGTTCCGTTATGGAGATGGCTTTTTTGAAACGATGAAAATGCTCAATGGAAAGATTATTTTGGAAGAATATCACATGGAGCGATTGTTTTCTGCATTTCAGATGCTGCAATTCGAAATCCCGGAATTTTTCAACTTAGCATTTTTGCTGGCAGAGATTCAAAAACTGGTAGTTGCCAACAACGATACGCGGCATAGCAGAATACGTCTTACTATTTTCAGAAGTGATGGTTTGCTGACAGAGGTGGAAAACAACACGCCAAATTTTATTGTGCAAAGCTGGCCGGTATCACACAGCCCGGCATACAATGAAACCGGTGTTACGATAGGGTTGTATAATGATATGCGCATATCAACAGACAATTATGCAAATTTAAAAAGCAATAATTACCTGCCCTATGCAATGGCTGTGCGCTGGTATAAAAGCAATGGTCTGGATGATGCGCTACTCCTGAACAGTGAGCATCGGATTGCAGAAGCCAGCACTTCTAATGTATTTATCGTAAAAGGGAAAGTTATCAGCACACCGCACTTATCTGAAGGTTGTGTTGCCGGCGTTACTAGGCGTTTCCTGCTCACGTCGCTCAAAAGGCGGGAATGACTTTTGCAGAAACTACCCTCACTGCACAGCAGGTACTTGATGCCGATGAAGTGTTTCTTACCAATGCAGGGTTTTACATACAATGGGTGAAACGTTTTGACCAGAAAGAATATGGCAATGATGTTTCAAAACAGTTGTACCACAATTATATCATTCCATTATTGAGTCTCTTTTTATGAATAAAGTTCCTGTAAGCATCATGTGGTTTAGAAGAGATCTGCGACTGCAGGATAATGCAGCTTTGTATCATGCCTTGAAAAGTGCTGAACCGGTTGTGCCGCTTTTCATTTTCGACAAACTGATTCTTGATGATCTTGAGTGTAAGGAAGACCGCCGGATTGAATTTATATTCGAAGCTTTAGAATCTATGCAGGCAGAATTAACCACATTCAAAAGTAGCCTCATTGTACGTTACGGAAAACCTGAAGAAGTGTTTCAAAAGCTGTTGGAAGAATTTGATATCAAAATGGTTTTTACCAACGAAGATTATGAACAATACGCCATCGACCGCGACAATACAATCAGCATTCTACTTCGCAGCCATGGTGCCGAATTACGTTTATATAAAGACACTGTTGTTTTTTCAAAAGATGAAATTGTAAAAAGCAATGGATTGCCATACACGGTGTTCACGCCGTATAGCCGGCAATGGCTGGCAAAGCTGACCCCATTTTATATAAAGCCCTACCCGGTGCTGCGCTATGCAAAAAGGTTTTATCGGCAAATTGCGGTGCCCTTTCCATCGCTCGAAAGCATGGGTTTTGCCGCTACCGGCAAGCCTTTTCCTTCCCGGGAAATTAATGAATCTGTTATCAGAGATTACGATCGGTCGCGCGATTTCCCGGCAGACGAAAAAGGTACGAGCCGTTTGGGTATTCATCTGCGGTTTGGCACATTATCCATCAGGCAGCTGGTGGCAAAAGCAAAGGAGTGGAATGCTGTTTTTCTGAAAGAACTGATCTGGCGTGACTTTTACCAGATGATATTGTGGCAAAACAACGCAGTGAGAAAAGGACAATCATTCAAACCCCAATTTGACAATATCGAATGGCGAAACAACGAAGCCGAATTTGAAGCCTGGTGTACCGGAAATACCGGCTACCCCATTGTAGATGCAGGCATGCGACAAATGAATGAGACGGGCTATATGCACAACCGTGTAAGGATGATCACTGCTTCGTTTCTTACCAAGCATTTGCTGATAGACTGGCGGTGGGGAGAAGCTTATTTTGCACGCCAATTGCTCGACTATGATTATGCGGCTAATAACGGCGGGTGGCAATGGAGCGCAGGCACAGGTGCCGATCCTTCGCCTTATTTCAGGGTGTTTAATCCCACGACACAAACCAAAAAATTTGATCCAAAACTAGTGTATGTCAAACGTTGGGTACCTGAGTTTGAGAGTATCAGCTATCAGCCAATTGTAGAACATTCTTTTGCCCGCGAGCGGGCATTGAAAGCCTACAAAAAAGCTCTCAAAAGAGAATGAAATGACGAACACTTATCGAGTTGATGTAAGCAAAGATACCTCAGCTACAATTAAGCAAACACCTCGCGATACGATGCTTCTACAGGATTGATGGCATCGTATACTTCCAGCAGTTTTACAACTGCTTTTTTACCATCCAAACCCAGCTTCTTAGAATATTCATTTACATATAAATCGATATGCTGCCGCATGATATCTTCACTCATTTCCTGCGCGTGTTCTTTCACATAGGGAGATAAAGTTTCATAATGATGTTCGTATGCGTATGCAACACTTTTATAAATCAGTTCATCTACTTTTTGAACCATTTCTTCAGTAAAACTGCGCCGCATCACTATACCGCCGAGCGGTATAGCGAGCCCGGTATGTTCTTCCCAATAGCTGCCTAGATCTTTCATTTTCAAAAGCCCTTTCTGCATGTAGGTAAACCTGTTTTCATGAATAATCACACCTGCATCTACTTTACCACTCAGCACGGCATCTTCTATTTCGCTGAACACCATGTATTGCTTGCGAACGATATGAGGATATGCAAGGGAAAACAGCATATGTGCAGTCGTCGTTCGTCCGGGGATAGCTACTGAAAAATCGGTATTGTCAGGGTCTGCGATTGGATGTTTGGTAATGAGCAGCGGACCTACACCTTTGCCCAATGCGCCGCCACTATTCAAGACGAGGTATTCGATTCAACACCAGGGGCAAAACACCATAACTGATTTTTGAAACATCAAGCACGCGTTGCCTTGCCCAGTTATTCAGTGTTTGCACATCTGCCAGTTGCACAGTGAAATCAATGCCTTCTGTATCTATTTTTTTATTGACAAGCGCATCAAAAATAAAAGTATCGTTAGGGCAGGGGCTAAAACCCAATTGTATTTCCATTATTAAACTCTTTGGTATTCAATATTATTTTAAACAAATCCATGTTGTCATCATAACAATGCCTTCAACAATTGTTGTGTAGCCACATTTACGTTGTCTATGGCTTCTTTAATGCGCCAGTGTTGTTTGTTTCGTTCTCCTACTGCATTGGATATTCCTCTTACTTGTATAAAAGGAACGCGGCAGAGTCTGCAAACATAGTGTAAGGATGCGCCTTCCATTGTTTCTATCTCTGCGCCATATTTGGAGATGAGAATTTCTTTTCTGATACGATCAGTTGTAATCTCATTTACGCTCACACCTGTTGCAAATGGAAGATTCGTTTGGTTGAAGCGCGATACCTGCTCATTCGGCAGACAATTATCAAAAAAAGGCGGATCATCAGCCTGCTGAAATTTCATATCGAACAGATCGTTCCACTGACCGTTTTCCCAAACACCCGTGTCACCGCAATATTCATTTTCTACCAACACCACACTGCCTGGTTGTAATCGGTCTGTAAAACTTCCGGCAATCCCAGCCTGGATGACAAAGTCGGGCTTGCTATGTGCCACATGCATCGCAAGGCTTACAGAAGACGACAACATGCCTACGCCGGTGACTAAAAAATGAAGATTATGCGTATCTGACAGCAACATTTCCCGTTTTATCTCGAACTGTGTGGCCGATGCAATGCAAATGTTCATAATTCGCAAAGTTGGGGGTATTTGATGAATGGATTATCGGCGCAAAAGAAATCTAACATTTTGATGCGGCAAAAAATAGGCTGCCCTTCAGAGCAGCCCCATTATTTAATGATTAATCAAACAAATTAGTGCTGAACCAACATTTTATGGGTAACAGTTGCAGAGTTGTTGCTTAATTTGACGTAGTACAATCCGTTTCGCAACGCGGATACATCGAGTGTGTACATCCGGCTTTCCGTATTCACTTTTTTGCTGGTCAATATTTGTCCAAGACTGTTGGTGACAGTTATGGTTGCTGTTCCTGTCCAACCACTGCCAAAGCTGATATTGGCAGAAGATGAAGAAGGCTGCGGGTAAATATCGATACCTGCTGTTGCCATAGAGCTGGATTTAAACCCCGCTATCGGAAGCTCTTTCAGCGCTGCGGCAGAAGAAGCTACATTGAGTGTATAGCAATTTTCATTATCAAAGTCTGCACTTGTAGCGCCTGATATTACAACACCATAAAAAGCGGATCCGGAACTGCTATAGGTAATGGTTTCATCGGTAGTTCCCGGATTGGCGGAAGTAGCCAACAGGTTGCCTGAAGCGTTATAAAGTTTTAGCGTGTAATTTTTAGGAAGATGACTAACTGTAACCGTGAAATTTGTGTTTCCAGCCGGTGTCTCAAATTTGAACATATCGATGTCCGAAGAAGATGAAATCAAAGCTTTTACATCTGTATTCAATGGAATCAGCGCTGCTGAATTTTTTGTATTATTTGGCTCATAATTATCGGTGCATGAGATGATTTGCGAGCATGCCTGCGACGTAGCCAGCGAAGCTCTTGCGCCACCTGGTTGCAGTATCGCCCACATCCTGTCTTTCTGCCCGATAGAGAACATCTGCATTGCATCATCATCTACATAATCCATATAGTTCATAAACATGTCGCCGTTGGGGCCGTTGGCACATGATACATGCGGGAATACAGGCTTGCCGTAGTTTTCGTTAGACTGGTTGGGCGTATCATCCACCAGGTCGCTGCCTGTGCATGCTTTTCCATCGTCACCCCAGATGTGACGAAGATTCAGCCAGTGACCCACTTCGTGCGTAGCCGTTCTTCCCAGGTTGTACGGAGTATAATTACTCAGACCAAAAGATTTGAAAAGAATTACTACACCATCAGTAGTTGGATTGCCACCGGGAAACTGGGCATATCCCAACACACCAAAGCTGAGATTGCACACCCATAGGTTCAGGTATTTAGAAGCATCCCATGCATCATCTCCGCCTTTGCTGCTGAATTTCACATTGTCGTTTGTGCCAAAAGATGATTTGGTAGTCTGCACCCGCACTATGCCTGTAGTCGGGTTGCCGTTTGGGTCTGTTTTCGCCATGCAAAACTGCACTTTGGCATCGCCCGCCAATGGCTTAAACACGGATGGTATCGCAGTTGTATCTGCATTTAGCAACTGGTAATCTTTATTCAAAATATCTATCTGGCTCAGCACCTGCTGATCGCTGATATTTTGTGCCTGTGTCTTCCAAACCACGTGTACTACAACGGGTATGGTATAAACCGTTGAGCCGCGTTGAGAAGCTTCGGCAGTGCGGCTGCCTCCACGTTTTATATATTGCCGAGTAAAATTTTCAATTTCCTGTTGTTTAAGGGCAAATGCAGGGTTGGCTGCTACCTGCCGGAGATACACATCCTGGCTGGCGCAAATGCGTTTAGATTGTGCGGAGACAAAAGTCAGGCATACACAGCATAAGGTAAATGAGAGGAGAAGTTTTTTCATCGGTTAAGTTTTGTTAAGCAACTTACCGAAACTTCTCCTTCAGACAGTAACATATATGAATTTAATCGGTAGAAGCTTGCTTTCGTCCTGAAACGCCCTTTAACCCTGCGCTGTTGCTACAGATTTATCAATTTTATTAATCAATCCCTGCAGCACTTTTCCCGGACCAACTTCGGTAAACTGTGAAGCTCCATCGGCAATCATTGCCTGAATGCTTTGTGTCCATCTTACAGCCCCGGTAAGCTGATCTATCAGGTTCTTTTTTATAACGTCAGGATCAAGGGAAGGTTTAGCGGTCACGTTCTGGTAAATAGCACAAATCGGCGTTTTAAAATCTGCCGCTTCAATGGCGTTTGCCAATTCTTCTTTTGCAGGCGACATAAAAGGACTGTGAAAGGCACCACCAACAGGAAGCAACAAAGCCCGTTTTGCACCAGCTGCTTTCAGCTTCTCACACGCATCTGTTACGCCCGCTATAGAGCCGCTGATGACTAGCTGCCCCGGGCAGTTGTAATTGGCTGCTACTACTGTTTCACCGGTTTCCTGTTGAATGCCGGCACAGATGGCTTCTACTTTTCCGTCTTCCATTGCCAACACTGCTGCCATTGTGGAAGGCACGGCTTCGCATGCTTTCTGCATTGCTTTTGCACGGATACTTACGAGTTGCAGCGCATCTTCGAAAGACAGTGTCTGGTTGGCAACCAGTGCAGAAAATTCGCCCAGTGAGTGTCCGGCAACCATGTCGGGCGTTGCGCCGAGTATGGCAAATGCTATCACCGAGTGCAGAAAAACGGCAGGTTGCGTAACGTTGGTTTGCTTTAAATCTTCATCAGTTCCACTGAACATAATATCGCTGATGCGAAAGCCAAGCATGTCGTTTGCCTGCTCAAACATATTTTTTGCCTGTTCGTGACTGTCGTATAAAGATTTGCCCATACCCGGAAACTGGCTGCCCTGACCCGGAAATACAAAAGCATGTTTACTCATAATTCATTTTTTTAGGATGCCAAATGTAGGCGTTTATCAGATGTAGCCTTCGTGCTGTATTGAATCAAATAGACGGCTGCTGTTATTCAAACACTACGGTTTTATTGCCGTCTACCATTACGCGGTCTTCCATCACCAGGTGCAACGCTTTTGCCAGCACGGCAGTTTCAATTTCCTTGCCCGAGCGCATCATGTCTGTCACACCATACGAGTGGTTTACGTTAATAATTTGCTGCGCAATAATGGGTCCCTCGTCAAGATCGTTTGTAACGAAATGAGCTGTGGCACCAATCATTTTAACTCCCCGCTCATACGCCTGCCGGTATGGATTGGCGCCAATGAAAGCGGGTAAAAAAGAATGATGAATGTTGATGATCTGCAATGGGAAACGGGCGACAAATTCGGGAGAGAGTATGCGCATAAATTTGGCAAGCACAAGGTAATCGGGATTGTATCGGCTGATGATTTGGTGCATTTGCTGTTCAAACTCCGGCTTGTCTACATGCTCGTGAGACACATGATGAAATGGCACATCAAATTTGTCGCAAAGCGTGGCTAAGGTTTCATGATTACCAATTACACACTGAACTGTAGCACCCAGCGTTTTAAAATGATTGCGGATTAAAATATCACTAAGGCAATGATGCTCTTTGGTAACGAGAACCACAATTTTCTTTTCGGGTAAAGGGTTCACCTGTATCAGCGCATTGGGAGGCAAGGTTTTTGCCAGCGAATCTTTCAGCGACATGATGTCTCCTTGCTGTGTTGCTTCTATTCTTACAAAAAAACGGTTGTGTGAAGTATTTACAAACTCCCGCATCGAAATAATATTGATACCGCGCAAACTAAGCTCACCCGATATGGCTGACACCAAACCTATTTTGTCTTTGCATTGAATCAGGATAATCATATAGAGAAATCTGTTGCAAATAAACTCATTATAGGGTAGCAGAAGCAGCAATTATTTCGATATTTGCTTCGCTTCACTTTTAAAAAAATACAACAGCACGAAATTGTTCTCACAAATACTAAGGAGCTTATTTGCGTTTTATCAAACAATTCCTGGCAATTGTATGCAAAATTCATTATCGAATGATTCAGTAAGATTTTCCTTTTAAATGTCTTGTTGTCAAACAACCTTCAAGCTTCTGCACTGTTGGCAGCTATTTATTTATTTGAAAATAATCGACACATCAAAAAATTATAAAAAAAATGACAGTTGTGTTACAAAAAATCATTCTTTTTGTAAGTAGCGCCATTGCTGAATGATTGCCATAGAAAAAAACAGGGAACTTTCATGAAAGAAATTATTACAGAAACAGAAAACGTTTCCAATTCAAGAAGAAAATTTTTAAGAAACGGAGCTACTGCATTAGCAGGATTTTACATTGTGCCGCGCCACGTTTTGGGTGGTGTGGGATATCGTGCGCCCAGCGACATGCTGAACATTGCCGGCATTGGCGTTGGAGGTAAAGGCTCAAGCGACATCAACGCGTTTTACGAAAGCGGAAAAGCCAATATTGCTTACCTGTGCGATGTAGACGACCGACAGGCAGCCGGCAGCCGCGCCAAATTTCCCAAAGCAAAATATTACAAGGATTTCCGGGAAATGCTGGATAAAGAAGCAAAGCATATAGATGCAGTTTCAGTGTCTACCCCCGATCATACGCATGCCGTAGCCGCTATTGCTGCCATGCAGCTTGGCAAGCACGTATATGTGCAAAAGCCAATGACGCACGATATTTACGAAACCCGCATGCTGACACAGGCTGCCAAACGCCACAAGGTGGTAACACAGATGGGCAACCAGGGTGCATCGGGTGATGGTGTGCGCCAATTGCTGGATTGGTATAATGCCGGTATCATTGGTGACGTATCGGAAGTGTGGTGCTTTACTGATCGCCCGGTTTGGCCACAAGGCATTCGTTGGCCCGAAAAGTCTTCACCGGTTCCGGCAGGTCTCGATTGGAACCTGTGGCAGGGAACGGCGCCGAAAAAAGAATTTGTTGAAAACCTCATACCTTTCAACTGGCGTGGCTGGTGGGATTATGGTACAGGCGCATTGGGCGACATGGGTTGTCATATCATCGCTCCGCCATTCCAGGTTCTCGATTTAAAATATCCTACTTCTGCTGAGTGCAGTGTAGCTACCCGCTACATTGCCAACTGGACAAGGGCTTATTATCCCGAATCGTGCCCGACTGCTTCTCATATTATTCTCAATTTTAAAGGCAAACCCAACAAGCCGGATGTAACATTGCATTGGATGGATGGCGGTATACAGCCGCAGCGTCCGCCGGAACTGGGAGCCAATGAATTGTTGGGTGAAGGCAGTAACGGCGTACTGTTTGTAGGTACCAAGGGTAAGATGATGTGTGGAGTGTATGGGGCAGATCCAAAGCTTTTGCCAACGTCTAAAACAGAAGAAACCAAGGTGCCACAAACCATTGAACGGGTGCCGGGCAGTGCAGAAGGACATTATGCAGCCTGGGTAAGAGCTTGTTTGGCAGGCTATGGCAGCCAGGAAGCTGAGAATCTGAGCTCGCGATTTGATATTGCCGGACCGTTAACGGAATCTGTTTTGATGGGCAATTTAGCCATTCGCAGCTATGACATCCGCAAAGCAAGGGAGGGTAAGAATAATGAATTTGACTACCCCGGACGTTATATTAAATTGCTTTGGGATGGTGATAATATGAAAGTGACCAACTTTGACGAAGCCAACCAGTTTGTAAAGCGTGAATACGCAAATGGCTGGAGCCTTGGCATTTGATAAGAAATCATAGAAACTGAAACCAAAAATATATGAAAAAGTACATCGTCATTTTAGCAGCTATTTCGTTTATGGCAGCTTGTGGAAACAATGAATCTGCAAAAGAAACAGAAGGTGGAGACACCCGGAAGAAACTACGGTATCTGCTGCTAGTGACAATCCTGATTATCAGAAAGGTCTTGACCTGATAGCAGCTTCTGACTGCTACACCTGCCACAAAACGGAAGAAAAGCTGGTGGGACCCGCTTATGTAGATGTTGCCAATAAATATGCAGGTTCTGATACAGCTCTTGCATACCTTTCGCACAAAGTTATCACCGGCGGATCAGGTGTTTGGGGCGAAGTAGCCATGACTCCTCATCCGCAGGTATCTCAGGGTGATGCAGAGCAAATGGTGAAGTACATTCTCTTACTGAAAAACAAATAATCATTCGCATGAACTCACTTAAATATTTGCCGGTGGCAGCTATGTTATGTTTGACAGTAAGCTGTGGCACTGCAAATACAGGTAACAATAGCGATTCAGATTTGTTGCACGACAGCACACCGTCTACGGGCACCAATCCCAGTAAGTTGTTTAATGGTGAGTCACTCGAAGGATGGCACACTTACGGCAAAGACAAACCCGGAAGTGCCTGGAATATAGACAGCAATGCCATTCACTTGCAGTCATCGAGCTCGAAGGGTTACCAGACAGAAGGTGGCGGCGACCTGATTACAGATGATGAGTATGGCGACTTTGACCTGAAACTCGATTGGAAAATATCGAAAAACGGCAACAGCGGCGTTTTGTTTTATGTGCAGGAAGATACAAGCCAGTACAAGGAAACCTGGAATACCGGTATGGAAATGCAGGTGCTGGACAACAATGGACATCCCGATGCGAAAATTATCAAGCATCGCGCCGGCGACCTATACGACCTCATTACCAGCACGCCAGAATCAGTGAAACCCGCCGGTGAATGGAACTCCGTTGAAGTAAAAAGTCTCGGCGGAAAACTTGATTTTTACCTGAATGGTGAACATACGTTGTCTACAACCTTATGGGATGACAACTGGAATACCATGGTGGCAGGCAGCAAGTTCAAAGACATGAAAGGCTTTGGTACCTTTAAAAAAGGTCACATTGCGCTACAGGATCATGGCAATGAAGTTTGGTTTCGCAACATCAGCATTCAAAAGTTATAATCCAACTTAATAAATTCCAAACCATTGCTTTTAAAAAGCAATGGTTTTTTTTGCGCGTTATATAAATGCAGTTGATGTAATTTTTTAGTGGCTTGTTAAAAACGCACTATATTACTCTATTATAAATAAAGAGTGGAAGGAGCGGATGTGCTTGAATTTAGAAACTAAAAAGATTTGAAAAAACAACCTGGATAAATAACTGAGATTGGGTTAAGCATAAAAAATAAAACCGCAACAATACTTCAGTTAATAGTGAAAATACCGTTGCAGTTTTATCCTTGTTACATGGTCTACATCAACTACTCAATCCTTGAGATGAAGTATATGTTGGTAGTACCTGTCCGCACGTTACGTGTGGTTGTACAGGAGAAGAAGTTTATTCTGTCTCCCTGAAATGTAATATCAAATATGTAATTGCGGCCCCTTGTGGGTCATTGCTGATTTGCAGCAAAAATGAATCCAAAACTATATTTCTCTTTAAGATTATGCCTTGATTTATTGTGCACTTAAAGCCTGTTGAACTTCCAAAAGGCTATTTACTTTGCTGATGCCTTCCATTTCGCTCATCATCTATCGCCTGTAGCAATCCATTGCTGTATACATCGTTTGTCAGTTCCCAAAACATAATACCATCAAGACCATGATCAATTACGTATTTCGTTTTTTCCCTGATTGATTGTTGATTGTCAAATGTGACCAACAAAGAATCTTTTGTGTTGAGGTAATAAGGCGCATGTGCAACAGAATCCCAGTGGTATACATAATCCGGATTGATGAGAATGGTGCTTCCAAAACTTTTGAAATCTACGCCATGGTCAAATTTTGCAGGCTGGTAAAGCCCGTTTTGCAACGTATTTTCCAATTTGAAAACGCGTGCGTAGAATGCCGCGCCTACATCTAGTTTAGATAAGGGCACATGCAGAGAGTCGAGCATTTTCACTGCATGGTCTATACTTTCTGTTTGCGATGGCGTTGAATACAATGGCGTATGATGACCACTTTCGGTTGAAAAACCATTGACCAGGTCGTAAGTCATCAGATTCACTCTGTCCAGCAATGGCATTACTTTGTCCCATTCTATTGACTGCAGGATGTAATCCGTGTATCCGCCTGCTGCAAAGCTAAGTTCATATTTTGACCCAAACTGTTTGCGCAACTCAACGATGAGCGATGTGAAATTTGGCTTGTCTTCCGGCAGGAACTGGTGACCCGGAAATCCTGAAATAGCAGGATATTCCCAGTCGAGATCAATTCCATCTGCTCCAAAATAATCAAGAATATGTTTGGATGAAGTGGCGAATTGATGCCGTCCTTCTGCAGTATTGAATACCTGCGAGCAAAACTCGCAGCCGCCCCAACCGCCCATCGACAGGATGATCTTTAACGATGGATATGTTCTTTTCAAAGAGACCAGTTTGCGGATGGAAGCACTGTCTTTTGCACTGCCCACATGTATTTCGTTTCCTTTCAGGTGCGTGAAGCTGTAGATAATATGAGTGAGCTGCGATACGTTGAACTTGTCTATTTCGTTAGCGTCGCCGGTATAGTAAGCGAGCACGTTGCATTTACCAGATTTGTGGTTTGTTTGGGCAAAAGCACTATGTGCCAATGTCAGCACACTCAGAAGCAGGACGATTTGTTTCATAAATAAGTAGTAAATAATTTTCAGTTAACCGTTATCTTTTTCCTGCAGTTTGGTATACGCCATGATGAATACAGCGCCAAGGTTTTTGTAAGGCGGCACATAATCATCGAACAATTCTTTGCGATCGCCACCACCAAATTCTTTGGAGAATGCCTGCCACATAACCGGCCAGTTGAGGTCTTTTCCCTGCCGCAGGTTATCCATAATTCCATTGATAAGTGGCAGGTTAATAAGACCACTGCCTGTTTGCTTGGATGATATGATATGAGCTTCAGGACATATTTTGAGGATCTGGTTTAAACTCTGGTAACCACCACAGCTGCCCAATAGGATTACCTGTGCAGAAGAAGGCATTTGATTGATGGTATTGTTTAAATAATAACTATGCCCGCGGTGCAAAACAACAGAAGGACGAAGGTCATGTTCAAGTAAATAATCAGTAAGCGCTGCCTGTGCTTTATCGTCCAAACCTTGCTCTTCATCAAGAGGGCGATTTGAATAAATGCTGATAGGCAAGCCTCGCGTAGAAGTAAATGTTACCCAATAGGGTGACGAAGTCATTTTCCAATTGGCATTGCTATAGCTGCGGACAAAGGCATTAAACACGTTCTGGCCATCTTTGTCGCCGTAAAAAAATTGCTGAACAATGATTTTTCCGGTTGTGTCTTTCAGTGTATTGTTGGTCATGAAATACACGGGACGAATGCTGAGTTCTTTCGATACATCGATGTGGTTGGCAGAGTCCATCGACAGGAACAGCGTATTAAGAATACTGTAGATGTTTTGTGCTCTGTGGTTGCCGGCGAGGTTGGCTTCTGCCAGGTTTTGCTGCACTTCACTCAACACCAGTTGCTGAATGCTTTTGTCGTAAATGCTCGCATACGAGCCTGCTACATCCACGGCATCTTCGAGGCTGTCTTTGCCATGACGTTTATCCAGTCCGCTCACGAAAGCTTTCATCAGCACGAGAGCATTCTGTTTGTCCATGCGTTTCAGAAAGTCGTCGAGGGTATTGTAATTAGCAGCCATTTTAATCCACTTTTTAAAATGGTCGAAACGTACATTTACCAGTAGCGAATCGCCACGCGGCACTTTCATTTTTTGAAAAATACGCGGGTACACACCACGCACATAACTGGATGTATAAATAATTTCTTCCTGCATCACAGCGAGGTAATACAATTCCTCAGGAGTAAGTTTTTCGAGTATTCTGAAACGCACGGCGTCTGATGATTCATGCAATCCATTGATTTCATTAATAAAATGTTTGCCTGCATATTCCAACCTGCTCTCTATAGCATCCATACCCATCGGCGTATCATGCTGCAACATCCGGTCGGTATAGTCTATTTTGGTAGACACCAGCAACCGGTAATAGCGCAAAGGATCTTCCTTTACGGCGTCTATTTGTGGAATGGTAATTTTACCGCGATAAAGATTGTCGAGAAACGGGAAATATTGCCTGCCCGATTTCAGCTTCGATAATTTGCTGATGACCTGCACCAATGTATCCGGGCTTTTTGCAATCTTGTACGCTAATGTATTATTGGCTGCTGCGTATGTATAGAGCTCATCTTCATCGTAGCGGGCACTGATGCTGATGAGGCTGTCTGTAAACGGATACTTGGAATTGGCACTCAGGTATTTTAATATCTTATCGGGATGTTGCCGGCAATCTTTTAGAAATACAATGTTTTTAACCTCGTCATATTCTTTATGATCTTCAAACAACACACTTCTTGTTAGCAGGTTGTCGATGTCGAAAGATTGCGCTGCCACAAACGGAACAATGGATTTGCCTTCCCTGTCGAGCTGCATACCTTCAGAAAAGGCATTTACCAAAACGGGTAGCTGAGCATAGCGCATGGTTTGTGCATAATAGCTTCTCAGGAATCCATCAAGGCTTTCTGCCAGCGCACGCAGGTATCTGATCTTTGAATTGCTGTCGTCGCTTCCCGATTCTATATCCGCCTGCAAAGCATCAATTCGTTTTGTAGCCGTATAGGTGAGCTGAAGATTCATGTCTTCATCATCACTTAGTTTCAGTTCCTTATCAGGAGTGCCATCGAGGCGTAGAATTTTGGTTTGTAAATCGTCTACTTTATCGTGAAAAGCCTGCCGCATCAGGGGAATTTTTGCGGTTTGCGCCTGTACCGCTGGTACAACAATGACAGAAAAAACAAGCAGCCACAATGGATATAAACATTTCATCATCACCCGTATAATTAAATCGAACACCAATAATACAAAATGTAAATATCCGGCATTAATCGTTATCACAGATGTTGTCTGTATCATAAAAGCGTTAATAATACAAGCGCTACCAGTTATCCTTTCCCGCAATTATTAAATCGGCAGGCAATGACCCGCTATAATGATGAACAGATTTTGCCTTCAGTGTTTTCAGATCTTCAATCTCTATGGTTTCGCGAAGCTATGGGTGAGCAGATGAGCAATCATTGCCTACATTTGTAGATCGTCGGGCATTGCGCAATTCATTGCTTAACAATTAGATAATGACATGATCGGGTAGACTCTAACAAACGAATTTTAATTTTGTATAAATAAATCGTTAATGGAAAGTAACGGGAAGAAGATTCTGATCGCTGACGATGAACCGGATATTGTAGAAATATTGCAATTCAATTTGCAAAAAGAAGGGTACGATGTATACACAGCGGCAGACGGAAATGAGGCGTTGGAAAAAGCGAACCTGATATTGCCGCAACTGATCGTTCTTGACATTATGATGCCTTATAAAACCGGTATTGAAGTGTGTCGCAGCCTGCGGCAAAAGGAAAAGTTTGACGATACCCTCATCATTTTCCTGACAGCTATCAATGACGATATCTCGCAAATAAAAGGGCTTCGATACCGGTGCGGATGACTACATCAACAAACCGGTGAGCACACAGGTTTTTGTAAGCCGCATCAATGCACTGTTCCGCAGACGCTTCAAGCATCTCGGTGATGATAATAAGGTGCTTAATATCAACGGTATCATCATTGATCCTCACCGCTATATCGTGCAGGTAAATGATACAGAACTAACGCTTGCCAAAAAAGAATTTGAACTGCTGTACCTTCTTGCTTCCAAACCCGGGAAAGTGTTTTTGAGAAATGAAATTCTTGGATCTGTATGGGGTACCGATGTGATCGTTGGTGACCGTACCATTGATGTACACATCAGGAAAATTCGCCAGAAATTAGGTATAGATTGTGTGACAACGGTAAAAGGTGTCGGCTATAAATTTGACCTGTAATGATAACATAAACAGTGGGCTGAAGTCCGGTACTTGCTTGCAGAATTCTGAGCTATGCTGAATACAAAAAATCTAACGCCAACACAGTTGTCTGTGTTCACGGCTCTTATTATTTCATTGCCAACCGGCATTGCGTTTTTTGTTGTCAGCTTTCATTTTGCTGTAGCAGGTATTGCGCTCGCCACTACTTTCTTAGCCAGTTTTTTTCTCATCCGTTTTGTGCTTCGCTGGTTTATTTACAGGAAAATAAAACTCATCTACAAATTCATTTACCAGACAAAAGCTTCCAAGAAGGAAGAAATGTATTTCAAATACATTTTGCCCGATAAAAGTATCGACGAAGTGCAGGAAGATGTGGTGCAATGGGCGCAGCAGCGAAGCGATGAAATAGAAACACTTAAGACCAACGAAGCTTATCGCAAAGAGTTTTTGCAAAACCTGTCTCACGAATTCAAAACACCCATTTTCGCCATACAGGGCTATGTGGAAACACTGCTGCAGGGCGCTTCTGAAAATCCCGCACTCAGCAAAAAATTTCTTGAAAACACTGCCCGCAATGTGCAGCGCATGGTAAACCTTGTAAACGATCTTGACGAAATTTCAAAACTTGAAAGCGGTGCGCAACCCATCAATAAATCGAATTTCATTATCCAGGACGTGATACGTGATGTGTTTCAAACGTTATCCATTCTTACCAGTGCGAAGCACATAAGAGCCGGCATAAAAAAAGGTTGCGAAACACCCGTCTATGTATTTGCCGATAAAGAAAAAATAAGGCAGGTACTTATTAATCTCGTGGAAAATGCAACCAAATATGGACGCCACGCCGGTCATATCACGGCAAGTGTATACCGTGCCGATGAAGATCATGTATTGATAGAAATTGGTGATGATGGTATTGGTATACCTCCGCAGCATTTGCCCCGCATATTCGAACGGTTTTATCGCACCGACCTTGCGCGAAGCCGCAATGTAGGCGGCACGGGTCTTGGTCTTGCTATTTGTAAACACATTATCGAAGCTCACGGGCAGGTGATACATGTGCGCAGCAAGCCTGAAATAGGTACAACGGTTGGTTTTACACTCGAACCCCGTAAAGAAAAAACGCTGAGTATATAAGCTTTTTTAATTTTTTCCACAGAATTTTTGGTGTTAAAACTTCACGCATAAGTTGTGCACCTTATTGCCGTTTGCAGAACCGTTTTTTAATTTGCAGGTAAGATGCTGACTACTTATTGCAAACTCGGCTGTTTAGCTATGTTAAGCTGCATGTTATTCAGCTGTAAAAGCCTGCAGCGAATGACAGCCCGTGATACTTCTGTTAAAACTCAGAATGCGCCACAGGCAAAAAAGAAAAAAGATATCCGTTTTTTAGATGACATCGCTATCAGCGGGGGCAATAACAGTACGCAGATTCAGGACCCTCAGTCCAATCGCTCATCAAGGAAAAAAAAGACGCAGCCCAACGTTACATACGCTCCACCATCAGATTATTTATTAACCAATTTTAATATTGAAAATGCTACCGGTTTGCAGTTTAAATATTCTATCATGCTCGATGCCACGGTAGAAAGGCTCACCAACCTGCCGCTGCTGCAAAATATCGATCATTGGTGGGGAACCCATTACTGCCTGGGCGGCTCTACAGAAAAATGTATTGACTGCAGTGCGTTTACGCAAATAATGATGCGCGATGTGTTTAAAACGGATGTGCCGCGCACGGCAAGATCGCAATACGACAACAGTCAGCGGATAGGGCAGGAGGAACTGAAAGAAGGCGATCTTATCTTTTTTCAGACTGTAGGCAGGGATATTTCTCACGTTGGCATTTATCTTACCAACAACAAATTTGTACATGCTGCTACCAGCAATGGTGTGATGATCAGCGATTTAAATGATTCGTACTGGCAGCGTTGCTATAAAGGTGCAGGGCGGGTATTAAAATCATTAGCCGTTTATTCTTCTTCAAAATAAACTTTAGTGCGTCGATTTGGTTGCGACCGCGCATAATTAAAAAAGCTGTCATTGCTACGTGCGAACGGCAGCTTTTTTATTTGAACTAAACATTCATTACTTCGAATACAGTTTCATAGCTCATTATGGCTTTGCTGCAAGCTGCGCATTTACGTAATACAATTTTTCAATGTTGTCTTTGGTAAATAAGGAAGCCTGTGAGGCAGTAACAGTTTTACTTTGCCAATGCTGCGTAGGTATTATTCTGGCTGTTTTTCCGTCCGCATGCTCTCAAAACGATTGGCAGGTTGAAGCCATCGACGCAGTTGCTGTACCTGTAGAATAATTGTTGCCGTTGGGGACAGGTAAAATTCAAAAACAGGAATTTGCGTGGTGCGCAGGTATTGGTCAAATACTTTTGTATAATCGTATCCTGTGCGTTGGTTGATATAATGTTCCACCTGTTTGGTAGTTACGGTCTGGTGATAAAATGTCCGGTTAAGCCCGCGAAGAATATCCCTGAACAAGGAATCGTTGTGCAAGGCTGTGGCGGATAGAATGAAGCATATTGCCCGATTTCGGGTACATATCACCACTTCCCTGTGCATTCACACCATAAGGCGCAATAATATTGATATCATTACGAATGCCTTTTCTTGTGCCGTAGTTGTATTCATTGCCCGCTTCTTTACCCCAGAAGTAATCGGTAAAAAGTGTTTCGCTATAATTGGTAAAACCTTCGTGAACCCACATATCTGCGAGGTCCTTCGATGTTATGTTATTGGCAAACCATTCGTGCCCGCTTTCATGTACGATAATAAAATCCCATTTTAATCCCCAGCCGGTACCTGACAAATCTCTGCCAAGATAGCCATTCATATACTTATTGCCATACGCTACGGCGCTTTGATGCTCCATGCCAAGATGTGGCGCATCTACCAGTTTGTAACTGTCTTCATAAAAAGGGTAGGGACCAAACCAGTGTTCAAATGCAGTAAGCATCTGGTGCACATCGGGCGCGAGGTGAGTCTTCGACTTTGCCTGCGTTGTAATCGAGCACCCAATAATTTATATCCAGCATACCTTTTTCTCCTTTCCACTTTTCACTGATGTTGACGTATTTGCCTATGTAAGGAATGATGACATAGTTATTGATAGGATTTACTACCGTACCATGTATAAGTTGTAGTGCCATTATTATGTTTTTCAGTTTGCGTCAATCTGCCATTCCCTACTGCTACCAGGGTGTCTGCAACAGTAATGGTAAGCGATGCTCCGTTGTCAGGTTCATCACTCTGGTGATCTTTGCACGGATACCAAACGCTGGCGCCGAGGCCCTGGCAGGCAACAGACATCCAGGGTCTGCCGAGCGAATCTTTTGTCCAGATCCAGCCACCATCCCAGGGCGGTTTTACAGCTTCTCTTGGCTTGCCATGATAATATACCAACACGCTGCCTGATGTGTCTGACCCCTGTGCCGGCATATGCACGAGGCATACGTTTCCATCCTGTTCAAACGAAAGCCTTGTTTGTTTTATTCTGCAGAATACTGTCCACGATCAATGGTTGTTGCAAATCTATCTGCATGAGTTGCGGGTGATTCCGTTCTTTTATTTTATAACTGATCAGGTTGCTACCGCTGATTGTTTTGTTGGCATAATCGGGTGTTACCGATATATCGTAACGCAGTACATCCCACCATGTACGGTTGGCGTTGAGGCTTCCGCGAAGCGAATCTGCATGCGTAAACTGTTGCTTTTGCTGCGCAAACAGGAATGATGTTATACAAAGAGAAAGAGTGAGTAAGCGGAGTTTCATTGGCTAAAAATAAAACATACACCAATAAGGACTTTTTATTTATGTAGGCGGGGCATAAAAAAAGGTAAACGTGTTAAGTCTACCTCAAGTTATGATAAATTACTGTGCTGCTGTTTTCATTTCATCCTTAAATACCTTTTCAAACTTTTCCAGTTTCGGTCGGATTACGTACTGACAATACATTTGTCTGGGATTATTGTTATAATAATTCTGATGATAATTTTCGGCGGAGTAAAACTTGCCGAAAGGTTCTATCTGCGTTACAACCGGCTTGTTCCATGCACCGCTTTTATCAAGAGCTTCCTTGTAGCGGCTCTGCTTTTTCTTTTTGTTCTTCATTATGATAGAAAATGACACTTCGGTATTGTGTGCCTACATCGTTTCCCTGCCTGTTGAGCGTAGTAGGATCATGTGTTTTCCAGAACACTTCGAGCAATGCATCATATGAAACCTGTGTTGGATCGTAAATTACCTGCACAACTTCCGCGTGGTTGGTAGTGCCGCTGCACACCTGCTCGTAAGATGGATTGGCAACCGTGCCGCCGCTATAGCCACTGATTACTTTTTCAACACCGTTGATTCTTTGGAAAAAAGCTTCGGTGCACCAAAAGCAACCATTACCGAAAGTAGCTGTGTCGGTTTGGGTTGCAGATAAAGAATTGCTGGCCTGCGACATAATAAAAGAATTCTGATTTTTTTGTTCAGCACAGGATGGCAATGCTAACAGTGTGCACAGACTATTAAAGAGTAAGCATATGTTGAGTGTCAATCCGAGCTTCATGCTGCAAAGATGATATAGGATGTACCTTTCAAACAAGTTAATACCGAAATCTTAACCCTTCCTTTTATTATCACCACTGTTAAAATGTCGCCCTCGCAAATGCAAATGAAGTTCAAGTTGTCAGTATAAGCGGCATCTACACAATTTTTTTCGTATCGTTGCTGATACTTATTGCAACATGGAACCAGAACAGCACACAGATAGCAAAGCGAGCCGGAAACCAACTGCTGACACCAATGTAGTGCAGCACCAATATCCACCGAGAAATCCTGTGCTTCGTGCTTTGCAAATACTCTACAGTATTTACGCAGTGATTTGCTTTTTGATCACTATGCTGGTGGTTCTGGTACTGGTAATCTTTTCTCCGCTTCTTGGCAAAACCAAAGGCGGTAATTTTGTTTATACCGTTTGCAAAGGGTGGGCAATCGTTTGGTATTTTCTTATAGGCATTCACCACGAAGAAATCTACGAAGCACCGCACGATAGGTCTAAACATTACATTTTTGTCGCCAATCATATATCTTATGTGGATATACCGGCTACAGTGAGAGTGGTACATCAGCCCATCCGCATTTTGGGCAAATATGAAATGGTGAAATACCCGCTGTTTGGCATCATTTACCGGATGGCAGCCATAGTAGTTGACAGGAGCAGCCCGGAACGACGCGCACGCAGCGTGAGGGCTTTGAAAGCTGCGCTTGCCAAAAACATTTCCATATTTATATTCCCCGAAGGCACTTTTAATGAAACCCGCGAGCCGCTGAAAGATTTTTTTGATGGTGCTTTTCGTGTCGCCATTGAAACAGGAACACCCATCAAGCCACTCCTTTTCCTCGATACACATGAGCGTATGCACTACAGTGGGTTTCTTGGAAATGACGCCCGGCAAATGCCGCTGTGTGTATATGCCTGAAATATCGGTGGAAGGTCATACCATCAAAACCGTAAAGGAATTGAAGGTGCAGGTGTATGCGCAAATGGACGCCACACTCAGAAAATATAAAAGCTACCCGCTGCCGCTGAATGTTTATTAATGTATATCAACACGCTAACATTAGTTCCCAATCGCTTTTTCATATAAAGGTGAGCTGTATCTCTGCTGCATCACTTAAATCGCTGCAACCAATTACTGTTATGCTTTGTTAAGTGAACGAAATTGTCCCTAAGTATTGTGCTCTTTTTCTTTAACGCTTCGCTTAAACAATTACCCCGTTGAAGCGGCGTAAAGTTGTTTATGTTTGCCGCCTTAAAATTTCTTCGTTGCTGAAACGCTTCAAAAACCTGCTATTACACTGGGAGTTGTGGCCCTTTTATGTCATTTACACCCCTCTTGGTTTGGTATGGTTGTATTATTTTTTTAGATCCGGTGCTTTCTGGTTTTTTTCAAATGTGAATCCTACTCTCGAATTTTCGGGATTTGAAGGGGAAAGCAAACGGGAAATGTACGATCAGATTCCGTGCGGATGGTATCCGCCTACGGTATACGTGACGCAGACCGACCAACCCGAATGCCTATCTTGCCGGATAGATGAAGCCGGTATCCGTTTCCCGCTTGTCGCCAAACCGAATGTAGGTATGCAGGGTCTCATGTTCCGTAAATTATCGACTGAAAAGGAACTTATAGACTATCACAATCACATTGGTGCAGATTATCTTATCCAGAAATTGTGCGATCTGCCGGAAGAATACAGCGTGTTTTATATCCGTTATCCGGGCGAGAAAAAAGGCAACATAACAGGGTTGATATTGAAAGATTATTTGTCGGTAACCGGCGATGGCACATCTACCTTGCTCAAACTGATTGAGAGTAATGAACGTGCCTCTTTCCGCAAGCATGAATTGATCTTAAAACATCAGCCACATTTAAATGAGGTTATTGCAAATGGTGAAAAATATTACCTGAGTATTGCCGGAAACCACAACCGCGGAGCCCGCTTCATCAATCTGCATCGTGAAATAGACGAACAGCTGCATAAAGTGTTTGATAAAATTGGCGCAGCGATGCCCAATTTTTATTATGGGCGATACGATGTAAAATGTACATCGCTGTCCGACCTGAAGCGGGGCAAAAACATACAGATTTTAGAATTCAATGGTACAGGTTCGGAGCCAAATCATATATATGACTGTGGCATGAGCTATTTTGCCGCGCTTAAAGTAATTGCCAGGCACTGGCATCATATGTACCGGATTGGCAAAATCAACCAGGAGTATGGAATTCCATACTGGAGTTTCTGGAAGGGTAAAAAGCATTTGAACCAATCAAACCGGTTTTTCAAAAAATTAAGGCACGCTGATCTTACATTTCGTTTGTAGCACAATGCTGCTTCTTTACCGTATAATTGCAATTGGTTATGAGTTTCATTGGCACTGCTTTATTGGGTTGGCTGGTTAGCTTTTTGGGTCAGCTTCCGCTTGGGAACACAAGTATTACATCCACACAGATAGCAGTAGACGAAGGTTTCAAAAATGGCTGGCTGTTTAGTGTCGGAGTGGCAATAGTGGAAGTCATTTATCTCCGTATTGCACTTTCGGGTATGAACTGGGTAGTAGAGCATGAAGTGTTCTTCAACGTGCTGAACTGGCTGGCGATTCTTTTGTTCCTGGCGCTTGGCATTTTCAGCATTTTAGCCGCAGGCAAAAAAAATGAAGAGAAAAAAGCCTTGCTGCTCAACAACCAATTAAACCGCTTTGTGCTGGGCGTAACCATGAGCGCAGTAAATCCTATTCAAATTCCTTTTTGGTTCACGTGGAGTATCTCTCTTATCAAGTCAGGCTTACTCAATCCTTCTGGCGAATATTACAATCTCTTTACTATTGGCGCCGGTTTGGGCACAATAGCCGGCCTTGCTTTATATATGTATGCCGGCAAATGGCTCATCAAAAAGTTGAATGCGAGCCATTCGGGTGTCAATAAATTTATGGGCGCAGTTTTTATTTTCACTGCGGTCCTGCAATTTTATAAAGTGGTTATCAGTCCGCTTATCAAAGGAAAATAGTAGATCTATCCTTCGTTCGTCCACTGATCTCTGTCGTCCGGAGAAAATTTCCAGGGAGCAAAATTGTTTTCCGTATTGCTGAACATGCCGTTCCATTCTGCCGGCGCTGTACTTTCTTCCATCACCAGATATCTGCGAAGCTGCAAGATGATATCCAGCGGGTTGATGCTTACTGGACATTCCTGCACACAAGCCTGGCAGGTGGTACAGGCACGCAGTTCTTCTTCCGAAATATAATCGCGCAGTAAGGATTTGTTGTCGTCCGTAAAAGTCTTGTTTACCTCAATATTCGTACGCACGTCTTCCATCCGGTCGCGCGTATCCATCATGATTTTGCGCGGACTCAGTTTTTTGCCAGTTATGTTGGCAGGACATGCTGCCGTGCATCTTCCACATTCCGTACAGGTATAAGCTTCCATCAGGTTGCGCCAGCTCAGGTCAAAGATGTCTTTTGCTCCAAACTTGTGTTGCTCACCCCGCTGATTCTGCCGATGGCGGTGCCAGTTCTGGTTGCATGGCATACAACACTTCATTTTGGATTTCAGGCATATTCCTCATTTTTCCCTGCGGAATCAGCCTTGCATAATAGGTGTTGGGAAACGCAAGAATAATGTGCAGATGTTTTGAATAAGGTAGATAATTTAGAAATGCGAAAATGCCGATGATGTGCAGCCACCAGCATGTGCGTTCTATGATTACCAGAGTGATCGCTGCTAGAGCTGCTGAGCAACGGGTGCAGCGCTGCAGAAATCAGGAAATTGCCGGTGCGGGTCATCCCATATTCACCAAAACCCCGCTGTTGTAATACTGTATCAGCTGCGTTCATGGTAAGGAAAAGACTCATCAGGATAATCTCAGTAATGAGGATATAATTTGCATCGCTTTTTGGCCAGCCATCTAACTCCTTACTGCGAAGCCTTTTTACAATCACTACATTTCTTCTGGCCAGAAACACAACACACGACAAGAGCACCAGCAAGGCAAGTATCTCAAATCCATTGATAAAAATAGGGTAGAAGCTTCCCATGAACCCGGAAAATAAACGATGCCTGCCAAACAAACCGTCAAGCGCAATTTCCAGTACTTCTGCGTTGATGATGATAAAGCCGGCGTATATGATTAAATGAAGCACAGCCACAACCGGGTTGCGAAACATTTTTTTCTGCCCCAAGGCAATCAGCAATACATTTTTCCATCTTCTGCCCGGCTCATCGCTGATGTCTTCATCTCTGCCAAGCATGATATTGTTGTATATCTCCTTTGCTTTTTTGGAAAAAAGAAACAGCGACAACACGACAAGGAGAATAAACGCAACCTGCGACACAATTTGCATAAAGGAAAGTTAGGCTGCAAGATAAATGAAGATGCTGTAATGTTGCTACATTTGAATGGCAAACCAACAACGATGGCAGAGAAAAACTATGTATTGACCAAAGAAGTGGCACTCGAAAAACTTCACAGGATGGCGCTCGAAATAGCTGAAGATATCAGTGAAGAAGAAACGCCGCTTCGTATTGTTAGGCATCAGGCAAAGCGGTGTAGTGATCGCAGATCAGATCAGCACTTTCATACGTCCTTACATCAAGGCAGATATTCGGGTATTGTCCATAATGCTTGATAAACATTCTCCATCGGACGTTGTCATCAGCGAGACGATAGATTTCAACAACAGCAACATCATACTGGTAGATGATGTCAGTAACAGCGGCAGAACATTGATGTATGCGCTGAAGCCGCTCCTCGACTATCAGCCAAAGCGTGTGCAAATGGCTGTGCTGGTAGAACGGATGCACAAGCAGTTCCCTATAAAACCCGATTATGTAGGTATCTCTGTAGCAACAACTGTAGACGATTATATACAGGTGGAAATAGCGGAAAATGAAATCCGGGGCGCTTTCATCAAATCCGGTACGGAAGACGGAATCTAAATTGTAGCAAATGCCATGCATAGCTCTCAAGTACATTTACAAAAACAGAACTGTTAGAACATTCATAAATTACAACCTCATGAAATATTTTATTCTCCTCTGTCTGATTGTTAGTACCGGCAAATTATCTGCGCAATCTTCCTGCTGCATCAAAGCAACAGATGAATTTGCAGGGCTTGGAAACAACAAAGATTTCAGGATGGCGCATGCCGAACCCTTGCCCATGAGCTGGCACGCAACCTCCGGCAAAGACATCAGCTACGCACTGGCAGATGGAAGCACCGCTCACGCATTCGAAATAAAAGCCCCAAAAGAAACTCCCTACTATTTATTTGTCATTCACGAATGGTGGGGACTGAACGACTATGTAAAAATGGAAGCCGAAAAGCTGGCAAATGACCTCGGTGTAAACGTGCTGGCACTCGACCTATACGACAACAAATCGACAAGCAACCGTGATGAAGCTGCTACGCTGATGCGGTCGGTAAAGAACGAACGTGCGGTGAGCATCATTGAAGGCGCATATGCGTATGCAGGCATCGATGCGAAGGTATTCACAATTGGCTGGTGCTTTGGCGGCGGATGGAGCCTGCAGACCGCACTGATTGGCGGCAACCGTGTAAAGGGATGTGTGATGTATTATGGAATGCCGGAAAAAGATGTAGAAAAATTAAAAACCTTATCGTGCGACGTCATTGGTTTTTTTGCAAAAAAAGACCAGGGTATTACACCACAAGTGGTCAGCAATTTTGAAGAAAATATGAAAGCGGCCGGTAAAAAAGTTACTGTTTACGAATACGATGCAGAGCACGCTTTTGCCAACCCGAGCAACCCGGCATTTGATAAAGCTGCATCACAGGATTCTTATGCCAAAACATTGGCTTTTATTAAAGCGAGAATGAACTGACAACTTTCGGGTTTATCTTATATATAATACAAAAAAAGCACAGCCAGGCTGTGCTTTTTATTGCTTGCATGCGGCAATTATTTGAGGTAACTTCTGATAAACCATGCCCATTTTTCATGCTTTTCCATCATGCCGGTGATAAAGTCGGCTGTGCCCGCGTCTTTTATTTCATCGGTGAGTGTGTCTACATCCTTTCTTAAAATCTGGATAATGGTTTCATGATCGTTCAGCAGGTTGGAAAGCTGTTCATGCTGCTTGTTGGTATATTCCTGCTCAAGAAGATTTGTCACCACCAGAAAATCTTTTAAGGTGCCCTGCGAATAATGTCCCAGCATACGGATGCGTTCTGCAACCTCGTCAAATGTTTCATCCAGCTCGTTATACATGCGTTGATAAAACTCATGCATCTCCAGGAAATTGCTGCCTTCTACGTTCCAATGGTAGTTTCTTGTTTTTGTATACAGTAAAAACTGATTGGCGAGAAGCCTCTGAAGAATTATCGAAGAACCATGTTTTTGCTCTTCTGTCATCCCGATATTCGCAACCATAAATATTGAATTAAAATTTGCGTACTTCAGTCCAATAATGCTGCCAATCTTAGCAGTTCTTCCTGTTTATACAATACATGCGCGTCGGTGAAACATTTAGCCAATTCTTCTATCAGCAATTGCACAATGCGTTTGTTGGAAAGCGGGCGAAAATAATAAGGTGCTGGTGGCACAGATATGCGCTTGAAGTACAAGTTCAATTTCTTTGTGTGAAAACACTTGCCCGTGGTGGCATCTACATAAAACAGAATGTGCTTTTGCGCATTGCTTTTGTGAAGTGTGGCGTCGAAATCGGGTTTGAAAAATGCGAGAACAAAATGCTTGGGTATGTTGATAGCTTTTACCGGGATATCGAGCAAGGCTGCCAGCACCAGGTACAGAATGCCGTTGGACAAGTGCATTGCCACGTTTGCTTTGCAAAACTTTGTGCAGCAGGAAATCGTCCGGATTGCTGTAATTGATTTCAATGCCTTTCAGGTTGTAGTAATTATACACAATGCTCGTGAGCACATTTGCCTGTTCGAGCGGTGTAAGAAAGCTATTGAGTTCAAGCCAGATATTGCGTCTTATTTTTTCTATTTCCTGCAGTACAGGAGTAGTCTGCAGGTCGGGATATTGAAATTTGGCGATCAGCAAAGTGCCAAACAGCAGGTCATTATACGCGCTGTTGTTCCATTGCTGCAGATCGTAGGTAAGATCTTTGTAATGCAGTTTGTGAATCAGCATTTCTATGCGTTCCTGCACTTCTTCGCGCAGCGTGGTTTCCCACAGCGATTCGAGGTTGGGGATAATGTTGGTGCCGTAATTTGTGATGCGCTCGGAGACAGTTGAAAAGACTTCCTCATCAGGGTCGTCTATCAACGTAAATAATGCTGTTATCTCCTTTGTCTCCTGCATCAAGAATTACGCATGCAAACACTATTCTATCTTTTGAAAAACTGCAAGTAAGTTATGCAGTAATTGTGAATAATACATGATCGATTCTGACAAATTAAATTTCTTTCAATAAGCCATACTATTCCAGGTCTTTTAAAAAGATCTAAATTATGCGCTTTTTTGTTTTTCTTTACGTGCGTTTTCTTTGGCGGATTTGCTTTCAGGTGTTCAATGATAGCTTTCACTTCATCAATGCTGAGCGTGGCTGCGCGTTCCTGTTGTTCTTTTGTAAGCTTGTAATTGCGCAGCCCCTGTTTATGTACGGTCCATAAGGACCTTTTAGAACCTGTATTTTTTCTTTGGTAAATACGTTGATGGTGCGTTCGTCTTTCGCCTTGCGTTTTTCTTCGATCATCGGCGCAGCTTCTTCCAGCGAGATGCTGTAGGGATCAATATCTTTAGACAATGAATAAAACTTCTTGTCGTGCGCAATATATGGTCCAAAACGACCAATGTTGACCGTAACTTCGCTGCCTTCAAACAACCCAAGGTGACGTGGCAGCCGGAAGAGTTCCATCGCTTCTTCGAGCGAGATGGTTTCGATGCTTTGCGAAGATTTCAGTTTGGCAAACCGAGGCTTTTCTTCTTCGTTCACATCGCCGATCTGCACCATCGGTCCATATCGTCCCATGCGTGCCATCACTTTCTTCCCGCTTTCGGGATCTATGCCCAGTTCCCGTTCACCTTTTATCCGTTGTGCGGTTTCAAGCGTATTGTCAATGTCTGTTTTGAATGGCTGGTAAAAATCATCCACCATTTTTGTCCAGACTTCTCATTGCCATTGGCAATTTCATCAAATTCATTTTCGATTTTGGCGGTAAAGCCATAATCCATGATGTCATCGAAATGCTGGTTCAGAAAATCTGTCACTACCAACCCGAGATCGGTAGGAAACAGTTTGGATTTTTCGGCGCCGGTATTTTCAATTTCAACCGTTTTATATAGTTGGTTGTTGCGAAGTACCAGCACCCGGAAGTTTCTTTTGATGCCTTCTTTGTCGCGCTTTTCTACATAGTTTCTTTTCAGGATGGTAGAAATGGTAGGTGCATAGGTAGAAGGTCGTCCTATGCCCAGTTCTTCCAGTTTTTTTACCAGTGACGCTTCAGAATATCGTGGAGCAGCACGGGTAAATCGTTCCACCGCTTTCATTTCATTAAAACGCAGTTTCATGCCTTTTTGCAGCGGAGGCAACGTTCCGTCGCCTGTTTCATCGTCGTTCATGTCTTCTTCGTCCCTGCCTTCGTAATATACTTTCAGAAACCCGTCAAACTTCATCACTTCACCTTCTGCTGTCAGTTCCGCATTGTTGGTAGAGACGTTGATTTTGGCAATGGTTCTTTCGAGTTGGGCATCTGCCATTTGCGAAGCCATGGTCCGTTTCCAGATCAGTTCATACAGACTTCTGGTATCAGCATCATTTACTGTCATGTTTTCCATGTAGGTAGGGCGAATGGCTTCGTGCGCTTCCTGAGCGTTTTCGTTTTTATGTTTTGTATTTGCGTTGCTGCTCGTATTGTTTTCCATACTGGTTGCTGATTTTTTCTTTGGAGCCTGCAGGGCCGTGTCACTCAGGTTCACACTATCGGTACGCATATAAGTGATGTGCCCGTTTTCATACAGCTTTTGCGCCAGCAGCATGGTTTTGCTCACACCATAGCCAATTTGCGGCTTGCTTCCTGCTGCAAGGTAGAAGTGGTAAACGGAGGTGAAGGCGATTTTTTAGTTGGTTTTACCTGCACATCTTTGACTGTATATACCGCGCCGGCACAACTTTGCAAAAATGTTTCCGCATTTTCTTCGGTACTTTGCTGTCCGCCTTCAGCCTTGAAATGTCACCTGCTTTCCGCTGGCGTCGGGCGCGCAGAAAAAACAGCTTCTATTTTGAAAGTGCTGACGGGCTTTAAACGCATTGATTTCCCGTTCCCTTTCGGCAATGAGACGAACTGCAACACTTTGCACCCTTCCGGCACTCAGCGAGTTGCTCATGCTGATTTTTCGCCACAATACGGGGCTTAATTCAAAGCCTACAATGCGGTCGAGCATGCGTCGTGCCTGTTGGGCATTCACGAGGTTCATGTCGAGCAACCGGGCGATTGGAAACCGCCTTTTTGATAGCGGGCTTTGTGATTTCGTGAAACACAATGCGTTTGGTGGTGGCAGGATCTAATCCCAGCACTTCGCAAAGGTGCCAGCTGATGGCTTCCCCTTCACGGTCCTCATCCGTTGCCAGCCATACTTCGTCAGATTTCTTGGCCATCTGCTTCAGTTCTTTTACCACTTTTTGCTTTTCTTCCGGAACTATATACCGGGGCCGGTAATTGTGTTTGATATCGATACCCATGTCATCTTTTTCAAGATCACGGATATGTCCATAGCAGCTCCTGACCTCAAAATCTTCTCCCAGAATTTTTTCTATTGTCTTTGCCTTTGCCGGTGACTCCACTATCAGTAAATTCTTTGCCATTGGATGACTGCTTTCTTTTTTGTTAATCTATAAATATACAGTAAGTACCATTGTCCGGTAGAATAGTTGCAAACATTATACTTGAATTCTGCCAGGTTCTGCCATTTGGATGCTATTCGGGCTGTTTTACGCAGAAGCTTCCTCACTCACCATTTTCTTCAAACACTTCTGCACGGCGGGTACAGTATAGCCATTGCAAATGAGCGGCACGGCGCAATCGTTATCTTCCCAATCAGAGACCAAAATGCCATGCAATATTATAACAAGCGAAATGAACTTAAAAAATGTTAAATGCACAAAGCTGCTTTTACTATGGGTATAAGAGCTTGTCTGCAATGATAAAAAGAAGTAGTCATATGAAAAAAATGCTTTACATCGGCGCTTTGTTTGCCATGGTTCTTGCATTATCCAACGCTGCGGGTGCACAGGAAACAAATTTTTCCGACAGACTGACTGCGAACGAACTTCAATCGTTTTATTTTTACCCGCAAACCAATGTCTATTACAGTTTTGAAAAAGGTCAATACATCTTTCCGCGCAGTGATAAATGGATGACAGCTACCCGGTTACCGGAAAAAATGAAATTGAATAGAAAGCAGAGACTGCTCATTGAGCATGCCGGCGGTGAGGTGTGGAAAGAGAATTATGATCATCTGCGGCAATACTGGAAAACTACCCACGACAAACCTGTGATTGCCTTCCTGAAAGCTGGAAAAATTGGAGATAAGTTCTTATGAAAAGTACCAGATGAGATAAATTTTGGCAACGATAATCTGTATTAGTTAATCTGACTCTGCAAAAAACTGCAGAATTTTATTGTGCACATCGCGGCTTATGTAAATTTTGGTGTGTCCCAGTCCTTCTGTTGTAATGAACTGAACATTCGGCATTTGTTTTTGCCTGATGGGCAATGTGTCTTCATACGGGCACATATCGTCGTGTGTATCATGTATCCACAACACCGAGCAATTTGTATTTTGCATTGCCCTTGAAACTGAAAACCATTCGGTTTACTGACCGCTGTTTTCATACACCAGGTCATCAAATGCTTTCTTGGTTTTTTGGGAAAGAGGTACGGTTTTGAAAAAATTGGTAAAAATGGTTCTCACTTCTGTAGCAGGAGCTATCAACACCAGTTTTTTATCAGGAGTATTTAATTTTTCTGCAGCCAGCGAAGCTGCCAGGGCACCCAGCGAGTGTGCCATAATGCCGTAAAAAGGACCAAACAAGGTTTCCACTTCCAAAATAATGTTGCGGTATACAAAAGCGTTTACCGTTTTGCCGTCGCTGAAACCATGCCCCGGCGCATCAAATGCAAACACCTGGAAACCGGCTTTCAAAAAGGAAGTCACGTATTTTGAAAAACGATAACTCGTGCAATCAAATCCATGGCAAATCAGTATTTTTTTATCTCGCAGCTACATCGTTTTCCGGTTTAAAATGAAATCCTTTTACTTTCAGCCCGTCAATAAAAAACTGCACCGGCAGTGCATCCTTGAAATGCGGTGGCGTTTTGGTAATATTTTTCCCGTTGAAAGGTGTACACATAAGCACCCAGGCTTCTGCAGCCGCTTTTCTGTAAGAAAAAATACCGAGCACACGAAGACGTAGTTTGTTGAAATTGGTAATGAAGCTTTGCCTTACTTTCACGCGTTGAAACAGTTAGTATGAATATAGATTTGGTTGGTACCGGCAATGTGGCTGTGGTTTTGAGTCAGTTATTGGTTAAAGCCGGGCACTCGATAAAGAAAGTGTACGGCAGAAATGTGGAAGCCCTTGAGCTGATTGCCGAAATGTTGAATGCCAAAGCTAATACAAATTTGTCATACATAAATACGACGGCAGATATATGTTTGATCGCTGTTTCAGATGCAGCAATTGCCCCTGTTGCTTCGCAGATATTGCCTACCAAAACCCTCGTTTTGCATACAAGTGGCGCTACTTCGATAAGCGTATTGGCGCACCTGGAAAATACCGGCGTTTTATATCCTTTGCAAAGCCTGCGGAAAGAATTGCCTTATTTGCCCAAAGTGCCTTTTTTTGTGCAAACCAATACAGCTGCCAACCTCCAAACGCTGCAGCAACTTGCCCTTAGCCTATCTGAGGATGTGAAGGAAACAAATGACGAACAGCGCTTGAAACTGCACCTCGCGGCTGTGTTGTGTTCCAATTTCAGCAACCATTTATATGCCGTTACACAACAATTTTGCAAAGAGGAACAATTAGACTTCGATAGCCTGCTGCCACTCATTCATGAGACAACGCAGCGGCTCGCATATTTCGATGCGAAACCTATGCAAACCGGTCCAGCCGTGCGCGGTGATGTGCTTACAATAAACCGGCATGTAAGTTTATTGAAAAACAATCCGGTACTCAGCAGACTCTACAGGCAAATAACAGAGAGTATTCAATCGTTTCACAGCACTGCACAGTTGTCTGAGAAACGTTTTTTGCCATTTTTGATTTCTTTGGATGAACTGGTAAGACTGCAATAATTTTGTTTTCATGAACCTGACAGACAGCCACCATTCTCCCGGCAGGTACCGCCTTGTCATTACGTTCTATTTTTTTATTTCAGGTTTTGGATATTCTACCTGGGCATCCCGCATTCCCGCTATCCAGCAACAAATGCATCTGAGTGACGCGCAGCTTGGTACTTTGTTACTTGCGTCGCCCATTGGTGTTTTGGTAACGGTGCCCATTACGGGAAAACTGCTGGGCAATTACAGCAGCAAAAGCATCATGTTCTTTGGCGCTATTTTTTACAACATTGTGCTAGGATTGCTATCCATCACCACCCAGACGTGGCAGTTGGCATTGATTCTCTTTTTGTTTGGTTCGTCGCGCAATCTGCTGAATCTTTCCATGAATGCGCAGGCAGTGGAAGTGCAGGGGTTGTACAACAAATCTATCATTACTTCTTTTCATGGCATCTGGAGCATGGCAGGCTTTGCGGGCGCAGCGATCGGTTATTTGTTCACGACTCTCATTGTTTCAACCGGCTATCGGTATTTTATCATTTCATATCGGTTAGCATTGTGCTGTTGACTCTTTTCGCTTGTTCTGTTATCCTTATCTCTATTACAAGCGCCACGAAGCCATCTCCACCAAAGCGGCTGTTTTCTTTGCCCGACAAACATTTGCTTGTGTTTTCACTGATCGCTTTTGCTTCGATGGCTTGCGAAAATGTGATGTATGACTGGAGCGGAATTTATTTTCAAAAAATTAGTTCACGCCAGCAAAGGCGAACGCAACGGCGGCATTTGTCGTTTATATGATTGCGATGACCACCGGGCGGTTGTCTGGCGACAGGGTGGTGAACAAAACCGGCATTATCCCCATTTTGAAATACAGCGGATTGCTGGTTGGCGGTGGCTTGCTCTGGCGGTGTTGTTGCCTTTTACACCCACGGCTATAGTTGGGTTTTATCATGACGGGCTTGGCGTTTCGTGCATCATTCCGCTCGTGTTCAGCCTTGCGGGACAACTCACCAAAACAAGCAGCGGAGCTGCTATTGCTTCAGTATCTACCATCGGGTATTTTGGTTTCCTGGCGGTGCCTCCATCGGTAGGATTTATTGCCGAGGTGCTGGGCTGCAATGGTCTTTTGGCATCATCTCTTTGCTGGGACTCGGCATCTTTTTCCTTGTACTGACGATCCGAAAAAACCTGATGCTACACTGCCATTGTTAACAAACATTTTACCGCATTTGTTCCTTGCCATTTTACTTCCTGGTTTCGAAAAAGGTTATATTTGCTGTTGGCTTTGTAAAACCAGGCTTATCTGTAAAGGAAAATTTGAACATAAATTGACCAGTGGCATTACCTTATCTTACCAAATACATTTATAACAACGGTACTGACGAAGTAATCAGGCGTGGTAAGAAAATTTACGCATTGAAAAATGTGGAGATGATAGACTTTGACGACTTGTTGGGCACCGTAATTTTTCGCGTCAAAGATGACAGTTACAATACCTATTATAAAGTGCACATCAAAAGTTTAAAGATGAAAAAAACCTTTCCATCCGTTGCGGTTGTCCCTACAACCTTGGCGAAATCTGCCGTCATGAAGCGGCGGCCTTTTTCAACTCCAGGATTCACTTGACAAAAATATACTTAGGCGAAAAAGAAATCTGAACTTACAACCAGCAGCATACCGTTGTAAAAATGAAGCAACTGGATGCACGGATGATCAAGCTGTTGTCGTCCGCCGACAGTTATCATTTGAGATCACTTCCTGAGTTCGCAAAACCCAAAATCAAAGAAGCAAAAGACGAACGGGTAGTTGCAGACGTTAAAATCGGCACCGAAGCCTTTACCAGGTTGTCATTCAAAAAAACGAAGAACGCAACCTCGATACCAGTTGCAACTGCGACGCTGAAACACAGCACCCGCTGTGCGTTCATAAGGTGATCTTTCTCATGCACTTCTACAGAGCTTATGGCGCCAATTATTTCGACAGCATCCGCAACTGGGACAAGGAAAAAAACATGCTGCTTTCCCTGTACGGGTATTCGTTGAGTGACGACATCAAAAACAAATTTGAATTTGTTTACAAAGAAGGCAAACCTTTTCTGCGGGTACTCGATCCATCCATAAAAAGCGTATAGCACAGGTGCCGTACCGGTTGCCCGGCCGGTGATGGAAAAAGTAACGGCGATGCCGGAAGAAGAAGTGATAGTAAACCGTCGTCAAAAGCTGGGAATCGTCATTAGCTACAATGCGCAAAACTATCCATACGTACAGATAGATGCGGTACAAGGTGAGCCGAACGAAGAGCGTTGCGGCTTTGCCGGGAGGATTGAAAAAATTGACATTGCCCGCGTTTATCAATACCGAAGGTTTTGATGAAACGACAAATCGTTGATGCAAAATATCCGCAAACTGCTGAGCACAGAAGTAAGCCGTTACCTGAACCGCAATTCACCATTCAGCGGCATCTGGGAAAACATCGTGCAGCAACACGATGATGAACTTCCCGAAGAAACGCGGCAACTGATTATAGAATACCTGCATCCCAAATTCAAAAAACTGTTTACCGATATTGCAGAAAGTAATTTCACTTTTTTCCTCCACGGCAAAAAGCATTTACTTCGGCTCAACCTGCAGGAAGCCAATTGCTCCATCAACTTCATTACTCCCGAATTGCACATCAGCTTTTGCCAATGGCGAATATGAAGTTAGTGCAATGTAAGAACACCACTCACCATCAGCAATATCAGTGAAAACAAGTTGTCATCTTCCTTGTTGTTATCAGCAGGAAGACCAGTTTTATATCTGGCAAAAACCAGAGGATGTGTTGCTGGTAGAAAAGTTTTTGCCTTCCGGCAAAATGGTCATTCCTGAAAACAACTGGAACCGGATGTTGCAGGAGTTTATTCTGCCATTAACAAAAGAATATCACGTACAGTTCAGCAACATTCAGAAAGAAGAAGTGCGCGATATAAAGCCAGAGATAAAAGTGTTTTTGAAAGAGAAAGGCGATTACCTGCTTTTTCAGCCGGTGTTTACCTATCATGGTACCAGGTAAGGCAACAGATAAAGATAAAATTCTCTTGCCGCAGGCTAATAAATTGCTGGTGATCCATCGCAACCTGAATTTGGAAACCATCTTTACTGACAAGCTGAAAAACCTGCATTCCAATTTCATCATTCCTGCCGAAAACAGCAATATGCTGGCTTTGAAAGGCGCTGAAGTACTGAAGAACAACTGGTTTTTCCTGTTTATAGATGCCGTGCGTGAAATGAACGTGCCTGTGTTTGGGTTTGAAGCGCTGAAAAATTTCCGTTTCAATACCGCGAAACCTTCTACAAAAATTTATATCAGCAGCCATACCGATTGGTTTGATGCCAAAATGGACATTCATTTTGGCGACCAGAAAGTTACGGTTGATGATGTAAAAAAAGCGCTGGCAAACAAGCAGCAGTTTGTGCAGCTGAAAGATGGAACGCTGGGTATTTTGCCTGAAGAATGGATAAAAAAGTACTCCCTGCTTTTCAGGGTTGGCGATGGCAAAGCCAACGACATCAAACTGAGTAAATATCATTTTGGTGTGATAGAAGAACTGTATGAACAGCGCAACGAAGAAGAACTGATTTTTCAGCTGGAAGAGCAAATACGAAAATCTAAAAGAGTCATTATTCCATAGAAGCAATGGAAGCACCCGAGCATCTGCAGGACATACTTCGTCCATACCAGACATCGGGTTTTCAATGGCTCAATTACCTGAACGAAGTGAAATGGGGCGGCATTTTGCCGACGATATGGGTTTGGGTAAAACGTTGCAGGCACTCACCTTCCTTCACCACCTGAAACATAAAAATGGCTCTTTGAAAGCCTTGTGGTTTGCCCAACAACGCTGATGTTCAACTGGGAAAATGAAATTAAAAAATTTACTCCTACACTTACATATTATGTGCATCATGGTAACCTGCGCATGAAAGACACGCTGAAGAAGTAGAAGCAGACGTGATCATCACTACTTACGGCACGCTTCGCAGCGATATCAAACAGTTTATCGAAATTCCGCTTGAATATACCATCCTAGATGAAAGCCAGGCAATTAAAAATCCGTCGAGTAAAGTGACAAAAGCGGTTTGTCTTCTGAATACAAAAAGCCGTCTTTGCCTGAGCGGTACGCCGTTGCAGAACAATACATTTGACATTTATGCGCAAATGAATTTTCTGAATCCCGGCATGCTGGGCAGCATGGATAATTTTAAAAACGAATTTGCCGTGCCCATTGATAAGTTTGGCGAAAAAGAACAAAAAGAACACTTGCGCAAATTGCTGTATCCCTTCATCCTGCGCCGCACAAAAGAGCAGGTAGCCAAAGATCTGCCTGCCAAACAGGAAATGATATTGATCTGTGAAATGGGCGATGAGCAACGCCAGATCTATGATGCATTCCGCAACGATTTCAGGGACAAAATTTTGGGCGTGGTAGAAGCGCAGGGAATTCAAAAATCACAGCTGTCCATATTGCAGGGATTAATGAAACTACGGCAGATCTGCGATAGCCCGGCAATTATGAAAGATGACGAGCAATATCCGAATGTGTCGGTAAAGCTTGACGAAATTTCAAGAGAAATCACTGAAAATATTGGCGATCACAAAGCGCTTATTTTCTCACAGTTTCTCGGAATGCTTGGCTCTGATACGCGAGCGGCTAAAAGAATTGAAAATACCATTTGAATATTTTGATGGCAGCACCTCAGCCCCCGACCGCGAAAAAGCCATCAACCGTTTTCAGAACGATGATAGCTGCCGTGTGTTCCTTATTTCTTTAAAAGCAGGTGGCGTGGGTTTAAACCTTACCGCTGCTGATTATGTTTACATCGTAGATCCTTGGTGGAATCCTGCTGTAGAACAGCAGGCCATTGACCGAACACACCGCATCGGTCAAACAAAAAATATTTTCGCTTACCGCATGATTTGTAAAGACACGGTAGAAGATAAAATTATTGTTGCTGCAGGAAAAAAAACGCGCACTTGCAGCCGATCTCATAGCCGATGACACAACATTTGTGAAGAGTCTGTCAAGGGAAGACATCGAATACCTGTTCAGTTGATATGTTTACAATCCAACTAATCGCAATGGTTATTGCGCAGCGAACAATCAATACATGGTGAAAGACCTTGCGCAACGCAAAATCATCTATAGTATCATTTCATGCAAATGCAGGTTTCTCTCTGGGAAAATGAAAGCTTTTTTGCCCGCCGTGATGTCATCATCATTGGTGGAGGCATTGCTGGTTTGTGGTGTGCCTATGAATTGCTCTCACAATCGCCATCGTTACGGTTATTGATTGTAGATAAAGGATTGATACCTGCTGGCGCAAGTACACGCAATGCCGGCTTTGCATGCTTTGGCAGCCCGACAGAACTGCTACACGACGCTGCATCTTTCGGAAACGACAGTATGTTGCGAACTGCCGAAATGCGATACAAAGGCATTTTGAAAATGCGAAACGTGCTGGGAGATTCCGGGATCAGTTTCGATCCTTGCGGCGGGTATGAATGTCTCAGCCATTCCCTTACTGATATCGATGCATTGTCAGAACAACTTGCAAGCCTCAACCACAATTTACGATACATAACAGGCGATGAAAACGACGTTTGCATTTGCTACTGAAAAGCTGGATATTTTTGGCTTTGAAGGCTTTGATGCATTAATCAGGAATAAGCTGGAAGGCGGAATTCACAGTGGTAAAATGGTGCAGGCATTGCAACAAAAAGTTCAATCGCTTGGCGGGGAGATTCTCACCGGCATTGATGTTGAAAAATGGGAACATGTAAATGGAGTAGTTCAACTCCAAACAAAACAACAGATTATTTTCCAGGCATCACGTGTCGTTATTTGTACCAATGCTCTCAGCCAGCATCTAATGCAGCCAACGCAAGTATCGCCTGCCCGCGGGCAAATCATTGTAACTTCTCCAATTGACGATCTTCCCTTTTCCGGAACATTCCATTTTGATGAAGGTTTTTATTATTTCCGAAATGTGGGCAACCGCGTGTTGCTGGGCGGCGCGCGGAACAAAGCCATCGATGAAGAAGCAACGACGGAGATGGAAACATCAGAAGCAATTCAGCAATCACTGGAGCGATTTTTAGCCGAACATATCCTGCCAAACTCATCAGCTTATACAATAGATTACCGGTGGAGTGGTATCATGGGTTTTACGCAAAACAAACAACCTTTTGTGGAGCCACCTCACTGAGCGTGTGACGGTTGTACATGTGTGCAACGGAATGGGCGTGGCTCTTGCGCCTATATTAGCAGAGCAGCTAGTATCAGATATTACATAACTGACTTAAGCCTTACAAAAAAAGACCTGCTCCGGCAGGTCTTTTTTGTAAATGATATTAAAGCAGTATAGTTATATAATTTCATTTTAACTTGCAGTTACAATGATTCTAGCTAGTTGCAAAGGCTTATTAATGTTATCGTTGAATACGAATACTTGTACCAACAGGAATAAATTGAACAATTCTTTAACATCTTCATTTTTCATGCTGATGCAACCTTGCGTCCAATTGTCGTATTTGTCAATAGCATAGTCTTCATGCGGCCATGTTCCGTGTATGCCAACTCCACCGCCAATGCGGGCATTTGCCGGAATCATTCCTTGTTGTTTCCGCTGATTGAATTTGGCTACACTTTCTTCATTTGGAAAGTCGAGCATCAGCATGCGGCACCATTTGTTGTGTACGCGTTTACTGGCAATTTTAAAAGTTCCTTCCGGCGTTTCGCGGTCGCCTTCATACATTTTATCTTTCAGATCGCTGTTGCCAAATACTACCGGATAAGTCACCAGCCAGCCTTTGTTATCATATACACTCAGTTCATAAGTGTGTTTGGTAACCACAATATAATAAGTTGGGAAAAGTATTCAGGCTTTTATCACAAAACGAAGTAGAAACAACAAACAACGCAAGCAGCAGGGGAACGGCTATGCATTTTTTCATTCCACACTATTTTTTACTAAGAACGTTAGAGAGGAAAAGTAATTAGTACAAATGATCAATTTTTTAAGAAGACAACAAAGCTTTATCAAGTATGCGATTCCAGCTGTTCAAGAGCCGGCAACTTCGGCATCAACAGGGTGTTGCGCTTTAGCAGTAGCCTGATCTACCGCCAGCCACAGCAAGCACCATCGAAATATAATCCTGCATGTCTTTGCCGCCAAATGCTACCTTGAATTCTGAATTTTTTCATTAATCAGATGCGCTGTTTTGCGGATGCTTTCTTCATCTGCCGCTTTTGTTTTTAGCCGGTATGTGCGGTCGGCAATCATAATATTGACAGCAATCAGTTCATCCATAATCTGCTGTTTGGGTGTAGATTTTCAGTGTTCATTTTTTTGTAAAAGACCATCAACAAAAGTGTAATGGATGGCTGAAACGTATTAATAACCAACAGTCAATATGTTCGCTACAGGATTTATTCATTGATCAATGCGAGACATTTTTCTATCTCTTTCAGGTACAAATCAATACGTTGTGAAAATAGTTTTTTTTCTGCCGCGCTCCACGTCGTGCATACCACCATGCCAGCAAATCTCTTTCTGTTTTAATTGTTTGATGTCGCATTTCTTTTTCTTCCAGAGTTGCAGCAATTTGTTTTTTCAGCCAGCAAAGCAGTTCTTTCTTTCTGCATCGCAAAGTGTCTTTCAAGCAACTGTTTAAGCTTTCACTTTTACTGACATCCAGTTGCAATTGTAATGCGGTTGCCGACATTTATTATGCGATTTCTATTTCCTGATTTCGGCACCAAGCTGGGTTTGCAAATTTTGCATTATCCGCATCATCATGCCGTCAATTTCTTTATCCGTAAGTGTTTTGGTTTCATCGATAAAGGTGAGACTAATACCCAACGACTTTTTGCCTGCACCCAGTTTTTCACTTTCAAATTTATCGAATAACCTGATGCCTGAGAATTTTTGACATTTTCAGCGCTGCTAATTATTTTCAATCTCGGCAAACGAAACCGAGCTGTTGACCACAAGGGCAAGATCGCGGTTCACAGCCGGAAATTTAGATACCTCCCGATAGGTAATTTTTGTTTGCTGCGCCAGTTTTACGAGTGTGGCTACATAAGAAATCTGCAAAATAAACAGGTTGTTTCAAGTCGAAATCCTGTTGCTTCAGTATGCTGACCGTTTGCAACACACCCAGCTTTTGTTTGCTGCACCAGATGGTTAAGCTGTTCGGATGCGATGTCGTTTTTTTCGAACGTTACAGCCGGCAATCCGGCAATATTGGCGATCGGCCTGCACATATCCTTTTATCGCAAACAGATCAAATGGTTTGCTCTTCTGATTCCAATGGTCTTCGTGTGCTGCACCGGTAATATATAAGGCTAAGATGTTCTGTTTCGTAATAGTTGCCGGTTTCTTTCTGGTGATAGGTTTTGCCCCATTCAAAAAACTGGAGGTTCGTATTTTTACTGTTCACGTTGTACACGATCGCTTCCAAACCGGTTTGCAGCATCGAAGGACGCAATACATCGAGATCGGCACTCAGATTGTTGATCATTTTCACCGAATGCTTCAATACTTCATCGTTGTAATATTTGCTGTTGGTAATGGAATTGGTAACAATTTCATAGAAACCCAAACCGGCAAGTTGCTGCGAAATTTTTTCTTTGAAAATTTCCTCAAAACCGAGTGTTTCCATCGCCGGCGAAATGCGGATGGTAGAAGGAATGGCTATATTATCCAGACCGTCTATGCGCACAATTTCTTCTACAATATCTGCGGGCAAAGCAATGTCGGGCTTGCTATAGGGAACTGCTACTGTAATATCTTGTTCAGTTTGATGCAATAATATCAAATCCAAGGCTGTTGAGAAATGGTTTGCTACCTGTTCAGCTGCATATTCTTTGCCACTAAGTTTTTTCAAAAAGGCAAAAGTAAGAGCACTACTTCGTGCTGTGGTTGCGGATTGGGATAAATGTCTACAATATCGCTGCTGATGTTCGCCGCCGGCGATTTCTTTAATCATCAACGCTGCCGTTTCAAAACGGTAACGGTTTGCGAAATATCGGTTCCTTTTTCAAAACGTGTAGCAGCATCGGTGCGCAGGTTGTGTGCATACCGACGTTTTACGGATGGCGGTTGATTGAAAACAGGCACTTTCCAGAAAAATATGTTTTGTGTTGTTCTGTCACCCCGCTTTCGGCACCGCCAAATACACCTGCTATGCACATGCCTTCTGCCTCATTACAAATCATCAGGTCGTTGCTGTGCAGTTTTCTTTCTTTGTCGTCAAGTGTAGTGAATAGATGTGCCTTCCGGCAAATTTTTCACGACCACTTTGTTTCCCGATATCGCATCTGCATCAAAAGCATGCAACGGTTGCCCCGTTTCGTGAAGAATGAAGTTGGTGATGTCTACAATGTTGTTGATAGGCCGCAAACCAATGGCTTTCAGCCTGTTTTGCAGCCAATCGGGTGACGGTTTTATGGCTACATTGCTGATAGCTAACACCGGTATACCGCGGGCAGGCGCTCGTATTTTCTACAGTTACGGTAATGGAGCGTTCAGTGAGTTGTCTGTGGAAAAACCTCATTGTAATGGAAGCAATGGGCTTGTAATCCTGTTGCCGATGATGAGAAAGATAGGCACATACATCTTTTGCCACGCCCAAATGGCTCATCGCATCCATGCGGTTGGGCGTAAGCCCTATTTCGTAAATATAATCGTGGTAAGGGTCGAAATATTCATTTGCAGGAGTTCCAACAGCTATTTCGTCAGGCAAAATCATAATGCCCGCATGGCTGGTGCCGATTCCAATTTCATCTTCGGCGCAAATCATTCCCTGGCTTTTTTCACCCCGGATTTTGGCTTCTTTCATGGTTATTGGTTCGCCATGTCGAGGGATAAATGGTAGTGCCGACGGTTGCCACAATTACTTTTTGACCCGCATCCACATTGGGTGCGCCGCATACAATCTGCAAGGGATCTCCGTTGCCAATGTTACAGTTGTTAGCTTTAGTTTATCGGCATTGGGATGTTGCGTGCACAAGTTAGCACTTCGCCCACAACAAGCCCCTGCAAATTTCCTTTTACGGTTTCGTACGCGTTCAATGCTTTCCACTTCCAGTCCGATGGACGTAAGAATGTGTGATAAGTTCTTCTGGTTCTATGGTTTGCGGCAAATAATCGCTAAGCCAATTATATGAAATCGTCATGTATCCGTCTTAATTTGAAAAAAGGGCTGTAAAGATAAAAGCTGAGCCGGCATTTGCGGATTTGTATAGCCTGAAGCCGGTTTCAATTGCTGATCCTTGTTAGTGAATGTAGATGCAATCATTACAAATTTCTCGAATTTGATCAGCCACATTTGCATATGTTACATGCCTGGAAATAAAAAAACCCGCATTAAGAGTAATGCAGGCTAATTGATATAAGTAGTATAACTAGTTTATTCTTCACCAGTTACTTCAAATTCAATTTCGGTAGTGTTGCCATTACCAAAATCTACTGAAGCTTTGTAGGTTCCGAGTTCTTTAACTTCATCTGTAATATGAATGCGTTTGCGGTCGATTTCGTAACCTTTCTGGTCGCGGATGGCGCGCGCAATTTGTAACGAAGTAATGCTACCAAATATTTTACCGCTTGTACCTGTTTTTGCAGTCAGTTTTACCGGCGATTCTTTCAGCACAGCAATTACTTTGTTGATTTCAGCCAGCATTGCGGCTTCTTTCTTCGCTTTTACTTTTTGTTTTTCTTCCAGTTGTTTCAGATTGGAAGAGTTGGCTTCTACAGCCAGTTTTTAGGAATGAGATAGTTGCGGGCATAACCGTTTTTGACTGTTGCCAGTTCGTTGGCGCCGCCCAGATTATCTACATCCTGAATTAATATTACCTGCATGTTGTGTATTTTAGTTCCCAAGTGCCCAGTCATTTGTTTTTTTGACTGTCTCCCGCCGGGGCGAGGTTAGGGATGGTGACCTAATGATTGTAAAACAGAAAAAAGATGTGTTGGTTTACTGTTTGCTTTTAAAATTTCTATTTCAATAAATCGGTTACATAAGGCAGCAGTGCCATCTGACGTGCTTTCTTAATGGCATCCGACACTTTGCGCTGGTATTTCAAAGAATTACCGGAAAGGCGGCGTGGTAAAATTTTACCTTGTTCGTTGATGAATTTTTTCAAAAACTCAACGTCTTTGTAATCAATGTACTTGATACCATATTTTTCGAAGCGGCTGAATTTCTTTTTTGGCTTCTCCTGCTTGATGGCAGTCAGGTATTTGATTTCGTTTGCTTTAGCCATTGGCTACCTCCGCTTTTTCTGGTTCGGATAAATTGTTTCTTTTTTTCGCATTGTACTCAACAGCATATTTGTCGAGCGCGGTGTACATGAAGCGCATGATCTGCTCGTCACGTAAAATCTGGATCTTTAACTTCTCATTGAAGCTGGATGGCGCGCTATACTCAACAACCCAATAGATCCCGGTTGTTTTTTTCTGTATAGGATACGCCAGTGATTTTAAACCCCAGGGATTGCTGTGCACAATTTCGCCACTGTTTTCGATTATGAAATCGGTGTACTTTTTCTGAACGGCTTTAAACTCGTCTTCAGAAAGCACAGGGGTAAAAATCACCATCAATTCATAATTGTTCATTACCCTGTTTTTGTTTGATTAAAAATAAAATTCGGGCGGCGAAGGTAGCGAATCAGGATGATAAAATGTAATATTTTAGAAAATTACTTTTCATTTAACGGGCGTCTTATCAGCTTCGATCTAAGAATGTTAAACATAATGAAGAATGTTTTATACAAATGATGACGGAAATTTCCTGATTCACCATAGACTAAAGTATATTTGAGATCTCATAACCACTCCCATGAAAACAAAACTTTTGCCTGCCCTGATTGTTATCTGCGTCATTACTCCATTGTATCCTGCGAAAAAAATGTTTCCGACCAATCTAATGTGATACAAACTAATGATGGAGAAAACGAACTGTCGGTACAGCAATTAAATACAGTGATTGAAAATGAAGTTAGTCAAAACAGGCTCTTTCGATTGGAAAAACGCAGGTCTTGCAACTATCTGGAGCGCACTCCAACATTCAGATCATATCCTGAGCGTGGGATACAAACCAGCTTCAGAAGGCGACATCGATAACCAGAATGGCTTGGATCGACTTTCAAGCTGAAGAATGGAAAATGCCCGCCAGAAGGTGATGGCTATCATCATGAGTACGGAAAGAAAACTCAAATCTGCATTGACGGCTGGAAAAACTGGAAGTGTGGAAGGAGACAAACTACCGGTGATAGATGTAGAAGTCCGCAATATTGAAACAGTGAAAGCTATTGCTTGCACAGCAGGCTCGTGCGCTATGCCGACCCAATGGGCTACGACCCGATTGAAGAGGACAGACAGAAAAGCGCAGCAAGCCGGCACCGTCGGTGCCGGTGGAAGCGGCTGCGGCGGTTACGATGGCAACCCTCGCTTTCCGAAGGTTCCGATTATATCAACTATCCAACCCAAAACAAAAATGTCGTGGAATTATTCTTATCACAACATCAGCAGCGCCTGGACAAAAAGTACAGGTGCAGGAATAAAAGTGATGGTGATTGACACCGGGTGTGAGTCCTGACCAGGACAACCTTGGCAGCCAATTCAACCAAGGCTTTTCTTCCGGTAGAACAATACAGAAAATAGTGACGATCCCGAATCAGACATCAGTAAACGACGGATGCGGGCATGGAACAACCATGAGCGGTGCTGTATGCTGCGCCGCGCGGTACCGATGGCAATAGTTGCGGCGTGGCCTACAACTGCAACCTTATCATATGCCGCGCAGCTTTTGATGTTTACATCGATGCGAGCAGCGAAGTAAAAGGTGTGAGTGATGCATATACTTATGCCGCTGATGACCATTCTGTGAAAATCATAAGCCTGAGCCTGGGACGCATCACCAGCAACGGGCAAATAAAAGACGCCATCTCTTATGCTTATGGAAAAGACAAATTGATGTTTTGTGCAGGTGGCACTTCTTATAGCTGGACATCAGGTTTTGTGGGCGTCATTTTTCCTGCCAGCCTTCCGCAGGTTCAGGCAGTTACCGGTGTCAAAAACAAAACGACCCTTGCAGCCTGCGATGATTGTCACAAAGGCAAACAGATTGATTTCGTGATCGTAATGGAGCAAAGCAATACCGGCATGCACCAGATAAGCACGGCAACCAGCGGCGATGTGCCAACAACTGTAGGTGGTTCTTCGGTATCGACAGCAACAGCTGCAGGGATTGCAGCATTGGTGTGGAGCCGGTTTCCGCAGTTTACCCGCGACGAGGTACTGAACAAGCTGATAACCACTGCGAGTTTATATCCCAATAAAAAGTAAAAACTATGGTTGGGGAAACTCAATGCAGATGCAGCTACCAATTAATCGTTAAAATTTTTGGTTTTCATCCATGGTTATCTGTAAAAAAGAATCTCATTTACCTTGCCAGCGTAGGCGATTATATTTGTAACTTTTAAGGTTTAATAACTGGCGTTCATGGCAAGCGAATTCATGCAAAACTTATCGGAAACCGTTTCTTTCATCAAGTCTCAATACGAACATACTCCACAGGTAGCAATTATTCTTGGCAGCGGTCTTGGCAATTTTACGGCTGAAATAAACATTGAAAAAGAAATTGAATATTCTTCAATTCCCCATTTTCCCGTAAGCACAGTAGTTGGCCACAGTGGTAAATTAATTTTTGGTGAATTGAGCGGAAAAAAAGTCGTTGTCATGTCAGGCAGATTTCATTTTTACGAAGGTTATACATCACAACAGGTGACTTACCCAATCAGAACAATGAAGATGCTGGGAGTGCAAACTTTGTTGTTGTCAAATGCTGCCGGGTGCTGTAAACAGAAATTTCAAAGTTGGCGATCTGATGATTATCACTGATCATATCAGTTTTTTTACTCTCAATCCATTGATTGGCAAAAATGAGGATGACCTTGGCACCCGTTTCCCGGATATGAGTGAGCCATACAGTCGCAAGCTGATTGCCAAAGCACTAGCTATTGGCAATCAATTTCAATACAATTTAAAACAGGGTGCTTACGTAGCTGTAACGGGGCCTACGTTTGAAACTCACGCCGAATACCGGTTGATACTCGCTGTTGGTGGCGACGCTGTGGGCATGAGCACCGTCCAGGAAACCATTGTTGCGCGTCATGCCGAGCATGGAGGTATTTGCCATCAGCGTAATCACTGACATCGGCATCCGGGAAGATGACAACATTATTACCCACGAAGAAGTGCTGGCTGCTGCCAAGGAAGCGGAACCAAAATTGACCAATATTTTCAGGCAATTGGTTGCAGGCGTTGTAAATTGATCCACGATCTATTAATCGGGAGGTATCATGATTGCCAGTCGTTTCAGCCGTTTGCTTTTGTATGGATCGCTTTTTACTGCATACGCAGGCACTGCTTTTACGCAGCCGGTAAAAATAGTGGCGGAATGCACCATTGCCTATTCCGTAAACATAGATGGCATGCCGGGCAATGCAAATACGAACTAAAACATTGTACATCAAAGGCCGCAAAGTGCGTTCGGAAATATCAAAGCCCCTTTTTTTACCAGGCTACCATTTTTGATAACAAATCAGGTGAAGCGGTCATTCTGAAAGAAGTAGGTAATGACAAATACATTTCTTTTTTCAATGCAGGTGAATGGAGAGAAAAAAACAAGCAATGGGAAGATGTTTCGGTAAACATAACAGGCGAAAACAAAAAACTACTGAATTACAATTGCCGGAAAGCGATCATTAACGACTGAGCGAAGGTATAGAGTACATTGTCTATTTACACAACAGAACTAAATGCATCTGCTACTGAAAATCCATTTCAGTTTAAAAATATTACGGGATTGATTATAGAATACGAATATGCAACTGAAGAGGGAACAAATATTCAGTTTAGTTGCAACCAATATCGATTTTAGCCCGGTGCCGGCAGCAAAATTTGAGATCCCGAAGATCCGGTTACAAGATTATCACCGGAACCACATCATTGAATTAAATAAATAAAGGAATATCAATTATTGTGGACGGACGTGAAGGCGTTTTAAATTTGGGCACTTTTGGCGTGTACTTGTAAGGATAAATGAAAGTGGTGGTGGACGTTTTTTGCGAAACATATAGGTGTTCACCGGTGAACTCATACTTAAACCATTCGCTTCGCGCGTATAAAAAGTAATTGCCGCTAAGTCTGATGTGAGCGATATTTCAGCTGAAATGTAGTATAGTTGCGAGAAAGCTTGTTGAGATGTTTAAGACTGTATTTATTTTTGTTATCTTCGTTTCCATTGCTGGTAAACGACAGCCATCGCTGTATGGGCTAACAGAATGGTAGAAATGATGACAAAAACTTTTATAGATTTCATGATATACTATAATGGTAGCAAAACTACGATATTATTGTTTAATTAACAATTTTTTTCAGAATGTTATTAAATAAATTTTGGAAAAAAAGTGATGGAGTGAGATTTGATATTTAATTTTCAGAAACGAAAGAATATGAAAGAGCAGCCATTTCGCGAAGACAGGGAAGAAATGCAGGAGTTACTGAAGCAGTATCACAGCCTGCGTTCCGGAAAGGGATACTCTTTTCTGGAAGAAGATGCTTTTGAAAGAATCATAGATTATTTCGATGAAAATGATGAGTTTATAAAAGCTCTGGAAGCTGCGGAAACCGGGCTGGAATATTTTCCATATTCTTCACACTTCCTCATCAAATATGCTGATTTACTCATTGTAACCCGAAAATATGCTGATGCACTTTCCATACTGGAAAGAGCAGAATTGTTTGATGCGGGTGATATCAATATTCCCGATACTCAAAACTGACGCCTATCTCGCGCTAGATCAGCAGGACAAAGCCGTGGTCGTGCTCGAAGAAGCCTTGCATTATTTTGACGGCGAAGACCGACAGGAACTGTTTTTCGAACTCGCGGATGTATACGACGACTACGAAGAATTTGACAAAGTATTCGACTGTTTCAAACTCATCCTGGAAGAAGACCTGACCAATGAAGAAGCGTTGTATAAAATTTGTTTCTGGACCGATTTTACCGGGCGTAACGAAGAAAGCATCACACTGCACCAGCAAATTATCAATGAGCATCCTTACAGCGAGCTCGCTGGTTCAATCTTGGTGCTGCCTACCAGGGCATCAAACTGTACGAAAAAGCGGTGGATGCCTATCAATATGCCATTGCGATTGATGAAAAGTTCGATTACGCTTACCGCAATATGGGTGATGCGTATATCCGGCTGCGCATGTACAGAGAAGCCATAGACGTATTGCAAAAAGTGGTTGAACTTACACGCCCCGAAGAAGTGATTTATGAAGCCATCGGGCATTGCTTTCACCGGCTCGGCCAATTATGCGCAGGCAAGGTTTCATTACCGCAAGGCCAGTCATATGAATCCTGACGACAGCAAATTGTATTATAAAATTTCTCTTACTTATATCAACGAACAGCAATGGGAACAGGCTGTTAAACAGCTGGACAAGTGCCATGCGAATACAACGAAACGTAGCGGAATACAATCTTGCCATGGGCGAATGCCGTATGAACATGAATCAGTACCGCGAAGCCATCCATTGCTTTAGCATGGTGGTAAAACAGCGTCCGCGCAATGTGAATGGTTGGGAGTCGCTTATAAAATGTCTGTATAAAAAAGAATGCTACGAAGAAGCCTGCGACCAATGCCTTGCCGCGCTTGCGGCAACAGAAGGAAAACCTATTTTCCTGTTTTATTATTCTGCCGCCCTCATTGGTGCCGGCAAATGGAAAGAAGCTATGCTGCAGTTGGACACAGCAATGGAAAAAGCACCCAAACTTCTTAAAAAATTTATTGAGATTAATCCGGCAATTTTGCAAAAAATCGCAGGTGGTGGACATCATAGCGCCGTTAAAAAAAAAAAGAAACTACCCGTAAGTGCCTGGAAGTCATTTCCGAGCATTATTGCTTTTCCGGCAAGTAAGGTGAACGTTAATCAAATCCTTCATGTAAAAAAAGCTATATAATTCGAATACACAGGATAAATGAATTGGGCTATTCAAAATAGATCCGGACGGTCTGGTAAAACCATTTGTTTTGCAACGGACCAGATTCTGAAGAAAAACTACGCAAACCAAACAATCCCGCCATATTTCCTTTATTCACCGAAATTTCCAAATAGCCGGCCGCATTAAACCAGGCTAATTTTTCGCCGGGTAACACTGCTGCGTAATTTTCACTCAACGAACTGATGATTTCATTTCTCATGAATGAGATATGAAATTTCCTGTTGTTGCGGTGTTCTTCAAATTCCAGTTTTGTGATATTGACTACCACATTTTCAAAATTATCTATAAAGATGATTTGACCTTCAATCCAGTCGGCACCGATGGTTGATCGAAGGGGATATTTTTCTTCTATGTCGCTTGCTACTTCGGCTACTTCATCTATTGTTTTGCCAGCCGCCATCTGCGCTACCACTTCTGCTACGCGTTGGGTGTATTGCAGCGTGCCATAACCAGAATCTGCATGTTACCTGTACACAGAGAGAAAAGAAGGTTTTACGCCCGTTATCATGGTCAGGATCCCGTTGTCTGGGCAAATGATGTATTGGTCGTTGTGCCGTGCAATAAGAAAATGCGTGGGCGAAAATTCAAACAGGTTTACAATCAGGATATGAATAGAACCCGGTGGAAAATATTTGTAAGCATTGTTGCATACATACGCCGTTTGCGGATAATCGAATGCTGAAAGCATGTGCGTTATATCCACAATATTTAATGAAGAGTTGGCAGACAAAAGCTGCCCTTAATAGCCCCGGTAACATAATCGTGCAAACCTATATCGGTAGAAAGAGTTACAATGGGCATATTCAAATTCAAGTTGCAAAATAACCGGGCTATTTCGAGAGCACTCCATTTTTAAAGAAGAATTTATGAACAAGCTTATCTGCAAGCGATGGGAAATATTTATTTATCAACACCGTTTCCTTGCCTGTAGTTGTTAGTATGAGTGTTCGTTGCCTGCGTTCTACTGCTTTCAGGATATGTTTGGCGCAGTCTGCTGCACTCATCAGTTTGTCTTCTTCCAGCGGCGATTCGCCCTGAGGTTTAGCATTTTTGTCGAGCGCTGCATTGCGGATATTGGAAGAAGTATAGCCGGGGCATACCCACATCACGTTTACGCCGGTTTCGTACATTTCAGTGCGCAGAGCTTCAAGCCAGCCATTGAGCGCAAATTTAGAAGCGGAGTAGCCACTTCTGCCCGGCAGACCCGCGGAAGCCAGCAATGGAAGAAACACCTACAATGTCGCCATTTTGTGCCGTGATGGAAGGCAAGTGCATATTTGGTGCAATAAACAGCGCCCCAAAAGTTGACATCCATCAGCCGGTGCAGTGTTTCCATATCGGTTTCTGCAAACAACGCCCGCATCGAAATACCGGCATTATTGATCAGGATATTGATGGTGCCCGTATACTTTGATGGTTTGCTCTATAAAAGTTTTGCATTCGTTTTCCTTGCTCACATCTGCTGCTTTTATAAACAGCGGTTTGCCGGGACAACGCAGTTTGCAATTGGTACAACTTGTCGTAGTTGCGGCTGCAGGTGGCTACTTTAGCTCCTTCATGTTGCAAAGCTTCCACTAATGCTTTTCCAATGCCTTCAGAACCACCTGTAACAACCACAACTTTGTTCTGCAAAATAACTCATAATAATCGATTAGAATTCAAAAATAAGGGACCATTTTGGTGGCCTGCAAGATAGTGAGAACTAAATTAGTTGAAATTAAGTGACGAAAAATTTGTTTAAGAACTGTATTCTTCTATTTTTGCACTCCCAAAAAACGGGAAACGATCTTGTAGCTCAGCTGGTAGAGCACAACACTTTTAATGTTGGGGTCCTGGGTTCGAGTCCCAGCGGGATCACAGAAAGATCGAAAAAATAAATAACCTCCTGATTTTCGGGAGGTTATTTATTTTATACTCTTTTGTTTGTATTTCATGAATACCAGCTTTTTAACTGCTATTCATGTTTGGCAACGCCAAATACATATTTTCTTCTGCATAAAATCTGGCTATCCTACTCTGGCAGTTATAAAAATATCTCAGCATCTGTTTTTAGGTTACGGTAATCTCAGGAAAGTAAGGAGCATAACTCTTTTTCAAATCGTTTACAACAATGTTTATTGGCACTTAAATGAGTGGAAGAAATCTTGAATAAGAATTGAATTTAGTTGAGTAAAACAGTATTTAGTAACGCAGTTACAATGTATGTTTAACTTTCATATATACATCTGCACCATTTTGCGCCAGTGACGCGGACCGGTGCGCTTCTTCGTTCCAGACATACAGAATATTGCAAATCTCTTTTTCAGACAAGGCATTGCTCAGCAGCACATTGCTCTCAAAGAACGGGTCGTCTTTACCAATGACAAATACAATCTTCATCTTTTTCAGTGTCTTGATGATTTTTTCGTCGCTGAGATTGGGAATAAACATCGTAGGCGTGTTGAAATATATATTTTCGTCTTTATACCCATCAAACAAATCCCTGAAATTGCCGATCTGCATGCCGAGATCGTAACGGCCACTCATACCAACAACTTTATTAAAGTGTTGCGGATGCTTTAAAGCCGTATTCATTGCATGATAAGCACCAAGACTGCAACCTGCCACGATACGGTATTTGTTTTTGTTTAATTTTTTTATAAAAGGAATCACTTCGTGGACAATGTAGCTTTCATAATGTGAATAGCGTACAATGCGTTCTGAAGGATGAATTTCAGCATTGTAAAAACTGTCAACGTCCGTACTGTCCACGCAAAAAATTTGGAGATAACCGGCTTCAATTTTTTCTTTCATTGCGTCTATAATTCTCCAGTTCTCATAATCGTAAAAACGCGCTGTGCGGGTAGGGAAAAATAATACAGGCGCGCCAGCATGTCCAAACACCAGGATTTCAAGTTCTTTTTTTACAAACCTGCTATGCCATTTGTAATATTCACGTTTCATAAAGTTGGGATTAAATTCACATGGTGCTCAAACAATCGTTTTCGGATCTCCTGTCAGTAGTTGGGAAAACCCTGTATTTGTATAATTTGGTGTAAGATGTCGTAACCATTTTTGCTCAGATGCAAACCATCTTCTTCATAATAGTTTTTGTTTGGATGACCGGATTCATCGAGCATGGACGGGTAAAAATCAATAAAGTGCATGTTGTTGTTGTGATGCACAATTTCAGCCGATATCAATTCATTCACACGTACAATATTTTCATTTATATGCCAGCGGCTGATGCTGGGTTTAATGGATATAAAATAGCAGGGAATATGCGGAAAATAGGTTTCAATCTTGGATTCAAACTGCCTGAAAAAATCCAGCACCTGCGCAGGCGATTTTCCATCGCCAAGATCATTGTCTCCGGCATAAATAAACATGCGGCGTGCACTGAGCACCGGCGCCACAATACGGTTAAAAAAATACACGCAGGCTTCCAGTGTCGATCCTCCAAAACCAAGATTTACCGGTAAATATTCCTTGAAATCTTCATAAAGACTGTCCCACATCCTGATTGTGGAGCTGCCGTAAAAAATAGTTTGTGGTTGGTATGGTAATTTGTCTCTGCGCTCTACAAGTTGGTCAACTTCTTCTTTATACCAGTTCATGTAATCGAAAAATTGTTTTTAGCTGTTAATCAATCCTTGCTGCAGACAGACGAATGCAACAATACAAAATTTACCATGAGTTGCGAAAATGATTCCGGTTTTGGCAATTGAAGAAGATTAGTAAAAAAAACGCTCAATTGTATATATAAATAAATGAGGGCGATTTGCCTGTATTAAAGGTTTTTTGCCACTTGAAACGTCCGCTCTTAAATTTCGAATGGCTGTTTATTTCCATATATAATCAAACTACACTTCTTCCTATTCACAGCTGCAACTTTGCATGACATATGAATTAGGGTGTAAATAAAAAAAGCATCTGTGGTATGGTGGTTCACCTTTACATACATCAGCTTCCTTACCTTCGCAGACAACTCATAAGTAATTACATCAGATGGAAATAACCGCGAAGACCGCCGAGCAGTTGCGCCTTACCGCAGAAGAATTTGAACTGATAAAAGAAAAGCTGGGACGTACACCCAACTTTACCGAGCTATGCACTTTCAGCGCCATGTGGAGTGAGCATTGCAGTTATAAAAACTCAATCACGTCTGCTTAAAACGTTGCCCCGCGAAGGCGGCAGGATGCTGGTAGCCGCAGGAGAGGAGAATGCCGGTCTGATGGACATCGGGAATGGCTACGGCGTAGTATTTAAGATTGAAAGCCACAACCATCCCAGCGCATTGGAACCTTTCCAGGGTGCAGCCACAGGTGTTGGCGGCATTCACCGCGATATTTTTACCATGGGCGCGCGGCCTATTGCAGCGCTCAACAGTCTCAGGTTTGGTAATATAAAAGATAAAAAAACAAGGCGCCTGCTTGCAGGCGTGGTGCATGGCATTGGTCATTACGGCAATTGCTTTGGCGTGCCTACAGTAGGTGGCGAAGTGTATTTTGAAGACTGCTACCATACCAATCCGCTGGTGAATGCCATGAGTGTAGGTATTGTGAAAGTGGGCAAAACCATCAGCGCTACTGCGGAAGGTATTGGGCAATCCCGTATTTTTTGTAGGGAGCGCCACAGGTAAAGATGGTATTGGCGGTGCTTCATTTGCCAGTGCCAATATCACCGAAGAAAGTGTGGAAGAACTGCCGGCCGTACAGGTAGGCGATCCTTTCCAGGAAAAAAAATTGCTGGAAGCCTGTCTTGAAGTCATTGAAACCGGTGCTGTGGTAGGAATGCAGGACATGGGTGCTGCGGGCATCATCTGCTCCACTGCCGAAATGAGTGCCAAAGGTGGCGTAGGCATGCGTATCGACCTGGACAAAGTTCCCACACGGCAGCAAAACATGAAAGCCTGGGAACTGCTGCTGAGCGAAAGCCAGGAACGTATGCTGATTGTGGTGGAAAAAGGAAAAGAAGAAGCTGTACTGAAAGTGTTTGAAAAATGGGATTTGCCGTGCAGCAATATTGGCGAAGTAACCGGCGATGGCTTACTGAAGTTCTATATGCATGGCGAACTGGAAGCCGAAGTGCCGGCTTACGAACTGGTGCTTGGCGGCGGTGCTCCGCAATACACACGCGAATATACCGAGCCGGCATACCTGCAGAAAGTAAAGGAATTTTCAGTTTCGGATATAGAAGATATAACAGATAATGAAACGCTGAAATCGGTGGCCGAGCAATTGGTGCAGATTCCCAACATTGCCAGCAAACGTTGGGTGAGTGTGCAATACGATAGCATGGTAGGCGCAGCCAATGCAAGCACCAACCTGCCTTCAGATGCAGCCGTTGTGATAGCAAAAGGCACGGGCAAGGCACTTGCAATGAGTGTAGACTGCAATAGCCGCTATGTGTATGCCGATCCTGAAAAAGGAGCTTCTATTGCGGTGGCAGAAGCTGCCCGAAACATCGTATGTAGCGGTGGCGAGCCCCTGGGCGTTACAAATTGCCTCAATTTTGGTAATCCTTACAATCCCGAAGTGTATTACCAGTTTGCCAAAGCAGTTGCAGGTATGGGTGATGCCTGCCGCGCTTTCAATACACCTGTAACAGGTGGCAACGTGAGCTTTTACAATCAAAACCCTGATGGACCTGTATATCCAACACCCACCATTGGTATGGTAGGAGTGATCGATGACATCGACAACCGGATGACGCTCGACTTCAAACAGGAAGGTGATACCATTTTACTGGTTGGGAAAGCCAAAAATTGTATTCATTCTTCAGAATACCTGCATAAAATAAAAGGTGTCGAATTTTCACCGGCGCCATATTTCAACCTTAAAGAAGAAAAGTTGCTCCACCACGCGATCACTGCGTTCATACATAATAAATGTATTCAAAGTGCGCATGATGTAAGTGAAGGCGGCGTAATGGTTTCTTTGCTCGAAAGCGGATTTCCCCGTGGTTTGGGTTTTGATGTTTCATTCAATGCCAGCTATCTTGAAGAATCGGACATGCGCAACGATTCATTCTGGTTTGGCGAAGCGCAGGGCAGGGTAGTTGTTACCGTTATCTGACAACCAGATGGATGGTTTTCTACGTTTAGCGGAAGCGATTGATGTGGAAATTGATGAACTGGGCAAGGTAACGGGCAGCGACATTGTGGTGAACAACGACGATTGGGGAGCCATCGCAGAATGGAAATACAAATACGATACGGCTTTGGAAAAGCTGATTGAAGAATAGCAGCGAAACGGCACTCCACAGTGCCGATTTCTCTCTTTAAATAACGTGGCTATATGAACGATCAAACTACACATTCCACCACAAGCGGCGCTATTGTCGTTACAGGGGCTGCCGGTTTTATAGGCAGTTGCATGGTGCAATACCTGAACGAACTGGGCTATTACAACCTCATATTGGTAGATAGCTTTGGCGTGGAAGAAAAGCGCAGAAACTGGGAAGGAAAAAATTTCAGCAGACGATAGAGCGTGAAAGTTTCATTTCATGGCTGTACAATGAAAAACCCAGGTTGACTGATCATACACCTTGGCGCACGCACCGATACTACTGAATTTGATTATTCCATTCACGAAGAATTGAATCTCAATTATTCAAAAGATGTCTGGAATTACTGTGCCGCAAAACAGTGTACCGCTTATCTATGCTTCTTCTGCTGCAACATATGGAGCCGGCGAAAGAGGGTATTACGATAACAACGAAGCCAGCAATACGCTGCACCCGCTAAATCCGTATGGCATCAGCAAAAATGAATTTGACAAATGGGCCATTCACCAGCAAGAAACGCCTCCTCAATGGACAGGTCTGAAATTTTTTAACGTTTATGGACCCAATGAATATCATAAAGGAAGAATGGCAAGCGTAGTGTTTCATTCATTCAACCAAATAAAACGCGATGGAAATGTAAAACTGTTTCGCAGCCATAAGGAAGCTTACAAAGATGGCGAACAACTCCGCGATTTTGTGTATGTAAAAGATGTGGTGAGCGTAATTGTGTGGATGATGAAGGAAATAAAAAACCAATCGTGGCAAGCTGAACAAAAATGGTATTTACAATCTTGGAACAGGCAAGGCAAGATCTTTTAACGACCTTGTAAAGGCAACATTTAAAGGCATGAACGCGCAACAACATATCAAATACGTAGAAATGCCCGAAGATATAAGGGACAAATACCAGTATTTTACCGAAGCAGATATGGAAAAGCTGCGCAATGCAGGTTACCATCAGCCATTCTACTACACTGGAAGAAGGTGTTTACGATTATGTTTCCAATTATCTGCTTTACAATCGGATATGGTAGACCGTGAACATACCAGATTCTTTTCAGATTGCATTTATTTCGTCTTTACTTTTATTGTATTTCATCGTTGGTATTCACTTTATGTTTGCCATCGATATCTTATTTAAAGCAGGGCTTTTCGATTTTCAATTCTAATTTCTCATGAATAATAAAATAGCCATCATTGGTGGCGGCAACCTCGGCTCTGCCATAGCGGAAGGTCTTATCAGCAGCGGTTTCATAAATGCTGAAGACATTATTATTACAAAACGAAATATCACAACGCTCGAACCTCTCCAGCAAAAAGGCGTTCACGTGACCAACAACAATACGGAAGCGGTGCAGCAGGCAAAATGGGTGATATTGGCAGTAAAACCGTTTCAGATAAAAGATATCCTGACGCAACTGTTGCCCGTGTTGGAAACCGGCCGGCACAGGCTGGTGAGCGTAATAACAGGCGTTTGGATTAAAGATGTGCAGGAAATTATTGGTAATGAGTTTACGCTGTTTCGCGCCATGCCCAATACAGCAATCGCTATCAGGGAAAGCATTACCTGTATTTGCAAATACAACGCAAAGCGCCGAAGACGAACAATACATCTATGACCTGTTTTGCCAGTTGGGCAAAACGGTGTTTATTGAAGAAAAACTCATGGACGCAGCTACGGTATTGGGCGCCTGCGGTACAGCCTATGCAATGCGTTACATACGCGCTAATATCCAGGGCGGAATAGAAATAGGTTTTGATGCAGCCACAGCGTCGCTGATAGCTGCGCAAACGGTGAAGGGAGCAGCACAACTGCTGCTCACAAAACATACACATCCTGAACAGGAAATTGATAAAGTGACCACGCCCAAAGGCTGCACCATTGCCGGGCTCAACGAAATGGAACACCAGGGATTCAGTTCTTCACTAATCAAAGGAGTGATTACCAGTTATAAAAAAATCGTCACCGATATGTGATGTGTACCTTTCTAATATTTTATTATAGGGAACAAGCAACAATTATTGCTTTCCATGCGTTTTGATATCTGTCAGCCCTTTTCCCCGATTGAAAATTTCTTAAAAACCCCTTAAGCACCCGGCTTTCAGACACAAGAAACTTAAAGAATCCTGAAAGCGTTTATATCTAGCTTAAAACTGTGTAACACCTTTCCATCTATGCTTTTTTATGCACATTTTTGTTAAGTAGTGCGGTTGATCTGTGTCCCGGCGGTTAACAAATTTTTTTCAAAATCCAATATCAAAGCCTTGAAAGCGTTTTTACTCTCCTTGCGGTTTTTTACACTTCTTGTATGCTCCTTTATGTTTTCGAAGACATATGCACAGGTTCATGCAGATTTTTCCAGTGATGTCGTTAGTGGTTGTTCCCCCGTTCTTGTCAATTTTACAGATGAATCTACGGGAGTAGACGACAATACCGAATACTATTGGGAACTCGGAAATGGCGGCAGCCCTTCGCGGGAAAAAAATCCTTCTGCTCTCTTTCTTAATTCTGGTACAGGCAGTATGACTTATACCATTAAACTGGTAATTAAAACCTTGGATGGAGATGATTCGATTGTCAAAAAAAGTTACATCACGGTATATGCAAATCCGAAAGTGAGCATTAAAGCAAGTGCTACACAGGGATGTCCTCCGCTGAATGTTAAGTTTACCAATGAATCCAAAGCAGGTTCCGGCACTATGGACAGCTTGATATGGGATTTTGGTGAAGGCCGTTTGTCTAACGAAATGAATCCCTCCAATACATATCGTTATTCCAACACCTATAAAGTTTCCTTGTCTGTCACCAACAGTTTTGGTTGTAAGCAAAGCAGCGATGGTCAAACCATTATCAAAGTGCTTGATACCGTAAAAGCCGGTTTCGATTATAAATACAGCAATATCTGCCAGTCGCCTGCGCCTATCGATTTTAAGAGCACTTCCATTTCAAAAACTTCTATTGATACCTACAACTGGCAATTCGGCGATGGACAAACTGCTACTGAGCAGGAGCCTACGCATACATACCAGAAAATAGGAAATTATACGGTAAAGCTGTTTGCAAAAAATGCAGTGGGTTGTGCAGATAGCATGATTCAACATATTACCATTGGCAAAGCGGGAGCCGATTTTGTTTTTGCAAACACATGTACCAACAGTGTTGTGAAGTTTACCGATTCTTCCTCAACTGTTCCCATTTCTTCTTCGTGGACATTTGGTGACGGCAGCACGTCAAAATTAAAATCGCCTACGCATGTATATACAATGCCGGGTACATATACCGTAACACTGCAAGCCGATTTCGGCACCTGTACAGGAACCATCAGTAAAAAAATAACAGTAGCTGCCCGCCCAACGGCATCTTTCACCGCCTCTTCTTCCGAAGTATGTAAGCTGCCATTTGCAGTAACATTCAGCAATACAACTACCGGCGCTGATAGTTACAATTGGATATTTGGAGATAACAAAACGGCGACTGATAAAAATCCATCACATACATATACTGAACAAGGCTTTTTTGATGTCACTCTCATTGCTTCTACAGCGATCCGGATTTTGTTCAGATACAGTTGTTGTAAAAAATGCTGTAAAGCTGGGACCACCCAAAATTCAGTCTTTACAAAATCTTCCTGTCAAAGGTTGCGTGCCGCTGGTTATTTCCCCTTCACCTGTGATTAGCACAGCTGAGCCAATTGTAAAATACATGTGGAATTTTGGTGATGGAAGTACGTCAACATCAGAAAAACCTACTTATTCTTATAACAAACCAGGTGTATATGCCGTAACGCTGATAGTGCAAACTGCCGGCGGCTGCAGCGATACCATGAAAATAGAAAAAGCAGTAATGGCTGGCATTGCGCCAAAAGCTCAGTTCAGTGCCGATCCCTTAGATGTGTGCGCTCGTATCTCTGTAGATTCAAAGATTCTACAAGTGGTGACGTTACAAACTGGCTGTGGAAATTTGGTGATGGCGGACAGTCAAGCCTGCAGAATCCATCGCACCATTATCTTGATACCGGCTGGTTTTCTGTTCAGTCTGATCGTCAGCAACAACGACTGTAAAGATTCGATCACGCGCCAAGATTATGTATATATCCGTCCGCCGGTTGCCAAATACGTTTCTTCCTTCAATTGCAGCAAACCATTTGAGCGTGTATTTACCGATCATATCTAAGGGAGCGCAAATGCATGGCAATGGGAATTTGGCGACGGCACCATCAGCACTGAACAAAACCCCGTGCATAACTTTGCCAACACAGGTGTGTATATCGTAAAACTGCGTGTGACCAACGATAATTGTTATGATTCCTTACAGGTGAAAATGCAGGTGGTAGATGAACATCCTGACTTTAGCTACGATTTCGAAAACAAAGCTGCCTGCCGTAACGATGCCGTGAACTTTAAAGCAACCAATGTTACGGCTGCCAACATCTCTTCTTACAGCTGGACTTATGGTGATAAAACAACTTCAGGTTTTGGTGCAGCTTATGCCACTATTTCTCATAAATATGCAACTGTAGGAACGTTTGTGCCCCAACTCATCACGAGAGACATAGTGGGTTGCCTGGACACAGTAGTGAGTAAATTGAACCTGGTTGTTTATGGACCGAAAGCTTCGTTTAATAACGATTCAGGCTTGTGTATCAACAGCACCGCGTTGTTTAGCGACTCTACAAAAACGGATAGCATACACAGTATTAATAAATGGGTGTGGACTTACGAACAAGGTGTATCTCAAACGTATACATCTGCCTCAGCATTTTCGCACAAATATGTAAAAGAAGGCATCTACGATATCAAGCTTGCTGTGTATGATACTTATGGTTGTAAGGATTCCATCATCCGTCCCAAAGCTTTGCAGGTAACCAATCCAAAAGCTGTTTTTTCTATAGCCAATCCAGTGCAATGTGTTAGAAATATTCTGACGTTTGGTAACGCTTCCAAAGGTGAAAAACTTACGTATCTCTGGAACTTTGGTGACAACCAGACTTCTGCAAGCAGTACGCCATCCGTAACCCATGCTTACACGCAGGAAGGCATTTATTCTGTATCCTTAACGGTTACTGATAAATACAATTGTAAATCAGATTCTTTGAAAAAAGACCTCGTGACAATTTCGAATCCAAAAGCGAAGATCGCCATCAATGGTCCTACGGAAACTACCTGTCCTCCGTTGATTGTGAAACCTTCCAGCAAATCTTCGAGCTTCACTTCCATGTCATGGAACTTTGATGATGGCAGCATCTCTAAAATCGATAGTCCTTCTCACGTGTACACGATGGGTGGCGAATACAATATGAAGCTTGTGGTAAAAGGTTTTGGCGAATGTTACGATACTGCTTACCAAACGCATCACCATAAAAGGTCCATCCGGCAAATTGACTTACAATCCTTTGGTACAGTGCAATCCATCTTCTGTTGAAGTTCAGCTGCGAAACAAAAGACGCGGTGAAAGTTACCTGGGATTTCAATGATGGTATTGTGGCTCCCGACGACTTGAGCCATACTACTTCTCACGTTTACAAAAACAATGGTAAATACCTGCCCAAAGCTGTTGCTCACAGATAAAGACGGATGTTTTGTAGGTATAGAAAACCTGGATACCATTTATGTAACCGGAGCAAAAGCCGAGTTATCTCGCAACGCGCAATGCCTTCCTGCGATTCTTCCTCGCTGCTTTTGTGGTAAACATCGGCTACTTATTACGATGAAATTACAATCGTACCAGTGGACATTTGGTGATGGAAATACGTCTGCGTCAGAAAAGTCCCGAGCATTATTACAAAGCATCCGGCACCTACCAGACAAAGCTGACGCTCACCACAAAAGGTGGTTGTAAAGATTCTATCAGTTCACCCGGTAACCATCAAGGTCAACAAAACACCTGTGGTAAGCATTGCCGCAACAGATTCCGTGTGTGCAATGTCTCCTGTAGATTTAAAGGCACAGATTCCATGAACGAGTGATCGTGCAAGTGTATGGACATGGAAATTTAGCAGCACGCAATCAGGTACCGGTACACAGCCCATCAATACTTTTGCTGCACCCGGCAAATACAATGTAAGCCTTACCGTGACCACGCCCGGCGGATGTGCCGATACTGCCACACATTTGTGAATGTGATTGCCTTACCAAAAGTATCTGCAGGTCTTGATTCGTTTGTGTGCAATGGCGGCACTATTACTGCTCAACGCCACCGGCGCCACTACTTACAACTGGCAAGCAGCCCAACTCTTAGCTGCACCAATTGTGCTACGCCCATCGCTGCGCCAAACCAAAACAGCTTCATACATGGTAACAGGCACCAACGGTTATGGGTGCCAGGGAACCGATACCGTTATGCTTGAAGTGATAAACCAACAATCCATCTCTACGAAAAACGATACGATCTGTGTGGGCAGCAATACGACACTTGCAGGTATCCGGCGCAGACAATTATACATGGTCACCGGCTTTGTACCTCGACAATCCGCAATCTGCAGCACCATCTTTTCATGCGGCAAAAGACACAACCATCTCTTACACCGTAACAGGCAGGGATAAGAAAAATTGCTTCACCGATTCTAAAACGGTTACGGTAAAAGTTTATCCGATTCCGAACATTTGAAATTGTAGATTCATGACATCAATTTGAGTGTTGGTTATTCAATACCGCTCCAGTAAAAAGTTCGCCGGACATTGCACAATGGCGTTGGGAGCCACAGGCTTTCCTTAGCGATGCACGTTCTCAGAATCCCGATCGCATCACCCAAGCAAACCATCACGTATACTTGTGTAGCTTCCAACAACGGCTCATGCTTTGCCCGCGACCAGATCACCATCCACGTAATGTGCAACGGAGCTAACTTATTTGTTCCCAACACATTTACGCCTAACAATGATGGTGTGAACGACAGGTTTTTCCCACGTGGAAAAGGAGTATTTAATATAAAATCGATGCGCTTGTTCAACAGGTGGGGACAAGTGGTGTATGAAAGAAACAGCTTCCTGCCAAACGTAGAAGGTGATGGCTGGGATGGCACTTTCAAAGGTATGCCTTTAGCATCAGATGTGTATGTGTATATGATTGAAATTATTTGCGACAACAACACCGATACTTCCTTTCAAAGGCAACGTGACACTGGTGCGCTAAAACAGTTTTCGACTCGCTCTCTTTCATATACATTTCAGGTGTAATGGTTCGTCCATTGCACCTGTTTTGTTTAACCGTATTCCGGCGATAATTCTTGCCTGTTTCTATGAGCCTGGAAATAATTTGACTTTCACTGAAACCGCTAATAATCTACATGCTTGGCGATAGTGCAACGCACAGTGTAATGCCATAGAAAGAACAGCCTATTGTGAATGATAATGGAACGGGTATTATTGAATGGTAGAAAAGGAAATAATTGTTTTATGTGTCATCATGTCGAGTGTGAAAATGCTGAAAAATGAGATGAGTTTAATGAGCGAAAGCATGCATTTGCTACTTAAAAAAACTTAATCAAATCGCCCTATTCTTAATCGTTTTATAAGCAATAAGTATCAAAAGTCTTTTTACTTTTACTGTACAAAATCAATATCAAACAGCCTGCTTTATCACCAGGCTCCCAACGAGGTTCAATTCGTTCTTTATCCAATACAAAATCCAATTTCAAATGAAGACAAGGTTACTTTCTGTAGCAGCGCTATGTATAGCCTGCGCATTCACCTCCACAGCGCAGGATGTCCATTTTTCCCAGTTTTTTGAAGCCCCCTTGCTACGCAATCCCTCACTTGCCGGCATATTTGCAGGCGATGTCGCGTATCCAGGGCGTTTACCGCACACAATGGCAAAGCGTCACTGTTCCTTATGTTACACAGTCTGTCAATGCTGAATACAAATTGCCCGTTGGCGAAAGCAGCGATTTTGTAACGGTGGGTATGCAGATTCTGCACGACCAAGGCAGGATCCACTGCACTTACCACTACCAATGTGTACCCGGCTCTCAACTATCACAAAGCACTCAGCTACGACAAATCCACTTACCTTTCCATGGGTTTCATGGGTGGTTATGTACAGCGCAGCCTCGACCGATCAAAGATTACAACAGATCACTCTTACAGTACCGGTTCTGATGGGGAATCATTTGCCAATGCCCAGTATGGTTATCTCGACGGCAGCGCGGGAATGTCTTTCAATTCAACCCTCGGCGCAGATCAGCAGACAACGTATTTTCGTCGGGCTTGCCTATCATCATTTCAACATGCCGAAAGCCTCATTTTTCGAACAAACCGGTATACAGATTCGCCCGAAAATCGTTGCTTCTGCCGGTATCAAATTCCCTGTAGATGAAACATCATATCTTACACTTGAAGGCGATTATACAAAGCAATACACCAATACCGAAATGGTGGGTGGGCTGATGTATTCGCGCAAAATTGGCAGCGATTACGAGAATCCTTTGTACACGCTTCACCTGGGTGGTTACCTGCGTGTAAAAGATGCATTTATCCCCGTAGTAAAAATGGATTATCATCCGTTTTCTGTCGCTGTAAGTTATGATATGAACTATGTCTGGATTAAAGACGGCAAGCCAGGCCCGTGGCGGTTTTGAACTTTCTGTAGCCTACCTTGGATTTCTCGACAGAGACAACTCTTCACGCGAAGCGGTATTGTGTCCCCGCTTTTAACAGATTTAATAATATTTCAATGTTAATATTTTGGCAGAGTATTAGTTAAACAGTAATTTAGCTGTCAACGATGGAAAAATTTTTACATAAACCTTTTATTGTATTACGGAAACTAAGCGTTAGCCTGCTGTTAGCAGGTTTCTGCTGCATGCTATTGGGCTTTGCTTACCGGCAACAAGCGTCACCATCGAGTGTGCAGGTCGTAAAGTGTTATCCGAATCCAGCCACATCATTCGTTAATTTCGAATTTCCAAAAACAATTGACAAATCCAACAGCCTGCATGTCTTCAGTTTTGTAGGGAAAAAAATGGCGGAGATGCCAATAAGTACCAGCAAAATCACTATCACGTTAAACGATTACTATCGTGGTGTATATGTGTACCAGCTGCGCGACAAGGGTGGCAATATTGTAGAATCGGGAAAATTTTCAGTAATCAAATAATTTTCCAATTTTTAATAAAAAAGCAGCCAGCATCATGTGTTGGCTGCTTTTTTTATTTCATAAATCCTCATTCCATTAACTAACTGGCTTTTCATCATGGGCAACGCAAGAGAAATACCGTTTATTTGTAAGAAAAAAACTTGTATAGCATAGAAACTGTGGCGCGTGTAACAGAGGCTTCCGCCATATACGCAGATGAACAGGCTGTGGTGGAGCACCTTCTTACCGACAGCAGGCGGGTGGCTTTCCCGCCACATCGCTGTTTTTTGCGCTGGCATCGGTCCGGAGAGATGCTCATGAATTTATTGAGGAATTGTATAGCCAGGGTGTCAGAAACTTCATTGTCACAAGCGTTCCCGCCAGCATTCTTTACCCGTTAGCAAATTTTCTTATGTGTCTCAAATACTTTAATTGCATTGCAAAAGCTGAGCGCATGGCATCGTGCGCAGTTTCAATATCCTGTTATCGGCATCACGGGAAGCAACGGAAAAACCATTGTAAAAGAATGGTTGTATCAATTGCTGTCGCCTGATTTTAATATAATCCGCAGCCCCCGGAGTTACAACTCACAGTTGGGCGTTCCGCTCAGCGTATGGCAAATGAGTGCAGTCAGCATACACTTGCCATATTCGAAGCCGGAATTTCAAAACCCGGCGAAATGACCGCGCTCGAAACTATAATTCAGCCCACGATCGGGATATTTACAAATATTGGCGAGGCGCATAGCGAAAGTTTTACCGGCTATGGCAGAAAAAGCGCTCGAAAAAACAAAGCTTTTTGCTGCATTCGGAGATTGTTTTTTATAACGATGATTCAGAAATTGTTCACCAGGCTATCGGCCAGCTGCACAAACCCAAAACATTTTCCTGGGGACGTTCGGGAATCAGCGATTTGGAAGTAGTTGTCAATTGAAAAAGACGCACAGCAAACAATTCTTACCGTTGCCACGCACAAAAAAACAATTACACTCGCTATTCCATTTACCGATGACGCTTCCATTAATAATGCTGTGACGTGTTTGTGTGTTTGCCTTTACCTGAAAATTACCCGTGAAGCAAATTCAAAACGCTTTAGCCTTTTGCAACCGGTCAATATGCGTTTGCAGCTTGTAGAAGCGGTGAATGGTTGTTCCGTTATCAACGACAGCTATAGTTTCGATATCAACTCTTTCAATATTGCGCTCGACTTCCTGATGCAGCAGCACCAGTATGCCACCAAAACCGTCATACTTTCCGATTTTGCCATCGCGGTTCACGATAAGGTGTACGAACAGATCGCCGATATGCTGCATACCAAAAAAGTAGATCGTGTGATTACGGTTGGGGAAAACTGGTTCCGGCTGCAAAAACTGCTTTCATCACGAATGAGCCGCACGGGGCATTGGTTGTCAACAAAAGCGTTTTCAGATAAGTTTCAACACCAATCATTTCCGTAACGAAGTTGTTTTGTTGAAAGGCGCACGGAGGTTTGGTTTTGAAGCCATCGTAACTGAACTGGAAGATAAAGTGCATCGCACCGTAATGGAAATTAACTTAACCGCTCTTGCCAACAACTTGAAACAATACCAGCAGCAACTGGAACCAGGCACAAAGCTGATGGCTATGATAAAAGCCGGGGGTTATGGCAGTGGCAGTGCCGAAGTCGCTAATGTGTTGCAGTTTCACAAAGTAGACTATCTCGCCGTTGCGTATGCCGACGAAGGCACAGAATTGCGGAAAGCCGCTATCAGCCTGCCCATTCTGGTATTAAACGTAGATGAAGCCGCGTTTGAAGTATTAATAGAAAACAACCTTGAGCCGCAATTGTTTTCCTTTAGTATTTTGAAAAGTTTCGACCAGTTTCTGATGAAACAGGGTATTCAGCAATATCCTGTTCACATCAAACTGGACACAGGGATGCACCGTTTGGGTTTTGAAGAAACAGATCTGCCTTCTTTACATGTGTTTTTACAAAACTAACCGGCTTGCGGTGAAATCCGTGCTCAGCCACCTCGCTGCGAGCGATGCACCGGAGCACGAAGTTTTACCCTTCACCAGTACAAGGTGTTCAACCGGTGCTGCAACCAGATACAAACGGTGCTGCAATATCCTTTCATCCGGCATATATCCAACTCTGCAGCAATCTTTCGCCATCCGGATGTGCAGTTGGATATGGTGCGGCTGGGCATCGGTATGTATGGGATATACAGCGCTGCAGAACACCACATGAATCTTGAAACTGTGTGCACATTGAAAACAACTGTAGCGCAGGTAAGAATGCGTGAAAAAAGATGAAACCATTGGATACAACCGCAAAGGATTACTTACCCGCGATTCGGTAATTGCCACTATTCGTATAGGTTATGCCGATGGTTTTAGCCGGAGGCTGAGCAATGGTGTTGGGAATGTGTATATCAGGGGTAAATTAGCTCCCGTTACCGGCAATGTGTGTATGGACATGACGATGGTGGATGTAACTGATATTGACAATGTGAAAGAAGGCGACGAAGCCGAAGTATTTGGTAGCCATATTCCTGTACAGGAGGTGGCAAAACAATGCGATACCATTGCTTATGAAATTCTCACGGGCATCAGCCAGCGCGTGAAACGTATTTATGTAGAAGAATAAATAGCAAAATTTATGAATAAAACGTTTCGCAGTTGCCTTGTTCCTCACTGCATTGTTTACAGCGTTCAGCAGGTTTTTGCGCAAGACATCAAGAGCCCTCACCATCTGCCCGTCAAAACGATTGGTCGGCGCTCGAATATTATTTTTTTGTACACTTTGGTCCCAATACATTTACGGGTCTTGGAGTGGGGGAAAGGAAGTGAAAACGAAGAAGTGTTTAGCCCCACCGACCTGGATTGCCGTGCAGTGGTGCCGCATTGCAAAAGAAGCCGGTGCCAAAGGGCATTATTCTAACGGCAAAACATCACGATGGGTTTTGCTTGTGGCCAAGCGAATACAGCACCCATACCGTAAGGGAAAGCAGCTGGCGCAATGGCAAAGGCGATGTACTGAAAGAATTGTCGGAAGCATGCCGTGAAGCGGGGTTGAAAATGGGAATTTACCTGTCGCCATGGGACCGCAACCATCCGAAATATGGTACAGATGAATACAATGAGGTGTTTGTAAACATGATGAAAGAAGTGGTGTCCCGCTACGGACCTTTTTTCGAATTTTGGTGGGATGGTGCCAACGGCGAAGGTCCGAATGGAAAAAAGCAGGTTTACGACTGGAACTTGTTTGAACATACCATCCGCACTATTGCGCCGCAAAACCGCTGTGTTCAGTGATCTGGGACCCGATATCCGCTGGGTAGGAAATGAACAAGGGATAGCCGGTATCGAAAATTGGAATACGCTGGATACTGTTGGCTTTTCGCGGGGAGCAGGTGCGCCACCACAGGATACACTTACAAAAGGCAATCGTTATGGAAAGGCTTGGGTGCCTGCGGAGTGTGATGTGAGCATCCGTCCCGGATGGTTTTATCATAAAGCAGAAGATAGTCTTGTAAAATACCGGCAACAATTATTTGACCTGTACCTGAAATCTGTAGGTCGAGGCGCATCGCTGTTGCTAAACATTCCGGCTGATACAAGAGGGCAATTTACCGCAATACGATTCGGCGGCACTGGTAGATTTTAAAAAAATGCGGGATGAAAGTTTTGCCATGACTTATTGAAAACAGCTACAGCAACTTTCTATCTGCTAATGAAACAGCTGCACAGTTGCTCGATGGCAACGAAGAGACATTTATACCGGTACGTATGAAAAGCCCCCTGACCATTCGTTTTGCAAAACCGGAAAAGCTGAATTGTGTTGTGTTACAGGAATATTCTGCAGAAAGGGCAGCATGTGGCAAAATTTCATGTTGAGCGCTTTACAACAACAAGACTAAACTGGCTGAGTTGACTGGAAAAACTATCGGACGAAAGAGAATTCTGACGTTCCCGGCAGTAGAAGCCACTCATTTGGAAGTGATATTGGACGACACCGAAGCAGGAGCGGCTCTATCTGAAGCACAGGCATTTCTGATAGATGAATCATTGGTTGAAAAAAGTAGAGAATAAAGATTTCTTTTTATTAATGTAAACTATTAGCGCCAGCCGCCCTGCTTCCAGTAATATCCGCGTGGTGTGGTTACCCAATACCCATTGTTCCAGTTTCGGCCTCTGCGGGGCGCTGCCCAATATCCATTGCGGTATTGATAACGTCCGCCGCGCCAATAGTAGTTGCCATCCACCCAGATGTAACCGGGGCGCGGCTGTCTCGTGCGCTTAATGATCACAGCGTTAGGGCGTGCAGACACATAATGCGGCTTGGAGCAACCTTCCGATAAAACAAATACCAACAAGACAAAGATTATTTGACACACTGATTTCATACAACACATTTTCCTTTTTTGAACAGGAAATATGCCATTTCTGTTTACAAATAATGATTTTAATTCATCCGTTGGTATATTTAACATTGAAGGAATGGGCTGTTGGAAAGCGCTATGCTCAAAAAAATTATCTTCGCAGCATATATAAGCTTTGCATGAAAAAGGGATGGCAGGTTGCCTTGCTGATCATTGGGATACTTTTAGCCGACCAGGCGTTGAAATTTTACATCAAAACACATTATTTCCTGGGTGAAGAACACAACGTGCTCGGAAGTTTTTTCAGGCTGCATTTTGTGGAAAATCCGGGTATGGCCTGGGGCTGGAAGTTTGGCGGCGATTGGGGTAAAATCATTTTGACTTTGTTTAGGCTGGTAGCGGTCATACTTGGAATTTTTTACCTGCGCAATATTATCAGGTCAAAATATCATCCTGGGTTTATCACCTGTGCTGCTCTCATTTTTGCAGGTGCAGCAGGCAATCTGATCGATAGCATGTTTTATGGTATGATCTTCAACAACAGTGATTATTTTACCCGCAATATTGCTGTATTTGTTTCCCAAAGAAGGTGGTTATGCCGGTTTTTTGCATGGACAGGTGGTAGATATGTTGTATTTCCCCATTATTCAATCTCAATATCCATCGTGGTTTCCGGTTTGGGGCGGTGAAAGTTTCGAATTCTTCAGCCCGGTATTCAATCTTGCCGATGCGTCTATTTCCATAGGGGTTATTGCAATTTTGCTGTGGCAGAAGCGTTTTTTTTCACCAAAAGAACACATGAGCACGTGAATAATGAACCGGTTGTCAACACAACACCCGCATTATAAATGAAGAAGCTGAATTGAATTCATCCAGAACAATGCTTTTGCGCTGATCGTTACCAACAATCATGAGCATTTGTAGAGCGATTGATGTTTTTCTTAGTGCATGTTGCAAACTTGTTTGGTGACTTTATCCTGAAATCCTGTTTTATTTCAGCTATGACAATCACTTCGCAGGCCGCCATTAAACCAACTGGATTCAATTTATTCATTCTTTGCAGGATGAAATCTGTGCTGCGCTGGAAACCTGCGATGGCAAAGCCATATTTGTGGAAGATGCCTGGGAACGGCCAGAAGGAGGTGGCGGCAAAACCAGAATTACTGGCAAATGGCAACGTGTTTGAAAAAGGGGGTGTCAATACGTTCGGTGGTGTTTGGCGAAGTGACAGATGCCATGCGCACAGGACTGAAGATTGATGGCGACACGATGGTTTGCCTGCGGGTTAAGCCTTGTCATTCATCCATATAACCCTTTTGTGCCTACTGTACATGCCAACTACCGTATGTTTGAACTGTATGATGAGGCCGGCAAAGTAACAGACCGATGGTTTGGCGGCGGCACCGATCTTACGCCGTATTATCTCTTTGAAGAAGACGCCATTCATTTTCACACGACCTATAAAAGAGCCTTGGATCCATTCGACGAGAGCTTTTATCCCGATTATAAAAAGACTTGTGATAACTATTTTGTAAACACGCACCGCAACAACGAACGACGTGGCATTGGCGGCATTTTTTACGATTACAAAAAGCCGGATGCTATCCGCGATGTGTACTTCTGGATGAATGTGGCTAAAGCCTGTGGTGATGCATTTATAGATGCTTATCTCCCCATCGTGGAGAAAAGGAAAAATGCACCTTTTACTGCACAACAAAAACACTGGCAGGAAATACGCCGCGGACGTTACGTAGAGTTTAATCTTGTACACGACAGGGGTCACTTGTTTGGGTTAAAAACCAATGGCCGCATAGAAAGCATATTGATGAGCCTTCCGCCAACCGTTCGGTTTGAATACAACCATGTGCCTGCGCCCGGAAGCCCGGAAGATGAATTGCTGCAGGTGTGTTTGCATCCAAGGGATTGGGTGCTGTAAGTTTTGATTTATCAGAACTAATGCCTCACCTGTTTACTAATTTTTGTCATACACATTATATCGATTTCATCTTCTTCGATGCAACTGAATGTAGACGATAACCTGGGGTTGGGAGATGGTTACAGTTTTACTGTATTGGAAATGATCCCGCTGATTTAATATTCAATTTCATCAACTTTACACTTTAACCCTTTGCATTTTCTTTTATAAAACAGAATCGTGTAACACGGACTTAGGCTTTTGGTTGTCAATAGCGGGCATCTTCATCCAAGAAAAATCATTTATATACTAATTATAATACCTATTCATTAAAACAGAATACCTAATCCATACGTATTATATCCCCAATCCTCCTTTATCTTTATTGCATGTCATATATTCTGCTGATTGGCGGCATTGCATTGCTTGTGATCCTGATTGCCTGGGTTCGTTTTAATGCGTTTATTGCATTTTTGCTGGTAAGCCTGCTCATCGGGTTGTTGGGTGGTCTTTCTATTGTGCCAGTCATAGCTTCCATTCAGAAAGGAATCGGTGATATTCTGGGAAACCTCGTCATTATACTCGGTCTTGGAGCGATGTTGGGTAAGATAGTTGCAGACAGTGGCGCAGCACTCCGCATTTCGACGGGATTGATCGATGCATTTGGAAAAAAATATATTGTATGGGCGCTGGTGCTCACATGTTTTATTATTGGCATACCCTTGTTTTACAATGTTGCGTTTGTGCTGGTGGTTCCTTTCATTATCACAGTGGCGGCGCGATACAAATTGCCTGCAGTGTATGTAGGATTGCCAGCCTTGTCGGCACTTATCGGTAACGCATGGTTACCTGCCTCCGCATCCGTCGCCGGTAGCGCTGGTGCAGCAGTTTGGCGCCGATATGGGCATCACATTGTTGTATGGTGTGCTGGTTGCCGTTCCGGCAATTATTTTGGCAGGACCCTTTTTGCCATGACCTTAAAAAATATACCAACAAACCATTACAGGCATTTGCTTCCAAAGAAATGGAAGATGCAGAATTGCCTCCATTAGGCATTAGCCTGCTGGCAGCATTTTTACCTGTATTGCTCATTGGTTTCGATTCGTTTTCAGCTTTTTCTGCCGCACACAAAGCTTTTTAGCTTTTATGCAGGCTGTTGGCGATCCGGTAATGGCAATGCTCATCAGCGTATTGTTTGCCACTTTTACCATTGGTATCCGTAATGGTAAAAACCTGCGTGCGGTGATGTCGTCGCTCGGCGAAAGTGTGAAAGATATCGTGATGATCATTTTCATCATAGGTGGCGCAGGTGCACTTAAACAAATTCTGATAGACACCGGCATAAGTCAGCAGATTACAGGCGGGCTGAGTACCATGGATGTGCATCCGCTGCTGCTGGCATGGACCATCAGTGCACTTATCAGGGTATGCCTCGGTTCGGCAACCATTGCGGGACTGACAACGGCTGGCATTGTTGCGCCGCTCATCGCTGCATACTGGCGTAAATGCCAATCTGATGGTACTGGCTACGGGTGCGGGCAGCCTTATGTTTTCTCATGTAAATGATCCCGGTTTCTGGATGTTCAAAGAGTATTTTAACCTGTCTATAAAAGATACCATCAAAACTTGGTCGGTGATGGAAACCATTGTTTCGGTAGTGGGATTGATCGGTGTATTGCTCATCAACTTTTTTGTGTAAGTATCACACCAGATTCGCTAACGTGCAATTCGTGATGCAATGCCGTGTTTTAAAGCATAGTTTTCCGCAGAATGCCCTACGGGAAAATTGAAACAAACGGGATAATTATAATCTTTTACCTTCTCAAAAATAGCATCGTATACCGATTCTCCAAAAGGGATTACTGTGTCCTTCATATCGGTAAAACTGCCAACTACCAGGCCTGCAAGCTGAGTGCAGCATACCCGCACGCTGCAACTGTATCATCATGCGGTCGATGTTATAAATGTATTCGCCGACATCTTCAATAAACAAAATTTTACCGCGCTGTATCCGGGCAGCTCTGCCGAGCCAATGAGATGGGCAAGCAGGCAAAGATTGCCACCAATCAGCGTGCCTGTAGCTGTGCCATGCCTGTTAAGTTTGTAGGTTCGCAATGATACCGATAACGTTATGCCCGAAAGCGCATCGAACATCGACTGCACATAAGGTGTTTTCCAGCCATCGCCATTGAATGCGGCAGCCATGGGTGCATGCAGGGAAGCAACGCCATATTGCTGGAAAAGATGAGCGTGCAGAATGGTGATATCGCTATATCCAACTATCCATTTGGGTTGTTGCAGAAATGTTTGAAAATCAATTTGATCAATAATGCGGCTGAGTCCGTATCCACCGCGCGCGCATAAGATGCATTGACCGTTTCATCGTCGAGCATCTTCTGCAGATCATTCAGACGCTCTTCATCGGTGCCTGAAAAATAATTGAAACTTGTGCCCGAGCGTGTTTCCCATTTTTACGCGGAATCCCCATTTCTGTAATTGTTCCATGCAGGTTTGCATATTCTCTAGCGGCATGGATCCGGATGGACAAATTATGCCAATGGTGTCGCCGGGTTTCAATGCCGGTGGAATAATGATCATTCGACAATATTAGGAAAACTAATGGCTTTGATGGTTTTGTATCTGTACCGGTTTTAAAACTTTGTGTCTTGTGCGCATTATGTGCAAACATGTACGGACTGCACACAACAGATTTACATTCAAAATCATATTCTAATGCGCAAGTAGTAAATACGATGAATGGTTTATCCTTCTTTACTTTATTACCATATTTGTATCTCGCTTATCGCAACTCAGCCAGCAAATTCTGCATGTTAGTGTCAAAAGTTAGTAATATCAGATGCAAAAAAGATTCGCTGTTCAGATCACATGCTTACGTAAATGTTTTCTAAGCTATTTCTGAAATGATGTTTAATACGAAGGATATGAACAAGGCAGAGAGACGAAGAAAATTTCTTGACGAAAATCTATAATTCAATCACATGCCAAACTTCTAAATGGTGTAGACTGCAGAAGTATTGCGTAGATGCTGTAAAACTCTAAAGTGTCGGTTGGAAGCTCAAACGGAATTGTAGAAGTACAATCTGCGTGGCTGATGTGATAATCAAAACAAACCGTTCTGCTTAAACTCGATTTTCATTAATTTTCATTTTTGTAAAAACGACAGCAATTTGGCTAGCTTATGAACCTGATGAATCCAAAAGTTGATTTTTATTTCCATAAAGAAGAGAAATGGCACTGCGAAATTGAATTGCTAAGAACCTTGGTGTTTGACTGTGGACTAAAAGAAGAATTGAAATGGGGATGTCCCTGCTATACTTTAGATCAAAGCAATATTGTATTGATCCATGTGTTCAAACATTACTGCGCGCTTTTGTTTTTTAAAGGCGCGTTACTGAAAAATTCAGAAAACATACTTGTTCAGCAAACAAAGAATGTGCAGGCGGCAAGACAGTTGCGTTTCACAGAGGTGGATGAAATAAAAAACAACGCTGCAACAATAAAAGCATATGTCTATGAAGCCATTGAAGTAGAAAAGGCAGGATTGCAGGTGGTGTTAAAGCAGACAGATGATTTTGATAAAGCAGAAGAATTCCAACATCACTTAGACCAGAATTCAAATTTAAAAAAGGCTTTTGAAACGTTATCGCCCGGACGACAAAGAGCATATCATCTTTATTTCTCAGCGCCCAAAGGAGCCAAAACACGCGAAGCCCGAGTGCAAAAATATATCCCTTACATTCTCGATGGCAAGGGCTTACATGATGAGCGTTGAAAGGCTTAATGGTGGTTCCAGCATTTGGGCAATGCAGCGCTTATAAAGCAGGTATGTTAGCCTGCAAATCTTATTTTCCCCTATTGTGCATTCGTGCTTTAATGGCGGTTGAATGCTTTAAATAGTTTGCAATTGTTTTTTCTACAGACCGCTTTGCATGTTTGAAGTTTCTCACAATCCACCGATTAGAACCAACCGTTCATCCTTTTCATTTTCCGTTCCCTCTTCTTGATTCAACCATAAGTCTTACATTTATTTTCTCTGAAATCATCCTGTTTATCTTTAGATCCTGATCTGTATTTATGAAAATCTCCAAACTGCTATTTCTTGTTTCAGTATTATTTTATACTGTTAGTTCCTATTCACAAAACACGCCGTCATGGTTGCGCTACCCGGCTATTTCGCCAGATGGCCAAACCATTGCCTTTGGTTACAAAGGCGATATTTATACCGTGCCGGTCAGAGGTGGCATTGCGATGCCGCTCACCATTCACGAAGCGCAGGACATGATGCCCGTTTGGAGCCACGATGGCAAATCGATCGCGTTTGCCAGCGACCGTTACGGAAATTTTGATGTGTTTGTGATGCCGGCATCCGGCGGCGCGCCATTGCGACTTACCTACAACAGCGCTGCCGATTATCCAACCGATTTTTCGCCCGACGATCAACACATGATCTTTGGCAGTGCGCGCAATGCGCCCGCCGAAAGCATGCGTTTCAGCATCCGTTTGTTCAGAAACCTGTACGAAGTGCCGGTTACCGGGGGCGGTCGTATGCTGATCAGCGCAGCCGGTATGGAAAATGCACATTACAACAGCAAAGGAACACAGATTCGTTTTCCAGGATACCAAAGGCTACGAAGACGAATGGCGCAAACACCATACTTCGTCCGTTACCAAAGACATCTGGCTGATGGATGTAGCAAAAGCATACTTATCACAAAATCAGTGATTTTGATGGGGAAGACCGCGAGCCGCTTGTTCAGCCACGAGAACAACTTTGTCTATTACCTGAGTGAAAAAAACGGAGTCACAAAACATTTACAAAAAGGGATTGCAAAACAATGCTGCCGGCCAACAGCTTACACAATTTGAGAAAAACCCGGTGCGCCACCTGAGTGCTGCTGCCGACAACACCTTGTGTTTTACTTATGATGGGGAAATCTATACGCTGAAAGAAGGAAGCGCAACCACAGAAAGTCAGCATCCGGATGATGAACGACGGACGGGCAGGCACTGAGAAAAACAACCCCGTGAACGGGGCGTTACAGAATATGCGCTGAACCCCAACGGGAAAGAAATTGCCTTTGTTACCCGTGGAGAAGTGTTTGTAACCGCAGTAGACGGCAGCATGACCAAGCGCATCACCAACACGCCGCAACAGGAACGTATGGTTCAATGGTCGCCCGATGGCAAAAGCCTCCTTTATGCAGCAGAGCGCAACGACAACTGGGACATTTACAAATCTACTGTTGTGCGTGCCGACGAGCCTTATTTCTTTGCTTCCACCGTGTTGAAAGAAGAACCGGTGATTGCTACAAAAGCAGAAGAATACCAGCCCCGCTATTCACCCGACGGGAAAGAAATCGCCTATATGGAAAACCGCAACATGCTGAAAATCTATAACCTGGCTACCAAAAAATCCAGAACGGTTTTGCCCGAAGGTCATAACTATTCGTAAGCCGATGGCGACTGGGATTTTCACTGGAGTCCCGACAGCAGATACATTCTCGCCGACGATGCCAAAGGTTATTTTGGCAGTGCCAATACCAACCTGATAAATGTGCACAAGCGATACCAGCATGTATCCCATCAACAGCGGCTTTGGCGAATATGGCAGCAAATGGTTCATGGGTGGAAAAATGATGACGTGGCTTAGCAACAAGGAAGGCCGCAAATCACTTGCCAATCAGGGCAGCAGCGAATTTGATATTTTCGCCGTATTTTTTGACAAAGACCTGTACGACCAGTTCGGCTGAGTGAAGATGATTACAAATTGTGGAAAGAGCAGCAGGACAAAGAAGACAAAGATTCTACGGATAGTGATAAAAAAGTGGCGGTAAAAAGAAAGAAAAAGCTGAACCGAAAAAAGATACCGCGATTCAGCTTGATGTCCGGCAACCTCGACCAGCGTATTGTAAAACTGACCATCAACAGTTCTTCTATTTCCGACTATGTGTTCAACAGCGATGCCAGCAAGGTTTTTTATCTCGCTAAATTTGAAAAAGGATACGACTTTTGGGTAACTGAGCCGCGCACAAAGGATACGAAAATACTTGGCAAAACTCGGCGGCACGCCAAGTGGTATTGAAATCAGTGAAGATGGAAAAAGTTTGTTTGTGAGCAATGCCGGCAAACTGGTGAAAGTGGATGCCGAAACGGGTAAGATTTCACCTGTCGATATCAATGGTGAAATGGTGCTGAATACCGCTGCCGAGCGGGCTACATTTTCGACCATGTGTGGCGGCAGACAAGAGAAAAGTTTTATGATCCCAACATGCAGGGTGTTGACTGGGCTTTTTATAAAGATGTATACAAAAATTTTTGCCGCACATCAGCAACAATTACGATTTCCAGGAGCTGCTGAGCGAGATGCTTGGCGAGCTTAACGCTTCCCATACCGGCGGACGTTTTCGTGCGCAAAATCCTACCGGCGATGTTACGCCGGCGTTGGGTTTGCTTTACGATGAAACTTATTCCGGAAACGGGCTTAACGCATATCTGAAGTAATTGCCGGTGGTCCTGCTGATAAAGCCAGCAGTAAGATTACGGGCGGTTGTATTATCCGGAAAATAGATGGCGCTCCGGTGACCGATACGGTTGACTGGGCGAAATACCTGAACCGGAAAGCTGGCGAAAACACGCTTGCTGACTGTATATAACCCGGTTACAAAAGCTACTTATGAAGAAGTGATAAAACCCATTAGCAACGGCGAAGAAAGCGACCTGATGTACAAACGCTGGGTGAAAAAGGAAGAAGAAATGGCTGGTCAACTTAGCGGTGGCAAAATCGGTTATGTGCATGTAGAAGGTATGGACGACGCAAGCCTGCGCGAAGTGTATGACAAAGCGTTAGGCAAAAATCTGGAAAAGCAGGCGCTTGTAGTTGATACACGTTTCAATGGCGGCGGCTGGCTTCACGATGATCTTAATACATTTCTATCCGGGAAAACCTACCTCAAATTTGCTCCGCAAAGCCATATGGTGAAAGGCGGCGAACCGGCTAACCGCTGGCTGAAACCAAGTTGCGTGCTCATGAGCGAAAGCAATTACAGCGACGCGTTTATTTTTCCGTATATATACAAGCAAAACAATGACGGCAAACTCATCGGCATGCCCGTTCCCGGTACAGGCACCGCTGTTTGGTGGGAGTCGCAGATAGACCCAACCATCGTATTTGGTATTCCAATGGTAGCCACGATAGGTAAGGAAGGACGACCCACTGAAAACCTCCAGGTAAATCCGGATATCCGGGTTCCATTGCCTTACGAAGATTTTTTAAATGGCAAAGATCCGCAACTTGAAGCCGCCGTTAAGGAAATGCTGCAACAAGTGAGTGGCGAGGTCCAGACAAAGCAATAACATTCCAGATGATTGATAAAAATGGAAAGCGGGTAATGTTTGAATGACATTACCCGCTTTTCGTTGTTCTTAGAATCATGTTTGGCTTTTATATTTTGCAAGTGCTAATCTGAATGGCGTGATGCTTCTGGCTGCAACGCCAATTTTACGTAGTAGGGAAAATGGTCAGAACCAACATCATCAAGTCGTTCCAGCTCTACCACGCGAAACTCATCTGATGCATACACATAGTCAAGCGGCCAGCGCATGAAGATGGATGTGGCATCGAATGTGGGATAAAAACCCCTGCCGTATCGCACATCATTCAAATGACTGATCGTTGCGAAACGCTTTGTATTGTGAGACCAGCCAACGTCATTGAAATCGCCGGCTACAACCGTGGGTAATGTTCCCATCTCAACAATTTTTGCCGCTTTTATCAGCGCTACTTCTTTTTGGTTTTTATTGTCCGGATGTTCGCTTGGTTTTGGTGCAACCGGATGAATGCAAATCAGCCGGAACTGATCGCCATCGGGAAGCGTTACCGTTGCGTAAAAGGATGGAACACTGTCGTGATTTAAAAAGCGTGTTTCGGTTGCCTGCAGTGGCAGTTTGGAATAGAGCGTCATGCCATAGCTGTTGCTGGTAGGCATAGACATGCGATACGGATATTTTTTCTCTAAACTACTAAGTTGATTTACCCACCAGTCGTTTACTTCCATTGTCAAAACAAAGGTCGGGTCCATTTTCCCGATCGTATTCAGAAGCGGTTGCACAGTCCTGTTTTTCATAAATACATTAGCCAGCAGTATACTAAAAGCAGCATCTTCATGCACTTCGTCTTCGTCTACTTCTTCAATAGCGGCTGGTACAAATGGTGTGTAAGGTGCAATATGTAGGCTGTATACCAAATGACACAACCAAACCTATGAAAACCACAAGAGCAAACCCTTTCCACTTTCGGAAAAACACAAGGTAGAAAATTATACAAAGCGTGAATAACACCAGCATTTGCAACCGTGGAAAATTGAGTATTTGCAAATACCAGTGCGAAGTATTGTATAACAACGACAATATGTGATAAAATCAGAAGAACACTGACGAATACATAAACAAATAATACAGCACTTTTCGTATTACAGACATAGACATTTAGTTTAAAATTGGTTAACAAGTTCAGGAAAAATCGTGGAATGGTGTTATTGTTGGTGAAACACAGCTCTTGCTGAATACCATACAACAATGATTCCCATTGCGCACCGAAATGGTTCAATGTAAGCAATCTATCTTTCCGTTATCAAATATGCAACTAAGCCTGCAATCATTGCTATACAAGCCTCTCCATGGCATATTTTCATTAAGCTTCGCATACCAGCTCTTTCCGATTGATCGTTACATAAGCATAAAATAATGCTTTGATTTATTTTATTTCTCTAAACCTCGGCAGATAACCTGGTATCAAATAGCTGTCATGATAAGTTTGGAGCTATTTTTACAACCTTTCAACAGTTATCAGCAATCGCAATGGGTCGTTATATGTTTTCAATTGTACTTCTTTTATTATCGTTATATGGACAGTCGCAACAGGCTCAAAGCTATCCGCAGCAATACTTTCGCTTGCCGCTTTCTATCCCGCCTTCGCTGGCTGGCAATTTTGGCGACCTGCGCACCAATCATTATCACATGGGGCTGGATCTGCGTACCCAACAGCGCGAAAACCTGACGGTGGTAGCTGCAGCTGATGGATATGTAAGCCACATACGCGTGGAGCCTTACGGCTACGGGCGGGCTATTTATATCACCCATCTCAACGGGTATACCACGGTTTATGCGCATCTAAACACGTTTTATCCGGAACTTGAAGATTATACACGCAAACAACAATATGCTTCGCAAAGCTGGGAGCAAAACATCGATTTTCTTCCGTTTCAGTTTACCGTACGCAAAGGGCAAATGATTGCTTTGAGCGGAAACACTGGCGGCAGCCAGGGACCTCATCTGCATTTTGAAATACGCGAAGCCGGGCTTGCCAACGGGCAAAACCTGAACCCACTGTTATTTGGTTTGGGTATATCCGATCATGTACCACCCGTCTTGTACCGTGTAGGCGTTTTCAACCGCAACAGCAGCATTTATGAATCGCGCCCGCAACTGTTTTCACTGGTAAAAAAAGGAACTCGCACTTACGCTACTTCGCAACCAGTTTTAAAAGTTCCTTCCGGTAAGTTCAGCCTTGCGCTGGGAATGCAGGACAAGATGGACAATTCTTTTTCATTTGGTGTATACAGTGCAGAAATGTATGTGGATGATCGCCTGACAAGCCGTTTTACAATTGATAAATGCGTGTATGAAGACAGCCGTTACATCAATGCTGCAATTGATTATGTTACAAAATATAGCGGCGGTGCTTACATGCAGCATTTAAGTAAATTGCCAGGCGATCGTGCGCCATTCTTTGACTCTGTTGCCGGTAACGGTGTATTGCAATTGACGGATGATGCCGTTCACCGTGTGGAAATAAAAGTGTCGGATGCAGCAGGCAATACTTCTGTTGCAGCTTTCGGCATTCAAAGAGAGCCGTCTGTCGCCTTTTCGTCCGTGTTTGGCGGAAAACAACCGGCTGCCAAACTGTTGCCAAATGTTGTATCAACATTTGATACGACAAATGTGAAAGTTGTGCTCGGCGAAAAAACATTGTATGATACCGTCCTGCTCAGGTACAGTGTGGCTGCTGCACCTGCACAATCTGTATCGGCGCTGCATACCATTGGCGATTACCGGTTGCCCGTACATAGTTATATTTCTGTGGCTATACAACCATCGGAAGTATTGGCAGACAGCATAAAAAGAAAAACCGTAATGATGATGCGTAGCGGTAAAAAGTCGGATGCTCAACGCTGCTCATGGCAAAATAATTTTGCAGAAGCCCAATGGCGAAATTTTGGAGAATTCTATCTAAAGTACGATGACGTTGCGCCAACAATCCGCCCTGTGAACGTGCGCGAAGGAGCATCTTTTTCCTCTGATCGCCATCTGGTGATTGATGCTAAGGATGAAACAAGCGATTTGTTGTCATTCAATGGTTTTATCGATGGCAAATGGGTAATTTTCCGACAGAAAAATGATCGCTATACTTACGATTTTGATGATAATTGCCCGCGCGGCTGGCACTCCCTCGAAGTGAAAGCCATCGATTTTGCCGGCAACGAAAGTGTGTACAGATGTAGTTTTCAGAATGTGGCAGGCAAATAAATCACAGTATTCATAAACGTTAGGCTTTCATTTCATTTGCGTAATCTCAACATTTGCGATGGTACGTGCTTTGAAATTTTGCAAAATGTCACTTGATGAATAATGAAAAATATCAAGCTTTCTTTCAGTAATCAAAGCAAGAATGGCAGACGTCATCTGCTTCATCCACATTTCACACATCGGACAGGAATAGCTGCGGGCGTCTATGTCATTACGTTACCCACAGATTGCCAGTACTTTGTTGGCTGCAATGTGTTTATAAACTACCCATTCAATTTATATATTTCATTATCCAATTAATTGTATCGGAAGGTTCAACAATTGACCATGAATGCGGATGCCTGTTACCTTCTATGCGATAACCTTTTCCATAAGCGTTAATGAATTCAGCATCTTTGTTACCAACGTCGTTTAAATACAAAATCATTGCACTCTGGTCAAGTGCGTTCATGTCATACATGTCAACATCCCTGTTTGTCATCCACCAGTTTGGGTCAACATCATCATAAATTCTAACCGGCGTATCTTTTAAAAACTTTGCATTTCCACCGTCTGCCTGCGAGTGAGAATAGCAGGAATAATAGATGTATTGCTTTTGCGCTTGTTCAGGATTACCACCACAATAGGTTTCCAGTTCTTTTATTCCATAAGCCGGCTCCAGTGAGTTTGGAAACTTGTCGTGCTTCTTTTGAAAATTATTGTAGATATTTTCTAAGTCACAAGGTCCGTCACAACTGAACACGGCAACAGGTCTGATGGCTGTATTATTTACATTTTCGTTTGCCAGTTCTGTGTATCTCAAACTGAACAATCCTCCCATTGACCAACCGCCAATAACAAACTTATTTTCGGGAATCGTATATTGTTTGATTGCACTGCTTAGGAGCGTATTGAGAAGATCAACAACTCCTTTGGTCATAGTAAGGCGTTGGTTGATAGAAGGAACGATTACTGCCATATTTTCATCGAAAGCAAGTTCGCAAAGCTTTTGATTGCTACTGATCAAATGCTCAGTAGTTTCCCATGTTCCCGGCAGCAAGACGATGGCGCCTTTAATTTTGCCCGAAGGAATAAGAGCGTGATAATACAATTGTCTCTCGTCATTATCTCCCACGTAGTAGTTTAGACTGTCGGTATTGTAGATAATTTGTTTATATAAACGCTGCAAACAATACTTTCGCAAATTCAGAATTTCACCTTTAGAAAAATTACCTTCCAGTTTCAGCATATTGTTGGCAAACGTAAATACGCCGTTACCATTGGGTTTACCATTGGTTACGGTTCCTATATACTTTGATGTAGGTATGCTGTTAGTATAACCAATGATAGTACCCTGTCCGTTGGCAAAGCCATTTTTACAATTGCCGGTCCATGAAACACTGTCTTCAACGAAACCATTTTTAAACCAAACGGCGCAACCGGTTTTCTTATCCTTTATGAAATTTCCCCTGGTGTCTTGTCCGAAAGAGTAGAGTGCGATGAAAATCAAAATATGGCTTACTATCAATTTCATATAGCTTTAGTTTTATTAGAAGTTATCACACCGTTATTGTCAATAACATCAGTTTCAGTGTACTAACGTCGAATATGTTTTCCCGTATTAATTTGATACTAAATATGATTGTATGCTGACCTGTTGATATCCAAATTTAGCGATTCAAAATTATCGCTATGGTATTGGCTTAATAATGAAGAATATTCATTTTTTTGAACGATAAAAAATTATGACAAGTGACTCTTTAATTTAATTCTGTAAAAAGCTATTCATGATCTTCAATTCAGAGCGTGGGCTCGTTGTGGACGTAGTCGATTTTAGGGTTGTAAAATAATGCTTCGCCTTTTCAATATTGCCTGCTTTCTGCGCTGCTGTAGCTGCGCCAAATAATCCATTGAAGCGGTTTGGATGCGATTGTAGATCTTTTTCGTATGCAGCAAGTGCATCGTCCGGTCTATTCATCTGCAACAACATATCGCCAAGTAGTTCGGCAGCGGGTATTACCTCTCCGGGTGTCACGGGATGTTTTTCCGTGCTTTCCTCCCTGTCGGCAGCCTCCTTCATCAACCTGGTTGCTTCACTCGTTTTTCCATCAGCTAATGCAATCCATGCCTGCCCGGCTGTGAGCTGGATACTCACCTGTTTGGCTTTGTATTCATCTTTTTGTTGAACTAATGTGTCGTGAAGTTCCTGTAACTGTTTTAGTTCTTTTTGCGCTGATGCAGTTTGATGGATATGTACTTGCCCCAACAGCCGCGCAAAATGTACGATGGCTTTCTGCCACGGAAAATTTTGCCAGGTAACATTCGAAGATGGAACAGACAATTGCGCAGCTTCTTTCCAGTTTTTCGTTTCCAGTGCGTAGCGCGCCGGAATCGCTGCCATGGCATAGGCCACTTTGAAGTTGGCAGGCTCTGCATGGTGAATGGTTTTCAGGTAATTATATTGCTTTTTTGCAGAGTCGGTTTCGCCCCTTTGCAGGTAGGCATATACAAGATAGTCGAGCCCGTGCAATTCTTCATCCCAATGCCCGTTGATACCGGCAGATCGGGCGTAACACTGTGCCGCTGCCACCGACGCAAGATTGGAAGTAATACATTCGTTCCACAATCCAAGGCGTGTGAAAATGTGCGAAGGCATGTGCATGGCATGAGCAGACGATGGAGCAATGGAAGCATATCGTCTCGCTGCGGCACGCGCCCCCTTTGCCAGTTCTGGATAATCGTATGTATGGATGAGGTAATGCGCAACGCCAGGGTGTTGTGGCTCGCCGGGATAGATTGACGTTAATATGTTGCCTGCTTTCTTTTGTTGGCGAAAACTTTTATCGGCAGGATCAGCAGATGCGTCGAGCGATAAGGCATAGAGAATGGCAGCTTCTTTATCATCCGGGAACGTTGTGTGCAGTATTTCCATTCCTTTTTCAAATGCTTTGCAGCGGCTTTGGTGGTCTTTCATTTGCCAGTTGTGATAAAAAGAATCAATGGCGGCAATGTATAAGGCTTCACGTTTAGATGTGACCAATGATTTGGCAATGCCAATAGCCCGCGAGCCTTTGTTGAGCTCAGCCTCGTTGGGCGGTGTCCACAAAGGATGAAAATTTGCCATAGCCACACCCCAATAAGCCATGGCACATCCGGGGTCTTTATCAATAACGGCAGCAAAAGCTTTTTCTGCCTCATCGTATTCAAAAGAATGCAGGAGTGAAACGGCAAGACTGAAATCGTCCCGTGTACTGTCGGAGCAGGAGGTGGGAAACTGTACTTTGCCAAAACCGTAGCTGTCGGAGCTGCACGAAATAATCTGTCCCCGTTTTAAATGAATACTTTCAATCACATCTCTCGCCGGCGCTTTGGCCGTTTGCCTGCACGAGCAACAAAAAGTGAGGAACAAACTAAAAAGGGTTGCTTTCATAGTGGTTGATTAAGCACCTATAAAGTTAATTAATATTTAAAGGATGCGGACAACTGCAGGTGCATGTTCCGTATGTGAAATGTTTCTATTTAAATGAATTTTACTCTTTACCTAAATCTTTCTTTTGGTTACCGGAAATTCTGTCTTCATTCATCCATATTCAACCTGTAAGCACGTATGTTGTGTATTGTGGACCTTAACTGTTTGCAAAATGTATCTAAATCCATGGCAGGATGATTGTTTTGTAATGTGTTATTCTCTCATTCAATGGTCGGATTGCGTTGCGATGCCAGTAAAACTTGTGAAGTATGAAGTGTATTCTATCCCTGATTTTCGTTTTTGCTCTTTTCAGTTGCCCACAATTAATGGCGCAGGAAATAACACCCAAACCCGGGTATGAAAACGTTACTATTACCTTAATAGGAAAAGTAACTGACGGTTTATCCAATACGCCCATTGGCGGCGCCGTGGTGCGGATAGCCACTGCCAGCACGGGGTCTGCCAGCATTTCTACCGATAATTTCTATTCTACCATAAAAATTACTGCTCAAAATGGCAGCTTCGAAATTCCGGGCATTCCTTTTTACGATCAGTTCAATGTTACCGTATCTGCCGTTGGATATGGCACAAGCACCAAACTCGTGAGTTTTACAGAGCCGCGTGAAGAAGAAACCGGGCGTAAGAGTGTAATCAGCCGTGAAATAGAACCTTTCAACCTGCTCACACAATCGAATACACTTGCCAATGTTGTGGTTACTTCGACTGCAAAGCCCGCTATGGAATTTGGCATTGACAGGAAAGTATTCAACGTAGAAAAAAATATTACTTCACAGGGAGGAACTGCCGTAGATGTAATGAAAAATATTCCTTCACTTACGGTAGATGTAGATGGCAATGTGCAGATGCGTAATAGTGCACCACAAATCCTGATAGATGGTCGTCCCACGATACTAACACTTGACCAGATTCCGGCAGCCGATATTGAAAGGGTGGAACTCGTAACCAATCCTTCTGCCAAGTATGATGCTTCCAGCGCCGGCGGGATTATCAACATTATATTGAAAGAAAACCGCAAGCGGGGTTTTAATGGCATTGCTTCTGTTGGTGCCGGATCGCCCGACGTACTCAATGGTAACCTGAGCCTGAACATGCGCGAAAAAAAATTCAATTTTTACGGTAGTGCGAATTACAACCAGTCGGGCGGTGTGTCGAAGGAAGAAACATACCGGATTAATAAAAGTGATGGCGACATCCTGAATTATTTTACACAAACATCTGCTAACGAACGCAACAGGAAGTTTACTTCTTTCCGTGTAGGTGCCGATTATTTTTTAGATAATAAAACCACGGTTTCTCTCACACAGGGTTTCAACAACGGAAAGTTTGGCAATAATGAAGAGCAAAACCAGCAATATTTCACCAGCAACGAAATACTCGACTATACAGGGCGCAGGTTTAACGATGGCAATAGCCGGTTTAGCAGAACCAGCAGCCGCGCCAGCTTTGACAAAACTTTCAAAACACCCGACCAGAAGCTGACTGCCGACGTAACCTACAACCAGGGAAAGCGCAACAGCGGTGCTGATATCATTAATAATTATTACAACCCTGATGGTAGTGTGTACCAGCCTCAATCGGTGGTGCGAAACGATGGCTCCGGCAACGACAACCAACTGACACTGCAAGCTGATTACAGCAACAAAACAAATGAAGGCAAGCGCACGCAAATGGGATTGAGAAGGTATGAGAGCAATACGACTACGCGCTTTGGCACCTATTCACTGTTGAACGGCGGTGAAACAAAGCTTCCGCTCAGCAACAATTACCGATACAAAGAAGTGATTAACGCGGCTTATATCAACTATGCCAACAAATGGAAATCGCTGCAATACCAGGTAGGACTGAGGCTTGAAACTTCAAAACTTGATGGAACATTGCTCGACAGTGCTTCCTCGTTTGGCTACCAGTATCCTGAAAATTTGAAAGACATCTGGAGTGCCTTGTTTCCCAGCTTTTTTCTTACTAAAAACCTGACAGACAAACAGGATATTCAATTCAATTATTCAAGACGTATCAGGCGTCCGAGGTTTTGGGAAGTAAACCCGTTTATTGACATCAATGATCCGCTGAACATTCGGCAGGGAAATCCTGCTTTAAAGCCTGAATATACAAACAGCCTTGAACTCAATTATTTTAACCAATATACCGGCGGCAGTTTTTTGAGTGTATTGTATTTTAAAAATAATACCGGCGACATTACATCGTACAGCGATACCATTACCAACAATGTGTACAACAGCCTCATCAATGCAGGCGTTTCGCCCAATGCTATTTTAAATACCTACATCAATGCAGGCTATACCAACCGCATGGGCGCTGAATTTACCGTGCAGAAAAAGTTCCTGAAAAACCTGGATATCACTTACAATCTGAATTTGCAATACCGCAAAACAAAAGCACAGGTAAACGACCTGAACCTGAGCAATGAAGGATTTAACTGGGATACAAAACTCATTACCGGTTATAAAATTGTAACGGACAAAAGCAAACTGTTTGACAACCTCAGCTTTCAGCTGATTGCCGATTACGAATCGCCGCGCGTGTTGCCGCAGGGAAAAACAAAATACCAGTTTGTGTCAGATTTTGCCATGCGCAAAGAGTTTTTGAAAAACCGGAAAGCTTCTCTTTCTTTCAACGTAAATGATATATTCAATACACGCCGTTGGGGTACTATTTACGATACAAAAGATTTTTACCAGGATTCTTACCGCCGGTGGAACGTGCGCACTTTCCGGGTAACATTCTCCTATAAATTTGGCGATGGAGATTTCGATCTTTTCAAAAAGAAAAGCGAACAGCGCTCTGGTCCGGATGAAGGTTAATGCTGAAAGATGATCATCTTACAACAACTGCACAAACTACTTTCTTAGCGTTGGTGCAGTTGTTTTGTTTAAGACAATTCTATTATTTCATAAATTAATCCTGCATGCAGCTTATTGACTTTACAACCGGCTCACGCAATAATATTATATGTTTAAGCTAATAATGAAATGTACTTTGCAAGGGATGCTGAACCGGTTTGAGTTATCTTCCGGCAAATAGTATAAGACTTTGCGTATTTACCTTTACATGATTCACTTACACTCTTCATTCTAACTTCGTATCATGAACATGATCAACGCATATAATCTCATCGTAGATAAACTAACGCTTTGGTTAAAAGAATTCATCAAGCTGCTGCCCAATATCGCGCTCGCCGCTTTGGTATTGGTGCTTGGATTTTTTGTTGCCCGCTGGCTCAAAACACTGATAGGCAAACTGATCAGGAAAATGGTGTCGAACGAAACGCTTGAAAATCTGTTTACCTCGCTGGTGCATATTTTTCTGCTTGGCGTTACCGTCTTTATTGCGCTCAGTGTATTCAACTTGATAAAGCTGTAACATCGATACTCGCTGGTGCAGGTATCGTTGGTTTGGCACTTGCCTTTGCCTTCCAGGACATTGCTGCCAACTTTATGTCGGGCGTATTTCTTTCCCTTCGTCGTCCATTGCACAAAGGCGACATTGTGCAAATTAAAGATTACATGGGCAAAGTAATGGAGATAAACCTGCGCGACACAGTCATCAAAACATTCCAGGGAAAGATGGTGATCATTCCGAATAAAGACGTATTTCAAAACCCGATAGAAAATTATTCTCTTCTCCGCAAGCGCCGCATGGACCTCGAAGTAGGAATTTCTTACGGAGACGATCTTGAAAAAGTAAAAGACATTACGCTCAATGCCGTTGCGGGTTTGAAAGGAGTTTCAAAGGAAGATGAAACCACTTTGTTTTTCACAGAGTTTGGAGATAGTTCTATCAATTTCGTACTACGCATATGGGTAGATTCGGCAGAGCAACCCGAATTTATGCAGGTGAGAAGCGACGCCATCATCAGTATTAAAAAAGCTTACGATACTAACGACATCATGATTCCGTTTCCCATCAGGACACTTGATTTTGGTATCAAAGGCGGCACTACGCTCGAGCAAATGCCGGTGCATCTTCGCAATCAATAATTGATAAGTAGGAAGTTGCCGTCTCGGGCAACCAAATTACTTCGCGGTAAACTGAGGAATGAAAATCTTATATCATAAATTTAGTTGCTAATCCATTTCATCGAAATAGAGAAACCTTGAACAATGTGGAGGAAAAAGTTACGGAAGTGAGGAAAGTGCAAAGAAAAAGGATAAAGGAGTATTGTTGTTTGTTCGTGCTTTTAGTCGGCTGCATGGCAGGTGTTGCGCAGACGGGGAAAAGCAGGGAAATGTTGTTGAATTTTGGTGAATTTAAAAAGATTTTAAATAGTGAAAACACTATTCAAAACAGCCTGGAAAGTGATGACGCTACCCTGATTGCCAAAGCATTGACCACCGCCGGAAACAGCAAAATCTTATACTTACCCGAAGGGCATTATTTACTAAAAAAAAGAATTCAGTTGCACACTTCAGGATTGCATATCCGTGGAGCGGGTGCTGGCAAAACAATTGTTTCTTTCGACTCTGCATTCGCTGGTAATGGTGAATTGTTTCAATCGAATGGTGCGAGTAATATTACCATCGAAGGCATCACTTTCACCGGGCAGGCTAAAAGAATCAAAGCGGTACTTGGCTTCAACAGTTATCCTAATGCGTGTAAAAATATCAGGATTCTAAACTGCGAATTCACGGATCTGTGGGCAGATGAAGTGATCAATTTTGGAGCCACCGCTCTCAATGAAAGCCACAGCACCGATCTCGTTTTCATCAATCATTGCCGCTTTTATAATATTTACAATCCTGCATTTCCTGTGGTTACCAACGACACCGATCCGCGATGCAATGCCATCAACCTGCAGCAAACCACTTTGCGGGCAAATATTCAGCATTGCCAGTTTGAAAATATCAGTGGTGACGGAATTTTTGGTTGGGGCTGGTCGCAAAATCCTGCAAACGTAAACCCGCTTTATGGCAACTGGACCATTCATCACAATGAGTTCCGCAATTGCTGGATGTGTATCGAGATTAATGGCAACGGTTTGGGCAGAGGGCTGGATATTCATTACAATAATTTTCGATGCTCCACACACGACGGTGGCTTTTTGGTGAGTGTGGATGGATACAAAGCCAAGGATTGTCAAAAATAATTTTTACAATGTAGACCGTGGGTTGATAGAATACACTGCCATAGACGGGCTTATCTATGCGAATACGGGTTTGATAACAACTTATAGCGACAGCAGTGGCGGCGTGCCAGCTTCACGGCAGCTCGATCGCGTGGCGTGCGTGGAATTGTATGGTTATCACAACGAAATATCGCACAATAAATTTACGCTGAACCGAACTAAACCAAACGAATATTCTCCCAAAGAATTCAATGGCATTAAGCTCATGGGCAAAACCACAGATCCTGCATCGCAACCTCTGCATTACAAAAACATTTGGGACTATTCCGCATACTGGAATATCAGTCATAATACCATTACTGGTTTTACCCACAAAGTCATTGACGCAACAAATGATAAAATCAGGGATGTGCGTATCCGGCACAATTTGTTTCGCAGTGCGAATGTGCAGTCCACACCTATTGAAATATTGGGTTATGGCTGGAATATTTCCCAAAATGTGTTTGATATGATTGGTTCACCGCGATTGCCGGGTGCTTACGTGGTGGGAGTTTTTTACCTGCAGAAGGATAAGCCAAAAAGTATCATTTACAAGAACCTTGTTTTGGGAGAGCAATGGAACAGAAAAGGACAGCCGTATAGTGAAGCTTTGGGAAATTTAATGGGTAAATAGATTCTTTTAATGAATCTGAAAAAATAATCCACTTTTTTTTGCGTTAGCTGTTGAATCTGTACAAGTTATAAAAGTTTGGAAAACTTTTTGATTTAGCATTACAGATTGTTTAACAAAATTCAAAATCTACAGTATGAAACAGAAACTTGTTGTTATTGCTCTCCTGTTAATGGCTGCCATTTCATCACTGCCTTCCATATGCAAAAGGAGACAAGCAGGCTCTCAAAGAAAAGATTGGCACTATGACCGAAGCACAAAAAGAGTCACGAATTGCTGAAATGACAGCCAGGGTGCAGGAAATTAAAGATATGGACAGATCAACCCTAAGCAGTGCGGACAAAAAAGCTTTACGCCATGAATTGAGTGACATGAACAACGAGGCAAAAGCATTGGCAATGGTGGCATTTACATCTCACTTGCAGGTATCATTATCATTATCTTGTGTTGATTCTTGTTTTATAGAATCCCCTACGATAAACTTATCAAGAAAATGGCTGGACTTTATATCCCGCCATTTTTTATTGATACTCCCTGTGTTGCGCTGCTATTACAGGCTATGAAAAAGGAACACGGAATTGTCATCTCTTTCTTTCCACATTTCATTAAATGTTTTATTACTGAAATGCAGATCAGCCCGGTGTTTTGTCCAGCCGGTAAATACTTTATTGACAAAATATTTTTCAATTTTCCATTACCTGTGTTCATCATTTGCGGTTCAGGCTTACCATTTTCCAGCCTTTCCAGGCAAGTTTTTCAGCCAATTGATTGCTGCCTTCCTTCACTGCTTCGTGGCGGTTTTCCAGCAGCAGTTCGTGCAGGTTAATGCGCACCGGGCATACTTCCGTACAATTGCCACACAAGCTTGATGCATAGCTCAGGTGCTTAAACTCATCCATGTTTTTCAGGTGCGGAGTAATGATGCTGCCAATGGGTCCGCTGTAGGTGGTGCTGTAGGTATGTCCGCCTACATTTTTGTAAACCGGGCATGCGTTTAAACAAGCACCGCAACGGATGCAATACAGGGCTTCCCGCGTTTTGGCATTGGCAAACAAGTTGGTGCGTCCATTGTCGAGCAAAATGACATACATTTCTTCCGGTCCGTCTAGTTTCTCCTGCCTGTTTGGGACCGGTAATAATGGTGTTGTACGATGTAATTTTCTGCCCCGTACCAAAGGTGGCAAGAAGTGGCCAAAACAGGTGCAGATCATTGTACAGAAGGAACCACTTTTTCAATACCCACAATTACAATATGTGTTTTTGGAAAGGCACAACTCAGCCTGGCATTGCCTTCGTTTTCCGAGACGGCAACGGCGCCGATATCGGCAAGAATAAAATTGGCGCCGGTAACGCCTATTTCTGCCTGTACATATTTTTCCCGCAGTTTGTTTCTTGTATAAAGCGTGAGTTGTTCGGGGGTCAAGGTTGGCGAAGTGCCGAATTTGTGGCTGTACAGCCGCGCAATGTCTTCCTTGCTTTTGTGCATGGCAGGCGTGACAATGTGGTAAGGCGGCTCATCATCCAACTGCTGAATGTATTCGCCAAGATCAGTTTCCACACTTTCAATGCCCAGTTTTTCGAGGTGCTTGTTGAGTTGAATTTCTTCCGTCACCATGCTTTTGCTTTTCACCAGCGTTTTGCAATTTTTTTCGAGGCAGATTTTTTCTATTTCTTCCAATGCATGCGCGCCTGTTTCAGCCCACAAAACTTTGGCACCCCGCGCGGTGATTTGTTGTTCAAAACGTTCGAGATAACTGTCGAGCGATTCGATGGCTTTCCATTTGCGGTTTTTAGCCATTTCGCGTGCCGACATCAGTTTGTCAAACTGCTGTTTGCCGGCCGGCACCACTGATTGTAGCTGCCAATGTTGAAATTAATAGTGCGCCGGTGTTCAAGATCCGCGGCTTTGATGGTGCTTTTGGCTATAAACGATAAAGCTGATTATTACTCATGCTGTAAATTTAGTTGATGCAATTAATTTTTCGGGAAAATATCAGCCTTGCAAATCAATGAATGATGAAAAAAATCAGATGGACTTTCCATTTAGTGCATGCAAACCGCACAATTTAGAGAATGAAGCAATGATTAGCTTCCTGACGTCTATTTACTGTCAGCCGTGCAGCACTCGCGGCAAGCGCTTCGTAAAATTCTTCCCCATATTTGTTGATAATGGCTTCTTTCAGAAAAATATAGACCGGCACTTTTAGTTGTTTGCCAAGTTTGCAGGCAGCTTTGCACAAGTCTTGCCGCGGTTCGTAATTCACATATTCAAGGTCTTCATCCTGCTTGCTTTTTTGCATGCGAATGGGAAAGAGGTGACAACTGATGGGTTTTTTCCATCCCAGTTTGCCATCATAAAATGCCTGTTCAATTCCACATTTGATGATGCCTTTTTCGTCGCGAATGCCATAAGCGCAAATGCCGCACTTTGATGGTTGGTGTCACCCATCCAAAATCTTTATCGTAAAGATATTTTCCTTGCGTTTCGATGGTCCTGATGCCTTCTTTGGTGAGATAAGGCTTTATGACTTCGTAATTATTGATCAGTTCTTTCAGTTCCTGCTATTTCAAGCGGCGCGCCGGCATCGCCATCTTCGCAGCAGCCGCCTTTGCATTTGGTAAGGTCGCACACAAACTGCGCCTGCAGCACATCATCACTGATCAGTTTATTATCTATCGCTATCAAAAGAAGTGAGTTTAGGTCAAAGTTAGGCGAATGAACATGCGTGCAAATACCACAAAATTGAGCAGAGCGGTATGTTAAAGGAACAAGTTTAGAAAAACGTTATTGTTCCGGATACTGTCGCACGACTTGAAAAAATCGATGTACAATAATTGCAGTCAGTAACAAAAACAGAGGTGATGATGAAAAAAGGTTGGCATTATTGGTTTTGCATCGGCAGTTTGGACTTTTTGTACTGCTCGTGTGCCGTCTGCCGCGGCGCAGCAGCATAGACCAATGTTGAAGCATGTATTGGCGGCTAAACAATATACATTTACAGCGCGGTATGCACAACCCATGGCGGGCAGGCAAATCAACCTTACACTACTTATACACTGACATTGTTTCAGGATTCCCTTATTTGCGACCTGCCTTATTTCGGTCGGGCTTACGGCGTTACAAGCTATCCGGGCGGTGGCGGGATCGATTTTACCATCAACTCATTTTACTAGCTGTTTCTCCAGCGAAACAGCGGCAGGTATTCGGTTTCCATTCAACTCCAAAGACCGGTCGCGATGTGATCCAGATGATTTTAAATGTATCCAAAAAAGGATATGCCACTTTACAGGTAATGCCGGTAAACCGGCAATCCATTTCTTACTATGGAACAATTACGGAAAATACAACCGCACCAACAATAATTTGCCATTTGACCAGGAGCAATAAAAAACCCGTTCATTAGCTGAACGGGTTTTTTTATCTTACATATATCTTGTTAATAGTACATATCATCATTAATCTTCAATCTTCACTTTGCCTTTGCTCTTTGCAATTACTTCTTCAGCAATGTTGTTTGGAGCAGGAGAATAGTGGCTAAATTCCATGGTAGAAGTGGCACGACCTGAAGACAGAGAACGAAGCTGCGTAACATAACCAAACATTTCGCTCAGCGGCACTTTGGCTTTGATTACCTGCAGGTTGGCACGGCTATCCATACCTTCCAGCATACCACGACGACGGTTCAGGTCACCTGTAACATCACCCATGTACTGATCAGGCGTTAATACTTCTACTTTCATGATTGGTTCAAGCAAGGTTGGTTTTGCTTTGCGGCCCGCTTCACGGAAACCGGAACTGGCACACAATTCAAACGACATGGCATCAGAATCCACATCATGGTAGCTACCATCAAACACGCGAACTTTCATGTTGTTAACAGGATAACCTGCCAATACACCTGTTGTCATTGAGTTTTCAAAACCTTTGCTGATAGCAGGAACAAATTCTTTAGGAATAGAACCACCAAACAAATCATTGACAAACTGGAAATGTTTGCCTTCGTTTTCTTTCAGCCATTCTTCATCGGCAGGACCGAATTCAAACTGGATATCGGCAAATTTACCACGACCACCCGACTGCTTTTTCAGTACTTCACGGTGTTCAATGGTTTTGGCAAATGCTTCTTTATAAGCCACCTGTGGCGCACCCTGGTTTACTTCTACCTTAAATTCACGACGCATACGGTCAATGATGATTTCAAGGTGCAGCTCACCCATTCCGCGAAGGATGGTTTGACCGGTATCTTCGTCTGTATTTACACGCAGGGTAGGATCTTCTTCTACCAGTTTGGAGATAGCCATACCCATTTTATCAACGTCGGCCTGTGTTTTTGGCTCCACAGCTACGGCGATTACAGGTTCAGGAATAAACATGTTTTCCAGAGTGATCGGATGATTTTCATCACACAAGTGTATCACCGGTTTTGATTTCTTTAAAACCAACGGCTGCCGCAATATCACCGGCTTCGATAAAATCGATCGGGTTTTGCTTGTTGGCAAACATTTTCATGATACGGCTGATGCGTTCTTTTTTACCGCTTCTTACGTTCAATACATAAGAACCGGCATCCAGATGACCGCTATAGCACCGGAAGAATGCCAGACGACCTACGAAAGGATCGGTCATGATTTTAAAAGCCAAGCGCTGCAAATGGTGCTTTTGCATCTGGCTTGCGGGTTTCTTCCGCACCGGTATCAGGGTTGGTTCCAACGGTATCTTCGATATCAATAGGAGAAGGCAGGTAACGGCAAACGGCATCCAGTGCAGTTTGTACGCCTTTATTTTTGAATGAAGAACCGCACATCATGGGAACAATGCTCAGATCGATACAAGCTTTGCGGATGGCTTCGTGAACTTCGTCTTCAGTAATAGTAGTTCGGATCGTCGAAGAATTTTTCCAGCAATTTGTCATCATATTCAGCAACGGCTTCTATGAGGTTCTGACGCCATTGTTCGGCTTCTTCCTGCATATCGGCGGGCACTTCAATTTCATCGAAAGTCATACCTTCTGTTTCCATGTGCCAGATGATGCCTTTCATTTTAATCAGATCCACCACACCTTTAAAATCGTCTTCAGCACCAATAGGCAACTGCAAAGGCACGGCTTTCGCGCCCAGCATATCTTTCACCTGCTGAACCACCATGAGGAAGTCGGCACCAGCTGCGGTCCATTTTGTTTACAAAACCAATACGCGGAACTTTATAACGGTTAGCCTGGCGCCATACGGTTTCAGACTGTGGTTCTACACCATCTACAGCCGAAAACAGGGCGATCAAACCATCGAGAACACGCATAGAACGTTCTACTTCTACAGTAAAGTCCACGTGACCCGGGGTATCAATGATATTAAAATAGTAGCTTTTTGTATCGGCAGTATCCTTACCTCTTATAGGTAGGAAACTTCCACTGGCAGCTTACGGCAGCCGAGGTAATGGTGATACCTCTTTCTTTTTCCTGCTCCATCCAGTCGGTGGTAGCGGCACCATCGTGCACCTCACCAATTTTGTGAATCATACCGGTGTAGCGCAGGATACGCTCGGTAGTGGTGGTTTTGCCGGCATCGATGTGTGCGGCAATACCAAAGTTGCGTTGAAATTTTAAGTCCGCCATAAAGGTCTTCTTTTACTAAATTTTAGGGCGCGAAGGTAGTGAATATTTTTGGTGTGCAACAGGAGTTTGTGAACAGCCTTTGAAATGAAAACGTTAAGTTTTGAGGGTGTGTTGAAGCGGACAGGCATGTACGGCTGGTACCGTTGTATTTTCTGGTGTATGCATGCTATTGCATATAGTGCAGCGAATGTTGAACTGTAAATAAATGGCTCAGATTACATACTGATGGGGGGGGTAAACAGGGAGTTGAGATGAATGGTAGCAGGCAATACTGGGAAGGATGAACGAAGGATTCGTGCCTATGGTTGGGCGTAAGTGTAGAGTAGTGTGGAATGAAATTGCGATACGTAACCGTGTAACAGAAGGGTAGAAGTTGCATCGTTAAGTCCCAACCTTTTATCACACAATTATTTATTTGATTTTTGGTAATTGGATGATTATGGTAAAGATGGAAAAGGCTTAGATGAAAGCTTGTTTCAAATATTTTAATTTGGAATATCGGAAGAAGGTTTTACATTTATTCTACTAAACCTTTGCCACCTATGTACCCTACCCACTTGCCCATTCACCCTCATTTATACTCGTGTTTTCATGTTAGCATTCTGGTCTGCCCGAAAGATGTTTTTGCCTGAAATGATGTGAGCGATTTATTTTGGATTGACGCTATTGATATCTAAAATGTATAATGCTAAGTGTTTGATTTACAATCGACAATTTTTTGAAAGGATAGCGTGTAATAGCATCTATTTACGCGTTGTATGTAACTTTATGAGAGCATTCGTTTCCGTATTGACATTTATTTTGACACTGCCTTTGCTAAGCTATCAGCACAAAGGTTAGACAAAACCGCTGACCTTGACAATGAAAAGTATTTAAACTTTCATTGCAGCGGTTCAAAGCAGTTCGACATTTAGCTACTTCACGGTCATTAAAGTAAAAAACCTTAATACAGGCGTGACAAAGGAAATTTGCACAAAAGGAAACTTTTTTGCAGGTGCTTTGCACAGAGAATTAAATGTTGGTTACGACACAAAAGGGCAGCAAAAAGTACTTGACTTTGCAAAATCAAAAAAGGACCGATACTTCGAATTTAAAAATAAAGAAGACTCTCGACAATATCTCATTCTTTGACTACAAGACAAAGCTTATTGACAAAATTCAAACTGAATATAATTTTGACAAAGCAATCGAGATTATTAAAAAGGATAAAGAGTTTTCAATCCGACTTTCTGACGATAAAATGAAAGCATTTGCTCACGTTCTTTTCAACAAAGGTTATTTGACCGGAGAAAACAATTGTTGGGGCGGCGCATTAGAATACGTTGACAGGTCAAAGGACGACAAGTAAAAAGCTACATACAACAGGCGGTTTGGCAATATGGCGGGGCGACGAATATATTCTCAACTTTTTGTTCGCTATTCGGCTTCAGTTCCAGCCGACGAATAACGCCGAGCAATAGAATAAACAATGAACTTTTAGTTATAAATTTAGCAGCGGTTACGGGCTGACGATTTTCAAATACCGCCACATCGCCAAGCCGTGACCGTTGTAGGCAATTTTTTTTGAACACCCTAATATGCCACGAGGGACTGTAGCAAAGGCTTATTGAGCTTGACAGAAAGGGGTTGAAACATTTAGAGAACAATTATTATCACCCAAATATCTTTCTTATGCAACCATCATTCTCAAAGCTTTCGTTAGCACTAACAACTTTATTATGTTCAGTTTTTTCTACGTTTGGACAAAATCCTTATGAAAATGCCTGCCCGAGAAGTGCATATTTTGATAGAGACAAAGACGGACATTACAAAGGGCTTTATTTCTTTTACGCACAAAAATTATCAAGAACAAATACAGTTGGAAAGTATGTAAGTCAGGATAATGATTGGGCATTTATACAAATTAAGAATGAAAATGTTCCCGCTTTGAAAGCTGATGACCATTTAGACTACGATCATCCATTTAAGACTTCATTCTTGTTATACAAAACAAATAATAAAGTACAATCAACATGGTGGTTTCATATGAATGACCTTCCCAATGGGGAAATTCATACATTTCCAAGACAAAAGCGATATTCAAGTTTTCTTGACATGTGTGGGTTGAAGGATTTTAAAATTCCGCTTAGCACACGGGAAGAAGCGAAAGTAGATTTAGCAGTAAAGAAATTTATTATTGCAGAACACGCTGGTATATTGAAAGAAACAAATCCGATTTTGTTTTCACAAATACACTCTTTGTAAAAAGTGGCTTAATTAATTCAACTTCGGAATATCAGAAGATTGCGAATTTTTATTCAGGCTTCTTAAACAAGTTTGAGAATTTAAATTTTGATGTTGTTAGCAACCGATTATACATAACATTGGTAAAGAGTGGCAACTCAAATTATGTTGCAATTTTCAAAATTCAAAACGGAAAACTTGTTGGAGAACTACAGAAGGTGGACAATACAACAAAATCACAGCTAATGGCAGATTAAACGGGAAATGGCTGCTATGAAGAATGATGGAGCTGCTTACGTTTACGGCGACAACTTATTTGGATTGAGTAAAGGTATTTCCGACGCAGCATCAGAGAATAACATTGTGCTGATAAGCCGCAACACATCCATAAAAAATCATTCAATCAAACGGAAACAGCTTTGCATGAAAATTGAAAGATAAACGTCTTGATAAAAGTTCAGTTACCTATTTCAACGGGCTCCCTAAAACACAAAGGAAGCCACATTTCAAAATATAGATTTTGATGTAGAGGGACTTCAAAAGGCAGTTGCAGAGATAGACGGTCGTGCAGCAACAAAAACATCAAAAACTATTACTTCAAAAGAAGAATTAGTTAAGGAGCTTACAGAAGGTAATAATGACTTGCTTTTTATTGTAGCGCATTGCGATGAAAAGAACATGTACTTTGGAAGTTCTAAGATTAGCATTGAGGAGATAAACAATTTGCCTGTTAGACAAGTGAGAGATAAAGAAAGAGTTGCCGTATTGTTTGGCTGTTTGACTGGTAAATTGTATGAAAGTCAGAAACCATTACTGCCATTTTTCAAAAAGAACATGCAATCGTTTTCAGAAGCTTTAATAGAAAAGAATTACTTTGACTTGGTTGTGTCTCCGCCGACAACTGTAACAGTAGGAGAAACGCTCAACATGATGGAGGCATTGGATAAACACAACGTATTGGAATTAAGAAAGCATTTTAATTCCATACTTGTAATGGCGAAATGTATAACATTGTAAAAATCAAAACAAGCAATGAGAAACTTTTTAATTGACTTTTGGTTTCAAGCAGCAAGAAGAAAAAGTTGAGGATTACAAAGACATAAAACTTGGTCCTAAAAAGAAGGATGATAAGAAATTGCTTTGGACCATTCTATTTATGTGTTCTTCTCATTAGGCATCTTCTTCCGCAGAACAGTCGTTGGCTTAGACCCACTACCTGGAATTAATACTGCTGTTTTCAAATGGGGTATAATCGGCGCTTCATTTATTATTGGATTCGCGATACTTGCTCCTCTATTGCGAGTGATTAGTCGCTTTCATAAGGGAAAACTTTCTTGGCAGCATTGTTTGACAGCTTTTAGTATTGGTTTTTTTGGTGACTTAACTTTTGACTTTTTGATAAACAATTTTGTTGGGCGATTAAAGGCTTGACATAAAAACTGCCTACAGCATGGGGTTTGGCAAAATACGGGCTTGACGGAAGCCGTGTTTCAGCTTTTGGTTTTCAGTTTA